>CAVUDA010000013.1:0-54732 GCA_963740035.1 uncultured Acidobacteriota bacterium
CGCGACGGCGAAACGCCTGTCGCGCAGCAAAATAAAAAGGCCGGCATGGCGCGAGCTTTCCTCGCTAAATGACGACCTTTGAAGAAAAATTGCCGCGTCCTTTAGAAATTGAGAACTATGCCCGTACCGACAGAATAATTTTTTGAAAACCCCGGCGGCCCGATGTTCGTTCCCATGAAGTCGCCTTGAACTCGCCAATAGATGCGCCCTCCGCCGATCTTATAGTCCACACCCCCGCCTCCCATGAACGCGGCGTGGGAATTGTTGCCAAGCACGTCCGATTGAGTGAAGCGGAAGCGCTCCCAACCGACTAGCACGTGGACCCACGGCTCAAACCGACGAGTGTTATACACGGTAACGTGAGGTCCGCCGCCAAGGAATAACGAATTCGCGGTAATGCTTGGATTCGATCCCGCGCTTCCGAATCCGGCGATCGCAGTGCCTTCTACACCGAACCAGTTGACAAAATATCTTGTGACGTCCGCTTGATAGCCGAAATCATGGAATTTTTGGCCCAGAACATTGAATTGCAGAAATTGAAACCCCACGCCCAATTGCCACGGCTCGCGATCCGCGGGGATGAGCGACGCGGGAGCGGCGGGTTCACTGGCTGGACTGCTGGCATCGAACGCCGCTGTGGAATCCTGTGCTGACGCTGTGAGAGAAAAACAAAAAAGCGCCGCGCATAGAATTGTTAACTTGCGCATACGGATGACCCTCCTCGCATCCCAAGGTGCGACTGCGTTGGCCCACCCATCATGGCCTCGGTGGCAAAGCGTGTCCATGCTAATTCGCCTAGGAGTTTCCCGGCAAGTCAATACTTTTGCTTCGAGGGAAAGTGTTCCTTGCGCCTCATCCCTCACAAATGCGGCCGGGACTGAAATACTCCCTGCTTCCACACGCAGGATAGATTCTATCCGGTTTGCCCAGCCGCGCAGGCCGCCCTTCCGCGGGGAGATTGTGCGCAGCCTCGCCAAAACAATGGAGATGCAGGGCTTTCCCTGATTGGCAGCAGGCGTGCTCTCTTCACCCCTATAGATCCAAGGAAGGTTGAGGTGTGGCCCATGACGACTCCTAGTCGCAACAGTTATTCCGAAAAGTCCGTGATCGAACTCCCCGCGAGCTTCGGCGAAGCCGGCCCGAGTCTGGATAGCTACCTCGCGGACTCCACGCAAGAGCTCAATGCCATTACGGAGCTCGTAAGCCGGGGAGAAACCGCTGACCGCGATGCGCGCGACTGGATGCTCGCGCAGGTGGATTTCATTGTCGAAACCATCGGGAACGAGAACCTGGAAATAGGTGATGAGATGCGCTCGAATCTGCTGCAATTGCTCTTGGCGATTGCTAATTTGAATGAACAGATCCGCCACCAGGCTTCGCTCGCCCTCTAGGTCCGTGGGTGGGGTATCCATGCGGAACACTGTCCTTCCCCTCTTCTTGTTTGGGTGTTCACTCAGGTCCAAAATATAATTCGGTAGCTTGGCAGTTGCCCAGGACTGCAATTTCTGCCTTTTATGCGCAATTCGCGCGAGCGACACGCGCTCGAAATCCGGTATGCGTACAAAGATAAATCCAGAAACGTCCGGCAAGGAGCAATCCTTCTCCATGCGCTTCGAGGTGAGCCTGCCTGCCGATGTCGCGGCCATTTCGCCCGTGGTGGGCTGGGTCATGAGGCTGGTCGGGGAATTGGATTATGCCTCGGGCAAGGAATTTGAAATTGAGATGGCGTTGCGCGAAGCGCTGGCCAACGCAGTCCTGCACGGTTGCAAGGGCGATCCTGCCAAGAAAGTCGAATGTTCCGTAAGCGGCGACCGAGAAGAAGGCATCGTGATCGTAGTTCGCGATCCGGGCAGCGGGTTCGACCCCAAGTCCATCCCCTCTCCTACTGACGAATCCAATTTGCATTCCGAGCATGGCCGCGGGATTTTGCTGATCAACAAGCTGATGGATGAAGTGAAGCACGAACAAAACGGCACCGTAATCCGTATGCGCAAATTTTGATTCCCATGCCCGTCAAACTACCCACGAAAACTCCGGACACGCCCCCCGACAAACCCGCGGAGAATAAATTTGATCCGTTCCGGCCCGAAATGCCGACAATTCCCGGAGTGGGTCAGGGCGACCGCCAGGCGGGACGCGGCACGGGAGGCCTCGATACACAGCGCCTGCTGCAAATCGGCGGCATCGCTGCGGCCATCGTGTTGATCGGCGCAGTTTTATTCTGGTGGGTGAAGAGCAAGTCCCACGGCGAAGCCAATTCTTCCTCTTCTGACGCGCGAGCCACGCAGGAGGCCGCGCCAACTCCGCCGCCATCAAATCCCATTCCGGCAGTTCACGAAGGGCCAACCTTGGCCGCGACGATGGATGATCTATCCAAACCATGGGCCGCGAAGAAATTCACTTTCGTGAATCCTCTGACACTGGAAAATATTCCCGCCATGGTGATCCGGCTTCCCGGCGGAGAATACTGGGCGTTTTCCCTCCAGGGGCCATTCGGCCGCTGCGAATTGGAATTCGTGACCGATCTCGGAAGGCTCGCTTCGAAATTTAAATTCAATGCCAGCCATCCCATGGTCGCGAATTCGTGCGACGGTACCGTGTACGATCCCTTGAAAGTCGGGGCTCTCGGGGGCAACACCTGGGTCCGGGGAGCGATCGTGCAGGGCAGCGGTCTGCGCCCTCCCATTTCCATCGACGTTAAGGTGATTGGCCGCTCTATTTTCGCCGACAGTATTGAGTAGGCGCTACTCCGGCGCGCTTTTGCAGGATCTCAAATACGTCTCACACACGCCGACCTGCACTGCAACCAAACCAACCGTTTCAAAAAAAGCAGTACGACTTCCCCGTATCCGCGTAAAGAGAGTAGACTGCCCAACCGCGTCTTCGGGGATCGAAATGCCTGCCAGCCAAAAATAAAATGGATTCAAGTGGATTGGCCGATGTTACGATCCATCGGGTTTCGTGAGATTCGACCGGATGCAAGTAGTGCGGATCGAGGAATGAGGGAGAGCCACGGGACTAAGTGGCAAGTGTGAAGCACACCTCCGAACCAGGAACTTTTGCAAGACTTTAAGAACCAGAGGACAAGGGGGCATGATGGAAATACAATTGCGGAAACGCGCCATCCGGGGAGTGAAATTCGCGGCTTTGCTGGCCTGCGGCTTGATCGCGGCGGCGTTGATGACAGAGCCAGCCGCAGGGCAGTCGGGTTTGGGAAGCGGGCGGGTGGAAGGCACGGTTCTGGATGATAGTGGCGCCACTGTGGCGGGTGCCACGGTATCGGCGCGCAGCGACGCTACAGGCGTGACCACGGTACAGACGAGCGACCCGAGCGGACATTTTCTTTTTCCTTACCTGACTCCGGGCACCTATCACGTGAGCATTGAGAAATCCGGTTTCAAATTCATGGAACTGGACAGTGTAGTCGTGACGGTTGGAACGACGATAAGTCTGCGACCTCAACTGGCCGTAGGAAGCACCGATACGAGAGTCGTTGTGACGGCGGATCTGCCGCTGGTGGATACGACGCAAACGTCGATCAGCGCCGTGGTCGGGCAGGGGGCGATCGAAAATCTGCCGCTAAACGGACGCGACTTTACGGATTTCGTGCTTTTGACGCCGGGCGCGACGACGGACGGCGACTTAGGTATGGTGAGCTTTAACGGGATTTCCGGAAACTTCAACAATTACGAGGTCGACGGCGGCAACAATAACAATGCGTTTTTCTCGCAGGCGATCGGCCGGGGTACCATTCCCTTCCAATTCAGCGAAGACGTCGTGCAGGAATTCCAGGTGAACACGTCGGGGTACGAAGCGGAATTCGGACAGTCGGGAGGCGGACTCGTCAACACCGTGACAAAGAGCGGCGGAAACACACTTCACGGAGACGCTTACTACTACCTCTTGGACTCCTCCATGAATGCGAACGATTCCATCGACAATCGACTGGGCATTTCCAAACCCCCGAACCGGCGGCAGCAATTCGGCGCCACGGTGGGCGGACCGATCAAAAAGGACAAGCTGTTTTATCTGGCCAACTACGAAGGGCAAATCCGCAATGAGCCGGTCACCGTCAACGATAGCCCCGCGCTACAAACCCTGGGTGACGCGGCCGCGCAAAGCGCCTTCCTCGCCGCGAATCCTTCGATTGCGAACATCCTGACCGCAAATTCAGGGTCCTTTCCCCGCAGCTTTAACCAAAACACAGCGTTCGTGAAACTCAGCGGACAGCTCTCGACCATAAACTCGTTCACCGCGTCCTACAACTATCAACGATTCCTCAGCCCGCACGGGTATTTCAATACGCCGACGTCGACCGGCGATGGCCTGAGTTTGACGGACGGAGCGACGAGCCACTTCTTCCAATTCTCGGTCGTGTCCACACTGAGCCCGAAGATGTTCAACGAAGCGAGGTTTCATTACGCCTACGATCTTCATTCCGACCTGCCGGATTCCGCGCCTACCACGCCGTCGACCGTAATCGGGAATCCGGATACGGGGTACGTATTCGGAGGAAATCGCTTCCAACTCTCCACCGCGGACCAACGGTTCGAGTTCTCCGACAATTTCACGTACATCCTGGGGCGCCACACGATGCGAAGCGGCGTGGACATCAACATCAACCATGACCGCGACTATTTTGTGTACGGCCCGGCGGGATATTTTCAATTTGCGAGCCTGGCAGACGTAGCCACGGGAGCGTTTGAATTTGATTTGCAATCGTTCGGACAGTCAACGGCATTGTTTACGGCTCCGACGTATTCTTTGTACGTGGAGGACAAGTTTCAGGCAACGTCGAGGTTGAATCTGAACTACGGGGTGCGCTGGGATTACCAGCAACTCCCGCAGCCTAAAGTTTGCAGTCCGGATCCAAATCCGGTGGCTGCGCTCACCTGCCGAATTCCACGAGACAACAACAACTTCGCGCCGCGCGTAGGGTTTGCGTATTCATTGGACGGCAAAGGCGACACCGTAGTCCGCGGGTCGTTCGGAATTTTCTTTATTCAGGAAGACTTGCTGGATGTCTCCGATGCACTGGTCACGAACGGAGTCTCCAGGCAATTCATATTTCTGACCGGACCTGCGTTCGGCAATAACGCTCCGCTCGTCACATATCCAAACGGTCTCACGGCTCCACCTGCAGGAGGCGCCGGGGCCGGGGGACAATCGCTTCACGTGTTCGTTCCGAACTTCCGAAATCCATACGTGGAGCAAGGCAATTTGACTGTGGAGCACAAGTTTGGTGCGAAGACTTCGATGAGCTTCGGGTATGTGTATACGCATGGCGTGGCGCTCCTCGGAAATTCCAATGGAGTGACACGGCAGGCAAACGGGAACTTCGGATATGACCTGAACCTTGTGCCGCCGGATCAACAGCTAGCGTTTGGCGGGAATTTTACGCAGGCGACTGTAAATCTACCCAGCGGAAAATCGTATGTGGTCCCGGAATTTGAAAATATCGATGGATTTGCTGATTCCAATTTCGCTGCGATCAACGCAGTGGATAATTCCGGCACCTCCGTGTATCACGGGATGCTGGTTTCGGTGAAGCATCAGTCAGGACAATTCCTCGGCGCCATGGCCTACACGTTCTCGAAAGCCATCGATGTTGGAACGGGCTACATGAATCAATTCGACAAGGCATCGCAGCGCGGTCTTCGCAACTGGACCAGACGCACCGTCTCGTATTGAGTGGATCGTGGTCGCCCGTGATGCGAGGATTGAGGGGATTTACATTTTCGTCGGTGGCGACTATCGCAAGCGGCCGTCCCTATACAGCCGTATTCGATTCGCCAAATGTGAATTTTTCGATTGTGCCGGGGGAAGGATTCAATTCGTTTCGCGGGCCGGGTGTGCGAGACGTGGACTTGAGCGTCGCCCGCGGCTTCAAGTTGAACGAGCGGTTGGGGCTGAAGTTCCGGGCCGAGGCGTTTAACTTGTTTAATCATGCGAATTTCCAGCAGACTTCGGTGAATAACGTGCAGTACACAACCACCGAAGAATGCACGCCGATCGGCGACCCCAATTGCACCAATCTTCCGATCTGGGATGCCACGGCGAATAGCAATTTCGGACAGCCGCTGGCTGCGGCCCCGAAGTACGGATCGCGCAATATACAACTCTCGGCGCGACTCGAGTTCTAGATTGTCGCGCCGGGAGTTCGCGGACCCGTGTCGCTCAATGCTGCGCCGGTCCGTTAAGTTTTAATTAATCTATGGGGGCGCCAGCTCAAGCGCGGGGAGCGCAGTATTATTTCTGCGGCAACTTCTGGTTCCGTATGTGCGATCTCCACTCGATCAATTCCGCGAGCAACGCCTTTTCCACGGTGGAAGCGATCCGCAGCACGATCGGCCAGGTCTCGGATAGCTCCAGTTGTTTGTCCCATTGCAACAGCATGCGATGCAATTCCCTGTAGCGATCCCGGCGGCGCACGTAGTCGTTGACCACCACGAGCGACCCGGCCACCGTGGCGATTTGGAAGAAGAGCGCAACCGACAGCGCCAGCTCCGGCCTCACCCGCGCCGATATTGAATGGTTCAGGCCATGCGCGTTGAGCAGCAGCCAGAAGTCCAGCCCTGCGGCAAGAATCGTGCTCACCCAGGTGACAACCCGGTACCGGCGCGCCCACGCGGCCGCGTGATTTGCGTGGCGTGAAAAATAGGCGATCTGATGCTGCACCCGCTCGCCTCTGTAGAGCCGCTTGAATTCGTCGAGATTGTTTCTGTGCGCCGCGCGATCCGACATTTTCAAAAAGTTCAGCGAGGTCAGCATCCCGGCCAGATCGGGCACAACCTCCGGTCCAACCACCTCGTAAAGCGCAGGCGTCCACCAAAGCGCCAGGCAGGAACGGCAAATTTCCGCGGCGGTTCGCATCCTCGTCCAGGCAACCTGGCGGCGACCGAGTCTCAGGATCGTTGGCAGTGAGGCGGCCATGACTCCAAGCGCCGTTCCCATCCACAGCCAAACTACGCTGCTCCCGGTGTAAGCTGTCTTGCCGCTCAGCACAGCCGCAGCGGCCGTGCAGAAGATCGGAATCGCGGCCATCCGACGAAACTGTGGTGCGACGCGGCTGGCATTTTCGTCCAATTTGACGAACCACGCATTCGCCAGATCGCGAGGGAAGCCTGCGGCCATTGGGACGGCGGGTCCGGGCAATCCGTTCAGGAAACGCATTTCCGGATCATTCAGGATTTCAGGACTCACGTTGAATTGCTGCATCGCGCCGGTCGCGCTGTGAATCCAAATAACCGGCCGCCCCAGTTCCTTCGCAAAGTGAACCATGTCCGCCGTGCCGCCGAGTCCCTGGCTGGGCTCTCCGTCCCAGAGCGCGACGAGCAACTGGCTCTCTTGCACTGTTTCGATGCCGCATTCGTAATAGCGCTCCGTCAATTTCTCGCCTGCTCCGGTGACTTCCACCGACAGCGCCTTCTGGAATACGCATTCCGCGCGGGCCCATGCGGGTTCGTCAAAATCATCGCGGAATTGTTCTTTCGGCAGTGGCAAAAAAACGCGGATCGGCAGATTCAGCTCGATGCATGTTTCCGCAAACAGCAAGTCTCCACCGGCGGCGGCGGATGTGACGCCGTAAACAACTCCTGGAACTTTCTCGATCCACTCCAGGAGTACTTTTCGTATGGCTTCGCGGCACTTGGCTTCATGCGGAAGCTTGCGATGCCCGGTGAATCCGATGGCTAGGGCGACGGGCAAGTGGAGGGAATTCCTGGGCGGGTTGCTCATGAAGGTCATTCAGATGGGAAAAGCGCTTTCCCGTTCGGCGTTCTTCAATCCCTACTCGATCCGCAAGATTGATTTCATCAGGACCACAACGTAGGGATTGACAGTCGACATCAAATAGTAGAGTTCGAGTTCGGAGCCCTGGACTTTGGTCCAGCGTTCCACAACATAGGGAGCAGCCGCGCCACCACGGATTTCCGCGGCGTTCACTCGACCCCTCTGTCCCAGGACGGGCCCTGCAAGGCCGTCGTCAATCTTTCTCATGGGACCGTGTATGAATTTTCCGAGAGCGTTATCACGCACGGGGTTGAACAAGATCTCAGGCTCGCTCCACGGTCCCCACGGCGTCCGCGAGTAGGAAAAGGCGATCCCGTTGGGTTGCGTCCGGCGGTCGTAAGCCATCAGCCACAAACCAAGTTCCTTGCACCAGGTAACGGACAAGTCCCCGAGCGTGCCGTCCTTCACAATTGGAGTTGCATCCGATTCGTTGTCGCTCCAGGTCGGAGCGTTTGACGCGTCCAGCCCCGCGAAGTAGCGAATTCCCTTGCCCGCTTCGAACTGACCCGCGGGGACAATCGACAGATACGCGTCGCTCTCGCGGTATCGGCCCGTTCCCCAAGTGAGAACGAAAGGCCCGCCGGGAGGAAGCCCCGCGATGGTTCCCGGCTGGGCATGCATGGACATTCTGATGAATCGCCCGTCGGGAAGTTCGGAAATGCTGCGAACCGTTTGGAAAGTTTCCGGAGCGACAAACTTGGTTAGGACGGAGCGCTCGGTAGCGCGGCCCTTCGTGAAATTTGTGCTGATGGCCACGTACATCTGCCCGTCCAGGCTGATTCCCGCCACGGGCGTATCCATCGGCGCCATCGTGACGCCGGTGGGCTGCACGGCGACGTTTTTGCCGCCGTTCGTCAGGAAATCCAAGTGAACGCCGCCGGTGGGATTCGTCGTGTCAGTGGTCGCGATTGTGTTGGATAATCCGGGCGAGCGGCCCAGGGTCGGTCCGAACAGAAAATAGATGTGACCTTGGTGTTCGAAAGAACTGCCAAGCTCCGTTCCCTCCACGCCGAATCGCGTGAAAGTTTGGTTCGCGGTGGGTTTATGCCGCTCCTTGTCCTCATCTCCGATGAGCTGTTCCAGCTTTACGGTTGAATCATCCACGTAGTGAAGGGCAACTTCGCGAGGGGGCTTCGCAAGGTGAGCCGCGGGAGGAGGCGTGGAGGGAGCCGCTGAGGGAATTGCGGAGACAGCCGGTGAAACAGCTGTGCTCGCCGCGGGCGCGAGAAGTTTCTTGGGTTTGTCAGGCAGGCCCGCCGTAGGAACAGCTACCGGCACAGCCACAGGAGGTGCGGCGGGCACCGGCGCCGACTTGGCCGCCACGATTGGCGCGGATGCCGCGCTCCGCTGGAACTTGGAACGGTACGTCAAGAACCCCAGAATCAGCACGATCGCAGCCAACCCGCCGATCACGAAATATTCCCACGTGGGCCGCGCCGCATGTTGCGTGACGCGCGACTGGACCGGCGCGGCTGGCGCGTTTCCGGGAACATGTGCCGGGCCTGCGTGCACTTCGGTTCTTGTATCGCCTCGCGAAAGCAGCGTCTGCACATTCGCCGCCAGCCTCTGAAGGTGCACTTCCAGTGGCGGCGTCAAGGCATCGAGCCAGTGGACGCTGCCGATAAAGTAATCCAGCGACTTGGCCGGCGCGACATCCTCGATGCGCAGCGGCATGACGGTGATGCCCAGGCTGACGGCACGTTCGATCTCCTTGGGAATATGGCCGGACAAGTTGGCCTTCGAGGAAAAAACGAGCACCATGATGCGGCACTCATGAATGGCGTCAATAATGGCTTCGCCGTAGTGAATGCCGGGAAGAACGTCACGCGGCGCGATCCAAACGCGAATCCCGTGAGATTCTAGCGTGGCACAAACGGCATCCGCCACCGTCTTATCTCCGGAGGCGTAGCTGACAAAGACATCATGCGCCATGGACAGCAACTTCCTTTTTTAGGGTGCGGCCTGGTGGAGACGTTCCGGGCGGATTCTAGCACGACCCTGTACGATTTGAAGAGTGTATGGCAGCCGCCAGCCGGGAGTGATTTCCCTGGCAGGCTATTTCGTTCCGTGCGTTCTCCGGCAAGAGGTAGTTCAAAAATTGAGCACAGGAATGCGCGCAACGAGGCCTGCATGATATAAAGGAACTACGCGGCTGTAGCTCAGCTGGATAGAGCGCGTGCCTCCGAAGCACGAGGTCGGGCGTTCGAGTCGCCCCAGCCGCACCATTTCCCTGGCCAAATCGTCTGCCCCTTTCCGCCGCGGCGGTGGAAGGATCGGCAGCCCGGAAGACCCAAGCCACCTTAGCTGAGCGTGCCTCGCCTCTTTAGATTCTCGACGTAGATGCAGATCGCGAGCTGTATTCCCATAGCAAAGAATACCCCCGTGGTCCCGCCCGGCATCGACTGTGCCCCCGCTATCCCACTTCTTAGATCGTATTGCCAAACATGAGAAGCTACTCCAAATGCAAGCAATGACCAGAAGAGAAACGTTGCCTGTCTTCGGAGAAGAAAGAGAGCCACGGCGGCGGATACCGAGAGTAACGGTTGGACAACGGTGAAGATGTAATCGACCGCAGTCAAGCCTCCGATGTACGCCTTAAATTGCGGAGTCATCGGGATTATCCCTGAGTAAGTCAGGTACGCCAACAGGGAGGCCACCACAAAACTTATTGCGTACCAGACGGAGATGACCCACACCCAGCCCGGTCTTTTTTTCGTCTCCCGGACGTCATTCCCAGGTCCGCGATCATAAATGGATCTTGGCCTTTCCAAAGGGACTTCGGCCGCGACGGATTGGGTCAGTTCCTTAGTTTTTCCATTTTGGCTTTTCGAGGGTAGGGGCCTTTCTTCCGTTTCCAAGCAGCCTTCCACGGGGCACTCCCAAATTGCCTTGGTCAAGCTTCTCCTGGCGATAAACTTGTGGCCGTGCCCTTCTTTGGTGCAAAGCACGTGTTCCTGCTGTTGCTGAGATGGTTGCCCTTGGGAAAGCCTGAAGTAATCCGATGCAGACCGCCAATGTAAATCGCAGCCGCGTCGCGGGCACGAATAGTACTCCAGCGTTTCATCAGCGGACCCGGACATTTCATCGAAGTGAATCGGGCACAAGGGCCGGATTCCGGCGCGGCGGCTCAGTTTGGTGGTGTCACCCATTTCTGCTTCCTTTCCTTGTACTTTGCGCCGCGGGGTTGACGGCGTGTCCAGCCTCGACATGCCCGGGGGGAACCGTCGGGGAGGCTGTCGCGCTTATTCTGCCCACTTAGGGCATCTAGAACGGGAGCATGCCAGATTCCATCGCCAGCCTTCAAGAGTCAGATACGAATGAGTAACTTATGCCTAATTCAGTAACGGCAGCATGCAATCTTTTGCGCAATTGGGGACGGCGCTGGGCACTCTTACGCAAAATCAATTTCCGATCTTTGAACAGAGCGGAGGATGCCCTGTCGGCCTTTCGACGAATCGGCACGGACAACGGCATGATTGGAATCTGGCGGCTGGCTCGCCTCTCCGCGGCGCAGACGTCTCGGCCCTAAGAATTCTTGGTGGGTAGGTGTCGTTCCCTTGCCGCAACTACCGGTGCTGACTACTTGAATGATTATCTTCCGTTAGGATCGGCAATGGGAGGATAATCATTTCCATTAACCCGTTCCACGGCGAGGAGATGATGATGCAAACCAGGCGAGTCTTGCTTATCGCGGGTGGCGCTCTTGCTGCCATCCTTCTTCAAACCGCGTCCCCTCGGCTTCATGCGGAGCCTCAGATGGCATCCGCTTTGAGCGGGACGGTCACATCCGCTGAGGAAGGTCCGATGGAAGGCGTGGTCGTCAGCGCGAAGAAGGACGCCTCGACCATCAGCGTCAGCGTTGTTACCAACGCCGCTGGCCGCTTTGCTTTCCCGGCCGCGAGACTCGAACCCGGGCACTACGCATTGAGCGCGCGCGCGGCTGGCTATGAGATGGACGGCGCCAGGGCCGCGGATGTCGCCCCGGGCCAGGAAGCCAAGGCTGAGATCAAGCTCGCAAAAGTGAAAAATTTATCCGCGCATCTCACCAACGCCGAATGGTTGATCAGCATGCCGGGCACGGACGAGCAGAAACGCTTCCTGCTGAATTGCACCACCTGCCACACGCTCGAGCGCATCATGAAGTCGACGCATGACGCCGACGAGTTCATGGAAGTTTTCAAGCGGATGAGTCTCTATTATCCCGGCAGCACTCCACTAAAGCCGCAGCGCCTCACTGGCACTGCCAGCCGCGATGTGGAACGCGGCGGCAACGGCAGGAAGACCGCGGAATGGCTCGCCAGCGTCAACCTCAGCCAGGAACCGGCCTGGCCCTTCCCGCTGAAGACACAGCCTCGGCTCACAGGGAAATCCACGCGCGTGATTATCACCGAATACGATTTGCCAAATCGCTTGATTCAGCCGCACGATGTGATGCTCGATCGCGAGGGCGATGTCTGGTACTCCGACTTCGGTCAGATGTTCCTCGGCAAAATGGACCCGAAGACTGGTGCGGTGACGCAATATCCAATTCCAATCGTTAAGCCCGGATGGCCGGTAGGCACGCTCGATCTGGAATTCGACGCGGACGACAATCCCTGGATCGGCGTGATGTACCAGAGCGCCATCGCGAAGTTCGACAGGAAGACGGAAAAATTCCAGTTCTGGAGCACGCCCAAGGAGTGGGACACCGACGGCGGCCAGCTCGGGCATATCGCAATCGAAGGCACACCTGCCGACAATAAGGTGTGGATCAAGAACTCGGACGGCAGCAACATTTACCGGCTCGATCTGATCTCCAACAAGATGGAGAACCTTGGCAACTTCAAGGACCCGCAGACCGGCAAGCGCATCGGCCCCTACGGCATCCACTCGGACGCACAGAACAATCTCTACCTGCTCGATTTTTCAGCCGGGAATATCGTCAAGATCGATGCCAAGACAAAGAATCCGACCATCTATCGGACTCCGACGCCGGACTCCCGCCCGCGACGCGGCCGCGTCGATCCAGAAGGCAGGTTGTGGTTCGCCGAATATCAGGGCAACGCGATCGGCATGTTCGATCCCAAGACCGAACACATCACCGAGTGGAAGGTGCCAACGGCGTGGAGCGCTCCTTATGACGCAGTGGCCGACCGCAACGGCGAGGCGTGGACCGGGTCCATGCTGACCGACCGCGTGGCGCGTCTGGATATCAAGAGCGGCCAGTATACGGAATACATGCTGCCGCGCCCGACCAACATTCGCCGTGTCTATGTCGACGATTCGAAGAACCCCGGCACGCTCTGGATCGGCAGCAACCACGGCGCATCGATTGTCAAAGTCGAACCGCTCGGCTAGAATTCATTCCGATTTGCGCGTTTGGATTTGGATGCCTGCGGCGAAATGAACTGATCTTGAAGGAAATTTATTTCGGAAATTCTCTACGGGCGTCGATGTCGGAGTCCCAGAAGTCGGCGCACCTGGCTCGGTCCATCGAGCGTCTTCCGACAATCTTCACAATCATAAAGTCGGTTGAAAACTTTCTCTTGTCACACATGCTTCAAGGCCTGTCTGGTTTTGCTTTCAACGGCGCATAAAGTCATTTCGGATCTTGCTTTTTAAACTCTGGGCGCTTGGGCTACATTCCGGCAATGCCCAGGTGGCAGGAACGCTGCGTCGAGGACTCAGGAAGCGTACGGTGCGCGACACAGAAATTCAAAGTGGAGATACAAGTTGATACCTTCCCGACTTACAAGAGGCAACGGCAAGCTTGCCTTGCTGGTTTTGTTCGCCCAGCTATCCTTGGGCTCCCTGGCGGCGCTGGCCCAATCGACAGCGGCTCCGGATAGCGGCGATCGCCGCCCCGAACGTGGTACCGAGTGGGAGATATGGACCGGAGGGGGCGGCGACCCAATCGGCACCCCGAAGGTCACGCTCGGCAATGGCGTATGGAACGCGGGCTTTCGGTATGGCTGGATCCTGACCGACGCCCACGGTCCAGGTATGTTGCGCGGCAGATTCGAATATGCCGTGGACGCGCTTCCTGTAGTCATGGTGTTTCAGCCCGGCGGCAAGGCTTACGGTTTTGGATTCGATCCGTGGATCATGAAGTGGAATTTCGAGCCGCGCCATAGGATTTCTCCTTACATCGAACTTGGAGGCGGCGGCTTGATTACGACGCGCGAGATACCTGTTGGGGAACAAAGATTTAACTTCATACCGACCGGCGCGATTGGCGTGAATCTGCTTCGCGGGAAATATCATTGGAGCATTGATTTCCGATATTTTCACATCTCCGACGCGCAAATCACTTCCTTCAATCCCGGCACCGATACATTCGGGATTCGTGTCGGCTTTGGTGAGTTCATCCCTGTGAAGTAGGGATTCGCGCGTGACGTTCCGAAGCCGTCAGAATGTGGATCCAAAATAGAATCCGATTGGGATCGTTAGCCCGGGGTTCTGCGGAAATAGATTGGCATTGGAATAGTGCCCGATCCGGGCCTCGGCGGTGACCCTTCTTTTCCTGCCCAGGTAGACGCCGCTGGCCATGAAATCCTGAAAAGTGAAAATTCTACCGATAGGCTGTCCATCAACGGTGTTCGTGGTAATCAACGAGGGCCCGGCGAGGGAATAACTGACATAGAATTCCACAGGGTTCGTGCGAATCAGGGGAATCCGCAAAACGGGATACAAGGATGCGGTAAAAAACCTGTCGCCATTCACCATGCTCTTCCAGGAGGAGATCTGCACGCCCCAATCGATCGCAAAAAACCGGCGCGTGTGGAATAGATTGCGCTGGTAATCCACCGACACTCCGCTCGCCACGTTAATGCTGCCATGCCAGAAAATCGAAACTTTTCCTTTCGTAAAAAAATCGTTTACACCAAAACCCAGGGCGTCGGTGATGTATCCCACTTGAATTATATTTCTTGGCCAGATGGGGCCATTGGGGGAATCCGCCGCAGCCGGCTCCGCCGGAACGCGCCGCATGGTGTAATCGAATCCGCCGGCAAAAAACACGGCGGCGGGCTGTTTGCTGGCCGACTGCCCCGGCGCCACAGTAATCCCAGTCAGGAGATCCCAGTTGCCGGTGAGGCGATAGTCCAGACCGCCTCCAAATAAGAATGTCGCGTAATTCGTAATGTTCAATGCCGTCGCTTGTTTGATCGTGATTCCATTTCGCGTTACCACGCCAAGGCCGCCTTCGCCATACAGCGACCACCTGTTCCTCAGCGGCAGGCGCGCTTTCACTGTGAAGCCCGCGATATTGTTCATCCACAAGTCATAACTTCCCAGGTTTCCATTTATATTTTGGTATAACACCGGATGGCCCGGAACCAGTTCGCTCACCTGCCCCGAAAAATATTTGTTGAACTCGTGTCCGAACAGAACAAAACGCGTGGCAAAATGAGGGACCTGAACGGATTGCGCCTGGAACCCCGGCTGTAACTGCGCATTGGAAAAAGCGTAGCCGATGGAGCCAAGCTGAACCCCGATATAGGTGCCCGACAGGAACCGCGAGTACCGCACCCCCCGTTTTTCCGCCGAAGCGGGCGCGGCCGACTGTTCCGCTCGCGAGACACTATTTATGGTGAGGGTGGCACTGCTACTGGTCGCATTGCCTATGGGGTTGCTGATCTTGACTGAGAATTGGGCGCCATTGTCCTTAACCGCCGCAGCCGGTGTGGTATAAGCGGGTGAAGTCGCCCCGTCGATGGCCGCGCCGTCCAGCATCCACTGGTAGGTGAGCGGTGCGGTACCTGTGGCAACAACAATGAATGTCGCGGTTTCACCAGGATTCACGGTCTGGCTGATTGGCTGGCTAGTGATCGACGGCGCAACGGATGCACGATCAGAACCGCTGGACGCTTGAGTTTTTGTTGTTGCTGAAGGCGTCGTGGGCGTCGCCGTGCAAACACCCCCAGCGAGATTTGCAAGTACGAACAGAAACGCAACAAAAGAGAAAGAAAATGGGATTTCCACTTTGAGCTTCCGGGTGGGCGCATTCATGCACCGGAAGCTCTTGCGAATGAACCAGATTGTGCTTCGTTGCATCATCTTCAAACTCAGGACCCCTGGCCGAATCCCGAAACTTTCGCAGCGCTCCTGCACAATCTCCCGCAAATGCCGCTTACTTTCTTAATCTTTGAAAATACCACTTCATTATTGCTCCACTTTACACGAAAAGTGATCCACATCTTGATAGGTCGTGCCTGGTCTGATGGCAAATTCTTTGTGTCCAGGGAAGGAAGAGGGTACGATTCGCCAGACAGCGGTCCGTACGAAAATTCCGGCTTCGAGCAAGGAAGGCCGATCATGAAAAACATTTGGGTGTGTGCAACGCTGCTTGCGTTCTGGCCCGCTCTGGGATTCGCGCAAACCACGGATGACCTGGTGAATGACGGCAAAAATACGGACAACGTCACTACCGAGAGCATGGGCTATGCCCGCAATAGCTACAGCCCTCTCAAGCAAATCAACAAATCCAACGTCAAGCGCCTCGTGCCCATCTGGAGCACGAGCCTGATGAATGACCAGGGCGAGCTGGCAGCGCCAACGATTTATAACGGCGTGATGTACGTGATCAACGGAAAATGGTCCTTCGCCATTGACGTGGAAACCGGCAGGCAGATCTGGCGCACGCCCGTGCACCTCGAACCGCAGACCCGGCGGGCCGCTTTTCACCGAGGCGCGGCGACGATCTATAACGGCAAACTTTTTCGCGTAACGATCGACGACCACATTCTCGCGCTCGACATGAAAACGGGCGAAGAAATCTGGAACCAGAAATTCGCCGATCTAAAGGACGGCTACTACGCCACCGGCGGGCCGATCATCGCCAACGGCGTGCTCATTTCCGGCGTGTCCGGCGGAGAGTCCACCACGCGCGGTTTCCTGGATGGCTGGGATCCCGACACAGGAAAGAAGCTGTGGCGCAGATATACGATTCCAGCGCCCGGCGAGCCCGGCTCCGAAACTTGGCCGAAGAATAGCGACGCCTGGACGCAGGGAGGAGGTCCGACGTGGCGCTCCGGTTCGTACGATCAGCAACTCGATCTGGTCTATTGGGGGACGGGCAATGCGGAGCCCTACGATCCCAGGCCTCGCGAAGGTCTGGACAGCCTGTACACTTCCAGTGTGCTCGCGATCCGGCCGAAGACGGGCGAGATTGCTTGCTACTATCAATACACGCCGAACGATTTGTATGACGTGGATGGCACCGATGAGAATGTCCTCGCGGATATCCAGGTAGGCGGCAAGCCTCGCAAGGTGATGTTCCAAACCAACAAGAACGGTTTTCTGTATGTGCTGGACCGCACGAACTGCAAACTCATCACTGCCCACCCTTATGTCAAGGTCAATTGGGCCACGAGCATCGACCCGGACACCGGCCGCCCTGTGTTGTCGGACGTACAAAAACGCTTTCTCGCCGGGGAAGAAGTTGAAATCTGGCCGTCGCGCGGCACGAATGCGGTGCCCAGCGCGTACGATCCGAACACGGGTCTCATCTATGCGAGCGCGTGGAACGTACCGCGCATCCAACAGCTCGCGCCGCCAAAACCAACTGTTACCGGCGGGCCCTCGACTGGCGTAATCGGCAGTTTCCCGGAACCCAAACCGGGGGACATTCTCGGCCATTTCGTGGCCATCAATCCGCTGACCGGCGAGAAGAAGTGGGAGATTCCATTGACCGATCTGCCCAGTTCGGCCGGCATGCTCGCGACCGGCGGCGGCATTGTGTTCACCGGCAAATTGTCAGGTGAATTCGTTGCGCTCGACGAGAACACGGGCGAAACGCTTTGGCAGTTCAAGACCAGCTCGAGCGTCAATTCCACGGCAATCACCTATACCCACAAAGGTCGCCAGTATGTGACCATCGCGTCAGGACTCGGCGGCAGCCTTGCCACCCGCTATGCGGCGACGAAAGTGCCGGCCGGCGGCTCGATCTGGACATTCGCGTTAATGCCCAAATAATTTTTCATGAAGCTGCAGGTCGTTTTTCAGCCAGCCGCTCCCACCCCGACCGGTGACCTGCGTCACGAGCTTCCGTGACCAGCGGCACTGTGCAAATCCATCGATGCGTTCATCTTTGCCCCATGTTCCAAGGAGGGAATTCTCATGAGTACAACGATGATCCAGCCGCCCTCCCCGGCGACTATTCCCGGTCACATCTTTTTTCCAAAGGCTTCCCCTTCGCGTCTTGATTCCGCCGTGCCAGCTCTCGCCTTTGGCAGGCGAATCGATCTGAATCGAACCTTTCTTGCCTCGCACCGGATGCCGTCGGCATCGCATCGAAGGACCTTGACGGTTTCCATATTGCTGCACGTAGTCCTGCTCGCTGTCCCGATTCTGGTTTCGCTGTGGTTTACGGACGCGCTGGACTTCCGCACCTATACGAAGACGCTTCTTATAGGGCCTCCACCACCGCCGCCCGTGCGTCCACCGCCTGCCGCAGCGGCAACGGCGCACGCGACCGCGCACCGCGTCTTGGTTGTAAACGGGAAGCTACAGGCTCCTCGCGCCATTCCTTCGCATATCGCCATGCTTCGGGAGGAACCGCTGCCGCCGGAAGCTGATACCGCGAGCGGTGTGGCAGGAGGGGTTTGGGGAGGGCTCCCGAGCGCCGCATTCAGCGCTATGTCGCCGGCGGCCAAGAGCGCACCGGCTCCTCCTGTGGAGAAGCCGACAGAGCCGATCCGCGTGGGTGGCAAGGTTCTTCCCCCTCGGGTTGTCTACGCGCCGCCGCCCGTCTACCCGGTGCTTGCCCGCCAGGCGCGCGTGGAGGGAGAAGTGGTGCTCGATGCCACGTTCGACGCGCAGGGGAACGTGACCGGTCTGACCGTTGTTTCCGGGCCGCAGTTGCTCTATGCCGCGGCGTTGCAAGCAGTCAAGACCTGGAAGTACGAGCCGGTATATCTCAATGGCGTGCCCATGCCCTTCCTGATGGAGGTGACTGTACATTTCCATATGTATACTAGTCAGTAGAAGCCACGGGATTCTCGGAATGCGGAGGGGCAGGAATCGCATGCTCTGGCATCTCGGGTTGGTCTTTGGGCTTGTGAATCAGGGGGATCGGAGATCATCTTCGAGACACGAGGACCGGGATGACCGCAAAGCCCTCTAGAATTAACATACATATGGGCGGATGGCCCACCGTTCTACGGCGCCGAAATCACCGCCTCAGGAATTTCCGGGTCGCGTATCGTTCACATTTCTAAGGGGCGTGGTTTTGAACTTCCGCATGTCACTAGAAGCCCAGTACGGCAGTGAACTTAATCTCGGTAAGCCTGCAACGAAATCGCGGAGAAAAGTTCCAAAATCGTCCCCTGGGGCGTACCACTTCATTTCTTGCGTCCAACCCAGCTTGAAAATCATCAGACCCTGCTTCCCTGCCGTATGGCTGCGAGCTACGATAAACTGAAGCCGACCTCCACCCTCAAATTGATCGGTGTCGGTTCGCCATCGACGACCGTAGGTTCATACATTCTTTTCGAAACGGCGTTCAACGCCGAGGGCACCAGCAGCGGGTGCCCGCTGATCAGGCGCATGCCCGTCACTTTGCCATGTTCGTCGATGACTGCTTCGATGATGACGACGCCGGAGAGGTGGGATAGCTTGGCAAGGGCCGGATATTCCGGCGCGGGCCCGTACAGCAGGCGCGGAGGCTTCACGGCGCCGCCCACGCGGACGGGCGATATCGGTCCTGCCGCAACCGGGGCCGCTGGTACCGACACGGTCTTCAAGGCGCCTCCCAGCATGCCTCCAAGAACGCCTCCCTCCTGGCCTCCGGGGATTCCGCCGGGCACTGCCTCGAGCGACTCATCCGGGGGCGGCGCGGCGCTTGACGGAGCGGTTGCGACGACTTTCGGTACGAAGGAAGGGGCTGTCAAATGTCCGGGCGAGAAGACCCGCGCTGGAGCAGTGCGAACTGGGCGCGGCGCGACGGGAGAAATCATCGGCGCGGGAGGAGGCGCGGCAAGGGGCGTCGCCGGGGCTGCAAGAAACGTCAAATTGACCTTCTCGGAATCGAGCCCCGCCGTGAAATAAAGCGGCAAGATCAAGAGCACGGCCAGAATGGCGAAATGGATGCCAAAGGACGCAACCCAATCGAAAGCGCTGCGCCGCTGGCGCGAGGAAGTATCTTCCAGCACGGTTTCCGCAAATGCGTCGCGCAGCGGCTCTGTTTTGAGCGGTGCGAGAACAATAGGCGCCCTTGCCTTCATCGCCGGTTCCGTTTCCCCAACGAACAGAAAATGTTGACCCTGCATTGCTTCTCCCTCAGTTCAGCCAAGAACCGCGTCACCCATTAACGCAACGACGAATGCAAGCAATCAGAGGCAACTGGGATACCAATTGGCGGGAAATTGAGCCAACATCGATGCGTGCAAACACATACAGGTGAGCGTGTTAAACAGGTTCCATTCGTGACTGCGCGGCGGGAACTTCTGAACTGTTTCAGCGGTGAACAACCGCTCTATTAGTGGGTCAATCCGTTACACGCAGCCTGAGGTTTCCGCATTTCGTCAAAAGCGGCAACCAACTTGCCCGAACCCGTTTTTGAAAATCCGATCTCTTAGCCTGCTATTTCATGTCCTGCAAGGCAGCCATCTCGGACGCGGTTCGCAGGCGAAAGTAACCCACTCTGAATATATTTTCCGCACCGAACCAAATTCTCCCCTTGGCATCCTCGTTCAGGTCCCTCGTACTTCTTTCCGCGTAAGGCGAAGGATATTCGGTGAATTTGCCCGTCTTGGGATCGAGCCTTCCGGTGACATCCGTGTAGAACGAGGTGTACCAGACGTTGTCGTTGTGATCGACACCCATTCCGTAAGGCGTCGGGGTCGGCCCGGGGATCTGGAATATTTTGAAGGTTTCGGTTTTGGGATCAAACCGCGTCAGGTTGCCGCCGAAATAATCGGCGCACCATACGTATCCCTGGGAATCGACCTTTACGCGTCGTGGGGCTCCATCCAACTTGTCATCGGTATTGGGCGGCAGGTACTTGGTCACTTTATTTGTTTTCGAGTCCACCTTGACCAGCTTCCGGTAATCCCGGGCGGTAAATTCTCCGGCCCAGATGTTTCCTTCTTTGTCGATGGCGATTCCATAGGTGTCGGGAACGTCGGGGAAGTTGGTATATTTTTTCGTCTCGATATCGAATTTCTTAAGCGGCCGGCCGGACGCCCAGATATTTCCCGCAGGATCGGCCACCGCCGTATGGGTCCTCGGCGCGCTGCCAATCGTTTCCGTGTCGTTATTCCGGAACTGGGGCCAGGGAGCAATCGTGTTGGTTTGCCTGGGCCTTGGCCCGTCCCACTGATCCTTGTAGACAGGGTCGAACTTTTCCGTGCGCGTATCGAATCGCACCAGGGCGTTTTCATCCTGTATCGTGAGCCATACCGACGAGCCATCCGCCGTGGGGAAGACTTCATGAATGGTAGGCCGCGACGGATCATCCAACCGGAAAATCTTCACTTCGCCTGTTTCCGGATTGAGCTTCGCCAAACCGCCGCCCATCTCCAGCCAGATAAAACCATTCTTGTCGGGCCGGCCTGTTCCGGGACGATCCTTCGGTTCTCCCGTCAACTGGTAATCCACGTACACGATGTTCAGGGCATCATCGCTCCAGCTCTCGTGATCCTGCTTGACGGTTTGATATCCCGGCAGTTGAGTCGGGACAGAAGGAGTGTCAGAGTCCGGGCCGAATACGCTGGCGAGATACGTCGCGGCCTGTTCGGCGATTTCCGGCTTGATGTCGGCGACTCCCACTTGCCGCATCACGCCAATCGCGTTTGCCCAGCCGTCGTGATCGGCGCGCATTCCCCACTTGCTCATGCCATGGCAGCCAAAACATTGCTGCAGGAGCACGTCCCGATCCCTTGCTTCGGGCTGAGACGCCGGGATGGGCAGCAGCATCCCGGCCTGGTACCTGGTGAGCTGGCTCCATTGGACCGCGCTCTTCTGCATCTTGAAATTCAGGCTTAGCGTTTGGCCGTCCTCTACTTTGATATCGCCGCGTTTGGCGGGGTCGCTTTTGTACTCGACGGAAGTGGCCCAAACTTCATACGTGCCCGGAGCCAAATTGTTGACCAGGTATTTTCCTTGAGCGTTTGAGAGAACGATGGTGACCATCTTGGTTTGCACATTCTGGGCGCGAACAAACGCAGCCTTGAAGGGAGCGCCATCCGGCCCCTGGATTGTCCCGGCGATATTTCCTCCCGCGGCCGCATAGCCAATGGACACGAACAATGAAACAAAGACCAGGCAGAAAAATTTCTTCATTTCGTCCTCCTGAATCGCCGACGAAAGAGAGGCCCGCCAGTCAATTTTGTCCGCTCGATTGAATTTTTGAGATGCCTTGGAACACAAACTTTTGAAACCGCCCGCATCATTCGCCGCCCCGCCGTCCGTTCACTTCCAGGCGTCCATCGCCTTCCTCTGCAGCGAATCCGGAGGATAGGAGAGCAATTCCAGCCGCACGCCGTTGGGATCCAGCGTGTTCGCAATGAGGGCCTTGGTTCCGCCCAGATGCACGTCTTCCACTTTCACCCCTTTTTCCTTCAGCGCAGCGACAGTGGATTTCACATCATCTGACAAGATACCGGCGTGAGAAAATCCGGCCGGGTGATCCTTATCGGCCGGCGTCATTTCGAGAAACGTGTTGCGATCCATCTGGAGATATACGACCGGGTGGCCAGCGCCATCCGTGAACGAGAACGCTTTGCGAAAGCCCATGTCTTCCGTGTAGAACTTCGTGGACTCGTCGATGTCCTTCACATAGAGCCCGAAATGATTCAGCGTGAGGCTATTCAACTTTTTTTGCGGTGACGCAGCCGCCGCCATCAGAAAACTCCCGACTAACGTACCCGCCACGAAGAGCGCCGATCCACGCATCCAATTCATGTAAGCCCTCCCTGAAATTTCGATTTTATTCTGTCACCAATGTCTTGCCCTGAAACCTGCCATCCCTTCATGCCGGTATAAGTCGGCGCCCATTCAACTTGCCCGGATCCGGTCCCTGATCTGGCGCGCCAGCTTCTCGATATCTTCCGCCTTTTTGACCAGGGAAAGGGACAATACATCGGTTTCCGGCGTCTTGTCGGATTCGTCCTTCAAGTCCTTGACCATCTGCAGCAAGTGGTCGACGTCACGCCTCAATTCTTTCTGGCCTTCCTTGAGCTGCACTTTTGGATCTGCCCGCGGAGGGAGAGGAACGTCATCGGCCCCATTTGAGCTGCTGGCATCCGGTACTTGCGGAATACGATTGGGATCACGCCGCTGCTGGCCCTGGTCGGCGGCCAGCAGGGCCTGCGTTCCAGCCAGTGTCGCGGCAACGCCCGAAAGAAAAAATCGGCGTCCGGTTCTCATTGGATTCTCCTGCGGCCGCAATTTCGGCCGCCGTCCCTCGTCTTGTGGTGAATCCCAGGGTGCTATAATCTCGTTCGCATATTATGACGCCAATCGTATTCAAATGGACAGATTTCGCGGTCGCGGACGGGCTGCGCCTCGCCACGATCCTGGTCATTGCCCTGGTCCTGAACCGGATCTTGCGCGTGCTGACTCGCCGGCTCATTCCGGCGGCCGGGGGCGAGGGCCTGGGGCGAGTGGCGCGGTTGCACGAGCAGCACGTGAAAACCCTCGCCGGGCTGCTGTACAGCGCGGGCACCGCCCTCATCGCGGTTGGCGCGATCCTTACGGCGCTGCCTGTGTTCGGCTTCAATGTCACGCCCCTTGCGGCCGCCGCGGGCCTGGCGAGCCTGGCATTCGGTTTCGGCGCGCAGCATCTGGTCCGCGATCTGATCAACGGCTTTTTCATCATCGTCGAAGATCAGTTCGTGGTGGGGGAAACCGTGCGGATCGGGACCGTGATCGGACGCGTCGAGCATCTGACGCTGCGCCGCACCGTGGTCCGGGATATTCAAGGCGCCGTGGTCAGCATTCCCAACGGAGAGGTCACGCAGGTCGCAAACCTCAGCCGCGACTGGGGCCAGGTCTTCGTGGACATTTCTATTCCGCAAGAGTCATCGGCCGATGCGGCGCTCGCGGCGCTGGAACGCGTGTGCGCCGAACTCAGGACCGATGCTTCCTGGTCGCCCGTTTTGGTCGATGGGCCGCGGGCGCTGGGGGTGGATTCATTCGGGCCGGCCGGAACAACCCTGCGGCTGCAGCTTCGCACCGTCCCTGGGCGGCAGGATGACGCCGCGCGGGAATTGCGCCGCCGGATTCAAAACCGCTTCGAGCAGGAACACATTCGATGGGGCGGCGTGCAGCGCGTGGAAATTGTCGGGAACGAAGTTCTCCAAAGTTTTGCCGCTCGTACGAATTCCTGAGGGGATCGCAACTGAAATTTGGTTATTCCTTTTGAGGGCCGTGAGAGGAAAGCTCCAGAGAAGCGTGATGTGCCTCCTCATGCTCCGCCGCTCCCGCCATGATCGTGCGATTACGGCCTTCTTCCTTCGCGCGGTAAAGAGCCAGGTCGGCCATCTGCAGGATTTGATTGGAAGTTTCCTCCGGCCAATCCGCGGTTGCAACCCCGCCGATGCTCATCGTCACTTTCACAACCCCCGAGGGTGTTTCAACGGGCGCCCTAAGAATCGCTTCGCGAAGCCGTTCGGCCTTATCCCGCGTTTCTAAACCATTGCACCCCGGCAGCAGAATCAGGAACTCTTCGCCTCCATAGCGGCCCACGGCATCATAGGGCCGGACGTCGGTCTGCATTCTCTTTGTGACTTCGCGAAGAACGGTGTCTCCCGCAAGATGTCCATAGGTGTCGTTGACGGACTTGAAGTGGTCCAAGTCCGCGATCAGGAGGCCGAGGGAAAGACCCTCGCGCCGGGAACGCCAGACTTCCTTGTCCAGCGTTTCCAGGATCGCTCCGCGGTTCCAAACTCCCGTGAGTGTATCGTGCGTGGCCTTGAAGCGCATGGCTTCACGGGCTTGGACGAGATTATCTTCCAGCTCGAGCAGGCGCAGCCCGACTCGAATCCGGGCCTTGAGTTCCTGCGGGTTGAACGGCTTGGTCAAATAGTCATCGGCTCCGGATTCCAGGCGTTCCACCACGCTTTCCTTGGCGTCCTTCGCGGTCAACAGGAGAATGTAGGTGTAAGGGTCGGGCCGCAGCTTCCGTAGGGCGCGGCAGACGTCGACGCCATTCTGGCCGGGCATCATCCAATCGAGCAGGGCCATGCGCGGAGCATCCGGAGATTTCAACTTTTCCCAGGCGGCGTCGCCATCTTCGGCTGAGACCACGTCGTATCCCCACTTCCCGAGCAGGGCCTGAAGCATGCGGCGCGAAACCGGTTCGTCATCGGCAATTAGGATTCTCATTTCGCAACTCCCTGGCAGAACTCGGCGAGCGCCGGGAGCAGGCGCTCCACGGCTCGTTCCACCTCCGCAAGACTTTTCTTCGCGGATTCCGCGTCCTTGCTTTTTGCGTCTTTTTCAAGCTGCAAGGCGGCGGCGGACGCGGCCTTCGCCGATAGATTGCTCGCCCCTCCCTTGAGGGAATGCGCGGTCCGCTCCAGCACGGCCATGTCGCCGCGTTGCAGGGCGTCATGCATGGCGGCGAGCAGTTTGGGCGCGTCTTCCTGGAAGAGATGGATCATTTCCGTAAGCAGTTCACGATCTCCCTCCACGCGCTCCAGCAATGAAACGCGGTCGATCAGCTCACTCGTTTCCCGAGAAATTTCGGTCATAGTGTTGCTCCCTCCCGATGCGTTCAGGCACCGCTCGATTTCGGCGAACAGGCCGGCGGGGTGAATCGGCTTGGAAACATATCCGTCCATTCCACTCGCGAGGTACTTCTCCTTGTCTCCTCGCATGGCATGCGCGGTCATTGCCAGGATGGGGATGTGCTTGCCGGAACCTTTTTCTCGTTCCCGGATTGCCGCGGTAGCTTCCATGCCGTCCATCTCCGGCATCTGGATGTCCATAAGCACGACGTCGAATCCCGGGATTCCGGCATTTTCCCAGGCCGCGAACGCTTCGCGGCCGGTGTTCGCGAGAATCACGCGATGACCCGCTTTTTCAAGCAGCCGGATCGCGAGCATCTGGTTCACGGGATTGTCTTCGGAAAGCAGAATGTTGAGTGGCCGCCCCCTGGGTTTTTCCGGAACGCGAACCGTTGATTCGATCAAGCGTTCCTCGACGGCGCCCAGTCCCAACGCCGTCAGGATGGCGTCGAGCAGTTCAGACTGGCCGACAGGCTTGGTGAGAAACTGTTTCACACCGAATTCGCGGCATCGCGCCGTGTCCACAAGATGGCGGTTTCCGGAAAGCAACATGATGACCGAGCCGGCGAGTCCCGGATTATCTTGAATTCGCTGCAAAACCTGGAATCCGTTGACTTTTGGCATGAGCGCATCCAGTAAAACGACTGGAAATGCGCGGCCGGCTCTTTGCGCGGCTTCCAATTGCTCCAGGGCTGTGGCGCCGTTGTCAGCCAGAGTCGGGTTCATGCGCCAGTTCGTCAACATCTCCGAGAAAATTCCGCGGTTTACGGGGTTATTGTCCGCGACGAGGACGTTCAGTCCGGGCAGAGATTGTCCGGCGATTCGTTCCTGGTCCGACGCGGCCGCGGTTCCTTGCTGGAACTTGCAAGTAAAATGAAACGTGCTGCCCTTTCCGACTTCGCTTTCCACCCAAATGCGGCCGCCCATGAGTTCCACGAGCTGGCGCGATATCGTGAGGCCCAGGCCTGTCCCGCCAAAACGGCGCGTCGTGGACCCGTCGGCCTGGGCGAAGGATTCAAAGATGACGTGCTGCTTCTCGAGCGGGATTCCCATGCCGGTATCCGAAACAGAAAGGTGCAGGTGCACTTCATCGCCGGTACGTTCTTCGAGTTCCGCATCCAGGACGACGTTCCCCTCTTCGGTAAATTTGATGGCGTTGCCGACCAGATTCACGATGAGCTGCCGCAGCCTCGTGGGGTCTCCGATCAGGAACTTCGGCACGCCGGGCGACACGCGCGCGCATATCTCCAGAAGCTTCTGGTCCGTCCGCTGGGCCAGCGTTTTCAAGGTATCCCTAAGCAAATCCCGAATATCAAATTCAGTTTTCTCCAGCTCGAGCTTGCCCGCCTCGATTTTGGAAAAATCCAAAATGTCGTTGATGACGTGCAGGAGACTATCGGCGGAAGATCGGACCAGGCTGAGATAATTCGTCTGTTCGGCCGTGAGAGAGGTATCGAGCGCCAGCTCCGTCATTCCGATGATGCCGTTCATCGGCGTGCGGATTTCGTGGCTCATGTTGGCCAGGAATTCGCTCTTGGCGCGGCTGCGCCTCGGCGCCTCTTGGCCTCGAGCAGAGCCGCTTGCGCGCGCTTGCGCCCGGTAATGTCCAGGAACGTGACGACCGCTCCGACGGCCTCGCCCTCCTTGCGGATGGGATAGGCCCAGTATTCCACCGGAAAACTCGACCCATCCGCGCGCCAGAAAACTTCTTCGTCCGAGTGAACACCTTCGCCACGGCGCAACGAATTGAAAATCTGGCAGTCCGCTGCCGGGTAGGGAGTTCCATCCGCATGCGTATGGTGCATCTGCCCGTGCATATCCTTGCCCAACAAGGTGTCTCCCCGTTCGTGGCCCAGCATTCGAATTGTGGCCGGATTGCAAAACGTGCATTTTCCTTCCCGATCGATTCCATAGATCGCCTCGGCGGTGGAGTCCAGAAGCAGCCGGATTCGTCCCTCGCTCTCATGCAAAGCTTCCTGGGCGCGCTGGCGGTCCGCCACTTCCTGTTCCAGTTCGGCCGTGCGTTCGTCCACGCGTCGCTCCAGATCTTCGCGGGCGTGGCGCAAATCGGCGTCGCGAATCTGAATCTGTCCGAGCATTTCGTTGAAGCCGTCAATCAGGACGCCGACTTCGTCCTCCGAATGCTTTCCCGCCCGGATGGAATAGTCCCGGGTGCTGGTAACCATTTTCGTGGTCCAGGCCAGCTCCAAAATGGGATTCGAGATGGGGCGTTGCAGACGCCCCGCCATCGCATACGCTCCCAGGGAGACCACGGCGACAATCAGGGCGAAAAAGAACAAGTACCCAATCAGGAGCTGTTTGTATTCGACCGTGTCCCCTTCCAGAAACACGGTGCCCACTTTTTCAGCTTGGAAAATGATCGCTTGGAAGATCAAGACGCGATTGGACGTAAACCGGCTGGATTCGCTTTCCACGGGCGGCGCGGAATATTTGGTCGCCGATGCGCCGCGGTGATAAACGGCAAAGGGCTTGCCGTCGCGGTCGTAAATGACAGCCGAGAGAATATGCGGCTTGGCCGCGAGGGCCCGCAGGATGTCCTGCGCGGAATTGGGATCTTTGAATGCAAGCGGCGCCGTGCTGTTCGTTCCCAGAATATTCGCCAGGGCGTTCAAGTCCTGCAGGCGCAATTCCTTGAATCGATACACGCCGTATTCCGCGAACCCAGTGCCGGCCGCGCACAGCGCCACGAACGTGTTGATCATGATGACCAGCGTGAGCTTGCGTCGCAGCGAAAGTTTGCGGGTCCATTTCATTCTAGTTATTCGGACCTCGTTCCGTTCCCGTCACCACGCGGGCGAGCGACAACAGCTTTGAGCTGACTTTCAAACGCGCGTGGCTGGTGGCGCCCACGTCAATGGCCACTCGCACCCGGGCGTCCTCCACCACAAACTGAATCATTCCCCCCGAGCCGATGAAATTGTCCATGTCCGCCACCGTCAGGACGCTGGATCCTTGCAAAACCATGAGGATGGACGGTAGGCGTTTTTTTTCCGATTCGCTGATGAACAAAATATTGCAGCCGCGCGGATTATCCGCGTCCTGGAATTTTTTGACCAGCAAGTCGCGGCCCAGCACATTTTTTCCATCGGCGAGCCGCGTCAATTCGTCGGCGATGGGGCTGTCTCCGACAAATCCGATCACCCACTTCGCATGGGAATCCGCGGCTGGATCGTCGGGCCATTCCACAAATTTCAAGAAGTTGAATAAATAGGCCGCCTTGACTTGATATTCGGTCGGGGATTGGTCCGCGCCAGCGGCGCGATCCGCAACCGGAAAATGTACGGCCAGCAGCAGCGCGGCGAGGCATGCGAACCGCCGTCCGCGCGCACGCCTGCGAGGATTCGAATTGTATGGCAGCGCCAGACAATGGGCCGTCCGTGTTGTGCTCCGTATGGACCGCACTTTTATCCCGTGGGGGATCCCTATCTAAGGCTGACCGGTCCTTCCCGGTACAGGCATGTGGATTCCGTTCTCGCAGGGAAGGCTGAAACTATGCATGCGTTCAGAAACACGATTCGAATGCATGCGATCCCGTGTCCCGCAGAATTGTTCCCTGCGCCCTGCATGGCTACTTTCAATTACTGCCTTCCTTGCCGTTTCCTCCCACCACCTTCGCCAGACTTAATAACTTGGAACTCATTTTCAGCTTGGCCCGGCCGGTTGCATCCACGTTGATCGCAAACCGGACACGGCCGTTTTCGTTCAGAAACTGAATCATCCCTCCCGCGTCGAGGAACCCCGCGGTGTCCGCCACGGTCAGGACGCTCGATCCACGCAAGCTGGACAGAATCATGGGGAGTCTTTTTCTTTCCGATGCGCTGATGAACAGGATGTGAGCGCCGCGCAAATCTTCGCCGGCGTGATAGATGCGAATGACGAGATCGCGGCCCTGTACGGTCTTGCCGATGACCACCTGCGGCAGCGCGTTCCCGAACGGATCTTCGCCAACCACTCCGATCACAATCGGAGCGAGCGGATCCGCAAACGATTCCTCGGGATACTCCACGAACTTGAGAAAATTAAACAGGTAGGCGGCTTTGACCTGATATTCAGAGAGAGCATCCTGCGCATGTCCCTTGGGGGCTGCACCAAGGTGAACGCAAACGAGTAGCAATAGGCTCCACGCAATCAGCTTCGCCCGCAGCCGCGATGGCCGCATGCAAGGATCGGTTCGCTTTGCAAAAATTTTGGCCGCCATAGTCGTCAGAATTTCCATGTCATTTTCGCGTAGGCGCTGCGTGTGACTTGCGATGGATTCACGGCCGAAAGGAAGTTGTTAAACTCCACATGGTGGTCTGCAAGAAGGTTCTGCCCCACGATGCTCAACTGCGCTCCTTCTGAGAACCGCCAGGTCAACTGCGAGTCAAGCCGCGTGAAGGAAGGAACGGATTGCGCCGGAAGGGGCCCGACAAAAAAGACGCTCGAATCCCAACCCATACCGTGCGGCAATTCCAAGTGAGACCGTAGTTGAGCCTGGTGGCTGGGGCTCGAACCTTCCGCGTTCGCAGCACTCGTGGTATCCAGGCTGGTTGGGTCAGGATAGAGATGCATTTTCAGAAATGAGTATCCGGGACTGAGCGTCCAGCGATCGGTCACTTTCCAATGGATAAAAGCTTCAATCCCGCCGGTAGTGCCATGCATCTTGTTGGCGAACGTACTTGGAAGAACTTGAAGAGGCGGGGTGGAATCGGGCTCGAAGATCGGAGGGAGCGGCTCTATGCTTTCCAGATCATGATAATTGTCCAAGAACGTCGCTAGATCGACCGAAAGCCGGTTGTTGATCTGCGTACGATAGCCCAGTTCGTATGCCACCAAGAGCTCGTCGTCGAAATTTGGATTTCCAACCAAGAGGACTTCGGTAGGCCCCGGCAACGCTGCGAGAACCGCGTTCAGACTGACATCCCTTAGCGAAGGCTGGCGATGCGTGTCTGAAACAGCCGCCCAATACGTCTGGCGATTCGTGGGGGTCCAAGCCAAACGGACGCTCGGCTCAAGATCGAAGCCATTAAAGTAACTGTTCTCAACTTTTGTTCCGACGGATAACAGCAGACGGTCTGGTCTGAGCGTGATTTGGTCTTGCAAGAAGAAGGTGTAGAGTTCGCCGGCCGAATCGGCGGGAACGAAAGCCTGGTCAATTGTGCCCACGATTCGATCTGCCGTGTGGCGATATCCCACACCCCAGGTGAGATCGTGGTGAGAGCCCAGGACGAGATGGTGACGGAATTCGAAATCGACGGTATTGCGCCCCTCGTGGGATTGCGGACCCGATCTGGTATACCTGTCGAAATAGAACTGCAAAGTTATGTCGGACCGGCTTGAAAACGAGTGACTCCACCGGCCCTGGACATTGCCCCCTGACAGATCGGCGCGCCTGAACACAGTCAGATTTTCCGGAGGAGACAATACGGAATGCACAATCGATTCCCCTTCGCCTCCGGTATAAATGTCTCCCTGGAGCGTTAGGGAGTTGCTCTGGCCTAGGTCCGAGTCAACCCGGAAACCGCCGTGCAGCAGATGGGAACCGTCTTGTCCGTTTTGCCCGCTAAGGTCAGGGAAGTGACCGAGGTTATGGTAGTCCGTGAAGAGTCGATAGTCGGTATTTCGCTTGATTGTCCCGCCATACTGTACTGTGCCAAATCCTTGCTCCAGCGTGCCACCGCCCCCCGTCACAAGAGTACCCAAGGTGTCTTGAGTTTTCTTCGTGATGATATTAATCACGCCATTGACCGCGTTGTTCCCCCACACCGCGCCGCCTGGCCCTCGAATTACCTCGATTCGGTCAATATCCTCAAGAGGCACATCCAGCGTGTCCCAAAAAACCTCAGCGAAGGTCGGGGTGTAAACAGCCCGGCCGTCCAACAGGACAAGCAGCTTGTTCGCGAATTCAGAATTGAAACCCCGCGCCGAAATGGCCCAAGTATTGGCATTGATTTGAGCAACATCCAAACCGGGCACCATTCGCAGCAAGTCTGGAATATTTGTCGCCCCGGACCTCCGAATATCTTCCTGCCCGATAACAAAAATTGCCGCCGCCACCTGGGACATTTTCTGATCTTCCTTCGAGAGCGAAGTTACATGGACATTCATTAGGTCCTCGATATTCATCGTGGTTAGGTCGACGCCCGATCCTGTCCCCTGCTGAGCCTTCTGCGCCGAAGCTGGGCACCAAAACAAAAACAAATTCAGTGTTAGGAAGATCGTGATGAAATATGCATGCAGCCAGGTTGGCCGGGTCGCGACGCGCCTGCTTTCGTAATCCCATTTGATGGTCATGGCGCCTAAAATCTCCAGGTCACTTTCACGTAGCCGCTGCGCCGGATCTGGCTGGATTGCAGCGCTCCGTTCACGTCTTCGTATTCCAGATGATGGTCTTGCAATAAATTCTGACCCACTAGGCTAAGGGTGGTTTGCTCCCACGGCTTCCAGGTGAGCCCCACGTCCAGCCTGGTGTAGGCGGGGATCGTCACATTCGAGAGTGGCCCCTGGTTATCGAGTTGGCTGACCTCATAGGCTGCGGCATCCAAGGCGAAGCTTTTCCGCAGGTCGAAGTGCGTACGAATTTGCGCGGTGTGATCCGGTACGGCGCCCTCCACAAACGGGCCGGTTACGGTGTCGGCGCTGGATGGATCGGTGTGCATGTGAAGCGCCTCGAATGTGTATCCCGGGGCAAGCGTCCAGCGATCCGTTACTTTCCAGTTCGCCGTGATCTCAAGTCCATGCGTCTCCCCGTGCATCAAGTTCTCGTACATGAGCGGAATGACCAGATGAGCGGGAGCAGGCGTGGACTCGGCAAAGGGCGTTCCGGGCTCGGTGGTTTGAAGATTGTCGTAGTCGTCGTAGTACGCGGCAAGATCAATGGAAAAGCGGTTGCTTACCGCAGTTCGATATCCCAGCTCGTAAGCAATCAGGCGTTCATCCTGGTATTGCGGATTGCCGTACAGCCGGAGCAGTTCGGGAACGCCGCCGGGGCCGGTCCCAATGTCCCCGATATTCAGGACCAGATCGGTATCGTTGCGGGAGGGAGCCCGCAGAGCGCGGGAAACTGCCAACCAGAGCATGTGGCGGGCGTTGGGCGCCCAAGCCATGCGAATGCTGGGCATGAATTCGAACCCGGTGTAATCGTTGTGCTCCAGCTTCATACCTCCAGTCAGATATAGCCGGTCCGGGACCAGAGCGATTTCGTCCTGGAAGAATTCGTCGAATACCTGGTGGGTACTGCTAGCGGGGTTCTCGGCGACCGTTAGACTCCCCAGGATGAGGTCCGTTGTGTAGCGGTAGCCCGCGCCCCAGACCACGTCTTGACGTGCTCCCAGCGCGATGTGGTGCTGGAAACCGATGTCCAGGGTGTCCCGAGTCTCTGGATTCTGCGGATCGTCCCGTTTGTGACGGTCAAAGGAAAACTGCAAGCTGGTGTCGGACCGGTCAGTAAACGTATGGTTCCAGACGGATTCGAGGGAACCGTTTCCCAGGTTGATTTGCTCGCTCTCAGCCACGAACCCCGGTGACGTAACCGAAGGCAATACAAAGCCGAGTTCGCCTTCCCGCCCGGTCACGATGTCGCCTTCCACCATCAGGGAGTCTTTCGACGACAACGCGCTGTCCATTCGGAATCCGCCGCGCAATTGGTGCCAGCCGTCCGCGCCATTCTCGCCATTGAGGTCGAGCAGATTCGCGCGGTTGAAATACTTTGCGTAGACACGGTAGTCCGTCCCCTGTTTCACCTCTCCGCCGTATTGAACCATTCCGCCTTCTCGATCGATATTTCCGCCCTCGGCTACAACCATTCCCCCGCGCGTTTCGGAAGCCTTCTTGGTCAAAATATTGATGACGCCGTCCACCGCGTTCGCTCCCCAAACCGTTCCGCCGGGCCCTCGAATCACTTCAATCCTTGCAATGTCCTCCAGAGGAAAATCCAGGACCGTGTCCCAAAAGACGCCCGCGAAAGTGGAGGTGTACACGACGCGCCCGTCGATCATCACCAGGAGCTTGTTGCTGAACTGCTGGTTGAATCCGCGCGCGCTGATAGCCCAGGTGCTTCCGTTGATTTGCGCGACGTTTATCCCCGGCACCATCCGCAGCAGATCGGGAATGCTGGTGGCGCCGGAGCGGCGAATGTCTTCCTGTGTGATTACGAAAACCGCCGCGGCTGTCCGCGAAAGTTTTTGTTCCTTCTTGGAGGCGGAAGTCACCTTGACGTTCATCAGGTCTTCGATATTCAGCGTGGTTAGGTCCACTCCCGCACCCGGTCCCTCGTTGGACTTCTGTGCCGGAACCGGAGCGCAAGAGAAAAGGAAAGTCAGGAAGCAACACACGAGTTTTGATCTACTTATCATTCGATCGCTCACGTTTGGCCAATTCGGCTGCCTTTGGCTAGGCCGGATTCAAAATTGAACGCACATCCTCGGGTTCTGAACTCCAAGTGTGCAGAGGTTTTCCAAGGCTCCTCCAAGGATGCATTTGCATAGCTATGGCCAAATGACGATCGCTGTTGACACGCTAACCATCTGTTTTCAAAAGAATTGCAAGATTAGAAGGGGCTAATCGATGCGCGCTCTTTTCGCTCGGTTCCAGATTGGTTCCCGACGCACCGATTTGACTCACTCAGGGACAACCCAAATGGGGAAGTAGCGCTGATGGTTACAACGCCAGAACTAAGCATCGTTCCGAGCGAGTAGTGGTCGGACGCATTAGAAACTCCAGCGACGGCCGACTGACCGCCGCAATCTTCTTTGCGTTAGTATGATTTTGTGCCTTCGGAATTCCGGCTCCGGCGGGGCGCAAGCTTCAAGACGCAATGGGATTGGAGTGAGGCCATGGCTGCATGGTTCGAGATTGTAGGAGGCGTGGCAGCGGCATGCACGACGCTTTGCTGGCTGCCGCAATCGGTGAAAATTATTCGCGAGAAGAGAACCGAGGGCATCTCGCTGCTCACGCAGAGCGTGTTCACTCTCGGTACCGCGCTCTGGGCGACCTACGGCCTGCTCTTGAATAACCGGCCCGTCCTGTATGCCAACAGCGTGACACTTGTATTCGCGCTGACCATATTGATTCTGAAGCTTCGCTATCCCTAGTTCATAATTCTTACGAGATTCGACGCCGGGCACACAGCGTAAGGACAACGTGGAATTCCCTGATTCAATGCGACCGGTGTGTGCGAACACACACCCGGCAGTGGCCCCGGGAACGCCATTCCCCTGAATGGCGTTGCCGCCGAGTTATGGAAGTTGGCGTTCCCGGAGATCAACTGCACCCTCAGCGTCCCTAGGGAATAATTTCTTTTCCTTGGGTTATTTGCCGGCATGGGCATCTTCGTTGCATCGGGCAAAAACCCCGATGGATTTCACTCAGCCGTTCTGTTTTCGTTTTAATCCAATTTATCGGAAGGTGAAAATTTCCCTGAAAAGGGACCTGATTTCATGAAAGCCATACCCTGCTGAAAGCTCCAGGGCGGATTCACTGATCGCGAGTGTGGACCTCAGAACTGGGTTCTGGCCGGTGGTTTGTGTTTGTTTGGGTGGCTGGACCGTTTGTACTGTCTGGGTGCGTACGTTTGCCGTTCGGAGTGACTGAACGATCTGTTCTGTCTTTGCATGTGCCTTTGCTGCTTGGTGAGATTGGACGGGATTGTTCATGGATCGTCGCTTCACCTCGCAGGATTGCATCGGCGCATGGCGAAGCGACTTTAGAGGAAAAGTCTCTTTTAATTTTAAATTTAGAAAACGGGGAACGATGGCCTGTTCAAGCCCCGCCGGGAGTCGCTCCCGTGGTTCTCGAAGCGAACGCCGGGCAGGCGCTACATGGGGGAAATGAATCCGTCAGCGGATCGGAAACAAAGCTGGCAATTTTGGAGGCGCGGGTCGGATTTGAACCGACGAATGGAGGTTTTGCAGACCTCTCCCTTAGGCCTCTTGGGTACCGCGCCGAAACTATGCAGTATAGCGAAACTGGCCTTCACTTGTCAGGGGTTGCGCGGTCGCCGCCGATCTAACGCGATGCCATTGGCATGACTTGCGCTTCGCGGATGAAGCGCGCGGATTCCTCGGGCGGCGTGGGACAAATATAGAATCCCGTGCCCCACTCGAAGCCCGCCACTTTGGTGAGCTTGGGGATAACTTCGATATGCCAGTGGTAGTGCTCGCTGGTTTCCTCGCCGATGGGCGAGGTGTGAATCATCAGGTTGTAGGCCGGCCGGTCCAGCACCACGTCGAGGCGCGCAAGATTGTCCTTGAGCACCTTGGCCAGCCCGGCATAGATCAGGCTCTGGTGATTCTCGAACGCCGAGGCGTGCTGCTTCGGCAGAATCCACATCTCGAACGGAAAGCGCGGCGCATAGGGGGCGATGGTCACAAATAATTCCGTCTCGCCGATCACCCGCACGCCCGAATCCAGCTCCTGGCGGATCATGTCGCAGAATATGCAGCGCTCTTTTTCGTAGAAATAGTGGCGCGAACTGTCCACTTCCTCGCGCACGCGCTTGGGAACGATCGGCAGGGCGATCAATTGCGAATGAGGATGCTCGAGCGATGCGCCGGCCGCTTCTCCATGATTCTTAAAAATCAAAATGTAGCGGAATCGACGGTCGTTCTTCAGGTCCAGCATGCGGTCGCGAAATGCCCAGAGCACGTCCTCGATTTGCTTTTCAGTCATCGTTGCGAGCGTGCTGCGATGGTCGGGCGTTTCGATGATGACCTCGTGCGCCCCGACGCCGTTCATCCGGTCGAACAGCCCTTCGCCTTCCCTGTCCAGGTCTCCCTCGATGCCAAGTGCGGGGAATTTGTTTGGGACGACGCGCACTTGCCAGCCCGGCGTATTCGGCCCGCTCCCGTTGCGGCCGTACTGGAGGACCTCGGGCGGCGTCTTCGATTCATGGCCGTAACAAAACGGGCAGATGCCGATTCCCTTGATCTCGACGCTCTCGCGCAGAAAATCCGACGGCCTCTTGGCTCGATCCGTCGAGATAATCACCCATCGTCCAGTGATGGGATCCTTTCTTAACTCGGGCAACGCTTCCTCCTGGCCGTTAAGACCACACACTTTAACATCGGACGCCGCTGAAAAAGGCTTATTTTAAGCCCGATCGGCCCGGTAAGTCTTGCGGAACAATTACAATTCTTATTGGGCGGCAAAAGCGCCCTTGTGGAGGCGTACGACAGGCCGCTGGCCGGGCGGAGCTTCAATCGCGAGAATATCAAATCGGAATGGTGCGCTGCTGGCGCGGTACTCGCGGACAAATTGCCGGGCCATTCGCGAAAGGTGCTGCTGTTTTCCGGCGGTGACCGCATCCTCGGGCGAACCAAACTCGCCGCTGGCGGATGTTCGTGTTTTCACTTCGACGAAAGCGAGAGTTTCGCCGTCGTATCCGACGAGATCGATTTCGCCTTTGACGCCGCGATAGGTGAAGTTTCGCGCGATCATGACGTAACCGTTGCGGCGCAGATACCAGTAGGCGTATGTCTCGCCGCGCACGCCAGTTCGTCTCGCCTTGCGGCCCGCGGCTGGCGAGCGCGTCGGCAGAGCAGAGGATTCGGCGAGGCCTTTTCGGGCCGCCCAATTCACCAAGCCGAACATAGCGCGCGCTAAAATCGGCACAGCTCACTCCCGTTTTTCTCTGTGACCTCTGTGTTCTCTGTGTTGAATGCCTTGCTTTGCGAACGAGAAAACTTTTAACACAGAGGGCACAGAGAGCACAGAGAAGACAAACCCTTGAGAATTCCCGATCCTACGCCGACTTCTCCACTTCGCTGATGCATGCTTCCAGAGTTTGCGCGGCGAAAGCGGCTTGCTCCTCATCGATCACCAAAGGAGGGGCGATGCGGATTGTATTTTCGCCGGCGCCGAGCAGGAGCAGGCCTTTCTCGAAGGCCAGATCCACGATCGCTTCGCGGAGATCGCCGGCGCGCTCCTTGGTTTTCTGGTCGCGCACGATCTCGACGCCGATCATCAATCCTTTGCCGCGCACATCGCCGACGATCCGGTGCCGCGCGGGCCAATCGGCCATACGGCCCAGGAGAAATCCGCCGACCCGGCGCGCGTTCTCAATGTATTGCGTCTCCAGCAAATCCATCGTGGCAAGCGCTGCGGCGACAGACACTGGATTTCCGCCGAACGTTGAAGCGTGCGCGCCCGGTTTCCAGTCCATCAAGCTCGCGGGCGCAATCGTCGCGGAAAGCGGCATGCCCGAGGCGATGCCCTTGGCCACGCAAAGAATGTCCGGCTCGATTCCGGAATGTTCGCAGGCCCACCATTTCCCCGTACGTCCCATGCCGCTCTGCACTTCGTCGCACACCAGAAGGATTCCGTGCTGGCGGCAAATGCGCTGCAACTCGACGAAGAACTCCTTCGGAGCGGGAACATATCCGCCTTCGCCCTGAATCGGCTCGATGAAAATCGCCGCCACTTCTTCGGGATCGACCAGGCGCTTGAAGATTTCGCGCTCTAGAAACGTGGCCGATTCGACGCAAGTGCAAGGCGAGGGATTGCCGTACGGGCAGCGATAAGAATTCGGATAGGGAATATGGAACACGCCGGCCAGTAGCGCGCCGAATCCCTTGCGCTGGATGGCTTTGGACGCAGTGAGCGAAAGCGCGCCCATCGTGCGCCCGTGAAAGCAGCCATGGAACGCGATGATCTTGTCGCGGCGCGTGTGGCATCGCGCGAGCTTGATGGCCGCTTCGATGGCTTCCGTGCCCGAATTGCCGAAATAAACTTTCTTCGCCTCTTTGCCGGGAGCCACGGCGGAGAGCCGTTCCGCCAGTTCCACGAGTCCCTGATAATAAAAATCCGTGCAGGAAATGTGGATCAGTTCAGCGGCCTGCTTCTGAATCGCCTCCACAACGTGGGGATGGCAATGCCCTGTCGAGACGACGGCGATTCCCGCGGCAAAATCCAGGAACATGTTGCCGTCCACGTCCTCGACCATTGCGCCACGGCCCGACTTCGCCACGAGTGGATAGCCGCGCGTGTAGGAAGGCGAAACGAATTGCGCGTCGCGAGCGATCACTTCCCTTGCCCTCGGACCGGGAAGCGGCGTCAACAGCACGGGCAATTTGGCTTCGCTCGTTATCGCGCCCACTGATTTTTCCACGAACGTCCTCCAGCGGGTGTGGTTTTGGTCCCATGACCCGGACTGCGCGGAACGCGTGCATCCCTGTCCTGGACCGTGGATCACAAGATCGAAGGTGAGGGACCTGATACTAATTTACGCCGAAGGAGGCAGGCCGTCGAGAAGAGGTAATCAGGAAATGTTTACGCTTCGGAATCGCCCAGATTTGCTTGCGTTTCAGTAGAACAGGCTTCAGCCTGTTTGGTTTTGAAGTTGAGCTTGAGCAAAAGTCCAAACCAGACAGGCTTAAGCCTGTCCTACTTGCGCTTCCAGCGGACGCCGCCGTCGCGGGAGTCTTCGAGAATGATTCCGCGCTCGGCAAGCTGGTCGCGAAGGCGGTCGGAAGCCGCAAAATCCCGGCGCTTCCTCGCTGCTTGGCGTTCGGCGACGAGGGCTTCCACTTCGGCGTCGCTCAGCGCCGCGGAACCCTGGCTGATTCCAAGCAGGCGGAGCTTTTCCGCGTCGTCATCGCGCAGCACGGCAAAGATCGCGTCGAACGTTTCCATCACGTCGAGCACGGGCGCGGCATCGCCCTGGCGGAACTCGCCGCGGTCCATCGCCGTGTTGGCGTCGCGCACTAGATCGAAAATCGCCGCGAGCGCCTGCGCGGTGTTGAGGTCATCCGCAAGGCCGCGATCGAACTCGTCCTTCGCTTTTGCGGCGCGCTCCGCGATCGCTGGAGAAGATCCTTCCGGAAATTTTCCGGCGCGAAGGCGCGAAGCAAAATTCCTCAGGCGCTCCACCGAACTCGCCGCGCCCTGCAAACTCTCCGGCGCGAAATTCAATTGGCGGCGATACGGCACGGAAGCCAGCAAGAATCGAATCGAAGACGGCTTATGCCCGTGGGAAAACAGTTCGCGCAACGTCGCGAAGTTCCCCAGCGACTTGGACATTTTTTCGTGATCCACCAGCAGGTGCTCCGCATGGAGCCAGTAGCGCACGAACGTTTTTCCTGTGGCCGCTTCGGCTTCGGCAATTTCATTTTCGTGATGCGGAAAGGTTAGATCGACGCCGCCGCTGTGAATGTCGAGCGTGTCGCCCAAATACTTCAGTGCCATAGCGGCGCACTCGATGTGCCAGCCGGGACGCCCCGGTCCGATCGGCGTCTCCCAGAAGTGCTCGCCGGGCTTGGGCGCTTTCCACAACGCGAAGTCGCGCGCATTGTCCTTGTCATACCGATCCATGTCCACGCGCGCGCCGGTCTGCATCCCAGCCACGTCAATCTTTGAAAGTTTGCCGTAGCCCGGAAATTTCGCGATGCGGTAGTACGTCGAACCTTCGCTCGTGTACGTGAAACCTTTGGCGGTGAGGCGCTGGATCAGTTTCACCATGTCGTCGATATGCTCGGTGGCCCGCGCCACGTATTCGGGCGGCTCCAGATTCAAGGCGCGGCGATCGTCCAGATACGCTTGAATATATTTGTCCGTGTACTCGCGAATACTGACGCCCGCCGCGGCCGATTTCTGAATGATTCGGTCGTCCACGTCGGTGAGGTTCATGACCTGAATGACGCGGAACCCTTTCGACTTCAAATACCGCCGCAGGACATCCTGAAAAACAAACGTGCGGAAATTACCGATGTGAGCGAAATCGTAGACCGTGGGTCCGCAAGTATACGAGCGCACCTCACCAGCGACCAGCGGGACAAACGGCTCCGTCTGGCCGGACATGGTGTTGTGGAACCGGATCTCCGTCTTCGTGGTCCGGTCCCCGCTGCTAAGTGTGGGTTGTGCGCTCATGGCAAACGCGTCATTTTAACCGACGCGCGCGGATGTAGCAAAAGGTCTGTTGGGAGGCAGGACACACATGTCCAATAAAGGCGCGTACCGGAAGTAGGTCAGTTCGAGATGAAGCCGTCATTTCTCAGAAAGCGGCTCCGGAGTTTATCGCTTATGCGCTTGCGCGTAATCGATGGCGAACTGTTTGAGGGTCGGGCTCGTCATGCCCAGCGCGGTCGCTTCTTTGGCGGCGCGATCGACATCCCAGTGATCGACCACCAGCCGCTTGATAAACCACATCGTGGCCGCGCGACCGCCGCCCGCGCAGTGAATGAACGCCGGGTCACTGCCTTTCGCGGTAATCGCTTCCAGAAACTTGTCGGCCACGGCGGGATCGGGCGCGGTGCTGCTGAACGGGAGGGAATAGTAGCGAATATCGGCGGCTTTCGCGGCAGCTTCTTCCTCTGGAAGGTTCGCGCCGTCCTCGCTCGGCTGCCGCAAATTGATGATCGATGCAAAGCCAAACTTCTTGATTTCGGGTACCGCAGTGGCTTTGATCGCACCGGAGCAGGCGACCGTCGTCTCGAGGCGATGGAAGTTGGTAATGCCATCGACCGTTTCCTTGGTTACCTCCTGCGCTCGGACCGGCGTCGCAGCCAGCCAGAGACCTGAAATCAAAGCCGCCGCAATCAGGAATTGTGATTTCATAAAAGACCTCCTGTAAACGAAACTGCATTATCCAATGAAAGGGCCTGATAAAGCTAGTCTCGCAGCTCTAAGTTAACCTGAGTTTCTCACAAGGAAAAGGTCGGGCGCTGGTTTTTAGTAGCACAGGCTTCAGCCTGTGGGTTTTCGTCCTGTCGCGGACGAACCCCCGCAGGCTTCAGCCTGCGCCACTGGAAATCCTTACAAGCCGCGTGAATCGCGCAGGTTTGTGTCCTTCGGAGGCCATGGCTATAATAAGGGTGTCTGCTTCGTATCGAGTCATGCCAAGACCATGATCGTTCCTGCACAAATCGAAAGCCCGGCCTCCCTGGCGCACCTTGATCTCGAAAAGGAGATCGTGCGCCTGAAACGCGAGATGAATGCCGTGATCCTGGCGCACTACTACCAGGATTCGGAGATTCAGGACCTGGCGGATTTTGTGGGCGATAGCCTGCAGCTCTCCCAGCAGGCGGCGGCCACCAAGGCGGACGTCATCGTCTTTGCCGGCGTGCTGTTCATGGCCGAAACAGCCAAAATCCTGAACCCGACCAAGCCCGTTCTGCTTCCCGACTTGAAGGCGGGCTGTTCGCTGGCCGACGGTTGCCCGGCCGCGCTTTTTAAGGCGTTTCGCGAGCGCTACCCGGATCACGTGTCCATCACGTACATCAACTGCAGCGCCGAGGTCAAAGCGCTGAGCGACATCATCTGCACGTCAAGCAACGCCGAGAAAATTATCCGCCAGATTCCGCCGGAGCAACCCATTTTGTTCGCGCCGGACCAGCACCTCGGGCGCTTCCTGATCAAGAAGACCGGGCGCGAACTGACGCTTTGGCCGGGCAGCTGCATGGTTCACGAAATGTTTTCCGAGAAGAGCCTGGTGCAGTTGAAGGAGCGGCATCCAGGGGCTCTGGTGCTGGCGCATCCGGAGTGCCCGGAAGCGGTTCTGCGCCATGCCGATTATGTGGGTTCGACCACCGGAATCCTGAACTATCGCGACGCATAACCCGGCGGCGGAATTTATCGTGGCGACGGAAAGCGGCATCCTGCACCAGATGAAAAAGGCTTGCCCGGAGAAAACCTTCATCTCCGCTCCCGGCGAAGGCGGATGCTCCTGCAGCGAATGTCCTCACATGAAGCTGAACACGATGGAGAAACTTTATCTTTGCATGCGCGACCGGAAACCGGAAATCACGCTAGAGGAAGGTCTGCGCCAGCGCGCTCTTAAACCGATTCTCCGAATGCTGGAGATGAGTTAGCCTTCCTTCATTCCCAATGTCCCCCTTACTCGATGCGTCCGCATGCCACAACTTGCTGCGGTCTTTTCTCGCCGAAGATATTGGCGCTGGCGATATCACCACCGAAACGACCGTCTCCGCATTGCAGCGCGGTCGCGGCGAGGTGATTGCCAAATCTCCGCTGGTCCTTGCCGGGATTGAATTGTTCGCCGAGGTTTTCCGTCTCCTGGATCTCACAACCACGGTGGAAATCATCTCCCACGACGGCGAGGAGCTCGTGACGGGAAAAATTCCCGCACGGGTAAACGCCTCCGCGCGCGCGCTTCTGACGGGCGAGCGCGTGGCTTTGAATCTTTTGCAGCGGCTCAGCGGCGTCGCGACGCTCACCCGCCGGTTTGTGCGCGCGATTGAAGGCACCCAAGCGGAAATTCTGGATACGCGAAAAACGACGCCCGGGCTGCGCGCGCTCGAAAAATACGCGGTCCGCGTGGGCGGCGGCAAGAACCACCGCAAGGACCTCGGCGAAGCCGTCCTGATCAAGGAAAATCATATTCGCCTGGCGGGAGGCGTTTCGGCTGCGCTTGCAGCAGCGCAAGCGGCCAAAGGCCGCGTCGCATGGATTGAAATCGAAGTTACAAATCTGGACGAATTGCGCGCCGCGCTCGCCCACAACCCCGATGTCATACTGCTCGACAACATGAGCCCATCCCTCGTGCGTCAAGCCGTCGAGCAGGTGCGCAAGCACTCCGCGCCGAACAAGATCCGCACCGAAGCATCCGGAGGAATCACGCTCGATAACGTGAGAGAATTCGCGGATGCCGGCGTGGACTGGATTTCCGTGGGCGCGCTGACGCATTCCGCTCCGGCCGTGGATTTAAGTTTCGAGATTGAGCCGGAATGATTTTCCGGCCGGCCCTGTTTTATAAATGAGTCATGAATAAGACCACACAAACTGACATTCTCGTCATCGGCAGCGGCCTCGGCGGCCTGGCAGCGGCGTGGGACGCCGCCAAACGCGGCTGCGAAGTTACGCTGCTCACGCGCGCTCACGAGCCCGAAGACAGCAACACCTACCGGGCGCAGGGCGGAATCATCTATCGCGGGCACGGCGAGTCGCCCGAACAGCTCGTGGAGGACATTCTCTCCGCAGGCGCAGGACTCAGTTCGCCGGAAGCAGCCTCGCTGCTGAGCCACGAAGGCCCGCGCCTGGTGAAGGAAATCCTGATCGACGAGCTTCACGTGCCCTTCGATCCCTCTCCGGAAAATCCGCGGGAACTCGATCTGACATCCGAGGCCGGCCATTCCATTCCGCGGATCATTCACTTCAAGGACCAGACCGGATTTTCGATTGAGCGGGCTTTCTTTGAGAGGGTGCAGGCTCACCCGAAAGTGAAAGTGATCGCAAATGCCACTGCGGTGGACTTGCTGACGGCGTCGCACCACTCGGTCGAGCCCACCGACGTCTACCGCCCGTTGACCTGCGTGGGAGCATACGTGCTCGACCAGACCACCGGAAAAATTTTCTCCATTCTCGCCAAGGAAACCATTCTGGCGACGGGCGGCCTCGGCAGCGTCTTTCTGCACACGACGAATCCTCCGGGCGCGCGCGGCGACGGCATCGCCATGGCCTATCGCGCCGGGGCGCGCTGCATCAACTTGCAATACGTCCAATTCCATCCGACGGCGCTCCTGGCCCCGGACGGCTGCTTCCTGATTTCGGAGACGGTGCGCGGCGAAGGCGGCCGGCTCGTGGATCGCCAGGGCAAGGAATTCATGCAGCGGTTTCATCCCGCCGGTTCGCTCGCTCCGCGCGATGTTGCCGCGCGCGCCATTTATCAAACCATGCTCGAATCGGGCGAGCCTTGCGTCTATCTCGACATCACGCACAAGCCCGCCGACCAGCTTCGCGAGCGTTTTCCGGGCATCTACGCCGTCTGCATGGAGCGCGGAATCGACATGACGCGCGAGCCGATCCCCGTCGTTCCCGCGGCGCATTACAGTTGCGGCGGAATCGCCACCGATGCGTGGGGCCGCACGACCGTCGATCGCCTGCGCGCCGTCGGCGAAGTCGCGTGCACCGGTTTGCACGGCGCGAATCGCCTGGCCAGCACTTCCCTGCTCGAGTGCCTCGTCTGGGGAACGCGCGCCGGCCAGCAGGCCGCCGAGCGCATCCACCGCGGCAATGATTTTTATTTTCCTCAAGTGGCCGACTGGCGCTACGAGCACGAGCCCGCCGATCCCGCGCTCATTTCGCAGGACTGGCTCACGATCCAGCACACCATGTGGAATTATGTCGGTTTGATCCGCAGCGAGAAGAGACTAAATCGCGCAATGCGCGTGCTGCGCGAACTGGACCTGGAAATCGCGCGCTTCTACGAAAAATGCGAAATCAGCGATTCCATCATCGGCCTGCGCAACGGCATCCTCACCGCGCTCTTGATCCTCGAAGCCGCCGACCAGGCCCGCGAAAGCCGCGGCTGCCATTACCGCATAGATTAGGTTTGAAGTGGCGCAGGCTTCAGCCTGTGGGTTTTTGTCGCGGCAGTGTCGTAGTCAGTTTCCTTCCACGAACGACTTTAGCCTGCCGAGGGCCTGGTCCCACAGCTCTGAGACGCGATCCAGGTATTTCTTCATTTCTTCAATGGGCTCCGGGTCGAATTCAAATAAACTCTCGCGGCCGGAACGAACGCTATGCACCATTCCTACACTCTCCAGTACTCGAAGGTGCTTTGTGATCGCCTGCCGCGTCAGCCTGGAACCGTGCGCCAGCTGAGAGATCGAATGGGGCTCGCCGCCACAGAGCTTCGCAACGAGCGATAGCCGCGTCTCGTCGCCCAGCGCGGCGAAGACCTGTGCGGGAACCCGCCTCTTGACGGCCACGCCGCTACGGCTTCTGCGCGACATAGCCCTCAATATTCTTCATTTGCTGAGTCCAGCCGCCGTCATTCTTGCGGAATGCTTCATCGCGGCGGTCGCTGGGGACCTTGTCGAAGCCGGACTCGGTGAGCACGAGCAATGTGCCGCTTGCGGTCTTCTCCAACCTGAATTCGACAAGCGTGGGCGTCTCCTTCGAATAGTCTACTTTGGGATCGATGCCGTATGGATGCCAGGTAAAAGAGAAGAGCCGCTCGGGCTCCATTTTCTGCACGACGGCTTCCCATTTCACATGCTCGTAACCGGGATAAGTGATATGGCCGCGCGAGACCTCGCCTGGCACAAACGGTCCGTCCAGCTTCACGCGAAACCACTCGCCGAATTCGCGGTGATCCGTTATCGCGCGCCAGACGCGCGAAACCGGCGCTTTGAGTTCCATGCGCTTCTCGATTCGATTCTCCATCTTTAAGCAACCTCCGGGTTGCATATTACTGCGAACCTCCCGAAAAAGGCAACCATTTTGTTGCTCATTTTTATGACAGGGTTCCCAGCTGCATGGAGGGACAAATTCCACCTAACGTGAAGTCTTCTCCGAAGATCCCGAGGCCGCCGCGGTTTTCATCTTCCATTCGCTTACAGGAATGCGCGGCATATCGAACAAATCCGATGTGCGGGCATACCATCCGCGCCCATGCATGCGGCCGAGCAGCTTCAAACCGGGAGTGTCGATGTAATATTTCGCGGCGTCGAGGACGAATTCTTCGCGCACGTGCATCGCCAGCACGCGGCCCAGAACGAGCCCGCTCTCGCCCAAATCCACGATCTGCATGAGCTCGCACTCCATGGCGACGGGGCTCTCCGCGATGCGCGGCGGCTTCACGCGCACGGAAGGCGCGGCTGTCAAGCCGGCCTGCTGCAATTCGTCCACGCTGGAATCGAATTCGATCCCGGTGATATTCATGGCTTCAGCGTTCGATTCGGCGACCAGATTCACCACGAATTCGCCGGTTTCGCGAATATTCGCGCGGCTGTCCTTGGCCTGCCCCGGCTTGCGATTGCCGATGCCGATCCCGACGACCGCCGGGTCGCCCGAAAATACGTTGAAAAACGAAAAGGGCGCGGCATTGAGCAATCCCTTGGCATCCTGGCTGACCACCCAGGCGATCGGCCGCGGCGTCACCGTGGAAACCAGCAGCTTGTAGCATTCCTTGCCCGGGATTTCCTTGAAGTCGAACAACATGATGGAACCCCCATTTCCGGATTGTGAACATAGCTTACATCAGGATCGCGGGACGGGCCATGAGACAGCGGGCAATTGCAATTGCCCGTCGGAGGGTCCTACTACCCTATTCCCTTTAGAAACATTCTGCAGCCATCCGGAAAAAACTTCTCTCATTGACCGGCACTTCCCTGGAACTTGGCACACCTGTCATATGCAATCGACTCAGTCTGCAAGACTTCCCGAATTCCTCCACACTTTTCACAGAGTGGCCCCAGGTGTGCACCCGAGCCTGTGCCCTCCCAAAATCCAGGAGGTAGACGCTCATGGTTCGAAAATTTCTGATGCTTGCTTCGCTTGCCGGTTTCCTGCTGGCCGTATCCGCACAAGCTCACGCTCCGTACCAGAATTCTCAATCGGATCAGCAGGCTCCCAAAGTCCACTCCATTACGGGAAAAGTGACGCAGGTGGAAACTGGCGGCAAGGCATTTTCGATGGACGTTAATCAAGGGAATGACAAGCGCCCGATGCGGTTTGTCGTAGACAAAGGAACGACAGTGCAAGGCCATGTGGCTGCGGGAACAACGGCTAGCGTGGATTATCAGCCTGATGCCAGTGGTCAGCTCGTAGCTTTGTCAGTGACGGAACAATCGGCACAATCGCAGTAGCACAAGAATGCTCCGAAGCAGGTCCAAGGGCGAAATCGGTCTGATTTCGCCCTTCCCTTCCGTGGAACGCCCGTCGAAATCAACAAAACCTCGTGTGAACGAAACCTAAGGTTGGCGGATACGCGCTTGCATCTTTACTTCGAGCGCGACGCATGCTAATTTATTTTCCCGTAACCGCCATCGTAGCGCCAGGCGGCTGGGCCACTGTTAAACGACCCTTCAGCGATTTTGTCGCGGCTCGAACCCTCCCGAGTAAGCGGAATACGTTTCTGCCGATATGTAGAGTATGGGCTTGGTGTAATCGATTCCAGGGAACCCGCTCACCCAGCGCGTAGACGGCGGAGGCCATAAAAGGGGAAATCTTGCTTAAACTGCGCAAAGTCGAGCTTGTGGGCTTCAAATCATTTTGCGAAAAGACGCACATTACATTCAGCGGCAGCGGGCTGACGTGCGTCATCGGCCCTAACGGCTGCGGCAAGTCCAATATTGTGGACGCCATTTCGTGGGTTCTGGGCGAGCAGAGCCACAAATCGCTGCGTGCCGAGCGGATGTCCGACTGCATTTTTAACGGAACCGCCAAGCGGCCACCGTTGGGCCTCGCGGAAGTCACACTGACTTTAATCGATCCGGAACTTGCGGAGGCGGCGGAGTTCGTCCTGGGGCCGCAGCAGAGCGAAGCTGCGTCGCCTGGGCCTGTTGGAGTTCCGGACAGCGCTTACGGGGCGACCGGAAAATCTTTCAACACAGAGGACACAGAGAGCTCAGAGAAAAACGTCGAGAATTTAGATCTCGCGGACGCCGATGCCTCTTTGGAGGCACAAGCGGATGGCGACGAATCCAAGGGGCCGGGCTTTCTGAAGAAAAAGCGCACGGCGGCGGAAAAGCCTGCGATGCATTTGAAGCCGGGCGAGGTCGTCGTGGGGCGCCGCTTGTATCGCTCGGGCCAGAGCGAGTATCTCATCAATGGCCGCGTGGCCCGTCTGCGCGACATTCAGGATTTATTCATGGGGATCGGGCTTGGCCCGGACTCGTACGCGATCATCGAGCAGGGCCGCATTGGACAGATTCTCAGTTCGAAGCCGACCGACCGGCGTGCCATCATCGAAGAAGCCGCCGGGATCACGAAATTCAAAACCAAGCGGCGTCTCTCGGAAGCCAAACTCGAATCCTCCAAAATTAATCTCTCCCGCGTGAACGACATCTACGTCGAGGTGGAAAAGCAGCTTGCGTCTCTCAAGCGGCAGGCCTCCAAGGCGCGCCGGTACGCCGAAATCCGCGAGCAGATGCGCGGATTGCTGCGCCAGGTCCTGGCGAGCAAAGCAAAAGAACTCGACCTCGAAGCAGATCGGCTGGCAAGGCTGGTCGGGGGAATCTCGCAACAGGAATCTCAGGAAGCGCAATCGGTGAATCAATGGGAAGCGGAACAGGAGCGCCTGTCGTCGCGCACCTACGAACTGGAAGGCGAGCTGCGGCAGCACCAAAACATTCTTGGGCAAACGGCGCTCGAACTGGACCGCAGCGAGAATCGCATTCTATTCAACCGGCAGCGCACCGCGGAACTGACCGGCCGGCTGCAGCAATTAAATGTCGAAATCGAGCAGGGCGCGGCGCAAGCCGCGCAGGTCGAGGGCCGCGCCGCCGCGCATGGCGAGTCGGTCGCATCAATCCAGGGTGAGGTTTCCCGCGTCGAAGCGATCCTGACGAACCTGGTTGCGGCCACCGCTGAAATTTCGGGCGCGCACGATTCCACTGAAGAGCGCATCGCCGCGTTGCGCCGCTCGGCCTCTGAACTTAGCGAGGAACTGACGCGCCTGCACGGAGATCAGGCGCAGGCGGAACAGACGCTCGCGCATCACATCGAAAGCGTGAGGCGCTACGAGCAGCAGGAACAGCAGTTGCTCGAGGAAGCCTTGCATCATCGCGAGCGCGCGCAGGCCGCCGATCTGCACTGGCAATCCGTGCTGGAACGCACGCGCAGGCTGGAAGAACTGGTGCGCAACGCGCAAGCGCGCATTGCCGACCTCCGCCGCCAGCAGCACGAAGCCACCGCGCAGGCCGGCGCCTCTCGCGACGCTCTCGCCAGCGGCCGGGCGCGGCGCGCATCCGTCGAACAGATTTTGAATGACCGCTCCTACACCGCGGACGCGGTCCAGAAACTATTTGCTTCGAGCCAAAATGGCGACGAAACCGCCGGCTTCCGCGCTGTCGGCGTACTCGCCGACTATGCCGAGGTCGAGCAGGAATACGAGAGCGCCGTCGAGCAATTTCTGCGCGATGAGCTGGAATACGTCGTCGTCGAAACTTTTGACGTGGCCCGCGCGGGCATCGCCATGTTGCGCGACGAAGTCGGCGGCCGCGCCACGTTTTTCGTGGATTCGCTGCGCAAACTGAATTTGCAGCCGAACGAACCGGTCGTGCCCTTCGAGATCGAACGGGAAACGGTTTCGCGCCTCGATCGTCTGGTGGAATTCCGCGATCCGCTGGGCCCGGCGGCAAAGCAGTTTCTGCCGCGGCTGCAATCGGCGTTCCTCGTGGAACAATCCGCGGTAGCTGAGCGTCTCGCGCGCGAGAATCCCGCATATTCCTTCGTGACGCCCGACGGCACGACTTATCAGGGCCGCGTCGTCAGCGGCGGACGTGCGTCGGAAGCGGGCCCTCTCGGCATGAAGCGCGAATTGCGCTCGCTGGACGCGGAAGTGCTGCAACTCGAACGCGCGGCATCGGAAGCGCAGGCGGCGCTCCATCACATTGAAGAAGAGTCTCGCGCTTGCGAGGCAACGCTCGAACAAGCCACCGCGCAGCACGTCGAATCCGAAAAAATCGAGGTGGCGGCCACTTTGCAGCGCGACCAGGCGCGAGGCGACATGGTGCGCCTCGGAATCGAGCTGAGCGATTGCCAGAGCGAACTCGGCCGTTTGCGCAACGATGCTACGGCGGCACAACGGCGCGCCGAGGCCGCGCAACACAGGCGCGGCGAAGTTTCCAGCGCGCGAGCGGGAGCGGAACAGGAAATCGCCCAGTCCATGGAGCAGCAAGTCGCCCTGCGGCAAACGGCCCAGGCCAAACAGGAAGACCTGGCGGCGCGGCGCGCGGAGATGGCCGCGCTGGCGGAACGCCTGGCGAGCGCCGAAACAATCGCTGCGCGGATGGCGCACGAGCTTCAGGAAATTGTGGCGCGGCGCACCGCATTGGTTCTCCAGCGCGATTCGCTCGCGCAGGAACAGGAACAGCTGGCGTCGCAGACAGCGGAACACCAAAAGCAAGTGGAATCGCTCCGCACGGAAAAGCTGCGCCTCGAAGCACGCGGCGCGGAGATGGAGCGGGAGTTTGATGCCACGCGCGTGCGTTCCGCGCAAGTGGACGACACCCTGCGCATGGCCCGCCAAAAGCTCGGCGATTTCCGCGAGGAGCGCAGCAAACTCGAAATCGAGCGCGCTCGCAACGAGTCCGAACGCGAGCACCTGCGGCAATCCTGCGTCGAGGAGCTGAACGCGCAACCGGAAGACTTGATCGCCGAATTCCCCGCGCTCCTGACGGGCGAGGAACTGCGCTCTTCCGACGCGCAGTATCACGAACTGAAATTGCGGATCGAGTCGATGGGCCCGATCAACATGATGGCCCTCGAGGAATACAACGAGTGCGAGCAGCGCTTCGATTTCCTGGGCCGCGAGCGCGCCGACCTGCTGCAATCGATCACGGACACCCAGCAGGCCATCGCGGAACTCGACGAAGTCTGCAAACAGAAATTCGAGGAAGCGTTCTCGATCATCAATCAACAATTCGCGACGGCGTTCCACACGCTTTTCGGCGGAGGGACGGGCGAGATGAGGCTGTCCGAACCGGACAGCTCCGGCGAGCCGGGCATCGACGTGGTGGCGCAGCCGCCGGGCAAGCGCCTGCAAAACGTGCTGCTGCTTTCGGGCGGCGAAAAAGCCATGACCGCTCTGGCGCTGCTGATCGCCATCTTCCGCTACCAGCCAAGCCCGTTCTGCATCCTGGACGAAGTGGACGCGCCGCTCGATGAAGCCAACGTGGGGCGCTTCACCAAACTCGTTGCCGAAATGAGTGTGGGCACGCAGTTCATCGTGGTGACGCACAACCGCAGAACGATGGAGATGGCGTCGGTCCTGTATGGCGTGACGATGCAGGAGCCGGGCGTCTCGAAACTCGTTTCCGTCCGCTGGGACGATCCCGCGGTCGCGCAAGCCGCGACGAACGCGGCGTAATTTCCCAGACAGCACAACCTTCAGTCTGCCGGTTTTCTGCCCGGTAGCACTGAGGAAAATCCACAGACTGAAGTCTGTGCTACTCAGTTTTCCACTTTTCGTTTTTCTTCTCCGTTGACATCGCCGGGCCGTACGCTAGAATGTCCGCCTCTCGGAAGGGTAGGAACCATTTGGCTTCTCCAAAATTGAATACAGTCGTGTGGGAAACAAATCTCCCCGGAATCCACTTTCTGAATCGCGGGAAGGTCCGCGATCTATATGAGGTGGGCGGCCAGCTGCTGCTCATCGCCACGGACCGCCTTTCCGCGTTTGACGTGGTGTTGCCCACGCCGATCCCGGACAAGGGCCGCGTGCTGACGCAGCTCTCGCTGTTCTGGTTTAACCTGCTGCGCGACGTCATTCCGAATCACATCGTCACCGCGACGGATTTCCCGGCCGAGCTGGCGCCCTACCAAGGCCAGCTCGAAGGCCGCACCATGCTTTGCAAGCGAACAAATCCACTGCCGATCGAATGCGTCGTGCGCGGATATCTGTCCGGCTCGGGGTGGAAGGATTATCGCGCCTCCGGAAAAATCTGCGGCATCGCCCTGCCCCCGGGCCTGCGCGAATCGGAACGTCTGCCGGAAGCCATTTTCACGCCATCGACCAAAGCGACCACCGGCCACGATGAAAATATTTCGTTCGACGGCGCGGTCTCGCTCGTCGGAGCGGAGCTTGCCGAAAAAGTGCGCTCCATCAGCCTGGAAATTTACCGCCGCGCCGCCGCATATGCCGAACCCCGCGGAATCATTCTGGCGGACACGAAATTCGAATTTGGCCTCGTCGGCAAAGAATTGATTTGGATTGACGAGGCTTTGACCCCGGACTCCTCTCGTTTCTGGCCCGCGGACGGCTACCTGCCCGGCCGCGCGCAGCCCTCCTACGACAAGCAATACGTGCGCGACTACCTCGAACGGATCGGGTGGAACAAGCAGCCGCCCGGCCCGGATCTGCCCCCCGACGTCGTTGCCGCAACCCGCGAAAAATACAGGGAAGCGTACCGGCAATTAACGGGCCTCGAACTCAGCTAGGCGCGCCGCCGGAATCCTCCGGCGGCGAACAACTCATGTGCGGAGCGTGCTACGGTGAAGGAGCAATTGGAAACGCTGGTTGGCCTGATGGTGGAGCGCGGAATCCATTTCGATGAAGCGGTGAACGAATTTGAAAAGAAATTTATCAAGCGCGTGCTGGACCGTTTCCACGGCAACCAATCGCGCGCCGCGCGGCTGCTGGGAATTCACCGCAATACGCTCAGCCGCAAGATCGACCTTTATAAGCTGGACCATCGCCAGCGGCGGGGGAAGTGACTGGAGGCTGGTGAGTAGTGACTGGTGATTCGCTGGCTCTAGTCTCACTTCGGCCACTGAAGGTTGGTACCAGGTTTGAGAGTTTGAGGTTTGAGGTTTGAGGTTTGAGGTTTGAGATTTGATTCGTTTGGGTCTGCGAATCTTGCTCTGAAACGCTGGCGCTGCCGACCGATTGCATTTGTTAAGCTCAAAAAAATGGCCCCGGAAATTTCCGGGGCCATTCGTTTTCTCGATCTGTTCAGAGATCCGTTTCGTCAGGAAGCCTTTTTCGCGGGAGCTTTCTTGGCCGGGCCTTTCTTGGCCGGACCCTTCTCCTCCGGCAAGTCCTCCATGTTGATCTTGGCTTTATCCCACGTCAACATGAAGGGACTTTGCGTATAACCGGTTAAAGTTCCCGTAAACCGGACGACGGCGTCTTTCTCAAGACGCTTGGCTTCCGGTTGACCATCGATCTTGACGGTCATGTTGGCCATGGTGGCTGCCTCGATTTCCTCGGGCGTGGCACCGCGGAACACTTTCAGCGTCACGGTATCGCCTTCCACTGCGGGGGGTTCCATCACGCGGACACCGACGTCGGGATACTCCAAGCCGCAACTGGCAAGCCACATGGCCTTGCCCGCATCGCCTCCGGCCACCAGTGCGGGGATAAAGTTCGCCGTGTCGTCACGAGCCTTCTGCAGGTCGGCGGCGCTCGGAACATTCAACGTGGCTGGCTTATCCGAGGCGGTGGCAGCAAGCGTGAGGAGTTCGGTCACCTGGTCGTCCACAAGTTTGTCGCACGCGGGCTGCTGGTAACGAATGATCTGGTTCTTCAGATAGGCTCGCACCTGCGCGTCGTTCGGGATCTTCAGATCAATCGCGCGGGCGAGTTCCCAGAAACCATCCGTTCCCATCGGCGGATTCATCTGCAGATCCACGATGCCAAGACGGTAGTGAGTAACGGGATCCTCGGGAGTGATGGAGAGAACCGTCTTGTAGTACCCGGCCGCCCCCGCGTAATCCTTCATGTTTGTCGAAGCCAATGCGGCAACCGCGTTAAACAGAACCTTGACGCCCTTCTTTTGCTGCTCGAACTGATCGGCGGCCACAGCGTCGGGCTTTTTGAGATCGTCCAGGACCTTCAAACCGGCAACGGAGGCGTCTCGAGCCTTTGTTAACGCATCGGGAGTTTGCATATCTTTGCTGCCAGCCCCCAGATAAAAGGCCTGTGCCCGGGTGTAATACGCTTCGAGCTTTCCGGTGGTGTCGATCTTGTCCCCGAGGGCGATCATGCGGTCGGCGTACTCCACCGCCTGAGCGTAATTTTTCAGGGCCATGTACGTCGTGTAATAGTCGCGATAGATATACGGCATCAACGTGGAGTTGGGATACGCCATCACAAAAGCATCAAGCAGCTTGACCTTTTGCTGAGGATTCGCTTCCTTGTCCGCTGCCTGGTACTGGTTGTATTCGGCCAGCGAATAACCAGGCTTCGCTTGGTCGGTCGCCGCCTGCGGTGCGGCCCACAAGTTTCCCGCGCTAGAACTAATTCCGAGCGCGATCCATAACAGACCGGCGCCAGTCACAATCCACTTTCGTATCATCGGCTTCCAGCCTCCTCAGCAAATGTCGCAAATCCGATTGAACAAACCAATGTGTAAGAATATCTGCTGGCTTAAAGCTACCGGATTATAGGGAATCCTACTCTGTGGCGCAAGCGAGATTCCCTTTGGCCTCCGCGCCGGAGTCACGCCTCGCCGTTCTGGTCCTGTTTCTGGTGCGGCGGGCGCTGATGGTATGATGACAAACTCCGCAGTAAGGAAGCCTGGGCAGAGAATATCATTACTCCCGAAAATAAAGGAGAATCAATGCAACTGCGGGATGCCCTTGCATGCAAGGTCGCGCGGAGATCTAACAATCGGCCGCTCCTGGTCGGGGCGAATGAGTGTGTGTGAGAACTTGGTTTTGATTCATGTAGCGCCCGCCTTCAGGCGGGCATGTGCTTGATTCCCAAGTGCCCGCCTGAAGGCGGGCGCTACAAAAACCGAGTTCTCACGCACACTCGAATGGGGCTGGCCCGTCCGTCAAAATTTATTCGAAGTTGTGAGCCCAATTGGAATGCTGGAGTATCTAATCC
>CAVUDA010000014.1:0-112332 GCA_963740035.1 uncultured Acidobacteriota bacterium
GCCCTCGGAAATCGCCGATCCCGACATGGTGGCGCGTTTGCTCGGCAAGGTGCTCGATGTTCCCTCCGACGACTGGTCCGCGGATTGCCAGCTCGCATTCGTTCGCCTGGATCGCCCGCAAACTGCCTCCGGAAAAAGCGAATCGCATCGCCGCGATGAATCTGCGCGGGATTAATTTTCAGCGCGAAGGCGGACGGTTTTATCCGAAACGCGAGCTTGCCGCTAACGTGCTCGGTTACGTGGACATCGACGAGAAAGGGCTGGGTGGCATCGAGTACTCGCTCGACGACAGCATTCGCAGCAAGCCGGAAAAAATGCTGATTCTCGCCGACGCGCACCGCCGCTGGTACGACTCGAAGGACAAGGCTCCGGACACCGGCACGAGCGTCATGCTCACGCTCGATGAAAAAATCCAGTACATCGCGGAAAAGGAACTCGCGCAGGCGATTCAAGAAACCCACGCCAAGGCCGGGACCATCATCGTCGAAAATCCGAATTCCGGCGAATTGCTGGCCGTCGCCAACTGGCCGACATTCAATCCCAATGCGGCCAAGGACAGCGCTCCCGAAGCGCGCATGGATCGCGCCACGAGCTCGCTGTACGAGCCGGGCTCCGTTTTCAAGATTGTGACGCTTTCCGCGGCCATCGATCAGGGCGTTACCAATGCCGGACGAAGTGGTCGATTGCCAGAATGGCGCGATCTACATCGCCGGGCCACCGCATTCGCGACCACAAGGCGTACGGCAATCTCACGGTATCGCAAATCCTGGCATATTCCAGCGACGTGGGCGCCATCAAAGTCGGTTTGCGCCTGGGCGCTCCTAAATTTTACGAGTACATTCGCGCGTTCGGTTTCGGCCAGTCCACGGGCGTGGATTTGCCGGAGAAAGCCGCGGGAAGCTTCGCCGCCTCGAAAACTGGACGCCGGTTTCGGTGGGCTCGATTTCCATGGGGCAGGAAATCGGTGTCACGCCGTTGCAGATGATTACCGCGGTGTCGGCCATGGCCAACGGCGGGCTGATCGTCAGGCCGCACGTCGTTCGCGCACTGCGGCACGGAAACCAAATGATGGAGCCGCCGGAGCCAGAACCTCGCCGCGTGATTAAAGAGACCACGGCGGCGACCATGCGCCGCATGCTGGAAGGCGTCGTGCTGACCGGACGGGGAAAATGGCGCAAGCTCGATGGATATACGTCGGCGGGAAAAACGGGCACGGCGCAGAAATTCGATACCGAGACCGGCCACTACTCCGCGCATAATTTGATCGCTTCCTTCGTCGGCTTTGCGCCGATCAATACGCCTGCGGTCACGATTCTGGTGCAACTGGATTCGCCGGCCGGCACGCACGAGGGCGGCCAGGTGGCCGCGCCCGTATTCAAGCGCGTCGCGCAGCAGGTGCTCGCCTACATGGACGTGCCGCGCGATGTTCCTGTTATCGGCGGAAACACTTCGAGCAAGCCGCGCGCAGCCGCGCATGGCCAGGATCATAATCTAGTCCGACGTGAGCGATTTTGATCCTGTACAGGTGACCGTGGACCTGCCGAAGACACTCCTGTCGCGCCGCCGTGCCACATGCCGCGCCCATGTTGCTGCCCCCACGGTGGAACTCGCGGAAGGGAAGGAGATGCCTGCCCCGCAACTGCAGGGAAAAACAGTACGCGAAGTACCGAAGAATGCATGAAACTGGGACTGAATCCCGGTCCTGGTTGGTACTGGAATTGCCATGGAACAATCTCCGGAGCCTGGGAGCCATGATCCGCCGCGGCGGCCAAATCACCGTGCGATTCGCCCGTGACGCTTCCCTGCTACCGGCATCGGCCCGAGGGAGAGTCAGGTGAGTGCGAAGGCGGAGTCCGTGGCGGAGAATAGCGAAAGTTCGAAGCACATGATGAAAGCTGGCGGGACCGGCGCGAGCGGCCAGTGCGCCTGGCGAAATTATTGCGAGGCGTCGATACAGAACGTCCCACGGAACGCGGCGCATGGCGACCTGGAAAGTTCTGGAAATCGCCTACGACAGCCGCCAGGTGAAACCCGGAACTTTGTTTGTCGCAATCCACGGAGAAAAAACCGACGGCAACAAATTCGTGTCCGGACGCCATGGGCCGCGGGGCCGTCGCCATCGTCAGCGAGCAGGCGATTCCCGGAACGATTCCCGCGGAATTTCCATGGATACAGGTTGCCAATGCGCGCAAGACACTCGCGATCACCGCCGCCAATTATTATGTGCGTCCCGCGGAAGTGCTGAAGCTCATCGGCGTGACGGGGACAAACGGCAAGACCACGACGTCCTATCTGGTGGATTCCATCCTTCGCGCTGCGGGCTGCGAAGTCGGGCTACTGGGCACGATCGGCCACCGCCTGGTGCGCGAGACGCGCCCTGCGCCGAACACCACTCCCGAATCGCTCGATCTGCAGAAGTTACCTGGCAGAAATCGTTCGCGCCGGGGGCACGCATGCGGTCCTCGAAGCCAGTTCGCACGCGCTGGCGATGGACCGTTTGTGGGGATGCCCGTTCGCCGTGGCGATTTTCACCAATCTCACGCGCGATCATCTCGATTACCACAAGACATTCGAGGACTATTTCGCGGCCAAGCGCCGCTTGTTTGAAGGCACGGGCGCGCGCGCCCCCGGCCACAGGCGTGATCAACATCGACGATGAATACGGGCAAAAGCTTGCGGGGCTGGCTTCGCGGACTTTGACCTACGGTCTTGAACCCGGCGTGGACATCACGACGCGCAAACCAGCGCTTTCCTTTTCCGGCATCGAATGCACTGTGGAAACTCCCGCGGGGAAAATCGAGATCCGGTCGAAGCTGGTCGGGCGGACCAATGTGTACAACATTCTGGCCGCGATCGGCGCGGGAGTGGCGCTCGACCTTCCCACGAGAAGTCATCGCCTCGGGCATCGCGCAGCTTTCGGCGGTGCCTGGGCGCTTCGAGCGAATCGAAATGGGACAGCCCTTCCTCGTGGTCGTGGATTACGCGCATACCGATGATGCGCTGCGCAATCTGCTTGTCACCGCGAAGGAACTGAATCCCGATGGCCGAATCATCACGCTGTTTGGCTGCGGCGGCGACCGCGACCGCACCAAGCGTCCTCTTATGGGAGAGGCGGCGGGACGCGCGAGCGACATCGTCGTGCTGACTTCGGACAATCCGCGCAGCGAAGACCCGCTGCTCATCATCAATGACGTCATCGTCGGCGTGCAACGCACCAAGGCGAAAATGTTCGTTGAGGCGGACCGGCAGAAGGCGCCATCCAAATGGCGCTGGATCAGGCGCGATCCGGCGACATCGTGCTGCTTGCCGGCAAAGGCCATGAGACCTACGCAGGTCCTGCGCGACCGGACGATTGAGTTTGACGATCGCGAAGTGGCGCGAGCTGTTCTCCGCCATCGCGGTTTTGGCGGCGATTGATGGCGTAGGGGAATCAGCCGCGGCGGATGCCCCTACCGTGGAAGTTGCGGTACGAGCTGCGGCACTGAAAGTGCTCTTTATTCGTATAGGGACGCTGATCCAAGGGTGAACCCAGACCAGTGAAACCCAGCCCCTTGAGGACGCTATGCGGTGGACGGTTGAAGAAGTGGCTCGCGCTCTGGGTGTTACGCCGCCCGGAGGCCTCGACGCCGTGGCCCGGTTGGCCGGTGTCTCGATTGATTCTCGGACCGTGGCTCGCGGCGAGTTGTTCGTCGCGATACACGGACCGCGTCACGATGGACACAATTTTGTCGTGGCGGCCCTGGATGCCGGCGCGCTGGCGGCTGTCGTGGCGGCGGACCGATTGGCCGGATATCGCCGAACCGTACCGGTCGAAACTGCTTCGCGGTTCCGGACACGCTCGCCGCGCTCCAAGGCCTCGCGCAAGCCGTTCGAACGCGATGGGGGCGGCGCCTGGCGGCCGTTACCGGGTCGGCTGGAAAAACCACAACGAAGGAAATTCTGGCGGCGCTGCTGGCCGCGCGGTTCCGCGTATTGAAGTCCGAGGGCAATCTGAACAACGAGTACGGGCTGCCGCTGCAATTGCTGCGGCTGGAGGATGCGGACGAGGCCGCCGTCGTGGAACTGGGGATGTCCCATGCGGGTGAACTGAAGCGTTTGGCGGAGATTGCGCGGCCGGACGTGGGCGTGATCACGCGCGTCGCGCCGGTGCATCTGGAATTTTTCGCTTCGGTGGAAGAAATTGCGGCGGCCAAACGCGAATTGATCGAAGGGCTGGTCGGCCGCGACAGCGTCGCCGTGCTGAATGCCGATGATCTGCGCGTGTCGCGCTTTGCGCGAAGTTGCGCCTGGGCGCGTCGTGACGTTTGGCGTCGGCGAACAAGCGCGACTTCCGCGCCGAAAATATTCAGGATCGCGGCATGAACGGCAGCGAATTTGATTTTCTGGGACCGGGGGACGCGCGCGGCTGAGCTTGCCCCTTGCCGGGCGCCACAATATTTCCAACGCGCTGGCTGCGCTCGCCGCGGCGAGCGTCTGGGGCGTGGGCGCGGCGGAGGCCCGGGAAGTATTTCCGAAATTGGAGGCCACCGGAATGCGCGGCCGCGTCCTGCAGTACGATGCGGGATTTACGGTGATCAATGATTGCTACAACTCGAATCCGGTGGCTCTTGCAGCGATGGTCGAGCTGGTCGCACAGCACGCCCGCGGCTGGCCGTCACATTCTCGCCGCCGGCGAAATGTTGGAGCTGGGTCCCTCTTCCGCCGAACTGCACCGAGAGGCGGGACGCGAGGCTGCGGCGACTGGAAAACTCAGCTGGATTATCGGCGTGCAGGGCGACGCGGAAAATTTCGTTCGCGGCGCCGTCGAATCCGGCCATCCGGCCGCGCAGGCAAAATTTTTCGCGTCGTCCGCGGAGGCCGGCACGTTTGTCGGCAATTTGATCGAGCGCGGTGACATTCTCCTAGTGAAAGGATCGCGCGGCGTGAAAATGGAACGCATCGTCGAAGCGCTCGACTCGCGTTTCGCGCGCGCCAATACCGAACCGGCTGCGTCGGTTACGAGCGGCACGCCCAAGGAGCGCGCCTGAGATGCTGCTTTATCTCTTCTACCACGTGCTCCAGCCCTATTTTCACGCGCTCAACGTGTTCCGCTACATCACTGTCCGCACTGCGCTGGCCAGCCTGACGGCTCTGCTGATCACTCTGGTGCTCGGACCCTGGGTGATCCGGCGTCTGCGCGACCTCCAAATCGGCCAGTTCATCCGGGAAGAAGGCCCGAAGAGCCATCAGGCCAAGGCCGGAACGCCGACGATGGGCGGCGTGCTGATCGTGGGCTCCACGGTCATTCCCACGCTGCTGTGGGGCGATCTGGAAAACGCTTATGTGTGGCTCGCTGTTCTCACCATGCTCGTTTTCGGAGTCATCGGGTTCATCGACGATTACAGCAAAGTGATGAAGAAGAGAAACCTCGGATTGACCGGCAAGCACAAATTTTCCTTGCAGATCGTCGCGAGTTGCGCCGTGGCCATCACCCTGCTGTCGCTTACGGCGAGCGGTATTTACTCCACGCAACTGAGCGTTCCATTTTTCAAGAATTTTCATCCGGACCTGGTGATCCATTCGCTTCTGTCCACGCCATATTTGTGGTGGCTCTCCTATTTCCCGTTTTTGATTTTCGTGGCGCTGGTAATCGTCGGATCGTCCAACGCCGTGAATCTCACGGACGGCCTGGACGGGCTGGCGATCGGGTGCGTGGTGGTCGCCGCCGGTGCGCTCACGGTTTTGACGTATGTCACCAGCTTCGCGCGGTTCTCGGAGTATCTCGATATCCCGCACCTGCCGCAGGTGGGCGAGCTCACGATATTTTGCGGGGCGCTGGTCGGGTCGTCGCTCGGATTTCTTTGGTACAACGCGCATCCCGCCGAAGTGTTCATGGGAGACGTCGGCTCGCTCGCGCTGGGCGGCTCGATCGGAATGGTTGCCGTCGCGATCAAGCAGGAAATCTTGTTGTTCTTTGTCGGCGGCGTTTTTGTATTGGAAGCGCTTTCCGTCATCCTGCAGGTTTTGTCTTTCCGCCTGACCGGGAAGCGCATTTTTCGGATGTCGCCGCTGCACCATCATTTCGAGCTGGGGGGATGGAGCGAATCGAAAACGATTGTGCGGTTTTGGATCGTGGCGCTGGTGTTTGCGCTGTTTTCGCTGACGACGCTTAAATTGAGGTAACCGTTGAAACCGGTCATCGAGCTTACGGGGAAAAAGGTGCTGGTGGTGGGGCTCGCGCGCACGGGCATCGCCACGGCGCTGTTCTGCGCGGAGCGTGGAGCGCGCATCACTGCAACCGAGTCCCGGCCGGAGCAGGAAATCGCGGAAACGGCGGCGAAGCTGCGAGCCGCGGGCGTCACTCTCGAATTAGGCGGCCACCGTGCCGAAACTTTTGCGGAGCAGGATTTGATCGTGCCGAGTCCCGGCGTGCCCCCGATGATGGCCGCGCTGGCCGCGGCCCGCGCGATCGGCGTACCGGTGTGGAGCGAAATCGAACTGGCCTGGCGATTTTTGCGCGGGCGGCTCATTTGCATAACGGGCTCGAACGGCAAGACCACGACCACTTCGCTCATCGGCCACATCCTGGAAACCGCGCGGTTGCCCGTGCAGATCGCGGGGAATATCGGCACGCCGCTGATTTCGCGAGTCGATCTTTCGAGCGACGCGAGTTTTACGGTGGTCGAGGCCAGCAGCTTCCAGCTCGAATCCATTTCCGCGTTCCGGCCGGACATTGGCGTGCTTCTCAACGTCACGCCGGATCACCTGGACCGGCACGGATCGATCGAAGCCTATGGCCGCGCCAAGGCGCGCATGTTTGAAAATCAGACTGCGGAAGACGCCGCGGTGATCAACGCGGACGATGCCATCGCTCCGCAATATGCGCCCTCCGGGCCGCGGGTATTTTATTTCAGCCGCGAGAAGCGAGTCGCGAGCGGCTGCTACCTTCGCGGCGATGAAGTTGTTTTCCGGAGCGACGGGACCGAGACCGTTCTCCTGGTGCGCAAAGACATTGGCCTGCGCGGGAGCCACAACATTGAAAACGTTCTGGCTGCGGCCGCTGCCGCGAGACTCGCGGGGGCCGAGCCGGTGGCGATTGCGGAGGGGGTCCACTCCTTCGCGGGAGTGGAGCACCGGATCGAATATGTCGCCACGGTTTCCGGGGTGGAATATTTCAACGACTCGAAGGCCACCAACGTCGATGCCACGCTCAAGGCGCTCGACGCATTTCCGGGGAATGTGCTGGTGATTCTGGGCGGCAAGGACAAGGGCAGCGACTACAGGATTCTTCGCCAGGCGCTGCGCAGCCACGCGCGCATGGCGCTCTTGATCGGCAGCGCGGCGGACAAGATCGAAGCGGAACTCGGGGGCGTCATCCCCGTGGAGCGCGCGGAGACGCTGGCTCGCGCCGTGGAATTCGCCGCACGTCACGCGCGGCCCGGCGACATCGTCCTGCTGGCGCCTGCCTGCGCGAGCTTCGACCAGTTTGAAAATTTCGAGCAGCGCGGGCGTGTCTTCAAGCAACTCGTCCGTGAACTTGAGAAAAAAAACGCGGCGTAAGGAGAGCGACTCGTCTCAAAAGTTGAGTTGTCATTCTGAGCGAAGCGAAGAATCCCTCCGCGGTTTGAATGCCGGAACAGAGAGATTCTTCGCTTCGCTCAGAATGACAAAATGAGAATGATTTTGCTCTTCTGAAACGCGACAAATTGAAAGGGTTCCGAGGATGCCACGACCACTCCAAACCGACCGATGGATGTTCGGCTCGACGCTGGCCCTGTGCCTGATCGGCGCGCTCATGGTGTTCAGCGCTTCGGCCGTCACGGCGCGCGACGAATACGGCAACGGCTCGCACTTCCTGCTGCGCCAGCTTCTGTGGCTGGCACTCGGACTCGGCGGAATGATGGCCGTCATGAACCTGGACTATCGCAAGCTGCGCAGGCCGGAGGTGATTTTCACCGCGTTGTTTGGAGTGCTCGCGTTGCTGGCCGGCGTTTTCTTTCTCGATAAGTCGCACGGGACGCATCGCTGGATTCAGCTGGGCCCTGCAAATCTGCAGCCTTCCGAGCTCGCCAAGCTCGCCGTGATTTTTTATCTGGCGTGGTTTCTGGAGAGGCGCCGGCGCCCGGAAGGATTCGGCATGAACGACTGGAAGCACACCATCCTTCCGGCCATGGGGCCTGTGCTGGTGCTGGTCGGTTTGGTGGTCCTCGAGCCGGACCTGGGCACGGCCGTGGAAATATTCATCATCGCGGTGGCGATGCTGTACGTCGCGGGACTGAACGGGAAATACATTGTCGGAGCGGGCCTCGCCGCGATTCCGGTTATTTATTTGTTGATCGTGCGCGTGCCGTATCGTTTGGAGCGCGTCATCGCGTTCCTGAATCCGACGGCAGACCCGCAGGGCCGCGGCTTTCAACTCCTGCAATCGCTGATCGCGGTCGGGTCGGGCGGTTTCACAGGCGTCGGTTTGATGGAGAGCAAACAAAAATTGTTCTATCTGCCGGAAGCGCATACGGATTTTATTTTTGCGGTTTTGTGCGAAGAGTTGGGGTTTATCGGCGGAGCGATCGTGCTTTCCTTGTTTGCGATTTACGGCTGGCGCGGGATTCGCTCCGCGTTCGAGACCACGGACGAATTCGGCCGCTTCGCCGCGCTCGGGATCACGGTGATGATTCTGAGCCAGACCATGATTAATCTCGGCGTCGTGCTCGGGATGATGCCGACCAAAGGGATTCCGCTGCCGTTCATCAGCTATGGCGGGTCGAGCCTGCTGGTGATGCTGCTGGCTACCGGCGTTTTGCTGAATATCAGCCGGCAGGCGGATTAGTGCATGTTGTGGCGCCGGCGTCCCGCCGGCGGTTTTGCGATGCGCCGAGGATGGAAAAATCGCCGGCGAGACGCCGGCGCCACGAAAGGGTTGCGATCACGATGATTCGGGGCAAGAAAGTTTGAAGCTGCTGATCGCCGGAGGCGGCACGGGCGGCCACGTCTTTCCGGCACTCGCGGTCGCCCGGGAATGGATGTCGCGGGAAGGAGCAAGGGAAGTCGTGTTCGTCGGAACGCAACGCGGGATTGAAGCGCGACTGGTGCCCGAGGCCGGGTTTCCGCTGGAGACCATTCGCTCGGCGGGACTCAAGGGCATTGGCGGGATGAAACTGGCACGCAACACAGCGAAGCTTGCTCCCGCGATGTGGGATTCGTTTGCGATTCTACGCAGGCACCGGTTTGCCGCGGCGCTCGGAGTTGGAGGATACGCGGCCGGGCCGATGATGCTCGCCGCGGTGCTGCGCGGATTGCCCACCGTGGTGTTCGAGCCGAACGCGGAGCCCGGATTCACCAATCGCGTGCTCGCGCGCATGGTGACGCGCATCGCCACGGCCTACGAAACGCCGACGAAGCTCTGGGGAAGCAAAGCAACTCTGACTGGAATTCCCGTGCGCGCGGAATTTTTCGCGATTCCTCCGCGCGCGCCCGCGGAGCCGTTTCATCTCCTGATCACCGGAGGCAGCCAGGGCGCGCTCATCATCAACCGCACTCTGGTGGACTCCGCTGATTTGCTGGCGGCGCAACAAAATCGGATCTCGATCGTTCACCAAACCGGGGAACGCGACTATAATGCTGTTCGCGTGGCCTATGCACGGCGTGAAATCAACGCGGAGGTTGTGCCCTTCATCGGAAACATGGCAGAGAGATTTGCCCAGGCCGATCTGATCGTCTGCCGCGCGGGCGCCATCACGGCCGCCGAAGTCGCCGCCGCCGGACGCGCCGCCATCTTCATCCCCTTCGGCGCATCCACAGACAGCCACCAGTTGCGCAACGCCCAGGAAATGGAGCGAGCCGGCGCGGCGCGGCTCATCCCGGAGCCCCAGCTCACCGCGGAACGCCTTACGCAGGAAATTTTTGGTTTGCTCGACCGGCCGGACGAGGTGCAATCAATGGCGGCGAAGGCGCGGAGTCTCGCGAAGCCGCACGCGGTTCAGGAAATCGTGAACCTGATCGAAGGGGTGTCGCGCTCATGATGGTGACGTTTCACAATTTCAAGCGCATTCATCTCGTCGGGATCGGCGGGATCGGAATGAGCGGAATCGCCGAAGTGTTGCTCACGCTCGGGTATTCCGTTTCCGGCTCGGATGCAAAATCCTCGCCGATCACCGAGCGGCTGATGAACATGGGCGCCGAAATTTTCGAGGGCCACCGGCCCGAGCAGGTGCTTGGCGCGCACGTCGTGGTGGTTTCCTCGGCCATCCGCCTCGACAACCCCGAAATTGTCGAAGCGCACCGGCTGAAAATTCCGGTCATTCCGCGCGCGGAAATGCTCGCCGAATTGATGCGCCTGAGATACGGAATCGCCATCGCCGGAGCGCATGGAAAAACCACTACAACGTCGATGACGGCGAGCGTTCTAGCCGCGGCCGGACTCGATCCCACTTTTGTTGTCGGCGGCCGCATGAACCATATCGGCTCGACGGCACGCCTGGGGCGCGGCGAATACATGGTCGTCGAAGCCGACGAGAGCGACCGCACTTTTCTACTGCTCGCGCCCGTCGTCGCCGTCGTGACGACCATCGATCGCGAGCACCTGGACACGTACAAAACTCTCGAGGAAATCCAGGAAATTTTCACGCAGTTTGTCAACCGCGTGCCGTTCTACGGCGCCGCCGTTTTGTGTCTCGATGAACCGAATGTGCAGGCCATCATTCCGAATGTGAAGCGGCCAGTCCTTACCTATGGCACTTCGAGCCAGGCCGATCTGGTGATCAGCGACATCGAGCTGTTGGGACTCCAGAGCGAGTTTCGCCTGACCTATCGCGGCGACGATCTTGGAAAATTTCACTTGAACGGTCCTCCGGGAATCCACAACGTCCGCAATGCCGCCGCGGCCGCGGCCGTCGCGCTGTATTTGAATGTGCCGTCCGAAATAATCCGCGTCGGGCTCGAGGAGTTTGCCGGAGTCGGGCGCCGGTTTGACATTAAAGGCGTCATCAACCACATCACCTTGATCGACGATTACGGCCACCATCCCGTCGAAATTCGGGCCACGCTCGAAGCCGCGCGCGGGTGCCATTTCGAGCGCCTCCTGGTTCTCTTCCAGCCGCACCGGTACACGCGCACCAAGCACCTGTGGGATGAATTTTGTTGCGCCTTCAATCAGGCCGACATGGTGGTGCTGATGGACATCTACGGCGCGGGCGAGCAGCCCATTCCCGGCATTACCGGGCAGGCTCTCGCGGACGCGATTCGCGCTGCCGGCCACAAGAACGTCATTTTTCACAGTTCCATGCAGGAGGGAATCGAGGAATTGCTCCGCGCCGCGAGGCCCGGAGACGCGATCCTCACGATCGGCGCGGGCAATGTGAGCCGCGCGCCGGGCGAGCTGGCGATTTTGTTGGGAGCGAGGGTGTCATTGCATCATGGGAATTAGAAGCATGAGTAGCACAAGTGGCACAGACTTCAGTCTGTGGGTTTCCATCAGAGCTTGGCATCCGTATGACAATTCGTCGCCAAGCAAACTTCAACGAGCTGAATGTTGCATCCTGGGTTATCGCACGGAAACCCACAGACTGAAGTCTGTGCTACTAAGAGGCCCGGAGATACATGCGGATTAGCGATGCTAAATTGATTGCAGCGATTGGCGCACTGGGCGTCGAGTACAAGGGCGGCGTATCGCTTGCGGCGAAAACTTCTCTTGAGATTGGCGGCACGTCCGATGTTCTGGTTATCCACAAGCACGAATCCCTGCCGGAGCTGATTCAGATGCTGAAGCAGGCGGGAGTGCCTCACCGCTTCCTCGGCGGAGGCAGCAACGTCCTCTTGCCTGACGGCGAACTCCCGTGGGTGATCCTGCAACTTGCGCGGCAGGACCCGGACGTGCGGTTTGAAGGCACTAGCGTCGTCGTGGACTGCGCCGCCGACCTCGGGCGCACGGTCACCACATGCGCGAAGCACGATTTGGGCGGCATGGAAGGCCTGATCGGCGTGCCGGGGTCGATCGGAGGCGCGCTTCGGATGAACGCGGGCGCCTATGGCACGCAGATCGGAACGTTTGTGCGCGAGGTGCAGGTGTACCGGGCCGGAACAGGCCGGATCGAGACCCTCCGAGGGGCTGAAATAAATTTTGAATACCGGCACACATCTTTTGCTCCCGATGATATTATGCTCTCGGTGCGACTGGAACTTCCGTCCAAACCGTACAGCGAGATACTTCAAGGAATTCGCATCTGCAATGAGAAGCGGCGAGCCAGTCAGCCGCTCAATCAAAAAAGCGCGGGCTGTATTTTCAAGAATCCGCCGGGCGGGTCTGCCGGACGCATGATCGACGAGCTGGGCTTGAAGGGCCACTCGGTCGGCGATGCCCGCGTCAGCGACCGCCATGCCAATTTTTTCATCAACGCCGGACATGCATCGGCAGCGGATATGCTCGCGCTGATTGCCGACGTACGCGAGCGCGTGCGCGACCGCTACGGTGTGGAACTCGAAGAAGAAGTGATTGTATGGAAGGACCGGTGAAGTCCCGGTGAGAAAACGATGAGCGCGGAACCCGATTATCTACCTGCGGATGCGCTGGCCGAAGACGAGCCGAAGTATCTCCGCCGGCAGAAGCCGGTGGAGATACGCAAGCGCAAGTTCAGCCGCAAGGCCTGGCCGCTGTACCGCCGCATCCTGGTGGGTGGAACCGCCGCGCTCTTGGCGGGATTCGCGCTGTACGAAGCCGCAACCTACTTGCTATATTCCCCCGGCGTTGCGCTGGTGAGCGCCAACCAGATTGAAGTCCTGGGCAACCGGTTCGTGCCGCCGGACGCGATCACCGAAAAATTTACGGCGGATTTGGGACGCAGCGTGGTGCGCGTTCCGCTGACAGAGCGGCGCGAGGCGATCGAATCGCTCGCGTGGGTGGAAGAAGCCCACGTCCAGCGCGTGATGCCCAACCGGATTCGCGTGGAGATCACCGAGCGCACACCCGTCGCGTTTCTTCGCACGGGCAGCGACCTTTCCCTGGTGGACGCGCAGGGCGTGATCCTGGACCGGCCGGCCGAGGGGGAATTCAAGTTTCCGGTCGTGAGCGGAATCGGGGAAGCGACGCCCCGAGCGACGCGCGAGCAGCACATGAATTTGTACGTGCAGTTCATGAAAGAGATTGAACGGGCTCAACCCGGCGCGGCCGATCACGTCAGCGAGGCGGATATTTCCGAAGCGTCCGATTTGCGTGCGACGCTCACAGGAATGGGAACGGCGTCGGGCAGTGCTTCGCCGATTCTCGTGCACTTTGGCGATTCGGATTTCGCCAACCGGTACCACTTGCTCGCGGAAAATATCGACCAGTGGCGGGCCAGCGCCGGGAGCGTCGATTCGGTGGATTTGCGGTTCGCGCGGCAAGTGGTGGTGAATCCGGAATCGAAGACCATCGCGATGAACGTGAAGCAGAGCGCGCCCGTGAGCGTGCCGCAGCGCCTGCCCGTGGGCATGACGCATCACGCGCCGCGCCACATCGCAGTCGTGCGGAAGAAGCACTAACCGTGATTTGAAATTTTTAGGCCTGGGCGCGCTCACAGCCCCGGCAGGCTTTGGTGAGAAGGAGCGGCGGGTTGACAAAAAAAGAAAAGTATCTGGTCGCGCTGGATGTGGGCAGCACGAAGACGTGCGCCATCATCAGCGAGTTGACCGAGACGGGCGCGAAGTTTGTGGCCATGGGCGCGGCGGAATCCAAAGGACTGCGCAAGGGAGTCATTGCCAACATCGGCGCGGCTGCGACTTCGGTGCGGCGGGCGATTGAAGAGGCCGAAGGCGTTGCTGGGGTGCCCGTCGAGCGGGTCATCGCAGGCGTTGCGGGCAGCCACGTTCGCGGAGTGAACAGCCGCGGGGGCATTACGCTGGGGAACCGGGCGCGGGACATCAATCGCGACGACGTTCACCACGCCGTGGATGCGGCGCGCAATATCTCGCTGCCCGAGGATCGCGTGGTATTGCACGTCCTGCCGCAGGAATTTCTGCTCGACGCTCATGATAATATTCGCGATCCGCTGGGCATGATCGGCGGGCGCCTGGAAGTGAACGTACACCTCGTGACATCCTCCGCTTCGGCCATGCAAAATTTGGTGATCGCGATCAATCAGGCGGGCGTGGAAGTCGCGGACACGGTTCTGGAGCCGCTGGCTTCGGCGGAATCCTGCCTCACGCAGGATGAGCGCGAACTGGGCTGCTGCCTGCTCGATATCGGCGGCGGCACGACGGAACTGGTCGTCTTCGGTAACGGCATGCTGCGCCACGCGGCGGCCATTCCAGTGGGCGGCGATCATTTCACGAACGACCTTGCGGTCGGGCTGCGCACGCCGATTCCCGAGGCGGAAAAAATAAAACGCGAGCACGGCTGCGTATTCAAGGATCTGATCCTGGAGGACCACGCGATCGAAATCGCCAGCGTCGGCGACCGTCCTCCGCGCACTGTGTTCACGCGCATGCTGAACGAAATTGTGGAACCACGAGCGCAGGAATTGCTGTCGCTCGTTCGCGACGAATTGCAACGCGGCGGTTTTACATCGCTGATTCCCGCCGGACTTGTACTGACCGGCGGAGGGGCGCATCTCCAAGGGCTCGTCGAACTGGCCGAGGGCATGTTCCAATTGCCCGCGCGCGTGGCCGTTCCCCGAGGCCTTGAAGGGATGCCCCTGATGCTTTCCCGGCCCGAGTACGCAACGGTTGTCGGCCTGCTTCTTTACGGCGCGCGAGCCCGGCGCCAGGCGCCCCTGAAGCCGGCCACGTTTGTAGGAAAAATCAAAAGCATGTTCGCCGGAGCGTGATGCGAAAAACTCCGGCGGGGCAGGGCCAATTTTTTGGTGGAGGAACCGAAATGGCGAAAGACGCGGGAATCCGGATTTCATTCAGCGAGGAAGTGCAACAGGGCGCGAAGATCAAGGTGATCGGGGTCGGCGGCGGCGGATGCAACGCCGTCAACCGCATGATCCGCGCCAAGGTCGAGGGCGTCGAATTTATCGCGGCCAACACCGACTTGCAGGCGCTCAAGCTCTCGCAGGCGCCCGTCAAATTGCAGCTGGGCGGCAAGCTCACCAAGGGTCTCGGCGCGGGGGCGAATCCTGAGATCGGGCGCAAGGCGGCGCTCGAGGACACCGACAAAATCATCGAAGCGCTCGAAGGCTCGGACATGATTTTTCTCACTACGGGCCTCGGCGGCGGCACGGGCAGCGGCGCGGCGCCGGTGGTCGCTTCGCTCGCCAGCGAACTCGGCGCTCTGACCGTCGCGGTCGTCACCAAGCCGTTTCTGTTTGAGGGCAAGCGGCGGCAGCAGCAGGCCGAGCAGGCGCTCTCCGAATTGATCGGCAGCGTCGACACGGTCATCGTCATTCCGAACGAGCGGCTGCTCGAAACCGTGGAAGCGGGCACGAGCTTCTTCGAGGCGTTTCGCATTGCCGATGACGTTCTGCGCCAGGCCGTGCAGGGCATCAGCGACATCATCACTATTCCCGGCATCGTCAACCGCGACTTCGCCGACGTTCGCACCATCATGCAAGGACAGGGATACGCCGTGATGGGGACGGCCGTTGCTTCCGGGGCGAACCGCTCGGTCGACGCCGCCACGCGCGCAATCAACAGCCCGCTGCTCGAAGACAATTCGATTCAGGGCGCGCAGGGCATCCTGATCAACATCTGCGGATCGTCCAGCCTCACGCTCAGCGAAGTCCACGAAGCTTCTTCCGTGATCGAAAAGGCCGCGCACGAGAACGCCAACATTATTTTCGGCGCCGTGCTCGACGAGAACATGAAGGAGCAGGTGAAGATCACCGTCATAGCCGCGGGATTCCGCGAGGCGGCGCGCCGGCAGCCGCATCAGAAACCCTCTTATCTGCCCAAGACGTGGAAGGCCGGGCGCGAGGAAGAAGTGGCCGTGGAGCCGCACGAAGTTCCGCAGGACGCGCCGCGTCCCGCCGTTAATGAAGTCATTCACCAGGAGAACACGAAGGCTGCGGATGATCTCGACGTGCCCACGTTTCTGCGGCGCGCCGCGCAAAAGGCGTAGCTCAATTTTCAAGAATCGTTTTTCCACGGCGTCCCGGCTTTGCCGGGGCGCCGTTTTTTTGCCTGGGAACGCCAATCTCCCGATTTGCGGGCTTGGACAACGCCAATCGGGAGATTGGCGTTCCCAGGCTTTAACCAAATCGTCCGCGCGGGACATTTGAAAATCAATGGAAAGAGAGTGCGCCGAAACGGAGCAAGGCAAAATTTGTCTCGGAAGTTGGGCGGCACGAGCCGTAATTGCCTAGAGATTTGGGAGCGGAAGTTTGAACCAGGTTTTCAGGCGCTGCAAGGCGTTTGGATTCGGCGAATTAGATTTTCTGCTTGTTCCCATGGAATTGGAGCGCCGATTGCATTAGGAAAAGCGTCCATTTGCCGTTGGCACGGTCGGCTAAAGTGCGCGGGATTTTTGCCGATCATAGATATTGCCCAGCGTGGACGAGAAGAAGCAGAACTCGATTTTCAGAAATTGAGGCGAGGTGCGACCATGTCGATCGTAGGCATCCTGAGCAGCAATTTGTTTTCCGCGGGCGCGGCACAGAGTACACAGAGTTCCCCGAACAATCCGTCCAGGTTTCAGCAAATCAGGACTGAATTTCAGCAACTGGGGCAGGATTTGCAATCCGGCAATCTGACGCAGGCGCAATCCGATTTCGCCACCTTGTCGCAAAACCTTTCGGGCGCGGGGCCGAGCGCCGCCGCGAACACAAACGCCGCCGCGGCCTCAGGCAACAGCCCGTTGTTGCAGGCTTTCGCTCAATTGGGGCAGGACCTCCAGTCCGGAAACTTGCAAGGGGCGCAGCAGGACTTCACGAACCTTCAACAGGATTTGCAGCAGAGCTCCAGCCAACAAGTGAGCGGGCATCACCACCACCATCGTCACGCGGAAAGCTCGGAGTCTTCCTCGTCTTCCACCCAGCAGAGCAATCCGATCGTGCAGGCATTCAGCACGCTCGCGCAAGATTTGCAGGCGGGAAATCTTTCGGGCGCGCAATCGGCGTTCGCTACGCTGCAGAGCGATCTTCAACAAATCGGCGGTTTCCTCACGGCGGGATCGAACGGCGCCTTCAGCACGGCTGTGCCGTCGAGCGCCGGCAGCCTGAATGTGACCGCCTGATTTCCAGCCTCGTCCCCCGCAAATCACCCCGGTTCTGATTCGGCCATGCGGCTTGAGGTACACTCGAGCGCATGGCCGATTCCGTCCGAGTGCGCCGGGAAATTGTGGACGAAATGCTCGCGCACGCGCGCCGTGAGCCGCGCATCGAATGTTGCGGGCTGCTCGCGGGCCGCGACGGCGAGATCACCTCGATTATTCCGGCGACGAATGCTCGTTCGAGCCCGACAGCGTACGAAATCGAGCCTCGCGAATTGTTCGAGATGTTCCGGTACCTGCGTAAGAAAGAATTGACGCACCTCGGCCAGTATCATTCGCATCTCTCCACCGAAAACGTACCTTCGCCAACGGACATCGAACAAGCGGGATATCCCGACCAGGCGTACTTCATCGTCTCTCTGCGGGCGGACGCGCCGAATCCCGTCCGCGCATTTTCGATTCGCGACGGCGCGTTCTCTGAACTTTCAGTTATCGTGACAAACAATAAGTAGGAAGGTATAGTGTGGGGCATGATTGGCTGGCGGATACGATCCGGATGGTCTCCATCACCAATTGGAGGTGATGGCATTTTATTATCTGGCTGCTTCAATAGCAGCCATCGTTATCGCATTTCCGGTTGGATCTTCGCAACTCGCATGCGGCGAAGAATCAAAAAAGACCTGGGGAGAGCGGCGGATGATTCCGACCTCGCCTCGCTTGAAACCTGGATGAAAGTGGATGCGGTAGAAGAGAAGAAGAACCCCGATCGCGAGTGGGCACCGAGTCCAACGATGTGGAAACCGCGGATCCTGCGAATCGCGAACTTATTGACCTCTTTCCGAAAAAGAAATCCCGCCGGCTTTGGGGAGATTAATTCAATGCCGATTTTTCGTCAGGGGATTGAATCTTAACGTTTTGGCCCGCTCCAACTTTTGCCGATGTCTGGATAGACCCTTTCCGCTTTTAGACTGGGGATTTTACCGGCTCGCCGGCGACCACTGATCGGTACACTTCCCGCACCTGCTCGGCCGATCGCTCCCACGAATATTTCTGGACGAGTTCGTAGCCGCGGCGCACCAGCGTTTCGCGCAGGACGTCTTCGGTGAGGATTTGCCGGATCCCGCGCGCGATTTCAAAAATATTTTCCGGGTTCGCCAGCAGCGCGGCCTGCGAAAACACTTCCGGCAGCGAAGACACGCTCGAGGTCAGCACCGGAGCGCCGTGCGCCATGGCTTCGAGCGGAGGCAGGCCGAATCCTTCGTACAGCGAAGGGAAAAGAAACGCGCTCGCGCGGGAATAAAAAACGCGCAGCACGGGATGCGGCACGAACCCCAGAAAACGGACGTCCCCTTGCACGCGCGAGCGCAGGACGGCCCGGCGCAAGTCCGAATGTTCCTCCGCGGAATCGCCGATCAGGAGCAATTTCAGGTTGGAATATTCCGGATGATCGCGCAAGTCCGCCTTGGCCACCGCGAACGCTTCGATCAGGCGCGGCAGATTTTTCTGCGGCTTGATGTTCCCGGCGTAAAGCACGAAGGGATCGGTTACCGCGATGGCGCTCCAGGATGCGGTCGGCGCCCTCGGGCATCGGCTCGCGCACAAAGCGCTCGTCGAGCGCGTTGTAGACGACCTCGATTTTATCTTCCGGGACGTCGAAGACGCGCGAGAGGTCCCGCTTGGACGAATGGGACACGGCCATGATGCGGTCGGCCCGCGCCAGGGCGCGCCGCGCGAAAAACAATCGCCCGGCCTGAAACGTGGCCGAAATGCCGGGCGGCGGAGTGAGAATGTCCGTCAGGTCGTGAACCGTGATCACCAGCCGCGACGGCACGACGGCCGGCGCATAAAACCAGGGCATGTGCAGAAGATCGACGCCCCGCTTGTGCAGCAGGAAGGGCAAATGCAGGTGCGTGTGGAAGGAGCCCGGCTCGGACGGATATTCGAGCAGGGTGAAATTTTCGGGCAGGGGATCGAATTCCTGCGACGTGCGACTGTTGGCCGATCAGTAGATATTCCGTGTCGTCGTACGGTGCGCGCAAATTGGTTGACGATGTTGCGGATGTAAGTGCCGATTCCGAAATCACCGGCGCGCCGGATATCGATCGCAACACGCATCGGTGCCGGCGCTCAGCGCGCGGAGCCGCGGCTCCCGGCCAGCGATGGCGCGATGTCCCAGCGCCGCGTGTACAGAGGGAATTGCACGGCGAACTCCGCGACCTCGGCGCGAATGCGCCGCTCGCGCTCGGCGTCGCCCAGATGCGAGAGCACCTCGGCGATCCACGCGGCGATGCGCGCCATGTCCGGCTCGCGCATCCCTCGCGTCGTGATGGCGGGAGTGCCCATGCGGATGCCGCCGCCCGTCATCGGCGGAGTGGGATCGAAGGGAATCGAATTCTTGTTCACGGTGATGCCCGCGCGGTCCAGCGCCGGCTGCGCGTCCTTGCCGGTGATGCCGCGCGAATACAGATCGATCAGGAAGAGATGATTGTCCGTGCCGCCGCTGACGATGCGGAAGCCCGCCTTCGCGATTTCGGCGGCGAGCCTTTGCGCGTTCGCGACGATTTGTTTTGCGTACTCGCGGAATCCCGGCTCGGCCGCTTCCTTCAGGCACACGGCTTTCGCGGCGATGATGTGCATGAGCGGGCCGCCCTGCGTGCCCGGAAACGTGATGCGGTCGAGTTCCTTCGCGTATTGCGCCTTGCACATCACCAGGCCGCCGCGCGGCCCGCGCAGCGTCTTGTGCGTCGTCGTCGAAACGAAATCGGCGTGCGGCACCGGGCTCGGATGCATTCCCCCGGCGACGAGGCCGGCGATGTGCGCCATGTCCACGAAAAACAGCGCGCCAACGGACCGCGCGATTTCCGCCATGCGCGGAAAATCGATGATGCGCGAATACGCGCTCGCGCCCGCGACGATCATTTTCGGCTTGTGCTCCTGCGCCAGGCGGCCGAGCTCGTCGTAATCGATTGTCTCGGTTTCCTTGCTCACGCCGTAAGGAATGAATTTGTACATCTTCCCGGAAAAGTTGAGCGGATGCCCGTGCGTCAGGTGGCCGCCGTGCGCGAGATTCATGCCGAGCACCGTGTCGCCCGGCTGCAGCGCCGCCATGTACACGGAAACGTTCGCCTGCGTGCCCGAGTGCGATTGCACGTTGGCGTGCTCCGCGCCAAACAGCGCTTTCGCGCGGTCGATCGCCAACTGCTCGGCGCGGTCGGCGAATTCGCAGCCGCCGTAGTAGCGCTTGCCGGGATAGCCCTCGGCGTATTTGTTGGTGAGCACCGAGCCCATCGCTTCGAGCACCGCTTCGGAAACGAAATTTTCCGAGGGGATCAGCTCGAGGCCCGTGCCCTGGCGGCGCCCTTCCTCGCGCAACACTTCGGCGATTTCCGGATCGACTTCCTGGAGCGGGCGGTTCATGTGTTGTGAAATTTTAGTGTCCATTATTATTGGCGGGCTCCACGCTCGCCGCAGCGAGCGTTCCGTGTGAAAGAATTGACCGCACGCGCGTCATGATTGGTGTTCGCGTACGCGATCCATTTCGCTGATTTTGTCGACGCGCCGCTGATGGCGCCCGCCGGCAAATGTCGCGCCGAGAAATTCCTGCACGATGGCGATAGCTTCATCCTCGCCCACGACTTTTCCGCCGAGCGCGATCACATTCGCATCATTATGCTCGCGTGCCCGCCGCGCCGTGAGCGAATCATGCGCCAGGGCCGCGCGAATCCCTTCCACTTTATTCGCCGCGATCGAAACGCCGATCCCCGTCCCGCAAACCACGACGCCGAGAGAATCGCTCCCCGCGGCAACGCGCTCCCCAACCGCCTTCGCGTAATCAGGATAGTCCACTGATTCTTCCGAATGCGTACCAACATCGTCGACCCGGTATCCCGCGCCTTCCAAATATTTCTTGATCGTTTCCTTCGCGCGAAATCCCGCATGATCGGAACCCACAACAATGCGCGGTTTGGAGGAAGATTCTGGCAAGAGATTGTCCAGAGCGATTCTATCGGAATGTGCCGGGAAATTCCAATTCTTGAAAATGGATTTGCTACCGTGTGATGTATAAGTTACAATACCCAAGTGGTCGAGATTCGCCATTATGTGAGCCGCAGCGGCAAAGATGTCTTCGACCAATGGCTGACGTAGCTCGCGGACGCCCGTGCGCAAGCGAAGATTTCGGTCCGAATCAACCGGCTCGTTGCGGGAAACTTCGGCGACTGCAAGTCTCTCCACAAGGGCTTGTTTGAATTGCGAATCGATTGGGGACCCGGCTACCGCATTTATTGCGCGATGCGTGGCCCTGCATGTGTGTTGCTACTCCGCGGCGGCGAGAAGCGAAAACAGTCGTCAGACGTTGATCGGGCATTGAAATATCTAGAGGATTACAAGGAGAGGACTAAGACCCCATGAAACGCAAAGCGAGCACATCCCACGACGAGGCCGTAGTGCGCCGTTTGCGAAAAGACCCGGACTTCGCCGCCGAGTATCTCAAGGCCGCACTGGAAGACTCGGAGGAACCGCGCGTTTTGCTCATCGCTCTTCGCCACCTGGCATTGGCGCGAGGCATCGCGAAGGTCGCAAAAGCCGCCGGAATCGAACGCGAAAGTCTTTATCGCGCGCTATCTATTCGCGGCAACCCGCGCTTGTCTACTTTGGTCGCTGTTACAAAAGCCATCGGGCTGAGATTGACCGTGGAAGCTGCTCAGTAGGGAGTATTTTGCCCGGCGAAACCGTTTGGTTCATTCAGTTCGCCAGTAAAAATAGTCTAGTATTTATCTTCGACTCCGCTTCGGTGTCTCGAATCCCGCCCATTCCTGGCATGCTGGCACGAAACCGCAAATTCAAAATGATACTTCTAGCTATTCCTGGCAAGTAGGCGTAAGAATGCTGCTATAGGATCCCTTCCCGAAAGTGGCCCAGCTATCTGCCAGTAACCAGGAGGACCAAGATGAGCTCCGAACCCAATGTGATCGCACCGAAAAGAGGCGACCGCGTGGCTATGGCTCAGCAAGAGGGTGTGTATGAGGTTGCCGACATCAATTCGCTGATGCAGACGGCAAATCTGAAGACGACGGACGGGCAAGGGCACATCACGCGAAATGTGCCGTGGACGGCGCTGAAGCCCCTTGCCAGGAAGTAAAAAATAGCAAGAGGCGGCCGGAACGCCTGCGGCGTCCCGACTCGTAACATTCCTCAGAGACTATCTTCGAGGAACGAGCGAAGGTTTCTCGACCTCGAGGGGTGTCGCAGCTTGCGCAGCGCTTTCGCCTCGATCTGACGGATGCGCTCGCGCGTTACAGCGAAAGACTGCCCCACTTCTTCCAGCGTGTGCTCGGAACCATCTTCCAGACCAAAACGCATTTTGATCACGCGTTCTTCGCGCGGTGTCAGCGTCTTCAGCAGGGATTCCGTTTGCTCCTGCAAGCTGATGCTGATGGCCGCGTCCGACGGAGAAACGGAAGACTTGTCCTCGATGAATTCGCCGAGGTGTGAATCTTCCTCTTCGCCGATGGGAGTCTCGAGGGAAATGGGCTGCTGCGCAATTTCCTTGGTCTTGCGCACCTTTTCGACGGGAACGCCCAGGCGATGGGCGATCTCTTCCGCGCGCGGCTCGCGTCCAAGTTCCTGCACGAGCTGCCTGCTGGTTCGGACCTGCTTGTTGATCGTTTCGATCATGTGCACGGGCACGCGGATCGTGCGGGCCTGGTCCGCGATGGCGCGGGTCACGGCCTGGCGGATCCACCACGTCGCGTAGGTGGAAAATTTGTAGCCGCGGCGCCATTCAAATTTGTCCGCGCCTTTCATCAAGCCGATGTTGCCTTCCTGAATCAGGTCCAGGAACTGCAATCCGCGGTTGGTGTATTTTTTCGCGATGGAGACAACGAGGCGCAGGTTGGCCTCGACCATTTCTTTCTTGGCCTGGCTGGCTTCAGCTTCTCCGCGTAGCACCACCTGGAGCATGCGCTTGAGGTCGACCAGCCCCGTTTCGCTGGCGGCTTCAATTTCACGCAGCTCGTTGCGGCGCGCGCGCAATTCCTTGCGAGCTTCCGCCGCATGATCGCCCTTGGAGGCGTCGGCCCTGCGTTCCAGTTTGACGATTTCGCGCTCGAGCGATTGCAGGCGCTCGACGGTGTGGTGAATCTTGTCGATGAGCCGCTTCCGTTCGAGAGAGTGGAAGTCAATCGACCGCGCATGCTGCGACATCTCGACTCGCGTCCGGGCCAAACGATTCCGGTAGCGCAGGTAAAGCCGCTTGTTCGATTTCGCCGTGTTGGTAAGCTGCGCGGCCTGCTTGTGCGCCAGGGCGTACAGCTGTTCGATCTTCGCGATGATCCGAAGAATGTCGCGTGTCTTGCTCTCGGTTTCTTCTTCGGTCAGCTCTTCCTGTTCAAACTGAATTATTTTTTTGATCGACAAGGAGCCGGCGCGAAGTTCCTTGCCGGCGGCGATCAATTCCTTCAGAACGATGGGAGAACGGGAAATCGTTTTCAGCACCATGAGGTGCCCGCGCTCCATGCGCTTGGCGATGGCCACCTCGTCCTGGCGCTTCAAAAGCGGGACGGTGCCCATCTCACGCAGGTAGAGGCGGACCGGGTCATTATTCTTGTCCAGCATCCCAGGCGTGAGGTCCAGTTCGCCCTCTTCGGCGACCGCGCCGTGTTCGGCGTCCACGGCGTCCGGGACGGCCTGCGCGGCGTTTGCCGGAGCGATGTCCTCATCGGCCGCAACCCCAGCTTGGTCAAAGGCGGAGAGGTGCTGTTCGCCCTCCTCCGGCTCCGGCGTGGGCTCGGCGGCGGGCAAAGCACTCTCTTCCTCATCAGGAAGCAAGTACCTGCGCTCTTTGCCGATGCCGATGATGCTTCGGACCTCTTCTCCCGCTTCTTGGTTATTCAGAGACAAGCAGTTATCCCCCTTGCGAATCAGCTAAATACGCCCGTCAGACTGTACACAAGCCCTGGAGAGCAGCAGTTTGATGCGCACACGATTCAATTCGATTCCCTAAGTATTAGAGTCAAATTACGGTGCTAAGTCACGTGGCGGGGGTTAGCGATTCGGCCCCCTAACTAACGCCCTTCTTATCAGCACGTTACGGCGTGGCAGGACGCGGGGCGAGCCTGGGATCATCGATCCGCACCTTCACAGCGTAGGCCTACATCGTTAAGACGGAATAGAACGAAAAACGTGTGCTTCAGAGGCTCTGCCAAAGCCACTGAACCCCCATCAGATCGTCAAGAGAATACAACTTCGCAACCCATTATCTCACGATTTCGTGATTCGTGCACGCAAGATCGGTGCAATAATCGTGAAAAAATCGGAAAATTTGATGCGCGGATCTTATCTCATTTTCCGGATACCCCCGCGTTCGAATCGAGAGCGCGATACCTTACCATAAATGCCCGGAGGATGCTTCGCGCGTTTTGACTAGAACCGCGCCTTCTATCTATTGCAGAATGTCCAGTCATGCCTCTCGATCGCATCCTCAAGGGTTTGCAGCTCTTCCAAAAGAAGGTCTTTCCCAAGCAACGAGAACTGTTCCACCAACTGGCGCACCAGCAGCGGCCGGTGGCGCTGTTCATTACCTGCGCCGATTCGAGAATTGATCCTTGCCTGCTGACGCAAACCAAGCCGGGAGAGCTTTTTATTTGCCGCGTGATCGGAAACATCGTGCCGCGCTACCCCGAATCGATTGGCGGCGTTTCGGCGACGATTGAATATGCCGTGGGCGTCTTGGGCGTGCCCGACGTCATCGTTTGCGGGCATACGGATTGCGGAGTGATGAAGGGCGTGCTCGATCCGCAGGCGCTGGAATCGCTCGCGAACGTGAGCGCGTGGCTGCGCCACGCGCAACCCGCGCGCGAGGCCCTGGAGAATTCCAAAGGCAGGTTGAACGACGCGGAATTTTTCATGGCGCTGACCGAGGGGAACGTTGTCGAGCAGCTCAAGAATCTACAGACGCACCCATCCGTGGCGGCGCGGCTGGAGCAGGGAAGCTTGAAATTGCACGGCTGGGTGTACCACATCGCACGCGGGATTGTGACCATCTATGATTCGGACCGGCGGCGATTTCTCCCGGCGGGCGACCCGGAAAAATGAGTCTGGGGGCATTGCAAGTTTTCACAGGTTAGGGAAGCTAATTGCTTCGGTGCTTGCCAGAAATTTACTCGAGACATTTGGATCTTGACGGCGGCTGTGCCCGCTTGGTTGACACCCCTCACACCCTCGGCTACGCTTCTTTTTCTTGATTCACACCAGCGTGCGATTCGCTGTATCCCGCCTAGGTAGAGGCGGTAGTGTTCACTTAACGGTACAAACGCATTCAATAAAGGACCGGTGCGCATGGCGGATCTGAAGCTTCCTACTCGCTCTGAAGATTTCTCGGAATGGTACAACCAGCTGGTGTTGCGCGCGGAGCTTGCGGATTACGCTCCGGTGCGCGGCTGCATGATCGTGCGGCCGTACGGGTGGGCGCTGTGGGAAAACATCACGGCGCAGCTGGACCGGCGTTTTAAAGCCACTGGGCACGTGAACGCCGCATTTCCGCTGCTGATTCCGCAGAGTTTCATCAGCAAGGAGCAGTCGCACGTCGCCGGGTTTTCGCCGGAGCTGGCCGTCGTCACGCATGGCGGCGGAGAAAAACTGGAAGAGCCGCTGGTGATTCGCCCGACTTCGGAGACGATCATCGGGCACGCCTACGCGAAGTGGATTCAGTCGTACCGCGATTTGCCGGTGCTGATCAATCAGTGGAACAGCGTGGTGCGCTGGGAGCTGCGCACGAAACTATTTTTGCGCACGCTCGAATTTTTCTGGCAGGAGGGGCACACGGCGCATGCGACGCTCGAGGAAGCTGAAGCTGAAACGCGCCAGATGCTCGATATTTACACCGATTTTGCGGTGAACGAAGCGGCCATCCCCGTCATTCCAGGCAGAAAATCGCAGTCCGAGCGCTTCGCCGGCGCCGACGCCACCTATTCGATCGAAGCGATGATGGGCGACGGCAAGGCATTGCAGGCCGGCACTTCGCACAACCTGGGTCAGAATTTCGCGAAAGCCTTCGAGATTCGCTATCTCGACCAGGCCGGCGCGCTGCAGCATTGCTGGACGACTTCGTGGGGGCTTTCGACGCGGTTTATCGGCGCCATCATCATGGTGCATGGCGACGATCAAGGACTAATTCTGCCGCCGAGACTCGCGCCTTACCAAGTGGTGATCGTGCCCATTTTCAAGACGGACGAAGAAAAGGCGCTGGTGTTCGAGGCCGCGAAAAAAATCCGCGAGCAACTGGTGAAGGCAAACATCCGCGTGAAGGTGGATGAGCGTGAGGGGCAAAGCCCCGGCTTCAAGTTCAATGACTGGGAAATGCGCGGGGTGCCGCTGCGCATGGAAATCGGCCCAAAGGATGTGGCCAAAGGCAGCGTGGTGCTGGCGCGCCGCGACAGGCCCGGCAAGGAAGGGAAGAGCTTCGTATCCCAGGAAGGAATTGCGGAAGCCGTCGAGCAGCAACTCGCGGCGATTCAGAAGGCGCTGTTCGAGCGCGCGCTGGCATTCCGCAACATGCACACGTTTGAGCCGAAGAATCTCGAAGAGTTCCGCACGGTAGTCGAGCAGGGATTTGCGCGTTCCTACTGGTGCGGCGACGCCAAGTGCGAAGAGCAAATTAAGGAAGAGACCAAGGCCACGCTGCGGTGTATCCCCCTGGAGCAGCCCGGCGGAGCAGGGGGCTGCATCCACTGCGGAAAACCGGCAAGCGAACTCGCCATCTTCGGGAAGGCTTACTAGGGCATTCCACATCTCCGATTTACGAAGTAAATCATTTATTATCAATCTGTTGCAGAAAGTGACTGTGCCGAAACCGGGCGCGGACTCACTCTCGACACCCCTCCGGTCCGATGCTAGCATTTTAAGGTATGGAACTTTTCCCATGCCCGAGTTTGCGTGGAACGGGTGCGTCCCGGTCTGGAGGCAGGCGTCACGTTTCTCGCGCGGTTGGCGACGAGGGCGCTGAGGCGAAACGTAATCGTGAGAGAGGCGCGGGAAGCCTCAAAGCAATTGTATGGACAGTGATTCTGGTGGCGTTTGTTTATGCGGCCGTGATGCTGATTCCGGTCCTGATCAATGAATACGAATTTCAAGACAGCCTTCAGAACATTGCGCGGTTTGCCAGCGTCAATCGCAAGAATAATGAACAGGTCAAGCAGGCTGTATTGGAGGAAGCACAGAAAGAGGATTTGCCGGTTCAAGCCGAAGACATAAAGGTGGAAGGGAGCGCCGGGAACGTCCACATCAACGTTAACTATTCCGTAACCGTGGACTTGAAAGTCTACCAGTGGACGCTGAACTTTCACCCGGCAGCCACCAACCTCTCACTGTTTTAGCGAGCGAGGAAGAGTGGGGTTCTCGCTCGTGCTGAGCCCCAGCCAGTAGTCCCCGAGCCGCGACCCCTGCCGGCGATTCGTCCCCCGCTCGTTTGGCGAATTCGAAATCGATCGGTGTGGCGTGTAATCTTATTCCGGTGCGGCCCGAAGGCGCATCTAAGCAGATAGGGTACTGAGGGCTACAGAGGGTTTTTTCGCGGCGGAACGGAGAACTACCTTGCGTATTCGAATCGGCCGGGGTTTCTGGGGATCCCGGTTCGGGCTGGTCCTTCTTGGGACTGTCATATTTCTTCTTCTTTGCGTAGCCGCCATTGGGACGTATTACTGGATTTCCTTTGGCCGGATGATCGATCTGCGTCTTTCCGGGCATATCCAGCAAACCACAGCCAGGATTTATGCCGCTCCCATGCGGATCTATACGGGCGAATCGCTGAGCCTGGCGGACATGGCCAATCACCTGCAACGCGCGGGGTACAGCGAACTGGATGTTTCGGGGACGCCGGGCCGCTACATTCTGCATGGCAACGAAATCGAAATCCGGCCGTCGAGCGAATCGTATTTTGGGCCAAAGAACCGGCTGGTCGTGGATTTCAGCGGCACCGAAATCCAGAAGATCCGCTCGATGGATAACGGCGCCGCTCTGGATTCCGCGGAAGTTGAGCCGGAACTTCTGACGGCCTGTTTGACAGTTCCCGCGAAAAGCGCCGCGCCATCAGTTACAACGATATTCCGAAAATGTTGCGCGACGCCGTGCTTTCCGTGGAAGACCGGCGCTTCTTCGAGCATCCGGGATTTGATCCCATCCGGATTCTGGGCGCGGCATGGGCCGACCTGCGCCACGGGGCGCGCGTTCAGGGCGGCAGCACGATTTCGATGCAGGTGGCGCGCAGTTTCTTTTTCAGCACGGACCGGACCTTGCGGCGCAAGGTTGCCGAAACCATCGTGGCGCTGGAACTCGAGCACCGCTTCAACAAGCAGCAGATTTTCGAGCTTTACGCCAATGAAATTTATCTCGGGAATCGCGGCAGCTTCGCGATTCATGGATTTGGCGAGGCTTCTCTCGCCTACTTCAACAAGGATCTCCGCGAAGTGACTCTGCCGGAAGCCGCGTTTCTCGCCGGAATCATCCACGCGCCGAATCGCTACTCGACTTCAGAACGGCGGCCGGAGCGCGCGATTGAGGCGCGGGACCGAGCGCTTCTGGCCATGACCGAGAATGGAGCGATTACTGCCGAACAGGCTACGGGCGCCAAGAAAACTCCGTTGCAAATCGTGGGCGGCGGACTCGAAGGCAGCACCGCGCCCTATTTTGTGGACATGGTGAAGGACCACCTGCTCGACCGCTTTTCCGAAGCGGACCTGCTCTCCCAGAGTTTCCGTGTTTACACGACGCTCGATCCGGAACTGCAGCGCGCGGCCAGCGACGCAGTAGACCTGGGAGCGAAGAACATCGACACCCAGCTTGCGAAACGTTACGCGCGGTGGAAAAAAGAAGGGCAGCCCGCGCCGCAGGCTCAAATCGCAATGGTGGTTCTGGACCCGCACTCGGGAGAAATCAAGGCGCTGGTCGGCGGGCGCGATTACGGCGAGAGCCAGCTCAACCACATTCTCGCGCGGCGGCAGCCCGGCTCCGCGTTCAAGCCGTTCGTGTATGCGGCGGCGTTTGAAGGCGCGGTGGACGGCGTGAAGCCCATCGTGACTCCGGCGACGACGGTGATGGACGAGCCGACCACTTTCGATTTTGACGGCAAGGAATATACGCCCAACAATTACGGCGAAAAATTTCACGGCCAGGTCACGCTCCGGGAAGCGCTGACGTTTTCGCTGAATGTCGCGACCGTGAAAGTTGCCGAACTGGTGGGCTACACGCGCGTCACGGACATGGCGCATCAATTCGGGCTCGATCCATCGATTCAGCCGACGCCGTCAGTGGCGCTCGGGGCGTATGAAATGACGCCGCTCGAAGTTGCTGCGGGGTATACGATTCTGGCCAATGAAGGCGTGCGCACCGAGCCGATGTTTATCCGCAACGTGGTAAACGCCGATGGAGAATCGCTGGAACAAAATGCGATCCGGTCGAGGCGGGCGCTCGATCCGCGCGTCGCTTACCTTGTGACCAGCATGTTGGAGGACGTCATCGACCGCGGCACGGGCGCAACCGTTCGTTCCCGTGGATTCATCGCGCCCGCGGCGGGGAAAACCGGCACTTCGCGCGACGGATGGTTTGCCGGCTACACCTCGAATTTGCTGGCCATCGTGTGGGTGGGGTTTGACGACAACCGCGACCTCGGGCTTTCCGGCGCGAATGCTCCGGCGCCGATCTGGGCGGATTTCATGAAGCGCGCGGTGACGTTGCCCGCGTATCGCGACGTGAAGCCGTTTGATATGCCGGAAGGGATCACGAAAGTTACGATTGATCCCGAATCCTTGGCGCTGGCAACCCCGGAATGCCCGGTCACACGCGAGGAAGTCTACATCCACGGCACGGAGCCCACCGAGTTTTGCCCTTTGCATGGCGGGCACATGGCCAACGATGCTCCTCCGGGTTCCTGGCTATCGCATGTATTTGGCGGAGACAAGGACAAGGGAGCCGATTCCGAGAATCCGGCCGTGTCCGGACCCACAAGCGTCCGGCCTCCCTCGCCGCCCGCCTCCGCCGATAATCAACCGCCGGAGGACGAGAACAAAAAAGGCGTCTTGCGTCGGATTTTTGGTATCTTTGGAGGCAAGAAAGACGCCGACAAGCCCCAGGCAGGATCACAAGATCAGCAACATTGAGGCGGCGCCTTTCGGAGGGGTTCGCCATGAACACGAAATGGAAAACTCCTTATTGGATTTTCCTGGGCCTGTTTCTATTTGCCGCAACACTTCCTTTGGGCGCGCAACAGACCGCCCCTGCCGCGCTCACCCCCAAACAAATGCAGGATGAGCGCGCGCGAGTCCAAATGGCGGAAAAAAGATATGAGGCGGCCATTCAATCCTATCAGGATTTATTGAAGGCCGATCCGAAGAACGCCATCTACATGAACATGATCGGCATCGCCTACCTGGACTTGTCCAATTACGATCAGGCGAAGAAGTACTTTGCCCGCGCGGCCAAAGCCGACAAGAAATATTCGAGCGCGGTAAATAACCTGGGCATGGTGTATTACCACCAGAAGAATTTCCGCGGCGCCATCCGCCAGTACGAAAGAGCGGTGGCCATCGATCCGAACCAGGCGGGGACTCATGCCAACCTGGGATTCGCCTACTACAATTCAAGCAAGTATCCCGAAGCCGCGGCGGAATTTCAAAAGGCGCTCGAAATTGACCCGAACATTTTCGAGCGCAATGACCGGGTGGGGACGATGGTGCAGGACCGCTCGGTGAACAATCATGGCCTGTTTTTCTTCACGATGGCCAAGGTATACGCGCAGAAGGGCGACGCTGCGCATTGCGCCGAATACCTCCGCAAATCCCTGGACGAAGGTTACAAGGACGTCGGCAAAGCCGCGACCGACCCCGCATTTAAGGATGTCATCAACGACCCCGTGGTGCAGGAAGTGATGGCGCGCGTGGCCCCGGCGGAGCAGAAGGGATCCGCGACGCACCCCGGCGCGTAAGTTTTCCGACACACGCGACTTGCGCGAACCAGCGCTGCGCGGCCTCTGTTACAATGTGACTGCGATGTCCCCGCGAATGTTTCGATCCGGGCTTTTCGTCCTGATTGCGGCTCTTTGTGGAGCCGCGATGGCGGCCCGCGCACGTCCCGCGCAATCCGCGGGTGAGACTCGCGCCGCTTCCGCCGGAGCCCGCTCCGAAATAATCCTTATTTTTCCTTTTGAAAACGCAAGCCGAATGGCCGATCTCGCCTGGCTGGATGAGGGATTGTCCGAGTTGACCGTGGAACGTCTCGAGGACCGTGGAGTGAATGTGCTTTCGCGGGAGGACCGACTCGCGACTCTGGAACGAATGGGCCTGCCCGATTCCGCGCGCTTTTCGCACGCCACGATTATTAAGATCGCGGGGGAAGCCGATGCCGACGCGGTGGTTTATGGACGCTTCCAATCCGACGGCAAGATGGCGACGCTGGAAGCCCGTGTGCTGCACCTGAATCCACCGTCTCTTTCGCCGCCGCTCACGGAGACGAGCGGCATGCCAGAACTGCTCCGCGCGCATGCGCGCCTGACGTGGAAGATTATTTGCGCCATCGATCCGAAGCAATGCCCGCAGGAGGGCGCAACGAGAGACGAATCGAGTTTCTCGGACCCGCCGGCGTCTCTGCGCCTGGACGCGCTCGAAAATTTCGTGCGCGGACTTGCCGGATCGCAGGACGAGGAACGTCTCCGCTTGCTGCGCGAAGCGGCGCGCCTGGAGCCCGCGTGGGACCGCCCGGCGTTTGAACTCGGCCAGATTTATTTCAAGCGGCGCGATTGCGACTCGGCGCTGGTTTGGTATTCGCGCGTGCCTCCCAATCGCCCGGACGGGCCCGAGGCAAGTTTCTCGACGGGGGTCTGCCATCTGGCGCGCAACGATGCCGCCCGGGCGGATGCCTCGTTTTCCGGATTGCTCGAACGCACGCGCAAACCCGGCGAGAAAGATTCGCTTCCGGAACTGCCGGAAATGCACAATAACCTGGGCGTGGCGCGCCTGCGGCTCGGGAAATGGAATGAGGCGGGGACGGAATTCGATCGCGCGTCCGCGCTCGATCCGGAAGAGGCGGATTATTTGTTCAACATCGCCCTTGTGAAAATTATTGGAAAGCAGGCGGCCGCCGCGGTCGCTCCGCTGGAACACGCGCGGCAAATTGTTCCCGATGACAAGGGGGCGAAAGCGCTGCTGATTGCAACATTGGAATCGCTTGGGCGAAATCCGGAGGCGGCGGCCATTCGCGCCGAAGCCACGGATAGCGCGGACAAGACGCCGCAGCCAAACCTGCAGGATGGCAATGGGCTTGCGCGGCTTGCGCGTGTGTCCAGGACTTTGGATCGCGCGCTTCTGCGCCCTGGGAGCGAAGCTCCCGAAGGGCAGGCACCGGCAGGGAAGGGACCTCGCAAGATCGACAGCGGAGGAGCGCATCCATGAGGGACACAGGCAACCGCCGCGCGGTGATGATTTCTGCGGCGAGCTATGCCTGGATGCTGGCGATTGCAACGCTTGCCGCGGCGCTGACCGGCGCGTTCACTTTGCGAGCGCAAGGGCAGGAGACGAGAATTTCCCCGGCGCCGGGAGGCCCGGCGCAAGTGCTCGAAATTCGCATCGGCGATGAAATCGAGCCGGTGATGGCGGAGTATGTTGTTGGCGGCATCGAGGAAGCCGCGCGGATTCACGCGAGCCTCATCCTGATCACGATGGACACTCCCGGAGGGCTTTCGACCTCCATGGAGGACATCATCCATCACATATTGGATTCGCCCGTGCCGGTGGCGATTTTCATTTCGCCGGTCGGATCGCGCGGGGCTTCCGCGGGATTTTTTATTTTGCTCTCGGCGGACGTCGCGGCCATGGCGCCGGGAACGCACACCGGCGCGGCCTCGCCGCTTCTGGCTATCGGAGGAGTTCCGCTGCAGGTGGATGAGACGCTGAAGAAAAAAATATTGAATGACGCCACGGCGTTCTTGCGCAGCTACTCGGCAAAGCGCGGACGAAACGCCGAGCTTGCGGAATCGGCCGTCGTCGACGGCAAGGCCTGGACGGAAACAGAAGCGCTCGACGGCAAGCTGATCGATCTGGTTGCAAACTCGCCGGAAGACCTGCTGTCAAAATTGGATGGGCGCACGATCAAGCGATTTGACGGATCGACGGTCCAGCTTGCTTTGCGCAATCCGCAGCGCGTTGCTTTCTCCATGTCGTTCCGCCAGCGATTTCTTTCGCGGATCGTGCAGCCCGATGCGTTTTTCATTTTGCTGATCGTGGGAGTGCTGGGGCTTTACACCGAATTCACGCACCCGGGAATGGTTGCGCCGGGGGTGATCGGCGGGATTGCATTGGTGCTGGCGCTGTACGCGATGCAGATTTTGCCGGTGGCTCCCGCGGGCATCGTCTTGATTTTACTGGCGCTGGGGTTATTCATTCTGGAGGCGAAGTACACAAGCCACGGCGTGCTGGCCATTGGCGGCATCGTAGCCATGCTGCTGGGCGCACTGATGCTGGTGCGTTCGCCGCTGACGCATGCGGGAGTGAGCCTGGGCGTTGCCTTCGGCGTGACGCTGCCGTTCGCGCTGCTCACGATTCTGCTGATGCGCCTCGTGCTGCGCTCGCGTTTGTGGAAACAGTCGACGGGGGTCGAACAACTGGTGGGCTCGCCGGGAGAAGTGACCGAGCCGCTCGTGCGGCAAACGGACAGCGAATTTTTTCAGGGAATGGTGCGGCTGCACGGCGAATTGTGGCGCGCCGTGTCGCGGGAAGAAATTCCGGCGGGCGCGCATGTGCGGGTCACGCGCATCGAGGGGCTGACGTTGCACGTGGTTCTCCCCGGCCATCATGCTACGAACGCGTGAACGGCGGCTTCAGATAGAGTACGATACGCACGGCACGCAAGAGTGGCACAGGCTTCAGCCTGTGGAGGTTCGATCTAGCAAGGACTAAACCCCACAGGCTGAAGCCTGTGCCACTGGTCGGCGAAATTACTGAGCCAGGGAATTCTTGGGGGCGCAAAAATGGATTTCTCACTGTACGGGCTCATGATCGCGGTGTTCATCTTCCTGATCTGGTTCTGGAATTCACTGTACGTGATCAAGGAATGGGAGCGCGGCGTGGTGCTGCGCCTCGGGCGCATGCAGCCGGACGCGAAGGGCGCGGGATTGCGGCTCGTCTTCTGGCCGATCGAGACGCTGTACCGGATTTCGCTGCGCATCGAGACCCTGGACGTGCCTTCGCAGGACATCATCACGCGCGACAACGTTTCCGTGAAAGTGAACGCGGTTGCGTATTTTCGAGTGGTGGACGCGAATCTCGCTCTGTCCCAGGTGCAGAATTATCTGTACGCGACTTCGCAGAAGGCGCAAACCACGCTGCGCAGCATCGTCGGGCAATTTGAACTTGACGAGATCCTCGCCGAGCGCGAAAAAGTAAATAGCAAACTGCAGGTGATTCTTGACCAGGATACCGAGCCCTGGGGTATTAAAGTAACGAAGGTGGAAGTCAAGCAGGTCGATATCCCGGAGCAGATGCAGCGCGCCATTGGCCGGCAGGCGGAGGCGGAACGCGAGCGGCGCGCCAAGGTCATTCACGCGGAGGGTGAAGCGCAGGCGTCGGCGAAACTGGCTGAGGCCGCGCAGGTGCTCGAAACGCAGCCCGCCGCGATTCAGCTCCGTTACTTGCAAACGCTGACTGAAATCGGCGTCGAAAAAAATACCACCATCGTATTCCCGCTCCCGATCGATATCATCAACGAGTGGGTGAAGGCGATCGGTTCCAGAAGACAATAGATGGCTTCGAGAGAGAAAAAAAGCGGCGGCGATTTCGTGCTGGAAAGCAGGCACCTGGTCGGACTGTTTATGCTGCTCGTCGTGATTTTCGGAGTCGTCTTCACGCTCGGCTATTTGCTGGGGCGGAGCCAGTACGACACCAAAGTTCGGGCCGCCGCCGGCGTGCCGATGGGATTCGATACGCCCGCCGGCCCACCGTCGACGAAATCCAAGGCCCGGCCGGAATCCGAGGACGCGCAAGTTCCGAAAAAAAATTCCGACTGGGATTTCTATCATTCCGCCGATCCGCAAGCCGCCGCGGATCACTTGCAGCCGCCTGCAAAATCCGTAAACGCCTCGGCGCCATCCGCAGCGGCGCCCAAGCCGGCTGCGGCTTCCTCGAAGCCTGCAAAGCTGTCAAAACCCTCAGGTGGCGCGGACGGCCCGCTGATTCCGAAAGGTTCGATCATGCTTCAGGTCGCGGCCGTGCTCCACCAGGATGACGCGCTGGCGCTCGCGCAAGCCCTGCAGCAGAAAAAATTCCCCGCGTTCGTCATACCGCCCGGCGCCGACAAGCTGTTTCGCGTGCAGGTCGGACCGTATCCGGACAACCAGTCCGCGACAAATGCGCGGCAGCAACTCGAAGCCAAAGGGTTCAAGTCCATCATCAAGCGCTGAAGCTTTTTCCGGTTGAATTTGGGAGTTCGACTTCGGCAGCCGGCAAGGTGCCAAAGGAAGGGTTGATCAGGGGTTAGGCATAAGTTTTTCTCTGGCACCTCAGTAAGAAAACCATTTTGGGATATACAACGCCTTTGCCTTCCTTGAGTTGCTCCCGATTCCGCGCTTGTTATCGGCTCGACTGTTGCGTTCCGCCCATTCCTAACATAGGCTAGCCGGCATCTCCCTGTGGAATGCGGTTGGAATTCCGGCCCGGCGTTGGTGAGAAAAGGAGGAACGTCCATGCGTGGAAGAAACGGTAGCCTGCGTTTGACGGCGTCGCTGTGTTGCGCTGTCGTTGTTTGCGTAGCGACGAGTCTGTTCATTTCATGGGCCGCGCCCGCAGCGGCGCCGCAAGATCGGGTCAACGCCGCCTATGCGGCGATGGGCGGGGACAAGTTGACGACCCTCAGCCTGAAAGCCAGCCTGGAGCAATTCGATCCCGGCGAATCGTATTCCCTCTCCGACCCGACCAAGCCGGACACGGGAGTGTCCGATCTGGTCGAGAGCCGCGATCTCGTGCGCGGGTTCACGCGCAACGAATGGGTTCGCCCGATGCCGGGCGGCGAGGGCAAGCGAACCTACACGGAAATCATCACGCCAGTTGCGGGCTATGTAATCGGCAACGACGCGGCGGCCGGGCGCCTCCCCAAACGCACGACCAAGACCACGCCGCCCGAGCACACCATGTCAGGCCGCCGGCTCACCATGAATTTGCGGGAGCTGGAGCGGCCCTTGGTTGTGATCGACATGAAACGGCATCCTGATCGCGTGTCCGAAATCGCCGATCAGAAAATTGCGGGCAAGACGTATCCCGCGCTGCAATATCGCAGCGACTATGGCACGTTCATCGTCATGTTCGATCCCGCCACGAATCTTCCCGCGCGCGTGCGCACGCTCGATTGGGACGGGATTGAAGGCGATTCCGTCTTCGACGCGGAGTATTCGGATTGGCGTGACGTGGAAGGCGCGAAGGTTGCGTTTCACGCCCTGTATACGCTGAACGGGATGAAAATCGTGGACTTGAAACTTTCCAGCGTGACGGCGAACCCGTCTCTGCCTGCCGCGGCCTTCGATATTCCGCAAGCCATGCTCGCCGGGGCGGCGAAACCGGCACCCGCGGACGCGACGCCCTTTCAGTGGATCATCCGCCGCCAGTTCCTCGGTTTCTATTACGATTCTGACAAAATGTACACGGACGACGCCGACAGTCTGAGGCTCGAAGACGTCGGCCCGAATATCAGCCAGACCCAGGGCGGCACGCACAACACGATTTTCATCGCGACGAACACTTCCCTGATCGTGGTGGAAGCGCCGAACGACGATGGGCAGGCGATTCAGTCCATCGATTTGGCGAAGAAGAGATACCCGGGCAAACCGATCCGCTACCTGATTCTCACGCATCACCATGTCGATCACGTCAGCGGCATGCGCACCTACGCCGCCGAGGGCGCCACAATCGTCGTAGGCAAAGGCGATGGCGACTATATCCGCAAGGTGCTGGCGCGTCCGGAAACACTGAACCGCTTCGCGCCAAAGACGGCCTTCTCGCCCAAGGTGATCGAAGTCGACGGCAAGTGGAGCGTGAACGATGGCGGCCGCGAAGTGGATGCCTACGCCATCGAAAATCCGCACGCGGCGGGTTATGACATGGTGTACGTGCCCGATGCCAAGCTCGGTATCATCAGCGATCTGTATGTTCCGGGCGCGCCCGTGCCCTCCAATGCGATGGTGGCGGCGCTTGTGAAAGGCGTCGACAAATGGGGGATCAAGCCGGAGCGCTTTGCCGGCGGTCACGGCTCGACTGGACCTTATGCCGATGTGGTGCAAGCGGCGCAAAAAGTTCAGGCCACGGCACACTGACACTGAGTCTCTGCATGGCACAGAACAGCGATGGCGTGATTCTACTCGAGGCCGCCGTTGGAACGGATCGTTTGGCCGTTGATCCAGCCACCGTCGGGTCCGGTCAGGAATGCCACGACATTGGCGATGTCCTCGGGAGTCCCTAGCCGCTCCAGAGGCGCCATGGCGACAAAGTCTTCAATCTCATCTTTACTCTTGCCGTCCAGGAAGAGATCGGTTGCGGTGGGTCCGGGAGCGACCGCGTTCACTGTGATATTCCTGCCGCGAAATTCAGTGGCGAGAGTTTTCGTGAGGGCGTCGACCGCCGCTTTCGACGCATTGAAGACCGCATAGATTGGCGAGCCGAGAGCGACGGCGGTGCTGGATAAATTGACGATTCGCCCGCCACAGCGCAGCCGTTTGGCGGCCTGCTTGAGCGTGTTGAAGGTGCCGCGGACGTTGACGGCGAAGGTGCGCTCGAAGAGGTCATTCTCCATCTCGATGATTCGTTTCGCCGGCATTATGCCGGCATTATTCACCAACACATCGATTCCGCCGAACGCATGTTCGGCGTGATCGAAAAGCCGCGCGACGTCCGTGCTTTTTGAGACATCCGCCTGGACCGCGATGGCTTGATTTCCGCCTGTCTTGATCTCACTCACCGCCTTCTCAGCCTCGCGCCGATGGTGGACGTAATTCACGACGACGGCGAAGCCGTCACGAGCCAACCGGAGCGCGATGGCGCGCCCAATCCCTCTCGAAGCTCCTGTTACGATTGCAACTTTCTTCATGCAACGTTCTCTCCTTGGCCGCCTTCCGGCGGACAAAACTGGATCTATTATTTCCCCTGGGCATCCCTTAAGAATTACGCTTGCCGGGGGCATTAGTCCAATGCATAATTTGTATATTCATTATGCGTGTAACGCATTTGCGGCAATCCGACCTGAATTTACTGGTTGTCTTCGCCGCCTTGGCGGAAGAGCGAACGATCACCGGCGCGGCGACCCGGCTGTTTCTGAGCCAGCCGGCCGTAAGCCGCGCGCTGCAGCGGCTGCGATGGATGTTTAAGGACGACCTTTTCATCCGCGGGCCGGGTGGTTATCACTTGACGGCCAAAGGCCAGATCATCCGCCGCGAGCTGGAAGTCACCCTTCCAAAGCTCGACCGGCTTCTTGGCGGAGACTTTTTTGACCCCGCCAAAGAAGAGGCAACCTTTCGCATCGCCGGCAGGGACCATGCGTTCTCGGTGCTTTGTCCCGTGTTTTGCCGGCAATTTGTGCCGGCCGCAAGCAAGGTTTCATTCGAATTCATTGCCGCGCACGACGGCAGTTTTAGATCGATGGAGCGAGGAAGGCTCGATCTGGTGCTCTGCACCGACGATGAAGTGATCCCGGCCCATTTCCAAAGTGAGGTTCTGTACAAAGAAGGCGTTGTCTGCGTCGTGGCGAAAGAGAATCCACTCGCGCGAAAGCTGACGCTGAAGCGCTATCTGGATGCCTGGCACATCTCGGTGAAAATCAAGGCGAGCGAGCCGACCATCGTCGAGAAAACCCTGGCGGCCCACGGAGTGAAGCGGCGCAGCGCCATCCGTGTGCCTTACCTCTGGGCCGCGCTGCGCAGCGTTGCGGGAACGGAATTCATGGTGACTGTTCCGAGGCGCTTGGGGAGCGCGTTAGAAAGCGATCGCAGCTTGCGGATCCTGAAGCCGCCACCGGAGTTGCGCCCTTTCAAGTACCTGATGGTATGGCACCGCCGCATGAATTCCGACGCGGCCCACACCTGGCTGCGGCAAATTGTCAGAAAAGCGGGACGAGCCGTATCGGATTAGCGATCGCGCGGCGGAAATGAATTTCGCGCCTTGTGCTACAATGCCGCGTCCGAGACGGGAGAAGCGATGCAGATTTTCGAGAAGCTCAAGCCGCTGGCGCTGTTGTTGCTGCGCGTGGGTGTCGGAGGCATCTTTTTGTATGAGGGTTACCTGAAGCTGTTCGTCTCGCCGGCGAAATGGCTGGCGTGGTTTCCGCAGCACGGTTTTCCTTCCTACTTCGCTTACCTGGCCGGGGGCATGGAGTTTTTCGGCGGGATTCTGCTGATTGTGGGTCTTGTCACGCGGATCGCAGGGATTTTCCTCGCGGTGGAAATGGGAATCGCGGTTTGGAAAGTGAATCTGCCACACTCCGGCCTCCACAACGTGGACGGGTACGGACTGCCCTTGATGCTGGCGCTGGCGTCGTTTACGCTGGCGGCGGTCGGTGCAGGTTTGGCATCCGTGGATGCCGCTACCTTTGAGCGAAGCGGGAAAGTTCGGTCCAAAAGCAGAGGCTAGGAACACTCTCACAAATAAGCAGCCACCAAGACTCGACAGCCCGCTAAGGGCTGAAGAGTCTGTGTGAGAGTTTGGTATTGGTTCATGTAGCGCCCGTCCGCCGCGGCGGACGGGCATGTGCTTGGATCCAAAGTGCCCGCCTGAAGGCGGGCGCTACAAAAACTTGCCAATATTGAGTCCTCACGCAGAGGCGCAACCTATATACGAATCGCCTGCCGACCAATCGACGGGACTGAATACTTCGCAATTTTCCCATTCCGATAGAGTAGCTGCTCGGAACGAGTTGACGCGGATTGGTCAACACACCCGCCTCCGCGTTTCAGTAGAACGATATAAACTAAGAGGATGATCACTGCTTCCTATAAACCGGGAAAGAAATTCATGGAGCTGGCTATCGCGGAGGCTAAGCGGGCCGGCGACCGAGGCGACTACCCCATTGGCGCGGTCATAACGCGGCTCACGGCCAAGCGCGAGGTGGTAGTTGCCAGCGCGGGCAACCGCGTAAAAACCTCGGGATCAAGCATCAAGCACGTCGAGTTGGAGACTCTCAAATACGTTTCCAGCGGATATGGACGATACCTTCCCGACTTTATTCTTTACTCCACGCACGAGCCCTGCGCCATGTGCGCCGGCGCCTGCGTGTGGTCCAGAATCGGCGCTGTTGTCTACGGCGTTTCCCAGGAAGACATTGACGCGTATGGACGCAAGCGCGGGACGGAAGATTACAAGTGGCGAGCCTGCCTGATCCCCTGCCGGCTCATCTTCAAGAAGGGCAATCACCGCATCCCGGTCATCGGTGGATTTCTCCGCAAAGAATGCCAAAAACTATTCAGCTACAGATCGACTTAGCGGCCACCAAGTTGACGCCTGAGCTAAGAATCAATCGAAGCTAATCGGAGCAAGATTTCGGAAGGCGCTCAATAGGTGACTGCCCAACCCACCACGGTCATCGTCAGAACCAGCAGCAGCAGGCCCAGGCTGACCACGCTCAGCGCCCTGCCGTGGCCCAGCAGGTAGTCGCGCGATTCCGCGTTCATGCACAGGAGAACCGCGACCACAAGGACCACGCCCCATGCCAGAAGGGAAGGCACGCCCGGATATTTCCCGATCATCGACAGAAATTCTCCCGGCGGCTGGCCCGCGGGAATCCACCAGGGCAGCATCGGCGCAAGCCCAGCCGCGAGCGAAAAAGTGAGCAGCTTGCGCGTGAACCAACCCTTGACCTTCGGCCTTGCCGCCTTCCAGACGAAATAGTCCCACGCGAGCAATCCGAAGGCGATAGGCACCCAGCCGTAAATCGCCGCTTCATGGTCAAACCACAGCCACGCACGGAACACGAAGTGCGAGTGCCGTCCTCCGGTCAGCCGCGGAAGCACCAGGAGCCCCACCAGGCCATTGCAAAGCACTGCCACCGTCAAAGTCACCAGGCTCATCAGCTGAAACCAGTGCCGCATCGCCGCCGTATTGCAGCGGGTGCACACGGATTGTTTGGGCAGGAAGCTCAGGCCGCAACATTCGCAGAACACGTAGTCCCTCCCACGGAGCTGGTATGGGCGTATCGTGCTCCATCAGGCTACCTCGAACGCTGCCTCAAAAACTACTGGTCTGAGGTTCAGTGAAATGTCAGTCCGGTTTCACCCGTCCCAGCGGCCAACTGATTTGTCCGCATGTGGATAACTCGTTAAGCCTTAAGAAGAAACGGGGCCACATTTCGAAAAGGCACGACTTCACAGAACTTGGCGACCTGAGACGCAGTGTTTGCCATACAGGGAATTGCCTTTGCTGTTGTTGAGTGGAATTTTCGGCGTAAACTGACTGTCCATGACTAAGCCGGTAGCCTTGATATCCGGAGTCAGTCGAAGGGCAGGCATTGGGGCTGGCATTGCGCAGAAACTTGCCACTGATGGATGGGACCTCGCTCTCACGTACTGGACACCATACGACAAGCGGATGCCCTGGGGTGTTCAACCCAACGACGTGGCACTCCTTAAGAACGAGCTTGTTTCGATTGGCGCACAAGTATTCTTGATCGAGGCCGACTTGGAGCAGCCGGGGTCTGCTGCCAAAATATTTGCCGTTGCCACGAGAGCGATCGGCGCCATCTCGGCGTTGATCTTGTCGCATTGTGAAGGCGTGGATTCGGGAATTATGGACACCACGGTTGAAAGTTTTGACCGTCACTTCGCCGTGAATGCACGGGCTAGTTGGCAGCTCATCAAGGAGCTGGCGGCCCAGATACCAGAAAGCGGAGGTCGAATTGTTGCCCTAACGAGCGATTCGACCGTGGGAAATCTGCCTTATGGAGCCAGCAAAGGGGCACTCGATAGGATTGTGATTGCGGCGGCCCGAGAACTCGCTCACCTGCGCATTTCTTCCAACATCGTAAACCCCGGCCCGGTCGATACGGGATGGATGGACGAGAACATTCATAAGCGATTAACTAAACGTCAACCAACCGGAAGGCTTGGAACAACGGAAGATATTGCAAACCTTATTGCCTTTCTATTGTCACCGGCTGGTTCTTGGATCAATGGCCAGCTCATAAAATCTGACGGTGGACTCTCAGCCTAGGACATTCCCCTGATAAGCCGGATTTTCAGAATTTGGCCGCAAGCGTTAAACATCAGATGCGGCAAAGTCACTTCGGCGTATCATCCAGGCCGAGATTGCCAGTAACCCTGCAGGAAGCCAAATCCACAGTAATTCAGTCTGGAGAATGGCTAGGCCGCGAGCCGTAAAAAAGCGCTCGATTCCTATGGGCGAAACTCGAATGGGAGTCCACGGAAGAAAATAGCGGCGATTGTCAAATGGAGCAAAGAATGCGATCCCAAGACCGCCGTCCGTCATGGCATCTAGAAAACCATGACTTGCAGTGGCGAGAAAGAAATACATCCACAAAGAGAATCTGCTGATGCTGGGCAGACTGCGGCGAAACACTACAAGTAAGGCAACGGCGGCTACAAGGGCGGCGAAGACAATCGAGTGCGTGAATCCGCGATGGCCCCAAAAGTCGCCGTATCGGATGCCGTAATGGAATCCAATGGCATCAAGGTCGGGAACAACGGAGCAAAGTGCGCCAACCGCCCAGACTCGCTTTGGAATGCGAGGGGTGTAGAAGCAGGCTCCAATGCCAAGAGCAGCTACTGCATGTGAGAATACTGATGCCACGTCGAACCTTTCACGGTTGCACCCCGGTCCTGTCGCATAGACACCGCCGTCTAGGCAGACTGATGCGCCTTGAGGAAAGAATGGACCTGCCGCACTGCCAACGGAATCCGCTCTTTGGGCTCTTTCCACGGGAAGATGCTCACTTCGGATTTCGGCGCGAGCATCGCGCACTCCATGGCGGGGGCGTAAGGGTGCGGGGGGACATCGTCCGGCATGATCAGCACCGGGTTTTGGCAACTGCGCACGAAATCGCGCGTCACGGTGAAGACGAAGTCGGGATTGGTTTCGAACATCCTGGTCACAAATTGGTCGGCCGTCTGCAGCGTAATCTCGGGCCGCTTGGCGTTCAGCATCGGACCCCAGGTCGTCCAAAACGCGCCCGGGTACTTGCGGTCGCGCATCTCCGGACGCCATCCCACGGGCTGCGCCACCACAGCCGCGACAACACGATTGGGGGCGCGCTTCAAAAGACTCCAGATAAAAGGGCCGCCGATACAGAAGCCCATCACCATGAACTTGTCGATGCCCAGATGATCCATCAGGCCGAGATGGTCGTCGGCGTAGGACTCCCACGGCCGGTCGACCTCGACAGGGCCGGTGGACTGACCGCTCGGCGCGTTGCGCAAGTCCGCTGTGATGCAGCGATACTGTCCCTTGAATTCCCCGACGGCGTTGAAGGGCGAGTTGCCGCTGAAAAAGGCTATGGTGGAGTTCAATCCCCCGCCGGGAAGCAGCATCAACGGGAAACCGGCCCCGGCCTCCTCATAGTAGATACGAACGGAACCTTTTTCGTAGAACTTGCCGGTTCCTCCTGTGTTCGCCTGCTGAGCAAATGCGCGCGGCAAAGCGGCCGTTGCCGCTGCCGCGGCGCCCGCTGCCAGTATGGTGCGTCTGGTCAAACCCATAGTCGGCGTCCTCCTTGATCATTTTCATGGCCGGTCTGTGCAACTTCGACCGGCAGTATGATCCGCAGTTCGAGTGAATCCTAGCACAGGTTTTCTTGGCGCGGATGAGCCTTAGCGACATATTACTGATGTAGCTCAGTCACTCGATCAGGAGGCAGATAGACTGCAAGCAAGTGTTGCACTGACCCATTGAGACGGCCCGACTTCACGGGACTTGGAAATCACTCTCAGATAGTTTGCCAGCCGATGACGTGACTTATCGGGACTTAAGGCATATAGTCGGCTAAACCCAAGTCCCAAGGCTAGATTCTCAAGGCTGGAGCGGACTATGCGAACCCACTTCAAGCGTGCGGGCTATGGACGAAAACTCTTTTTGAAATCCGTTTTACCAGCCCTAACGTCCGCAGTGTGCATGGTGCAACTAGCCGCACAATCACCCAACCCGTCGGCAGCGCCCTATTGGCAAACAGTGGCAGGGGGCAAAATGGCGTTCGACGTTGTCACTGTCAGGCAGAACACGACGGCACCGCCCTACGCAGTGGGTTCCAACTTCCCGTTAGGTCCTGGCGATGTCTACGTTCCCAATGGAGGGTCTTTCACAGCGACGAATTTCCCGCTGCTTACGTACATCGCCTTTGCGTACAAGATTACTGACAATCAGGAGCAGTCGTTACTCTCGCAATTGCCGAAGTGGGCCATTACCGACAGGTTTGACATCCAGGGAACGGCGCACGGAAATCCCACTAAAGACCAAATGCGCCTCATGATGCAGGCCGCGCTCGCCGATCGCTTTCGCCTCTCAGTTCACTATGAAACCCGACAGGTTCCCATTCTCGCGTTGGTTGTGGACCAGCCCGGAAAATTGGGTCCTCTACTTCAGAGACATGCGGACGACTCACCCTGTGCGACAACGCCTGCGGTCCCTAGTCCTGCACCGACGGCCCCACCACAATTACGCGACACTCGGTTCCCGGCAACGTGTGGTGGGAGCCTTCGCATGCCTCCCAGCGTAGCGGGACGCGTGCGTTCAGGCGCACGCAATGTGTCGATGGAACTGATTGCAAACTCGATAGGGCAAGGCGATGACATCGACCGCCCGGTCTTGGATAAGACGGGCCTCACAGGAATGTTCGATGTTGCCATCGAGTTTACACCTCAGCTCGATTCTTCCTCACCGCTGGACGCGAACTCCCACCGAGACATCACAGGACCGACGTTTCAGGAAGCTCTAAGGGATCAAAACGGTCTCAGACTGGAACCACAAATGGGTCCAATCGACTTCCTGGTAGTGTCCTCCGTGGAGGAGCCCTCGCCGAATTGACATTCGCGTTGCGCGCTTAGCGGAATGCCGACGAAAAGCCAGATTCCAATGAGACTTATCGGGACATGGCCGCAGACCCGTTCTGCCATGAGGTAACGTCACCCGAAATTAGATTTCGAATGTGGCCGTGAACGCATGGCTCGAAGACCGGGAGTTCTAGAAACGAAATTCCAAGCCGATATTCGCTTGCCCCTGCTCGGCATGGTTACTGATGGCCGTCACGAAGCAGCCCAGGAACGGATCGCAGAAAGTTGTTTTTGAACTCGTCGTCCGAGAAGGCGACCAGCGCATTTCGGCGCGCAGGGCCAGGTGCGGAGCGAACAGATACTTCACGCCACCGCCGAGGTTGTAGGAGAAGCGGTCGCTGAACGACAAAATTCCTTGCGAATCAAAATGCGTGAAGCCGATCCCGCCCACAACATAGGGGCGAAGCTTTGAACTCGCCCAGATTTCGTAGAGCAGGCTTCCCTGGTACATATCTAGGTGCGCGTTGTTGGTTAGAGGCACGATCTGATTCGTGGGAATATCGTGGGCGCTCAGCGTGGTAGTCTGCCGATTCCACATGAATTCGGTAAAGAGGTGCGGCATGAGGCGCGCACCGGCATTGAATCCCCAATTGAAAGAGTTGTTGATCGGCAGGTAGTCCACGTTCGGCGTGTTAATGGCTATATTGCCGCCGAAACGAGAGCCTAGGAATAGCGAAAACGTGTATTTCGGCTCGAAGCGGTTATACCCCGCGGTTTCCGGATATCTCGTTTGCGGGTACCTTGGCGGCGGGTAGCTCCCCGGCGGTGGGTAGCTGTCGGGCGGATACCCTCCCTGTCCGTGCGCTGTACTTGGCGCAATTGCCACCATTAGGCACACCAGCGATATCAGACTTCCCGCCATTTCGACGGCTCTCAATACGCGCGCTCTCATGAACATCGAGTCCCTCCGGTCAGAACAGTCTCCGCGGCTGGGCGCGCTCCCACGGGTTCGCAACTCACAACTATGATGCGAGTTTGAGCCCAGACGTAACTGAGAGGGGGAGGAAAAATCTTGCTCGGCAGGTGCGCCATGCGGCTGTCTCGGGTTCAATCCAAACAGAACGGACTGCGGGAAGATCGCGGGGTTCCGAACGGCCGAGTCCTGAGAAACATGATTTCGGGGCTCACACTCAGCTTTTTGCGGAAGAACACGCGAGGGTGCGGCTTCGTTTGATTTCTTTCGCTTACTTTCCGGAGGTGGAAGGGGCGGCGGAATCGCCCATTACCTTCAAATACTCAGACTCTTCCGAGGGCACGCAGATCTGCTCCTCGAATTCCTGTTGCGGAATCCACCTGTAATTGGACTTGGTGATCACAAAAGGCTTCGTGTACGTCTTGGGATCGTCGATCGTGACGGTAACTTCCATGGTGTTATGATCCACGCGCGTGTAGCGTTCCTGCACACGCATATCGACGCTATGCGGGTGACCGTAGTTATCCAGCCAGCTTCGCTCATCGCTCCCGGACGTATCCACGACGAATGTGTAGTCCCCTTCCCAGTGTCCCACGGAATAGCCGTACCATTTCGGATCCGGCGCATCGGCGGAATTGCCGCCCACATTTTTGGGAAGTTCCCGCCCGTCCGTCCAGATTTCGCGCCATACCTTGTTGTACAGAAACAGCTCGACCAAGCTGCCAGGCATCTGAGCGAATGCAATCCCTCTGGTCTGATAAAGCATGTTGCGCGGGAACCCGAGTGGATCGCAACCGTTGCTGGGATCATTCGATTCCGCGACGGAGGAATTCCAGGTGCTCTTGTGAAGGCGGAACTGCTCCTGCCCCCAGGGCGTCAGGGGAGGCACGTCGCTGAGTTTCGGTTCGACCAAACCTGCCCAGTACCCAGTCAGGTCCCGGCGCGGCGCGGCGCCCCCGGGCCCGTTATTGGCTAACCTGTCGTACAAAGTTTCGCTAACGCCCCGTTTGGGTGGAGGAGAAGTTTGGGCGAGCGCAGGCGACGAAAAAAGCAGTGCTCCCGCCAAAATAAAAACGCAGCCCTTGAGTAGATTTCGCATTTCGGCACCCCTCGCTGCTCCAAATCCGTCTTGAATTTGTTTTCACTCCCCAAGCAAGGCCAAACGCCTGAACGGCTTGCTTCTCGATCGGAACGTCCTGAACCGGAATTTCTGGGACCACGGCAACGAATTATCTACTGCGTCTCTGGGTTGTCCCCTCGCTGCTGGGTATCCTTCAATATTTTGCCGTCGGCGAGCACGATCTTGTTGAGGCGGCCGAGAGGGCTGCCGGATTTGGCGGGGTACAGGTAAACGGTGATTACGTCCCCAGGCTGCAGCGAATTCCTGTTCCAGCCAAGAAGAGCAACGGCCGACGGGTTGCCCGTCTCGACGGCCCAGTGCGTGACGGTGCCTTTGTCATCTTTCACGTCGAACATGACAAGCGTATGGGGATTGGCCCACAAGTATTTCGTCACCGTGGCGTCTTTCATGACAACTACGGTGTCCGCAAATGCCGCAGCTCCGTGATGCGCGAACACGGCGCCGCCGGCGTTCAAAACGCCCACGAGCAAGCCAAAAGAAAACAGCAACCTATTTTTCATTCGGCACCTCACGGGCTGGAATTTGTGATTTGACCATGAGGATATGACAGGCGGGCTCTCGCGTCAATCAAGCCGAAGTCCGCTCTATCAGTTTGCGGAAGAAACAAATGAGGTGTTATTCCGAGGCACGCTGCGCCCGGGTATGCATTGGAGAATGCGAAGCTTTACGAAAGCGTCGAGTGCTCTGGTAAGGTCCATTCTCAAATTTCGTTGCGGCGATGGCAGGAGAGGCGTACCATCCGCAAGCGCCGGATTCCAAATCGAAATTTCCGACTCAATATTCGAGGCTTTGCCTCAGAATAAAAGGAGAAGACTCGTGTCCCACCACCTCGATTCACCAATTGCTCGGCAAGACATCCGCCTGGACATTACGGACCTCTATTTATTCCGCGGCGAAACTGGCACCGTGTTTGTAATCAATGTGTGCCACTCGATTTTCGGCCCCATCCCCGCGCCCGGCTACCATCCGGAAGGAATGTACGAATTCAAAGTCGACTTAAACGGCGATGCAGTCGAGGATCTCACGTACCGCATAACATTCAACGAACGCGACAAGCAGGGGAAACAGACCTACGTTGTAAGTTGCATCCGGGGTGCAGACGCGGTCGATCCGCATGCGCCGGGCCTTGTCGTCGCACAGGGCACGACTGGGGAGACGGTTACCACGGCATCCGGTCTGCGCGTCTGGGCCGGCAAAGCCGGTGATCCGTTTTGGATTGAGCCCGATGTGCTTCACGCGGTTGGCCATGCCTTTCAGGACGGAACCGTAGTGAACCTGGCCGGCTGGGATCCCCGCCGCGCGAAAAACCTCTTTGCCGGACACACGGTGTATTCGATTGTCCTGGAAGTGCCCGATGGCGAGTTGCTCGCAGGCGCCGGCGACAAGCGCCGCATCGGTGTATGGGCTGTGTCAACGCTGGCCACCGATGCCGGCGGATGGCGTTCGATCAATCGCGTTGGTCTTCCAATGATGCCCCCTCTGTTCGCTCAGTTCGACGAAGATTTTGGCAACCGTCTTAATGCCGGGCGCCCCGCCGATGATTTCGCGACTTACGGAGCGGCCGTCACCAAAGCAATTGCCGGCGCCGTTGCCGCATATGGAACAGCCGAAGATCCCCGGGCATATGGGGAGAGAGTCGCACACCGGTTTTTCCCCAACATCCTCCCATATGAAGTCGGCACACCCGCCGTGTTCGGGTTCGCCGAGTGGAATGGCCGCTCGCTTACAGATAACGCGCCCGATGTCATGTTCTCGATCGCGACCAATACTCCCGTTCGTCTTGGGATCGGCAAGGAATAAGTCACGTCGAAGCCGTCGAAGGCGTTCCCGTATGTTCCTGCCGCCAGAGAATCAACAGCAGCAAAGGCGTAAGTTGCAGGTCGAAATTGAGGGAGCTGAGGCCGGCCCACGGCGGATATTCCGCCGTAGGCCGTGCGACGTAGGGACGGCGGCGAGCAAAGTGAATTGAGTTAAGAGGCCGGAGTTTTCTTTGGAAACTCGGCGATCGAGTCGCCGATGAATTCGAGATAATTACGAATGTGGCCTTCGAGCTGATCGGTGAAATTGCTGGAAATCTCCGCGGCTCGCTCTTCCAGGTTCTTTTTGGCATCCCCGGTGGCCGAGGCGATCAGGATCCGTATCGTATCTTGGGCGGTGTTCTCGAAAATTCGCGAAAGCTCGCGCAGCTTTTCGTTGCACTGGTTCAACACTGCAGCGGAGCTATTGTCCAGTTCGCCGTGGGCCTGCGTCATTTTTGCATTGGCGCCGGTTTCGAGTTCGTTCGTGACCCGCGTGTAAATCGCTTGCGATTCTTCCTTGAAAGCGGTCTGGGAAGCCACTAGCTTCTGGAGATCCGCTCTGGCTTCATTCAGCACTGGCGCGACCTGTTCCCGCAGCCGCGATACGAAGCGGGCTGCCGCTTCCGTGTGCGAGGTTTCGAGCGAGCGTTCCAGTTTCTCAATCGTGCAGGCCGCCATGCTGTCGGCGCGGTGGTTCAGTTCATTCCCATGAACCAGCATGCGCTGCCTGGCGTTATCCAGATCTTGCTCGATTGCCCCGATCAAACGCTCGTGGTTCGTTCGGACCGTGTTCTCCGACGCCTCGGTCAATGCTTTCAACGCCCGCCGGGCCAATTCATCTTTCGAGGTCGCGATCACGCGCTCAATCGTTCCAGCCGCTTCGACCTGCAGCTGGGCGCGAAATTCGTCCAGGTAACGGTTCCTTTCATTGGTGAGGGTCACCGCCGCGATTTCAGAGACCGTGGATTGAATCTGATTGCTCAGGCCGCCCATCAGGTCGGAAAACCAAGGGGACAGGGAAGCGGTCGCGTCAGTTTTCTTTAAAACGGAACCCTGGTTTGTTCCTCCGTTCCGGTTCTGTATGGTTTGCGTTTCGGTCCGGGTCACCAGCCGAAGTTCTCGTCCAAGATTCGGCTCTGCCGCTTTGTTCCCCTGCGAGGGAAACCAATCCTCCGGCGGCGATGGGAGATCCCAAATATTGCCCGCGATTTCAAATTCCACGGCGACATCGTACGCCGGATCCGCGGCGGTGTTGAGCTTTTGAATCCATTTCACTCGAGCCCGATTGGAGCTTTCCGACGGGCCTTTTGCGCGCTGCATCATATCCAGGATCACGATTTCACCCGGAAGGACCTCATGTTTCATTTTGTAAGTGCAACCGTGACAGCTGATGGTGGACGTCGTCACTTCCTCCCTGTAGGGTGCACGGAGGGCATCGACGCCCTGCACCGCCAGGGGTAAGGCTTTTTCAATGCGCGAGCTGCGGCGTTTTTGTGCGTACGCGGCCTGATTGGATGACATCGAACCCTCCCACTGGGGAATTCAGAGTAGACCAATGCAGTTGCAAGGCGATCCTTAGATTCTTGCGATCTGCAGCAATCGTCTCTCAGCGTTCGCGGGGATTCAACTGGCCGCTCAGCCAGTTGTCACTTGTACTTTCGCCTGATCCAATGTCCCTGTCCAAATGAGACAAGCACCATAGCCGGCTTTCTACCGCGCCAGTAATTAGCTATTTAGTTATTGACTCATAAAATTTAGAGGCGTTATAATCGCGCCCATCGAGCCGCTCCTATGGACAACTTACAAGCTCTCCCTCTTTCTTGGATCGTAGTGGGCCTGGCGGCCCCGCCCACGTTAATCGTCGTCATAAGGGTCGTTGTGATGCTGATTGCGCCGCCGCTACAAAACCCGCCCAGCACTGGTTTGAGGGGTATCTTTTTGCCCCAGCGCAGCTCCCTGTTATTGTTCGATCGGATAAACTGGTACTCGTTGAATTTCGCCAACCCGTGGGCCTGGGTCTATCTGGTCGTAGTCGGACTCCTGATGATTGCGCCGTTTTTCTTCGCCTCGGTCTTGATTCGCCACATGCTCGCCAATCTCACCAACTAAAAGCGAGCGAGTCTCCGTTCGTGTACTAGCCGATTTGGCAGTCCAAAGCTCACTCCTCGCCATGTTGCGGCTCAGCCGCAGCGCCACAAGCGCGTCGCAAGGTCCGCAGGAGCCGTTATCACTCGCCTCAGGGCGCGGCCACGACCAGCCCCCCAACGCACGGAATCTTATCTTTTGAACTTCGCTGACGAACTGCGCCGTCGCACGGCAACGCAAGCGAAGTGATCGGCCAAATGATGCCGGACTAGTTCGCCAGGCCCTGTTTAGGTTCTGATTGAGTACTGCCATACTGATTGATTCTCGATGGGAAGTATTGTCAGATCAGCTGGTTATAGGGTGTTGCATCGACCGGTTGAGCTGGCAGCTGTTACTAGCTCGAGATAAAAACATATGAAAACAAAGGAGTTAATGGCACGAAGGATTAGGCACTTCGACAGTCACTGCTGCGCAGCCTCCGCTTAACTGGCGCTTTCCATTCAGGCTCGAACGCAAAAGAGGCGGCACAGGGGCGCCGTGGGAGCCGGCTCATGTTCTCTAAACCTTAATACCTCGCAATCGTCTCAAGCAAGAATATTTCGGTGTTTAAGATGGTGCGAGGAAACACGTTTTGTTCCAATGAGAAGAACCTCCGGTCGATGCACCCGCCGTCCTGCGTGAGGTCAAAAATAAAACGAGCTATGGGAGGGTATCTTGAAGAACAGCACGATTACTTTTGCAGTGGTTATGGTTTTAACTGCAATGATTCTCAGCGTGAGTCCAGCGAAGGCCACGGATATTTCCGGCACGATTGTCAACACAGTGATCATCACACAAGACAGCCGCCTGACCGGGGACGTGATTTGCAATGTGGTAATCGGCACCCCTTGCATTTTTTTCGCGGCGCCACGGATTGAATTGAAGATGAACGGTCACAGCATGACCGGCAAGGGCGCCCGGGACGTTTGCCCCGCGCCCGTGTTCGGCGAATACGCCATTTCCACGAACGGCCAAAACAGGGTATCGATCGAGGGGCCGGGGCTGATCACGAATTTCAGAGACATCAGCGTCTTCGTAACCGGGGATGACACGGAAGTGGAGGGCCTGACGATCGTGAGCGGATGCACCGAGGGGATTCACCTCGAAGGCAGCCACAACACCGCGATAGACAACACTGTGGTGCGGGCCTCCCTGGATGGTAACTTCTGGGCCGGCATATTTGTGAGCGGCAGTGGCATGCACGTGGTTCGGCACAACGAAGTCGTGGCCGCGGGACCTGACGCTCACGGCGCCGTGTCTCCCGGCTTTGGCGGCGGCCACGGAATCATCGTTGGATCGGCCAATTTCTGCAGCGGCGTCCCCACGAAAAATAATCTGATCGAGGGAAACAACCTCTCCGGCAACAATGGCGAAGGGATACTTCTCGTGTCCGCAACACTCACGCCCACCTACTGCTTCAACACGACAGGCAACATTATTCGTAACAACATCATTTTCGGGAATACGTCGTATTTCGACATCTATGATTACAATGCCTCGGGCTCCAACACGTTCGAATCCAACGCCTGTGAGGTTTCGGGCGGACCCGGTGCAACCGGGGTTTGCCCGAAGGTGACTAAGAACTCCGGGCACCAGAACCCGATCGAGGAACTCTTCGGAAGATTCTGAGCGCCGGTTCTCGCGTCCTTGGCGCGGCGATATTTGAACGTCTTTTTGCGAGGTTGGCTGCGGTCTGCCACACTCTTGGCCGCTGAGGAACGGGATTGTCGGAATGTGGCTTGTTGCAAATCACTGCGGTTCAGAACTTGAGCAAGCGCTCCGCGTTGCCATGCGAAATCATCTCCCGATCTTCCGCGCTGACCGGGAGAGCGTTCAAGAAGGCTCGTCCCGCGGCGTTCGAATCGTATGGATAGTCCACGGAAAAGAGAATCCGGTCGGCGCCGGCGACCTGCAAGGCGCAAAGGAAAGGAGGCAGGGAGAAACATCCGCTCGTACTGATGTAGAAGTGCTCGTGGAAATATTCGGAAACGCGGCGCTTGAGATGCGTCGCACTGTGGGCCAGGAAAGCGTCGGCGCGAACAATGTAGAAAGGCAGCGCTTCCCCCATGTGCCCGATAATGATCTTGAGCTTGGGAAAGCGGTCGAACAGACCGGAAACGATCAGGCGCAGGCAGTGCATCCCCGTCTCCGTGTGCCATCCCCAGCCGGCGGTGGAAAGGACAAATCCCGAACTGGCCGGCAAACCACTGAAATACGCTTTCCTCACTTCCTCCGGCGGCGGCGCTGGGTGCAGGTAAACCGGAACGTCCAGTGCCTGCGCCGTTTCAAAGAGAGGCGTAAAGCGCGGGTGGTCGAGAAACTGGCCGTCGGTGGTTCCATTGACGAGAGCGCCCTTGAATCCCATTTGCCGGACGCACCGTTCGAATTCGAGGGCCGCTTTCTCCGGCTCTTGCAACGCCAGAGTCGCGAAGGCGGCAAAGCGGTCCGTGTGGGCCTGCACGGCGGCTGCAAGCTTGTCGTTGGTGTCGCGCGCCAAGGCGGTTGCGAAAGCAGGATCGAGCCTGTCCAGGCTTCCGGATAGCGACAGGACTTGCACGTCAATCCCCGCCGCATCCATGTCGGCGATCCGGTCTTTTCCAACGTCGAACAATTTGTCTCGTTGGGCCTGCCACATATCAATCACAGGATTGCCTGGCCACACTTTGGCCATGGCCTCAAGAAATTCAGGCGTCGAAATATGTTCTTCCAGCGTAATCGTTCGCATCGCTCGATCAGGCTCCTGCTGCCATCCGTTGACGGATCCGCCGCCCGCATTATGCATTAGGTTCCGCCCCGCCGCGCTTTTCTTCGCAGCTGTGCGTTCGCGCGTGCCCGTATCGCCACCCGAACCGAAAATTTCCCGGGGGGCTCCGGAACGCCAAGTCCCAAAGAACGGGACTATAGTATGCGGCCCATTTTATATCGTCGTGAAATTCCCACATTCCGATCTGAGCCTTTCTCATCCCATCCGACAAACTGGCCTATGGGAACGAAGGCAGTTCCCAAATCACAAGGCAGGGTGTTGTGGATCACAGCGTTTCTTCCGCAGATTTGGCACAGTGCAGGCTGTAAGTCACAGGACTCAGAGGAGGTCATATGAACGTACTGGTTGCGGCATTTGACGTCGCGCTCTTCATGGTTGCTGTCGTCGTCCTCGGCCTGGAGGCGCCCTACTGGGGCTACCGCGTGATCCAGGGAATTCGAGTCTATTCCAAGTTTCATGGGACCAGGCTGGTGACTTGCCCACAGACCAACAAGCCCGCAGTGGTTGAAGTGGCTGCCAGGTCTATGGGCATGCAGGCGATTTTGGGCGAGCCTTCCCTCCGGCTCAGTTCATGCTCGCGTTGGCCGATGTGCCGAGACTGCGGGCAAGACTGCTTGAAGCAGATCGAAGACCGTCCGACGGAAGTGAGGATGTCCACCGCCTGGAGGGTTTCGTAATTGCCGCCCGCACTATGCAATAGGCTTGGGCCTGCGGGGGTCGTCTTCACGGGTTCACGGGGAGACGTCCCCGCATCATGCCCTGAGCCGAAAATTATCTGGAGCGTCTTCAGACCGCCAAGTCCCGGAAGGTGGGACTATGGCAATATGGCGCAGTCCTCATTCTGGTAAAATTCCCACATTCCGGTAAGACGATCTCCGTATCGTCCCACCGCCGTGCTATTTGAAGCGCATGTCAGCCAGCGAGCGCATGATTTCACGCCAAGCGAGTTCCTTTTGCTTCCCGGCCATTTTGAAAACCGCCTTGAACCGGCTGCGTTGATCGCCGGACAGAGTTTTTTCAAATTTTTTGCCGTCATCGGTCAAATGGATTCGTCTTATCCGGCGGTCTTCGGGGGCAGAGGTCAAGGAAACCATTTTTTTTCGCAGCAGGGTGCGCAAAGGCGCATTCAGCGCTTGCTTCGAGGTGCCCAAAATGCGGAGAAGCTGGCCAACGCTTATGCCAGGGTTGCGCCGGACAAAGAATAAGATGCGGTGGTGGACTCGAGACAGCCCGCGCGAGCCCAGCATCCGGTCCGGCCGCGCCACGACGGCCCGAAAGGCGAAATGCAGCAGTTCCAGGGCTTCGTCGAGATTTCTGTCCGCTAATAGGTCAACCATATTGACATACCATTGTGGCGCTGCTACACTATGTCAATGCTATTGACCTATTCTAGCAGCGAGGGGGCTGCGGCGCAAATTTGTTTTGCGAAGAGCGCCATGGGTCGAGCGACCCGCAAGAGAGGATGGCGAACATGTTGACCATGGAACAGGCGCGTGAATTTGCGGGGCAGTGGATCGCAGCCTGGAATCTCCACGACCTGGACTCCATCGCCGCGCATTATTCCGACGATATCGTTTTCTCCTCCCCCTTCGTGGCCAGACTCGGCGCCGGCGATTCGGGATCGTTGCACGGCCGCGCGGCATTGTTGAAATATTTTACCGCGGCGCTCGGCAAGTTTCCCTCCCTGCGCTTCCACCTGCGCGCCGTCCTGGTGGGCGTCGATACCGTGACCATCCTATACGACAGCGTAAATGGATTGCTGGCCGCGGAAACCATGGCCCTCAATGAGGCCGCCCGGGTTACACGCGTGTGGGCGCAATACGACCGACTGGAATAAAAATACTTGGCATCCCATCATCCTCGTTTCGTATCCCACGAAAAGGTGAGTTTTTAGTTCAAAAATAATTTCGGGCTGCAATCCGGGACTAGTTATCTACCCCCGGGGGAGAAGACTGCAAGACTCTATCCAGCTCCACAGGCCGCTTTACTGGGGACCGTTTTTGTAGCACTATCCGCGCAAAGCCGGCATCTTTCCTGCAATCCAGTCAAGGTACAGGATTACTTCCGAGTGTGCTTTCATTCGGGTATGTACGCGATCGCCGAATTCGATTATGTGGGCGGGGTGAAGGTAAAGAATTCCCACATCTTGGGAGCAGTCGCGGAAGCGCCGGGCAAGGTAGTCACGCCCAGTCCTTCCAGCGTAAGACGCAATAGACTTTCATGCTGGTACGTGGTCGTGGATTTATAGTTGGGCTTGGCAAAGGGGCTTATCACGACGCATACGACTTTCCCTCCGCCTAAAGTGTTGTCGGACTCCGACTCGTCAAATACGATGACCAGCAGTCCGTCTTTCTGAAATTCCGCGCTTTTGAGAAGTGGATCGATATTCGTCTTCAACCAGGTGTCCGCCACGTCCAGGCCGCAATCGTGGGCATCGTTACACCCGTTCGGAGTAACGAATCCATAGTTGGGCAGAGTGCCGTTGGCGATATCCGTTGCGAGCTGTGTCGACGGCACGATATTCGTACGCTCGCTCGCCGTCTGGGCGTCCGTCATGTACGGCAGCGGGGCGTGGCGCGTATAGAATTGCCCGCCGCAGCAGGTGGAGTCGCCGCCGATGTAGCCGACCGATGGAATGGAATCGGCGTACTGCTTCCAGGTTTTTCCCGCCGCGATCAGCTCCCGCACAGCGTTGTCCACGGAGACAGGGAAGGTCACGGGGGTCTGTGAATCGTCATTGGTGAGGATTTGTCCGGTGGTCAGCATTAAGTAGTTGCCGATGGACGGGTGAGTGTCCGCAAAGTATTGCGTTGCAAGCCCGTACTGATTTGCCAAACCGTTCAGATACGGCATCAGCGAGCTTCCGATTACATTTACGCTGTCCTGATTCTCCTCGGCCACAACGAAAACGTGTCCGAATGGCGCACCGCTGGAAGGGGGCGGTGGCGGGTTCACGATATTGAGGCTGAACGTGGATGTGGCTGTGTTGTTGGCGCTATCCTTCACCTGAATGGTGAATGAAACCGTGCCGGCCACCGTGGGGATTCCGGTGACTGCTCCGCTGGAAGATAGAGAGAGCCCGGTTGGGAGTTGCCCGCTGGAGACCGACCATGCGTAGGGCGGAGTTCCACTGGCGGCTTGTAGCGTTGCACTATAGCTGACTTGAAGCTGACCGTTAGCAAAAGTCGTGGTCGTAATCTGCAAGTGCGGATTGTTAACTGTAATAGCCACCGGAGTACTCGTAGTGCTCTGGCTGGCTGAGTTGCTCGCGACGGCCGTCAACGAGTGACTCCCGTTGGAGAGCGTGGTCGTGTCCAGCGAATGGCTGAACGGCGCGGCCGTCACCGCCGCCCCCGAATTCGTCCCATCCACCTTGAATTGCACGCTCGTGGTGTTCGACGACTCCGTCGTCGTCACCGCCACCGTCCCTGATACCGTCGCCCCTGACGCTGGCGAACTGATCGATATCGTGGGCGCTGTGGCATTGTTCACCGTGATAGGTACCGCCGCGCTGGTAGTTTGTCCGGAAGCATCGCTTGCCACAGCCGCCAACGAGTGGCTCCCGTTGGTGAGCGTCGTGGTGTTCAGCGAATGGCTGAAAGGCGCTGCCGTCACCGCTGCTCCCGAATTCGTCCCATCCACCTTGAATTGCACGCTGGTGGTGTTCGACGACACTGTCGTCGTCACCGTCACCGTCCCAGACACCGTCGCCCCTGACGCTGGCGAACTGATCGATATGGTCGGTGCTGCCCCATTGTTCACCGTGATCGGCACTGCCGCGCTGGTGGTTTGTCCGGAAGCATCGCTTGCCACAGCCGTCAGCGAGTGGCTCCCGTTGGAGAGCGCCGTGGTGTTCAGCGTGTGGCTGAAAGGCGCGGCCGTCACCACCGCTCCGGAATTCGTCCCATCCACCTTGAATTGCACGCTGGTGGTGTTCGACGACACCATCGTGGTCAATGTCACGGTCCCTGACACCGTCGCACCCGACGCTGGCGAACTGATAGAGATGGTGGGCGCTGCCCCGTTGTTCACCGTGATGGGCACCGCCGCGCTGGTGGTCTGTCCGGAAGCGTCGCTCGCGACAGCCGTCAGCGAGTGACTCCCGTTGGAGAGCGTGGTCGTGTCCAGCGAATGGCTGAACGGCACTGCCGTCACCGCGGCCCCGGAATTCGTCCCATCCACCTTGAATTGCACGCTCGTGGTGTTCGACGACACTGTCGTCGTAACCGTCACCGTCCCGGATACCGTCGCCCCTGACGCGGGCGAACTGATGGAGATGGTAGGCGCTGCCCCATTGTTCACCGTGATAGGTACTGCCGTGCTGGTGGCTTGTCCGGAAGCATCGCTTGCCACAGCCGTCAGCGAGTGGCTCCCGTTGGTGAGCGTCGTGGTGTTCAGCGAATGGCTGAACGGGGCTGCCGTCACCGCGGCCCCGGAATTCGTCCCATCCACCTTGAATTGCACGCTTGTCGTGTTCGACGACACCGTTGTGGTTACCGTCACTGTCCCCGACACCGTCGCACCCGAAGCTGGCGTGTCGATGGAGACCTCGACAGGGGTTTTACTGGGATTGCCGGCTGCTGTCAGACCAACACATCCCAAATTGGGAATTGATAAAGTTACCGCGGCTATAAATAAGAGGAGACTTCCCCTCTGAGTCGCCCGAGTTCTGGTAGGACCAACCTGAAGTTGCAAGCGCGCCTCTCGATTGGCGGCGGAGGACCGAATCCTCGGCTGTCAGTCCAACCTAGTGCTCGGAGGCGAACGCCAGCTATTGTACGGAAGGTCAAAAAGAGTACAGGTATGGGTCCTGACCTGGATTGCAGCTCATAGGCGGCTTGCTCGATCATGACCTAGTGCAGGAAGGGAAACGCATCGCCGCGTTTGTGCCGGTCGAGACTGCGGGAAGAAAGTCGTCTTTATTTTCTAGAAGTAGCGCGGGCGCGCTTCCAGCTCCTGGCCGTCCGGCAAGATCACTTTCTCAAATCGCATGGTGGGTGAGCCGTCCTTGTTGCGATTGCCGACGATGGTTACCTGATCGCCGGGTTTGAGCGTGTCCTTGGTCCAGCCGTGATTGGCCAGCCGGTTCGGGCCGGGACCTTCCGCCACCCATTTCTCGGTGTTGCCGTGTTCGTCGGTGACGGTGAAGGTGATCTGCGCGTGCGGATTGACCCAGTCGAACTGCGTGATGGTGGCCTTGAAGTTGGAGTCGTGGCCGCGGTCGTACATGGACATCGAGTGGTGGGCGAACGCCGGCCCGGAAATCAGCAGGGACGTGGCAAGCACTACGAGGAGCGAAACGATCCTGGTTTTCACCGTAACACCTCTCGACATTCAAGTCTTTACCGCGCGTGGGGGCTATTCCACCCACATAAATTATACGCTTTGGTGCCCCGCGAAGTTTCAACAAAAATCCAAGCCGGTGACGTCCCGCACGGTTTGCCTCGCGCCATCCGCGAGGGTCCGCTTGACCAACGGCACAAACAAATTATCGAGAGATCTTGGAAGATTTCCCGGTAGTTGCCTGCGTATTTCATGGGTTTGGCATTCAGCGGGCGAATTGTCACTGGCCGAACGGTATGCTGTCCTGATAATACTGAATGTAGCGCCCCAAAATGATCACGGCGAACCACAGGATCAAGGAACTCGCCGCTACAAGCTTGGCCGAGAGCGGCGCATCTTCGCCGGCTCCAAGGTCCTTGACTCCGACGAACACGCCGGTCAGATAGAACGCCGCCGCATTCACTCCAAGCAGCAGGATGGCCAGCATCTTGACCCAGAACGCATAGTCCAGCGTGTAAAACTCCGGCATGCCGATGAACGCCAGGAGTCCTGTTACGAGGTTGATCCCGAATCCCGTGAGCGCCCAGGGCACCAGGCGGTGCAGCGGTTCGAGCGGCAATTGCTTCGCGAATCCCATGATGCGGAGATCGAGAGCACCGACCGCCCCGATCAGCAGCACGAGCCCGAGGAAGTGCAGATCCATCAGGAAGGCCCACCACCACTTGTTGTAGGTCATAGCTTCGGTGAACTTCCAGGGCGTCGGCTCAAAGAAATGCACGATCATCCCCACGGTTCCTTCGGTCGGCATCGCTTCCTGGCTGGCGCGAACCTCCGCATGGCTAATCTCCCCGCCGGTGTTCCCGGTTCTCACCATCAGTCCCACAGCCAGCAATGAAAATATAAGCACGGCCGCCAAATTCCACCGTGCCATGCGCGCCCGGCGATGAATCTGCCACAATCCGGCCAGCGCGAAAGCCCCTGTGGCCTCCAGGAACCACAAGGCCAGCATCGCCGCGCCCTCGTGCCGCTGCACGAAGTCGTCCGAGATGCCGGGCTGGTCCTTAAGCATGAGTTGCGCGCCCTTGCCGCTCGCAAAAGCCGGGATTGCAATCAAAGCCACAGCCACGAAAACGATCAGGCTGCCTCGCCGCAGAGATTCGTTTTTTCCGAAAAAAGAAATGAGAAAGAGGCCCAATCCAATGAAGCTTCCGATCACCGGGAAGTGATTCAGCAGGAGGTGTATATGCACGAAGTTCATGGCGGCTCCATAGCAGCACCCGGGATTGGCGAACATCGCTCGTACTTTGCGTGCACCGTACCCCCTGCCTCGTCACAAGTCAACGCGAAACCGCTAATCTTTGGGATGCTGCGCTGCCCTCGGGCCAAATCTCGGGAAAATTGCGCACGATGGCAGGTTGGACCCTACGAAATTCACAGGGAGCGGAGGCCCGGCTCTTACTTTGCGATAATTGTGATTGACAAGGTTTGTTGAAAGGTATACACCTCGCCTCAAGTGAGGAAGTTCCGGGTGGGGTACTCGGGTGAACATTCAGCCTCGCCAATCTCATGTTATCGCGAAGTTTGCGATCGGCCCTGCCTTGGTCGGAGACCATGCGCATTTCCAAGATCATTAAAAAATAGGAAGTTCTCGTAATTCTTAATATCGGCGCCAAGCCCGGACAGGCCTGGACCGAAATAACTGCTTTTGTTTTATTGGGAATCATCCGGTTGATACGGGGGTTCAGACTCGAAAGGCGGGAGCTTGCTCTTACGGCTTGCTCGATCTTGGGGCGATTGGGAACAGGCTACTGGTGAGGTTCGGGGCCACATTCCAGACTAAGTATGTTGGACAGGAGGTCCAGAAATGAGTTCCTTACATTCCGCGAGCAAGAGAACTTGGGTTTATCGTTTCCGGAAAGCGGCGCAATTGCTCGTTGGCACGATGGGGGTGCTTCTGCTCTGCCTGCCCCTGTTTTCACAGGGCAGTTTCGGCCGGATCCTCGGAGCCGTTACGGATCAAAGCGGCGGCGTCATATCCGGCGCCACAGTAACCGTCGTAGACACGCAGAGAGGCGTGGCGCGCACGCTGACTACCGATGAAGCCGGGGAGTATAACGCTCCCACGCTCATTCCCGGCGCCTATACGGTCCGCGCCGAGGCCAAAGGGTTCAAGAAGATTGAACGCCAGAACGTTGTGCTGGAAGTTGGTCATGAAGTGAGAATTGACCTTACCCTTCAGCCTGGTGCGCAAGAGCAGACCATCACCATCACCGAGGCGGTACCGCTGGTGGAGACCACCAACGCCACCTTGGGCGGCACACTCGAGAACACGGAAATTAACGATATGCCCCTCAACGGCCGCAACTACCAGAATCTGATGGCTCTGCGCCCGGGCATCATGGTCCAGCCGGGCGGCTCGCCCTGGTCGCAGAGCACCAACAACATGCGCCCCGATGAAACCGTCTGGATGATGGACGGGGTGATCAATGTCAGTTTTTATGACGCCCGCCAGGTAGGCAATGCGCCGAGCGCGTTTACCGATGCGGCGACCATCGTGCCCATCGACGCCATCCAGGAATTCAACACTCTGGAGAATCCCAAAGCGGAGTACGGATGGAAGCCCGGCGCCACGGTGAATGTGGGAATCCGATCGGGAACCAACTCTCTTCACGGCTCGGCTTATGCGTTTGGCCGCTATGTCGGTTGGGATGCCCGCAATACTTTCAACCCGACGCTGGCTGCGGATGGAACCTGCACCCGGGGCCTTCCCTCTCAGTGCGATAAGCTGCCGGCCGAGCTTGAGCAGTTCGGCGGCGTGGTAGGCGGACCGATCAAGAAAGACAAACTCTTCTTCTTCGCCGGTTATGAGGGCCTGCGTTCCACAATCGGCAACATATTTGTGGTTCAAGCTCCTCAGACTGCCTCGGCGGGAGGGAACCCGACGACCAGCATGGTAGATGCGATCGCAGCCCTGCAGACGGCCGGGTTTACTCAACTATGTTCGAGTTCAGTTACGACGAAGTGTCTAAGTTCACCGAGCTTGAATTTGCTGGGGTGCACCGGCACGCCGACAACAACATATACCTGCACGGGCGGCCTCTACGCGAACGCCCCCGCGAATAATAACAATTACCCCTCTACATTCCCCAACCGGAATGTCACCGATAATGGGATTGCGAAAATAGACTATACGATCAACAGCAAGCACCGGATCAGCGGCATGTATTGGACCGGGGATTACAGAGCCACTGGGCAGGATCACCCCATTGTGAATAACTTGTTCAATACTGGAATTTCAGTTGTATCGCGGACGGCCGTCGGGAACTGGATTTGGACCCCCAGTTCCACACTGGTGAACGAATTCCGGATCGGCTACGACAGCGTAAGCCAGGGCTTTACGGTCGGCGACCAAAATATCATTCCCGATGGCTCGGGCGGTCTGTGCACCGCTACCGGTTGTGGCGGCAAAGGCTATCCACTCAACTCTGGCGTAACGGTTGGGGGCGGGTTGCCGTTTATTCAAATTTCGGGTTTCACGGGCGGCGGCGGCGCTGGCCTGGGCAACCCGAATGGGACCCGCCCCGGTTTTACCGGCCCCAGCCCGTATTACGATTTTCAGGACAATATCTCGTATTTACGGGGCAAGCACGCCTTCAAATTCGGCGGGGAAGTGACGCACATCGAGGCCGATCAAGTGACTTCGGACTTCAGGGGTGTTCTCGTTCTCTTTAGCGGCGGACAGACCGCCGGCATCCCCAGTCCCACCCCGCTCGAAGACTTCTTCTCCGGGACTCCCTCGAAAGGAATTGTCACGATCGGCGACGGGAACCGCACGATGAAATGGATGCATTACGCCGGGTTCGTCCAGGATGACTGGCGCATCAAGCCGAGAATAATGCTCAATCTGGGACTGCGCTACGAATACGCATCGCCGATCAGAGAGGTCAACAACCTTTTCGGGAACTTCGATCCGAAACTTGGAATTGTTCAACAGGGCCAGGCAAGCGTAGGCCCTACTCTCTGGAATCCCAATACCCATAACTTCTCGCCCCGCGTCGGTTTTGCATGGGATGTCAGGGGCAACGGGACCACTGTGGTCCGCGCTGCGTCCAGTGTCATCTACGCGACGATCTATGCCAGGCCATTCATGGACAACGGGCCTCCGAACGGCTCGGCGGGCAACATCGCTCAGGACCCGTCAGGCGCCTGCAATGTGACCATAACCCCCGGACAAACTTGCGCGCAGGCCGGAGGGCAAACTTTCGGCGGTACGATCAATCTCGGCCAACCCAACTACATTGGATCGGTCAATGCAGCAACCCCGGTCCCCACAGGACTCAACTGGAATGGCGTTCTCTTCCCGCAGGGTGGGCTCTCCTGCACGATGACATCACAGTGCAGCCTCTATGCGATCGATCCGCACCTGCAAACTCCGTACGTGGTCAATTACAACCTCAATATCCAGCACATGATAACCAGCAACCTTTCGTTGGAGGTTGGCTACGTCGGCAATCACGGCGCTAACTTGCAGTCTGTGCGCGACATCAATCAGTGCCTACTTCTCCCGAACCCCGGCCCTTACCTCGGTGCCGGTAACGGCGGCTCGTGCGTACGTCCGTATGATGGCCACCCCGCCAGTCCCGGCGTCCCGGCCAGTCTCGGCAGCTTCAACTATCTTGGGATTATTAACTTTGTAGATAACGAATCCCGTTCCAATTACAACAGCCTGCAGGCGACGCTGACCAAGCGGCTGTCTCATGGGCTGGAATTCACGGCCGGTTACACGTACGGTCACGGCCTCGACACCGGTTCCGAGAATTTTCAAGGACTCACTCCACAGGACAGCACACATCTACAAAGGGAGTACGCTAGCAGCGATTTCGATGTCCGGCACCGCTTGACGGTGACGGCCAGTTACGAGCTTCCCGGGATAAAAGGCTACGGCCAGTTGCTCGAAGGCTGGAAGCTCAACACCATCGTGACTGTTCAGAGCTCCCAACCGTGGCTCATGTTTGACACCCACGACGATATCAGCACGGGCGGAACCCAGTTGGGAGACCTCACCGATCGCTGGGATTTCTTCGGCAACCCCAGCGACTTCAAGTCCGGATCGAGTTCGATTCCGTTCTGCGGTGTCGATCCGAGCTTGAACTTGCCGCCGGGCACGCCCTTTACTCCCCCCACCACGGGTAATCCAGGCAACATCATTTGCTCGTCGACATCCGGGATTACTGGCATAGCGACTCCCTTACCATCGTCGCTGGGTTCGAAGTGCACGGCAGTCGCTCCCGACCCCAGCACGCTTGCGTATGCGGGCTGCTTCGTAAAGGGCAACTCGGTGATGACTCCCCCCGCGAATGGAACTTTTGGCACCATGGGCCGGAACATCTTCCGCGACTCGGCCTTCAAGAACGTGGATTTCTCCGTGTTCAAGGACTTCAAGTTCAAGGAGCGGTTCGGTGCCGAATTCCGGGCCGAGTTCTTCAACGTGTTCAATCACCCGATTTACGCCAATCCATACGGCTCAACGAATACGAGCTTTTTGGGCGCTGACCCGAGCAACCCCGGGGCGCTCGGCTGCGGGTGCTCCACACCCGACGTCGCGGCCGGCAACCCTCTGGTCGGTTCAGGTAGCAGCCGCGTGATGCAACTCGGCTTGAAGCTCACGTTCTAACTTTTGTCTGGCAAGTTCGAGGGGGGTAAATTACCCCCCTCGAACTCTCACCAACCCAAGAGTGCCGCTCATCGACAGTAGTTGTGTAAGGGCACAGACTCCGAGCGAAGTTTTCATCTTGACAAAACTGCAAGCGGGGTATAACACGCACAGTTACTTGGCGGGACTTGAGTACACCTTTGCCTAATCGCTTTCTATCGGTTCTCGGTGCCTGCGCCACTTTAGGCGTTGCCGTTGCGACTCTACTGCTGACGCCTGCGTCAGGCCAGCAGGCTGCGACGCCTCAGCAGCCGGCGCCGGGGCAGGTTGGCCAGAGCGTGAGCCAACACGATTTGGACATCGGAAAGTTCCCTCCGTTCAAACCGGCGCGCCTGCCTGACGGCCATCCGGACCTGAATGGCTACTGGCAGTCGATGGTCACCGCCGATTGGGATTTGCAAGACCACGAAGCGCAACCCGGACCCAAGCCGGAAATCAACGGCGTGTATGGCGCCGGGCCCGCGGGACAAAGCATCGTCGAGGGCGGTGAAATTCCGTACCGCCCGGAAGCGCTGGCGAAAAAGAAAAAGAATTTTGAAACGCGCGCGATGGTGGACGTCAGCAATGACAAGACCTGGCACAACCTGGGCGATCCGGAAATGAAATGCTACATGCCGGGAGTGCCGCGGGCGAGTTACATGCCGTATCCGTTCCGCATCGTGCAGAGCGCCGGCTCGACGTATCCCTACATGCTTATCTCCTACGAATATGCCAGCGCCACGCGCATTGTCCGCATGAACTCGAAAGAGGAGGCGCCCATCCCATCGTGGATGGGTTGGTCGCGCGGCCGGTGGGAGGGCGATACCCTGGTTGTCGACGTCACCGGGTTTCGAGAGGAGACTTGGTTCGATCGCGCGGGAGACTACCACAGCGATGAGCTTCACGTGGTGGAACGCTACACGCCGGTGAGTCCCTTCCACATCATGTACGAAGCGACGATCGAGGATCCCAAGGTCTTCACGCGGCCCTGGAAAATTCGCTTTCCTCTGTATCGCCACATGGAACAGGATTTTCAGCTTTTGGAATTCAAGTGCCAGCCGTTTACGGAAGAGATGCTATACGGGCGCTTCGTCAAGAAGCCCGCTTCGTGAACCGCTGCAAAGGAGGCGTCTCATGACACATCGGTCCGTCGTGACCCTCAGCATCCCGGTGATGATGATTGCTGTCGGATCTCTGTCGCTGCTCATGAGCCAGGCCCCGCAGACGGCCGGCAAGGCCGCAGCGGAGCCGAAGAGTAAGACCGCGACTCCACCGGCGGCTGCGTCCGGCGCGCCCTCGGCGAAAGCCAACGGGTTCCGCACTCCGTGGGGCGACCCCGATCTCCAGGGAGTCTGGAACGACGCGACCGGCACGCCGCTCCAGCGTCCGAATGGAGTCGCAGACAAAGGCGTCCTAAGCGGGGAGGAAGCCGAAGAATTTCAGGAGCAAATTGCCAACAGATTGAGCCGCGACCGACGCGACGGCGGCACGGAAGTCGACGTCAACCGCGCCTATAACGAACACTGGATGGATTCCCGACGGCTCAAGACCACCGCGGACCATCGCACCTCGCTCATCGTGGACCCGCCCGACGGAAGGATTCCTGCGCTCGTGCCTATTTCGGCCGAGCGTCAAAAGGAACGTGACGAGCGCGCCGCGGCCCTGGCCCGCTTCAACGCCGGCATGCCGAACACGTACCTGGATTTCGACCTGCCGATTCGCTGCGTTGTTCGGACCGACATGCCGCCCTACATGCCGATCATTTACAACAACGACTTTCAGATCGTGCAGAGTCCCGGCTACGTGGTCATTGCTCCGGAAATGATCCACAGCGCGCGCATCGTCCCGCTCGACCGGCGCCCGCACATCGGCAAAAATCTTCACGAATGGCTGGGTGATTCGCGAGGCCATTGGGATGGCAATACTCTGGTTATCGAGACCACCAATTTCAAGCATGAAACAAATATCTTCCAGGATGCCGATCCGGCGACCTTCCGCCTCACCGAGCGCTTTACCCGCGTGGACGCTAAGACAATCAATTACGAGTACACCGTCGAGGACCCGCACACCTGGACCCGGCCATGGACTGTGCGAATTCCCTGGACCCGCATTGATCCCGGCGAGCAGATGTATGAGTATGCCTGCTACGAAGATAATTACGACGTAAGCCATTTCCTGGGCGGCGCACGCGATCGCGAGAGGCGGGGCGAGGTGGCTCAGCCGATTCCACATCTGCCGTCGGTTCAATAGGGAAGTCAAAGGCCGCGAACCATATCCGCTAGCATGGGAGGACCGGAATGAAACTGATTGGAAAGAAGACAAGTGTTGGCGCCGTGGTCGCGGCCGCCTTGATGCTGCCTTGTATGGGTATGATTGCGCCGGTCTCCGCGCACCACGCCTTCGCGGCGGAATATGACGCCAAGAAGCACGTGATTCTGAAAGGCACCGTCACGAAGATGGAGTGGATCAATCCCCACGCGTGGATCCACATCGACGTGAAGAAGCCCGACGGCACTACAGAAGAGTGGATGATCGAGTTCGGCACGCCGAACACCCTTCTGCGCCGCGGCTTCACCCGCGATTCCCTGAAGCCCGGTACGGAAATTACCGTGGACGGGTATCAGGCAAAGGACAGCGCCTTGCGTGCCAATGGCCGCGACGTCACGCTGCCGGACGGGAAAAAGCTCTTTGCCGGTTCTCCCGTGGCCGACGCTCCGTATAAAGATCCGGGCAAGTAACCCGGCGATTCGCCGCACTGCGGGTCTCAAACTTTCCTTGCGGGAGTGCCCAGGGAAACCTCGCGCGGCTAGCATCTAGGGTCGTTCCGCGAGTAAAGGAAAGGTCAGGAAACCTCATTGGCCGTACCCCTGTTCTTGCGTTCCCTGGAAGAAACCAGCTTCAGCACGTGGCTCCGCGAATCGAACTCCGTATTTGCATTCTATTTCGTGCTTCTCTTTCACACCTTCGGCCTCGCCTTGCTCGTCGGCGCGAACGCCATCGTGGATTTGCGCATCCTCGGCGTCGCCGCCAGCCTGCCGCTGGCGCCGCTGAAACGCTTTTTCTCCATCATGTGGTTGGGTTTTACGCTGAACGTGATCACCGGCATATTACTGGTGATCGCCTACCCCACAAAAGCGCTCACGAACCCGGTCTTTTACCTAAAGCTGACGCTCATCGCGCTCGCCGTGATCGTGATGCAGAAAACCTACACGCAGGTCTTTAGCGACGCCGGGCTGAGTGAAGCGTTGATGGAGGCCAAAGGCAGGGCGCTGGCGAAATGGTCCCTCGTTTTGTGGATCGCGGCCATCACCGCGGGGCGCTTGCTGGCCTACACTTACAGTTATCTGCTCTACAGCCACGTGCCCGCCGCGCGCTGACTCCCCGCCGCTTTAGTAGTTCGGAATCCACACTGCCGCCGTGGCCACCGATACCCACAGCGTGATTTCCATCAGGCCAGCGAGCTTGGCCACCGAGGGCGTTTCCGGCGTCCGGCCCCAGGTGCGCGATTTTTGTTGCACGAAGATGTGCCACGCCAAAGCCAGCGGCAACAGCACGCCCAGCTTCAGGCGGAACGCCGGATTATCTATGTACCCGACCGCTGCCGTGGCGAAAAGCGTAAATCCCCCGAGCACCGCGATTCCCAGGCCGATCCAGTTCCACGTGAACAGAGCGTCCGACAATTCCGCAGCCGTCTGAAATTTTTTCCCCGCGCCGAGCAGCCGGAAATCGAGCGCCAGCGTCGTCCCGAGCCAAAGGGAGAGGCCCGTAAAGTGGGTCCACTGAATGAAGGGATACGCGTACCGCGCCGTGACCAGCCACACCACCAGCCGGATGTTTTGCAGCTGGTCGCAAATGCCCGCAAGCCAAGTGTGCATGAGCAGGAACCACTAGACCGGTATGAACGCGGGGACTTCAAGTCCCGCGAGGATCGCTCCAACCCACAAAGCTAGCGAAGCGAACGCCAGCCATTTCGCGGCAGCGGGCACAGACGGGGCGAGGCTCCAGTCGAGCGATTTCCGCTGCACGATCACGCCAAAAATAAACGCCAGCAACACCACGCCCATCTTGATGCGGAAAACTGCCGTGGGATAAAACGTGGTGGCCTGCCCGGCGAACATGATGAAGCCCGACACGATCACCATGCCCAGCCCGGTCCACGCAAAGGGATAGAGTTGCCCGGCGAGCGGCGCAAGCTTCTGGTTCCGCGCGGCGGCGCCGAGAATGCGCAAGTCAACGACCGCTGTGGTTCCGACCAACAGGAAAAAGCCGATGTAGTGGACCAGCCAGACCAGGGAAATCAGGATCGCCGAATTGGTGATCGTGACAATCCAGGGGATTTGCTCGAGCCATTCACAAAGGCGCGGCATCAATGGCAGCCTTTTTGGAAGCGGCTGATGGACGCAAGACCCGGCGTACGATATTTAGGCTGCACGGAAGAAAAAATTTCGTCGAAGCGGCAAGGAAGATTTTTCGAGGGAATCGACGTAAACTCTCCGGCATTGAGACGGACCAGCATGGCAATCCTCGAATTCCGGGACCTTGCCGGTGAGGCGAGTACTCACGAACCAACAAAGGCTCCGGGTCACGATAGAAAAACAAAGTTCAGGGAACAGCATGATTGTAACGACTTCTTCGATATCCAATCAACTTTCTTCCCCAATTCCGCGCAGCCCGGCCAGTCCGGATATGCGGGAACCGCTTTGCAATATCTTCGAAGGCACCACCGGACCTTAGAATATTGAGAGTGCCGCCGGAGTCTGTTACGTTGTCCACATGGCGATCCTACCCCCGGATGAACTGGACATGCGGAATCGTCGGCGCAGTAAGCGTGTCCAGCACAAGACCTCGGTCATGGCTCGATTCCAGGACGCGAACATGAAATCCATCGAAGAAAAAACTCACACCATAGTTGTGAGCGACCATGGAGCGTTGATACTTCTCGCGACTCAAGTAAAGCCCCAACAAATTATCCGCCTCGAGCATCTGGGTTTGGGCGAGGAACTCCTCTGCCGGGTCGCCGGTCTAGGCCCAACCTTGATGGGCAAGACACAGGTCGCGGTCGAATTTATTATCCCGAAGCCGGGATTTTGGGGCCCCCTTCCAAAATCCAAGACTCCGGAATTGAGCCGCAGTCAGAAAAAGTGACACATCGAGAGCTGGAAACCGTCTCCGCACAATTTCTCTTTGTAATAATGATATGGTAAACCTCGAGATGTGAATCTAACTCCCGAAATCTTCGTCGCCGAATTTTCTGTTCCCATACTGCTCACACTCCTGGTTGGCGTCCAGATGCTGGTTGGGGCGACCGGCAAGTTTTGGGATACGGCGGAAGACCTTTCGTACTTGTCGGCAGGCACAAGATTCAAATACTTTGTCATCGCCACAGCCGTCATCTGGTCGGTTTCTCTCCTTATGCTCGCCCGCGAAGGTGGGAATGAGTATGCCGCCCCACGGGTTATTCGAAGTGGCGCCGCCGGTCCTAATCCGGAACCGGCACCACCCCCGCAATATAGGGTTCACGGGCACGTAAATGATTTCGCCGGGATTCTGACTTCCCAGGCGCGGTCAGAACTCAATCAGATCGGCAATGAACTGGAGAGAAAAAGGAAAGCGCAGATCGCATTTGTGACTGTTCCGTCGCTCAATGATGTTCCGATTGATGAGGTTGCGTCGCAGTTGACGAACAACTGGGGTGTGGGACGCAAGGACAGCGATCGCGGGATTCTCGTTTTGATTTCCTTCCAGGAGAGGCGATATCGGATTACCGTAAGCCCGGGCCTTTCATGGGATCTGCCCCACGCGGAGGCGGATCGTCTTGGTCAGGAAATGGCACCCATGTTGGAAAAAGGAAATTACGAAGACGCCTTGCTGCACGTGGCCACGCGAATTCGACAGGAACTTCAAATCAATTAAAAGTAAGAGTTTCGGACCTGCAGGGAGTAAAGCGACGCAAGGATTCTTGCGCTAATTTCCGGCCTTCAGCTTCACTTCCGCCGTATCGCCCTTTAATTCCATCGTCGTGCCAAAGGGTTTTGACAAGTCTGCCAGGCGCTGGAGAATATAGCCCGCTCTCGTGCCTGTTACCGGCGAGGGCAAGCCGCGCGTCTGGAGGAACTGGTTGTTGGTGCGCTGGTTGTGAATATCGGGCTGGCCTTCGCCCACGTTGTTCAAGGCGATCGGCCGGAACGAAACCGATTGCAGGTTCTTCCCCTGGAACTGAACGTAGGCGACCGCGCTTTCCCAATTCATCGGTTCGTCGATGTAGGTCAGCGTCGGGGGCAGGTTGTAAATGAAGTTGCCCAGATCATAGAAGATGGGCCGTCCGTGATAAATCTCCACGCCGTGCAGCAGAGGCGCTCCGTGCATCACGATGATGTCCGCGCCCGCATCCACTTCCGCGTGCGTCCACTTCTTTAGCCAATCGTTCGGGGCCAGCCGCTCTTCCATCCCTTCCGTGAAAACCGTCGAGAAGGAGTGATTCGAGAAGACGTGGTTATGCTGGTACACGATCACGAGGTCTGCGTGCTGGCGAGCTTCACGAATGCTTTGAAGGATGCGCTGCGAATCTTCCGGATTCGGCGTGTTTCCGGGCGCGCCTGGGAGATCGTCCGTCGCCTCATTTTCCAGTTCGCCGGCTTCGATGCGAAGCTCATTCACGCCGGGCCTGCCGGCCGTGGCGCTTCCTCCCGGCGCAATCAGGCCGGACGCGCTCGCGATCAGCGCAATCGTGCCCTTCGGCGTGTGCAGATATCCCGGCGCAACAGCCTCGGCCACGTTGTTTCCAGTGCCGGCGTGAACGATCTTCCGGCTTTCCGCCTCACGGAGCGTGTTCTGAATGCCTGTCGCTTTCAGATCGAATGCATGGTTGCCGGACAGGGATAACAAGTTAAAACCGAAAGTCCTCAGCGCGTCGAGCGCTTCCGGCGGGGTGATAAATCCTCTCCCTTCCTGCGCCGTCTCACCCTTTTCTGCGATCGCGGCTTCGAGGTTGGTGAATATCACATCGCCCTTCAACAGCCCCTGGATCACCGGCACCGCCGACGGCACGGTCTCGCGGATATCCGATCGGATCATCGACTGTCCCGCCAGGGTGATCGTGATGGGAGCCGATTGCGGCCATAAGGCAGCGCCTGTCGCGCACACGATTGCGAACAGAACCGCGAAGCACGTTCCTCTCACCAACAACCGGCCAGCCTTCATCTTTGTTCCCATTTGCGTTGCCCTCGCATTTTGTATGAGCGCTCGATGTATTCGTTACCCTGCCTGGTTTCCATGCTTCAATCTGATCTCCGCCATTTTGCTTCTCATCTAAAGGAAACGCCAATAAGAACTATTTTTTCTCCGGAACGTAAGTCTTGGTGAAGTTGTTGCGCCCGTTGGTGACCGTGAATGTGCCGTTCGTCTGCGCCGACACTTTGATCCAGTACGCCGTCCCATTGTGCTGGGGTGGCGGAGGCGCTCCCGGACCCGGCGCGGGAGCCGCGATCGGAGTGATCGGCATGCTGGCCGGCTGGTCATCAATCGTATTCGCGATAAACATTCCGGGAACGGTGTACTCCTGGCCGCTCAGCAGCGAGAAGTGCATCTGCCAGAGATCCTCGAGGCCCGGGGAGGAGTGAATCGTCTGCATGGATTCAGGTTCGCCGCCTTTGCGGGTCCCATTGTTCATAATGCCGACGCGCGGATGAAGCGCGTGCACGACAACAATCGAATTCGAGCTCGCCTGCCCGTGGTGCAAACCCAAAAAGAGATCGACCGTGCCGATGGGATTGTTCGGGCACATCAGCTCGAATTCCTTGTTCTTCGTCAAATCACCCAAATGAATGGTGCGAAATTTCCCGAATGTAATGAGGCTGGCGACGGATTGCGGGTCTTCGGCATTGTTCTCTCCGGGCTTGAACTCGGAACAATAAGGATTCGGCTTGCCCGCGCCCGGCAGCGGCGTCTTGAGGACCTGTCCGGCGGAAGCCACAATACGCCAATCGAGGCCAGCCACCGGAATCTTGTCGCCCGGCTTCACGACCGTGTGCGTGGCCTTGGCGATTAGCGCCGGGTATGTCTTCTGCAAAAATTCATCGGCGGCAGGGCCGGGCTGAACGTTCGGGCCATGATCGATGAATTGCTTGATCGGGATGTGGGCGGCCAGTTCCGCGAGCCCGCCAAAATGATCGCCATGCCAGTGAGTAATGATCAGGTGATCGATCTGCGTAACGCCGGCGTCCTTCAAAGCGGCCATGATGCGTTCGGCATCGCGAACGGCCCCTGGAGCCACGTTCCCCGTGTCGATGAGGACCGACTCACCCGAAGGCGCCACAAAGAGGACCGAATTACCGCCCTCGACATCTATGACATAGATGTCCAATGTCGTTCTCGCCGTCCGCGTCTGGGCAGCTAGAGACGCCGCGGAAACAGCGAAGGCCAGCAGAAGAAACGCGATCTTATTGCGCATGAGAGCACTCCGTGTGGTTTTACCCGGAATTTCCGAATGAGCGTCCTGGTTCACGCATCGTACGCTTCTCCCGCCTTTGACACAACACACTTGCCAACAGAGCAATCTCCTGTGAGATCAGCCGTGTTCCTACGGTTCGTTCTTCCCGTCTGACGCGACCAGTTTCCCGAGCCGAGTCTCGATAATTCTTATCGGAAGGTGAGATTCGCCATTGAATCCGATTCGGGCCATATTCCGATAATACCTGCCAGCTCAACCGGTCGATGCAACACCCTATAACCAGTTGATCTGACAATGCTTCCAATCGAGAATCTATCTGTGCGACAGGACTCAATCAGAACCTAAACAGAGCTTTTGTTTTGTTTGTATTGACGCCCGCAAACGAAATCAGACTCCTAGACCCCTACGAGAGGACTTTGGGTAAGTGTTGCGTCGACCCATTGAGACCACCCTGTTTCACAGGCACTGGGAGCAGAAAATGATGGCGGCAAGGGCCCAACATTTCGGGAAATGTGGTGCCTTCTCCAGCGTATTCAGAAGTTGGCTGCTGCCACGAGAAGCCAGAATCCAAACATTGACAGGACCAACGCCGCATCAATCAGCAGATTTTGAATGGTAGTGTACCCTCTACGGGTTCCAGCAATCTCGAACAGGAGCCAAAGACTCGCGCAAACCGCAGTATCCCTAAAAACAGTGAATGCGCCCAATGCCACGGATCGCGGAACCCGGTGCAGGAATGAGATAGATAGAATTACAAGCCAGTTGAGGGCTATAACGATGCGTGAAATGAGGCGAATCCGCAGGTGGAGGCTGTTCTCGGACCCTTTCGATCGAATTTTCTCCCCCATGGCATCCACAGTGTATACCAACGCAGTTGGGGCCACATTCCGAGAATCCCGTTCTATAAAAGGGGATGTCAAGACAAATGCTTCCCCTGCGACGGCAAAGCAGCGGGTGTTTGCCGTCCAGCCCCGGTAATGTAACGAGACGCTGTAAGTTTTCCCTCTCCGCGGATTCATCGTGCTGCCGTAACGACGCCGTTCAGTTCCTGACGCACTCAAGCAGACCGGCTGGACAGTGCCAACCATGGTTCTATCGGAGACTTTTCGCCTATCGCTTTTTCTGGTTGTCCGAGGGGGCATAGGGTTTCTCGAAAGACTCAGTGCCCAAAGCACACGCCTAACGGGATTCTGGATACTCGCCCTCGAACCAGAGCGTCTGGAGGACCTACCGGTCATCGCCCGAAATGAATCCAGGGATGGACTCTCCCCAGACGCTCAAGCTGCTTGTTGCTTTAGATATTCGGCGTCGAAACGAACTCCTTTCTTCCAAACGAGCAAAGTGATGGCCGCGATCTTGCGCGCCAGGGTGAGACGCGCCATCGTTGGCTTCATCCCTCGGGCCACTAAACCGGCGTGGAACTCTTGGAACGGTCCGGGAACGGCAGCGGCCCGAGTCGCGGCTCCCTTGAAGATATTTTTCAGATCGTGATTGTGGTTGGCGTTGAGCCCGCGAATGGCCAGGAATTTCCTGGAGCGTTTCAGCCGGCCCTCCACGATTCGGTATTCCCCGCTCGTGGAGGTTTTCAATGCCAAACCACTGTAGGCCCACAGTTGCCGCTTGGTGCGAAAACGATGCGGCGTCTGCATCAGAGCAATCAACAGAACGGCCCGAATGGGTCCAATCGAAGGAATCTGGCGCAGCAATTTCATCGCGCTGTGTTTCCGGCCTTCGGCCAACAGATCTCGTCGTACTTGCTCGCGCAACGACCGCAATGCGTCCAACTGCTGATAGTAGATCTCCGCCCGGCGACGCACGCCGGCTTCGGTGATCTTGGCGAGCCATTCCGAGCGATAGCGTGGGGCGTACACGCGCGGTCCCGCGCAGGGAATCGCCCAACTCCTATAAAGGGCTTTTAAGCGGTTCATCACCCGTGTGGTATCGCGGGTCAAAGCCAGGTAGCTGCGGGCCACTTCCCTGAGCACACGAATTCCTGTTTCGCCGTGATAGACCGGGTTGAGCTTGTTCAGGTACAACAGGTCGGAAAGCTTGCGAGCATCGATGCGGTCGCTCTTGTTCCCGGCTTTGATGAGTGCGTTCTTGCGCGGATCACACACCAACACTTGTGCCACATGCGGCTTCAGGAGATCGTGCAACCACGCTGCGCAGGTTCCTTCTTCCAAGGTCACATGCAAACTGCCGCGCAGACCACCAATAAACTGGAGAATCGTTTCGGCTTTTGTTTCCAGGATCGCTTCCATCACCAGGTTGCCAACAGAATCCAGAACCGCCACCGAAATCGTTGCTTGATGAACATCCAGCCCAATATACTTGGCATCATTCATGAGGGTGCTCCTTCCTGTAGGCGTTGATGCGAGAGATCAAAACCTACTTCAAAGGGGCGCCCTTTTATAATGCGTTTATCAGGCCCCAACATGCGACCGGACTGTCCCACTGCGCCATTTTTTCCCAGTTTTCACGACTGCAGGACGATCTGCCGCGTTCACGGGATTCTGCGAGCTTCGGGTTAGCGCCAGCCGAGCTCCGGGGCGACGTATTTCAGGACGCTTTCGATCACGTGTGCGTTGTAGTCCACTCCGAGCGTGTTCGGGATTGTCAGAAGCAAGGTATCTGCGGCGGCAATGGCCTCGTCCGCGGCGAGTTCCTTGACCAGCGCATCGGGTTCACTGGCATAGGAGCGGCCAAAGACGGCGCGCGTGTTCGCGTCGATGAAGCCGATCTGATCGCGGTCGTGTTTCTCCTGCCCGAAATAGGCGAAGTCGAGGTCGTCCACGAGCGGAAAGATGCTTCGGCTGACCGACACGCGCGGGGTGCGGCTGTGTCCGGCCTTTTTCCAGGCGTCGCGAAATACCTCGATCTGCTTGCGCTGCTGGATGTGCAGCGGTTCGCCGCTCTCATCGTCCTTGAGCGTTGAACTCTGAAGATTCATGCCGAGTTTCGCGGCCCAGCGTGCGGTGGCGATCGAGCCGGAGCCCCACCAGATGCGATCGCGCAGGCCTACCGAATATGGTTCGACGCGCAGCAGCCCGGGCGGATTCGGAAACATGGGCCGCGGGTTGGGCTTGGCGAAGCCCTCGCCCTTCAGCAGGTCGAGGAACTCCTCACCATGGCGGCGTCCCATGTCCGCATCGCTCTCGCCTTTCGCCGGCGTGTAGCCGAAGTGGCGCCAGCCGTCGATCACCTGTTCCGGCGAGCCGCGACTGATGCCCAGTTGCAGTCGGCCGCCGGCGATCAGGTCGGCTGCCCCGGCGTCTTCGGCCATGTAGTGTGGGTTTTCGTAGCGCATGTCGATCACGGCCGTGCCGATCTCGATTGTGCGCGTGCGTGCACCGACGGCGGCAAGCAGCGGGAACGGCGAACTGAGCTGGCGCGCGAAGTGGTGAACGCGAAAGTATGCGCCGTCAGCGCCCAGGTTTTCCGCGGCAACAGCAAGCTCGACAGACTGAAGCAAGGAGTCGGCCGCCGAGCGTACCTGCGAGCCGGGGGACTCGGTCCAATGCCCGAACGAGAGAAAGCCGATTTTTTTCGACATGTTTCAGGCCCTGCCCCGACTATTACCGCTCTCCAACCGTACTCATTGCCTCGCAGCGTGGCGCCTTGTGTGATTTCGGACCGGAGAGGTTCTTCCATTGTCCGTAGGCTTTGCCGTGACGAATGCTACCACGCTTGTCTCAGCTCCCGTGAAGTCTCGGTAACTGGCTCTTGCCAAATTCCCAGTTACCGGTAATCCCTGCCGGTTCACAGGACCTATCCGAGCCAGCGCGGTGGGCATATACTCGTATCAAGGTAGCGAAGGACATGTTGAGTGTATTTCACAGCCGGACGACGGCATTAGTGTTGGGATTGTGCCTGCTCTTTTTGGTTTCGCACAAAACTTGTGCTGCCCAAGACCTTTCCGACGCAGTCAGTCCCCAGAACGGCGTTTTCCTCACTAAACTCGTTCATCCAATTTATCCGCCATTGGCACGAGCAGCACACATTACAGGAGATGTAGATTTAGTCCTCACTGTCCGACCGGATGGTGTCGTTGATTCTGTAGTTGTGTCAAGTGGGCATCCACTGCTGAAAGAATCTGCGGTAACTAGCGCCCGACAATCTCAGTTTGAGTGTCGGGGATGTACAGAGCAGTTTAATAAGTATCGACTGGTTTACACGTTTAACATCGAAGGCGAGTGCGAGTGTGAACCAAGAGAATCACCGTCAATCAAAAACGAACCACAACAGGCTTATCCTCAATTTCCTGACGCGCAACACCGTGTCACTGTAGTTGCTCAAGTTTTCTGCATCTGCGACCCAGCAGCTACATTCAGAGTCCGGTCTGTGAAATGTCTTTACCTTTGGAGATGCGGGTCCAACAATTGAGTAGCACCTCAAGTGGGTGAAGATTTCGGCCACCGCCTGATAAGTCTTCTTATCGCCATATGGCAAGTGGCGCCCACATGCCCCATGTCATTCTTGAACGGGCGAGACGAGACTCGCGGGAAGAATGAACTCGGACAATCCTTCTGTAGATTCTATGCCCCACGGCTGGGCCGTGCTAACGTGAACCAGTTCACGCCCTCTTTCGTCTTTATATTTTCTCAAGACTTCACAGCGGACAATCCCGGGGACCGGATATTTGCTTTCCGCACGCAAGTCATCGAGGGTAAAAATTGGGACTTTGTCGATAATGAGATGGCGACGACCGTCGGCATCAACTAATTCGCATTCCACCCAGCGAGGTTGACATTCGTCAACAAATCGAACGATTTGGACTGTGATGTCATGCACGACATTCCTATAAAACTACAACACACACTCTAGCGCAACCGGATTGGTCGCGGCCAAGTCCTGCGAAGTCCTCTTATCGTCATCTGGGATTTGCCGGATTCCCAACATCCGGGAATTCCGTTTGTCAGGACCTGACAAGATTTCTGTTAATTATTTCGGCGGGTAAGCGTGATTCGCTGTCAATTTTTACAACGTGCTACTATGGCCGCGCTGGAGGTCCCTTGGGTATAAATGGGTGCCCATCCGGGGGATCAAAATGGAGTTGAGAGGGGTCGACAATGAGCGGTGTACAAGTCGAACAAAAGATCTATGAGATGCCCCCGCGAGAGGGGATAAGCATCGCGCATTTTCTCACCGTCGCCGACGTCGAGCGATCGGCTCGCTACTACGAAAAGGTCTTCGGCGCTCGCATTCTGAGCCTGGGTGACGGCAACGCGCCTGCGTACCTTCAGCTTGCGAATATCTGGATGATTCTGAACGTTGGGGGCGGGCCGACTCCGGATAAGCCGACGGTAACGCTCAGCGTCCCCGACCCGAATCACATCAACAGCTTTATGAATTTCCGCGTTGCGGATATTCAAGCGTGCTATGAATTATGGAAAAGTCGAGGAGCGGAGTTCATCACGGAGCCGATCCCCAAGTACGGCGAGACGCGCTGCTACATCCGCGATCCTGACGGTTATATTATCGAGGTCGGACAAAGCACCTCCCTCACGTACGGTTAACGCTTGGCGTGGATAGGATGCCGACTCTGGGCCTCGTCGTCGCGCTTCTGGATTGAGTTCACTCGGAGCGTCGGAGGGCCGCGATCAAGGCCGTTAAAGTTCCGCAGGAACTTGATGTCGGCGGCACGCGCGGTTCAACGCTTCTGGTATGGGTCCGAGAAGTCGGCTTATCGTCATCTAGGATTTGTCGGATTCCCAACATCGAAGAATTCCGTTTGTCAGGAATTGGACTCACCTTCTATCTTCTCGTGAGCACAACATGCGTCGCGTGCTCCGTGGCCTCGTGCTCCGTCACAGAAAATCCCATCGCGCGCAGGTCAAGACCGGTAAGCAGTGCTTCGCCTTGACCGAGGGCAACAGGTGCAAGAGCAAAATGGAGGGAATCGATTAGCCCAGCCTGCAGATACTGCCGCACGGTGGAAACACCGCCTCCGATCTTGACGTCCTTGCCACCCGCCGCTTGTTTCGCGAGCCGCAGCGCTTCTTCGATTCCGCCGGTGACAAAGTAAAAGGTCGTCCCGCCTTCCATCACGAGCGGCTCACGCTCGTAGTGCGTCAGAACGAAAGTCGGTGCATGGTATGGCGGATTGGTACCCCACCAGCCCTTCCACGAGTCGTCCTGCCACCGGCCACGGACCGGACCAAACATGTTCCGACCAAGGATGAAGGCGCCAAAGTTTTCCATTGCCCCGCTGTGCGAACACGTCGTCCACATCGACAGATCCGCCTTCCTGCCCGTGCATGGCACAGAATGTCTTGGTATGGAAAAACCACTGAAAGATCTCCGGGCCGCGCTTGCCCAGCGGATCGTCCAGGCTCTGCTCTATCCCTGCGCTAAAACCGTCCAACGAAAGACCGAATCCCGCGACACGAACCCTTGGCATGTGTGTTCTTCTCCTCAAAGACTTTGTGTTGCTCTGGCCTGAAGTTCCATCAGCGTCAGCTTGCCCAACCCGAACATGGGTATGCCGGCCCCGCTTATCGGAATGTGGCTTTTCGGCCCATCCTGGCTTCGCACCGCCCCATTGCGCGGCAACTCCGAAAAACCAATTTTCGAGAACGTCGTTTACTAGCAGCGGTAACTGCGGGGAGTTACTTTAAGGGCGCGGCCCCAAGCAACGAAAACGCTACGGGCGCCTGCATCAAGGTAAAAAACCGGGAGAAAATGTCTTCTCCCGGCCTGCGAATGTTCTTCGCTACTCTACTTGGTCCAAGCCGCGCGAACCGGCTGGCCGATCAGCAACGCAGGGTCAGCGCCCTTTCGCGGGACGAATTTCTGAGGACGGCCGCCCCACACTTCTGCGGTGTAGAGATTGCCGTCCTGGTCCACTCCGAACTGGTGCGTTCCCCACAGTCCGCCCGCCTCGGGAGTCATCGTGCCCCACGTGTACAGCAGCTTTCCGTTCAAGTCGTATTTGTAGAACTTGAAGTTTCCGTGACCGTCCGACATCCAGAGGTGCTGGTCCGCGGTCATGAAGATGTGATACGTCGCGGTGGGTCCGTCGCCGAGGTACCACTGATTGAGGAATTTTCCATTTTCGTCGAAGATCTGAATGCGCCGGTTGCTGCGGTCGTTGATATAGAGCCGGCGCTGGTTGTCGATCGCGATGCCGTGCACGGTATTGAAGTAGTTTGGCCGCTTCTCATGGCCGCCGGCCTCGCCCCTCTCGCCCCAGGCCATCAGGAACTTGCCGTTCTTGTCGAATTTCACGACGCGCGTTTCCTCGTACCCGTCGGTGACGAAGAAGGTGCCGTCCGGCAACCACGCGATGTCGGTTTGACGGCCGAAGGTTTCGCTCGGCGGGCCGGTCTTCTGGATGTACGAAGGGCGTCCCGTATTGCCCGTCATCTTAGCGTTCCGCTCGGTCGTCGTGTTCAACGTGCCGATCGTCTGGAGAAGTTTCTTGCCGTCGTTGCTGAATATCCGGATGACTTCGTGGCCGTCGTCGATGGCCCACACTCGCTTTTCCGGATCATAGGGACTGATCAGAATTTTGTGAACGCGGCCCTGGGACAAGACATTCGGGTTGTCCGGCTTGAACAGAGAATCCCACTGCGTCCACGCCTCTTTCACATTCCCCTCGGTGTCGTAAACCGTGATGATGTGTTTCCATCGATAATCCTTGCCATCGACGCCCATGTAGTCGTCGGAGGCCTCGCCCGGGCTGGCGTAGGGACCCACGGACGCGTTCCGCGTGTACATCCCGCGCCCGGGAACTTCCACGTGCGCCGTCAATCCGAAAGCGGTCTGGAGCTCGACGTAGGCTTTCTTGGCGTTTGTTAAATCGGGCAGCTCGCCTCGCATCACGACGAAAATGCGTTCCGGGTTCTGGACGAACACGCCCTGGACCGCGCCCCACGTCCAGCCCTTCTCCTCCGGAAACAATGTGGACAAGGGTTTGGGCCAGTTCGGGTCGACACGATACGGGCCATCCACAAGTTCGTCACTTGGGTTTGCTGGATCGACCCACTGACCCGCCGCTTTTTGCTGTGCCGCGCTCACCCTCTCGGTAGTCGAAAAATTTATCAACGTCATCACGGCAATCACGGCGCAGACAATCACTCCTACAACAATCGCTCGACCGGCCACTTTCATCGGCGTTCCTCCTCTGTTTAGCCTCTCGCGCTGCTTGTCCCCGTTTCGCGAGATTCGCCGAAACGGGGGCAACCCCGCGAACGCGAATCTCCCGATTGGCGTTACGCAAATCGTCCGCCGCGGCGGAGAGATTGGCGTTCCCAGGTTTCCATTTTGACTTCCCGCCCGCCGATAACGTACACCCAAATGGGCAATCGTCGAGGCAGATTTTTCCTTCCGGGCCAAAAACGTCCTATAATCGAGCTTGTGAGGAACATTCCTATGCCAACACGTTTGTTTTTGAGTTTTGCATTTGCGTTCTCGATCCTGGCGTTTGGCGCAAGCGCCGCGCCGGGCCAGCCAATCCCTCCCCCAAAGGTTGACGCGCCGCTGGCAACGGCGGCCGGAAGAGATACGGCCGTTTTCGCCGGCGGTTGTTTCTGGGGCACGCAAGTCGTGTTCGAACGGGTGAAGGGAGTCCTCAAGACCACGGTGGGGTATGCCGGTGGTTCGGCGGCGACCGCGACGTACGATCAGGTCGTCACCGAAACAACAGGACATGCCGAATCGGTGGAGGTCGTCTACGATCCGTCACGCATTACGTATGGCCAGTTGCTTCGCATCTTCTTTTCCGTGGCACACGATCCAACCGAACTCAACCGGCAGGGACCGGACGTCGGCACTTCGTACCGCTCGGCCATCTTTTACTCCAACGACGAGCAGAAGAGACTTGCCACGGCGTACATCGCGCAGCTCGACGCCGCGAAAGTTTTTCCGAAGCGGATCGTTACGGATGTCACGCCGCTAAAAGGCTTCTATCGTGGCGAAGATTATCACCAGGACTATGCGCTGAAGAATCCAAACAGCTCTTACATTCAGATCTGCGACCTGCCCAAGATCAGTGCGTTGAAGCAGCAGTTCCCCGATTTGTTTGTAGATTACAAGGGGAAATAGTCGCAAACCGCTGCCCGCTCCAAAAACGGGCGGCCTCTACAAAACCAACCAACAACGACGCGGGACGGTTTTGTAGAGGCCGTTCCGTCCCGTGTATTTCGGGACGGAACGGGCATTTTTTTGCAGCCAATCGGATACACTTCCGCGGCTTACCGAAGCTCATCTGCCCAGCGCCATTACTACGCAGTTCTGGAGGCCGCCTGCTCTTGCGGCTCCGCCCAGCGCAACGCCTCGGCGCGATCGCGGAACACACGGATTCCGTATTCGCCCTGCGCTTCACGCATCATTTTGAACATGCTGGCAAATCCGAACTGTTCGTCCGTTGTAACCAGCACTGCGCGCCGGGAATGAGCCGAGAAGATTGTCGCGGCCGCCACCGCACGCACTTCCTCCGGACTGAAATCGATCCCAGTAGCAGCCGTGCAATCCACGATCTGAGAACACTCCGGGTCGAAATCGGGATCGCCCAGAAGCCGCCGCTGATGAGCCAACAGGTCTGCCGCTGTCACCAGGCCGGATGCAGTGCTAACGACCAAGCGTCGCGCTTTGTCGATGTGATATGAGGCTGGCATAGCTTGTCCTCCTCTCGGGATGTTCCCTGCGTGGACGCAGGAGGGGACCGTCTTCACAGAATTTCGAATTGGGCCTAACTTAGGCGCATCCTACTCTTCTCTTGCCTTCGATACAATAAATTTGCGACAAGAGCAAGCTCAGCGATATATTTTCGCTGGTTGAGCGTCCGGTGTAGCATCACACCAGGTTTCACATCGCATCGGAATTTCAGGTACTTCAAAAATTGTTGGAGGTTACTCCATGCAAATGAAGCATAGTCGTTTCCTGACGAGACTATTTTTATTCGCGGCCTTCGTAGCCTGCACCGCAACGATCTGGTGTTCAGGTTTTCCATCGCTATTGTTCGCCAAACCGGCCGACAACACCGCCGCGGCAGCCTACGTTACGACTGCTGAGATTGACGCTGCCCTGCGGCAGATGCCGCCGGCCAGCACGACCTTTGACAAACCCATCAAGACAGTCGACACGGGCGCATACAAAGTTACGATCGTGATCCTCCGGCGGATACCGGGAAAAACCCCCGACAGCTCCCTGCTGCACGAAAGAGTGACGGAGGTCTACCAAATCCTCACGGGCGCCGGGATGTTTGAGACCGGAGGCACGCTCGTGGATGGGAAGCCTGTGGACCTCACCTCGGAAGCCGCCGGCCCCAGCGTCAGGGGCACGATTCAAGGCGGCGAGAGCCGCCGGATAGGACCGGGCGATGTAGTCGTGATTCCACCGGGCGTGCCGCATCGGTTCAGCTCGCTCGAGGGAACGATCACTTATATGGTGACTCGTATCGAGGCGCCCCGTCCCTAAGACTAGTAATGCGGGACGGCCGACGAGTTTGCACACTGACTGAAAATCGCATCTGGCCAGGCAATCGGACTATCCGAATCTGCACAGCATAATCCGATAAACTCGTTGATCGGGACTTGGCTCCCAGTTCTTACACGAAAAAAAAGGGCCGTATTCAATTTGAGAGCTTTGATAGCATCGGTGCGTGACGAACGGCTACGTACATGAATGGACGGTGTACAAGAAACATAGGAACCGACTCTTGTTTGTTCTGGTAGTCTATTTCCCCGTAGCCGTGACACTCTTCGTCGTTTTACCTGTCTCAAGGTTCGATTCTGTATTTCGCTTTGTGAATGTCAGTTGGGTGATTCTTCTCGTTTTCATGGCCTATCGTCTGCGCAATTGGCGGTGCCCGCGTTGCGGACAGCGGTTTTTCTCCCATTCAGAACGGCGCGGTTTGAGCTTTCTGACCAGGGACTGTGGGAACTGCCATTTGTCAAAATATTCTGACTAGGTCTTATTGGGATGGGGCTTTTTTCCTGTACTGCGTTGGGCCGCGATCCGATAATCCGTTTGTGAGGACCTATCCACTTCAAGTAGACGTAGGGGCGCTTCCGTGAGCGTCGTCAATAGACTGCAGCGGTGACTGAGGTTGTAGAGATCTGCTGTGCTGACTTACTTGACTTGATGCTCGCGCGGTTCTACTCTCTGCGCCGAAGGGTTAGGAGCGCCTTCCCACTATGACCTTAACTTCCGTGAAAAAATATTTCCGCGGGCGTAAGTACGCGTGGCTGCTGCTTGGATTGCTGACTGCGGCATTGCCCCTGGCGGCTGCGACGGCCCGGATCTATGTCGCCAATAGAGGCGGAACCACGATTGATGTGATCGACACTGCGACGAACAAGGTCGTGGAGGTGATCAAAGGCATCGAGTCGCCCGAGGTGATTCGATTCTCTCCCGACGGAAGCCGGCTCTATATCACCAGCAGGAGCGAGGACGTCCTCGACGTTCGGGATCGCAAGAGCGGAAAGACCATCAAGAAGGTGCCTCTCAGCGGTTGGGCCAACGATGCGGGTGTCACGAGTGATGGAAAGCTGATTGTGATCTGCATCCGCAATACCGGCACAGAGGCGGTGGATGCCGGGGCGCTCGATATCATCGACTCCAAATCCCTGGAGAAGATCAAGAGTATTCCCGTGAGGCGCGGTCTTCACGACGTGGCATTGACAGGCGACGGGAAGTTCGCGGCCGCCGGCTCCCCAGGGGGACAGTTCATAACCGTTTTCGATCTCCAAAAGATGGAAGTCGCCTGGGAGGTCCAGTATGACCAGGGAGTGCTCCCGGTAATTATTGAGAGTAACCCCGACGGCTCGGGCCACCGGATCTTCGCAAACCTGAATCGAACGAACGGATTCTCAGTCGTCGATTTTGCGACGCACAAAGAAGTGGCGAGAATCAAGAATCCCGACGAACCCTCCGGGTTCCCTCCAGGGTGCGAAGGCATCAGCCACGGCATCAACATCTCGCCGGACAATAAAACTCTCTGGACCAACAGCCGGCCGGCCAACGCTGTTTTCGTCTACTCGCTCCCCGACCTCAAGCTGATGGGGCATGTCTCCTTACCGGAAACCGAGGTTCCGGGAAAGAACCCAAGAGGTGGTGGACCCGCCTGGATCACCTTCACTCCCGACAGCAAGACCGTCTACGTTTCCACTTGCGGGACCAAGTCGATCACCGCGATCGATGTGCAGGCAATCAAAGAGGTGACTCGCATCCCCGTCCACGAGATGCCCGACCGGATCAGCACGTTGGTCCTGCGTTGAGGTTGTAAATCCGACGTTAGCACGAGACGCGTAACTTCTGGCCGTAACGCAGACTTTGAGCTGGCAAATGTGAGGTGATTATGATTTCAAGAGTTCTGCCAAGAACAATCTTTGCTGGTTTCCTGGTAGCAGCCGCCGTCTTGTTGTACGTGTTCGTTCCCCGCGTTACGGCGCAGACTTCCGGAGGCCCGGACGCGCAAGGGCCGCAGCTTGATTACGCGTATTTCAAGACGAATGTCGAGCCGATCTTTCTTAAAAAGCGGTCGGACGAACACGCCCGCTGCTACGTTTGCCATCAAGTCATGCGTCATGGTGGCGGACCTCTTAGCCTGGACATGCTTCCGCAAGGGGCGAGCTTTTGGACCGAGGAGCAGTCTCGCCATAACTTTGAGACCGTCTCGAAACTGGTGGTCCCGGGCAAGCCGGAATTAAGCCTCTTTCTGCGAATGCCGCTTGCGCCGGAAGCGGGCGGCCTCGCCGACACCCACCAGGGCGGCAGGCAATTTGCCTCCGAGGACGACCCGGACTGGAAGAACATGAAGGCGTGGGTGATGGGGCAAAAAGCTGGAGGATCCTCCACACCGTAGCCTAAAGGACCTCTGATCGAAATGCAGATTTGCAATCATGATGAGGAGGCCAGATTCCGAATGTTTTAAGGAATCCGATATATGCGAAAGCAGTGGATCCTCGTTGTCTTTCTCTTGAGCGCAGTATCGTTCGTTTCAGCTTCTTTGTTCGCTCAGGATGAAGCGCCGCCGAATCCGACCCAGCAGGGTGCCGCTGCTGCGCGGCAGATGCGCGGCCCTGCGCCCCCCGTCCCCGGTCCTCCCCACGATCCCCACGATTTGACTGGCGTGTGGAACGGGCGCCGCGGCTACGGCGGCAGTACATTCGGCAGGCAAGCGCCTGAAATGACAGAGTGGGGGCAGCAGCAATTTAAGCTGGCCAAGGCTTCCAACAACGGCGAGTACAACCTCAAGGAGACGAACGATCCGATCCTCACCAAGTGTTTGCCTCCGGGCACGCCGCGCATCTATCTCCAGCCGGTTCCGATGCAGGTGATTCATACTCCAAAAGCAGTCCTATTCATCTACGAGTATGACCACCTCGTGCGCTACATTTTCACCGACGGGCGCAAACATCCCGACGACATCACGCCAACTTACATGGGCCATTCCATCGGCCGCTGGGACGGAGATATTTTCGTTGTGGATACGGTGGGCTTCAATGAAAAGACGTGGCTCGATCGCGTCGGACACGCCCACAGCGATCAGCTGCACGTGATCGAGCGTTTTCACCGCCTCGATCAGAACAATCTGGAACTCGACATCACCATGGAAGACCCCAAAGCGCTGGCCAAACCGTGGGATGTGCACTTCGGCTTTTCACTGCATGCGGACTGGGACATCCTGGAGCAGGCCTGCACCGACAACGCCTCGTTCGTGGACTTCGAGAAATAGCTATTCCAATTCTTCCTTTTTGAGACCGAAACAAGAGGCCAAACGCTGAGGGCTCTCTCGTGTTCACTTCGGCGGGAGCGATCCGAGGTACGCGGAGATTGCAATAATGTCGTCTTCGGACAGGTTCGCAACCACTTTCTTCATCGGCTCCACGGCAGCGCCGTTGCTTGATCCATTCTGAATGCAGATGAGTTGCCGGGCGATATAGACCGGCTGCAGGCCAGCGAGTCTTGGTACATCAGCAAGACCTTTCAGGCCCTCCCCGTGACAGCTCGCGCATTGAATCGTCTTACCAGAGGCACCGGTCTTCACGAGCGCCTCTCCCCTGGCAATGCTGCCGGGAGGAACGTAAGCCAAAAAAGAAGAATGCGGATCGCGATCCGCTGTTCGGACCGGATCGACCGGTGTTTCGATGATGCGATGGCCGATTGGCTCAGTGCCGCCGGCCGGGTCCAGAAGTCGATGGCGCGCCGCGGAGCTGACGTAGGTCTTGGGCGGCGTGGCGGTTTCGATCACTTTCACCCAGGGAATTGGCTTGATTGCCGCGTAGTATTCAGCGGATTGCCGCACATCTTCATCGGACACGACTTTCGCAATCGGGCCCATGCGATCGTCGTCCTTCCGCGCTCCCGTCTTGAAATAGCTCATCTGACGCACGATGTACTCCGCGGGAAGACCCGCAATGTCGGCGGATTCGGGATGCCCTTGCCCCGACATGAGGTGGCAGGTGCCGCAAGCCATCTTGGCCGCTCCGCTTTCATCCTTCACGATTCGCGGTGCGGGACCATGTTCATCGGGAAACCAATCGGGCGGATTTCCGCTGCTCGTGACTTGAGCGGGGTCAAGCACTTTGGCGCTGCCCGGCACGCTCACTGGGCCTGTCGCCTTCACAGTGGGCGGCTGCACCTTATCCGGAATGTTGTAGGCCCACGAAGGAAGGCCGTTGGGAACCGACTGCGGCACTTGCGCGGCAGCCGGCAAGGACGCCAGAGAAACGAGAGCGAGAATCCTGATCCAGTAGCTCATAAACTTAGGTCCATAGCAACGCAGACGAATATACACCCGAATGTCAAATTCTGAAAAAGGCGGCGCCGTGTTGGCGCTCCGGACAATCACGGTTCCACAAGGTCGCGGCCGGACGAATTCGATGTACAATCACGGCCATCTCGGCGTCAAAACAGAAATTCCGGCTAAATCGGAAATCCGGCCTGAACGCACCGGAATCTCCATTCCGTTTCTCACCGGGGGAAGGAACTTCATGGAACCCAAGAGCGCGATGATGATGTTTGGAACGACGTTTTTCATTTTCCTTGCGGTGATCTACGTCTACATGGCTCTGGCGCTCATGACCATCGCCACCAAGACGAATACGCCAAACGGTTGGCTCGCCTGGATTCCCATCGCCAACATCTTCCTGATGTTCAATATCGCCGGGAAACCCGCCTGGTGGTTCATCCTGTTTCTGATCCCGCTGGTCAATATCGTGATCGCGATCATCGTCTGGATGGCCATCGCTGAGGCGCGGCACAAACCGAACTGGTGGGGCATACTGATGATCGTGCCCGTCATTAACATCATCGTCCCCGGCTATCTCGCCTGGTCCGATTGATTCCTCTCGCGTTAAGGATTCGTTGGCTTTTGACCGATTCGGCAAGGCCCGCGGAGTGAATTAGATCGCGGCCGCGACGTCGCGATGAATTTCAAGCAGCTTTTTCAGTGACTGGTCGGCCGGGCGCCGGCCGAGGCCGCACTCCGTAGCCACTCCTGTGGGCCCGGAATAATGCCGCTTGAAGGCCGCCAGCCGCTTCAAGCTTCCTTCCACTCCATCGGTGTAATGTACGAGGCCCGCGTAAACGGCGCCATCCCCGAACCGGAGATTCTTGAGCGGCGCAAAATAGGTATCGTCGCTTCGATGGCGCGGCACAGCCATTTGCACGTGATTGATCGGACGCGGCGAAACTTCCTGCGCCCGGTTGGCCATCGAAACGCTCGTCGCCAGGTCGACGGGGTCTTTGAAATGCTTGTGGTGGAGATCGCCGTAACACAGGTGCATGCCGACGATAACCGCTTTGGGGATCGGGGTATTCAGCTCGCGGACGTAGTGCAGGAAACGGTCCATGGGGTCGCCATTCGGTTTGAACTGCATTGGAGCGGCATCCGGCAAGTGATCGCCGTGTTCCAGTGCGACGGTTTCCCAGTTGATGTCCCACTGAATCACCAGGTCATTGTGGGGAATGATTTCACACAGGCGCACGACATCGCGCTTCATTACATCCATGTAGGCATCCACCATCAAGTCCATATTCCGGGCGGTATCTGTGAACAGTCGGCAGGCATCGTCGGGAAACGGGAGTGACTGCTGAAAGCGCACGCCGCGTGGGATCACTCCCTCGTCACGCAAGCGGCAGAACACCTTGTAGGACGCGGCTGCCACATCCGGGTAACCCAGCGTCTCAATGCGCGAGAGTTTCTTCACCCCCGGCTTCGCGCCATACCATTGCAAAGTGTCGTAGTCCTTTGGAAGAAACGCGGGCATCCCGCCTCCGACCGGAACGACAGCCCTGATCTCTTCCAGGTCGGGATGCTTCTCCCAGGTGTTTACGAGCACGAAATATATCCAGAAGCGCCGCACCCCAAATTCTCCGTCGGTGAAGCCAACGGCCAGATCCCCGAGGATCGGGGCCAGCGTACGAAATACTTCCTCGGCACTATTTCCGGGAACTCCGCCTACCAACATGACAGGTCTGGCAGCTTTAGACATGGATTCGCGCCTCGATTCTCAACGTGCGAAAATACCACGACAGTTTTTTATTTGCGCAGAACAGGCTGCGGAAAAAGTTGTTTATTTTGTCATTCCGAGCGAAGCGAGGAATCTCTCTTGGATTTGACACCATGAAAAGAAAGAGAGATTCCTCGCTTCGCTCGGAATGACAAAAAATATCGGGCCGATTTTCCCCAGCCTGAGAAGCCTGTTCAACTTTCGCGCATGATACTCCTGAAGCCAAATTCTCGCCAGCCATTCAGTGATTTGCCTACGGGCTCCGGAAGTGATTTACTACCCTCAGTTTCCCTATGAGTGCCCGGCCATGCCTGACATTGATATTCCGGTTTTAATTGTTGGCGGCAGCTTGGTTGGCCTGTCCACGGCGCTGCTTCTTGGCCACCATGGGATACGTGCGCTCGCTGTGGAGAATCATCGTGGCACCGCGATTCATCCTCGAGCCGCGCAGATCAGCCAACGTACGATGGAGGTATTTCGCACCGTCGGCGTCGAGCAGACCGTCCGGGAAAAGTCCGACGAGCAATTCGTCCAGGATGGCGCTATTCTGGCCGTCGAGTCGCTGGCCGGCGCGGAAATCGAACGCTACATTGCCAACCTCAACGCCGGCGTTACCGACATCAGCCCTTGTAAGCGCTGCTTCATCTCACAGAGTCTGCTCGAGCCGCTATTGAAGTCGCGCGCACAGGAACTCGGCGCGGAACTGCTCTTCGGGACGGAGATGGTTTCCTTCGAGCAGGACGCGGACGGAGTAAGCGCCATCGTCCGCAACCGCGACACGGGAAAGGCCACTTCCGTGCGCGCGCGTTATATGGTGGCGGCAGACGGCGCGCGCAGCGGCGTTCGCGAGCGGCTGGGAATTCACATGGCGGGCCACGGCACTTTTTCAAAGAGCATCACGATCTATTTTCGCGCCAATGTCGAACCGCTAATGCGGGATCGGAATTTGACTGTCATTTACGTATTCAATCCCGTGTTGCGCGGTTTCTTCCGAATTGAAAAGCCGTTCCAGTCCGGTTTCCTCGCCGTCAACATCGCCAATGATTCCGGCCAACCGGTGACGGACGTATCCACGGGCTTAACGGAGCAACGCAGCCTGGAATTTGTTCGCGCGGGCCTCGGCAGGGACGATATCCCCATTACCATCGAAAACGTGATGCACTGGGATTCCGCCGCCGACGTAGCCGACCGATTCCGCGCGGGCCGCGTCCTGATTGCGGGAGACGCCGCGCACGTCATGACGCCCAATGGCGGCTTCGGCGGCAATACGGGCGTGCAGGACGCTCACAACCTTGCCTGGAAACTCGCGCTGGTGCTGAAAGGGCTCGCGGATCCGGAACTGCTTTCCACGTACGAGCCAGAGCGACGTCCGGCGTCGGCCTTCACCGTCGAACAGGCCTACGCACGCTACGTGAAGCGCGTCGCCCCAGACCTTCCGGCTGATCCGCACGAGCCCGTGGTCAACGACTTGAACATCGAAATGGGATATATCTATCATTCCTCCGCCGTAATTCCCGAAGATGCGAACGACGCCCGCGTCCACGAAAACCCGCGGGAATCCAAAGGGCGTCCGGGAACGCGCGCCCCGCACGTTTGGCTCGCACAGGACGGCCGGCAAATATCCACGGTGGACTTTTTCGGGAAGAACTTCGCCCTGCTTGGAGGCGCGGAATCGAATGCGTGGTGCAAGTGTGGCGAGGAGGCATCGAAGAACCTGAGGATCAATCTCGCTGTCCACCGCGTGGGTGCGGACGGGCTGACAGATTCCAACGGTGAATTCCTGCCGGCCTTTGGAATCGATGCGACAGGTGCGGTCCTCGTGCGGCCTGATGGCTTTATTGCGTGGCGTGCGAAGACGAGCGAAGGCGCTTCCACTGCAAAAATGGAGAGCGCACTCTCGGCCATATTGTCGCGATAGCCTGGCATCTGTCCGCCAAGCCGGCTTTACCATTGCGATTTTCTGGCTCAGGATGTGTTTGCTTTTCTCCGGGCAAACTAAATTTCTCACGAGTGCGCCAAGGCTATGCTCCAAACGTTTAACATTTGACAGTCGCACTGGGCCGTCCATTACAATCTCGACGCGCGACAAGGGAGAGGAGAAATACATGCATCATCTGCTACGCGCAGAGGACATTAAACTTGTGCCCGCCTATGTGGGGAATAGCAAGTCGTTTACCCGTTGTTCCCTGGTTGATGGAACTTCCGGTTCGGTGCACATGGGGCTGGGGGTGTGCGCCCTCAAAGCGGGTGGCGTGATTAACACGCATCTCCACTCATTCGAAGAGAGCTTCTACGTTCTCGAAGGCCAGCCCACGCTCATCCTGGACGGCGACGCCTTTCCTCTTGTCCCCGGCGCTTGCGGCCTCGTTCCGGTCGGTGTGCCGCACGCGTGGCTGGGGCCTGCGAAGGGCAGCGCAAAGTGGATCGATATGCTGTCTCCGCAGCCGCGCGCGAATGGCAAACCCGACGACACGTTTTTCACGGGCAAGCCCGCGCAGTACGACATGAAACAGCTCGACATCCGCGACCCGCGTTCCCGGCACCTGTTTCGAATGCTGGAGAGCGATATTGTGCTCGACGAGCTCAAGGCCGGCTCGCGCGTCGGCGCTCCGACGGTGTCCGCGAGCATGTCGACCGCGCTTCTCGCCTACAGCGGGATCGCCCTTAAGATGCTCGTCGATCAGCGCCTGGACGCGCAGCTTTCAACCATGTTCATGATTGAATACCAGCCCGGCGGCGTCGCACACCTGCACGACCACCCTCTGGAGGAATCGTATGTCATTCTTTCCGGCAGCGTGGAAGCAGTCGCCGATGACGCCCGGTACACGCTTCACGTAGGCGATGCGTTCTGGACCGGCGTAGGCTGCGTCCACGCCTTTTACAACACGAGCAACGGCACCGTGCGCTGGCTCGAGACCCAGTCCCCTCAGCTTCCGCCGAGGTACGGATACCGATTCAACCGTGATTGGGAGTACCTCAAGGAGAAGCTCGCAGCGCCTTCCTCAGCGCAAAAAAGCAAGTGCTGATGCGACTGGCCAGTGTCACTGAAATGGATCGGCCGATTTGAAGATCGCGTACGATATCATTGAGCAAAAATTTCTCGATGGACGGGAGGCGGTATGTCTGACCAAGGCAGTGTTGTAATCGTAGGGGGAACTTCGGGTATCGGACGGCAGCTCGCTCAGATGCTCGCGGCTCGCGGAGACGACGTCGTGATCACCGGCCGCGACAAGGCTAAAACCGAGGCCGTCGCCGCGCAAATTGGCGGCCGGTGCCGGGGCCTCGCATTGGATCTTGCCAATCCGAATGAGATTGCCGGCCGCCTCGCGCAGATCGGCCAGGTGAAAAGCCTGGTCATCGCGGCGATCGAACGCGATGACAACAGCGTGCGCAAATTCGACATTGCCCGCGCGACGCGGCTGATGACGCTGAAGCTCGTAGGCTACGCCGAGGTCATTCATGCGCTTGCGACGCGCTTCGAGCCGGCAGCTTCGATCGTCTTATTCGGCGGGCAGGCGAAGGAACGGCCCTATCCCGGTTCGACCACTGTCTCCACAGTGAACGGGGGCATCGCCACCATGGTGCACACACTCGCTGTGGAACTCGCACCAATCCGCGTGAACGCGATTCATCCGGGGATCGTCGGCGACAGTCCAGCCTGGAGCGGAAAACCGCCCGAGGTCCTCGAACGAGTGAGAGTTCGCACGCCGACCGGACGTTTGCCGACGATGGCGGACATCGCCGGCGCCGTGATTTTTCTCCTGGAAAACCAGTCGGTAAATGGCGTCAATCTGAGTGTTGACGGCGGTTGGTTGCTTCTCTAGCCGTTTGAAACTCGGAATGTAAAACAATCAATCGAATCGGCAGCGCACCGGTATAGTGGCACCGCTTCTAGGGAAGAACTCGGGGCTCAGCACGACTGTATGCCCTCTAATCGCATTCGTTCCAAGTTTGATCCGTGTAAAACAGAACTGCGTACCATTGGCTCTCCAGACGACGTACCCAAAAGACCTTACAGGGTATTCCGTTGAACTTGCCCGGTTGATGCCTCTTGGCCGCCACTGAGAGGGAATCCGCCGGGTCGAACACAAGGTAGACCGTATTGTTTGCTACCCCGGCATATCCAGTTGCGTCCCATTCGATGTACTTGAAATCTCTGTTGGCTGATGCTCGTTGTGACAGCACTTCGCGCTTGTATTCATGCGACCACGCCAACCATCGGGCGGTCTCGTGGAGTTCAAACGGACGCGCACGGTTGTAGAAAAACGAGAAAACGGGAATGGTCCAAGCGATCACAATCGTTGCCAAAATCGGCAGGACCTGACCACGACCATGGCTGAAGGCTGCACTAATCAGCAAGACAATCAATACAAGGCTGAAAAGAAGGAGAGTTGGAGCTACAAGCAATATGCTAGAAAAAAAGAACGTGTCGGGATTGGAGATCGCAATCGGGACAAAGATGGCAAACGCAACGATTGCAGTATATGAAGGCAGCCGCCAGCTACGCCGAGCCACCTCAGTTGTAATTCCATTTTCAACCATCGCAACGGAGTATATCTCTATATTAGTTACCGAGAGGGTTTACGGCGCGACTGCCCAATCCCGGTAAGTCGTGCCAGCTCAACCGGCACCCATCACCGGGATCTAAATGGTTCAATTATTGGTAGGGTTTCGCTTCCGAGTACGGCGTCACTCGGGCAGCAACGGGCGACTATGGCCGTATGAATTGAGACCGGTGCCGCTGCGATTCGCCGAGATCAGATCTCGCCGGCGCGGTCCGAACGGCGAAATCTTATTTCTTGCTTTGATGCGTGGCCATCGCCGGCACCCAGGCGGGAGTGCCCTGTTCCCACTTGTCGCTGGTGATGGGGCGCTGGTTTGATCCATCCGCATTCATCACGAAAAGCTCCGCGTAGGGCTGCGGGCTCCCGTCATAGAGCGCCGTTTCATCGCGAAAGCCCAAGCGCGCGCTGCTGAACACGATGTATTTGCCGTCGGGCGACCACGCGCAGTGCGCGTCGTTTCCGGGGGCGTGCGTCAATTGCTGCAGATCGGTGCCGTCCGGCCGGATGGTGAAAATTTCGTAAGAGTTTGTGCCGCCGGTATCGCGCGTGAAGCCGATGCGGTCGCCCAGCGGCGACCACGTGGGGAAGTTGTCTTGCCCCGACGTGAGCTTGGTGCTCTTGCCGTCTTCCACGTTCAGGATTTGGATGCTCCGGTCATCCTTTTTCCAGACGCGATATACGATGTGCTTGCCGTCCGGCGACCAGCTCGGGAATCCGCTATTGAGCGGGCCGCTCGTGAGTTCACGCTTTTCGGAGCCGTCCGCGTGGATCATGATCAGTTGCGAGGGCTTGGTTTCGCGGTCGTTGAAAATTGCTCCGTATCCGAAAACAACCCACTGTCCATCCGGCGACCACGACGGCGAGAAGGCTCCTCCGCCGTCTTGCTCGTAGAGCTGCTTGCGGTTCGCGCCGTCCAGATCGCTCACATATACCGCAATCTTATCGAAGGGGGTGAGTCGGAGGGCGGCGACATCCCCGAAAGGGCTGTTGGCCAGCTTCCCGGTGCTCGAAATCGAGGGGAATTCGCCCGTGTATCGGAGTTCGAACGTCTGATCCTTGGAGTAGAGCGGCTGGTTCTGCTTCGAATCGTAGGCGAACTTTTCATAGACCAATTGCTTGCCGTCGGGCGACCACGCAGGGTTGCGGATCACTCCTGGAGCCGGCGCGTCCGCTCCATGCTCTCCCGTCGTGAACGCCAATTCTCCCTTTTGTCCCGGGCCCTTGATGAGGTAGCCGATTCGATCGGCGCTCAAGAATTGCGGCGAAACTTTCAGGCCGGGACCGGAGGTGCGCTCCGACCGGGCGCCCGTGGCCACGTCCACGGAGATGATCTGCGAGACGGCGTTCCCAATAAAACGCGCCGCAAATGTGTATTCGTCGTCCAAGCCGTAGAAGACGAGTTGCTTGCCGTCAGCCGACCATTTCGGCGAACCCGCCATTTCACCTTCCGGCGAAAGTTTGCGCAGACCCTCGCCATTCGGCTGAATCACATAGATGCTTGCCTCTTGAATGTGTTCGAATCCAGGCAGGGGGAATTTGTGCCTCCTGAAGTCCGTTCCCCGGTCGGAGGAAAAAGCGATCCATTTGCCGTCCGGCGACCAGGAAGGCCTGTAAAAGCCGTCCATTTTCCCCGCGGCCGCTTGCAGAGCCGGCACGCCCGTCAAATTGCGCGCCTTTCGTGTTTTGATGTCCAGGATCCAGATGTTGCACGTTCCGGCGCCGCGCGTGGAGACGAAGGCCAGTTGATTGTCGTCCGGCGAAAGCGACGCCTGATCGTCAAATCCATCGTCATCCGTCAGCCGCTCCACTCCGGAACCGTCCGGGTGGATTCGGTAAATATTTGCGGAGCCGTTGCGCTCGGACGTGAATACGATCCATTTGCCATCGGCGGAAAACATCGCGTCGTAGTCCATGCTACCGCCGGAGTTGAGCTTGCGCTCCCCGCTTCCGTCCCCGTTGGCAAAGAACAATTCTCCGCCGGAGGGACCAATGCGGTTCGTCAAAATGGTGTTCCTGGTGGACGCTGGTTGTGCCGAGGTACTTGCCAGGGCCCCAAGCAACAGAAAAAACGCCGTGAGCGTTATTCCGATCTTCGTCATGGAGAACCCTCCCTCTGATTCGCGCATCGTACGCTGCTCCTCTTCTTGACACAATGAAATTGCTGCGAGAGCGGGCCATGCCGACCCTAGCCGCGTTTTCCCGGTGTGCGGCGGATGCACTGACGGTCTACAATGCCGTGGCCATGAGCTTGTCGAAAACAGTCCGGCTGCTGCTCGCGCTCGCTTCGGGCGTTGCGCTGGCGCTGGCATACCCTTCCTTTAATATCCCGCTTCTGGGATGGATCGCTCCGGCACTGCTGATCGTTGCAGTGCTGGGCGCGGGGACGCGATTTGCATTCCTGCTGGGATGGTTGCAGGGCGCGGCGTACTACGGGCTGAGCTTGCCGTGGTTTTACACCGTAATGCGGCACTACGGCCCACTTCCCATGATTCAGGCGGGAGCCGTCTTCGCGCTGGTCATCGTTGCAACGTCTCTTTTCCATGCGGCCTTTGCGGCGGCGGTCGCGCGGGCCGGCGAATTCAGCAGCGCCCGCGCCTGCCTGGCCGCGCCTTTCCTGTGGGTGTCCATGGAATTCGCCATGACGCACCTGCCCGCCATCGGTTTTCCGTGGGATCTGCTTGGATACGTGGCGGCGGGAAATCTGGTGTTTGTCCAACTGACGGCGATCACGGGAATTTTTGGACTTTCTCTGGTGGTCGCGTCCTACAACGCCCTGGCGGCTTGGGTCGTTTTGCAAATGTCCCAGCGCAAGCAGGCCGGCAAGACGATGTGGATCGCCGCCAATGCTGTGCTGTTCGTGATTGCATTCGCGGGGCCTCGCTATGTTCCGCAAGCTCCTGCCGATCACGTTGCGCATCTGGTGCAAACTAATTTTCCAGTGTCCAACGGCTATCCCTCGAATTGGATGCAAGTTCACGCGGCGGAAATGGATCAGCTCGAATCGATCAGCATCGCGGCGGCGCAAAAAGCTCCCGGCATCGTCGTGTGGCCGGAAGTTCCGGCGCCGTTTTCCCTCCAGGACGGAAATTTTCAGGCTCGCGCTGTGCGCATCGCGCGCGGTGCAGGGAACGGCTTTCTAGTCGGCGTGATCGATTTTAAGCCGCTGGGCAATGGCCAAAGCGGCGCGAACAACAGCGCCGCGCTTCTTGGCCCGGACGGCGCGCTCGATTTTATGTATGACAAGATCCACCTCGTGCCCTTCAGCGAATATGTGCCGTGGAGGAAGTGGCTTTTTTTTGCGCAGGGCTTGACGGGGTTAATCGGGGATTTTCAGCACGGCTCGCAATACAAAGTCGGGAACATTTCCGGCGGCCCCTTCAGCGTCTACATTTGCTACGAGGCGATTTTCCCGAATGAAGTGCGCCGCTTCACGCTCGCCGGGGCGCAACTCTTCATCAACATTTCGGACGACGGCTGGTTCGGCGGATCGGGCGCGCCGGGACAGCATCTGGCGATGGCGCGCGTGCGGGCGGTGGAGAACCGGCGCTGGCTACTGCGCGACACGAATGATGGAATCACGGTTTCCGTCGATCCGTACGGGCGGATCGTGGCTCGGTTGCCGGAGCATGTTCGCGGGGAACTGGACGCTCCGTACGCGTTTCGCGCGGACTTGACGCCCTATGCGCGCTGGGGCGACTGGCTGCCGTGGCTGTGCGTTCTCTTCGCGCTCGTGTTACTGTTGTTCGTTGCTCGCGACGCGTTCGCGCGCAAAACTTCTTAATTCGGCGGGACACCACATCATGATGATCGAAGATTTACAGCGGCAGCAGGAAGAACTTCGCAAGCGCATCGAACTCGTGCGGAGCTATCTTTGACGTCGCCCGCAGCCGCGAAACCGTAGCCTCCCTGGAAAAGAAAATCGCGCAGCCCGATTTCTGGCAGGACCAGGAACAAGCCCAGAAAGTCATGCAGCAGCGCAAGGCCGCGGAGGCGGTTCTCGCCTCGGACGCGAAGCTGGAGACCATGGCCAGCGATATCGATACCTACTTTCATCTGGCCGAGGAAGAGAAAGACTCCGCGCAGCGCGATTCGCTCCTCAAGGAAACTGAGCGCGAGATGACTGCGGCCGAGACGTACGTTTCGGATCTCGAAACCGTCACGTTGCTCTCCGGCGAAAACGACCGCCTCAACGCAATCATGACCATCAAGCCCGGCGCGGGCGGGATGGAATCGCAGGACTGGGCGGAAATGCTGCTTCGCATGTATCTCCGCTGGGCGGAGCAAAAAGGATTTACCGCGACCGTCATGGACCTGACGCCCGGCGAAGGCGCCGGCTTGAAATCCGCGACGGTGCGCGTCGAAGGCGAGAACGCTTTTGGTTTTCTGTCCACCGAAAGCGGCGTGCATCGCTTGATCCGCATTTCGCCGTTCGATCAGGCCGCGCGCCGCCACACGTCGTTCGCCTCTGTGTTCGTCATTCCCGAAATCGACGATCGAATCGACATCGTCGTGAAGCCCGAGGAAGTGCGCGTGGACACATTTCGCGCGGGCGGCGCGGGCGGCCAAAATGTGAACAAGGTGGAAACGGCCGTGCGCATCACGCACCTGGCGACCGGCATCGTCGTGCAGTGCCAGAACGAGCGCAGCCAGCACAAGAACCGCGAACTGGCCATGAAGTGGCTTCGCTCTCGCCTGTACGAAGCGGAGATCGAAAAGCGCCAGGCGGAAACGCGCAAGCTGGACGACACCAAGCGCGACATCAGCTTCGGCAGCCAGATCCGGACGTACACGCTCCAGCCCTACCGCCTGATTAAGGATCACCGCACGAAATTTGAAATGGGCGACGTCGATCGCGTGCTGAACGGCGATCTCGATCCCTTCATCCGCAATTTCTTGCTGGCGCGGCGAAAAGGAACGCTGGGGACCGCCGCAGACGCTTCGGATGATCAGTAGCTCGCCCGGTCGAATCCCGGGAACGCCAATCTCCCGATTGGCGGTTTGCGCGACGTCCGCCGCGGCGGAGAGATTGGCGTTCCCGGCGCATTCCAACCTCACATTCTCGCAATTTAGCGTTGACCCACGACGTTTGGCCCCAATTCGTTGACAGGGTTGGGGTCGCATGTTAGCGTCGATTCGGACAAAAATGGACTCCCGCGCATAAGGTGTGCCTGTTTTTCCTTGCGCATTTTTTAGAAGGGGTGCTGGCTTGAGCGACAAGAATCGTAGATTTCTGTTTACCTCGGAATCGGTGACCGAGGGCCATCCGGACAAAATTGCCGACCAGGTTTCCGACGCGGTGCTGGACGCCGTGCTTACGGAAGACCCCGCGGGACGCGTGGCTTGCGAAACGCTCGTGACGACAGGACTCGTCATGGTCGCGGGCGAAATTACGACCAAGGCGGTCCTGGACTATTCCGATATAGCTCGCAACGTGGTACGCGACGTTGGCTACACCCGCGCCAAGTACGGTTTTGACGCGGAAACTTGCGCCGTAATTTCATCGCTCAAGCGCCAGTCCCCGGATATCGCCATGGGCGTGGACACTGGAGGAGCGGGCGATCAGGGCCTGATGTTCGGTTTCGCCTGCGACGAGACGGAAGAGTTGATGCCGCTGCCGATTATGCTGGCCCACAAACTGGTGCAGCGCCTTTCCGAGGTTCGCCGCCAGGGCGTCGTCGACTTTTTCCGGCCGGACGGCAAATCGCAGGTGACGGTTGAATATCACGGTGACCGCCCGGTGCGAGTGGATACCGTCGTCATCTCGACGCAGCATAGCGAATCCGTTTCCAACGTGGACCTGCAAAATGCCGTGCGCGATGAAGTGATCCACAAAGTGGTTCCCGAATCGCTGATGGACAAGAACACGAAATTCCACATCAATCCGACCGGACGCTTCGTCGTGGGCGGGCCGATGGGCGACGCGGGCCTGACGGGCCGCAAGATTATTGTCGACACCTACGGCGGCTACAGCCGGCACGGCGGCGGCGCGTTTTCGGGCAAGGACCCGTCGAAGGTGGATCGATCGGCATGCTACATGGCGCGGCACGTGGCGAAGAATCTTGTGGCGGCGGGAGTTGCGCGCAAGATTGAAGTGCAGCTTGCCTATGCCATCGGCGTCGCGGATCCCGTTTCCGTAATGGCGGAAACGTTCGGCACCGGCGCGATTCCGGATGAGAAGATTACCGACCTGATCCGCAGCACGTTCAAGCTCACGCCGCGCGGGATTATCGAATCGCTCAATCTGCGGCGGCCCATTTACCGGGCGACGGCCTCGTTTGGACATTTTGGGCGCTCGGGGCCGGGCTTTACTTGGGAGTTGACGGACAAAGCGGGGTCGATTCGCAGCCAGGCTGGGCTTGGCGCCAAGGAAGTTGCCGTTCGCCGCTAACGGGAAAACGCATTCTGCCGATTGAATTTGGGGCAACTTTGCTGTTCGCCCTGTAGCGCTCGTCCGCCGCGGCGGACGAACATCGCACTGAGTCAAGAGTGCCCGCCTGAAGGTGGGCGCTACAATTTGAAAGACAGGAGAAATTCGCGTGACGAAGACGGTGCAGAGCACGGCGGGTGATGTTCGGGATATGAGCCTCGCGGAACAGGGCAAGCGAAAAATCGAATGGGCCAACCAGCAAATGCCCGTTCTTCAGTTGATCCGCAAGCGATTCATCAAGGAACAGCCGCTGAAGGGCGTGCGCCTTTCCTTGTGCCTGCACGTGACCAGCGAAACGGCAAACCTGGCCATCACGCTGCGCGATGGCGGCGCCGATCTGGTTTTGTGCGCCTCGAATCCGCTCTCGACGCAAGATGAAGTGGCGGCGTCGCTCATCAAGGATTTCTCGATTCCGACGTATGCGATCAAGGGCGAAGACAACGCCACCTATTACGCGCACCTGAACGCCTGCATGGATCACAAGCCGCAGATCACGATGGACGACGGCGCGGACCTGGTGACCTTGCTTCTCACCAAGCACAAGCATCTCGTCGCCGACGTCATCGGCGGCACGGAAGAGACCACGACCGGCGTGATCCGCCTGCGCGCCATGGCCAAAGACGGTACGCTGAAGTATCCCGTGATCGCGGTGAATGACGCGGAGACCAAGCATTTCTTCGACAACCGCTACGGCACGGGACAATCCACGATTGACGGCATCATTCGCTCGACGAATCTGCTGATCGCCGGCCTCAAAGTGGTGGTTGCAGGATACGGCTGGTGCGGCAAGGGCGTGGCGATGCGCGCCAAGGGCCTGGGCGCCGACGTGATCGTCACCGAGATGAACGCGGTGCGCGCCATCGAAGCCGTGATGGATGGTTTCCGCGTGATGCCCATGGCGGACGCCGCGAAGATCGGCGATATTTTTGTCACCGTGACGGGAAACAAGTCCGTCCTGACCCACGATTCCTTTGAACGCATGAAGGACGGAGCGGTGATCTGCAATTCCGGCCACTTCAACGTCGAGATCGATATCCCGGCGCTCGAGAAAATGTCCATCGGGAAGCGCGTCGCGCGCCCGTTTGTCGAGGAATACTCGACCAAGGATGGCCGCCGGATTTATCTGCTGGGCGAAGGGCGCCTCATCAACCTGGCCGCCGCGGAAGGCCACCCGGCCGCCGTGATGGATATGAGCTTTGCCAACCAGGCGCTTTCCGCCGAATACATGATGAAGCACGCGTCGGAATTGAAGCCGCAAGTGTACGTCGTGCCCGAGGCCATCGACCGCGACATTGCGAAGCTCAAGCTCGAATCGATGGGCGTGAAGATGGACAAGCTCACGCCCGAGCAGGAGCTGTATCTCGCGTCGTGGTCGGAAGGCACGTAAGATTTTTCTCTGTGCCCTCTGTGTTCTCTGTGGTGAATGTTTTTGATTTTGCTTTCCTGAATTCATGATGCGGGACTTCGCCAACTGGGCGCTTGATACCGCGAAAGTGCGCGGCGCAACTTACGCCGATGCGCGCGTCATGGATATCCGCCTCCGCGATCTCTCCACAAAAAACGGCCAGGTCGGCACGCTCGCCGAATCGGAATCCTGCGGCATCGGCATTCGCGTGATCGCTCAGGGATCGTGGGGCTTTGCTTCCACCGATCGCCTGACGCGAGAGGGAATCGCCGCCTGCGCCGCCGAGGCCGTGGCCATCGCGAAAGCGTCCGCGCTCGCCAAAAAGCATGACGTGGAAATGGTGCCCGTCGATGCCTACCAGGACACCTGGCAGAATCCCTACGTCAAAGACCCGTTCCAAATTCCCATCGAGCGGCAACTGGATCTGCTGCTGGCGGCCGACCGCGAAATGACGCGCGTCAAGGGCGTGACGGTGGCGGAAACTTCGATGACCTTCCGGCGCATCGAGCAATTTTTCGCCTCGTCGCTCGGTTCGGCCATTCATCAGATCAAAATGCAGTCGGGCGCGGGAATCGTCGCGACGGCGTTTGCCGGAAACGAAATTCAGAAGCGCTCGTATCCGAACAGCTTCGGCGGCCAGCACATGCTTGCCGGCTACGAACTCGTGGAATCGCTCGACCTCGTGGGCAACGCCCTGCGCGTCGCCGTAGAAGCCGTCGCGCTGCATTCGGCGGCGCAATCGCCCGAGGGCGCGAAAACGATTATTCTCGACAGCTCGCAGCTCGGCCTGCAGATTCACGAATCCATCGGACATCCGATCGAGCTGGACCGCGTGCTCGGCATGGAAGCCAATTTCGCGGGCATGAGTTTCCTGACGACGGAAAAGCTGGGCAAGCTGCGATATGGTTCCGACATCGTCAACGTCGTAGCCGACGCGCGGCTCGAGCACGGGCCGGGCCTTGGCACATTCGGTTACGACGACGAAGGCGTTCCCGCTCAGTGCACGCCGATCATTTCCGACGGACTCTTTACCGGCTACTTGTCGAATCGCGAGACGGCTGTTTCCATCGGCCTGAAGCGCTCCGGCGGAACGATGCGCACGGAATCCTGGAACCGTCTGCCGATCATCCGCATGACCAACATCAGCATTCTTCCCGGAACCTGGCGCTACAAGGACCTGATCGCCGACACGGACGACGCCATTCTGATGGAAACAAACCGCTCCTGGTCCATCGACGACCGCCGCTACCATTTTCAGTTTTCCACGGAAATTGGCTGGGAGATCAAGGGCGGAAAGAAAACGCGGATGCTGAAAAATCCCAGCTACAGCGGGATCACCACGGAATTCTGGAACAGTTGCGACGCGATTTGTTCGCGCGAGCACTGGACGCTCTGGGGCACGCCCAATTGTGGCAAGGGCCAGCCCATGCAAACGATGGGCACAGGCCACGGCGCCTCGCCCGCGCGCTTCCGGAACATCAAGGTAGGCGCGGCGTTCGCGAAGTCCTAGTGGCACAGGCTTCAGCCTGTGGGGTTTGGTTAGGAGGACGCCGCACGTTTCCGCAACCAACCCCACAGGCTGAAGCCTGTGCCACTTCGAGCGGCGTCGCGCGTTACAGAGGATTTGTGAAACAACCTTCACGAAAATCGACGAGGAAGATGCGAGTCTCCAGGAACCGCGGAACTGCGCCAGCCGTGGCCGGCTTGCATTTGCTTTCCGACGCGGAGATGCGGCGCATCGCCGAGCGAGTTTTCAAATTCAGCGACGCGGACGAAACCGAAGTCGAAATCGGCATGATCTCCGACGCGCTGACACGCTTCGCCAACAACACGATCCATCAAAATGTCGCGGAGCGAGTGCTCGCTGTTTCGGTGCGAACCGTGCTCGACGGCCGCACGGCGCGCGCCACCACCAACAAGACCGACGACGATTCGCTGCGGCGCGTGGTCGAAACCGCGAAGTCGCTGGCGCGCAGCCAGCCGCGCAATCCCGATCTCCTGCCGATGCCCGGTCCGCAAAAATACACGAAGGCCGCGCGCTATTTTGAGAACACCGCCCACGCAACGCCGGCGGATCGCGCGCGCGCCGTCGCCCGCGTCGCGCAAATGGCCGAGAAAAACAAGCAAACGGCGGCGGGCATTTTTTCGACGGGCGTCACGCAATCAGCGATTGCCAACACGAAGGGCCTGTTCGCTTCGCATCGCCAGACGCGCGCCGAATTTTCAATCACCATTCTCGAATCCGATTCCTCGGGCTGGGCCAAGGCCAATTCGCCCGATCTCGCTCGAATCGATCCCGCGGCCATGGCCCGCAGCGCGAGCGAAAAATCGGCCGCCTCGCGCAAACCGGGCGAGGCCGCGCCCGGACGCTGGACCGTGATTCTTGAACCCTCGGCCGTGCTCGATCTCGTTGGATTTCTCTTCTACGATTTTGCGGCCACGGCGATGGCGGACCAGCGCTCGTGCTTCAACAAGCGCATGGGCAAAAAAATCCTGGGCGAAAATATCACGCTCACTGACGACGCCTACCACCCGCTGCAGTCCGGCGCGCCCTTCGACGGCGAAGGAATTCCGCGCCAGAAAGTTCTGCTCGTGGACAAAGGCGTGCCATGCAATCTGGTCTACTCGCGCGCCTCGGCTAAAAAAATGAAAGCCAAGCCCACGGGCCACGGTTTTTCCCTCCCCAACGATATGGGCGAGGCGCCAATGAATTTAGTTTTTGGCGGCGGCGAGGCCTCGGTGGACGAAATGGTCCGCTCGACAGAGCGCGGCATCCTGGTCACGCGCCTCTGGTACATCCGCGATGTCGATCCCTACGAAAAAGTGCTCACCGGAATGACGCGCGATGGAACGTTTTTGGTTCAAGACGGAAAAGTCGCCGGCGGCGTTCGAAATTTCCGCTTCAATCAGGGCATTTTGGAGATGCTTTCGAACGTCGAGATGATGGGCCCGGCCGTGCGCGCCGCCGGAGAAGAATCATTCGAAATGGTGGTCCCGCCGATGAAGGTGCGGAATTTCCATTTCTCAGAGGTAACGAAGTTCTAGCGCTGTTACTTGTCGTGCCCGCTGACAGCCTTCTGCTCCAGCGATTCTCCGCCGTGCAGCAAGCGGTCCTCGCAGGCGATGAATTCCTCAAGGGTCCAATCCGGGTGGAGCCTGTAAATCGTGCGTCCCATCCAGGGTTTTGTGAAAGCTTTTGGGTCGTCGAACGTCCAGTCGATCTGCAACCGGTCGTGATTGACGCGCCGCACGCGCCACACAGCGTGCAAGGCGTCACTGTGAGGATGGCCTGCCCGATCGAGCCAGGTGATATCTTTTAGACCGATCGTGTTGACGACTAGTGTGTCTCCATCCCACTTGCCGACGGATTGCCCCATGTAGGTGGGATCCGGATCCTCGGGAAGTTTTCGTCCATCCGTCCAGATATGGCTCACCGCGTAATCTTTCTCGAAGAGGATGAGCACACGGTCACGAAGCTGAACGATCTCGAAAGGAAAAACTTCGGTCATGAGGCGGGGCATTCCGGTCGGAAAACAACTCGCTATGGTCGGGTCCAGGTCAACTCGTCCATTGGTAATGCTCGGTTGCCCCGGGTCATCGTTCTTGTTGGCCTTCCACTTCAACTCTGCCCAGGGCTGGAACGAAGGGTCCTCTTTCGGGTTGAAGGTCGGACCCATCTCCGTAATATTTGCCCAAACTCCGGTCAGGTCCGGCACGTGGACGGCAGCCTGGGCCTTTTTCGTTCCCGTTTGTCCAGCGGTCTGAGCAAGAATCACGGGCGAGAAAGCCAGCATCGTCAAAATCGCAAAGATCGGTTTCATCCATCGATTTGGCATATCGAGGCTCTCCATCCCAATGCGATCAGAGTCACTACGGCACGGCGGGCAGGCGCTGCAACGGCAGAGTGCTGCCACTCCTCAATTTTGGATGGCAGGGGTAAGCACTCGGCCGTCGGCGAAAGTGATCTTGCTAAAATTAATGTAGTTGCCGCCGCCTTTGACGCGGTGGCCAACCAGAGTGATCTCGTCCCCGACCTTCACGGTAGTCTTACTCCAGCCCTGACGGGACAACGTATTCGGGCTATTCGTTTCGGCAATCCATTTTTCGACGGCCCCATTCTCGCCGGCAACATCGAGATGGATCAGCGCGTGGGGATTGACCCACTCGAATTCCGTCACGGTCCCCTTCACGGTAGCCGAAGACGTCACGTCGTAATTCGACCTGCCGTGGTGCGCGAACACTGGGCCAGAAAATAAGAGAAGACCAGCGGCCCCGAGCAACATAGCCAGCAGCAAATTTTTCATTTGAGTACCCTCTTGGATTTCAACCCTATCCTTGTGCAGAACATATGCCAGCCGCCCGTTGGTGTCAATCTCAGTTCGCCCGGACACACAATCGGCTGACGACACCAAAGCGGCTTCCAGTTGACACGTCTGGGGAGGCGGACTAGGCTTTCGGGCAAAAGAGAAGCTCAAAACGGAGTTTCGGCTAATCTTGAAGAGTGACGTTAGACATTTTTTTGGCATGATCTCAACGAGCCGCGTCTTTCAAAAAGGGAGCCCATGATGGTTGCAACCTCCGCCCAGGCGACTGACCAACCAGCCGTTATCCGCCGGGTCCAGCCTAAGGACATCGATCCTTGCGGGGTCATCTGCTACGACGCATTTACCACGCTCAACAATCATCATAACTTCCCGCCGGATTTCCCATCCCCGGACGTAGCGAAACATGTGATCTCCATGATGTTTTCGCATCCTGGTTTCTATTGCGTTGTTGCGGAGCAGGACGGAAGAGTTGTGGGGAGCAATTGCATGGATGAGCGCTCCGCCATCGCGGGCATCGGTCCAATCACAATTGATCCCTCGGTTCAAAATGCAGGCGTAGGACGCCAATTGATGATGGCGGTTATGAGTCGAGCCGCGGAGCGGCGTTTTCCGGGAGTGCGGCTTGTGCAAGCGGCCTTTCACAACCGGTCGATGTCACTTTACGCGAAGCTTGGCTTCGACATCCGGGAACCGCTCGTTGTGATGCAGGGCCGGCCGATCCACCAGATTCCACACGGCTATTCGGTTCGCCCCGCAGTGGCAGACGACCTCGAGGCCTGCAACGCGCTATGTCGGCGCGTGCACGGTCACGACCGGTCAGGAGAAATGTCGGACGCCATCGCTCAGGGGGTCGCCCGCGTCGCCGAACGAGACGGACGGATTACTGCCTGCGCTTCAATCGTTGGTTTCTTTGGGCACGCGGTCGCCGAGAACACAATCGACCTCCAAGCGCTCCTTGGTGGCGTCGACGAGTTTGCTGGACCGGGATTTCTCCTGCCCGCCCGCAACGCTGAACTTTTCCGCTGGTGCTTGAATCAAGGCCTTCGCGTAGTCGAGCCGATGACACTGATGACTGCGGGCTTGTATAGCGAGCCCGCCGGTGCCTTTCTGCCTTCGATACTCTATTGATGAACCCACGTCACGGGCTCACCGACCGATCTGCGTGAAAGTTGCAATCGCCCATACGCAGCGCTTTTGAGGACTCATGCGAACCCGGTTATCCTCCGTAGCATCTAGGTGATGGCGGGCTCCTCAGTCAGAGCCCGCAGCCGCGGAGTGATAAAGTCGAGTAAAACCAAATGGACCGACGCAGATTCATTTCGATTGCTGGGGGAGCGGGGCTGGGATTGCTGCTGCCCTATGCCCTGTACCGTTCGCTGGCGTATGGATTTGGCGCTTCGCACGTCAACGTGAGGGCTTACGAGAAGTTTGGTCCGGAGGCGGCGCTGCGGGCGATTGCGCCGGTGGATCAATTTTACGTCACGTCGTCGCACGGCGAGCCTGCGGTGGACGTGAACAAATGGTCTCTGACGATCGATGGCCTAGTCACGGACCCGCTGCACTTCGACTATGACAATGTTCGAAAGCTGGCGCCGTATGAGACGACGCTCACGCTGGAATGTATTTCGAATGAAATTGCGGGCGGCCTGATTGATACGGCTGACTGGCGCGGGACGCTGCTGCGCCCGTTACTGGAGCGGACCGGGCTGAAGCCGAATGCGAAGTACGCGATCCTGTACGCCGCGGAAGGATACACGACCGGCCACACGATTGATCGATTGATGCGCGGCGCGAATTTTCTGGCTTATGACATGGACGGCGAGCCGCTGACGCGCATCCACGGTTTTCCTCTGCGCGTGCTCATGCCCGGAATTTACGGGATGAAAACGCCGAAATGGCTTACGCGCATCGAACTGGTCGATAAGAGTCATCTCGGCTATTGGGAATGGATGGGATGGTCGAACACGGGCGAGCGGCAATTGCAATCCGTGATCGACGATCCGCACGACGCGCAACAGATCGCGGGACAAAGTTTTGTGGTGACCGGATGGGCGGTCACGAATGCGGTGGGCGTCGCGAAAGTGGAAATCTCGACGGACGGCGGGGCCACCTGGAATCCCTGTCAGATTTTCAGCAATCCGATGCCATCGCAAGTGTGGGCGTTCTGGCGCTACGTGTGGGCGAATCCGCAGAGCGGCAAGCATGAGATTCAGGTGCGTGCCACCGACGCGAACGGCAAGCTGCAAACGTCTTCCCGTTCGGGCGAATGGCCGGATGGGGCGACGGGGTATCACTCCGTGACGGTCAATCTGGCGTGAGGGGCGCGTTTTATGATTTGTGAATCGTGTGGGACGGAAGTGACTGGTGACCGGCGACTGGTGGAAAATCTTTCGGATACTACGGCGTGGTGAACGTCAGGCTGTTCACGGCTTTTGCGATTACGTTTTCCTGAACCTGGATCAGGTCTGAATCCGCATAAGTCATTCCGAGCAAAGTAAAAGCGTCATTTCCCTTTAATAGCGTCAAGAGTGTGACCGACCAATCGCGGCCGTCGGCGGTTCCGCGCGAGCGCTGTTCGACGGCGGGGAAGCCGGCGACGGAGACATGCTGGCTCGAAATCACGCGGTAATGTTCGTATACGTCGCCAAGGGCTTTTCCTGTCGCGGCGGCGTGCGCGTCGAGAGAATCCTTGGCATGCTCGCGGCCGATGACCATCAGCGTCGTTTGATCGCTCGTTCCCATCGCCGCGACGGCGTCGGGCAGTGCCTTGCGCGCCGCCGGGATCAATTCCCAACTCGGCGGCTTATACATCTGGAATCCGTAGGTGAGATTCACGTACTGATTGCCGCGAATTTCGTCGCGAATCACCAGCGGTTCCGGAGCCGGGGGCGGTGCAGGTGGCGCTACAGGCGGCGCAGGCGCCGCGGCAGCCACGCTTGTTATCTTGGGTGCGGCGATCTCCGTCTTCGTGGCGGCACTGGTGGTGCCGGCACTGACAGGGGCGCGCAGCGGCGCAAGCGCGTTAGCTTCCGCCGAACCGTTCGCAGGAGCGGCGGGTTCCTTCGCGACCGCAGGAACTACGCTTGGAGTCCCGGCGGAAGACGGCGCGGCGGGCGCGTTCGCCTTTGGTTTTGGCTCCGGCTCCTTCTTTGTAGCGATGATACTGATGTCCGCGACTTTGTCCTTTTGGATGAGGGCGAATCCGTACGAGGTTTCGACGCGGAACGAATCGTTTTCAAAGCCCACGATGGTGCCGATGATCTTGGTGCCGTCTTTCAGGCGAATCTCGTCGGCGCTGGCTGTGCTTGCGCAGAACAGCAAAGAAAGGAGGGCTAGACCGAGGGTAAACCTGCCGCGCATGATTGCTAGTATGGCAAAGGCGGGAATCGATCGGCAAGCCTCGCAGGCGGGGATGTTTCCGGCGCGCCACCGGCCGGCTGGAAATTTCAGACTTGAAATGAAGTCATCTCAGCAATGAACGGCTGCCAAAACTCGACAGGCCGTCAGGAGCTAAAGCCCGCTTTTTCCTGGTGTCTCAATGTCGCGGCTGAAGCCGTGATCCACAAAGCCTGAGTAGGGGATCGCTTCATTTCAAATTTGAAATTTTAAATCACAAAACTCAAATCAGAAATTTCAAATCTCAAATCTCTTGCGAAGCGAAGGGAAGTACGCTCCCCGCTCAATATGCGGTCCATACTCCTGCGGCGAATTTCTTCACTGTAACAAAGCCAAGTTTTTCGTAGAGGCGCACGGCGCGCTCGTTGCCTGAAGTTACGGTGAGCGACACGGTCGTAAAGTGGCGCACTCGGAGCGCCTGCAGGGACGCCTCCATCAGGCGGCGGCCGAGGCCGCGGCCTTGATAGCCGGGCATGGCGCAGATTTGCGTGGTGTGGCCGACGCCCTCGGAGACGCGCGAATTCAGGATTACGCCGACCAGGTGGTTGGCGTGCGGGGCGCGCAACACAAAGGAGGCCTCGGGCTGGAATTGTCCGCAGCCTGGCAGGATGATGATGTTTTTCAGGAAACGCAAGGCGCCGGATTCGCTGCGGTATTGATCGTTGATTTCCCCGTCGACATGGTTCGCGTAAGCGAGCTGGATCAGGCGCGCGCAGGGCTCGAAATAACGGTGGTCCCACCGCTCGAGGATCAACCCCGCGCCGGGGCCTTCGCGGATGAGTCCAGGGAGAGCGTCGAGCGCCTCTCCCGCGGTCGGAGCGAGCGGTGCGATCATGAACTGCCTCATATACAGGCGAAAGCCATACTCGGACAGGACAGGGTCAAGTTGATATCCGAACGGAATTAACTGCGCCTCCACTCGTTCGAGCTTGGGGATGCCGCTGAGCGTGGTCAGCGTGTCGGTCAGAAGCCGCTGGCTCAATTCCTGCTGGGAGAAGCGGGGAGAGACGAATAGCCCGCCGACCAATCCCTTGTGATCTTCGAGAACGTAGAAGGCGTATCCGACAGGCCGCCCGTTTTCCAGGATCGCGGAACCGGTGAGGGACCGCGCGTCGATGAACTTCTTGATCAGTTCCGTCGAGGCGCGGTAATCCCAGCGCAGCTCTTCCCGCCATTGCTGCGCCTCTTCGGCGAGCAATGGTTCGAGCTGCCAGGAAGACAACTGCCGCAGATCGACAATCTGCATGGAACCGGGACCCAGCCTTTGGCTCGCAGCGTGCACAATCATTTTTACCATATTATTCAATCAGGCAGCCGCATGTACTTCGGAAACATCCGGCGGATCGGTTGTCCGTGGCGCGCTGCCATTTGTGCTACCATTCGCGTGCCGAGCGAAACGTACCCCGTCCCTAGCGGATCGACCGGCTGGGCGGGACTTCGCTGCACGGCCACGAACCCGAGCGCATGGATTTTCTTTCCGAACTTCGACATCCGACAACATGGTACTCCCAGCTCGCCATAGCCCTTCTGGCGCTGGCACTTTTTGCGCTGCTGGCCACTGGGGCTGTTTCAGGATATTTGGTTTACCGGATGATTTCGCCCGCGCGTAGCCATTCTGAAATTGACCTGCAGAATTTCCCCGGCCATCCCGAAACGCTCACTTTCACGGTAAGTGGGGAGGGGCCGCGCGACGGCTGGTTTTTTCCTGGCCTGAAAACCGCGCCCACCATTGTTTTGTGCCCGGCCTACGAATCCAGCCGCGGAGAACTTCTCACGCTGGCTTCGGCGTTGCAGGACCAGCAATACAACGTGCTGGCCTTCGATTTTTCGGCTCACGGAACGGCGGGAGGGCGCTCCACACTTGGATTGCAGGAGGTCGCAGAGTTGCGGGCCGCCATGAATGCGGTTGCCAACCGCGGCGACGTGGACGCGAACCGGTTCGGCTTGTGGGGCGTGAATCTGGGGGCTTACGTGGCGCTCGCGGAAGCAACAGGCGACCACCGCGTTCGCGCCATTGCCGCGGAATCTCCCTACGGTCACCCGAAGGATATGGTCGCGCTGCAAGTCAGGCGGTCCGGTCTGGGATCGATTCCCCTGGTCACCAGAATGTCGCAGATAATTTTTGGATGGGTCAATTCGAAATTCCGGAATGTGCCGCCTTTGAATACGCAAATCGGAAAATTTTCAGGAGTCGCCCAGCTCTATCTCGAATCGCCTGACGATCCTGCGCTTTCCGCCTCGACCTCCGAGCTCTTCCGGATTTCTTCGCCTCCGCACGAGCTCGTCGTGCTGCAGCACGGAAACTACGGCGGAATGCTGGACGACGAAAAGCGCAGTTACGAAAACCGTATTGTGAGTTTCTTCCTTGTGAATTTGCCGCCGGCGGGCGAGAGTTCCAGCCAAAATTAAAACCTCGCCGGTGCAC
>CAVUDA010000015.1:0-95009 GCA_963740035.1 uncultured Acidobacteriota bacterium
TGAATCGAGATACGAAGAAAGGCTGGCGTCCACCCGATAAAGTGCATCTGCATCCATACCGAATCGACGCGCGTTGCGCAACTGGTCGATGATCTCAGGGGCTTATGATGGAGAGGCGTCAGAAAGGTCTGGCTTGGAAACGCACCGCAGATGTCGTGCGGGAGTTCGTAAGGGCACATGCCGATGAGAAACCGCGCCGTGCGGTGCTTTGCACCTACGACTTCCACCCGCAGCCATTCGACGCAGCAGTATTTGCCCATCTCGAACGGCGCGCGTTCCGCACTTTGGTGATTGCCGATGCGATTGCGCTACGAGATCGACTGACAGACCGTGCCTTCAAGCGTTACGGTGCCGCCAACCGCGTCCTCGATGGGATCGTGATAATAGTTTGGCCGGCGCCCGCATTCGCGAAATGCCATACGCGCGTAGAAGCCGATCCCGCCTGCGTTGGAAGCGCGCACTTCAATGTAAGTTCGCCGCGCGCCCGCCGTTCGGGCGTATTCAAGCGCGGAACTCACCAACTGAGTAGCAATTCCTCGCCGGCGGCACGCCTTCCCGACAGCCAAATTCAAGATCTCGAACTCGTCCGCAGCCACTCGTCCGATCAGGATTCCGGCGACGCATCCTTCCAGTTCCGCCGCCCAGGCAATCCCCTGGGAGACCGATTCCAGCAGACTCTCTCTTGACCATATCGACGCTTCAGGACTTTCCTTCAGTATTAAATGCGCGGCGGAGGCATCTGACGCGGTCATTCGCCGAACCGTGACGGCTGGGGAATTGCCAATTCTTTCGCCTGGAGCAGGCATCACCCGTCCTTCCATGCCGATTCCGCGTCGGAACGCCGCACGTAGTTGGCATCGAGGCGGAGGGAATCGACCAAGTTCCCGCACTTGGCTCTTTCAAATCCTAGCCGCCCGATCGAGGGAGCCAGAGCCGCGGATACTTGCAGTATGCGCGTCCCGGGCAGAACTTTGCTCACGAGAGAGTCAGGAAGCACTTCCGGCGTCGGCGAGACAAGCTGCACGAGTTCGGGCGACTTGGTCTTCACCAATTCCAAGAACTCGTCCACCGAGAGGATCGACTCGTCGCTCGCAAGTGTGAGACCCGTCGCTTCTCCGGGAATTCTTCGATAAATTGCGCCAAAGATTTGTCCCCTGCGGGCATCCAAAAAAGGCGCGATGAAGTGGGCATCTGGAGGGGTTGGAGTATCGCCCACCAGCGATTCCGCGGCAATGGCCTCCAACCCACTGACCGCAGCGATGGGCTTTCCATGCACCTCCGCCCAAGCTTTCACCGCCGTCAAGCCGACGCGCAAACCAGTGAATGAGCCGGGCCCAGCCGCAACCGCGAATACATCGACTTGATCCAGGCGGAAGTTTGCCCTGGTCTTGCAGCAGTGCAATATCGCGAAAAAGCCGCGAAGAATAGGGCGTTTCTTCGTATCCGGAAACCTCGGCCAGCACCTCGGAATCGCGCAAAACGGCGGTACTGCCCGTTCGAGTGCTTGAATCTACGGCCAGAATCAGCATTTAGCCATTCTAATGCATGCAGAGCTTGGAACTAAGGAAGGAAGTGATCTGTCAATGGAAACCTGTAAAAATCTAGGTAAAAAATCCTGTGCAATTCAATGACCAATCTCGAATGCAAAATCATCGCATAACTTGCTGATTCTAGGAGAAATATCTTGACTTCACTCTGCCCGAGGTGCAAACTTTCTTAGCTTACCTCGAGGGGGCTTCCGACCATGGATTATAAGATAGGGGATAAGGTCGTCTATCCGAACCACGGCGTTGGGATGATCGAGCAAATCAATTTCGGGATTTTGAATGGGCGCACGGAAAAGTATTTTATGGTTAAGATTTTAGCCAGCGGCCTCAAAGTCATGGTTCCCGCGACCAACGCCGAATCGGTTGGTTTGCGGCACGTGATTCGAAACGGAGAAACACTCAAGGTTCTGAGCTTTCTGGAAAAGGGCAAGCCGAATTCGCACCACGATTGGAAGCACCGGTTCAAAGAGAATTCCGAACGAATGCGAACCGGGGAGCTGATTGAAGTAGCAGCAGTACTGAAGAGCCTAGTATCACTCAGCCGCACCAAGCCGCTTTCCTTCCGCGAAAAGAAAATGCTGGAACGGGCCAAATTCCTCCTCGTCAGTGAACTCGCCACCGCCAGAAATACTTCCGCCGAAAACGTCGAAGACGTACTGATTAAGTCGCTCGCAAAAGCGCGGCTGCAGATGCCTTCGCCGATAGAAAAGCCCGAGGGCGTAGAGTTCTAGCTGCAATTTTCTTTTTCCAAGTTCCAGAAAAGCCTCAAGGCGATGACGCCTTGGGGCTTTTCTCTTTGTAGCACAGCCGCTCTTTATCCCGAGCCTTCGCGAGGAATTGGCTGTGCGGTTTTACGGGATATCGACGGCTCCCTACAAACCACATCAGTCGTACGGCTATTCCTGCGCTGGATTTCGCCGCTGCACACTTTCAGGACTATTAACGCTGTACCAAGGCACTGAGAACTCTCCGGGGTGAACTATTATACTCACGGAGTCATTGGGCTCCACTGCGTAATATGTCTCGCGCCGGACGTCGAGGTCTGCGTCGATTCGCCGTTGCTTCCAGTACAAGGGTGCTTGCAGAACATACCTCCCCATCCTTCCGCCAGTAAAATGTTTGCGACTTACAATTGCCTGGGTCACGACAGGAGGCTCCTGATCCCAGGCTCCGTTCAAATAAAGAAAGGCTGCGGACATTATAGGAGTGGCTGCAGCTAAGATAAGAATCAGCCTAAAAACAACAGCGTATCGTGTCAGCCGGTCAAAATACACAAGCAACAGTACCGCCGCTACTGGGATGACAAGCATAACTAATAATAGAAAATCATCCAGCAAGTGGTCCTGCACGGGAGTGTAGAGAGTAGCAGCCACACCAACTCCAAAAAGTCCCGCAAATGCTACTGGTAGGGAGTGAAGAAATGTCTCTTGAACGTCAATTAGGCGCGCAACACATACCCAACACTTGTCGCCTTCGAAGGTTTGTCCACATTTAGAACAGATTTGCATGGGATAACCTCAGACGATACTTAACCATTTTAAACCTAAAGTTGCTAGACTTGCGTATCCTCGATTCATCTCTGTGCCCTCTACGTTGAGCATTGTCTTTCCCTAGCCGCTGAAATGCGCTTAACACAGCGGAATAGAAGAAAGAGGAGGGTTCTACTCGCCATGACCTTGGGTGGCGCGGCGCTAAAATCACACAGCCAAGAGTGGCTGTGCTACTTCCCCCAACCGCCTCCGCCCGGAGTTTCGATGCGGATTATGGCCCCGGCTGGAGCGCGAAATGTGCATTTGGAGGGAAGACGACGCGTTTTTCCTTCGATGACGATTTCATTTTCCCCCGGGGTGCCGGGAGAGCCGTCCATCAGTCCATACGGCGGTAGTTTCCTTCGGTCCGATAGGATTCCGGCCTGAACGTCAGCCAGCATTTCGATTTCGCGCACGATGCCTTCGCCGCCTGGAAATTTTCCGTACCCGCCCGAACCCTTCCGCAGCGCGTAACGGTGAACGCGGACGGGGTAAATATGCTCGAGAACTTCGATGGGAGTGTTGAGCGTGTTGGTCATGTGGCTGTGCGCGCCGTTATTTCCCGGGTGGCCCGGGCCTCCGCCCGTTCCACCTGCAATCGTTTCGTAGTAGGCGAAAGGTTTCCCGTCGTGCCGCGGGTCGCTCCCACCAAAAGATAGATTGTTCATCGTGCCCTGGCTTGCCGCGGGGATGCGCGACGGAATCGCGCGGGCAAGAGCCTTGAGGAGCGCGTCCACGATGCGCTGCGATGTTTCCACGTTTCCGCCTGCCACGGCTGCGGGCGGGAGCGCGTTTACGATCGTCCCGGCGGGGGCGATCACGCGGATCGATCGCATCAGGCCGGACGTGGCCGGGACTTGTTCATCCAGCAGGCACCGGAAAACGTAGAAAACCGCGGACTCCGTGATGGCTGCGACGGCGTTGACGCTGCCGGCGCACTGCGGCGCGCTTCCCGTAAAATCGACCGCCGCATTTTTTCCGCGAATGCGGATCGTTACGGCGACGCGCAGCGGCTTGTCCGTCACACCATCGTCGTCCAGAAAATCTTCGGCGCGGTAAACTCCATCCGGGATCACGGCGATCGTGGCGGCCATCATCCTGGCGGAGTAGTCGAGCAAGTGACGCCCGTAAGCGGTTACTTCCCTGCGGCCGTATTTGGCGACGAGCGACATCAGGCGGCGCTCACCGATGCGGCATGCGGCGATTTGCGCGGTCAGATCGCCTTCGCGCTCACGAGGGGTGCGCACGTTGGCGAGAAGAATCGCCATCACGTCACGCTCGATGCGGCCCCGCCCCAGATTTCCACGGGCGGAATGCGCAAGCCTTCCTCGATATATTTCGCGCGATAAGCCCCATCGAGCCGGGCTGCGCGCCGCCTATATCGGCATGGTGGGCGCGATTGGCGACGTAAAACAGCGGCCGCAAGGAACGCGGCGCGAAGACCGGCATCACCATTGTGATGTCCGGCAGGTGCGTTCCGCCGGCGTAAGGGTCGTTCAGCATGGCAACGTCGCCGGGAGCAAGCTCCAAGGCGCTGAGCGCTGCCGGACCGACATGGGCATCGAGCCCAAATGCACCGGCATGTGATCGCCCATGGCGACGACGCGGCCCGCGCAGTCAAATACGGCGCAGGAATAGTCGCGGCGCTCCTTGATATTGGGAGAAAACGCCGATGCGCCGCAGCGCCGCGCCCATCTCTTCCGCGACCGAGTGGAAGAGGTTCTTTGAAAATCTCCAGGCGAATGGGGTCCACACTCATCGGCCCGGCTCCAGGATGAGGTTTCCGTTTCGATCGACGCGACCGGACCATTCGGGAGGGATCAGCGTCGTCGCGCTGTATTCCGTCACGATGGCGGGGCCGGGGATGCGGTTTCCCGCGTGCAGCTGGGAGCGGTCGTATACGGGCGTCATTTTGCGGCGGCCACGGAATAGGACATGAGATTCGGAGACAAGTGCCGGCGCTGCGCTCGCGCCGCCAGATCTCAATTTTGGTAAAGCCGGTTTCGCCCTGCGCCCTGTGAAGCGCGCGCGAATGTTCACGACCTCGCACGAGCGGGCGCGGTCGAAATAGCCGTAGCGCTTTTCGTGGGCGCGGTGGAACGCGGAGATGAAGTCGCCGGTGAAGGGCACGTTCAATTCGTACGATTGTCCGGCATAGCGCATGTCGAGAGAACAGTGGATTTGAGTCGAGCCGCCCAAAAAACCCTCGGCGCGCATTTGCTTGCTGCCTTCCTTTTCCAATGTGTCGAAAGCCTGGCGCAGTTCCGGCATTGCCTTGCCGGCACTTTGGACTTCTAGGCGAACCGTGCGCGACAAGTCTTTCGTCACGTCGGCGCGCAGGATGCCGAGCGCCGAGAGCGCTCCTGGAAAACACGGCACGAGGACACGCGGAATTTCGAGCGCCGCTGCCAATTCGCAGGCATGTAGCGCGCCTGCGCCGCCGAACGCTACTAGCGCATAGTCTCTCGGGTCGTACCCACGCTCCACTGAGATGACGCGAATGGCTTTCTCCATCACGGCGTTGGCCACGTCCACGATGCCCTGCGCGAACGCTTCAACGGAAGACATCGGCCCACGCTGCCGATTCATATAGCTTCGTGCCCGCGGCAGGTCGAGTTTAAACTCTCCTCCCAGCAGCCCTGATTCCGGGATTTCGACCCAGGATGAGACTCGCGTCTGTCACGGTCGCCTTTTCGCCGTGACCGTAACATATCGGGCCGGGCTCGGCTCCAGCGCTTTCCGGGCCGACGCGCAAAGCCCCCGCGCGGTCGAATCGCGCTATCGATCCGCCACCAGCGCCCACCGTGTGAATATCCAGCATCGGGACCGCGACGGGCATCCCAGAAACCACGCTTTCGGATGTGATTGCGAGTGTTTCTCCGCTTCCGCAACCCAAGAGGGCTACGTCAGTGGAGGTGCCTCCCATGTCGAAGGTGATGATGCGGTCGAATCCGGCGGCTTCGGCGACGTACTGCGCGCCAAGTACGCCTCCCGCGGGGCCGGACAGAATCGTTCGAACGGGTTCTCTGGCGGCTGCTCCGGCCGAAAGAATGCCCCCGTTCGATTGCATGATGCGAACTCGTGAAACTCTCCTCCGGTTCTTTGCACTTATTGGACTAGAAGACGCGCTCCGAGATTGCCCTTGAGCGATCCTCTCGATTTCCGAGAGATAGCCGCTCATCACCGGAACGAGATACGCGTTGACGACGGTCGTGGAGGTGCGCTCGAATTCGCGATATCCGGGAAGGATTTCATGCGAAATGGAAACGGGCAGTCCCGTGGTTGCGAGGGCTCGTGCCAATAGTTTCTCATGGGCCGGATTCACGAAGGAAAAGAGCAGGCAGACGGCGATCGACCCTGCTCCACTGCGAGCGACTGAGCGCCTGATTCGCGCGATCTCGGACCTTGACGGGGCAAGGAGGACGCGGCCATCGGAATCCAATCGTTCGCTCAGTCCAAGGCGCCGCGACCGCGGAACGAGCGGCTCGCCCTTCTCAAACAGCAGATTGTAAAGTTGCGGGCGCGCTTGCCGGCCAATTTCAAGGACGTCTTCGAAGCCCGCGGTCGTGACGAGCGTGACGCGCCCGCCGTTTCGTTGAAGAAGGGCGTTCGTGCCAACCGTAGTGCCGCAGACGAGTTCGAGATTGGCCAGATCGGCGCCGGATTCGCGGATTCGGTCGAGCGCATGCGCGATTGCTTCGGATGGTTTGCCCGGCGTGGACGGGACCTTCAGAATTTCAAGGCGTCCTGCTCGAAGAAAAACACAGTCTGTGAATGTGCCGCCGGTATCAATGGCAATGCGCATGAAGCCGGGGATTGTATCGCAAGTTGAGAGTTCAGCGTTGAAAGTTGAGAAGCCGGATGGGTCAAAAGCGGTTAAATTCCCGCTTGCAGGGAAGAACTAGCGGAAGCGGATGTACTGCGCACCGTACTTCATCACGTCCTTGCCGGAAACCTGTTGGGCGCGGTTAATTCGCGCGGCGACGAAGATGTTTGCTTTCCCCTTGGAATACGGGACGGCGACCTCGATTCTCGAGCCCTCGATATATGCCTTGGAGCTGACGAAGGAAAGTCCCCCGCGCGAAAGGTCTTTGACCTCGACGATCTCCTCTTCAAACCCCGGATGGCGTATGCACGCCTTCATCTTCACGTGCACGCGCACGTGTTTGCGTTTATTGGAAGCACGGTCCGCAAGCGCGACCAATGATCCCGGCACCGTCGCGGCTTGGACTTCAGAATCCACGACGGGCAGCTCGTTGGGCGTTTGCGACCAAAGGGTCCAGGTAGCGCACTGGCTGCAAGACCGCGGGAGGCTGTGGTTCCCTTCAAAAACGTCGGTCTCCAGTTCATCCAAGTAAACCACTTCGCGAGCCTTGCAGGAACCGCACTGCAGCAGGAGCCTGGCCAGCCCTTCCTCGGATTCGGGCAAGGGGGGGAACTGGATCCCCCATAAGTTTGCGTTCGGCTCCAGCAGCGCAATTCCGTAGACGTGGATGTTTGATTGTCCGCCCAGTTGTCCTATGACCAGGGCGCTTGACTCTTTCTTACTGGTGATGGGACAGATTGTGACGTGAAGGCCCGCGTTCAGTTTTCGATTTAAGGCAATGGTTGCTCCATGCCGGTTGATCGTCAGGGTGTGCCCCTGTTCGCTGAACTTCTCGCCGGTGACGTCCACTGCCGAGATCCGAACGGGCATTCTGATCATGACTCGGTCGGTTCGCCGTTGGTTTTCCGTTTTCATATTGAGCTCGTTTGCAGCAGGAATGGCGCTCTCACTGGCTTCTCAGCTCGGCGATCCACTTTTCTAAAATCAGCTGGTCGTCCGGGTCAATTCTGGTGAAGACGATGCCGATGCCCTCGTTCGGCCGAACATACGCCACCTTCCCCAAAGCTTCGAAACTCGCGCCTCGGTGGGCAATCCTTACCTTCAACTTTGTCCCTTGCGCGAAGGGTCTTTGGGTCTCCACGTAGCATCCGAACAAGCTCAGGTCGCTGGTTCGATCCTCGGTATGAGTCTCCAGGCGTACATCGGTCAACTCGATTTTTGTAACGAAGGAATAGCGGCGTGCGCGAGGGTGCGCGATTGGCATCAGAATGATCCTCGCCGGAGGTCTTGCACTACTTCATGAATCCCGGGAGCCTCGACGTGAGGGACAAGGCGAGAATCCCGGCCGGAAAATTAGGATGGTGACAAATTAAGGATATGAAATCGTTTCGGTACCGTCTACAGAGCTCTTCAATTTAGTTGCCTAACAGGCAATCCCGGAATCCTAGACTTTAGCGCTGAGCCTGTTGAACGTCGGAATCCCGGACACCTTTTGGCTGGGGAACTAGGCGAGGCGGAGATTTGGTTCGGCGTTCAAATCGGGAGAGGCCAAGTCTCCAGCGAGCAAGTGGGGGTAGGCGGCCGCTGCGATCATGGCGGCGTTGTCGGTGGAAAGGGCTCGGCTGGGAAAAAAGACGCTGACGCCCATGGCGGCGGCTTTCGCCGCGAAGCGATTTCGCAATTCGGAGTTGGCGGCCACGCCGCCGGAGACCAGGACTGTGCGGGAACCTGTTTCCGTTGCGGCCTCGAGCGTACGCGTGACGAGATCGCGGACTACGGCGGACTGAAATTTTGAAATGAGCGAGAGCGTTCGCGGGCTGCAAAGTGGAAGCAGATCGGCGGCTTTTCGGAGTCCCTGTTGGAGAGCATTTTTGCGGGCTTCGATTTCACCGGCGAATTCGGGATGCGCGCGAACGTAGTACAAGACGGCGGTTTTAATTCCGCTGAAACTGAAATCGTAGGGATTGCCTTTAATCTTCACGGGACCGAAATTCGGCGTATCTTTTTCGCGGAATTTTTCGCCGGACGCAGCAACCTTTCCTGCAATCTGATCGATGATCGGGCCGCCGGGATAGCCGAGCGCGAGGAGCCTGGCGACTTTGTCGTAGGCTTCGCCCGCGGCATCGTCGCGCGTGCCGCCGAGGCGGCGGTACTGAAAACCGCGCTTGGCGGCATCGCCGTTACCTTCTCCATTCGGGGCCGCGGCTTGCACGTGGTACAGGAGTGTGTGTCCGCCGGAGACGATTAGGCAGATCGCCGGCAATTCGGGTACTTTGCCGCCGATGTGCGCTTCAAGGAATACGGCGTGGACGTGGCCTTCGAGGTGATTGACGGGCACAAGCGGTTTGCCGAGTTCGGTGGCCAGGACCCTGCCGTACGTTACGCCCACCAAGAGCGAACCGACGAGGCCGGGGCCCTGTGTCACGCCGACGGCATCGATGTCCCTGAAATCGAGACCCGCTTGGAGAAGCGCTTCGCGCACGACAGGAACGATTTGGCGCAGGTGTTCGCGCGAGGCGAGTTCGGGAACCACACCGCCGTACTTGCGGTGGATATCGAGTTGTGAGGAGACGACGCTCGATAAAATCTCGCGGCCATCGACGACGACGGCGGCGGCGGTTTCGTCACACGAAGACTCGATTCCCAGGATGCGTGTTGGCATTGCTCATTCCTTGCTTGCGGAAACGTTCATGTTAGCACAGTGGAAGCAAGCAATTTTACGACATGGACTTTCCAGAAGCAGTTTCAAATGAAATGGAGAATTACGCAGGCCATCGAAGCGCGAGCAGCCCAAATTCAGTGGCTAAAGCCGATTTAGAAATGAATCGTTACGGCCGGGCTGAATCCCGGCCCTCCAAGGGGAGTTCAGTTCGGTCGCGGATAACAAAGAATTCACAGGATCGAAACACTTGGATCACCAGCGATTTCTTAAAGATATGGTAACGATTTCGCGGCTCTTCAATAAATTGTCATTTTTTGTGTCGCTTGAGTGATACACTGCACACGTTTTCCACATATCCTTCCGCCGTGCCCATTGGGGCGTCGGTATTTGAACCAGCAGAACGAAGTGAAAGACGAACGCCGGAAGCCGTCGGAGCCGGCCGGTCGCCGGAGAAGATTAAAACGATGAAAATATTGCTCTATAGTCCCGACAATGGCGTTACGAAAAATTTTATGCCGCACCTATGGATGTTTCTCCTCCAGTCGCTCACGCCGCCCGGCCATGAAGTCGTGCTGATCGACGGCAACGCGCAGCCAATCGACGAGGCCGGCATCGCGCAGTACGTCCGCGAAAATAATATCGGGCTCGTCGGCATCGGGTGCATGACGCGCATGATCGCGAAGGCCTATCGCATGGCCGATGCCGTGCGCGCGGTCGGCGTGCCGGTGGTGATGGGCGGGCCGCACGTCACGGAAATGCCCGACGAAGCGCTTGGCAGGAAAACCGGAAGGCGCCATGCCGACGCGGTCGCTCTCGGCGAGGCGGATGAGACCTGGCCAAAGATCGTCGCGGACGCTGCACGCGGCCAGCTCAAAGAGACCTATGCTCCCGTGGATGAATTCGGGCAGGAGCGCAAGCCAAGCCTTCAGGCCTATCCGGCAATTCCGTGGAATTCGCTCGACCTCGCCCAGTTCAACGTCGTTCCGAAGGCCGTTGGGCCTATGCTCAAGCGTTTCCGCGACGGGTGGGGAACGTTCCGAATCATCCCCGTGGAGTCGGGACGCGGCTGCCCTTACGGATGCGAATTTTGCACAGTGACCGGATTCTTTGGAGATTCGATCCGCTTTCGTACCAATAAGAGCGTTGTGGATGAATTGCTGCTGCTCAAGGCTCGGGCCAAGAGCGAGGGCGGGCAGATCGCCGTTTTCTTTATCGATGATAATTTCGCCATCAACCCCAAGCGGACGAAATCCCTGTTGCGCGACATCATCGCGGCGAACGCACAAGTTCATTGGGTAGCGCAAATCAGCGCCAATCTTTTGCGCGACGAGGAACTCGTGGACCTCATCGCCGCCGCCGGCGGCAAATGGATTTTTATCGGCATGGAGTCCATCGACCCGACGAACCTCGCCGATGTGAACAAAGGGTTCAACAAGCCGGGTGAATATGCGGCCGTGCTGCAAAGGCTGGCCGACCGCAACGTCTTCGCGATCACCTCCTTCATGTTTGGCATGGACAACGATACGGTCGGAGTGGCGGAGCGGACGCTGCAGCAAATTCGCACATGGCCCGCGGGGCTGCCGATCTTTGGATTGATCACTCCGCTGCCGTCCACGCCGCTCTATGCGAGGCTTGAGGCGGCGGGGCGCCTGACGCGGCCCAAACACTGGGAGGAATTCATACCCTTTGCGATGGCACATACCCCGTTGAAAATGAGCATCGCGGAAGCTCACGCCGAGGTCAAATACGGATGGGCTCAATCCTATAGCCCGGAGGCGATCGCGCATGCGGTGCATTCGTTCAGCCACAAGCCGCTAGCGTACCGCATCAATATTCTTGTCTCGCGCCTTTGCTTCCGCGGAATTTATTTTCCGCAGATGGGGCCAATGGCCTGGGTGAAGGTGTTCTATGAAAACGGGCAGACCATTTGCGATATTGTGAAGGAATGCTTTCGCGATTGGCTCAGCGGTATGTGTAAGCAGGCCCCGCGCTCCGCAACAGTGGGGACTTCCGGCGATTGAAGCCGCCGGGTCCGGTTGGTTTTCTTTACTGGCGTGCGGATGTCCGCACATCCGCAATTGATTCTCCGTTTCACCACTTCCAAAGGCAATCCCATGTCCTAAAGTAGAATGGATTTTAGGAACTCCTAAAGCAAACGATGGATTGACACCGTGCGCGAGCGCCACGTAAGGTGGCTACAGACTTGAAAATATTCCATGGCCGAAAATACAAAACGCGTTCGCAAGGCAGTCCTTCCCGCCGCGGGGCTGGGTACCAGATTTCTGCCCGCGACCAAAGCGCAGCCCAAGGAAATGCTGCCGGTAGTCGACAAGCCGCTCATCCAATATGTGGTCGAGGAATGCATCGCCTCTGGAATCGACAACATCATTATCGTCACTGGCAGAGGGAAGAATGCGATCGAAGATCACTTCGATTCCTCTCCTGAGCTGGAAGGTTTTCTGGAGCAGAAGGGCAAATCCGATCTGGCGAAATTGGTGCACGAGATCGGCAACATGGTGCACTTCAGCTACACGCGGCAGAAGGAACCGCTGGGGCTGGGACACGCCGTGCTCGTGGCCAAGGAACTGGTGGGCAACGAGCCGTTCGCCGTGCTGCTCGGCGACGTGATCATTCCGGGGAAGAATCCTGCGACCAAGCAACTCATCGACGTGTACCAAAGCACGGGAAAAGGGGCCATCGCCGTCGAGGAGGTGCCCCGGGAAAAGACGGGGCTTTACGGCATCGTGGACGTGGAAAAGGAAAACGGCGCAGGTGCGAACAAGCGCATCCTGAAAATACGCGACCTGGTCGAGAAGCCCAGCCCCGCGGAAGCGCCTTCGACCCTGGCCGTAACGGGTCGGTATCTGCTGCCCCCCGAAATTTTTGACTGTCTCGAGCGGACCAAGCCCGGGACGCGGGGGCGAGATTCAGCTCACGGACGCGCTTCGCCTGCTGGCGCATGAACGCGGGTTGCTCGCCTATGTTTATGACGGAAAATCGTACGATGCGGGAGACAAGCTCGGGTTCTTGAAAGCCACGGTGGAAATCGGCCTCGAGAACCAGGAATTTGGCAAGGATTTTCGCGAGTATCTGCGGGCGCTGAAGCTGTAGGTCATCCTTCACATGCTGCGGAAAAAGTGCTTTTTGTCATCCCGAGCGAAGCGAGGGATCTGCTTTTCTTCGCCAAAGCCAGGAAAAAGCAGATTCCTCGAGAAAACCCATCCCTTCGGAATGACACGTGGCGAGTTTTTGCACCACCACTTCAGCCTGTCTTCTTTTTCGCGTTACAGAAAGTCAAAATCAGACAGGCTTGAAACCTGTCCTACTCGTCTCTCCCGGCAACGGACATGATTTGTCTGTTTGTGAAAAATTCAGGCGCGTTCATAAATCCGAAGATTATTTCTCTTTCGATGAGCTTCCGGTTTTTTTCTGTTCTTTTGATGAAGAAGTGGATTTGGAATCTGACTTTTCCGATTTTTCCGATTTCTCCGACTTCTCGCCTTTCTCCGACTTCTCACCCTTCTCTGACTTCTCACCCTTCTCCGACTTGCCTGAATCGCCCCCGGTTGTTTTCCTTCCGTAGTCGTTGACGTACCAGCCGGAGCCCTTGAACTGGATCGAGGGAGCCGTGATGACGGATTCCACTTTGCCGCCGCAGTGCGGGCACTTCTTCAGGTGCGGCCCGTTCAATTTTTCGATCTTATCGGTGTGGCGATCGCACTTGAGGCAGCGGTATTCGTAGAGCGGCAATTCCGGTCTCCTTCGGACTCCAAATGGAATTCAATATCTTAGCACGATGAGCGGCCTTGGACGCGGTCCACTGAATTTCAACTGAGAGATCCAACCCAAACCAGATGCGCATCCCCATCGCATGCTAAACTCGCTTCGACGGAGAACGCATTATGACGGACGTACAGGATAATTCGCCGACGGGATGCCTTTATTTGGTGGCGACGCCCATCGGGAACCTCGAGGACATTACCCTGCGGGCGCTGCGCGTGCTGAAGGAAGCGGACCTGATCGCGTGCGAGGATACGCGGCAGACGCAAAAGTTGCTGCAGCATTACGCGATTCACAAGGAGTTGGTCAGCTACCACGCCCACAATGAACTGACGCGCGCGCCGGAACTGGTGATTCAGCTCGAGGAAGGCGCGCAGGTCGCTTTGGTCAGCGACGCGGGTACTCCCGTTGTGTCCGATCCCGGGCACCGGCTGGTGGCCCAGTGCCTGCGCCATCACATTCCGGTTGTTCCGATCCCGGGGCCATCCGCTTTTGTGGCTGCGCTCGCGGCTTCGGGGATGCCTACGGAGGAATTTCTTTTTGTAGGATTCCTGCCGTCACGCGCGGGCGCGCGCCGGAAGAAGCTCGACGCTTTGAAGTCCGAACCTAGGGTGCTCGTATTTTATGAAGCGCCGCACCGTTTGCTGGAAACGCTTTCGGACGCAGCGGACATTCTCGGAACGCGCCCCGCGGTCGTAGCCCGGGAGGTCACCAAAATTCACGAGGAATTTCTGCGCGGGTCTCTCGCCGAACTGCGAGACGCTGCGCGCAAGCGGGCGCCGCGAGGCGAAATTACGCTGCTGATCGGGCCGGCGGTGGAGGGAGAAGCGCAGACGGTTCCGGCGGTGTCGCTCAAGCGGCGCGTCGAGCAACTCGAAGCGGAATCAGGGCTGGATCGCAAAGCGGCGCTTAAGCAGGCAGCGCGCGAGCGCGGGCTTGGCAAACGAGAGGCATATAAGCAGCTTTTGCTGGAACGGTGATTATCGATGCGTTGGAATGTTTGGTAGCACAAACTTCAGTCTGTGGGTTTCTGTCAACCCGCCCAGGCCACTGGTGCTAGCCAAGATCAAATGGAACCCCACAGACTGAAGTCTGTGCTACTTAATGTTGTGCTACTTACGTCGCTTCGGAAACAAAGATGCGGTTGAAACGGGGGCCTGTGAATTCGACTCCCACGATGTGTTCGTGCTGGTCCCTGCCGGGCTTGACGTGGACGACGCGGCCCTGCGTGGAAAACTCCGTGTCTTCCCTGGCGGCGGTAGGCAACACGGGAATCTGGATTTCCAAGTGGATGCCGAGATTGAGCGGATAGCGCGAGGCGAAAGCGGCGCCGCCACGGCAAATGTTTTCGCTGGAAGTGTGCTCCTCGAACGACGTCCCCGTGAGGTCCATGCCGCGAACCACAATCGGGAGATGAACCGGGACTCGGCGTTCCCGTCGGCGCTCGAGTGCTGGGGTCGTAGCGCTGGCAGCGGTCATCCGCGTACCTCCTCAGGTTACAGTCTGGCTCAGGTTACAGTCTGGGCAAAAAAGGCGTCCACTCGATCCAGGATTTCCGCCGGAGTGCGGGACGTGTGCACGTTCCTGCGCAATTCGCCGCCGTTTCGCACCCCGTGCGTAAAATAACTGGTGAACTGCTTCATTCTCCCGATCGCATCGGGCCATTCGGTATCGACCAGATTCCGGAAATACATGGAAAGCAACTGGTATCGATCCCACTCGCTCGGTTCGTCGTAGGAACCCGTCGCGGCAAATTGCGCGATCTGGCGGAATATCCAGGGATTGTTCGACGCGGCGCGGCCGATCATCACGGCGTCGCATCCGGTTTCGCGCAGCATGCGCATCGCGTCTTCCGGCGAGTTGATGTCGCCGTTGCCGATGACAGGCATGCGCACGGACTGCTTCACGTCGCGAATGACGTTCCAGTCGGCGCGTCCGGTGTAACCCTGCGCGCGCGTACGAGGATGGACGGCGATGCCTTCGACGCCGATTTGTTCGGCCAGGCGCGCGACTTCGGCGGCCACGATGCTGTTTTCATCCCATCCGGCGCGAATCTTGATCGTCATTGGAATTCGCACTGCGGACCGCACGGCTCGGAGGACTTGCTCGAGGCCCTTCAAATCGCGCAACAGGCCGGAGCCGCCGCACTTGACCACTTTTCTTGCGGGGCAGCCGAGATTGACGTCCACAATGTCGAAGCCCAATTGTTCGACCATCCCCGCGGCGCGGCCCATCACGTCGGCATCGGCGCCAAACAACTGTCCGGTGATTGGATGCTCGTCCGGGTCAAAGAAGAGATAACGCGACGTGCGAGCGGAGTTACGCGTGATGCATTCGGCGCTCGTGAATTCGGTCATGATGAGGCCGCATCCGCCGAGGCTGCGAATCATCCGGCGAAAGACCGTGTCGGTCACTCCGGCCATGGGCGCGAGAACCGTGCCCGGGGAGATGAGCTTGTCGCGAATCGAGAAAGGTGCGGGAAACATTTTGTTTAGAGTAATCTCTCGTCGAGATTCTGAGTCGGCGATTCTGCAACAGGTGTGCCGGGCGCGTCAACGCCGGCAGGCGCGGGTGAATTAAATTCCCGCGCTGCGCCTCCTTGAGAGGAAAGATGCGCCGCAAGGGCTTCCGGCGAGCCGTCAAAAAATCCTTCCACAATTTTCTCCACGGCTTTCAAGCGAGCTTCTTCGGCGCTCAGCCGTGCCTGATAGTGAAACGCCTTGCCCACTTTCCGGCGAGTCACGATTCCCTTTTGCTCGAGTCTATCCATAATGGTTAAGACGGTTGTGTACGCGCGGGGGCGAGACGCGGACAGGGCGCGATGAATGTCGCGCACCGTGCCTTCGCCCATGGGCCAGAGGGCGCTCAGACATTCCAGCTCAAGCGGGGCCAGGTCGAGAATCGAATGTCGCGGGCCCGCGACTCGCGATTGGCCGGTCTGTCCCACGTTGTTATTCATTTCCATCCGCTGATTTCCCGCCTCCGGCCGCCGCCTGAGCCGCGGAGTTTTTTTCCGTGGGCGCGCCCGAACCGGCAAGGAAACGATCGGAGCGCAGCAGGCGGCGCTGAAGAGCCCCGTTGAATGCCGTCCAATTCCCTTCACCCTGATCGGAATCGAGCGCTGACCGGACCGCGGCCATCTTGGAATCGAGATCGTCCAGATAATGCAGCATCAAGGCCTCGCGAAACATCGGAAGCTTCGGCGAACCGAATTCATATTGCCCGTGATGGGAAATCAGCATGTGCTGCAACAGAGTTTTCAATGCGGGCGGGAATCCCTCGATGGCCTCCATTTTTTTCGTGACCAGTTCGTACTCGATCAGGATGTGGCCGAGAAGCTGGCCTTCGTCGGTGTAGCCGAGGGAGCGTTCGTAGCTGAGTTCCTGCAGCTTTCCGACATCGTGTAAAACGGCGCCCGAGAGCAACAAATCGGCATCCGCTTCGGGATAATGGCTGAGGACCACGCGGCAAAGGTTGCACAGGCTGAGGACGTGTTCGAGCAGTCCTCCGTAGTAGGCGTGGTGCATCACTTTGGCAGCGGGGGCGCGCTTCAGTCGCGGGACAATTGCCGGGTCCTGAACGACGCTTTCGAGAAGCTCGCGGAGCCAGGGATTTCCGACCGAAGCGACGACGGCGAGGAGCTTCGCGTACAGCTCGTCCACATTTTCTTTCGTGTGGGCGAAAAAGTCCGCGGGATCGACTTCGCTTTCCTCGACGCGGCGAATTTTCTCGATGGCCAGCTGAAGCTTGTTGCGATAATTTTCGACGCGCGCCTGAACCTTCACAAAATCGTCGCGCTCAAACGAGTCGGCCATGCGGTCAAACCCGTCCCACATGCGCGCCTCGACGCGCCCGGTGGCGTCGCCAAGCTCCAGGCGCAAGTAGGCTTTGCCTTCGCGCGTGGCGCGGATTTCTTTTTCACAGACAAGAAAATGGGTGGTAACGGTCTGGCCGTCAAGGAGGCTCGAGACAAAGCTCTGTTTCATGTGCCGGATTTCTTTTTCGGAAGAATTCCGAACTTGCGGCCGGATTTATTTTTCGAATCGTCCTTTTCGGGCGCCGCGGCCACTTCCTCGATCGGTTCGGCTTTCACGGCGGCGGTGTCAGTATATCCCGGCTTGATCTGGACGTAGCTGTCTTCCCGCAGCGTGGTCAGATAGGTGCGCATGCCCGGTTCCATCTTCTGTTCATATAATTTATTGCTGATTTCGGGTTCGACTTTATCCAACGGCTGCTCGCCCGCGTCATAGCGTTCGCGGACCTGGAGGATTTCAAATCCCGTCTTGGTCTCCATCACTTCGGTCATCTGGCTGCGATTCAGAGCGAACACTTTTTCGGCGATCTTGGAGTCGAGCTGCGAGCGCTGGAATACGCCGAGCTCGCCCTCCTGCGCGGCCGTGGGACTGTCCGAATAGCGCTTGGCCATGGCTCCAAAATCCTCGCCGCTGTTCTGAATCCGGTCGCGCAAATTGTCGGCTTTTTTTCGCAGGGCGGGGATGTCGGCGTCGGGCTTGCCTTCGGTGGACACGAAAATTTCGCGCAGGACCACGGTTTCCGGACGCACGAACTCAGCCTTGTGATCGTTGTAATACTTGACGATGTCTTCGTGGCTGACGATGATTTTCGAGCCCACTTCCTTGCGAATCAATTCCTGCGTCAGAAGCTGGTCGCGAATCTGGCTCTTGAAATCCTCGAAATCCTGGCCGCTCTTGGTAACTTCGGCCTCCAGCGCTTCCATGCTGGGCAATTTGTTCTGGGTGCGGATGGCATCCAGCCGCTTGATCACGTCGGCGTCCACGTTAATCCCGGCATCCTTGGCGCGCTGCGTGAGCAAGGATTGATCGATCAAATCGCGAAGCAGGTCTTTGTCCTTCTCCGCCACCGCCGCGCGAATCTGCTCGGGCGAGCAAGTCGCACACGCGTCCCGCGCTTCGCTTTCGAGAGAGGCTCGCGCCTTCTCCAGATCCTCGCGCGTGATGATTTCGTTGTTCACGCGGGCGACGATCTCCTCGACCACGGTACTCTTCGTTTGCGCGCCCGCAGGAACGCTGAGGCTCGCGAAAAGTATGGGAAGAATCAGCCAGTGGCTTGGTTTCATAGGGATCGCTCGTTTTCCAGTTTATCGCTTCGTTTCCAGAGGAAGCAACACGTTTCTGACGCTTTCGGCCACGCGTCCGCGGCGGTCCAGACGCATCCAGAGCGTGCCGCTCGGGTCCAGCCGCAAGCCTTCCTTCTGCGACCGGATGAATTTCACGAGATTTTCGGGCGACAGCGGAGTCTCGGGATGAAATTTGATGGCCACTTCGTTGGCGCGCCTCTCGATGGAGGAGATCAACAGCCCTTCGGCCAGCCCCTTCAGCAGCGCATAATCCAGCAGATTGCCCACCGCAGGCGGCGGAGCCCCGAACCGGTCGCTGAGTTCGTTGTTCACCTCATCCCTTTCGGCTTCCCCGGTGATTCCGGCAATCCGCTTGTACGTCCTTAGACGCAGATTTTCGTTCGGGATGTACTCTTCTGGGATGCGAATGTCGAGCCCGAGGTTGATCGTGGCGCGCATTTCGGGTTTGACCTCCTCACCCTTCAGCGTCGACACCGCGCGCTCGAGCATCTGCACGTAGAGATCGAAGCCAATCGCGTTGATGTGTCCGTGCTGCTGCCCGCCCAGCAGGTTTCCGGCGCCGCGAAGCTCGAGATCGAGCGCGGCGACGCGGAAGCCCGCGCCGAGGGCGCTGAATTCCTTGAGGGCGGCGAGACGCCGTGTAGCGAGCGGCGTGAGCGAAACATCCTCGGGAACGAGCAAGTAGGCGTAAGCGCGCTGGTTCGAGCGGCCCACGCGGCCGCGCAGTTGGTACAATTCAGAAAGGCCGAAGCGGTCGGCGCGATTGATGAGGATCGTGTTCGCGCGCGGAATGTCGAGACCATTTTCAACAATCGTCGTGCAGATCAGAACATCCGCCTCGCCTCGCACAAACTTGAACATTACAGACTCCAGTTCCTTTTCATTCATCTGTCCGTGCCCGACCACTACACGCGCTTTCGGCACCAGCTTGCTCACCAGGTCCGCAATCGCGTAAATCGATTCGACGCGGTTATGCACCAGGAAAACTTGCCCGTGCCGGGACATCTCTTCGTCGATCGCGCGCCGAATCAGCGATTCGGAAAATGGAGAGACGACAGTCTGAATGGCGAGGCGGTCCTTGGGAGGTGTTTCGATGACGCTCATGTCGCGCAGACCGACGAGCGACATATTCAGCGTCCGTGGAATAGGAGTTGCCGACAGCGTCAAAACGTCCACATTGAGTTTGAGTTCCTTGAGGCGTTCCTTGTGCGCAACGCCGAAGCGCTGCTCCTCATCGACGACCAGCAGGCCGAGGTCGTGAAACTTGACGTCCTTGGAAAGCAGGCGGTGCGTGCCGATAACGATGTCCACTTGCCCCGTCTCGACGCCGGCTAGGACGGCTTTCTGCTCGCGCGGTGTGCGAAACCGGCTGAGCAGGTCGACACGGACGGGGAATGCGGCGAAGCGGCGGCGGAATGTTTCAAAGTGCTGGAAGGCGAGTACCGTTGTCGGTGCGAGCACGGCAACTTGCTTGGAGTCGGTGACGGCTTTGAACGCGGCGCGCATCGCCACTTCCGTTTTGCCGTACCCGACGTCGCCGCACAGCAGCCGGTCCATGGGCTGCTGGCGCTCCATATCGCGCTTCACGTCGCCGATGGCGATGGCCTGGTCCGGCGTTTCTTCAAACTCGAACGCGTCTTCAAATTCGCGCTGGAACGCGCCGTCCGGCGAAAACGCGAAGCCCTCTCCCGCTTTTCGCCCGGCGTACAGCTTCAATAATTTGTCGGCCATGTCCTCGACCGACTTCTTCACGCGCGCCTTTCGCGCCGTCCAGGTGCTGCCGCCCAGTTTGTCGAGGACGGGTTTTGCGCCCTCGACGGCGCGGTAGCTTTGCACCAGGTCGAGACGTTCGAGCGGAACGTAGAGGCGCGCGTCATCGGCATACCGCAGGCGCATGAATTCGCCGCGTGCGCCGCCGTTCTCGATTTGATGCAATCCCTCAAACTGGCCGATGCCGTGGTCCACGTGGACGACGTAGTCGCCGGGCTTCAGTTCCGAGAAATCGCTGAAGAAGCTGGCCGTCTTCGGGCGGCGCTTCGTCGCGCCCTGCAAGCATGGATTCAAAAACGTCCCCGGTCCCGAAGATAGCGACGCGCGCATCGAGGAACACCACGCCATCCGTGAACGGAGCGCGGCACAGGACCACCGCGGGAACGCTGCCGGCCGAGGAGTCCTCGGCAAGGCGCGCGCTCGTGGCGTTCTCCTCCAGTTCGCCGAGACGGAAAGGGACTTCATATTCGTGGCACAAATCGGCGTAGCGTTCGAGTTCGCCCAGGCTTTCAGCGGCCAGCAGAACGCGCTCGCCCGCGGCAATGCGCTTGCGCGCTTCCTCCATGAATGCGGGCACGTTGCCGTGAAAGCGCGACGTCGGATGCGTTTGAATCGTGCGGGTGTCGGAGTCCTCGCGCGTTAGCCCGAGGTGTTCGAGCTCCAGACGCGGGTGGCGCGCAAGCTGCGTGTCCCAGTCATCAGTGAAATAATGCGTAGACATGACTTCCAGCGAATCGGCTCCGGTCGATTCGAGGTTCTCCAGAGCGCTGTCTAAAAAGGCACGGGAAGCTTCCTCGATCGCTCCCGGCTCGTCCAGAAGGATGACTGTGTCTTCATGCAAATCGAGCAAAGAATGTGACCGAGTCGCGCGCCCAGTTCCCGCCGAATTTCCGTTTCCACCGCCAAAACCAATCCCTGCCTGCTCGACGAGCGGCGGAAGCGTCACGCGCTCGATAGGGCGGACGGAGCGCTGCGTGTTGGGATCAAACTCACGGAGGGATTCCACTGAATCTCCGAACAGTTCGAGGCGCACCGGCCGCTCGGCTTCCGCCGGAAAAATGTCGACGATTCCTCCGCGGACCGTGAATTGGCCGGGCATTTCCACCATGTCGTGGGATTCGTAGCCCACCCGGCGAAGGTGCGCAACCAAGTCGTCGAGCGAAACCGCTTCATCGCGGGCGAGCGTGCGCGCCTGCTCCGCATAGTAGGCCGCATCGGCGAGTCGCATGCGAGCAGCGGCAATTGGCGCAACCACGATGCGTGCTTGCCCAGTTGCATATCGCCACAAGGTTACGGCGCGCGTTTCGAGAATTTCCGCGTGTGGAGCGGCGTCCTGCCAGGGCAGAACATCCATGGCCGGAAAAACGGCCACTTCGGTGGCTTCTTGTCCGGCGAGCGCGGCGTAGAAAAATTGCATCGACGCGGCGAACACTTCCGCTCGAGCGCCGGATTCGACGAGCACAACCATGGGGCGGCGCAGTTCTGTTGCAACGATAGCCGCGATCAAGGCTTTCCCCGTGTCTGTCAATCCCGCGAGCCGCTCACGCGGGGTTCCCTGGCGCAACGCGGCAATCGCGGACTCCAGCGCGGGATGCCGGCTCACCGACGCCAGAGTTTCCGAAACCGATGACAGAATCATGATTTGTTTTTGGTGTCGCGCGGCGCGGCCGAAACGCTTGCGCCGGCATTGCGGATTCGTTGCACGAGGTTGGTGGTGGAATATCCGGGCGCAAGCGGAATGGAGACCACGCGTCCGCCGGCGGCTTCGACTTCCTCGCGTCCGGCAACCTGGTCCAGCGCCCAGTCCGCACCCTTGACGAGGACGCTCGGAAGCACGCGGGCGATCAATTCGCGCGGAGTCGGCTCATCGAAAATCGTGACGTAGTCCACCGAGGCAAGCGCGGCCATTACTTCGGCGCGATCTTTCTCCGGGACCAGCGGGCGCTCGGGCCCCTTGTTGCCGCGAACGCTGCGATCGCTGTTGATCGCCACGACCAGCACATCGCCCAGGGCGCGCGCTTCGGCCAGACACCGCACGTGGCCGGGATGGAGCAAGATCGAAACAGCCGTTGGTGAACACAACACGGCGGCCGGCGCGCTTTTCGCGGGCCGTCACCTGAACCAGTTCTTCTTGCGAAACAATCTTTCCCATGGAAAATGCAGCGCGCACGGAACTCATGTGCGGCAATCTGCAAAAGACATCCCGTTCATACTATCACGCGAGGCGTGAGCGTTTCTTACTCGAAGCGGGGAGTTTCGTTTTACTTTCCGAGAGGGTCGCTCCTGAGGGCTTCGCGGCCCGTCCCGTGCGATCTCACTGAAGCGGCTGCGGAAAAAGTGATTTATTTTGTCATTCCGAGTGAAGCGAGGAATCCCTCTTGGATTGAAACTCCGGAAAAGAGATTCCTCGGCGCGCAGCGCGCCTCGGAATGACAAAACTTGAGTTTTTCCGCAGCCTTTGAAGCGTGCTTCGGTGGCAATTTATTGTCGCTCGGGCGCAAGAGATATAAGATGCGCGTGCACAAAAGATCCAAATCGGAAATCCCGATTCGAGTGTCCGGCCGCGCCAGCACCACGAACCCGATCCAGAGAAGGAACAATGAAATGAAAATCCGATGCGCCCAAATCACTCCAGCGGTGTCGTGTACTCAACGCGAACTTGTATGGCGATCGCTGAAGCAGGGCGGCCTGCTCGTCTTTGGCGTCGGGATGATTCTTATTGCGACCGTGGAGCCGTCATTCGGCCGACAGTCTGCCGGCACACAAAATCCAGCGAGCGACACGATCCCGGACGTCAAGTGCGTCATCGGCCTTGATGACATCAAGCCCGGCGCCAAGGGCACGCTCGTCTTGTTGCCCACAGGGCTGGAATTTTCGACCGGGAAAAAGATGGCCAACATCACGACCACGTCCATCCAGGACGTTTTTACTGGCCGGGAGAGCCGACAGGACGTCAGCGGCATGGGAGGGACGCTGGTTGAAGCAGCTATTCCTTACGGTGGAGGTCGGGTCGTGAGTCTTTTTTCGCACAAAGTAGATGTCCTCGCCGTGGAATACGCGGACTCGAATGGAGGCTTTCACGGAGCCATCTTCGTGCTCTCCGCCGGCAAAGCGACGGCGTTCAAGAATGAACTTGTCGCGCATGGCGCGAAAGTTTCCACGCACGTGGAAGCACCGGAACCGAAAGAGCAAAAGCCATGAATACTCGCCGCCGAAGTCCACTTCAGTCCTTGTTTTCCTTTGCTGCGAGCGTCGCTGTGCTGTGGATGGGGGCTTCGCTCCTTGCTCAGCCCGGGCGAACGGCAAGGCCTGAAACTGCTCCTCAGCAGACGCAGAAGTTGGCTGCCTCCGCCATTCAAGTTGAACGTATCGTGCCGCCGGAGGACTTGCTCCTCCCGGAGGATACACGCATTTCGATGTACGAAAACGTGATCCTCCAATTGATCAAGACGAAAAAGTTTCAGCACGTCTATCGGAGCGGCGACCACGCTGCGGCCGATGCGCCGGATCTTGTCGTCCTGCAATTAATTCCAGAGGCTTTCAAGCCGGGAAGTCAGAAGGAACGGGAAGTCATCACCGTCGCCGGAGCGACTTCCATCAAGGTGAAAGTTCAATTTACTTCGCGCGACGACAAGGTCCTCCTCGAAAGGGATGTCGTAGGCAAGGTGCGCTTCTACGGCGAGAACCTGCGCGCCACCTACGACCTCGCCAAGAAGGTTTCCGCCTTGGTGAACGAATCCTTCTAAATTCCGCAGAACCCCGCTTTACATCGATTTAACTTGCATTTGTGACATGGCTCACAGATGCTCACCCTGTTTTGGGATATGGTTTGCTTTCTTTTTTGGCGATGCTCGGATAAAGTCCCACTGATTCTGCTCTTACAAACAAAGGGCCAAGTACGCGGGCGGATGGCAGGATTGCGCGCGACGGAAAACGCGCGTTGGTAGAGCGCTCAACCAGGAGGTGGCACGATGTGGGAAGCAATGGAACAAATGGGATGGGTGAAAACTCTCAGCAGCACCGGATGGATGTATGCGAGCGTTTCCGTCATCCATTACCTGACGATGTTTTGGTTCATCGGGTCGATGGCGGTTGTGGATTTGCGAGTGATGGGAGTGGCGGCTCGCAAACGAAATCTCACGGAACTGTCCGCGCAGATTTTCCCGTGGGCGTGGACGGGGATGGTCCTGGCCCTCATTTCCGGATTTTTCATGTTCTTGACGGACGCGGGGGATTGGGCGCCCGATCCGGTATTTCACGTGAAGCTGGGGATGATCGTGCTTTCCATCGTGTTCGCAATCTGGATACAGCGCGCCGCGCCGAAGTGGGGAGCACTCGCGGAAATTCCGAATTCGGCAAAAGTCATTGCCGCGATTGCATTGTTGCTATGGATCCTGACGATTCTGAGCGCGTCGGAAATTCCCGCCATGGAAGGTCTGGGATAGCAAACCGCAGGCGGCTGCAGGGACGCAGCAAATAGAAATTTTCGACTTCTAAAGAAAAGAGGACAGCCCGATATGTACGGACTACTTCAGGCATTCGCAAAATGGCTCGAGGGAACTCCGTGGGGGGTTGGCGTGCGCACCTCGCTCTGGGCTTACCCCTTCACCCAGCTGGTTCATTTCACCGGCCTGTCGATTTGGATCGGGACGAATCTGGCTCTGGACTTGCGCCTGCTCGGCCTGGGCAAGCACCGCGAAACGGCCGCGCAGCTTCGCGACGATTTGTTCGCCTGGAATTGGATCGGTTTCTGCATTGTGGTGCTCGGTGGTTTCCTTCTGTTTTCCTCGACCGCAACAACGTTTCTCGTCAACGTGGCATTCCGCTGGAAGCTGGGCCTTTTTGTTCCGCTGGCTTTGCTCTGGCACATCTTCGTGCAATGGAAGGCGCGCGACTGGGGAGCGACGCAGGACCCTCCGGCCATCGCAAAATTGTCGGGTCTCACGGAAATTTTGCTCTGGATTTGCGTGATCACCGCAGCCGTTGAAATTCCAAACCACTAGCGCCAGTTGAAGAGCCTTCGCGGTAGTTTGAAGCTGGCGATAAGTTAACGGATAGTCCGTAGCAGTAGTGCGCCACGCTGCCGTGTCACCGATAGTTTCTGATATACTCTCGCCGAGGTTCCAAGCTGCGGGAAACGTCCCCTCGCACGATTGAACCTTTCTTTCCCAGCGCCGGGTCCCGTGCCAGGCTCTGCCCTTTTCATCGAGGCGGTTCGATGCGTGACATTGCGATCGTGGGTGGAGGACCGGCCGGCGCCATGTGCGGAGAGAGGCTGGCGCGTTCCGGCTACAACGTCACGATTTATGACGAGCACCTGGCCTGGGAAAAACCGTGCGGCGGCGGCCTCACGCACAAGGCCATCCAAGCGTATCCCTTCCTGCTGAACGGCCCCCATCCTAAAAAACTGATTCGCACGATTGAGCTGATTTCCAGCAAAGGAAATCGCGCGCTGCTGGCGCTCGATCAGCCTATTGTCATTTATTCGAGAACGGTGCTGAACGGGCTTCTCCTGGAACGCGCCGAAGCCGCGGGCTGCCGCGTCGTGCGTTCTCGCGTGAATCAGCTGGATACTGCGGGGGAACGCGCCACGCTTTCAATCGGCGAGTCTCGCGTCGAAGCCGACTTCATCGTCGTCGCCGCGGGCGCGCGCAATTCCCTGCTCCCGGGCACTCGCCCGCTGGCGCGCAACGATCTCGAAATGACGCTTGGATATTTCGTGCCCGCGCAGGCCGAGGGAATTTCCGTGAAGTTTCTCCATCATTTCGAGGGTTACCTGTGGTCCTTCCCTCGCTGCGATCATTTATCCGTGGGAATTTGCGGCAGTATGGCCAAACATACCAGCCAGGAACTGCGTCGCCACCTGCATGCTTTTATGGAGGGCGAGAATATCCCGCGAGAGGGCGCGCGTTTCTACAGCCATGTCCTGCCTTCGCCGCAGAAGCAGACGCTTTCATCGCGCCGTGTGGTGGGGCGAAACTGGGCGCTCGTCGGCGACGCGGCCGCCTGGGTCGACCCGATCACCGGAGAGGGGCTGTACTATGCGCTGCGATCGGGCGAGTTGCTTGCGGAATCCTTGATCGCTTGCAAGCCCGCGGAATATCCCGCGCGGATTCGCAAGGCATTTTCCACCGACCTCGAATTTGCCACGCGAATTGCGCGGCGATTCTACCGAGGGCGTTTCCTGGGAGGGGCCGTCGCGACGCGCATGATTCAGTTCATCGAGCGCAGCCCAACGTTTCGCGCGCTGATGGCGGATGTGTTCGCCGGATCGCAGGATTATTGCAGCCTGAAGCGCCGCCTGTGGGCGCAATGCGGCACCACGCTCACCGAAGTAGTGGGCAGCCTCTTGAAAGGCCAACCGTCCCTCGCGAAGAACCCATCGACCGCAGGGACGGAGAACCTGCAATGACCCGGGCGTTCCGGAAACAATCAAACCCGGCCTCGAAGGCTCCTGCGAACGGGTCGTGACTCTGGAATTGACTCTCGCTCACATTGATTCAAACTGGCCTGCTGTGTTTTCCACTCCCGCCATGATCGGACTGATGGAATATACCAGCTCGCGCGCCATCCTGCCCGCCTTGCCCGCGGGATCCTTCCAGGTTGGCGTGCGTGTTGAGGTGGACCATCTTAAGGCCGTGGCCGTCGGTGCAACCGTGACCGTCGCCTCCAAGCTCGTGGAAATCGACGGCCGGCGCCTGATCTTCGAAGCGGAAGCCCGGAGCGGGGCCGACGTGATCGGTCGCGGGCGCATATTCCATACCCTCGTCGAGCACTCTCGATTTGCCGCCATTGCAGCGGGAAAGCCTGCATCGCGCTGAACGCGCAAGGATACCCCATAGAACATTCTTGTCAGGAATTTGGGATTACAACTAGTAGGCGGTGCGCCGCGCGATAGCCTTGCGCGGAGGGGGCGGGATCACGGTGGCCATCTTGCGAATCATGGCCAGGACGAGGCGCTTGTCGCCGTCGGAAAGCGTGGTGCTGTATTTCTTGATTTCGGAAAGGAAGCGGATTTCGTCTTCGGAAAGCTCACCCAGCATTTTCTGGGTGTCGCGGTCGCGCGGCGTCTCCGCCCCCGGAAAAAAATCGGCGAGCGCAATTTCCATGGCTTCGGCGATCTTGGCGAGGGTTTCGAGAGAGGGCACCGTGTGGCCGTTCTCCACGCGAGAAAGATAGCAACGCAACAATCCGGTGCGCCGCTCGATATCGCCTTGAGAAAGGCCTCGTTGGCCCCGATAACTACGGATAACTTCCCCGATATTTACTTTTGGCTTCTCTTTTGGCACGGGTTCCACACCTTCTTGACCCGGCGGTATCTTACGCAGAGCGGCAAAAGTGCGCAAGAGGTTTCTTTGTTGTGTGTGAGGTGCAGTTCGTGAATGGCGATTGGTGACTGCTGAGTGGCGAAAAACCGAGGGCGCTACGCAGGATCATCATTCTTGGACCGGGTCGTTTTTATATTTACGAATCACAAATCACGCCGCTCACCGGCCTGGGCGCAGGACGTAGCCGTGGCCGCGTACGGTATGGATCAACTTCACGGGATAGGAATCGTCAATTTTCCGGCGCAAACCGGAGACGTAGACTTCGATGACATTGCTGAATTTTTCCCAGTTGTAGTCGTAGAGATGTTCGAGAAGCTCCGTCTTTGAAATAACCGCGCGGGGGCGGTGCGCCAGGTACTCGAGGACCCGGTATTCCATGGGCGAGAGCGCGATTTCACGCTCTCCCCGCTGCACGGATCGTTCCGCCGTGTCCATGCGGAAATCCTCCATGGTCAGGACGGGCGATCGCTGCCCCGTGCCGCGACGCACGAGGGCTTTGGCCCGCGCATGGAATTCACCCAAATCAAATGGCTTGGCCAGATAGTCGTCCGCTCCGGCGTTCAGGAGACGGATGACGGATTCCTTGTCGTCACGCGACGAGAGGATCAGGACGGGAGTGGCGTGTCCGCGCTCGCGATACCGGACGAGCAGACTGTGGCCATCGAGTTTCGGCAGCACGAGGTCCAGAACCACCAAATCATAAGGGTTGGATTCGGCGAGATATAACCCTTGAGGGCCGTCCGTAGCCACGTCCACCGCATAACCCGATTTTCTACGCAGGAAGAGCGCAATGTTATCCGCCAAACGCTCATCGTTCTCCACCAATAGCACCCGCATGGATCTCCCTCGCGCAAGGTCTTAATCAAATTTGCTATTCTGCGGATTTTACTACTGAAGCTGTTCCATTTGCCCGACATCTGCGGGCGTTTGAATGCCGAAACGTTTTCTGGAAAATCTCAACTCCTGCTAACCAGAACAGAAACCTTGATTGGAAGGGCCGTTTGATTCACAGACAATTCTTGATAGAGTACACACACTTTGCGCGCCCCTTGGCGCGAGGAGACTCCATGGCCGCGCTCGACCTCCGACCACTCAGCCTGGGCGAATTGCTCGATCGCACTTTTTTTCTGTACCGGCGGCATTTTCTGCTGTTCATTGGAATCGCCGCCGTTCCCTACCTGGTCATACTCGTCCCTGTGCTGGCCGGGCTGATACTCTTTGGGCTTCCCGCGCGCTCGGGACCTCCTTCCATTGTGCCGGCAGCGGCGGTTGTGGGCATCGTTCTCATCATTCTCGCGGCGATCGCGGTTTTCGTCGCGTTCCTTTATTCGGCGGGAGCGTCCGTCTTCGCCGTCTCCGAGATTTATGCTGGACGCCACGCGTCGATCCGTGGCTCGTTTCGCCTCGTTCGCGGCAAGGGATGGATCCTCTTAGGCATCATGTTTCTGAGCGGGCTTATCATGATGGGCGGCTTCATCGCGCTGATCATCCCCGGCATTTACCTGATGTGCCGAATACCCCTGGCCACCGCCGCAGCGATGATTGAAGACATTGGACCGGGCGATGCGATTGGGAGAAGTTTCTTCCTCACAAAGGACTTCGCCGGACGGTCCGCGCTGATCTATTTGTTGGCGGTATCGCTTCAGTATGGGGTCGGCCTGATGTTTCAGATGCCATTTCTCGTTCTGACCGCGATGTCTGCAAAGCAATCGCATCTCATGCTCTTGTGGACGGTCCTCGGACAAGTGGGAGGCTTGATTGGCGGCATACTTGTTGCGCCGGTCCACACCATCGGCTTCGCTTTGTTCTATTATGATCTGCGCGTTCGGAAGGAAGCGTTCGATCTGCAAATGATGATGCAAGCGATTGGCGCCGACCCCATGCCTCCGCCGATTACAGGCGGAACACCTCCGGTGTTTGGAAGAGATGCGTCCTGAACGGTCCGGCCGGCTCAATTCCCCCTCGGCGAGGAAGCTCCGTGTCCTTGCGGCCATCCTGATCACCCTCACCGTTATTCATCCCGGAGCTGCACGAGCGACAGAACCCACGCCGCAATCTTCGGCGAGTCCGGCCTACGATTCGGAATCCTTCGTCAAGGAATTATTGCGTTTGAAAGCGGAACTGGGAAGTGCCGGCAAGTCTACGGAAGCACTGCGCGCGTATCGCGAATCTCTTCCGCAAGCCTGGGCCGTGGAGGCCGGCGGGCGCCACTACGATGTGCCGAGCAATCTGCTCGTCTCGCGATTGGCTAAAGCGGAAAAGGAACCCGAGCTTCGCGGCAAGCAAATAGACGACGCGCGAAACTATCTCGATGCGCTGGCCGCGGAAGCAGCGTCTCTTTCCGGGCAGGCGCCACCGCGCACGGATTCCGCCCGGGCCAAACTCGACGCCATTTTGTCGCGCTCAGAATATAAACACACGCAGCAGCGTTCCTGGTGGGAGACGTTCCGCGATCGTGTCAACGAAATACTGCAGGACGCGTTGGACCGCATTTTTCGCCGCGCCGGCGGCCAGGCGTCTTTCGGATACGCTCTGCTCTGGATCGGCGTTTGCGCAGCGGCCATCCTCATCGGTTACTGGATTTTCCACCGCTGGTTTCGCACGGCCAGAGGTGTGGAAATGGCCTTGCAAAGCGCGGCCGTCCCCGTACGATCCTGGCAGGAGTGGATCTTCGCCGCGCGCGAAGCAGCCGCACGAGGCGATTACCGCATGGCCACTCATTGCGCCTACTGGGCGGGCATTGCGCGCCTTCAGGATCTCGGCGCACTGGCCCCCGATCGCGCAAAGACGCCGCGTGAATACCTTCGCGCGCTCGCCAAAGCCAAGCTAATCCTGCCGGAGACGCTTGCGACCCGGCAGCAGGCGCTCTCCCTGCTCACTTCGCGGCTGGAGAAAATCTGGTACGGCTATCAGATCGCGACAGAGGCGGACTTTCGCGATTCCCTCACCCAACTGGAGACTCTGGGATGCCACCTACCCTAGATCCGGGAGACCGCAAACTCCTGCTCATCGGCGGAGCGATTTTGCTTGTCTTGATTGTCGCGACGGTCCTATTTGCGCCGTCTCCTGACGAAGAGGAAGGCCCCGGAACTCCTACGACATATTCAACAGCGGATAGCGGCGCGCAGGCCGCTTACCTTTTGCTCCGTGAGCTCGGGTACAGATCGGAGCGATGGGAAAAATCCCCCATGGACCTGCCGGCCGATGCCGAAGGAAAAATTCTCATTCTCGCTGGCCCGATCGATTTTCCGGACAAGAAGGAACGAGATTCCCTGCTGGGATTCGTGCGCGCCGGCGGATGGATCATTTACGCAGGCAATTCTCCGTTTCTCTTCGTCGAAACCGGCGCGGTTGCTCCTCCTTCCTTCACGCCGGCATCGAGTGTGCCTCGTGATACTTTTCCGGCAATCGCTCCGAGCCCTTTGACTCAAGGCGCATCGAAAATCACGATGAATGCGAGCAGCCGCTGGGTCGCTTCCGATGGCGCTCAAGTCCCCTTGTACGGCGAACCTGAAGAACCTGTCGTTGTCACGTGGCGGCTCGAAAAAGGGCGCGTACTTTGGTGGGACGCTCCCACGCCTGTCACCAACTCGGGAATTTCAAAGGACGGGAACTTACCTTTTTTTCTGGGCTGCATTCAGGCCGTTCGCCCCGGCGCGAGTCCAGGCGAGACGACGGTTTTGTGGGACGAATATTTCCATGGCTATCGCGGATCTCTGTGGGACTATTTCGAGGAGACGCCTGCCCCGTGGGCGGCCCTTCAACTGGCTCTCGTCGCTGTTTTCGTTTTACTGGCGTTTGGCAGGAGGAACGGGCCGCTGTACGCGCCGGCCGCGGTTTCGCGGCTTTCGCCGTTGGAATTTGTCGATACGCTCGGTGATTTATATCGCCGCGCAAGTGCAGGCTCCGCGGCGGTGCGCGTGGCTTACCAACGGTTCCGCACGCAATTGGTTCGTCGTCTTGCGCTGGCGCCTTCGATTTCCAACATGCAGTTGGACGCCGCGGTCCGCGACCGCCTGGGCTGGAAGCAGCCGGGATTCATGGACACTTTGCAGCGCGCCGAAAAGGCCGCGCGAGAAAACGACGTTCCCGGCTCGGACGCGCTGAAAATTGTGCAAGCGCTCGAACACTACGAAGTCTTGTTCGGACTCAAGACGCGACGCAACGAGGAGAAACGCTAAGTGGAAAATCTCGCACGCCTCACGACGCATATTCGCACCGAGCTCGCAAAAGTCATCATCGGGCAGCAGGACATTGTCGATCAGCTTTTGATCGTGCTCGCTTGCGGCGGCCACGCCCTGCTCGAAGGCGTCCCCGGCCTGGCGAAAACTCTCACGGTCAAAACGCTGGCGCGAATCTGCGGACTTGGATTCCAACGCATTCAGTGCACGGCGGACTTGATGCCGGCCGACGTCATTGGAACCAACGTCTTCAACCTCGCCACCAGTGCGTTCACGCTCCATCGCGGGCCCATTTTCACCGACTTGCTCCTCGTTGACGAAATCAATCGCACGACCGCGCGCACGCAGGCCGCTCTGCTCGAAGCCATGGAAGAGCGGCAGGCCACGATCGACGGCGTTCGCTATTCTCTCGGGCCGCACTTCACCGTGTTCGCGACGCAAAATCCGGTGGAGTTCGAGGGAACGTATCCGCTTCCGGAAGCGCAACTGGACCGGTTCCTGCTGAAAGTCCGCATCGACTATCCGAGCGCGGAAGACGAGGGCGCAATTCTGAAACGATTTGAAGCGCTCACCGATCCGCATTTGATCGAGCAGGTGCCGCTTGAACCCATCGACCCGGCTCTGCTGGCCGCGGCGCGAGCCGAGATCGCGCAGGTACGCGTCGAGCCCGCACTCTATCAATACATCGTCTCGGTGATTCGCCGGACACGCGATTGGCCCGCGCTGTCACTTGGAGCGAGTCCACGCGCGGCGATCGGCCTGTTTTTTGTGGCGCGCGCGCTTGCGGGAATGGAAGGGCGCGACTTCCTGATTCCCGACGATATCAAGGCTGCCGCGCCCGCCGTCCTCCGCCACCGGCTGATGCTGAAGCCGGAAGCCGATCTCGAAGGACTCACGGCGGATTCCGTGATTGCGGAAATTCTTTCGGCTGTCGAGGTGCCGAAGTGAATTCGGCTACGACATTCATTCCTGCCGTCGCGACCGCGCGGGCGCATTCGGCGGGGCGGTTCAGGATCGGCTTCGGCACGAGGTTCTTTGTCGCGTTGCTGATTGGACTCGTCTGGGTTGTGCCGGCTGCGTGGTCGCCCCGATTGATTGCTGGAATGTTCGTCTGGGATGGCCTGTTCCTGCTGCTCTGGCTCCAGGATTTGCTGCGCCTGCCGAAACCGGGAGAGCTCGAGCTGCAACGCGTCTGGCATTCCCCGCCCTCGCTTGGAGTGCGTTCCAAAGTTTCCGTGGAATTGCACAACTTCGGCCGCCGCCCCGTTTTCGCGCGCGTGACTGACGAGATCTCGCGCGCACTGCGTCGCGAACCTCCCACGGTCGAACTTGCCGTGCCTGCGGGAATATCCGCGAGCGCCAGCTACGAAATTTTCCCTGCGCAGCGCGGCGATCTTCCCATCGGCAAATTGTTTCTGCGGTATCAAAGCGCATTGCGCCTGGCCGAGCGCTGGGCCGTGGCGGAAACTTCGGCGAGCGTGCGCGTTCTCCCCAACCTTGAACAAGCCAAGCAGCAGACGCTGTATCTCATCCGCACGCGCCAGGTCGCCATGGAGCGGCGGCGCAGGCGCCTGCGCGGACTCGGCCGCGAGTTTGAAAGCCTGCGCGAATACCGGACGGGCGATGAATTTCGCAACATCAGTTGGACAGCCACGGCCCGCCGCTCAAAACTCATCACGCGCGTGTTCCAGGTGGAGCGCAGCCAGACGGTGTGGATCGTGCTCGACGCCGGCCGCCTTCTGCGCGAGCAGATCGTGCGCGGCGGAGCGGCGTTGCGATTGTCGAAACTCGATTACGCCGTGGACGCCGCGCTCGCACTCGCTCAGGTCGCCATGCACTCCGGCGATCGCGTCGGGTTGCTCGCCTACGGCCGCGAGATTCAGCAGAATCGAAACGCCGGTCGCGGCGCGTCCCATCTGCACTCGATCGTCGAGTCTCTGGCGCTCGTGCATCCCGAGCCGTACGAAGCCGATCACGGCCGCGCGGCCCAGGCGCTGCTCACCGAACAACACCGCCGCAGCCTGATCGTCTGGATCACCGATCTCGCCGAAACCGCCGGAACACCGGATGTGGTGGAATACGCCCTGCAGATGACGCGGCGCCACCTCGTCCTGTTCGCAGCGGTAGGCCAGCCCGATTTGAACGAACGTGTCGCGCAGCGCCCGGAATCCGAAGAGGAAATGTTCCGCTATATCGCGGCCATCGAGATCGTGCAGCGACGCGAACTCCTGCTGCGCCGGCTCAGACAGCGGGGCGTGCTCGCCATGGAACTCATGCCCGGCGCGCTGGCCGCTTCGCTCGTCAACCAATATCTCGACATTAAGGACCGTAGCCTAATTTGACGAACTGGGATCAATCGGAATCAGTCGGTTATCTCTGGCGCCTGATTTGAAAATTCAAATTTGAGATTTGATATTCTTAGATCGTGATCCTCTGCTCGAGTATCTTCGGTTGACCGCTAATTTTCCTGGGTCACTTGCTTTTTGCTCCCGCTCGATAAGTACAGCACCAGCGCGGCGAACAGCACGGCCGAAAGCAGGAACTTCAGCGGCGTCGCGATTTTCACCGGCGAAATAAACGCTTCGATGACTCCGGCAACCACCAGAAGTGGAATCGTGCCCAGCAAAAGTTTTGCCCCCCGGTTGCCCGCCTGCCGCAAGGATTCCTTGCGCGGCATCATTCCCGGAAACAGCAGGCCGCGCGCAATCTCAAGTCCAGCCCCGGCGGCGATGAAGATGGCCGGCAACTCGAGCGCTCCGTGCGCCGCAACGAAATCCCAGAGCTGCAGCGCCATGCCGGCGCGGGCCGTGGCGACGGCGAGCACTCCCATCAGCAGGCCATTCGTGATCAGCATCCAAAGCGTGCCGAGGCCCGCGGTAATTCCGGCGGCGAACATGGCGAAGCCTACGGTGATGTTGTTGGTCATGATTCCGGACGCTGCCATGGGTTTAATGGCCAGGATAGAGTGGGTCCACATCTCGTGTTTTTCGATCGTCTCGATCATCTCCGGTCCGAGGATTTGGTGAGCGAAGCCCGGATCGCGAAGAGTCACCACCGCGCCCGCGATTCCTCCCACGGCAAAGACGAGAGCCGACAAAATCACGAGCGGAAACGTCTCGCGGAAAATGCGCGGGTAAGTGTCCATGTAGAAGCGGACGATGCCGCCCCAGTTCGGGCGCTTTCCCATGTAAATCAGATTGTGCGCGCGCGCCAGCAGTTGATTGAGGTAGGACGTGAACGGACGGCTCGTGATATCCTCGCGAACCGTCGCGAGGTCGGAGGCCGTTTGGCGGTACAATAGGCCCAGTTCCTGCAGTTCGTCGTGATTCAGGGCTGCCACGCCGCGCCGCCCGGAGCGGTCCACAAGCTGCTCGAGTCGCTGCCAGTGGGGCTTGCGCTTCGTCAGCCATCGAGTGGAAATCATCCATGCCCCCGAGCCCATCAGATCCTGCCGCTTACGATCCCGCCGCCGGCGAAAAGCTTATCATCGAAACGCCGGAGCAGACGTCGATCGAGTTCCCGCTTGCCGGAATCGGCAGCCGCTTCCTAGCCGTTCTGATCGACACGTTCATTCAGATCGGCGTGGGAATTGTTCTGTTCTTAATTTTCGTCGCTATCAGCTATGGCCTTCCCGTAATCCGCAACGACAAATCTCCGACCGGTGCCGTCTGGGGAGTGGCGCTTCTCATTTTCGCTGTTTTTCTTCTCACCTACGGTTATTTCATGCTGTTCGAATCCATCTGGAACGGCCAGACGCCGGGCAAACGCCTGACGCATATCCGCGTGATCAAGGACTCCGGCCAGCCCATCACGGCGATTGACGCGGTCGCGCGCAATCTTCTGCGCCTCGTCGACCAATTGCCGTTCGCCTACGGGATCGGCGTGCTGTGCGCGTGGATCAGCCCGCAGAGCAAACGTCTGGGCGATTACGTTGCCGGGACCGTGGTGGTTCACGAGAAGCCTTTCGAAACGGTGGCCCCGCAGTGGGACGCTCCTGCACAATCAGCCACGCATCAGTATGGAGCGAACCGGCTCACGCCCGAGGAGTTTGCACTCGTGGAAACGTTTCTCACCCGCCGCAGCGCACTGGAGGCGGGCGTGCGCTATGACACGGCTGCCGGCATCGTGAGGCGCATCGAATCGAAACTCACGCTGCCGCCCGAAGGAAAACCTTCCGCTGAAAAACTTCTTGAAGAACTTTCCAACGAACGGCGTTCGACAGCCGGTTACCGCTGAGGCCCGCGCAAATGGCAACCCCGGATCTTCGCCGCACTCAAATCTGCGAACCAGCGATGCGCCGCATCCCTGAAGGATGGTTCACGATGGGCTGCGACGCGGGCCGCGATGACGAAAAGCCCGTGCATCGAGTGTGGGTTGACGCATTTGAACTCGCGACATATCAGACGACCAACGCGGAGTACGCGCACTTTTTGGAAGAGACGCGCCATCCTCCACCTCCACTCCGGGATGATCTGAACTTTAACAATCCCAAGCAGCCGGTCGTCGCGGTGTCGTGGTTTGAAGCTGTCGCGTATTGCGATTGGCTGAGTCGCACGCTTAGCAAGCACGTCCGGCTCCCAACCGAGGCCGAATGGGAGCGCGCAGCGCGCGGCGGCGTGGAAAGCGAGACATTTCCCTGGGGCGAATCTCCGCCTGAGGAGCTTCCCGATTACGCGAGCCGGTGGAAAACCGGACCCGAGCCGGTCGGATTGTATGCGCCGAACCCGTATGGTCTCTTCAACGTTGGCGACAACGTGCATGAATGGTGCGCCGACTGGTACGACGCTGGGTACTATGCCGTTTCGCCCGAGAGAAATCCGCAAGGGCCGCCCACCAGCAGCCGCCGGGCCTCGCGAGGCGGCTCATGGCGCCATCACATCAAGGTGACGCGAACGGCGGCGCGGTCCAGCATTCCTCCGGAATTCAAATATGCGGATTACGGTTTTCGCATCGCTTCCGGCGGCGATTTCCTCTTGGAGGCGTGACTCCCGGTGTGCCATCATGAATGTGTCCTCATAACAGTCCCGACGGGAGGAATTTTAGAATGAAGCTGAATGGAATCTTTACGGCGATCACGACGCCGTTTGGCGCGGATGGAAGCCTCGCAGCGGATCGCCTCCGCGAAAATATCTCACGCTATAACCGCTTGCCTCTGGCGGGTTATGTTGCTGTGGGTTCCACGGGCGAGTCCGTGTTGCTCACGCGCGCGGAAGTTGAGCAAGTATTCTCCGCGGTGCGCGAGGCGGCGGCTCCGGGACGCATTCTTGTTGCCGGTGTCGGATCGGAGTCCACTCCCGAAACAATTTCTCGGTGCAAAGCCGCGACGGATTGCGGCTTCGATTATGCGCTCGTCAAGACGCCCAGTTTCTTCAAGTCGGCGCTCACGCCGGACGCGCTCGTCGAGCACTACCGTCGCGTGGCCGATGCGTCCAAGCTTCCCGTGGTGCTTTATGCCATTCCGCAATTTACCGGCGTGGCGCTGGAGGCGGACCTGGTCGCGCGGCTTGCCGAACATCCGAACATCGTCGGGCTGAAGGAGAGTTCAGGAAACGTCCAGCGCGTGGGAGAAATCATCGCCGCTGTTCCCGACAAATTCCAGGTGGTCGTGGGATCGGCGGATACGCTTTACTCGTCATTGCTGCTGGGCGCGACGGGCGGGATCCTGGCCCTCGCGGATTGCCTGCCCGAGCTGTGCATCGAGCTGTATCAAGCGGTCGCCGCGGGCGACAATGCCGGCGCGCGCGAGCTGAACCGGCGCATCCTGCCCGCCTCCAAGAAGCTCGTGAGGCAGCTCGGCATCGCCGGCGTAAAATGCGCCATGGATTACCGCGGCTACTATGGCGGTCCCGTGCGCGGGCCGCTGCTGCCCTTAAACGCCGCGCAAAAACGCGAAGTAGAAGCGGTGGTCAACTCGCTGGTTGCGACCGCGGCCGCTGATTAAGTCAAGTATCCTACGCATCGCCGATTGCCGCGGCGTTCTCGCGGACTCTACGCAGAGTGAAACGGAAAGGACCGCACCTTGACGGCCCAGGCCGATCCTTCGGCTCCACCCTCCCTGGAAAAAAGAACCATGCGGCAAGTCGCATGGCGGCTCCTGCCCTTCTTGATGACCTGCTATTTCGTTTCCTTTGTTGACCGCGTGAACGTGGGTTTCGCCGCGCTCCAAATGGTCAAGGCACTTCATATGTCCCCCAAGGTTTTCGGCTTCGGAGGAGGAATTTTTTTCGTTTCCTATTTTCTGTTTGAAGTTCCCAGCAATCTGCTGCTCGAAAAAGTAGGTGCGCGGCTATGGATTGCCCGGATCATGATCACCTGGGGATTTCTCGCGGCGGGCACGGCTTTCGTTGTCGGGCCAAGTTCTTTTTACACCATGCGGTTGCTGCTCGGCGCTGCAGAAGCAGGATTCTTCCCCGGCGTGATTCTCTATATCACCTACTGGTTTCCAAGCGAATACCGCGCTCGAATCGTTGGAATGTTCACGGTCGCCATTCCTGTCTCCAGTTTTCTGGGGTCGCCGATTTCGGCCGCGTTGCTGGGCGTCGATGGATGGCTCGGCCTGCGAGGCTGGCAATGGATGTTCATCATGGAAGGCGCTCCGGCCGTGCTGCTGGGGTTGTTCTGCCTGTTCATCCTGAGCGACAAACCGGCGAACGCGCCGTGGCTCGATCCCGATCAAAAAGCTTGGCTCAACGGAAGGCTACAGTCGGAAAGCGGACGCAGCAAGCGCGTCGGGCAAATCAGCGTTTGGCGCGTGCTGTGGAACAAACATGTTTTGATTTTGAGCGTAACGCTGGCGGGGAGCACGGCCGTCAGCAGCGGCCTGCAAATCTGGCAGCCGCAGATTATCAAGTCCTATGGCCTTACCAACATGCAGACTGGGCTGCTCAATTCCATCCCGTTCGGGCTTGCTTCCGTGATTATGGTTCTTTGGGGAAAACGGTCGGATCAAACCGGCGAGCGCGTGTGGCACACGGCGTTTCCACTGATGGTAACCGCAGTCAGCCTCGCGTCAGCGCTGCTGTTTAATTCCCTGCCTGCGATCATCATGATCCTCTGCCTGGCTGTGATCGGAATCTACGCGGGCAAGGGTCCGGTGTGGGCTCTTTCGGCCGAATGGCTCTCCGCGGGAACGGCGGCCGCGGGACTCGCCCAAATGAACGCGATCAGCAACCTCGCCGGATTCGGCACAACGTACGTGGTCGGTTCCATCAAACAAGCCACAGGAAGTTATCCGCTGGCAATTCTTCCGCTCGCGTGTCTGTCTGCTGCTGGAGCGCTCGCGGTCCTGCTGATTGCACGCGACCGATCGGCGGACGGAGCAGTCGAACTCAAGGAGACCGCACTGAGCAAATAAGTAGCACAGACTTCAGTCTGTGGGGGTCCACTTGATCTTGGTAAGAATGAAAATACTAGCAGGAATGTGAATCGTGGCTGCAGCGGGCCGCCTAGGCCCATTGTCGGAACCCCACAGACTGAAGTCTGTGCTACCAAAGCGCAAGCACCGTGCAGTTACTTCGCGGCCGCCGGCTGCTCCGGCATCGGCGATCCTTGCGCCAGCACGACCTTCCAATTCCCATTCTGTTTGGCGAAAACTCGAAGGAAACGATATTCTCCGCCAAATGGTTTGCCATTGTCGTGCCCATCGACCGTTACATGTTCAGTCAAAATGGCCACGTCCCCGTTTGCGTAGAATTGAACGTGCGTTTCGCGCGGGTTGAGCACCTTGAGCGTGCGTTCGGGCCTCTTCAAGTTTTCAAGCTGCCCCGCTTTGTTCAACAATTTGCCCTGCGGATTGAGAGCGAAGAAATCATCCGCCAATATTTTGTCCAAGAAGGCCACGTCCCGATTTTCTTCCGCCTCGATATAGCGGTTTCTGAATTCGATGACTTCCTGAGCGGCCTTATCGTTTTTGGACATTGCCGCCTGGCCGTGAGCGAGCATGGGCATCGCCAAGAATCCCGCCAATGACGCGATATGAGCAATTTTCATAACACAACCTCTTTCATAGGAGCTGTCCGCCGCGGCGGACCCGCACCCGTCATCCGGATTTTTTCCACCCTGTTGCGATAGGGCCTGCCTAAGGCTTCTAAATACTGCGCTGGAGAAAATTTGGTGCCGGAGGAGGGAGTCGAACCCACACGGCCTTGCGACCAACGGATTTTGAGTCCGCCGCGTCTGCCATTCCGCCACTCCGGCGTGTTCTAGATTCTACACGACACGCGCCGCACGCCAAAGCCTTGGCAACGCAAACGATCCGCCATCCTCACCAAAGGGCCTTTGCGTGTGAGCAAATGTTTTTGCCATCACCAAATCCTGCCGCGGCAGCGACCAAACTCTTCCCAGGCTTCCCCCAAGCCTTCCACGAAATCCCTACGAGGAAACAGAAGCACGAGGTCAGGCCGGGGGCCAGAAGTACCCAGAGCATTTTGTCGTTTGGCATGGTGTTGTCCTCCACGCCAAACTATAAAGACGCGGAGGTATCCAGGCCGCACAGGGCGAGACAGTTTCGGAACTGTCACATGGCCGGCTGCGGTAGAATCCGGCGTAATTTATGCTTGTGTGCAGGCTGAATCCTCATGGACATTCGGATCGACAGGAAGAGCGAGATTCCCATCCGGCAGCAATTGGCCGAGCATGTTGTGTATTTGATCGCGACCGAAAAGCTCAAGCCCGGCCAGCCTCTGCCAAGCGTCCGGACACTCGCGCGCCAGCTCAAGATTCACCACAACACGGTGAGCCAGGCATATAAAGACCTGGTAAGCCGCACCTGGCTCGTTGGCAAACGCGGCAGCCGCGTTGTGGTTCGCACTCCTGGAAAGCCCGACGGGAATGCCCAAGAGGGCGACCTCGACGACCTCATTAACGCCACGATTCGTGCGGCGCGCCAACAGGGATTTTCATTGCAAGAGCTGCGCGAGCGTGTGAGGAAGCGGCTGCTCGCCGAGCCTCCCGATCATATCCTGGTGATTGAAGACGAATCCGGCCTGCGCCGCTTGTTGCAGGAAGAAATTGTGCAGGCGCTTGGCTATCCGGCGGCAGGCTGCTCGCTGAGCGATCTGGCGGCGCAACCCGAACGGGCGCTCGGAGCGCTGACCGTCGCAAGCCAATTTCTAATTGGCGACGTGGATGCCCTTGTCCCTAAAAACATACCGCCGATCCCGCTGACCTACGCCGCGGCGGACGAGCATCTGGAAAGGATTCGGAAACTCGTCCAACCCAGCGTGATTGCCGTAGTCTCTGTCAGTCCGGCGTTTCTGAAGACGGCACGAGGGTTGCTCGCTCCGGCGTTAGGGCGCCGGCATGAGGTGCTGGAATTGACATTTCCGCTCCGGGACGCGAAAGCCGTGCAGGCCGCCGACCTGGTGTTCGCGGATTCCGTCGCGCGCCCACGGATCAAGCATCCGAGAATTTTTCTATGCCGGTTGATTGCGCCCGCATCCATGGACTATGTGCACACCGCGATGATGTCTTACCTGTCGCGATGATGGAAGGAGAGGCATTGGCGTGAGCGAAAAAGCCATACCGAGTTGGCGGCCGGGCTTCTGGAGCCTGATCGCCACGCAATTCCAGGGCGCATTCAATGACAACGCCCTGAAATTTCTGGTGATCTACCTGATCGTCGAGCAAAATTTTCAAAATGACGTGCGCGATCGGTTGGTCTTGCTTGTCGGCGCGCTCTTCGCCCTGCCCTATATTTTATTTTCGCTCACCGGCGGGTTCCTGGCCGACCGTTACAGCAAGCGGTCGGTCACGATCGGCACGAAGATTTTTGAAGTCGGCGTCATGCTTTTTGCGCTGTTGTCCCTCACCCTCCGCAATCTTCCGATGGAAACGGCGGCGGTCTTCCTGATCAGCACGCAGGGCGCGTTGTTTGGGCCGTCGAAATACGGCCTCCTCCCCGAGCTGCTTCCGGAACGGGAGCTTTCCTGGGGAAATGGCGTGATCGAACTGGGTACGTTCCTTGCTGCCATTACAGCGACCATGGCCGCAGGCTTCCTGGCGGACTCTTTTCGAGGGCGGCAATTCTGGTCCGGGACAATCCTTCTTGGCTTCACGTTATTCGGTATCGTGACCAGCTTAGGCATTTCTCGTGTGCCGGCCGCCGACCCCGAGCGCCGCTTTCCGGTGAATCCTTTTGCCGATCTGGGTAAGCAGATTCGATTGATCTCTAAAGACCGCCTGCTCAGCTGGTCTGTCGTCGGCAACACGTACCTGTGGTTTCTGGCCGCGCTGCTGCAATTCGTCATCGTCATCTACGGGCACGACGTGCTCCGCGTGGATGAAACGCAAATCAGCTATTTGCAGGCCGCGGTGGGGATCGGAATCGGAGTGGGAAGCCTGGCCGCCGGTTATCTTTCGGCCGGAAAAATTGAATATGGGTTGATCCCGCTCGGCGCCATTGGTATGACGGTTTTCGGATTTCTCGTTTCGCAGCACGGCCTTGGCATCTGGCCGGTGCGTTTAGATCTCGCCTTTCTGGGATTCTTCGGCGGCTTTTACGCAGTTCCTCTGAATGCCCTGATTCAACACCGGCCGTCGCCCGAACAAAAGGGCGGCGTCATCGCAGCCGCGAATTTGCTGTCCTTCGTCGGCGTATTTCTCGCCGCGGGAGTCTACTTTCTTTTCTCGACGGTGGCGCATCTTCGGCCGGGACAGTTTTTTTTCGCCGGAGCGGTGATGACGCTTGGCGCGACGTTCTACGCGATTCTTTTGCTGCCCGATTCCCTGCTGCGCCTGGCGCTGTGGATGCTCACGCATTCCCTCTACAGGATTCGCGTCGAAGGGCACGAAAACATTCCCGAACACGGCGGCGCGCTCTTCGTCTCCAATCACATGTCCTGGGTGGACGCTCTTCTGCTCATCGCTTCGACGGACCGCCCGATTCGTTTCTTGATGTACGAACCGATTTATCGGAAACGCTTCATCTATCCGTTCGCGCGCATCCTGGGTTGCATTCCAATTTCCTCGGAGCAAAATCCGCGCGACTTGATCCATTCCCTGCGCGTGGCCACGAATGCCATCGAATCCGGCGATATCGTCTGCATCTTTGCCGAAGGCCAGATGACGCGCATCGGGCAGATGCTGCCGTTCAGGCCCGGCTTTGAACGCATCATGAAGGGCGTCGAAGCTCCGATCATTCCAGTCCATCTCGACAACGTCTGGGGAAGCATTTTCAGTTTCCAAGGCGGGCGTTTTCTTTGGAAGCTGCCCCGGCGAATTCCCTACCCTGTCACGGTTAGTTTTGGCAGGCCCATGCCCGCGCAATCCGCCGCGCCCGAAGTGCGCCAGGCGGTGCAGGAACTTCAGGTGGCGGCTTACGCGCACAGAAAAGCGAGGATGAAAACATTGGGCCGCCTGTTTCTGTCGACAGCCCGCCGGCATCCTTTCCGCTTTGCCATGGGCGACGCGCGCGTGCCCAAAATGAATTTCCACCAGGCGAGAACGCGAACGGTTTTTCTGGCGCGGAGACTGAAACCGTTCTGGAAAGATCAACGCATGGTTGGCGTGCTGCTGCCGCCTTCCGTTCCCGGAGCGCTGCTGAATTTCGCGGCTGTGCTGTGCGGAAAAGTGCCTGTCAATCTGAACTACACGGCGTCGCGCGAAATCCTGGATTCCTGCGCGCAGCAGTGCGGGCTCAAAACCGTAGTCACCTCTCGCGCCTTCCTGGAACGCGTCAAGCTGGAAGTTCCCGGCGAGGCCATTTTCGTGGAGGATCTAGTTGCGCGCCCGCGCTTCACGGAAAAGATAACGGCGCTCGTGATGTCATGGCTCTTTCCCGCCCGGCTCCTCGAACGAGCGCTTGGCCAGCGGACGCGACCCCATCTCGACGACCTCGCCACCGTCATTTTCTCAAGCGGAAGCACCGGAGACCCCAAGGGCGTCATGCTTTCGCACTACAATCTCGCGTCCAACATCGAACAGGTGGCGCAGGTATTTCCCCTGAACGGCGGCGACCGCGTGCTCGGCGTCCTGCCCTTTTTTCATTCCTTCGGATTCACCATGACGCTATGGATGCCCGCCGCGCGCGGCGTTGGCGTCATTTATCATCCCAATCCGCTGGACCTCGCGGCTGTCAGCGAAATCGCGCGCAAGTACAGGATTACGTTTCTCCTCGCCACGCCCACCTTTTTGCAGGCGTACCTGCGCCGCTGTTCGCCCGAAGATTTCGGCAGCGTGCAATTCGTCATGGTGGGAGCGGAAAAGCTGCCCGAGCGCCTGGCGCAGGCCTTTGAAGACCGCTTCGGCATCCGGCCGCTTGAAGGCTACGGCTGCACCGAATGTTCGCCGGTGGTTTCCGTGAATATCCGCGACTTCCGCGCCCCCGGGTTTCGCCAGGCCGGGGCCAAGCGCGGCACGATCGGCCACCCGCTGCCGGGAGTCAGCGCGCGCATCGTCGATGTGGAAACGATGGAGGTGCTCCCGCTTGGCCAGCCGGGTCTTTTGCTCGTCGCAGGCCCCAACATCATGCAGGGATATCTCGGAAAGGAAGAGAAGACGGCGGACGTTCTGCGAGACGGGTGGTATGTGACCGGCGACATCGCCAGGCTGGACGAGGACGGCTTCATTGAGATCACCGACCGGCTGTCCCGTTTCAGCAAAATCGGAGGCGAGATGGTGCCGCACATCAAGATCGAGGAGAAACTTCACGAGTTAGCCGAGGCCACCGAGCAAACCTTCGTCGTAACTGGAATTCCGGATGAGAAAAAAGGAGAACGCCTTGTGGTTCTGCACAATTTGCCGGAGGAAAAGCTGAAGGAAGTCCTCGAAAAACTCGGGCGTTCGGACCTGCCGAACCTCTGGCTCCCGCGCCCGAATCAATTTTTCCGGGTTTCCGAATTCCCGCACCTTGGAACGGGAAAGCTGGACCTGCGCCGGATCCGCGACCTGGCTGTCTCGTTTCAGCAGCCCGTTTAGAATATGGAGAATTTTACGTGCAGGAATTTCTTCGGGTCCTTGCGAAAATCTCCGACGAGCAGCCGCATGTCCCCGGCCAGCCCCGAGAAATTGTCGTAAAATTTCGGGTCATCGAAAAACTTCCCGATGGTGTTTTCGTTGGAGTTCATTTTCGCCGTGGCGCTCGCCAGATTTTCGCCCGCCTGCTTGTACTGCGCGAACAGGGAATCATCCGTGGCGAGCTTTCCAAGCGTGCCTTTGCCGCTCCGCACATCGGTAAAAAATGCGTTGCTGTTGTCGATCAGTTTTTTCGTGCTGTCGTGGATACCCGTGTCATAGACAAGCTTGCCGAGCGTGCCCTGCTGGTTCTGCACGGCTTCGAGGACGTTGTCGACCCGGCCCGCAACCGAGTTTACGCGATTGTACATTTCGTCGGTGGTGACGAGTTTTCCGAGCGTCCCTTTCCCGGACTGAACGTCGGCCATCATATGGTCAAGATTCTCGAGCGTACTATTGAGATGATTGTACGCGGTCTGGTCCACCATGAATTTTCCGAGAGAACCGCGGCCATTGCGCACATCCGTCAGCACGGCGCTGGCTTGTTTCGTGATGGAGCTGAGGCTGTCCATCAGGTCGGCGCTGCGCTCGACCACTTCCTTCAAGGCCTTCTCTTCCCGGCCTGGTATTTCATCATTGTTGTCGAGGACGCGCCCGACATATCCGCGATCGATATCCACATACCGGTTGCCCAGCAGCCCCTCAGTAATCAATCCCGCTGAGGAGTCCGTACGGATGTAGGTCTGGTAGCTCTTGTCGAGACGCAAATCAACTTCTATGTTCCGGTCCTTCGATACCGGCGCGCCCGGCTTCGGCACGGCGATCCCAATTTTTTCCACGTTGCCGACGTCAACGCCGTCCACGCGGACGGGAGCGCCGACCGTCAGTCCGTCCACTTCGGGCAGGTACGCGCGGAGCCGGTATTTCGGCCCAAACCCGCTGCCGCCGGTCACATAGAAAATGACCACGGCCAGCAAAACGGCTCCCGCCAAGACAAACAATCCAACTCGGAGTTCGGTCCACGTCAATTGTTTGTGTTGCGCCATCGGTGCTCCTCCTCATCGAATTCCCGTACCGCGCCATCCAAGTTACAACAAAAAGCGCCGTAAATATGCGTCTCGTGTTTCCGCGAGTTCCGGCGGGCTCCCCTCGAAATAAACTTTCCCCTCGCGAAGCACGACGAAAGTTGTGGCCGCGCCGGAAGGACGCGAAGCTCCATTGTGCGCGACGGGCACCACCCTGCCGGACTGGCCATCATACCGGTAACTGGCCAGGCCGAAGGCATCCTGCAAGCGATGCGTGGCCAGCATGGAGGTGACCCCTTGCGTGTCGCGCAGGCGCAGAATCAGCGTGATAATCGTTTGCGAAGTCACCGGATCGAGGCCCGCCGTTGGAGAATCGTAGAGGACCACGAGAGGCTGCGTCACCAGAGCGCGCGCGATGGAAACGCGGCGCCGCATGCCGCCCGAAAGTTCGGAAGGGAATTTGTCCAGGCTGTCTTCCATTTCCACGAATCGCAAGGATTCGCGAACACGCGGCTCGATGTCTTCCTCTTTCACGTGTTCTTCCCGCAGACCGTACGCTACATTGTCGGCCACTGTAAGCGAGTCAAACAGCGCGCCCTCTTGAAACACGAATCCAATGTTTCTTCGGAATGCGAGCAATTGTTTTTCCGACATGTGCCCGAGGTGGTGGCCCAGTATTTGCACCGTCCCCGAATCCGGCTGAATCAAGCCCGCGGCCAATTTCAGGATCAGCGTTTTTCCCGATCCGCTTTCACCGATTAGAATTTTAGTTTCGCGCGGAGCGACGGAAAACGATAGGCCATCCAGCACGTTGCCTTTGTCGAAACCAATGCTGACATTTTCGAGGGAGAGAACAGGTTGGCTGGCTGCGGTCGCGCTCATTCTGAAAGGATGCGTCCACGCCGCCGTGGAACCGGCGTTGCCGTCATCCCAGTGATTATAGATGGAAACGTCCGCCCTGCGCGGATGATTGCTACTTTGGTTAGAAGAAGTGCCCGGCAAGGTACAGCATCAACTTCGTCAGGAAGAAGTTGGAAACCAGAATGATCACGGAAGCGGTAACCACCGCTTGCGTCGTAGCTCGCCCGACTCCTTGCGTTCCGCCCTTCACATTCAATCCTTGATAGCACCCCACCGTCGCGATGATGAAACCGAAGACGATTGGCTTGGTCAGTCCCTGCATCAGGTCGGAAAACTCCAGAATATCGATCGCGCGCGTCCAGAAGGTGACCGCGCCCAGCCGAAGCGTGAAAAAGGAAACGAGGTAGCCGCCGATCAGTCCCAGAAAATCCGCCATCGCTGTAAGCAGCGGCAACATCAGAACGGTGGCCACCACGCGCGGCGTCACCAGCTTGCGGACCGGATCGGTCCCCATCGCGCGCATCGCATCCACTTGCTCGGTTACGATCATCGATCCCAATTCGGACGCCATCCCCGAAGCGTTGCGTCCCGCCACCAGCAGCCCCGTAATCGATGGTCCCAATTCGCGGACCAGCGCGAGCGAAACCACGTCCGCCGTGAGCGCCGTCTGTCCAAACCTCTCGAATTGCGCGGCGGTTTGCAAAACCATGACCGCGCCGATAAAAAAGCCAGTCAACAAGACGATGGGCAGCGATCCGACGCCGATAATGTCCATCTGGTCCAAGACATCGGAAACGTAGTAGGGAGGGCTAAATAATCTGGCGACCGACTGGGCCGACAGCAGCGAGTATTCCTGCACATGCATGACCCATCGCTTGGCTCCATCGGAAAGAGCCCCAGTCACTGAAAACGAATCGGGCTCAAGAAGTTTTGGGTCGGTCGTCGCCATCGTTCGCCGTCGGGTGTTCTCCGAGCGCGGGTGAGTTCCGAAACAGCGTACTGGTCGCCGCAAGGGACGTCAAGCATCGTCAATCAATCGTTGGACACAATTTGCAAGAGCAGTTTTAGTAGGACAGCCACTCTTGGCTGTCCTCTTTTGCGCCTTCCTTAGACTGTCAGGGACAGCCAAGAGTGGCTGTCCTACTAACCTTTCATCGCTTTACGCGCCGTGCAGGGTCCGTTAGAATGTCGAGCCTTCCATGTTTCGCTTCGTCACTGCGGGGGAATCGCACGGCCAGGCGCTGATCGCATGGATCAGCGGCGTGCCCGCGGGTGTGCCCATCGATTTCGAGTTCGTGCAGCGGGAGTTGCATCGCCGGCAGCTTGGCTATGGCCGCGGCGGGCGCCAGAAAATCGAAAAGGATCGAGTTGAATTCCTGGCCGGCGTGCGGCACGGGCAAACCATCGGCGCGCCCATCGCCCTGCGAATCGAGAATCGCGACTGGGCCAACTGGGAAAAAGCTCTCTCGGTTGAAAAGCTCCCTGAATCCGAGAGCGCCGAGCGCCGGTTGACCGCGCCCCGCCCGGGCCACGCGGATCTGGCCGGGTCCATGAAATTCAATCTCCATGATGCGCGGTACATCCTGGAGCGCGCGTCGGCGCGGGAGACCGCCGCGCGCGTCGCAGCGGGCACGATTGCCAAGCTGCTGCTCCGACAGTTTCAATGCGAAGTGCTGAGCCATGTGGTCGCCGTCGGCAAGGCGCGTCTGACGCGAGCCGCTGCTTGGAACGAGATTCAGGCAGTCTGCGAAAATTTGGATTCCCCCTTGCGCTGCATTGACGCCGAGACGGAAGCCCAAATGAAGAATGAAGTGGACATCGTGCACCGCGCCGGAAACACGGTCGGAGGAATTTTCGAAGTTGTGGCGCACAACGTTGTCACCGGCCTCGGCTCTCACGCGCAATGGGACGAAAAACTCGACGCGCGGCTGGCGCAGGCCGTGATGTCGATCCAGGCCGTGAAGGGCGTGGAGATCGGCGCGGGAATCGCGGCGGCCACTTCCTACGGCTCCGAAGTCATGGACGAGATCGGCTACGACGCGGCTGCCAAGAATTTCACGCGGCCGTCGAACCGCGCCGGAGGGCTCGAGGGAGGCATCACCAACGGCCAGGACGTCATCGTGCGCGGATACCTGAAGCCGATTTCGACGCTGCGAAGCCCGCTCGGCACGGTCGACATGGTGACAAAGCAGCCCATTTCCGCGGCCTACGAGCGCTCCGACGTGTGCGTCGTTCCGGCAGGCGGAGTGGCCGGCGAGGCGATGGTATCGCTGGTGCTCGCGCAAGCAATGGTGGAAAAATTCGGCGGCGACTCACTAGGCGAGGTGCGCCGCAATTTCGATGGATATTCGCGGCAACTGAAGGAGTTTTGAAGCCACAGATAAACACAGATGAACACAGATCAGATAAAATCTATTTCTAAGAACAAGATCAGTTTTTAACATTGTTTATCTGTGTTCCCGCCGCGGCGGGTGGATTCAATGAATTGGGTGAATGGCTGAGATGATTTATCCAATCACAAAATACGGCGCGGCGGTGCTGGAGTCGCCCACCAAGCCTGTGGAGAAATTCGACGACGAACTTGCCAAGCTTTGCGAGGACATGTTCGCGTCGATGTACGTGGCCCAGGGCGTGGGCCTCGCCGCAACGCAAATCGGGCGCTCGATGCGGCTTGCCGTGGTCGACGTGAGCGTCGGAAAAAATCCCGAGGCCAGGCTGGTGCTCGCGAATCCGGAGATCATTCATGTAGAAGGCGACCAGCGCGAAGAAGAAGGCTGCCTCTCGCTGCCCGGATTCCGCGGAAATGTGTTGCGCCCGGCCTATGTGACCGTGCGCGCGCAAAATCTGATGGGCGATTTCTTTGAAATGCGCGGCGAGGGCCTGCTCGCCCGCGCCTTTTGCCACGAGATCGACCATCTCGACGGCATCCTGTTTCTTCAGCACCTCAGCATGCTCAAAAGAGACTTGATCAAGCGCCGGATCCGCAAATTGCGGAAGACCGGCGAATGGTAGTTCCCTTTCACCGCGATGGCTGCCCTGCGCATCGTTTTTTGTGGCACGCCGGAATTTGCAGTGCCCTCCCTCCGGCGGCTAGCGGAGCGTCCGGAATTTTCAGTGGAAGCCGTCATAACGCAGCCTGACCGCCCACGCGGCCGCGGCCAGCACGTCAGCAGTTCGCCGGTAAAAGAAGCAGCCCTCGAAATTGGACTGCACGTCTATCAACCCGAAACGATCAAATCCGAATCCGCGCAGGAGTTCTTGAAACGCGTCGCGCCCGATGCCGTCGTCATCATCGCGTATGGACAAATTATTCCCGCCAGGCTCTTAACGATTCCCCGCCTCGGCTGGCTCAATTTGCACGCGTCCTTGCTGCCCCGCTATCGCGGCGCCGCGCCGATCCACTGGGCCATTGCGAACGGCGAAACCATCACCGGGCTCACGACCATGCAAATCGACGCGGGAATGGACACCGGTCCAACGCTTTTGCGACGCGAGGTTGAGATCGGCCCAGCCGAAACCGCGCCGGAGCTTGCCGCGCGCATGAGCGCTCTAGGAGCAGAACTCATCGCGGAGTCGCTTCTGCGATTCGACCGCGGAGAAATTTCACCGGTTCCGCAGGAAGAGAAAAGCGCCTCTTACGCACCGATTCTAAAAAAGGAAGATGGACGAATAGACTGGAATCTCCCCGCGCCACAGATTTACAACCGAATGCGCGGCTTCACGCCCTGGCCTGGAGCGTACACCACATTTCGAGGGCAAACCTGCCACGTATGGGGCCGCCCCGAAACACACGGCACGGGAGAGCCGCACATCACGCCCGGCGAAATTCTTGCCTCCGCGAAGGAAATAAACGTCGCGTGCGGCGAAACGACGAGCCTACGCCTCGACTTCATACAAGTCGAAGGGAGAAAGAAAATCTCCGCACGCGAATTCGCAAACGGCGCGCGAATTGGTCTCGCTGAATTGTTAGTTTAGAGTTGAATTGACTTCACTTCAGTTCTCGAGCCCGTTTGCGGCCATCCGCCAGCGTTTCGCTCCCGCAGGCAGTGAGCCAGTTCCCGACAATCGTTTATCAGAACACATCAGATTCCGTGAACGGTAGGAAGCTATTGTCCGAACCGCATGCTGCGTAGAATTCTGCTCGAAAGATCAAAGCAATAGGGCTTCACTTCACAAATTCACTCATAGCTCGGTTCCCGTTGGCCGCTGGGATGATTCCCGCAATTGCCCTTTAAAGTCTTTGTTTCTCGGAACTTCAACTCTGTACCTTAGTTGAAATCGCTGGTAGAAGAGGGCTGGCACTGGTTGGGACGAGACGAATCTCGTGGCCGGTGATGCGGTCAGCGGCCTACGAAAACAAGGCGAACCTGTACCTCCTATAGAATAGCCAAAACGTACCATGGTGACGAACTCTCGGTCCAGGCACTCTAGTACCGTGATTTGTAGGTGTTGTTTCCGCATGAAATTGAAAGGAAGGGTCCAGCGCATGCGAAAACTAGACCGAATATCCACGACGGTACTGGTCATGTTTCTCACGACTTTTGCGGGAGCTTCGACTGGCTTAAGTGCCCAGCGACGAGTCCCCGACGATGGCGGAGCATCGCAAGGAGATCAGAATGATCGGAGCCATAACGCTAAACTGAAGATAACGTCCTTTCCTTCGGGCGCTCACGTATCTCTTGACGGCGTGGAGATGCGTAAGGTCACGCCGATAACAGCAGAAGTAGAAGTTGGGCAGCATCAGGTCCGCGTGTTCGCGCCGGGATCGGGATGGAATGCGGATGCTCAAACAGTTCAGCTCGTCTCGGGGGATAACGAACTTGATGTGACGTTGATCCCCACTGTTACAGTAGGACCTCCAGGCCCCCAGGGCCCTGCAGGATTTGATGGAGCACCGGGACCTCCTGGTCCGCAAGGACTCAAGGGCGTTACGGGCCCAACCGGACCAGCTGGCCCACAAGGCCCTAACGGTTCCCAGGGGCCCGCAGGACCATCAGGGTCTATCGGAGCTAGTGGTGCTCAAGGACCGGCAGGACCGACAGGACCTACTGGACCGCAAGGACCTCCGGGAGTGGTTCCCCAAAGCACCTACGTTCTGGGAACGCAAGATTGGAACAACCTGCCGACATCTGTCGCCAATCCAACCGCCTATTACGGTTTGGATGCGCAACCCGCCATACCGGGGGGCTTGGATGACGAATTTAACGGCGTTTCTCTGGATACGACCCGGTGGTCATGGTTCGATCAGGGAGGTGCCAGCGCTTCGCTTGGCAATAGCCTTGTGACGCTGCAAGCTCCCCCTAATACGGGACAGGAAGCCCGAGGCATTTATCAGACTACGCCCGCTCCTCCGTGGACTGTGGTTGCGAAATTGGTCGCTTTGGATATGGCTTCCTACACTAACTTCGCGCAGGTGGGGATACTTCTGGTTGACGGCAGCGGCAAGGCTGTCACCTGCGCTATGTCGGTCCGGTCGACTAGTCCGACGTTCGGATTCGACATCAGCTACTGGAATAGTGGCAGTTCGTGGAGCTATTCCCCAACTGGTGCGGTCGACACCTTGCCTACCATAGTTTTCCCTCTTTATTTAAAGGTGCGGGACGATGGCACAAACATTACCTGCTCTTTCTCTCGAACCGGCACCACTTATTTTCAAGTAGGCGAAGTAAATCGAACACAGTGGCTACCCTCCGGACCGCAGGGCGTTGGACTCCTGATCGGGTCAAACGCATCCAATCAGGTCGTAGCCGGGACTTACGAATACTTTAGACAGACAAAATAATTACACGCACATTTCACAGACGAGGATGCAGGGGCCATTCGTACCTGCATCCTGCCCGTCTTTTGTATGCGAGAACGACGATCCGGCCAGGATGGTTATCCCATCTCGTGCGAGAGCCACTTGTCGGAGGCAGCGGGCCGTCATGTTGCTCGGAATCGTGGCCACGGCTCTGTGAATTTCGGATCCGTCGACTCCGAGCGAGGCTGGGGGCTCCCATCGCGATCAAGGCCATGGCGGCCAAACGGGCCATTTGGTCGGTAAGCCGAGCAACGCCTTTACGCTTTCTGCTCCCAGCAACTTCGATTTGGCGGAATCTAACCCCTGTAAGTCAATTACCCACTGGCAAATTCTTGCGCGTCCCCACATCCTGACAAGTCCTCTTATCGGACGCTGATCTATTGCCCTCCCGCATCGTCATTTCCCTTCCTCGGCATAGTGTGGTTCCATGTTTGCTCATGCCGATTTCGCAAGCACGAACGATTGCATTCGATGTTCTCCTGCGCGTGGTGAAACAAAACGCGTACGCGGATGACGTGCTGCGCGCCGAGCTGGTCGAGACGGTGAAGACCGAGGATGCCGGCCTGGCCACCGAACTTGCGCTTGGCGTTCTGCGCTGGCAGAGACTCCTCGATTTCGTCATTGACCGCTACTTGAAAAAACCGGCGAACACGGCTGACGTCGAGGTTCGGATCGCGCTCCGACTGGGCGTCTACCAACTTTTGTTTCTTGACCGCGTTCCGGCGCGCGCCGCCGTCCACGAATCGGTGGAACTGGTCAAGCGGGCGCGGAAACGTTCCGCAGCGACTCTGGTGAATGCGATCCTGCGCAAGGCCGCCAAGGAACCATTCTCCGGACATTCACCTGCCGACGCTATCGCACCGCTTATTCCCGCCGATCACCCTCTCGCGGACCGGCTTGGGATTCAATATTCGCATTCCACTTGGATTGTCGAGCGCTGGCTTCGAATTTATGGAGAGGAGCGCACGCGCAGTCTGCTTCAGGCAAACAATCGCGTGCCTGTTCTTTCAGCGTACCTACTCGACCCGCAACGGCGCGAGGATTCGAATTTGTCGCTTCAACGGGCAGGATGCCGCATTCAGCCGGGACAATTGCTGCGCGACGCCCTGGTTCTGGAAGGCGGAAACCCCGCTGCGAGCGAAGCTGTCCGGCAAGGTTGGGTAGCGATCCAGGATGAGGCTTCCCAGGCCGTAGCGGGCCTTGTGGCGGCCGATCCCGGCAATTCTGTACTCGACCTATGCGCCGCGCCCGGCGGCAAGACAATGCTCCTGGCGCGCGCGGCTGGAGCGCAGGGCCATGTCGTCGCCGCCGATCTCCACGCAAATCGTGTTCGCGCCATGCAGGAGCGATTCGAACTCGCCGGCGTTCGAAACGTGGAGACTGTCGTTCTGGACGGAGCGCAGCCGCTTCCATTTGAACGCCCGTTCGATCGCATTCTGGTCGATGTTCCCTGCTCCGGCACAGGCACTCTTGCTCGGCATCCGGAAATTCGCTGGAAACTGCGCGCCGAAGACTTGAAAGATTTGCACAACCGACAGGCACAGTTGCTTCGAAATGCTCTCCCGCATTTGGCGCCTCACGGACGGCTGGTGTATTCCACGTGTTCGCTCGAGCCGGAGGAGAACGAGTTCGTCGTCCGCGAAGTGTTGGGCGCATTTGGTGATACTTTCCAAATCGCCAGTCCTCGGGGCGCCATCGAAAGTTTACTGCGAGAGTCCGTGCGCGCGGAGAGCGTTGCTTGCGCGGACGGCTTCTTTCGGACTTTTCCTCCTGAGCATGGGACGGATGGATTTTTTGCCGCCGTGATTGAAAGACAAAAACCGAAGGCTTAACACAGTGGTCACAGAGAAAACCGGAGAATTCCCGGCACCCACGAAATTTCCTGCAGATTTTTCTCTTAAACTCTGCGCCCTCTGTGTTCTCTGTGGTGAAATCCTTTTTCTTGCGCTGGAAGGCATGGACCGCGCGTGCTAAATTGGAAGCGGTGAATCGATGAGTCTTCGCGAGCGCATCGAATGGGTATTTCGCATGGGGCTGCTGATTTTCATTCTGGCAGCGGCGGCGTTTTTGAGCGCCGTGACGGCGATGCGTTTCGCGATTCAAGGCCGCGAAGTGACCATGCCCAATCTTGTGGGCAAGAGTTCACTCGATGCGCAAGCCATCCTGCAAGGGCGAGGACTACAATTAAAAGTGGTCGACCGGATCTATAGCAACCTGCCGGCAAATGCCGTTGCGCGGCAAAGTCCTCCGGAAGGCGAGCGCATGAAGGTCGCGCAAAACGCGCACGTCGTCCTCAGCCTGGGGCCGCAAAATGTCACCACTCCATCGCTCGTGGGAGAATCCCTTCGCGTAGCCCGCATCCAGTTGCCGCAGGTGGGCCTGCAACTCGGCGAAGTAACCGCGTTCGCGGCTCCGGCCGCCTTGTCCGACACCGTCTTGCAACAAACTCCGCTCCCCGGAATAAAGGCGGCCAGCCCCCGGGTCGACTTGCTCGTCGCGCAAGGGGATTCGCCTGCCGCGTACGTGATGCCGTGGATTGTGGGCATGTCCCTGCCGGAAGCTGATCGCCTGTTCACTTCAGCCGGGCTCAAGCTGGCAAAAACGACATACGCCTCTTCTCCGGAGTGGCCAAAGGGCGCAATCACGGAGCAAACGCCCGGACCGGGGACCAAAATAACGAGCGAATCCGTCATCGAGATGGTTGTGGCGCAGTAGGAATCCCGGAACTTGGTCCGTCTGAATTTTCGTCGCTGAAAGCACGGTGCAAGCAAAAGCGCCAATCTGGTAGGATGTCCCCGGAGAAATCGTGAATTATCCCGTTGAAATCGCCCCGTCCATCCTCGCCGCGGACTTCTCCTGCCTGGGAGACGGCATCCGCGCGGTGGAACGCGGCGGCGCGGCCATGCTCCATGTGGATGTAATGGACGGGCATTTCGTGCCCAACATCTCCATCGGCGTCCCGGTCGTAACCTCCTTGCGCAAGGCAACCCGGCTACCCCTGGACGTGCATCTGATGATCGAGAATCCGGAGCTGTACATCCAGGCATTTGCCGAGGCGGGCGCCGACATGATTTCCGTCCACGAGGAAGCCACGCCGCACCTGGACCGGGCGCTCTCGATGATTCGAGAGCACGGATGCCAGCCAGGCGCGGTGATTAATCCGGCGACACCAGTCTCCGCGCTCTCCGAAATCTTCGGGAAAGTCGATCATATTCTGGTGATGTCGGTAAATCCTGGATTCGGCGGGCAGAAGTTTATTCCCGGGGCACTCGGAAAGATTCGCGAGCTAAAACGAATTCGTGAGGGCTATAATCATCCCTTCCGGATCGAAGTAGATGGGGGAGTCGGTCCGGAAAACGTCGCAGATCTAGTTCGAGCGGGAGCCGAAATTCTAGTTGCCGGAACCTCCATTTTCCATACCCCCGATGCAGCCGAGGCCGTCCGCGCGATGAAGCAAGCGGCCGACGGAGCGCTGGCACAGAAAGTTTGAAGCACAGGCCGGGTCCGCCACGGGGGATACCTTGCCGGCATTCGGGTGCGGGCTTTACAAGGAGCCTGCCAATAAAGGATTAAAGTTGAAACAAGGCCGACTCATATGTTTCGTGGCATTCGGAGCGACACTGCTCGCCGGGTGTCTGGGTAAGAAGAATACGGCACCTGTCGCGGGAACCTCGGTCGAACCGGACAAGGTCCTTTACCAGAAGGCGACGGCGGACTTGAAGCGGGGCCGATACACCACCGGCCGCCTGGCTCTGGAAACCCTCATCAACACCTATCCGGACAGCGAATATCTGGCCAAGGCGAAACTGGCGATCGGTGACTCCTACTACAAAGAGGGCGGAACCGCCGGCTTGAAGCAATCCATTGTCGAATACAAAGATTTCATCACGTTCTTCCCTTTCCTGGATGAGTCGGCGAACGCCCAAATGCAGATCGGGATGGCCCACTACCGACAGATGGAAAAGCCGGACCGCGACCATGCGGAGGCCGTGCAGGCGGAGGCTGAATTTCAAACGTTCCTGGAAAAATATCCCAGCAGCCCTCTCGTTCCCCAGGCCGAACAACACCTGCGCGACGTCCAGGAAGTTTTGGCGGAAGGCAATTTCAGAGTTGCCAGTTTCTATTACATCCGCGGCGCCTACAGAGCCGCAGGGGCTCGCCTGATCGAATTGACGAATCGCTATCCCCTGTACAGCCAGGCGGATCAAGCCAACTGGATGCTCGGGCAAATCTATGAAAAGGGCGAGCACAATGAAATTGCCGCCAAGTATTACAGCCGGATCGTGAAGGATTACCCGCTCTCTTCGCTCGCGGGCGAATCGAAGAATAAACTCGTCAAATTTGGCGTCCCTGTCCCACCCCCTGATCCCACGGCTGTGGCGCGAATGCAAAAGGAACAGTCGGCCGACCGCCCGGGCAGGATAAAGCGGACCGTGACTTTCCTGAAGACCAGCCCGGATGTCTCTACGGCCGCTCGCAGCGGCCCGCCGACCATGACGCCCGCAAGCGAATCCGGGGATGAGACCATTGGCTTTGGATTGCAGCCAAACACCAACGCGGCCACAACCTCAACCATTGGAAATTCGGCGACGGTGGAAACTGTAACTCCGGGAAGTCCTGACGCGCTGCCCCAGCCGCCCGCAGCCACTCCTGCGCCGGATGCGGCTCCGGCGGCATCGGACGCGGCAACTCCGGCCGCGACGGACACAACGCAACCAGCGAGCGCTGCGAGCCCCGCGCCGCCCGCCAATACGAGCCAGGAATCTACCAGCAAGAAAAAGGGTGGCCTCCGGAAACTCATCCCGTTCTAACAGGTAAACGTTGAATCGATCGGAAGCCCTCCTCGGCCCAATACTGGTCATCAGGTCAACTAGTTCATTCAGACACATGCTCGTCCGGTCTTTATTGACTCACTTGGACCATAGTGTTACGAATGGATTAGGGAATATTGCGCCCCCGCGCAATATGGGATATTCGCGCCCATAGTATTCGGGAGGACGGCACTTGGCAAAGATTCTGGTAGCCGACGATAACAGCAACGTCCAGAAGACGGTAGCCCTTGCCTTGGCCGATCTGGGTGTCGAAGTAGTTGCGGTAAACAACGGCGAAGCAGCCGTAAGAAAACTCGCTGATATTTCGCCCGACCTCGTCCTTGCCGATATTTTCATGCCCGTGCGGAATGGGTATGAGGTCTGCGAATATGTGAAAAAAGATTCTCGTTTTGCGAATGTGCCAGTCGTTCTGCTGGTGGGCGCCTTCGATCCTCTGGACGAGCAGGAAGCGCAGCGCGTCGGGGCGGACGGAATCCTGAAAAAGCCATTTGTTCCGCCGGACCCGCTGATTGCGATGGTGAAAACGCTATTGGATCGCACACTGGGCGACCGGCTCGTGACCGTGGCTGCTTCCAAGCCCGCGCTTTCCATGCAGAGCAAGGCTGGCGGAATCGCAACCGCAGAGGAACATTCCCCCGCCCCGGAAGTGTCGGAAGAGTTGCCCTTAGAAGAATTTCAGCCGCCCGTGGACCGTCTTTCCTTCGGCGAAGGCGACGCCCCAATTGCGTTTGGGGAGCTTTTGGAGACTCCCGCGCAGGAATCCGCACCGTCGGGGACAGGGGAGATCGAGCCCGTTGGCGACGACCAAATCCTGACGAGTTCCCGCGATTCGTCCCTGGGAGACCCGGTTTTTTGGAGAACGGAAGAGCCTAAACCTGAGACCGACGAGGAAAATTCAGAGTCGGAGGATGCAGGGGATGACTCCTCTGAACCTCCCATGCAGGCATGGACGCCGGATGAGGAAGCCAAGTCCCGCACGGCTTCCGACTTTTTGCAGCCGGTAGAGCCGGAGCCCTTCGAACTGGTACGGGAAGACCAGGATGCGTCGGGGCAGCACTCCACAATTGTGGAATCAACGCCCTTAATCGCCCACGATGCGGCTTCGCAGGCTTCTCTGACCGTGGAACCCGGAAAGCCTGAAGATCTTGCCGCCAATCCGATTGAATGGATGGCCTCCGCCCCGCCTCCGCCCGCCGAGGAAATCCCCGAGGCGGCCGCGGATTGGAGCGCGGAGGCAACAGAGGCCTCCGATAGCGATCAGGCCGCCATAATTGAAACGAGCAATTTGAAAGCGGAACCGACGCCGGTTGCGCCGTCTTCGGTTTCTGCTCGAACGCCGGAGCCGTCTCCCTCTTCAATGACCGCGAAGATAACGGCGAAACCCATCGCGCAAAGCGCCGAGGATACGGCGCGATCGATTCTTAAGGATGACTGGGCCGACCTGGCATCCGACCTTCAGGCCAAGTCCACCGAACCTGTCGCGGAAAAAGCCAAGCCGTCGCCTATTCCTGTCGAGCCGTATCCCTTAACAGCCGCCACAAATGCCGAATCTGCGCCTTCGAATTCTGCACCGCCTGATTCGAAACCGTCGAAGCAAAGCGCGGAAGATACTGCGCGTTCGATTCTGAAGCAGGATTGGGCGGATTTGACTGCGAGTCTCCAGCCCAAGCCAGTCGAACCCTTTGCGGAGAAATCCAAGCCCGCGACGCCACCTGTCGCACCGGCCCCCGCCGTGCCCGCGGCAAACACGCAACCGGCGCCTTCTTCTATTGCACAGCCTCCCGCGGCAGCCGCGGCAAATGCCGACCTCGCGTCGGCCAACTCCGCGCTGCCTGGTTCGCCTGATCCGGCCCTGGTCGAGGCCGTGGTCCAGCGCGTTTTAGAGAAGATGCGACCGCAAGTGGTGGATATCATCACCAAGGAATTTTTGCGGCCCGTCGTTCAGGCGCTCGTGCACCGCGAAGTCACGAAACGCTAGAAGCTCCTCCCTACCTCCATTCTTTTTGAAAATCCAATAGATTGCGCGTCTCTGCGCCACGAGGCGCATTTGACCGTCCGCGCGAGCGTCCGTATAGTAATCGTCTTACCCACAGGGCTGGAGAACATGGCGAGAGAGATTCCCAAGGCTTACGAGCCGCAACTGATCGAGCAACGGTGGGCGAAGAAATGGGCGGAAGAAAACCTGTTTCGCGCCGACGTGAACGCGCCCGGCCCGGTGTTTTCCATTGTCATCCCGCCGCCGAACGTGACCGGGTCGCTGCACATCGGACACATGCTCGACCACACCGAGATCGATATCCTGACTCGCTGGCGGCGGATGCAGGGCTACAACACGCTCTACCTGCCCGGAACCGACCACGCGGGGATCTCGACGCAGCGCGTGGTTGTGCGGCAGCTTGCCGCGCAAGGCATCAATTACCGCGACCTGGGCCGCGAAGCGTTTGAACGAAAAGTCTGGGAGTGGAAGGCCGAATCCGGCGGGACGATCACGCGGCAAATGGTTCAACTCGGTGAGAGTTGCGACTGGACCCGTGAGCGTTTCACGCTTTCTCCGGAACTTTCGCGCGCCGTGACCGAAGTCTTCGTGCGCCTGTACGAGGACGGCCTGATCTATCGCGGGCACTACATCGTGAACTGGTGCCCGCAGTGCCGCACCGCAATCAGCGATCTCGAAACCGTTCACGAAGAGCGGCAGGGCCACCTGTGGCACATCCGCTATCCGATCGTGGGGACAAAGGAATGCGTCGTCGTGGCCACTACGCGGCCTGAAACGATGCTGGGAGACACGGCCGTTGCCGTTCATCCGAGCGATCCGCGCTACCAACATTTGATCGGGAAAATGGTTCTGCTGCCGCTGATGAACCGCGAAATTCCCATCGTCGATGATTTTGTGGTCGATCGCGAATTCGGAACGGGCGCGGTGAAAGTCACCCCGGCGCACGATCCGAACGATTTTGAAATTGGCCGCCGACACAATCTGCCCGAAATTGATGTGATGACCGACGACGCGAAGATGAGCGCGGCGGCGGGGAAATATGCCGGCCTTGACCGATTCGAGGCGCGAAAACGCGTTGTTGCGGATCTCGAAGCGGCGGGCCTGCTCGAAAAAGTTGCGGACCACACCCACGCGATCGGAACGTGCGACCGTTGCGGAACGATCATCGAGCCGCGCGCTTCGACGCAGTGGTTTGTGAAAATGAAGCCGCTGGCCGAGCCCGCGATCGCGGCCGTGGAACGCGGCGACGTGGAAATTGTTCCTGAAAATCGCCGAACCGAATATTTCGAGTGGATGCGAAATATTCGCGACTGGTGCATCTCCCGGCAGCTCTGGTGGGGTCATCGGATTCCCGCATGGTATTGCGGCGAGTGCAAGGAAATCATCGTCGCGCGCGAGACGCCATCAAAATGTACGAAGTGCGGATCGGGCAAATTGACGCAAGACCCTGACGTGCTGGAGACGTGGTTTAGCTCGGCGCTGTGGCCGTTTTCCACAATGGGTTGGCCGGACGATACTCCCGACTTCCGGAAATATTATCCAACGAGTTTGCTGATCACCGCCTACGACATTCTCTTCTTCTGGGTCGCGCGAATGATCATGATGGGCTTGAAATTTACCGGCCAGGTTCCGTTCAAGCAAGTCTGGATGCATTCGATCGTGCGGAATGCGGAAGGCCAGAAGATGTCGAAATCGAAAGGCACCGGGATCGATCCCGTCGAGATGAACGAGAAATTCGGGACCGACGCGATGCGTTTTACTTTAGCGAGCATGGCCGCGCCCGGGACCGACATCGTTCTGACCGAGGATCGCATTCTGAGCTACCGGGCCTTTGCCAACAAGATCTGGAACGCGGCGCGCTTCGTGTTCATGAATCTGGACAAGTACGAAGCGGCAGGCGGCGAAACTTTGGAGGCGCTGGCATCGCCTGGCGTTCGCGCATCCGCTCCCTATGCCGCAGGCGGCGATGTCGCGCTCATCGACCGCTGGATTTTCTCGCGCCTGGCGTGCGCGACGGCGCAGGTGAATGATGCCCTCGAGCATTTCCGGTTTCATGAGGCGGCGCACGTCGTCTATCACTTCTTCTGGGGCGACTTTTGCGACTGGTATATCGAATGGGTGAAGCCGGAACTGCTTTCGCCCGACCGGACCAAATCGGCGGCAACCTGGAAGAATTTATTCGCGGCGTTCGAGAGAGCCCTGCGGCTGCTCCACCCGTTCATGCCGTTTATTACCGAGGAATTGTGGCACCAGTTGCCGCAGCGGGAAGACGCGCGTTCGATTGCCCTCGACCGTTTTCCGGAACCGCACGCCGAGCGGATCGACGCATCTTCCGAAGTACAGGTCGCATTGCTGCAGGAAATTATTTCTTCGGCGCGCAACATTCGCGCGGAAATGAAGCTGGACCAGAAGGCGAAGCTGCCCGCTCAACTAGCCCCGGCGACCGCGTCTGTCCAGTGCACCGTGGAACGCAGCCTCGATACGATATTGCGGGTTGCCAACCTCTCTTCCCTTTCCTTTGGCAAGCCGCCTTTCGATTCGACGAAAGGCGTCGTGCGCTCGACGAAAGATTTCGAGCTGTTCATTGCCTTCGATGCCGCGATTGATGTTCCTGCCGAAATCGCGCGCCTGCGGAAGGAAGTCGACCGCCTCACAAAAGATATTGCGTCGAAACAATCGCGCCTGGAAGATCAGACATTTCGCAGCCGTGCACCCGAGAATATCGTGAAGGGGCTCGAAGCGACGCTCGCCGAGCGGAGCGCGGAGCTTGAGAAGTTGAAAAAACGACTCGCGCAGCTTGAAAAGAATCTTTGATTCCGACGCTGAAAGCGCCGGCGTACGCCAGCCCAGGGCAACGCCCTGGGTTTCGGAATCGATAGATGCGGCGCCCTGAAAGGGCGCAGGGATCCCCCGCCCTTTCAGGGCGGAACATATGTCTCGAACGCGTCCCCGGGGCGTTGCCCCGGGCTTATTACCTCCGCGCCGTTGGCGCGCCAACGCAGTTCATGTCTCGAAAAAAGAAATTGTTACGAAGTGATTGAGCCATACATGAACTAGGATTCATTTCAAATGGAATCATTTAGATATCTCCCGAAACAAACCTGAAACTTTCATGGCGCACTCCACTTTTCCGGGCACGACCGATCGCAGAATTGACGCGCTACTCGCGTTGCTTGCCGACAACACGATGATTGTCATTAGCGGCGCGAAAATCGCGCGGGAAATCGGCGTGACGCGCGGCACCGTGTGGAATTGGATCGAGAAGCTGCGCGCGCTGGGCGTACGCGTAAAGGGCCATACGGGCACCGGCTATCAGATCGAAAAGGTCCCCGATATCCTCGCTCCCAAGATGCTACACAGGCGGCTGCATCCGGGGGCGCTCGGCAAACGCATCTACCATTTCTTCAAAATTGATTCGACCAACGCCGTCGCCATGACGCTGGGAGAGCAGGGGGAACCGCACGGGACGGTCGTGATCGCCGAGGAACAGACGTCGGGACGAGGGCGGGCTGGGCACACCTGGCATTCGGAAAAGACAAACGGCATCTACATGACCGTGCTGCTTCGCCCGCCGATTCCGCCGCAGCAAGCTCCGCTTATCACGCTCGCGGCGGGACTCGCCGTGCGCGAAGCCATTCTGGAGCAGACCGGCCTTGCGCCCGACCTGCGCTGGCCGAACGATCTCCTGTTCGGGCGCAAGAAATTCTGCGGCATCCTGACGGAAATGAATGCGGAGCAAGATCAAATCCACTTCGTGGCCGTGGGCATCGGAATCAATGTGAATCACGAACGGATTCCGGAGGAATTATCCAGGATTGCCACGTCGCTGCGAATCGAGACCAAACATGCGCAATCCCGGGTGGAAATCGTCGCGCGGTTGCTGCGGCACCTTGACTCCTACTACAATCGCTTCGTAACGGAAGGGCCGGAAGCGATCGTGGCGTGGTTTTCCGAAGTTTCCAGCTACGCTCAGGGAAAGCGCGTGCGGATCGAAACGGCATCCGAAACTTACACCGGCACGACGGAAGGGCTCGAACCCGGGGGGCTTCTGCGCGTGCGGCGCGACGACGGACAAATCTTGCCGGTGATTGCGGGGACTCTTTCCGAGGCGGATTGATGCTGCTGACGCTCGATGTCGGAAACACGAACACGGTCCTCGGATTTTTCCGCGGCACTGAACTTGTGGCGCACTGGCGGCTCACGACGGCGCGCGACCAGACCGTCGATGAATACGGCATCCTCACCAGAGAACTTTTTACTTTGGCGGGGATCGATCCTTCTTCTGTGATTGGGGTGATCATCAGCTCGGTCGTGCCGCCGCTCAATTCCACGCTCGAGGAAATGTCCGAGCGGTATTTTGGCGTGAAGGCCCTGTTCATCGAGCCGGGCGTGAAAACCGGCATGCCCGTTTTGTACGACAATCCGCAGGAAGTGGGCGCGGACCGGATCGTAAATTCCGTCGCGGCGTTCACAAAATACGGAGGCCCGTGCATCGTCGTGGACTTTGGAACCGCGATTAATTTTGACGTGGTCTCCGCGCGCGGAGAATACATGGGAGGAGTGCTTGCTCCCGGGATCGGCATTTCGGCCGAAGCGCTTTTTTCGCGCGCCGCTCGCTTATTTCGCGTCGAGATCAAGGACCCCGGAAAAATCATCGGCACGAACACGATGCAGTCGCTGCAGTCCGGCCTCTACTACGGATACGCGGACCTGGTGGACGGAATCGTCACGCGCATCAAGGGAGCGCTCGGTGAATCGGCGCGAGTGATTGCAACCGGAGGGCAAGCGCCTCTGATCGCTCGGGCTTCGCGGCACATCGAAATCATCGACGAATTCCTCACGCTGGAAGGGCTTCGCATCGTTTGGGAGCGGAACCAAGCGGCCAAGCGCTCGTCCGCGGGCGGCTCCGAAAAAGCGCCCATCTCTCTTTCCGCCGCGAAGGAAAGAAAACGCCAATCTTGAATTCCCACCAAGCGATGGCCGGACTGAACTACTTCAATTATTTCACCGAAATTGAGGAATATTTCTGGCAGAAGCGCGGCGCGCATCTTCTGGTTTCACCGCTCGATTGGGCCATTGTGGAGACGTGGCAAAAGGCGGGCATTCCGCTTTCCGCCGTCTTGAAAGGCATTGACCGAGCATTTGAAAGCTATGGGCGATCGCGCCGCGCTGCTGGCGGCCGTCAATTGAAGAGTCTGTCCTACTGCGTGGATGCCGTGCTCGATGCCGCCGAAGAAGAAAAGGAAACCGCGGCGGGGACGGGCCCCGTCGCGACAACTGGAAAGAAAACCGAAGAAACATTTTCGCGCAAAGCGCTGCAGGCATTTTTCAACAGAAATGTTGAACGTCTTTCGGCGGGAGCCGCGACTGTGCGCGCAGCGCAGCCGGAACTTGCCTCGCGCATGGAAGAAACGAGCGCGCGACTTGCGGAAATGTCTCCGGTCGTGGACTCCCCAAGCGCGCTAGACCTGGAAGACCTGGAGCGGCGGCTGACCGTCGTCGAAGAAAAACTAACCGCCGCGCTGACCTCCGGCGCGCCGGAAGAATTTCTTCTCGAGATCCGCCGCGAAATGGACCATCAACTCGCGCCCTACCGCGGAAAGATGAGCTCCGCGCAACTTTCTCAACTCGAGCGGCAATACATGCAGAAACGGCTGTGGGAGCGCTATAATCTTCCTCGCCTGAGTTTGTTCTACCTGACCTGAGGCCCCGGCCGAGGATCACACCCCCCGCATCGGAAAGCGACCCGAATGGAAGTACGAATTGAAAAACTTGTGTATGGCGGCGACGGCCTGGCGCACCACGACGGCCACACAGTGTTTGTCCCGCTGGTCCTTCCGGGAGAGCTCGTTCAGATTGATTCTTCCGCGCGGAAGAAGAAATTCATTCGCGGTCGTTTGGAACGCGTCGTGGAACCCTCCGCCGATCGCGTGCCTGCTCCGTGCCCTCACTATGGACGCTGCGGCGGCTGCCAATATCAGCACATTCCGTACGAAGCGCAACTGCGATACAAGGCGGAGATTCTTCGCGAGACCCTTGGGCGCATCGGGCGCATCCAGTGGGCAGGCGCGATCGAGACACAAGCTTCACCGCCGTTTGGATATCGCAATCGAGCGCAATGGAAACTCCGCCCGAAGCAGGAAGGCGCGGGAGGCAGCGCGGGGATAGGCTATTTCGAGATGGGGAGCACGAAGCTTTGCGCTGTCACGGAATGTTCGATCCTTTCTCCCCGGCTCGCCGACACATTTTCCCGGCTGCGCGAGTTAGTCTCGCAGAGAAAAGTCCTCTCGGCTATCGATGAAATCGAGGCCTTCGCCGATTCGAGTGACGAAAAGATTCTTTTGAATCTTTCCGCCGAACGGCTCTCCGATTCTCCCGAATCCATCGCCGAGGCGCTGCGCGAATCCGTGCCGAATGTGGAATCGATTCTGATCCAGGATCGGCGCGCCGACACGTTTCATCTGGCCGGCCCGGGATATTTGACTTATGCCGCGGGTGGCGCGCCCTATCGCGTGGGGCATCTCTCGTTTTTTCAGGTCAATCGCTTTCTGATAGAAGCGCTGGTCGATGCCGTGATCGGAACGGTTCGCGGGCGCCTCGCGCTTGATTTATTTGCGGGCGTGGGATTGTTTACCGTGGCTCTGACCAAACAGTTCGAGCGCGTGATCGGTGTGGAATCGAACCTTGCCGCGGCAAAAGACCTCGAGACCAATTTGAAACAGAGCGGAGGCGCGTCGCCCTCTTCACGCCACATCACCGCCGAGGGATTTCTTTCCCGCTGGCATGAAACGCCCGACCTGGTGGTCGTCGATCCGCCGCGTGCCGGCGTGGAAACGGAAGCACTCGCTCACCTGAAGAAACTTCTCCCGGCGCGGATCCACTACGTGTCCTGCGACCCTGCTACATTGGCGCGCGATCTCGCGCAACTCGTTGGCACGAATGGTGCCGGACCTTATGACATCGAAAGCATGAATTTGTTTGACATTTTCCCACAAACCTATCATATGGAGGTGCTGGTGCGGCTCAGACGGCGCGCATGAAGCTCCCTTCCCTCTTCCACGTCGCCTTTTTCGCGGGAGGAATTCTCCTCTCGATCGAGCTGAAGAAATCTGCCTTACTGAGCCCTCGAATTATTATTTTCGCGGCGCTTCTGTTTTTGCTATTCGGATACATCGCGCTCCGCCGAAATTGGATTCTCGCTGCCGCGCTCTTTGCAGCGGGAGCGTGGCTATCGCTTGGCATGGCCGCGTCCCATCTGGAACGCGCGTCTATTCCATCAAACCTTGCCAGCACATTGATCGAATCCGGGAAGCTGGATGCGGAAACAGCCCTGCGCTGGCGGGGACGCCTGCGCGGCGACCCGCTGCAACTGCCGTGGGGCATGCGCTATGAAATCGATCTGGACGAAGTCGAATCGTCTGCGGGAGTCACGCCCGTCGCCGGCGGCCTGAGGTTAACCTGCTACGGCGCGGAATTGGCGAGCGCGGCTGTACCTTCAGCGCTCGCCGGGGATCGCATCGAAGTTTTTGTCCGTGCTCGACCTATATACAATTTTGGCGACCCGGGAAGCTTTGACTTTCGCGGCTATCTCGCTCGGCAGAATATGCAACTGCAGGGTTCGCTGCGCAATGGCCAGCTTCTTACAATTGTGGGGCATCCTCAGCTGACTCTCTTCGACGAGTTTGCCCGCTTGCGCGGACGGTTTCTCAATTCACTCAACGATCTTTTCGCATCCCGGCCGGACGAAGGAGCACTCGCTCGCGCCATGCTCCTCGGCGACCGCAGTTTTGTGGAGCGCGACCGCGTCGCCGATTTTCAGAAAACAGGCGTCTATCACGTTTTGGTCCTTGCGGGATTGCATGTAGGCGCGCTCGCGGCATTTTTCCTATGGGCAGGGCGCCGCCTGCGCCTCGCGCTCTTCCCCCGCATTTTTCTCACTCTACTTGCGCTGGCTTCCTATGCGTGCATCGTCGAGGATCGTCCTCCAATCCTGCGCGCGGTTCTGATGGCGGCTGTATTCTTGTCTGCAAAGCTCATTTATCGCCGCATGGATCTGATCAACGTGGCGGCCATTTCGGCCTTGGGGATCCTCGCCGCGCGGCCTTCGGAAATCACCGATGCGAGTTTCCTCTTATCATTTTCCGCGGTGGCAACGATTGGAGCCATTGCGATTCCCTGCATCGCGCGCACGAGCGAGCCTTACCGGCTCGCACTTGACCACCTATCCGACGTGACACGCGACGTTTCTCACCCGCCGCGGGTAATTCAATTCCGGCTGGAAATGCGCGCCGCCGTTGCATGGATTTCCGCGCGCCTGCCGCGGTTTGCCGCACCCTTCGGTTCCGGCTTCGTCACGCATCCCTTTCGGGCCGCTATTTATTTCTGGGAAATCGTTTTCATTTCCGCCATCCTTCAACTCGGAATGCTTCCTCCGCTCGCTTATTATTTTCATCGCGTCGCACTGGCGGGACCATTCGCTAATGTTCCGGCGCTCTTGCTGACGGGACTAGCGGTTCCGATTGGGTTCCTCACTCTTGCCGTTTCTCTCGTGTCTCGCGCGGTCGCGGGATGGATGTCCACACTTCTTGGAGTCGTCTTTGCCATGCTCGACGCATCGGTGCGATGGTTCGCAGGCTGGCACGCCGCGAGCTACCGCATTCCAGGACCTTCCGTCGCTCTTATTGCAATCTTTGTCGGTTTCGCGGTTGCATTATCCGCGGCTCTTCGTTTGCGATGGGATTTCTGGCGGGCATCCAGCGCCGCACTCGGTTTGGTGGCCGCTGCTGCCATCATTGCCACGCATCCGTTTCCGCCTCGTCTTACGCCCCAGCGCCTGGAATTGACTGTCCTCGACGTGGGCCAGGGCGACAGCCTTTTTCTTTCCTTCCCGCACGGGCGCACCATGCTGGTCGATGGAGGCGGCGAACTCGGAACTTTTCATTCGGGAGGCATGCGCTCCGGGGTCGATGTTGGCGAGGATGTCGTTTCGCCGTACTTGTGGTCGCGAGGGCTGAAACGAATCGATGTTGTCGCCCTAACGCATGCCCATGAGGATCACCTCGGCGGTTTACCCGCCATCTTTGAAAATTTTCGTGTGGGCGAATTGTGGGTTGGACGTGACATTCAAAGCGCGGCCTACCGGCATTTGCTGGTGGCCGCGCGAGCGCACGGAGTAGTGATCCGGCATCTGAAGCAGGGCGATTCTTTTTCCGAGGATGGAGTGTCGGGTCGTGTCCTGTGGCCGGACGATCTTTCGGAGGGCCAGAACGCGAAGAACGATGATTCGCTTGTCATGCGTTTGTCGGATGGCACCGAAACTGTTCTGCTGGCGGGAGACATCGAGCGGCCGTCGGAGCGAAGGATTCTTGCCGAGGAGCAGCCCTTAGGTGTGAACTTCCTGAAAGTCGCGCATCACGGGAGCAAGACTTCCACGACCGACCAGTTTCTTTCCGCTGCACATCCGGCGTTCGCGGCGATTTCCGTTGGGAGGGACAACAGCTTCGGCCATCCTTCACCGGAAGTGACCGAGCGGCTGGAAGCGGCAGGCGTGCGCGCCTATCGGACCGATCGCGACGGGGCGATTACCGCGAGTACTGACGGCAGCGCGCTGAGTGTCAGCACTTTTCTGCATGCGCCCAAATAGCACAGCCAATCTTGGCTGTGTGCCTTGATTAAGTGCCCGAAAAACTAAACAGCCAAGAGTGGCTGTGCTACGAAAACCGACAGGCTGAAGCCTGTCCTACTAGGCGCCGCCACGCCACAGCATGATTGTCCATAGAATGGCCATCGCTACCGCGAGGCCGATGGCCGCTTCATATTCCCGATTCTGCCGGTAGAGCGGCCACGAGAATCGTTCCGTCGACGCCATCGCCGGGGAAAGCCGCGGCCAGAACGCGGGGACGTGAGATGCATATTCCACAAATGCTGCGCCGTACAGCACCTGGAGTTCGCCCTGCTCCCGCCGGATTACGACGGGATAAAAAATCGCAAGATAGGCGGCCAGCAACAGCGTGGAAATCCACGAATGGCTGGCCACGGAAAATCCCACGGCAAGAAGCACGCTTCCCAGATACAGCGGGTTCCGGGTGAATGCGTAAGGTCCCGAGGTCGCCAATTGCTTGTGCTTGCGCAGGTATCCCGCGGCATATCCGCGCAGGGCGAGCCCGCAAAAGGCAATGCCCACTCCGCAGAGCAGCCACTTGATTTGCGGCCTGGCAAACCAGAACGCCGCGATGCCGACCGGATATCCGATGCGGACGCGCCACTGGATCCAAAAATTTGTTGTGGAGCTCAAGCAGGAGCCTTCAGAAGCGCATCGGTCGCGGCCAGCACGTCTTCGACGGCGATTCGCAACATCGCCGCCGAGTAATCCGAACGCCGCTTGTAGCTCATCTCCTCCGGCCGCGCCTTGTGCACGATCACCGCGCCGGGCGCATAAGGACCATTGCGCGCGGGATCGGTGGGGCCATACAAACCCACTACCGGCGTGCCGAGCGCCGCCGCCAAGTGCAGCGGACCTGAATCCGCCGCGACTAAACATCGCGCATGAGCCAAAAGTCCCATCAATTCCTCAATCGTGGTCGCGATGACAGTGGGGCGAGCGGGAGTTGCCGCGCGCGCTACTTCCTCCGCTAAGGATTTTTCGCCCGGACCGTGGATTACAACCACGCGCATCTCATTCTTCTTTTCAAACTCGCGGCAAAATTCCCCATAACGCTCCGCGGGCCAGCATTTCGCGCGCCAGCTTCCGCCGGGGCCGACAACGATGTAGTCGCCACCGATTCCCAGATCGTGCAGGCGCGCACGAATCGATGCTGCGCCACCCGCCGGGACGCGCAAAGGATATTCCGGCGCTGCGGGGCGCGATGCTCCGGCCTGCTCCGCCAAGGAATAATTCAGCTCGGCGACGTGGCGCCCGGTTGGGATCACACGTTCTGTATAGAACATGGCCGCGCCCTCTTCGCGCGCCCAGGCGCGATCAAAACCGATGCGGCGCCCGGCGCCGGAAAGCCCAGCAAGTATGGATGACTTATAAAGACCCTGGAAATCGATGGCGCACGTATACCGGTTTTCGCGCAGGCGCTGAACGCACTCGACCGCGCCCCACACCGAGCGGCGATCGAACGGAATCACTTCATTGAGTGCCGGACTTCCCTCCAGCACCGGCGCCCATTTCCGTTCCACAACCCAGTCAATTTTCGCATTCGGATACGCCGCCCGGAGCGCGGCAACCGATGGAACCGTGTGCAGGATGTCGCCTAGCGCCGTCAGACGCACGACCAGGAAACGCTCCTCGCGTTCACTCATTTCGACTCGGCGCACCGCCGCCATTGCGAAGAATCTGGCGCACCGCATCCCTTAGATTCTCGGCCAGCGCGTCGGGCTGTCTGGGCCAGGTGGTGCGATGCAACTCATATTCCCCGCGGCCGTATCCGGTCATCACCAGGATTCCGCGCGCTCCGGCTGCATGGCCCATCTCGAGGTCCGCGTAACGGTCGCCAACGACCCAGGAGGCGGCCAAATCCAGCGCATGTTCGCGGGCCGCCTGCTCGAGCAAACCTGGATTCGGTTTTCGGCATTCGCAGACATCTTCCGACTTGTGCGGGCAGAAGTAGATCGCGTCGATCCAGGCCCCGCCGGCCGCCAGCTGCGCAACCATCTTCTTGTGGACTTCGTGCACCAGCGATTCCGGAAAAATATTTCGCGCGATGCCGGACTGGTTCGTCACGACGATCACTGGAATATCCGCCTGGTTCAATTGCCGGATCGCCTCGGCTGCATAGGGAAAGATTTGAAAGCGGTCGATGTGATTGACGTAGCCCATTTCTTCGCCGATCGTTCCGTCGCGGTCCAGAAACACGGCGCGGCGCAAAGGTTGCGTTTCAGACATTCTCGGCGCTCCGAACAGGAATATTCTTCGGCGAGTTTTTTAAGCACATCGCGGCGCTGAACACGGAGTCCACGGAAATCCGCGTCATGCAGCGATGATCCACAGGACAGCGGCGCAAAAAACACGGACTGCAGGAAACGGCTTCGCGAATCAAGGTGAATTGTTCCGTCACAGGAGCAGTGCCCTCCGGATCCGTCGACCCAAAAACCCCGATGACCGGAAGGCCCGCGGCGGCGGCCACGTGCATGGCTCCGGAATCGTTACCGATAAATAGCGAGCAGGAAGCAAACAGCGCCGCCAGATCGCGCATGGATGTCTCACCGACCAGAGAAATCGCGCGCGACTTCATATTCGAGCGAATGCGGGCTGCAATTTCCTTTTCACCTGCCGTGCCAAAAAATATCACATCGGCGCCACATTCCGAAATCAGGCGATCGGCAAGGAGCGCAAAGTGCTCAGGCGGCCAGCACTTGGCCGCGCCGTAGGAAGCGCCGGGGGATATCGCGCAACGCCATGCGTTTTCTCTTGCGCCAGCGCTCCGCAGCGCGGATTCGGCCGCTGTTAGCGCGGCATCGGAGACGGACAGACGAATCGGCGGGATTGCCGGTGAGGCCTCGATCCATCCCGCCCGGCGCAGCAATTCGAGATAGTAATGCGATTCGTGTTTAGGGATCTCGCCAACTTGCGGCACCGGAATCGCTTTCGTCAGGAGCGGACCGCGCCCGTCCCGGGCATATCCGATCCGCTCGGGTATTCCCGCGCGCCACGCCAGCCACGCGGCTTCAAGCGCATTTTGCAGGAGCACGGCAATGTCGAACTTTTCATTTCGCAATTCAGCGATAAGCTTTTCACGGCCGAGCCATCCCTGGTGCCGCCCGCGAAAGTCGTATTGCAGAATCCGGTTCGCCATCGGCTGTCCTGAGAGCAGATCACCGACAACGGGCCGGGCCAAGATGCAAATTTCGTCGCCTGCGTGCGTACGGCGGATCATTTCCAACGCCGGGATTGCCATCACCGCATCGCCCACCCAATTCGGAGCGCGAACGAGAATTTTCATCGCGCCCCGCCCGCTTTCCCTCGCCCAGCCGCGTCCCCGACAGCCCTCCAAAAGCCCTCAGGAAGGGCAAACGAAATCCGGCAACAAAATACCGGAAGCTTGGTGAACTGGACGTTTCGGAGATTCCACACGTCTTTTTCCGTGCAGAGCAGCGCGTCGGCCCCGCAATTTGTTGCCGCCTGCTCTAGCTGCGACGCCTCGCGCGCCGTGTACACATGATGATCCAGAAAGCTGCGTTGCTGAACTACCTGAAATCCCCAGCTGCGCAAGTCCTCAAAAAATGCGGCGGGGTTCCCGATTCCGCAGAACGCCAGGAATCGCGCCTTGGTCCAATCCTGCTGCGGCAAGCCTACATCGAGCCTCGGAACGCGCAACACGCTTTCCAGGCGCGTGGAGGCGTAGAAGAGGGAACTACTTGTGTAGCGGCGAATGATTGTTTCGATGGCGGGCGAAGGCGCCTGCACGCTCCTCGTGACGACCACAATGTCCGCGCGACGCAGCGCCGAGAGTGGCTCGCGCAAGCGGCCCGCGGGCAGCACCATGCCTCCGCCAAATGGATCCGTCGCGTCGATGAGCACGACGTCGACATCGCGCGAAAGTTTCAAGTGCTGGAACCCGTCGTCCAGCACAAACCAATCGATTCCGTGTCTCGCCAGAACCATGCCGCTCTTGTAGCGGTCCGCCCCGACGCCAAGCTGTACTTTGCCTGCGAGCCGCTCGCGCAGGAGCGCCACTTCATCGCTCTGCGGAGCACCGCTCGCACCAGCATCCGTAGTTCCTCGATACCCACGCGTCAGAATCGCCGTGTTCTTTCCCTCCTGTGCGAATCGCTCCGCGATGGCCAACACCACCGGAGTCTTGCCAGTGCCCCCAACGGTCAAGTTTCCCACACCGATAACGGTCCCCGGCAATTTGCGCTTTCGGAAAATGCCCCGCGCGTAGCACCAGGCCTTCGTGCGCGCAATCAGAGAGTAGACAAGCGACAAAGGCCACAGCAGACGAAGCCATCCCGAAGAGCGCTTCACCTTCCGCCCCGGTCCGGACTAACCACACGCTCGATGTGCTCCAGAACGCGCCGCGTCGCACCGCGATTCCGGTCCACCAATTCCCGCGCGCTGGTTCCCATGCGCGCGGCACGTTCCGGTTCTCGAAGCAATCCCGACCAGGCGGCGCCCAATTCTTCCGAACTCTTCACCTGGATCGCACCGCCAGCCGCGAGAAATTTCCCAGACATTTCGCGGAAATTTTCCATTGAGGGACCGTAAATCGGAACTTTGCTGAATGCAGCCGGCTCGAGGATATTGTGACCACCGCCCGGAACAAGCGAGCCCCCCACGAATACGGCGTCGGCAAGGCGATACAATTCGCCAAGTTCGCCGAGACTGTCGAGCAAGAACACATTGCCCGGTTCCGATAGCGCAGCGCTTCCGGCTCCGTTGAGGACGAGGTCGCGGCGGCGCAGCAATTTTCGTCCCGACTCGGCCACGACGGTTGCGGCTTTGTCGAATTGCTCCGGCTTTCTCGGCGCGAGAATCAGTAGCGCGCGCGGGAATTCGCGCTCGACTTCGGCAAACGCGCGCAGGACGGGAACCTCTTCATTGGCGAGCACGCTCCCGGCAACCACGACCGGACGGCGATTGCTCTTTGCGACTTGGTTCTCCAGCCACAAGGAGAGAGAGCTTTCGCTTGCCTTGGCAAGATCGTATTTGAGATTGCCGGTGACAAGGACTCGTTCGCCCGGCGCGCCCAAAGCGATCAGCCGCGCCGCATCCTCGTCGCTTTGCATCAGAAAAAGCGTCGCGTCGGCCAACACTTTTTTCAGGAATCCCGCAAGAGCACCTAAAGAATACGAAAGCGCACGGCCATAGCCGCGGTAGGAGTGCTCCGACAGCCGCCCGTTCACGAAAACCACGGGCACATTCGCACGGCGGCACTCGCGCAGAAAGTTGGGCCAGATCTCGGTCTCCACGATGATCACCGCTGCCGGACGCGCGGCAGCAAGAGCCCGCTTGACGGGACCGCGCCAATCCAATGGAAAATAAAATATCGCGTCCGCGAACGGCATCCGTTCTCGCGCGATCTTCTGGCCCGTGACCGTAGTGGTGGAAACGACGAGGCGGAGCTGTGGAAATCTTCTTTTCAGCTGCTCGGCAAGGGGAAGCACGGCAAGAACTTCGCCGACGGATACCGCATGAATCCAGATCGATTTTTCCGCCGACTCGGGCGAGTTTCTATCGCGCAATTCAGGCGGAAATTTCCATCCAAGGCGTTCCGCTATGTTGCTGAGGTATTTCCCCTGGATCAACCCGCGCACGAGGAAATACGGCAAGAGCAGGATCATCCCCGCGGCCGTCAGCAGACTATAGAGCGCATACATCCCTGGAGGCCCTCTGCGAGCCGTCTCCTGTCCGGGAAAAATCCAGAACTCTCCCAATCGCCGCTACAAACCGGATATTATAGGCGCACCGCTGGCGTTGGCATACGAATAGTGAGTGAACCTTTCCCGGGGAAGGCGCATCATAGCCACCCAGATCATGCTCCGCGCAATCCTTACAATCGTGATGCTCTTCCCTCTCGGCGCGTTAGGTCAAAGCGCGCCTCCCGATCCTATGTCGCTCCTGGCCCGCGACTCGCATCAGGACCTGACCATCGCCGCCGACCCCTATGTGAGAGCTGAGCGCTACAAAAAGGAAGTCTTTGGGAAGGATTCTTTCTACGCCGCCGGCATCGTCGCCATCGATGTCTATTTCAAGAACGACAATAACGTCCCGATTCGCCTCAACCCCGAAACGATCCAACTGGTCATTTCTGAACCCGGCCTGAATCGCCAGCGTTTGGGCCCTCTTTCCCCCGAGGAGGTCGCCGATCGCACGCTCTTGACAGCAAACACCAATATTCGCGCGCACCGTCCATTCCCGTTTCCAGGTTCCTCTCCAAGTTCCGGCCATAGCAAGGATTGGGTTGAGATGACCACCACGCTGCGATCGGTTGCCCTCGGCACCGATGTTCTGCCGCCCCATGCGACCACTCACGGCTTCCTCTTCTTCGATCTGAACCACGATTTCGGCGCGATCCACAATACGCACCTTTACATTCCGGATCTTGCGTTTATGACGGACAACAAGGCTCTCTTCTTCTTTGAGATCGATCTCGCTGCCGCTCCCTCAAGGTAATCGGCTCGACTGGATCGCGGCCCTTATGTGGCGCTGGCGTCTCGCTTGTCCCGATGCAAGAGGGGCCGGCGGTCTTGCTGTGAGGGGGTGGCGGAAAAATCGCCCGCGGGACGCCGGCGCCACAAAAACATTTGCCTCAAGGCCCTAGGGCTTTTCAGAAAATGAGTTACTACCTGCGTGAGCGCGCGTTTGCCGAACGCTACCCCGTCGGATAGAATGTTGCTTCCTAAACGGGCCCGCCTCCCAATATGACACTCCTTGACGAACTGAATTCCGGGCAGCTTGAAGCCGCAACCACTATTGATGGCCCCGTCCTGATTCTTGCCGGGGCGGGCACAGGAAAGACGCGTGCTATCACCTATCGGATCGCGCACTTGATCGAGAAGGGCGTGCCGGGCAGCGCGATCCTCGCGGTGACGTTCACGAATAAAGCCGCGGCGCAGATGAAAGAGCGCGTCCGCGATCTGCTGGTCCGCCAGGGGAAGGCTTTCGACGATCCGTGGATCGGAACGTTTCACGCATTTTCCGCATGGCTGCTGCGCCGCGAAGCGAAACGCCTCGGCCTGCCGCGCGATTTCAAGATTTTTGACGCCGACGACCAGATCGCGGCCGTGAAACTTGCCCTCGAACATTTGAACATCAAGGATCCGGGCGAAAAAGTCCGCGGCCTTCTCGAGCGCATCAGCTTCGCCAAGAATCATGCGCAGACCCCCGTGCAGATCGCCACAGAGGCCGCCAAGCGCAACGATCCCCTGGGAATTACCGCCTCGAAAGTGTATGCGGAGTACGAAAACATTCTCCGCAAGGCCGGCGCGCTCGATTTCGACGATCTGCTGTTGCGCGCCGTTCAAGTGCTTCGCGAATTTCCGGAAGCGCGCTCGGCCTGGCAGACGCGTTTCCGCTACATTCACGTCGACGAATACCAGGACACCAACCGCGTGCAGTATGATTTGCTGCGTCTGCTTGTAAACGAGTCGCGCAACCTGTGCGTCGTCGGCGACGAGGATCAGTCGATCTACCGCTGGCGCGGCGCCGATATCGGCAACATTCTCCGTTTTGAGGAGGATTATCCCGGCGCGCGCGTCGTTCGCCTGGAAGAGAATTACCGGTCGACGCAGAAGATTCTCGATGCCGCCGCTGGCGTCGTCTCGAACAACCGGCGGCGCCTCGGAAAAAATCTCAAGGCGACGCGTTCCTCGGGGAATAATTTGGCGTTTTTCGAAGGGCGCGACTCGAAAGCCGAGGCCGAGTACATTGCCGACGCGATCCGCATACTGCACGGCGAAGACCCGGCCGTTCACATTGCCGTTCTCTACCGCACGAACGCGCAGTCGCGCTCCTTTGAAGAAGCGATGCGCTCTCGCGGCATGCGCTATCGCATGCTGGGCGGCTTCTCTTTTTACCAGCGCGCCGAGGTGAAGGACGCGCTGGCCTACGCGCGCCTGGCGATTTTCCCGGACGACGATATCGCCCTGCTCCGGGTGATCAATACGCCCCCGCGCGGCATCGGAAAAACATCCATCGACTCGCTCTCCGCCGTGGCGCGCGAGCACGATATTTCCCTGTGGGCGGCCATCGGCAAGATGCTCGATCCCTCCGCTTCGGGCCGCTCCCTCGCCCCGCTCAGGGATTTTCATGCATTGATTGAAAGCTTGCAGCAGGAAATTTCCTCATCATCGCCCGCGGAGTTCTTGCAGTCCATCCTGACGCGCAGCGGATATCTCGACATGCTCCTGCAGCGCGACTCCGCCGAAGACACGGCGCGCGCCGACAACCTGCGCGAACTCGTCAACGCCATGGCGGAAGGCGCCGAGCGCGGCGAAACGCTTACTGATTTTCTCGACCATGCCGCCCTCGTCAGCGATGCAGACAACTTTGACGAAGACGCGCTGATCACGCTCATGACGCTGCACAGCGCCAAAGGCCTCGAATTCGATCACGTGTTTCTGACGGGAATGGAGGAAGGCATCTTCCCTCACAGCCGTTCTCAAAACGACAATGAAGAGCTCGAGGAAGAGCGCCGCCTGTGCTACGTCGGAATGACACGCGCAAAGCAAACGCTGACGCTGACGCGCGCCGTGTATCGCCGCATGTACGGTTCCGAGCGCCTCTCAGGCTCCATGCCGTCCCGTTTTCTTCAGGAAATTCCCGCGGAGCTGATCGACACGGCGGCCGGTTCCCTCGCCGAAGCCGGCGAGACGCGCCGCTACGAGCCGGACCCCGAGTACTCGTACAGCGAGGAAGAGTTTTCACGCCGCGTGAAACGCATCGCCGCCCCTTCGCGCACCGTGAGCGAGGCTCCGAGCCGCCCGCGTTCGAGCGCCTCCCCGCGCCTTGGCAAGCGAAATGCGAATCCGCTGATCGGCCAGCGTGTCCGACACGCCACCTACGGCGCTGGCACCATCATCGCCGTGGAAGGCGAAGAGCCAGAACGCAAGTTCACCGTCCGATTCTCTGACCACGGCACAAAAAAATTAATGGAGTTGTACGCCAATCTGAGTTGGGCATGATTTTTCCTGTGTCTCTTCGAGATGGTCCGCTGCATTGAAGGGCAAGCAAAGGCCCCGGCTTTCAGGCTGCTAAAGTTGGAGCACGCCAAAGACTTCTCCCCGCCCAATTGCTGGCCACTCGTCCTCTGCATCGACTTCGGGCCACATTCCGATAATCCCTGCCGGTTCTCTGTTGGGAAAGTAAGTTGCGACCGAGCATATCCCGCTATTTGAGCGGGAGTCGACGGTCATGCACTAGGACAGCTGCCTATGAGATACAATCGGGCGTTGACAGATACTAGAATGACGCCCACGCTCACAGAGACCGACCTCGAACGTCCCCGAACACAAGAAGAACTTCGCAAGTGGGTCGACGACCTGCATCAAGGGTTCTTCCAAACAAGGGAGAGCATTCACGCTCTGCGCTTCGATATGGGCCTCGTCAAACAATTCAGAGAAGAGGTGTACCCCCTCGCTTTGTTCGCTGATGCATTCTTCAAAGGCAGATCCGACGTACTGTTCCAACCGGTTATCGGCAGTCAATCGTACGACGCTCTGCTCATGGAGGCATCAACTCACCACTATCTAGAGATCACCCAAGCTTTCGATGGGTATCAACATCATCTCCGTATGCAGCACCTCGAGAAGTACGGTCGGGCGCCTATCACGGGTCCAAGGCTTGAGAAAGATAAGACTAACGGGTGCGTGCATGAAACCTGGTCAGCGGCGGAAGCCCACGAAAAGCTTCTAACGCAGACTTTCGCGGCCATCCAAACAGCTGTAAAGAAGAAGTCCGAAAAGCCCTACAAATCAGATATGACACTCATTGTGGAGATCGAGGACCATCACCTTCACTCTGAGAGCGACGGGCGAGCTTTGGATAGTTTTGCTCGATCAACTCTCGTTCCGGCTGCCGCTGCGCGTTTCGCAGTTCTTTCTCTCGTCAGCGATAGTAAACGCCTTGCATTCAAGTACAAACCTGGGGTTGGTGCTTGCAGTCAATAGGAGCGGGCGCAGCCGGACCGAAACTGATTTGATTTCGACACGCTAAAGCCGGTTACCGATAAGAATGTGAGTTGGTAACTGCGGCGAGCCAACCCGAGTTTGCATCCAGCATTAAAGGAGCACAGACAATGCCTGTGAAGGTAAGGCTGGCACTTCTAGGTGTGGCGATTCTCGCCCTTGGTGTGATGTTGTATCGCCAAGGTGTGACAATCAAAGTAAGCGTCCGAACCTGGCCGTGTTGACAAGAAGCGGGGTTTGTTAGGTGGCGCTGGCGGAGGTCTTGGCGAATTCCGGCGCGACGTTCCACGGCAGTAGTTCCTCGATGCGGTTGATCGGATGGTCGGCGATGCGGGACAGCACATTGCAGAGATAGGCTTCGGGGTCGAGGCCGTTGAGTTTGGCGGTGCCGATCAGGCTGTACATCGTGGCGGCGCGCTCGCCACCCGCATCGGAGCCGGCGAACAAGTAGTTCTTGCGGCCCAGAGCGACGGTGCGCAGGGAGCGTTCCGCGGCGTTGTTGTCGATCTCGATGCGGCCATCGTCGCAGTAGCGCAGCAGCGCATCCCAACGCGAGAGCGCGTAGCGCACCGCCAGCGCCGTGTCAGATTTTCTCGAGAGTTTTCCTAACGTTTCTTCCAGCCATTGTTTCAGCGAGTCCAGCAAAGGCCGCGCCCTGGTCCCGCGGACTTCGCGCCGCTCGCCCGCCGCGTGGCCGCGAATTTCTTTTTCGATCCCATACAGCGCGGCGATGCGTTCCATCGCTTCGGCAGCAACCGGGGAACGATGCGCCAGGTGCAGTTCGTAAAACTTTCTGCGTACATGCGCCCAGCATGCCGCTTCCTGAATGCGCCCGGTTTCGTACACCGCATCGAATCCCGCGTACCCATCCGCCTGCAGCGTGCCTGTGAAATTGCCGAGGTGCGCCCGAGGATGCTCGCCCTTGCGATCCGGCGAATACGCGAACCACACCGCCGCTGGTGTTGCGTCTCCCGCAGGACGGTCGTCTCGGACATAGGTCCAGAGCCGTCCGGTTTTTGTTTTGCCATTTCCTGGCGCCAGCACCGGGACCGGTGTGTCGTCGGCGTGCAGCTTGTCCGCGCTCAGCACGTGACGCCGCAGCGCTTCCACCAGCGGAGCAAGCAACTGGCTCGTCCCGCCCACCCAATCCGCCAGCGTCGAGCGTTCCAGCTCCACCCCTTCCCGTGCGTAAATCTCCGACTGGCGATACAACGGAAGATGGTCGCAATACTTCGAGACCAACACATGCGCCAGAAGCCCTGGTCCGGCAACGCCGCGCTCGATCGGACGCCTCGGTGCTTCGGCTTGCACGATCCGCTCGCAGCACGCGCAGGCCAGCTTCGGTCGAACCTGCCGGATGACTTTAAAACGTGCCGGCACGTACTCCAGAATTTCTGAAACGTCTTCGCCGAGATGCTTCAACTCTCCACCGCAGTCCGGGCAAACAGCCTGCTTCGGCAGATACGTTCGCACTTCCCGCGGTAGGTGTTCCGGCAGTGGCCGACGCACCGGTTTCACCGCGACGCTTGCAACAGGCGCGACCCCTGCCGGTGTGTGCGAGGCAGCTGTGTTCTCCGCTTGCGTCGCCTGTAGCTCGTCCAGCCGCAACTCCAGTTGCTCAATCTGACGATCCAGCTTCTCCGACTTACGCCCGAACTGCATCCGCCGCAGCTTGGCGATCAGCAGCTTCAAATGCTCGATCTCGTTGTCACGCGACAACAACTGTTCGTGCTGGGACAGGATCAGTGCTTTCAGTGCAGTGGGATCTAGCTGATTCAGGTCGGGGAGAGCGCGTGGTGCGGCAACCATCGCCGCGAATCTAGCAAACTTTTGTTACAGCAAAATAAAAATGGGCAAGAAAACTAAAATTATTTTGCTCACACCGCCAACTGCGGCGCGTAACTGCGCACCGGACGCCGCCAATCGATCCCTTCCAGTAACATCGACAACTGCGCTGGGGTGAGCGACACGGTGCCACTGGTGGCCTGCGGCCAGATGAATCGCCCGCGCTCCAACCGCTTGGCCAACAAGCACAGCCCGTCCCCGTCCCACCACAGAACTTTAATCAGGTCGCCGCGCTTGCCTCGAAACACGAACACCTGACCGGAAAACGGACTCTGCTCCAGCGCCGTCTGCACCATCCCGCTCAGCCCCACAAAACCGCGCCGCAGGTCCGTCACTCCCGCGACAATCCAGATCTGCGTCCCGCTCGCCAGGCCGATCATCCCAGCAAACACTCCAACACCACGCGCAATGATTCTGCGTCGATACTGCCGGTGATTCGAACTTGTCCCTTGGGGAGTTTGACCTGAATCATCCCTAACGCAGTTCGGCGTTCCGCTTCACCACTCAACGACACAGCTTCTTGGGCCAGCGCTTCCGTCACGTGAACCGGAAGCAAACTCACCGTCTCTTCGTTCCCCGGACCCAGCAACTTTTGCCGATACTGCCTGCGCCACTGAAACACTTGGTTGGCATTCACACCATGCGCTCGCGCGACGCGTGCTACCGATCCTCCTGCTGCCAACGTTTGTTCGACGATCCGCCGTTTCTCCTCTACCGCCCACCGCCGTCTTTGCGGCCCTCTCGTACCCACAGCTCGCTCTGAAGTGTCCACATATTCCCCAAGTGGACACCATCGCAAGTGTCCACTTCGGGCATCATCCCCACTTACCCACACTTCGTCCAGACGGCACTAACCGTACGCTTACAATCAAACAACAGCAGGGACATATTGCTACGCTAACTAGCCAACTAGCAGACCGGACAGCAGTGAATAAGCTTGAGTTGCAGCAGAAGTGTGCAGACCGGGCACGAACTGCCTTTAAAGACCTTACTGTGACTGCCCGAGATAGCTACGAGAACCACTACAACGCTTCACTCAACAAGTGCTTCATTAACGTTGAACAGATATTTGTGGGGCCGGAGGTGACAATAACGGTGGGGCTATACGACGCCTTCGAGAATAAGAAGTATGCAAGCCTCATCGTGATGAGCCATAAGAAAGAACCACAACTTTGCAGAGTCATGCAGGTGAACGGAGAAGAACAAGTTTGCAATTCGGATGCTGAGTACAAGAACCTGATTAAGACCTACATGGAAGGCAATTGAATCCCCGAATCTTGCTGCCGGTCGTTCATTTGCAAAAAACGGTGAACGCGGCGAGTGTATGAAGGTTCTCGCTGGCTCCCGTCCACTTCCTGATAAGTTGTCTTATTGAATGTGGCCCACTGCGCGCGGCAAATTTCCAAGAACAGTTGAAGTTAATCTTACCGAAGCTCCGGGAAGTCCTCCGCAGCACTTATTACTTGTCTAAGACAGCGCCGCGCGCGCGGCGCTGCGCCGCGATGCCCACTTGAGCGCGCGGTACACCGGATAGCTCGCGGCCAGCACGAGGAAAGTCAGCGGCGTATTCTCCCGATCGGACGCGAGCGCGCCTACCAGGAACACGATCGAGGCCGCAAGAGCTAGCGACGTTGTCCACGGATAGCCCCAGGCTCGATGTGGGCGCGTGCTTGCAGGCATGCGGCGCCGCAGCACGAAGAGCGACACGAACGACAATGCGTAATCGGCCACGAAAAATGACGCGAGAATCGCCGCAACGCGCTCGAAGCTGAACATCGCAAAGCATAGGCCCACCGCGGTGGAGAGCCACAGCGACGGGCCCGGAATCCCGCCGGCGTTCACGCGCGCAAACAACGGAAAGAAGAGGCCGTCGCGGCTCATGGCGTAGAGCGCTCGTGAGGTCGCCATTTCCATCGCGTTCACGCTGCTCAAAAGGCCCACGACAACCACGATGCGGATGAAGTTGTCGCCCGCGAGTCCCAGCACGCGGCGCGCGGCGATTCCCATCGCAAAATCGCTGCCGGCAAACTCGCGCACCGACACCAAGTGCACGATCGCCGCATTCACCAGGAAATAGATCGCGAGAACGGAAATTACGGTGCCGAAAATCGCGCGCGGAATGTCCCGCCCCGGATTGTGGACTTCCCCGCCGAAGTACACCACGCCGTACCAGCCGTCATACGTGTAAATCACCGTCTGCAGCGCCACGATGAAAGCGACAAACAGCGGCCAACCTACAGGCACTGCGGCGCGCGAAGCCACAGCGGTCACTGGCGTCGCGCGGTGCAAAAAGCAAACCGCGACCACCGCCAGAAACAGCACGGCCTTTAACAACGTCGTCAGATCCTGCACGCCGCTGCCTACCTTCATGCTTTTCCATTGCAGCAGAGCGAACAATAAAATCACCCCGGCGGAAATCGGGCGCACATGGCCGTGCACCGCCGGAATTAAATCGACCGTGTATTCACCGAAGACGATCGAGACCGCCGCGAAACTGCCGGCCGTGGAGATCCAGTCGCTCCAGCCCACAATAAATCCGGCGTAATCGCCCAGCGCGGCTCGCGAGAAATTGTATTGCCCGCCGCTTTGCGGCAACAGCGCGCCCAGTTCCGCGAACTGCAGCGCGCCAAGCGACATGTAGATTCCGCCCGCTGCCCACGCGGCGAAGTACAGCCAAGTCGAAGGCAGGAGCGTAGCGATCACACCCGGCGCGCGCACGATTCCCGCGCCAATCGTATTGCCGATGGCCACGGCAATCCCAAAGCCGACGCCCAACGTGGTGATCAGCCGGCCGCGTCCGGGGTGTGGTGCTTCAGATGGAACGGATCTTGTCGCCAAGGGAAATTCGCCGCCGTCGGTTTCGTGCTTGAGTGAAAACGAAAAGCCATCATAGCCGAGCGCACCTGCGGCGCAAGCGGAAGTTCGCACAAGTGTCCCGGGCATAATCTCGTTTGTTGACACTCGCGCGCATTCGAGGATTGGTTCAACTTCCGGTACAATGCTTCCGCGATGCCGAACGTTTCGCTGCCCGACTCCGTGTTCACTTCGCTCCCGAAGGCTGAACTGCATGTCCATCTGGAAGGCTCCATCGCGGCCTTCTACCGTGGTGGAACTCGCCGCGCGCCACGGCGTCACTCTCACTCTTGAAGAGACCGCCCCGCGTTACGCCCCGGGCAATTTCGACCAATTCATCGAAAATTTCATCTGGATCACTTCGTTCCTACGCGGTCCGGAAGATTATGCCTTGATCGCTCAGCGATTCGCCGAATCCATGCAGCGCCAGAACGTCCTTTACGCCGAGGTCACGCTTTCCATCGGCGTGATGTTTCGCCGCAATCAGGATCCCGCCGCCAATTTTGTCGCGCTGCGCGATGCCGCCGCCAAGGTCCCGGGAGTGAAGCTGAAATATATTTTGGATGCCGTGCGCCAGTGGGGCGCCGCGCCGGCGATGGAAGTCGCGCGGTTGGCGGTTGCATTACGCTCGCCGGACATCATCGCCTACGGAATTGGCGGCGATGAACTGGGCCTCCCCACGATCGACCTGCGGCCCATTTATGATTTCGTGGCTAGCCAGGGCATGCACCGGCTGATCCACGCCGGGGAAATCGGCGGGCCGGAAATCGTTCGCGAATCCATCGAACTGCTGGGCGCGGAGCGCATCGGACACGGCATCGCCGTGATGCGCGACGAGCGCACCATGGACTTCATCGCCGCGCGAAACATTCCCCTCGAAGTCTGTCCGACGAGCAATCTTCGCACCGGCGCTCTGGCCACGGCAGATTGGCCGCCCCACGGCAGGATATGACCAGCATCCTCTGCCGTCGTTCTTCCGGCGCGGCCTTCCCGTAACGCTTTCGAGCGACGATCCGGCCATGTTTGAAACGACCGTCAGCGACGAATACCGCCACGCGCATCGCATGGGACTCACTCCCGGTGAACTCGTCCGCCTCGCCGAGGCGAGCTTCCACCATTCCTTCCTGGGCCCCGAGGAAAAGCGCTCCATGCTCGACAAATTTCATTCCGGCGTTGCGGCCCTGGGCTTGGTATAATGCCGGCCATGAAAGCACATGTGTGGGTCATGCCGAAGCGCACGGTCCTCGACCCGCAGGGCCAGGCCATTCAGCATGCCCTTTCTTCTCTGGGATTTAGCGAGGTTCGCGACGTTCGCCAGGGCAAATTTTTCGTCCTCGATTTGAACGGTGTGGCCCGCGAAGCCGCCGAAAAGCAGGTCGAGCGCATGGCCAGGGAAATCCTGGCGAACCCCGTGATTGAGGAATTTCGCTACGAAATCGTGGAATAACCGCGTTTTCCTGGAAAAGCGCTAGCGGTTCGCTTCAGGAAACAGCCCGTCTCACTCGTCCGAATCCGCACTTCCCTTATGTTACTCTTTTTTATGCGGGCCTCCTTTTCTGTCGCCTAGCTAAAACATCCGGAGATGAACCTGTGTGTGGAATCGTCGGATACATTGGATCCAAGAAAGTTGTCCCCTTAATTCTGGATGGGCTGCGCCGCCTCGAATATCGCGGGTATGACTCCGCCGGCATCGCCGTAGTCGGGTCGGACGGAAAAGTGCAAATCCGCCGCGCGCCCGGCAAGCTGCACAATCTGGAAGAAGCGATCCGCCAATCCCCGATGGAGGGCTCGTACGGCATCGGGCACACGCGCTGGGCCACGCATGGCCGTCCCACGGAAGAAAACGCCCACCCGCACCGGGACTGCACGGGAAATATCGTCGTGGTCCACAATGGAATCGTCGAGAACTATGTGGATCTGAAACGCGAGCTCGAAAAAGAGGGCCACAAGTTCGTCACTGAGACCGATACCGAAATTATTGCCCACCTCGTCGAGAGGTACATGAAAGAAGGCGGCCCGCTTGAGGACGCCGTGCGGAAGACCGTGCGCCAGCTCTCGGGCGTCTATTCGCTCGCGATTCTTTCCGCTTCTGACCCGAACAAGATAGTCGCCGCGCGCACCGGCCCTCCCTCCGTGATCGGCCTGGGACAGAACGAATATTTCGTCGCCTCCGACATCCCCGCGATCCTCGCGCACACGCGCGACATGTTTTTCCTGGCCGACGGCGACATTGCCGTGCTCACCCCGCAGGGCGTGCGCGTCATGGACCTCGACGGCAACACCATCCAGCGCGCCGTGCAGCACATCACCTGGGACCCCATCATGGCCGAAAAGGGCGGCTACAAGCATTTCATGCAGAAGGAAATCTTCGAGCAGCCCCGGGCCGTTCGCGACACGCTGCTCGCCAGCGTGGCGCTCGATTCCGGCAAGGTGTTTCTCGACAAGATGGACATTGCCGAGCAAGAGTTCCGCGAGTTCACCAAAGTCAAGATCGTGGCCTGCGGCACGAGCTGGCACGCCGGGCAGACCGGCAAATTCATGATCGAAAAGCTCGCGAAAATTCCTGTCGAAGTGGATTACGGCAGCGAGTTCCGGTATCGCGACCCGATCGTCGATTCAAAGACCCTCACCATTTGCATCAGCCAGTCCGGCGAAACCGCGGACACTCTGGCCGCGCAGCGGGAAGCCAAGCAGAAGGGCTCCAAGACGCTGGCCATTTGCAATGTGTACGGTTCGATGATCACGCGCGAGGCAGCGGGAACGATTCTGACCCACGCGGGGCCCGAAATTGGCGTGGCTTCTACGAAGGCTTTCACAGGGCAACTCACCGCGCTGATGCTGCTGGCGATGTATCTTGGCCAGGTGCGCGGCACGCTCACCGAGGATTGCGAGAAGCATCTGCTTCAGGAATTGATGCGCGTTCCGCACAAGATGGAAACCGTTTTGCAAGGTGACGAGACTGGCATCTACGAAAGTCTAGCCCGCACGTTTTTCCGCCACACCAATTTCCTGTACCTCGGCCGCGGCATCCACTTCCCCATCGCCCTGGAGGGCGCGCTGAAGCTCAAGGAAATTTCCTACATTCACGCCGAGGGATATCCCGCGGGTGAAATGAAGCACGGGCCGAATGCGCTCATCGACGAAAATCTTCCCGTCGTCATGCTGGCGACGCGCGACGAAAAAGATCCGGAATCCATGACGCGCTATGAGAAGAGCGTCTCGAATATCAAGGAAGTGAAGGCGCGCGACGGCATCGTCATCTCCGTCGTTTCGGAAAACGATCATCTGGCCCGCGAAGCCTCCGATTACATTATCGTCGTGCCAGCCCACGATGGAAATGTTCGCGCCCTTGCTCGAAGTGATTCCCTTGCAGTTGCTCGCCTACCACATCGCCGTTCGCCGCGGCTGCGACGTGGACCAGCCGCGCAACCTGGCCAAGTCCGTTACCGTCGAGTAGCACAGCCACTCTTGGCTGTGTGGTTTTGTAGATCGCACGAACAGGCTACACAACCCAACGTCATATGCAAGAACCGCACAGCCAAGAGTGGCTGTGCTACTACTTTTCCATTTCCACGTTGGCTCGCAAATCACGTACTATATTGCCGTTGTGAAGCGCATTTCTCTTGCAATCATTGTCGCCCAGTTTTTCCTTTTCGCCGCTCTCGCGGTGCGCGCGCAGGCGCCCGCCGCGACCCCTGCTCCAAGCTCCACCATTGCCTCCATTAAAATCACCGGGGCCCGGAAATTCCCGGCGGACCAAGTCATCGCCGCCAGCGGCCTGAAATCAGGCGACATGGTCACCGCGGAGCAAATCCAGGACGCCACCAATCGCCTCGCCGCCCTAGGCATATTTTCAGCGGTCAACTTCCGTTACACGTCGAATGGGAATGCGATTAACCTGGAGTTCCAGGTCCAGGAGGCTCCCACTTATCCGATCGTGTTCGACAATTTTCCCTGGTTCACCAGCGCTGAGATCGGAGATGCAATCCGAAACCAGGTCGGACTATTTACGGGTGAAGCGCCCGGCGACGGAACGATGATCGATCAAATGACGGCCGTCATTGAAAATCTACTCGCCTCACAAAAAATCAAAGGGGGCGTGACGCACCAGCTTCTCACGGCGGCATCGGGAGATGGCATGGTGATGCAGTTTCGGGTCAACGGCGTCCAGCTTCGTGTGCAATCCGTTCAGTTTGGGGAGTCCATGGCCACGGATTCCGAGCGTCTGAAGGCCCGCATTTCGGACATCAAAGGCCAGCCCTATTCCCTCTTCGCCGTGGAAATTTTTGAGAACGAGCATGTCCGGCCTCTCTATGCTTCCAAAGGTTTCCTTCGAGCGCAGATCGGCCCTCCGCAAACGCACATGATTCCCGACATGAACGATCCCAAGCAATCCGCAGTGGAGCTCTTGATTCCCATTACTCCGGGCCCGGCCTATACGTGGAAAGGAGTTTCTTGGCAAGGAAACATGGCCGTGCAATCGCCAAGCATTGACGAGGTCGTTGATCTGAAACCCGGAGACGTTGCGGATGGCATGAAGATCGAAGCCCAGTGGCAGAAAGTCGAATCCTATTACGGACAGCGCGGCTATCTCGACATGAAGCTCAACGCCGGACCTCAATTCGATGATGCGGCTCACCAGATTTCTTATCGAGTCAGCATTTCCGAGGGCTCGCAGTACCGCATGGGAGACATGGTCATCACCGGATTGTCAGTGGACGCGGAGAAGCGTCTGCGGCAGGCATGGCAGATCGCTCCCGGCCAGATTTTTGACGACGGGTATTACGAATTGCACATGAAAATATTGTCGAAGCCCAATCGGGATATTTTTGGGGAATTGCCCGTTCACTACAACGAGTTTGGCCATTTGCTTCGCCCAGACGCAAGCCGCCACACGGTGGATGTACTGCTGGACTTCAAATAGCGTTCCGCGAACTCCCACGCGTTTTTCCAGTCATATCGATTGATTTCGAGTTACAATCGCCGACTATGCGACCGCGAATGCGTTTCCTCCCATGTCTATTGGCATTGATCATGACCGGCGTGGCCTGGGGGCAGCAATCACAGCCAACCGCACCGCCCCCGGCGAAAGCGCCGGCGAAGAAATCGCCCGCAGCTTCTCAGCCCTCCGCAAATCCAAAGAGTGACGATGCCGCTGCGGCGCCCTCTCAGGACTCCGCTCCCGACCCCGACGCCGAATTGCAGATTGTCGTGCGCCAAGCCGGGAACGACAGCGCCACGCTGGTCAAGAGTTTGGAAGCCTATCTCGTCAAGTATCCGGATTCGCCCCGCCGCGGAGCGATCTACCGCGCCCTCCTCGAATCGGAAATGAATCTTCATAACCAGAAAAGCGCGCTTGATTACGCGGAAAAGGTCATCGCCATCCAGCCCGAGGACAGCCAGTCGATGTACCTTGCCGTGACGCTCCTCGAAAAATTGCCGGATGAAACGAGCCAGCTTCGCGCCATCGACTACGACACGCGCCTGATCGACCGCGTCTCCAAGGCCGATCCGGAATCGCGTCCACAACAAATGACGCTGGAGGACTGGCAAGCGGGCCGCAACAAATTTTTGGTGGACCTGTACGTGTTGCGCGGCCGAGTGCAACATCACCTGCACAAGAATGACGACGCCGTGAAAGACCTCACGGCTGGATTCCGCCTCATGCCAAACGCCGAAGCCGCGCGAACCCTCGGTGAAATCGCGGAAGAGAATAAACACGCTGACGAAGCCATCCGGCAATATGCCACGGCGTTCGTCCTAGCCAGCCAGGAGCCCGCGGACGCGAACGGGCCTCCCCTGGATCGCGAATTCTTGCGCTTGCGGATGGGAAATCTTTGGCGATTCTCGCACGAATCGACGGCGGGCCTAGGCGATATCGTGTTATCGGCCTACGATCGCAGCCGCGAAATGGCCAAGGCGGACAAGCCCGACGCTCCGGTTTACAACAAAGACGTAACCGATCCGCTGCAATTCAGCTTGCGACATGTCGACGGGAGCGGCCCCGTGAAGCTGGCCGAATCGCATGGAAAAGTCATCGTCCTGAATTTCTGGACCACCTGGTGCGCCTACTGCAATCAAATGGAAACAATGCTGGCCGATGTGCGGACAAAATTCACCGGACGCGAGGACGTTGTCTTCCTGGCAATAAACGCCGACGAAGATGAATCTGCTGTCGGGCCATTTCTTCAGGATCAGAAACCCGGGGGCACACTGGTCTTCGCCGACGGCGTTAACCAGGCGTTTCATGTCGAATCGATTCCGACCATCCTGGTGCTCGATAAGACCGGCAAAATCGCCTACCGCTCGCAGGGCTTCGCACCGGATGGCTTCGCCGATCTGGCCGGCGCTGCGATCACGAAGGCTTCCGCCGCAACCACACCCTAGCAATTTCATCTTCAACCAATGCTTAACGATGTTGGGAAGACAGTGGCACAGGCTTCAGCCTGTGGGTTTTGCTCCCTGCAAGCACGAACCCCCACAGGCTGAAGCCTGTGCCACTCTCTTCCGACTCAATTATTTGTCCCGAGTCAAAGGCTTCTGCAAAGCGACGTCGCGCGCGGCGATGATCGTGTTGACATGAATTCGAACGGTATCCACCACGCGCCGCGCATAGCCGCCGGCAAGCGTGGACGCCACAGGGATTCCCCTGCCGCGCGCATGTTCGAATATCAGGCGGTCGCGATTTTGTAAACCTTCGATCGTGAGCGCCAGCCCGCCGAGCTGGTCCTCGCGGTATGGGTCCGCTCCCCCGATGTAGAAGATCAAATCCGGCGTCATTTTCTTGAGCGCGTGCAGGAATCCCTCTTCCAGGGCGTCGAGATATTCGTGGTCGCGCGTGCCATCGGGCAGGCCGATGTCTTCGTCGGAAGGGGGCTTCGGCATCGGGTAGTTATTTTCCTGGTGGATGGAGAGCGTGAAGACGCTCGGATCGTTTCCGAAGATCGCCGCCGTGCCGTTGCCGTGATGAACGTCCGTATCCACCGTCATTGCCGTCCCGATCTTCCCTGCCGCCTGAAGTGACCGTATTGCGACGGCTACGTCATGGATCATGCAAAAACCTTCTCCATGCCCAGGATACGCATGATGAAATCCTCCGCTGAGGTTGGCGGCAAACCCGTCCTCGAGGGCCTTATGTCCTGCCAGCGTCGAACCTCCCGCCGCCAGCCAAAACGCTTCCCGGGTCAACTCCGAAAGCGGAATTTCCAGCTTCATGCGTTCGCTCAGCGTGAGGGAATCGGTTTGCAGCTTGTTCACATAGGCAGGCGTATGCACGCGCAAAATGTCCTCGTCCGGCGCGGGTTCCGGCTGCAGAAAATCGCTCGCCTCAGCAATTCCTTCGGCGAGCAGAGCTTCGCGGATCAGTCTGAATTTCTGCGAGGGGAAAACGTGCGGCCCGAGGTCCAAATCGTACTGCGGGTGATAAATGACCTTGAACGGCAGCATAGGAGAAATGAACGGCGAGGGACGCTCGTCAATTGTCGCGGTCGAGAATGAAATCGGGAACCGTTCGCAGCGCGCGGCCAAAATCGGAAGTCCCATTTCCGTTCAGGCAGGCCTTGGCGCGCGCGGCAAAATCATGCGCCGCCGCCCGGGTGCGGTCGAGCGCGCCCGACTCCTGCACCAGGGCCGTGATTTGCTCCGGGCGAACGCTCTCAAATCCTTTTTCTTCGAGCACCGTGCGCACCAGGCGCTTTCCCGCCGCGCCGTCGCTTTCCAGCGCGTAGATCAGCGGCAGCGTGACCTTGCCTTCTTTCAAGTCGCTCAGCACGGGCTTGCCCAGCGTTTCCGGAGAAGCTGTGAAATCCAGGACGTCGTCCACAAGCTGGAAGGCCAACCCCGCGTAATGCCCGTAATCGGCCATGGCCTGCTCGCCCGCGTCATCCAGATTGCCAAGAACAGCGCCCAGCCGGGCGCAACCGGCGAACAAGCAAGCCGTTTTGCGAGCCGCGAGTTCCACCGCATCCTGCTCGGTCAAATCCATACGTCCCAGCTTGGCCAACTGAAGAAGCTCGCCCTCCACCATGTTCTGTGTGAGCTCGATCAAAACGTCGAGAATCTTGAAGTTGCGTTCCGCGAGGGCCATCTGAAACGACTGCATGTACAACCAGTCGCCTGCCAGTACGCTCCGGTGATTTCCCCAGCGGGAATTCGCCGATGGACGCCCGCGGCGGGTGTTGGCGCCGTCAATCACGTCGTCGTGGATCAATGTGGCGCTATGGATCAGTTCGACGACGGCGCCCAGCCGGATCGCGCTGCCTCCGCGGTATCCCGCATATCCCGCCGAAAGCAGTAACAGGGCCGGCCGCAAGCGCTTGCCTCCGCCTGCCAGCAGGTAGCGCGAAATTTCCGCCACCGGCTCGATCGCAGAGCCGTTCTGGAGCGCAAGCTCCTGCTCGACCTTGACCAGGTCGTCGCGAACGAGATCGAATATTTCTTTCGCCGTCAGAAGTGAGATGACACCCCTCCAGGAACTGCCCCAGTGCGATTTCCGGATTGACCCAGACTAAAGAACCGCCGAAAGTTTGCCGACGTAATTTCGGCTACCTCGGTTGCTGGCAAGTCTCTCACATTCCCGATGGTCCGCGCTACTTCCGCGACATAGGCCGGCTCGTTTCTTCGGCCCCGGTAGGATTGCGGCGCCAGGAACGGCGAATCGGTTTCCACGAGCAGACGGTCCAGCGGAATTTCCTTTGCTACGTCCCGCAAATTCTGCGCTTTTGGGTAAGTCACGTTGCCCGCGAAAGAAATCAGGAAACCCATCTGTATGCCACGGCGCGCCTCTTCCAGTGTTCCCGTAAAGCAATGAAAGATTCCGCCCAGGCCGGAACTTCGCCAGTCTTCCTCCAGGATCTTCAGGCAATCCGGCCACGCTTCACGGCAATGGATGATCACGGGGCGGCTTGCGGCGCGCGCCTGATCGAGCTGGCGGCGAAAAACGCTCGCCTGAACATCGCGCGGCGAATGATCGTAGTGATAGTCGAGGCCGATCTCTCCCCAGGCGATCACGCGCGGGTTCCGTGACAGCCGCTCCAGCTCCGCGTAGTGCGCGTCTGTCGCGTGCCTCGCCTCGTGGGGGTGAATCCCGGCTGCGGCGTAGATCCATTCGTGCTTCTCGGCAAAGGGAACGGCCGCGCCCAGCTTTTCAATTTCCGGTCCGTTGCCGATCGCCAGAAGCGTGCCGACTCCCGCCGCGCGCGCACGATCGAGCATGGCCATGCGATCCCCGTCAAAGTCGGAGACGTCCACATGAGCGTGTGAATCGGTGAGGTTCATGGTAGGACAGGCTTTAGCCTGTCTGCGTTTCGGATTGCAGCTTGGATACAAAAGCGACAGGCTGAAGCCTGTCCTACTTCAGCTTCGCCCCCACGGGCACATCTTCCAGGAAACCGGCGAGGACCGGCGCCCCATCCGGGGTTGAGGCCGCGACGATCATGCCATTCGATTCAACGCCGCGCAGTTTTCGTGGCTGCAAATTCGTCACCACCACCACCTTGCGCCCCACGAGTTCTTCCGGCTTGTACGCCAGCGCCAGGCCCGCGACAATTTGACGCACTTCATCGCCGATATCGACCTGCAGTTGCAGCAGTCGATCCGCGCCCGCCACTCGCTCAGCGGTCTTGACTTGTCCGACGCGCATCTCCACTTTGGCGAAATCCTCGATTCCAATCTTCGCTGAGGCTGCAACGGCCGGGGCCGCGGCAGCGCCACCTCCTGCAGGGGTACTTGCCGGTGCCGCAGCAGGGGCTTCCGGTGCTTTGTTCTGTTCTTGCTCCATGGCTTCAATCCTCGCAATCGTTTCGGATTTGTCAACGCGCGGAAAAATTCCTTCCGGCTTTCCCGTTTTCGTTCCGGGCTTGAGCTGTCCCCAAACGAGCTGGTCCAATTGGACACCGCTCAGCGGCTCCGCCTGCCCCAACTGATTCCATATTTTTTGTGTGGCCTGCGGCAGTACGGGATGCGCCAGCGCCGTGACGATACGGAGCCCCTCCGCGGCCGTGTACAGCACCGTCGCCAAGCGCGCTCGGTCCTCCGGCTTTTCCGCGAGCGCCCACGGTTTTTCGACCGTGATGTATTTGTCGATCATGGCGACGATCTCCCAGATCGTCTCCAGCGCCAGCGAAAAACTAAACCGGTCGTACAAATGCATCACTTTCGTCAGCGCTTCGTTGGCAAATTCCGCCGTGCTCGGGGCATCTGTTTCCCCGCCCTGTGCCGGCACGGGCTTGGGAATTTCGCCGCCAAAGTAGCGCTCGATCATCGTGAGCGTGCGGCTGGCCAAGTTGCCGAGACCGTTCGCGAGGTCGCTGTTGTAGCGGGTGACGAGCGCATCGTAGGAAAAGCTGCCGTCCTGTCCGAACACGATTTCGCGCAACAGGTAATAGCGCAGCGGCTCGATGCCGATCGCATTGACGATCGGCCGCGGCCGCACCACGTTGCCGCGCGACTTGCTCATCTTTTCGCTATCGAAGAGCAGCCAGCCGTGCGCCCAGATTTGCTCGGGCAGCGGCAAATCCGCCGCCATCAGGAACGCGGGCCAATACACCGCATGAAATCGGATAATTTCTTTGCCGACGAGATGCAAATCCGCCGGCCAGAGGCCACGCTGGTCGTAATTCGGGCCTCCCACCGCGCTCAGATACCCGATCAGCGCGTCGAACCACACATAAAAAACGTGCGGCGCTTCGCCCGGCACCGGAATTCCCCAGCGGATCGTTGTCCGCGTAATCGAAAGATTTTTCAGGCCGCCATTCACAAAGCTCAGAACCTCGTTCCGGCGGCTCTCCGGCTGAATGAAATCGGGATTGGCCGCGTAGAAATCGAGTAGCTTTTGCTGGAATCCGGACAGCTTGAAAAAATAATTTTCTTCGGTGACCGTTTCCGTCGGGCGCCCGCAATCGGGGCAAGCGTCTCCGGGCCCCGCGTCCACAACGTAGGCATTGTCATGCACGCAGTATTGCCCGGTGTAGCGGCCCTTTTCGATGAAGCCGTTATCCCGGCAGCGCTTGAAGAGCCATTGAACGGTGCGATGGTGCTTTTCATCCGTCGTGCGAATGAATTCATCGCCGGGGATTCCCAGATCGTCCCAGAGCCGCCGCCACTGCACGGCGATTTCCGTGGAAAATTCCTGCGGAGACTTCCCCGCTTTTTGAGCCGACCGCTCGACGTTCACGCCGTGCTCGTCGGCGCCCGTGGTCATGAACACGTCGAATCCCCGCATGCGCTTGTACCGCCGGATCACGTCCGCCACGATCGTCGAGTAGGTGTGCCCGATGTGCGGCATGCCGTTGGTGTAGTACAGCGGCGTCGTTAAATAGTATTTTGGCTTGGCTCGGGGAGTGCTCATTCGCCCTTTCCGTATGAAATTTTAGGGTGAACCCTGACGATGGCAGGCCGCCCGTCAACGGCGGCAAGCTCGGCACCGGGAACTCGAATTTCGATAGTAAGCGCGCTGAAAGATGCTGTCAAATC
>CAVUDA010000016.1:0-25585 GCA_963740035.1 uncultured Acidobacteriota bacterium
GCGCGATAGAAACTCGACGTGCGCGTCCTTATAAATTCCCAGATCTTCAGCGGTGATACGGCCCTCGGCAGTGACTGCGGATGCTTCCGCAAAGACCAAGCCGGCGCCGCCGGCCGCGCGGCTGCCCAAGTGCACCAGATGCCAGTCGTTCGCGAATCCGTCCTGGCTGGAATATTGGCACATCGGTGAAACGACAATGCGATTTTGCAGGGTGACTCCGCGAATCGACAGTGAATCAAATATTTGGGCCATGTTCTCCTCTTGAGATTTCCGGTATGGTACGAACCGATTCGCACTCGGGTAGCTACCTTGATTCTTTAAGGTGGCGATATTGATTGATCTTTGAGCCCGTCCCTGTGCAGCTGGATATTGTACAGTCTGCAAGCCCCCGGTGTCTGTATTTCGTGGGACTTCAGAGTGACCCGATTTGAAGAAGGCTCTGAGAGGTCACCGGTTTTCGTAGCGCCGGCGTCCCGCCGGCTCCAAATCTTGTTTTCAAACGCGCAAACAGCTGGCAGGATGCCGGCGCTACAAAGGTACGGACTGGCGCTTCATCAGCACATCATGAAAACGGAAACATTTATTCGCCGTTCTCGAATCGACGCTCCCGCAGCTGAGGTGTATGCGTGGCACGCTTTGCCCGGTGCGTTGGAGAGACTTACGCCACCCGGGGAACACGTGGAAGTGATCGAAAAAGCCGGCGGAATCGAACGCGGTGGGCGTGTTGTTCTCCAGTTCGGGCGATGGCCATTCCGGCGGCGGTGGGTCGCGGTGCATCAGGACTTTGAAGCCGGCCGCTATTTTTCCGATGTCCAGGTTTCAGGCCCATTTGCATACTGGAAACACACGCACACATTTGAGCCGGACGGACCTTCTGGCAGCATTCTCGAAGACCGCGTGGAATATGCTCTTCCGTTCGGCGCTCTCGGGCGTTGGATTGCGGGGTGGTACGTGCGTCGAAAGCTTACCAAGCTATTTGATTATCGCCACGAAGTTACGGCGCGCGAGGTGTAGTGGCACAGGCTTCAGCCTGTGGGGTTTGGTCCTAGCGAGGATGAACCTCCACATGCTTAAGCCTGTGCCACAAGGTTCAATCGGCTTCCTGCGTGACGATGTGGACATCCACCGATGGGGCGTCGCGCAGGAAGCGGTGGATGGCGGTCATGTACAAATATTTCCTCCACCCTTCGACCGCGGATCGGCCGAAGATGACCTGCGTCATATGCTTCTCGCGAACGAACTCCGCTGTGGCGGATGACACGTCCTTGCCAGTCAATTTCACGACTTTGGCGCCGAGGCTTTCCGAAAATTGAATGTTGGCGTTGAGCGAATTTTTGTCCCGCTCGGATGTGTCGTGGCCGATGTCCACATAGATGGCGTAGAGTTCGGCGTCCATGCGGCGCGCCATGCGGGAGGCGCGCGCGATCAAATATTGCGCCCGGGGATTGGAGCTGAAGCACACCGCGATGCGTTCCCGCACCGGCCACGGATCATGGATATCTTTCTGATCCATGTAGGTTTCAAGGCTGCGGTCCACCTGTTCCGCGACCTGTCGTAGAGCGAGTTCGCGAAGCGCGATGAGATTTCCTCTTCGGAAAAAATTCTTCAGCGCTTGATCGACTTTTTCGGTGTGGTAAACTTCGCCGCGCTTCATCCGGTTCTGCAGCGCTTCCGGCGTCAAATCGACCATGACGATTTCATTGGCGTGTTCCAGCACCCAGTCCGGAACCGTTTCGCGGATCTTGATTCCGGTGATCGCGCCGACAGTGGGAGCGATGCTTTCGAGGTGCTGCACGTTGACGGTCGAGAGCACTTCCAATTTCGCTTCGACGAGGTCCAGCACATCCTCGTAGCGTTTGCGGTGTTTACTCCCCGGAATATTGGTGTGCGCCAGCTCGTCGACGAGAACCACGCGAGGTTTTCTGGCCTTGATGGCGTCGGGGTCCATCTCTTCAAAGATCGTACCTTTGTATTCGATTTTCCGCCGGGGGACCTGCTCGAGCTGGGAGGCGAGCTCGGCGATGCCCTTTCTCCCATGCGTTTCCACGAAGCCGATGACCACGTCCTCCCCGCGGCTTCGCCGCCGGATGGCTTCGCTCAGCATGCTGAAGGTCTTGCCCACCCCCGGGGCATAGCCCAGAAACAACTTCAGGATCCCCTCGGTGCGCTCCTTCGGGGAAACCTCTTCCAGCCACTCTTCGGGTGTTTTTGCCATCGCAGATATTCTCGTTCATTCCGGCCAGGAAATGCTAGGCTAGAATCGCCCTGTGACCAAAAATCTGCCCACCACCCTCGCCCGATATGCCGCCGCGCTGGCTGCGGTTCTGGTCATCACTTATTTCTACCAGCATACGCACCGGTTCAATGCAACCACCGTGGCGTTTACCTATCTGCTTGCCATCCTTGGCGTTTCCGCTGTTTGGGGACTTGGGATTTCCGTGTTCATGTCGCTGGCTGCCACGCTGACTTACAATTACTTTTTCTTGCCGCCCGTGGGCACGCTCACCATCGCTGACCCTCAAAACTGGGTTGCGCTTTTCACTTTTCTGGCAACTTCGATTCTTGCGAGCGATCTCTCATCTCGCGCGCGCAACCAAGCCGCCGAAGCGAACCGCCGGCGCCACGAGGTGGAGCGTCTCTATAAATTCAGCCAGCGATTGTTAAGCGCCGGGAATCCCATCGAATTGTTGAACGCCATCCCGCGCCAGATCGTGGAGAGCTTCGAGGTGGGAGCGGCGGCGCTCTTCCTTTCGGACAAGCAAAAAGTGTATCGCTCGGGTATGAATCTGCCACAGCTCGATGCAGGTTTTCTGAAAGCAGTTGTCGCGCGCGAAGAGCTGCAAATCGACGCCGAGCACAGCGTCTGCTTTGCTCCGTTGCGGCTCGGCTCGCGGATTCTTGGCAGCATGGGCATCTCAGGTCCGGTCCTTTCGCGGGAGTCTTTAGAGGCCATGGGCACGCTGATCGCGGTCGCCATCGAGCGTGCCCACGCCATCGAAATGGTGGGAAAAACCGAAGCGGCCCGCGAGGGCGAACGCCTGAAGTCGGCCCTGCTGGACGCGATTACGCACGATTTCCGCACGCCGCTCACCTCCATGAAGGCTTCGGTCACCACGCTGCTTTCTCCGGCCAAGCTCGACGGGGGCCAGCGGGACGAACTGCTCCACATCATCGACGAAGAGTGCGACCGGTTGAACCGTCTCGTCGGAGAAGCAGCGGAGATGGCGCGTCTAGAAGCCGGCGAAGTCAAGCTTCAGCTCGAACCCGTTCGCGCGGACGATTTGATTGCGGGCGCGCTCGATGTCTGCAAGGGAGTTCTGGGAACGCGTCCGATCCGAATTGAATTGAAACATCCGGACCTGCGGGTCCGCGCGGACTTCGCGCGCGCGCAGGAAGTGCTCGTTCATTTGATCCAGAATGCAAATTTATATTCCTCTCCGGACCACGCTATTACCATCGGCGCGGAAGAGAAGGACGAGTTCGTGCAGTTCAGCGTGGCCGACCAGGGGCCGGGGATCGGCGAGGCGGAACTCGGACTGATCTTCGACAAATTTTACCGCGGCACGGATCAGCGCTATCGCGTGCAGGGCACGGGCATGGGTCTGCCCATCGCCAAAGCGATCGTCGAAGCGCATGGGGGAACGATCGGGGTCATCAGCCAGGTGGGGCACGGGTCTGTGTTTTCCTTTAGCTTGCCGATCCTCAGGGGGACGACGGAACAAAAATGAGCACACCCACGATATTGGTTGTGGATGACGAACCGCAGATTCGCCGCGTGATGCGGACGACGCTGTCGAGCAATGGCTACACGGTCCTGGAGGCGCGAAGCGGGGAAGAAGCGCTCGAACTCATGCGAAAGGAGCGCCCCGAGCTTGTCCTGCTGGACGTCAATATGCCGGGCAAGAGCGGCCTCGACACTTGCCGCGAAATTCGCGATCAATCCGACGTGGCCATCATCATGCTGACCGTCAGGAATACGGAGCACGACAAGGTGCTCGCGCTCGATGCGGGAGCCGACGACTACGTGGTAAAGCCGTTCGGTATGGAAGAGCTCCTCGCGCGCATTCGCGCGGCCCTGCGGCGCACCTCTTCGGCCGAGCCTGTTCCCACGTATGTTTCGAACGATCTGGAGATTGATTTCGAACGCAGGAAATTGCTGGTGCAGGGCCGCCCGGTGCGGCTGACGCCGAAGGAATTTGAACTTCTTCGCCACCTCGTGGCCAGCCAGGGCAAGCCGCTGGAGCACCGGCGCCTCTTGCAGGCCGTCTGGGGACCGGACTACGGCGACGAGACGGAATACCTGCGGGTGTTCATCAACCAGCTGCGGAAGAAGATCGAGCCGGACCCCGCCCATCCCAAGTACATCCATACGGACCCGTGGGTGGGCTACCGGTTTGAGCCTGTTGCTCCCGCCACCAGCAAACCGAAGAAGAACAAGTAGGTCAGGTTTTCCCCTGTCGCTCGGATCACGCTGGAAGTCAGGTGCCCGAACCCCAAGGGAGTTGACGGAGAAAAGGTTCACTGCGCCGCGAACGCGCTGTCAAGGGAATAGAATTGCCCGTCCGGGGTTTGGATGCTCAGCCGGACCGGCCCTGACGGCATCGATGGAGTAACGACGGTCACGGTTGGGCTGTCCAAGAATGTTGTCGCCGCAGTTGTGTTGTTGAAGTTCACTGTGCATCCCGGTTCGAATCCGCTCCCACGAATGATTACAGTGGTGCCGCCGGCAGAGGGGCCTTGATTGGGGGTCAAGTAACCCACGCTCAACGGAATATAGTCGAAATGGAGTGCCGTGAATCCCGACTGGGTGAGCGCATATAGATTCTGGCCGGTGTCGTCCAACGTTAGAGCGTGTTGGCTATTCAGCGCGATCGGTTCGGCCAACTCGATCCATTCCTTTAGGTCGCCGTGATTCGTGTCAAAGATCTGGATGCCGGTAGGGTTGATGGCGTTCGAGCCTTCGTCTGTCTTGTAAACGAGGCTGCCGCTGGCATTCAGAACGTCCGAGTGGCCACTAATCGACTCCGGCACAGGCAGGAAATCCCACTCCGCCAGTTGCCCGGTGATGACCAGCTGGGAGTTCAGAATGTAGTTTCCCTGCGCCACGATCGTGCCATCTCTGGAGATAGCACCGTCGGGCACCGCCTCGTCCACGTAACTTGTGAACGTCCACGTGTTTGTGGTGGGACTCCATATGCCGAGAGAGCCGCAGTCGCAAACAATCTTAGAACCATCCTTGCTGCCGGAGAGGAGGAAGGGAAGGTAGATCCGTTGATCCGAGAGCGGTGTGACTGAGTGGGTGGCCAAGTCGACTTCCATGAAGTCGGGGGCATACGTCACAAGAGCTTGGCCTGTGCTTGTGATGACAACTTCGTTCGGCTGGGACCCACCGACGGTCCCGAGGGTTATCTTCGTCGCCCCCGCGGCATTATCCGGGTTAACCAGGGTGACCGTTCCATCCCCCGAATTCGCGACCACGAGCAGGGAACCGTCCGGCGTGAGCGCCATTCCGTGCGGGGCATTACCGACGGGAATCGGATCGAGGAGTTTCTGAGAGGTGAGCGAGTAGATCTCCACGCGGTTTTCGGAGGCATTCGAGATGTAGAGTTGCTGCCGTCCGGGGTCGACTACGAGTTGCCAGGGCGTCCCGGTTACTGGAACGATCTGTTCTGCGACATAATTGAATGCATTTTGCATCGCTAGTGAACCGATGCCCACGCTGGTAAGGCCCTCGCGTCCAGGCGGGGCCTGAAGGGTCATGCCGACCATCCAGCCAGGCGCAGCGCTTGAGAAATTCCCGCCGGGTTGAACATTGCTCACGGGCGCCGGCTCGCCGCCGATCGCTGCGCTTGCGGAGGGCTGGCCAAAAATGAACAATTGGGAATTCGTGCCTCCCGATGCCGAGCCCCCGTTTTGCACGGCGAAGCCTTGCTGCGGCGCGTCTCCCGAAACGATTGTCGATTTGGCCGTTTGAGAGAATCCCTGAGGCGGCATTACTGTGACCAAATTGGGAGTCATGTGGAAAGGTGTCTGCGGAGTGGGGGTGACACCAACCGAACCGCCCAAAGGAACGTACAAGATATTATTCTCGTCAATCGAGGGGGGCTGAAGAAACTGCGGTATTGTGTAGGAACTTCCCCCGTTCGCTGTGAATCCTGTCCCCACGACGGAAAAGGTCGTGGTGTCGAGTACTGCGACGTTTGCTCCTGCCCCAGGGTTCGCTTCAAGAATATAGAGGTAGCGGCCATCGCGGCTGTAAACCAAGTCGCCCACAAGAAATTCCATCCCCAGCGCGCTGCCCGAGATGGTTTGCAGGATGTTGAAGCTTGCATCCAGGATAATCAGCGTATTGTCGCGCACGCTTGCGGCAAATTGCGTCCCGTTGGGATTGGCGGCAATGCCGTCCAAGTATCCGTATCCGTACAAAGCTGCCGTGAAACTGTCCGACGCAGCGTCGTACAGACCGACTTCCTCCCCAGGGCCGCCAACGAAATTGATTCCGCAAGCCCCCACAAGGATTTTTGTGTGATCGGCACTCGACGTGATGCACGCGGGCGGCGATAGGAAATCCTGTCGGTAGGTAAGCTGGCCTGTAGTCGGGTTCCACTCCGCGAGCGTCTCCGAATCAGAGGTATTCAGAACATTGACGAGAAGGAGCACATTTCCAGTATTGCTCCTCGCGAGCCCCGTGGGCGCGACTACTTGGACGTTGCCTGTGCCCTGAACAGGAATGGGAGTCTGGCTGACCATTTGTAGGGACTGCGTATCAATCACGAAAAAGGACGGTATGCTGCTGGCTACAAAAACCTGCGTGTCGTCGGTCGAGATGTCAATTCCCATTGGCGCAGGAACGGGTATGCTTGCGACCAAATGGTCATCAACCGTTGAGAAAACGTCCACGCGGTCGAATTTGGTCAGAGTGACGAAGAGATATTTGTGAGTTGGGTCGTAGACCGTCCCGCCCGGACCGGCATAGGTCATAAGCACGACTCCGCTGGGGACGAGAGGCGCGGGGTTTCCCGGCAATGAGGGGTTTCCGCCGGAGCCGCCGCCGGATCCTCCGCCAGAGTTGCCGTTGGAGCCTTCGCCATAGCCGCTGTAGGCTCCGGCGCCGCAGCCGGTCACGCAGGACAATGCCACTGTCAAATATGCCGCGACTAGAAGATTACCAGTTTTGAGATACAAGGAGCGCATCCACCGATCCTAAGAGCGACTTGAGTTCTTTTCGTCGAATATTACTGTACAATATACCAGAATTACCGCACAAAATTCGAGATTCAAGTTGGTCGGGATGTCTGCCTGCCTGTCATTGGGAAGGATTCCCGGCACGGCGGGTTGTTAGCTGCGCAGTAATCAAGCCGCTTCGTAGAGGCTTGAGCTGCTCATGATGTTGGGGCATTCTTACTTGTGCATGGGATGGGTAGTATCGAGGTCGAGGTTAAGTTCGAGGACGTTGACGCGGGGCTCGCCCAGGAATCCAAGCTGGCGGCCTTCGGTATGGTTGGCGATGAGGGTGCGGACGTCGGTCTCGCTCATGTTGCGCTCGTGAGCGACGCGCGGAACCTGGAAGTCCGCTGCATCCGGTGAAATGTGGGGGTCGAGGCCCGAGCCGGACGTGGTAACAAGGTCCATCGGAACAGGAGTACCCGGATTTTCCGCTTGGGCCTTCTGAATGTCCGCGTTCATGCGGTCAATCAACATTTTATTCGTGGGGCCGAGATTCGAGCCGCCCGAATTGCCGGCGTCATAGCCATTGCCTGCCGCGGAAGGACGCGATCGAAAATATCCCGGCGAGGAAAACGGTTGGCCGATGAGGTGCGACCCGACAATCTTTCCGTTCATCGTGATTAGGCCGCCGTTGGCTTGGCGCGGGAAGAGAACTTGCGCGAGACCCGTCACCACGAAGGGGTAGACGATGCCGAGCAACAGCGTCGTCACGATGGTCATCCAGATCGAAGTCATGAAGTGCTTTTTCATCGCAGTTTCCTCGAGACAAATTCTCTTCCTCAAGCCCAGTGCAGGCTCGTAATGACCACGTCGATCAACTTGATGCCGATAAAGGGCGCAATGATTCCACCCACGCCGTAGACCAGCAAATTCCAGCGCAACAGCGCCGAAGCTCCCACGGGACGGTACTGCACGCCGCGCAACGCCAACGGCACGAGCGCAACGATGATCAGAGCGTTGAAGATCACGGCCGACAGGATTGCCGATTGGGGGGTCTGTAGCCGCATGATGTTCAGCGCTTGGAGCACTGGAAAAGCCCCGGCGAACATCGCGGGGATGATCGCGAAATATTTCGCCACGTCGTTGGCGACGGAGAAGGTGGTCAACGCGCCGCGCGTGATCAGCATTTGCTTGCCGATTTCCACGACTTCGATCAGCTTGGTCGGATTGGAATCGAGGTCGACCATGTTGCCCGCTTCCTTGGCCGCCTGCGTGCCCGCGTTCATCGCCAGGCCCACGTCCGCCTGCGCCAGCGCGGGTGCGTCGTTGGTGCCGTCCCCGGTCATGGCCACCAGTTTGCCCTTGGCCTGCTCTTTCCGGATCAGTGCAAGCTTGTCTTCCGGTTTGGCTTCGGCGAGGAAATCATCGACTCCGGCTTCCTGCGCGATGGCCGCAGCGGTCAGACGGTTGTCTCCTGTGATCATCACGGTGCGGATTCCCATGGCGCGCAGGTGATCGAAGCGCTCGCGCATGCCGCCTTTGACGATGTCCTTGAGGCGGACGGTGCCCATGATTCGGCCATTGACAGCGACCAGCAGCGGCGTGGCGCCGGAGCTGGCAACAATTTGCACGACGTCATCGACTTCAGACGGAACTGTGCCGCCCTGTTCGACGACATATTTTTTGATCGAATCGGGCGCGCCCTTGCGAATCGCGCGGCCGTCAAAATCGACGCCGGACATGCGCGTTTGCGCTGTGAAAGGAATAAACGTGGCATCCATGGAGGACAGCGGCCGCCCGCGCAATCCGTACTTTTCTTTTGCCAGCACCACGATCGAGCGGCCTTCGGGAGTTTCGTCGGCTAGCGACGCGAGCTGCGCCGCGTCAGCGAGGTCCGCGTCCGTCACTCCGGGAGCGGCAATTAATTCCGTCGCTTGCCGGTTCCCGAGCGTGATCGTTCCGGTTTTATCGAGCAGAAGCGTGTCCACGTCGCCGGCGGCTTCCACGGCGCGCCCGGACATCGCCATTACGTTGCGTTGGATGACGCGGTCGATTCCCGCGATGCCGATCGCGGAAAGCAATCCGCCGATCGTCGTGGGAATCAGGCACACCAGCAAAGACCACAGCACAAAGGCGCTTTGCGGCGCGCCAGAATAGATGGCCATGGGCTGCAACGCAGCGACGGCCAACAAGAAAATAATCGTCAGCCCGCAGAGAAGAATATTCAGCGCGATTTCGTTGGGCGTCTTTTGCCGCGAAGCTCCCTCGACCATTTTGATCATGCGGTCAAGAAACGTCTCGCCGGGATTGGATGTGATGCGGACTTTTATTTCGTCGGAAAGCACGCGCGTGCCTCCCGTGACCGCGGAGCGATCGCCGCCCGATTCGCGAATCACCGGAGCGGATTCGCCCGTGATGGCCGATTCATCGACCGAAGCCACGCCTTCGATGACTTCGCCGTCTCCCGGAATAAATTGCCCGGCGATGACGACGACCACGTCGCCCGCGCGCAATTTGGATCCGGGCATTTCCACGGTGCACCCATCGGATTTCAACTTATACGCGATGGTCTCCGTGCGCGCCTTGCGAAGCGTGTCCGCCTGCGCCTTGCCGCGCCCTTCGGCCATGGCTTCGGCGAAGTTGGCAAACAGCACCGTGAACCACAGCCAGACCGTGATTTGAAACTCAAAGCCGAATCCCTGCGTGTGGCGCAGCACGTGGCTCACCAGCTCGACCGTAAGCAAGGCCGCGCCAATTTCTACGACGAACATCACCGGGTTCTTCATAAGCGTTCGTGGATTCAGCTTTACAAACGAATCCCACGTTGCTCGGCGGGCAATTTCCCCGTCCCAGATCGACTTGCTCTTCCTTGCTTGGGCTGTCATGGCTTCTTATTTTCCTTAGAAAGTCTTGCCCGCGTACATCAGCAGGTGCTCGAGAATCGGGCCCAGGCTGAGTGCCGGGAAAAAGGTCAGCGCGCCAACTATCAAAACCACGGAGATCAACAGGCCCGTGAACAGCGGCGTGGTCACAGGGAACGTGCCCGACGATTCCGGGACATGCTTCTTCCGCACCAGGCTTCCGGCGATCGCCAGCACCGGGACGACCATGAAAAATCGGCCGAACAGCATGGTCGTGGCGAGCGTCGAGTTGTACCAAAGGGTGTTGGCATTAAGCCCGGCGAACGCCGAGCCGTTATTCGCGCCCGCTTCCGCGTAGGCATAGAAAATTTCCGACAATCCATGCGGTCCCGCGTTCGACAGGCTCGATAAGCCAAACTTAGGCGCCACGACGGAAATGGCGGTGAATGTAAGGACCAACAGCGGATAAATCAGCACTGTCAGCATGGCCATCTTCACGTCGAACGCCTCGATTTTCTTGCCCAGATATTCCGGCGTGCGTCCCACCATGAGCCCCGCGATGAACACGGAGAGGATAATGAAAACGATGATTCCGTAGAGGCCGGAGCCGACACCCCCGAATACAACCTCACCAAGAAGCATGTTGATCAGAGGAATCATTCCGCCGAGAGGCGTGTAGGAATCGTGCATCGAGTTGACCGCGCCGCAGCTCGTGTCGGTTGTCACCACAGCCCAGAGAGCGGAGTTGGCAATGCCAAAACGAACTTCCTTGCCTTCCATGTTTCCGGCCGGCTGCAAATGGTTCGTCGAAGTTTGCACGAGGGGATTTCCCCGCGCCTCGGCCGAGTACGCCGCAGTGACTCCGACAAGAAACAAGATCGCCATCGCGCACCACACCGCCCAACCGTGACGCGGCGAGCCCGTCATCTGCCCGAGCGTGTAGGTCAATGCCGATCCGATTGCGAAAATTAAGACCATCTCGAGGAGGTTCGTGAGGGGAGTGGGGTTTTCATACGGGTGAGCGCTGTTGGCATTGAAAAAACCGCCGCCATTGGTGCCCAGCTCCTTGATCATTTCCTGCGAGGCGGTGGGACCTTGCGCGATCGTCTGTTCCTTCACGATCTGCGTGGATGTCTTTCCAGAGGAGTCAGTCGTCTGCACCGTCTGCGGGTCCATGAGCTGTGCGGTATCGTACGGTTTGAAGTTTTGCGGGACGCCCTGCCAGACCAGGAACAGCGCGCCCAGAATACATGTGGGCATCAGCACCCAGAACGTCGCCCGCGTCATGTCCACCCAGAAGTTCCCGAGTGTGTCCTGTTCACGCCGCGCGATCCCGCGGACGATCGCGATGGCCAGGGCGATACCGACCGCCGCGGAAATAAAATTGTGGTAGGCGAGGCCGGCCATCTGCGTCAGGTAGGACATGGTCGTTTCCGGCACGTACGCCTGCCAATTGGTGTTGGTTGTAAAAGACGCGGCCGTGTTGAACGCCAGCGCCGGATCCACGGCGGCGAGTTTCTGCGGATTGAGCGGCAGATGATTTTGCACACGCTCGATCACGTAGGTCACGAACATGGTGATGCCGCTGAAGATAAGCATCGCGCCGGCATACTCGGTCCAGCGCATTTCCTTTGTTTCATCGACGCCCGTAAGCCGGTACACCAGCTTCTCGATCGGACGCATGACCGGGTCAAGGAACGTCTTCTCCCGGTTAAACACGCGCGTCATGAACGAGCCCAGCGGCTTCGTGAGCGCGAGTACCACCAGCAGAAAGAACAGGATTTGGAACCAGCCGTTGTTTGTCATGGTCAGAACTTTTCCGGACGCAACATCGCGTACACGAGATAAACGAGCAAACCCACACACACCGCCAGCGATACGACCGTATCGAGCATTTTCCTTACCTCAATCCATCGCAGAATTTCACGTACAGCACGGATAGCGCAAAAAATAGCAGGGTCGAGATGGTAAAAATCGTGTCCAGCATCGCCGTCCTTCCTTGATTGCTCCCGGCGCATCATATCCCGATGCGCCGGGTCCGCCTCAACTTACCTTGTGGAAAACCGCCTTGCGGGCGCTTCCTGTGTCACGGATGAGGCCGCGCTGCGACCCGGTCTGTCACTGTATCGGTCTCGCGCCTGAAACGGAATCACGGAGACACCGCCTTGCGCGCTGTGAGAAATCGGGTGCGTCAGGACGAACACGTCAGCCCAGTCCCGCTGCCGAAAGTCCGTCGCATACTTCCGGACATTGCTCTGTGGCCGATGCCCCTCTTTCCAGAAGTTTGCCAGCATGTAGAGCAGAAAAATGACGCCCAAGCCATTTAGAACGAAGAAGATTGTCATGGCCATTGGACCCCCTTCCGGCGCCGCCTGCGTACCTCATGAGACTGGCATCCTTTCCGGCTCCTGCCTGGTAAGTCGTTAACAGCCGTCAGCCCAAGCAGTTACCATTCGATGCCATTTGTACCCATTTGAGGCACATCACGCTGTGCGCCTTGTCACACTGCATCGACTTGCAAATCACCTGTTTGGTTCCCGTCTTACAAGGGAATCATGCAACTTTCCAAGTTAGGAAGTCGTGCACAGCTCATAAGGATTCTGTAAGACGGCGATAAGGCCCTTCTAAGTCCTCTTGTTCCAGCGAGCCGGCACCCCTACAATGACTACTTCTTGTTTATGTCCTACTTCCTTCAGAGTCATCGTTCTGGACGCCTAGCCGCGTTTTTGTTCCTGGCGCTTCTGCCCGTGGCCAGCGCCCACTCGCAGGAGCGCGCGGACTGTCGCGCGTTCCACAGCGCCCTTCTTCATTCCTCTGTTCGATACTGTGTTTATCTGCCGGCCAGCTATTCGGCGGAGGATGCAAAGACAAGGAAATATCCCGTGTTGTACCTGCTGCACGGTCTCGGCGGCAACGAGCAGTCCATCGCTCTGGATGGGGAGTGGACCAGCTTGCAGGATTTGCGCCGTGAACACATGGTCGGCGAATTCCTGGTCGTGGCGCCGGACGGGTCGGACACGTTTTACATCAACTCGCGGGACGGCAAAATTCCTTACAGCGATTTCCTCGTTCGTGAATTCATCCCGTTTGTCGAGCACACTTACCGGATTCGGACGGAGCGGGCGGCGCGAGGGATCACCGGTTTTTCGATGGGCGGGTACGGAGCGCTGCGATTGGCATTTGCTCACCCGGAGCTGTTCGGTTCGGTCAGCGCGCACAGCGGGGCATTGATGCGGGCGCCGCCCCTGGGAATGACCGCCGGGGCGTCATCGGGAAATCTGGCGGCGGAGCTGCTCGCAAATGTGTTTGGCAATCCGATCGACCGGAACTTCTGGGATCTGAACAGCCCTTTCGTTTTGGCACGGAAGAATGCGACCGCTCTCATGAAAATGAAAATTTACTTTGATTGCGGCACGGAAGATACGTATGGTTTTTACCGGGGAGCGAGCGAACTGCACGAAACGCTCGATTCCCTCAAGATTCCCCACGAATTCCACCTCTACCCGGGCAGGCACAGCGTCTCCTACTTGCTGGCCCACCTCGATACGTCCTTTGAATTTCACTGGCGCGAATTCAATTCGGCGAAATGAACGGAAGTGTGAGGAGCGCAAGCGGAGAGTCCGGCCCTTTGCCGAGTACTGGGTCAATTTGAAGGGAAACGTGCCCTCTCTGTCCCGAAGAGCGCGGGACAGAGAGGCCTCTACAAAAACCGTACCGCATCGGTGCGGGTGATTTTGTAGAGGCCGCCCGCCTTTTGGGCGGGCAGTTTTTCACTTCCAGAATTCAATCTGATCCAATATCCTTTGCCGGCGGGGGTTGACAATGTGTCACGTTTCATGACACATTATGCCGCCAATAGTGACCCTGATCCCGACAGGCAGAGAAGTTGTTCAGGGTGTCTGTCATTTACCGTAACGAATGTTTAGGAGCTGACGAAACTCTTGATGTGTGGGCGATAGGGATATATTGCGCTCGCGTGGGGAAGTCCTTCTCTAAGTTGAAGCAAGTAAGCCGTCCGCAGGATGAAATCGGGCATCCTCGTTTCCGGCCGAAGCGCAGACCTCGGTCGCTCAGACCTCTTTGGACTTCTAGCGCGTCCGCGATGGGCGACGGTTCCCAGCCCCGCTGACGACCGTGCAGGAGGCGCCCGTGCGCACGATCATCGCAGCAGCAATCTTCACGTTTCTACTTTCATCCATTTGCTCGCCGGTCGCGGCGCAAACCAATCCCGTGCCTTTCTTGAACAATCCCACCGTGCCCGCGGCGGCGGTGCCCGGCGGGACGGCATTCACGCTAGCGGTGAACGGCGCCGGATTTGTGAGCGGCGCGACAATCCTGTGGAACGGAAGCCCGCGCGTGACCGCCTTTATCAATGCTACCCAACTGACGGCCGCCATCTTCGCCTCGGATATCGCCACGGCCAATCTTGTTTCCATCACGGTGTCCAATCCGGGCCCCGGCGGTGGCGTATCGAATCCTGTCTTGTTCTCGGTTACTACGCCGGTTACGTCCCTCGCGTTTGCCCGCTCTGAAAGCGAATTTGCCCCCGGCGGCGGAGACTCTTGGGTCTCTCAACCAACAGGTCTGGTCGCCGCGTCCAATCCTCCTGACGGCACTCCTGTTCTGACGGTTGCTGATGGGAGGTGCCCATTTCTGGCGTTCTGCAATGTCGATAATGGCACGATCGTGGAAATTGGCGAACACGGGCTCGGTCGTGGTGAACTTCTGGAGAGCCCGCAAACGATTGTACCCGGCGATTTCAACGGAGACGGCGTACTTGACTTTGTAACGGTCGGTCAGCTGGGTCCGACTGGACCAAATCCAAATCTAAATCTTTTCGCGGTTGTTTCCGTTGGAGCTGCTTACACCCCTGCAGGCCCTCTCTTCCAGGCTACCAACGATTTTCCGCTCCCGTCCGGCACGAGCGCATCTCCTGCCCCCGTCGTTGGCGATTTCGACCGGGACGGCCACTTGGATGTCGTGATCGGCGGGCAATCCGCAGTTTACTTCGTTCCAGGTAAGGGTGACGGGACGCTTGGCACTGCAGTTTCAAGTAACACCGAAAGTTCCACGGAAGGCGGTTTGGCGGCGGGCGATTTCAACGGCGATGGGATCCTTGATCTTGCCGTTACCAACCCGCTGCTCAACTCAGTTTCCATGCTGTTCGGAAATGGAGATGGCACGTTCAAAGCTGCCGTCGACTTCGCCACGGGTTCCGCTCCCTCTGCCGTCGTTACGGGCGATTTCAATGGAGATGGCAAGCTCGATCTCGCAGTCCTCGACGGTTCGGGCACGACCGTTTCAATCTTGCTCGGGAACGGCGACGGGACATTCAAACCGCATGTCGAATATCCCGCCGGATTTGCCGGCTCTTCCTTGACTTTGGGCGATTTTAATGGGGACGGCATCCTGGACATTGCAGTCGCAGATACTCAATGCACGAATAGCGGATGCCCGGTGAACGGGTCCGTGAATATTCTTTTCGGGAACGGCGACGGCACGTTTCAAAGCCCGTTGGATTTCCCCGCCGGAGGAGAGCCGGAGTTCATTGTTACCACCGGGTTGGTTGCCGCCTCGCCCACGCTTGTAGGCCGCGCGGGGATTGCGGTGGCGAATTTTCTGGACAATACGGTGTCGATTTTCTCGCCGCAGGGATCGCAAGGCGGTGGCGGCAATCCTGTCCCCATCATCGCTTCCATTTCTCCGGCGAGCGCGGTGGAGGGCAGCGGTTCGTTCACGCTCACCGTGAACGGAAGCAACTTTCTTATGAGTTCCGCGGTCAGTTTTGGCGGCCTGATTGAACCAACCACTTTTGTCAGTGCATCGCAACTGACGGCGGCCATCCCGGCATCCGCGATTGCAACTCCCGGGGCGGAATTGGTTCTGGTATCCACGCCGGCGCCAGATGGAGGGGTTGCCGAGTCGAGTTTCGCCGTTGTTCTTCCTCCGCCGACGATTTCCGCAATCATCCCATCCGTCGCGGTCGCGGGCTCGCCCGGTTTCACGCTGACGGTCAACGGCGCGAATTTCGTGAACGGTTCGACGGTGAACTTCAATAACGTCTCGAGGTCCGCTGCGTTCGTCAACTCGGCCCAGATCACCGCATCGGTTTTGCCCACTGACGTGTTGAACGCCGGGCCGATTACCATCTCGGTGACTGACCCAATTGGTGTGGGCAACGGCGGCGGAGGAACATCTTCCTCCGAGACCTTGACGGTAGTCCCGGCAAATTCGCAGCCGACGGTCGGCGCCCTTTCGCCCGCCAGCGTGACTGCGGGTGGACAGGCATTTACGCTGACGATTAGTGGGACCGGGTTTTTACCTTCGTCGGTTGTGACGTTCGGCTCGAAGACTGTGAACTCAGCCTATCAAGGTCCCAGTGAGTTGCAAGCTGCCGTCCCTGCCAGTGCCATTGCAGTTGCGGGGACGCCGCTCGTAACCGTGGCCAATTCCGGCGGAAATCCATCCGTGGCATTTTCGTTTGCCGTCAATAATCCCGTCCCGGCAGCCACCAGCATTTCGCCCCCAAGCGTCCCCGCGGGGAACCCGGCGCTCACACTTACTGTTATGGGCACGAATTTCGTGCAGGGCTCCTCCGTTCAGGTAAATGGAACTTCGCGCAACACCACTTTCGTAAGCCCGACCTCTCTTACCGCAGCCCTGCTCGCGAGTGATTTCTCAAGCAGCGGGACATTAAACATCACCGTGAACAATCCGAACCCCGGTGGCGGGACCACAAGTCCGCTTGAGCTTCCTGTCGTGGCGGGCTTCAATGTGAGCGCAACAACTCAGACCGCTACCGTTCAAGCCGGCAACCCGGCCAACTATAGCCTGATGCTTGCCCCTGCGAACGGTCAGCCTACGCTCAACGCGGCTGTCACGTTTTCCACCTCGCCGCTTCCGCCAGGTGCGAGCGCAACTTTTACGCCAACGAATGTCCCCGCGGGGAGCGCAGGCACGAACGTGATGCTTGCGATTGCCACGACGCCGCACTCGTCAGGTTCCTTCGTGTTAGTTACCTTCGGTGATTGGCCGTATGGGCCTTTGTTGTTGGGAGCGGGACTGGCCATCGGGATGATTTGGTTTGCACTTGGGACGCTGCGCGGCTCCGCTCGGCGCTTCGCACCACTCTTGCTGATCTTATTGCTTCTCGCCGTGGCGTCGGGCCTTACGGCCTGTGGAATCAGCGGAGTCGGCGGAGACTCGTCTGGTCCACAGGTCAACACTGGTACAGGAACTCCCGCGGGAAACTACACGATAACTGTGAACGCGATGTCGGGAAATACAACAGTCCCCACTACCGTCACGCTGACGGTTAAGTGATAATCGTCGTTGTGATTTTTCTTGGGCCCATTGAGTTACGGGAGGATTTTGGCGGGGTCGATCGTTCCTGTTCGATCCGATCCGCGTCAAAGGTTTGCATCTGTCTTGTGTCGTTGGGGCTAATCTTCGTCGCCGTGCTAGCCGGGAGTGTCCCGGTCCGCGCGCAGGAGACCCCGCCGAATCCTCAGCTGCCGGCCGCACCGGCTCAAGTGCCCGGACAGGTCGTCCTGAACTCATCGGGGCAGTGCCTCCAGCCGCCGCCGATGGTTCAATTGCAGGATTACATCGGGCCCTTCCAGAAGGTCGTAGGCACGCTCACTAGAAAACTCGACCGGCAGTCAGTTCACCTTCCCCACTACAAGCAAGGCGTTGTCCTTTGCTCGCTTGAAATTAAAGACAAATTCTTCTTGTTCCTTCACGATTCCGTTGATCCCGCAACGTTCTTAACCGCTGGGTTCAACGCGGGGATTTCACAGGCAAAGAATGACGACGCGCCGTTTGGCCAGGGCGGGAAGGGATATGCCAAGCGGCTGGCCGCAAGTTATACCGATGAAGTTCAGTTCGGATTCTTCAAGGAGTTTGCTTATCCCAGTGTTTTTTCCGAAGACCCGCGGTACTACCGGTTGGGCGAAGGCCCGGCAGGGCGGCGTTTCCTGCACGCCGTGGCTCACTCCGTGGTGGCGTACCGGGACAATGGCAGGCCCATGTTCAACTTTTCCGAATGGATGGGAGAAGTCAGTGCAGTATCGGTCAGCAACCTCTATCATCCCGGAGCGCAGCGCGGCGTTGGGCCCGCGGCTGAGAATATTGCTTTCGACGTCGCCATGGACATCGGATATGACGAGCTCCGGGAATTTTGGCCGGAAGTTGCGCGAAAATTGCGCCTCCCCTTCCGTTATCAGAACGAGCCGCCTCCGAATGCGCTTCCGGCCGGGAGGTGACGTTCGCTTGGGACAACGCCGCGTATTTCAATTGTGACTTTCAGCGAAGTGAGCAGGGTTGTCGTAGCGCCGGCGATCTTTCTGATCGGCACGCAACGTAAAAACGCCGGCGACACGCCGGCGCCAGCAGATCAAGCCAGCTTGCCGACGTGGGATTCGAGCAAGCCCCACGCGCGCGCTCCAATCGTTTCTTTCCAATGCGCGTAATAGGAAGCCAGGCGGGGACGGAACGAGGAAGTATCCGCTTCGTTGAAGGTCATGCCCTGAGTCGCGAGCTTGGTGCGAAATTCGGTGTTGAGGGCGCTCAGTTCTTCCCGCTGCAAGCGAACGAATTTGACAACGTTGCGCTCGATGATCCCCTGCACGTCCGCAGGGAAACGCTGCCATAGCTTCCAGTTCGCGAGCAGATTGAATCCAGACCAGCCGTGATTGGTCATGCTCACATATTTCTGCACTTCGTAGAGTTTTAGAAATTCCGCGACTGCCAGCGGGTTGGTCTGCGCCTCGGCAGCCCCATTTTTCAAGGTTTCGTATAGCTTGTTAAAATTGGCGACGACGGGCGAAGCGCCCATCGCTTTCCAGGCTTCCACGTAGATGGGAGCGTCCGGAGTGCGAATCTTCAGGCCTTGCAAATCCTCCACCGTGCGGATCGGCCGGGTCGAGCAGGTAATCTGGTGGAATCCGTTGTCGAAGCACCCTTTGGGAACGGCGTAGATGCCTTTGGTTTTCATCTCCTCCCGCAAATAATCGCCCAGATCGCCGTCGAGTGAGTCAAATACCTGGGCCGGTGTACGAAAAGCGAAAAGAAGTCCCTGCACGTTTGATGCCGGCACCAGATTTCCGATGGAGCCGCCATTTAATGTGAAAAAATCCAATTCGCCGCTGACCACCATGTTGAGCGCGGCCGGATCTCCTCCCGCGATCTTGTTGTTGTCCGGGAAAGTTTGAACCTGCACGCGGCCGTTTGTTTCCGTTTTCACGGCGTCCCACATTTGAGTTAGCCATTTGTCCAGCGGGCTGTCGGCGGGCTGGTTGTGGAACTGGCGTAATTCAAATTCCGCCGCGCGCGCCCGGGGGCTGATGAGCAGCGCGCTGCCGGCGGCAAGGAGGCCCTGTGTGAATTTCCTTCGAGAGATTTCGTGAATCATGAATTTCTCCTGGCCGCGGTAGGCTGCTCCAGCTAGAACCTGTGTGGCATCTCAATTTGAAGCAGGCCAGCGGCTAAAGCCGCATTGATTCTGCAAACGCAATGGCACGGCTGAAGCCGTGCCCTACAAAGATGCTACCGTCTTGCAAAAATTCTGCGAATAACAGCATGCACTTCAGGCTAACCCATTTGGCTTAAGGACCGTCCGAAATAGAATGTGCGGGCGGTCTGATCATCCCATCCGACATTGCAGTGCGGGATCGACCATTTCTGAATTTTGGTGGGTTCGGTTACCGCCTTTCCGAGTGCCGGGCAGGACAGGCAGTACGACCCTTCGTGGGTCCCGATCCAGATCAGGTTTCGGTCGAACTCGACAAAGACATTCTCCGTCGTGCCGCGCCACCAGGAATCATAGTTATTGATCTCGCCCTCGAGAGGAGGGACGAACCACGCGACTTCTTTCGGCTCGGTGGGATTGGAGATGTCGAAAACGCGCACGCCCGCATTGAACCATGCAATCACGATGATCGCGGGATTGGAAGTGCCGGGCGCGAGCCAGCATTGCGTGTTGTGCGAACCAAAACGTCCGCGCGCGAAGCAGAAGTCCGTGTACGGAGCATCGGGAGGCGCCGCCGGGCGGGGGAAAAAGCCGATGATCTTCGGATTTTTCGGATCTTTCACGTCCATCATGTAGGGCGTGTGATAGTTTTCTCGGCAATCCGCTTCAAGCGCTTCGTGCACGGCGACAACTTTGTTCAGAAGCCTTGGATGGGCCGCGTCGGCAATGACTGGATAGCACGTGTGGAACGGAATCGTTCCAAAGGTGTCGAATTCATATTGCATATGGCCATAGGGTTTGGGGTGCTTTATGTCGGACAAGTCCATGGCGTAAAACCCGAAGGCTCCAAAACCGCCGTAGCCGATTGTGCCGCCGTCCTCGACGCGCTTGGGCACAGTGATCGCGCCGTGATTTCCGGTCCAGGAGGTGTGGTCTCCGGCGAAGCGATATTTCTTGTATTCTTCCTCCTCGCCCAATTTTTGTCCGGGGACCCACCACCTGGAAACTTCCTGTACGTTTGCGGGATCGGACATGTCCACGATCATGAGCGCATTGCTGTAGGGGCGCTGGTGATTCTCCAGACGCAGCGTTTCATCCCATCCGCAATCCAGATAGGCGTACTTTCCGCCATCGTAAAAATTGTGGTGCGTGCCGTTGCCTTTCTCTCCGGTGTTGTACTCCTGCAGCATGTTGGGTTTGGTGGGATCGGTGATGTCGTAGTTGCGGATTCCGCGGAGCCCTTTGTAAGCGAGGACCTTGTCGCGCAATTCCTTGTCATACTGGCCGTGCGGATATTGGATATTCGCGCTGGTGAGCGGCTGCGCCGCGGTACACATCATGATCCATTTCTTGAGCTTGGTGTTGTAGACGACCGCTCCGCCGCCTTGAATCACGCGCTTCTTATTCAGCGCCACCGGATTCTTGGCTTCGCTGACGTCGATAAAGTCCCCGCCGGCGGGCAATAGTCGCTGCTTGCCCTTGGCCCACATGGCCATGAGCGGTTCTCCGCCGCTGATGGTTGCGCCGGGCAGGTGGGAGATAACTTCCATGTTGTGGATATATTGTTTCTTGTCGAGAAACGTCAGCGACCCGAGGGCCAGAGGAATTTCCGGGGGTTCGTTGGAGGTATACAGTCCTTGAACCTGCGCGCGCGCGCCAATCGTGCCGGCCAAGCCCGCGGCAGTCGCGCCCACCGCCGCGCCCGCTACGCTCTTCAGGAGCGATCTCCGGCTGAAATTTTCGCGCGTTCCTAAGAGCAGTTCAGCGCTGTCTTTGGCCGAGACACAAGGCTTGCGGATTTTCGACATGACACTCCTTTGCCCGGTTCGGATTGTGGTGGGGCGCAAGCGGCGTCTTTAAGAGGCTTGCGACGAATTCTTTCCACCCAGATGCGCCCACATGCCGCGCATCATACTCTAACTATTTGTGGACGCAAAGTTGCCCGGCTTGATTGTGATTGTTAAAAATCGTTAATCTTTGGGCCCGACCTTTGTGCGATTCTCCCTGTCGTACAATTCAGGCTTTGCGTTAGAGTAGTGGTTTAGTCCGGCAGGGGCCGTTGTTTGGCGCCTCGCAACCACAAGGAGCGAGTATGAGCGTGACCGACACCAGTGCTTCCATTCATAACGCCGCTACTCCGATGGAGATGCTCTGCATCAATACGATCCGCACTCTATCCATGGACGCCGTGCAGGCGGCCAATTCCGGGCATCCCGGCACGCCCATGGCGATGGCGCCGCTGGCCTACTGCTTATGGCAGGAGTTTCTGCGCTACGATCCGAACGATCCGCTTTGGCCAAACCGCGACCGGTTCGTTCTCTCCGCGGGGCATGCTTCCATGCTGCTGTATTCGGTGCTGCACCTGGCGGGAGTGAAGGAGGCGGATAAGAACACTCTCGAGATTCTTAATGGTCCCGCGGTTCGTCTCGAGGACATCAAGAATTTCCGGCAACTCGGGAGCCTCTGCGCCGGCCATCCGGAATCGCACCTGACGACCGGCGTCGAGACGACCACAGGGCCGCTCGGCCAGGGCTACGCGAATAGCGTGGGGATGGCGCTGGCCGGAGAATGGCTCGCATCACGATATAATCAGCCCGGGTTTGAAGACATCTACAACTTCAACGTGTACGCTCTGGGCGGCGATGGCTGCATGATGGAGGGAATTTCCAGCGAAGCCGCTTCGCTCGCCGGGCATCTCAAGCTTTCCAACCTGTGCTGGATCTATGACAGCAACCGGATCACCATCGAAGGCGGCACGCCGCTCGCGTTCTCCGAAGACGTGGCCGCGCGATTCGCCGCCTACGGCTGGCACGTCGTGCACGTTCCCGACGCGAACGACCTGGACATGATTCGCTCCGGCTTCCGCGCGTTCCTTGGAACGAGCGACCGGCCGACTCTCATCATCGTGAACAGCCACATCGGCTGGGGCTCGCCCCACAAGCAGGACACCGCCGCCGCGCACGGCGAGGTGCTCGGCGAAGAGGAAGTCAAGCTGACCAAGCGTGTCTACGGCTGGCCCGAGGACGCGAAATTCCTCATCCCCGACGGTGTGTACGAACAATTCCAGAAGGGAATCGGCGTCCGGGGAAAAACAGACCGCGATCATTGGACCGTTCGATTCGGCGAGTATCGGGGGAATTATCCCGAACTGGCCGACGAAATCTCACGCATGGAGCATCGGCAACTTCCGAATGGCTGGGACAAGGAATTGCCGTCCTTTCCTGCCGATGCGAAAGGGCTGGCCACGCGCGACTCTTCCGCGAAAGTCGAAAACGCGATTGCGAAAAATGTTCCGTGGCTGATCGGCGGTTCCGCCGATCTCGCGCCTTCCACCAAGACGTTGCTCACCTTCGAGCCCGCGACCGGATTCCAGGCCGGAAGCTATTCGTTCCGGAATTTGCATTTCGGAATACGGGAGCACGCCATGTCCGCGATCGTCAACGGGATGAGCCTGACAAAATTGCGTCCCTTCGGCGCCACTTTTTTCGTATTCACCGATTACATGCGCGGCGGAATGAGGCTGAGCGCGATCATGGGAATCCCGGTCATCTATATTCTGACGCATGATTCGCTCGGCGTCGGTGAGGATGGGCCTACACACCAGCCGATTGAGCATCTCGCCATCGCGCGCGCCACGCCCGGCTTGATCACGTTGCGCCCGGCGGACGCGAATGAAGTAATCGAAGCGTGGAAGGTGGTCATGCAGTTGCAGCACGAGCCCGCGCTGCTGGTCTTGACGCGCCAGGCGCTGCCCACTCTTGACCGCGCGCGATTCGCTCCCGCCGCCGGCCTTGCGCGCGGCGCCTACGTGCTTGCCGAAAATGCCGGAGCGCGCCCCGATGTGCTGCTGCTGGCCACCGGCAGCGAAGTTTCGCTGTGCGTTGAGGCGTTCGAGCAGCTTTCGAAAGAAGGGATCCACGCGCGCGTCGTCAGCATGCCGTCTTGGGAAATTTTCGAGAAGCAGGACCAGGCGTATCGCGATTCCGTTTTGCCGCCCGCGGTGAAGGCGCGCGTATCGGTGGAAATGGCCGCCACGTTTGGGTGGGAGCGCTACATCGGAATTTCCGGCCGCGGCATCGGCATGCACAGCTTCGGCGCCTCCGCACCGATCAAGGCGCTCCAGAAGCATTTCGGCTTCACCGTCGAGAACGTCGTCGCCGCGGCGAAAGAACAAATTCAATCCGCGAAGCGATAGGGTTATGTAGCACACGCTTCAGCCTGTGGGGTTTAGTGCTTGCAAGCACCAAACCCCACAGGCTGAAGCGTGTGCTACTAAAAGCCCAGGGAGACTCCATGGACGCGCCCGAACTCTGGAAACGCTACCGTCAGTATTTTTGCCGCGTGGATTCGCTCGACCTTTCGCTGGATATCAGCCGCATGCATTTCGACGAAACGTTTCTTGCGTCGATGGAACCCGCCATGCAAAAAGCGTTCAAGGACATGGACGCCCTGGAAAGCGGCGCGATCGCCAACCCAGACGAGAAAAGAATGGTAGGGCATTACTGGCTACGCGCCCCGCAACTTTCGCCGACGAAAGAAATCGCCCTGGAAATCACCGGGACAGTGGAGTCCATTCAAAAATTTGCCGCCGGCGTGCATGAGGGAAAAATCAAGCCGCCCAGAGCGGAACGATTCACGCAGGTGCTTGCGATCGGCATCGGCGGCTCGGCGCTCGGGCCGATGTTCGTCGGCGACGCGCTCGGGGAACCTTCTTCCGACCACATGAAAATGCACTTCATCGACAACACCGATCCCGACGGCATCGCGCGCATGCTGGAAATGCTGAAGGGGCTGCTTCCGGAGACGCTGGTCATCGTGACCAGCAAGAGCGGCGGGACTCCCGACACGCGCAACGGCATGGTGGTCGTCGCCGAGGCCTATCGCGCGGCGAATTTGAATTTCGCGCGCCACGCGGTTGCGGTCACGATGGCCGGATCGCACTTGGACAAGCAAGCGGCTTCGGAAGGGTGGCTCGCGCGCATTCCCATGTTCGATTGGGTCGGCGGCCGGACGAGCGAACTTTCCGCGGTGGGCCTGCTTCCTGCAGCCCTGCAGGGGATCGACATTGTCCGCATGCTCGCCGGAGCGGCGGCTTGCGACGCCGCCACGCGCGTTCACGAAACGCGGCGCAATCCCGCGGCGCTGATGGCGTTGATGTGGTACGTGGCGACGGACGGTGAAGGGAAGAAAGACCTCGTCGTTCTTCCGTACAAGGATCGCTTGCTTCTCTTCAGCCGCTATTTGCAGCAACTGGTGATGGAATCGCTTGGCAAACAGCTCGATCTCGACGGCCGGCGCGTCGAGCAGGGAATCGCGGTCTACGGAAATAAAGGGTCCACCGACCAGCATGCCTTCGTGCAGCAATTGCGCGACGGCGTGAACAATTTCTTCGTCACGTTCGTGCGAGTCCTTGAGTCCGGCGGCTCGCCCGTGGAAGTCGAGCCCGGCGTGACGGCGGGTGATTATCTGCACGGTTTCCTGGTCGGCACGCGCGAAGCATTGTACGGAAACGATCGTCAGTCCATTACCATCACGATTCGCCGAGTCGATGCGCGGACGATTGGCGCGCTGATCGCTTTGTTCGAACGCGCGGTCGGCCTCTACGCCTCGCTGATCCACATCAACGCCTATAATCAGCCGGGCGTCGAAGCAGGAAAAAAAGCGGCGGCAGCCGTCCTCAATCTCCAGGCTAAAGCTCATGCAGCCCTTTCAAGCACACCGCAGACGTCCACGCAGATTGCAGCCGCCATCGGAACCGCGGAATCCGCCGAAAGCGTCTACCTCATTCTCGAACATCTGGCCGCTAACGGACGCGCGAAGATGGCTCCCGCCACTGATCCTGGCGACGCGACATTTATGCGCGGCTGAATTCTACATGCAGGAAAGCGGGTTTCTTTTGCGATATTGATATCGCCTGGGAACGCCAATCTCCCGATTGGCCCAAAGCCAACCGCCAATCGGGAGATTGGCGTTCCCAGGTTTCGACCGTCACGGCCATTTTAGGTTGTGATTTGAGCGACAGTTCTCGCGCCGTCGCCTTTATCCTGCCGGCCGAGGCCGAAGGCTTGATGCAACGCCTTCACGGCCT
>CAVUDA010000017.1:0-37439 GCA_963740035.1 uncultured Acidobacteriota bacterium
TCGGGGGCTTTCTTGCGGAAGAATACTCAAAAGGAAAACGGACGAGGAGCCGCATTCCGAGAAGACGATTTCTAGGGACTCCGTCCCTTTTCCCCAAGCCAATCCTTACTGCCTGTTGGAATTATCCGATTTGGAGCCGCCCGACGAGCCGACGGCATACTTCGGAGACACGCCCTCTTTGATGGTAACGAACGTCTTGCCATCGGGGAGCACGACCAGCGTGACTCGCCCGAATGGGTTGCCATTCTTGACCGGGATTAAGGAGACGGTAACTTCATCCCCAGGCTTGAAGGTCGTCTTTCCCCAACCAAGACTGACCATTTCGGCGGGATTTTGAGTCTCTGCAATCCAATGCACCACCTGGCCGCCTTCATTCTTTACGTCAAATTGAAGGAGGCAATGAGGATTGGACCAGTCCCATTCCGTGACGGTACCCTTCATCGTGAGTGTTTTGTTCGCGTCAAGCGTCGCATTTCCATGGTGCGCGAACAGCGGCGATGAAGCGCCCAGCAGGGCGACCGCTACGGCGATCACCCCAATCGTCCTCATTGTCATCACAATTGCCTCCAATTCAAAATTTTTTTGTCCAGAACCAACACGACAATCACTTCCAAGTCGCAGACAAGCGACCCTCCCAGACGATTAGGTCACGCCAGCTCAACCTATTGAACGTGTGGTTTGTCGGTTCCCACACCCGCAGGAGCCCCGAATAATTTATTGTATTTCTCCATCTCAGACAGAGAGCAATACATCTCCGTTACTTCAAAGTGGGGGTCCTTCAATCGAAACGCGAATTTGTTCATGGCCAGCCAGGGCTTCGTATACATTTTCGGGTCGTCAATGGTCACCGTCAGTTCCATGCGATCATGGTTCACCCGGTGGAAGCGCTCCTCCACGCGCAGTTGGTCGCTGATCGGGCGGCCAGTTCCATCCAGCCAAACTTTGTCCTCCGGCATCATTCCGACCGTCTGGACCACGAGCGTGGTGTCGTCCACCCATTTGCCAACCGAGTAGCCGTAAAAGCGCGGCTCTCGAACTTCCTTTCCCACGAGCACGCCTCCATCCACCAATTTGGGGACCTCTCGCCCATCCGTCCAGATTACCCGCCAGGCCTCCCCATATTCATACAAGACGGCCACTTTGTACCGGTCCTGCATGATCTGAGTCTCCCTCAGATTGTAGAAATCGGCTCGAGGGAATCCCAGCGGTTCGCACGTATCCCGCGGATCGTTGTAGGAAGTAGCAAGAACTTCATCGGCCCCAATGAGCGGTTTATGCGACTCGTAGGTTTTCATTCCGTAGGGTGTATACGGCAGTTGATGCTCCGGCTTCCCGTCATTTGGCATGGCACTTACGCCGAGAGCCTGGATTCCATCGCCCGGCCCTCCGACCGGCTCCCAGGTTCCGGAAATGTCATGAAGTGGAGCGGGGGCTGCGGTTGCTTTCTGATCCTTGGCCGCCCCGGACTGCTGAGGCCGAGCGTTCTGGGCAAACACCAGCGGGGAGAGAGTATACGTTGCAGCTAGCACAATCACCGAAACCCTGAAGCGATTTAGCATTTTCAAAGCTCCCGCCGACACCATCAATTGGAAGTTCCGATTCAGACTTGTAGTTCGGATAAGATATGCTTTTTGTGCGCTGGACACAACGAATTTGCCGCCAGTGAGTGCGCTCAAAAGGACAGGCGAACTTCCGATAAACGGTCTCGCCGAAGAGTGGATAGGATTGCGCAATGGAATTGAAAGGAGCCAAATTCATACCTGGGTTTTTGCGGAAGGGTGCGCAACAAGAAAACAGGCAACGGGCCACACTCCATGAAGACTACTTCACCGGACCTTGCCTCTTTTAGACTAACCCACGCTCACTTCTTGGGGGAATTTCCCGATTTGGAGCCGCTCGACGAGTCGGAGGAATCCCCATTGATCGCACCCCCGCCGGCGTTTAACGTCTTGCCGTTGGCGAGCACGACCTGTTTGATTCGCCCGTATGGCAGGCCATTTTTGGTCGGCATCAAAGTGACGGTAACTTCATCCCCGGATTTGAAAGATGCCTTCCCAAAACCTGCGTAGACCATGTTTGCGGGATTTTGAGTCTCTGCAATCCAGTGCACCGACTGGCCGCTTTCATTCTTTACGTCAAATTGAAGCAGGCAATGAGGGTTGGACCAGTCCCATTCCGTGACGCTACCCTTCAACGTGAGAGTCTTGTCCGTGTCAAACACTGAGGTCCCGTGGTGCGCAAACATGGGCATCGACACGCTCAAAAGACCGACTCCCAGGGCAATCACCGAAATCGTCCTCATTCTCATTGTATTTGCCTCATTCCAAAGAATTTCTTACCTGGAACCCACATTCCCAGAAAGCCACAAAAGAAGAACACGCCACACTACTGGAGCGGACGAGCGCAAACTATCGGCCAGGTGTATCGCCGCCCGATGGACTCGCCGGTGCACTCGTAGGATTGGCGAATAATTTATCGTATTCCTCCATCTCGGACAGTGAGCAGTACACCTCCATCACATCATGGTGAGGATCCGCCAACCGCATCGGGAACTTGTCCATCGCGATCCAGGGTTTGGTGTACATCTTCGGGTCGTCAATGGTCACCGTCAGTTCCAACCGGTCGTGGTTCACGCGATGGAAGCGCTCTTCCACGCGCGCGGCGTCGCTGATTGGACGCCCCGTATGATCCAGCCAGACTCTGTCTTCCGGCATCATCCCGACCGTTTGGACGACGAGCGTGGTATCGTCCACCCATTTGCCGACCGAGTAGCCATAAAAGCGTTGCTCTCGAACTTCTTTCCCCACCAGCACGGCTCCATCCACCAATTTGGGGAGAGCTCGCCCATCCGTCCAGATCACGCGCCACGCCTCCCCATATTGATAGAGGATCGCCACTTTGTACTCGTTCTGATAGATCTGAGTATCTCTCAGATAATAAAGGTCCGTTCGAGGGAACCCCAGCGGCTCGCACTTATCCCGCGGATCGTTATAATCCTTGGGAAGAACCTCATCAACTCCAATGGTGGCTTTGTGCGACTTGTAAGTTTTCAATCCGAGTGGAGTATAAGGCAGCTGATGCTCCGGCTTCCCGTCATTGGGCATGGCCTTTGCGCCGTAAGGCTGGATTCCATCGTTCGGTCCATTGGCCGGCGTCCAAGTGCCAGAAATGTCATGAGGTGGAGCAGGAGCAGGTGTTGCTTTCCGATCTTTGGCCGCACCGGATTGCTGAGGCGGAGCGTTTTGGGCCAACGCCAATTGGGAGAAAGCCAGCGCCGCTACTAGAATAGTTGCCGGGACCCTGAAGTGGTTTAGCATTTTCAAAACGCCCCACCCAGACTTGAACGGATTTTCCAACGGAGACTTGTAGTTCGCACAGCATACGCCGCTTCCTCTCCCGGCACAATCAATATGCTGCCTTAGCAATCGTCAGCGGAGATTGAAAAGTCCCGAAGCCCAAGTCCCGAGAATGGAAGCGGTCGAAAAGTGGCGCCGCTCTCGAAAATCAAGAGGTGCGGTCTTTTGGTTTGATAGGATACAATGGCATTCCTGCATCGGATGCGAGGAGCAATGAAAACCATTCGTCCCGGTTGGATCGTCGCTTTACTCCTTTGCTCGCAGCTCGCCGCTTTTGCTCAGGCTGCCCCTCAGAAGGCCCACGCGAAAAAGGCATCTGCACCCGCGCCCTCCTTCGCGTTCGAGCCGCTGGACAACTGGAAAGCCGCTGTCCTTGCCGGCGACAAGGCAGCTCTCACGTCCTATTACACAACGTCTCCCCCAGCGAGGACCAAGACGCCAAAAGCCGAGACGCTCGATCCCTCCGAGGAGCCCATGTTCTGGTCCTCACTCAAGCCGGCAGGGCTCGACCGCCTCGACGTGAAAGTTCTCGAGGCGAATACGCAGCAGCCGGGCGTGATGTCGCTCGTCTTACGAATCGAAGCGGACATCAAAACCAGCGCGGGAGAGAATTCCTCCGTTATTTCGGCTTCTCAAGTCTGGGTGCAAAAGCTTGGCGAGTGGAAAATCATGGCGACGCAGCGCGGCGACCTCGTCGCAAAGCAGCTAAGGCGCTTGCCCGAACCGGCCAAGCCGAATATACAGCTCTATCCGCCGCCGGAAGAGGCCCAGGCGGAAATTTCCTCGGCGCTCGCCGCGGCGGCCAAGGACCATAAGCGCGTCCTTCTGGTGTTCGGTGGAAACTGGTGCTACGACTGCCACGTCCTCGATGCCACGTTTCGCTCGAAAGCCTTCGCCCCGATCGTGACCGCGAACTACCACGTCCTGCACATCAACGTCGGCAACTACGACGCGAATCTCGACCTCGCCGACAAGTACCAAATCCCGCTCAAAAAGGGCGTGCCCAGTCTGGCGATTCTTGACCCGGACGGAAAACTGGTTGTCAGCCAGAAGCAGGGAGAATTCGAGTCGACCGTGCGCATCGGCCCCGAAGACGTGCTCGAATTCCTGAAAAAGTGGAAGCCGCAGCGGGGAAGCTGAAGTAATCTCAAATCTCAAATTTGAGATTGAAATCCCGCAGCCACTGCCATCAAGCATCAGTTGCGATCACCATCAGTCCCCGATTAGCAGCGAGCTCCCTTAAGTGCCCGCTTAAAAATCGTGAGTGCGCTGGAACGAAATTGGCGTATACTCCGCGAATAGCCGGGCCCAAACACACATATTGAATGTCTCTTGTTGCGCATGCGGGCTGGCACAGGATTGATTGCAGGCCCACCGCTCACGCACGGTGAGAGAAATAACAAGGAGATCGGGAATGACATCCACCAAGACGCGATCGAAATTCACGGTCCTTTTCGCGGCAGCGCTGTTTTTCTTCTGCGCCCAGTTTGCCAGGGCGGCGGAAAATAATTCCACCGTCGAGGGCGTCGTGCAGGACGCATCCGGGAAACCTGTCACCGGCGCGTTTGTGAAGCTGAAGAACAACGACCGCCACCTGGAATTCATGGTCATCAGCCAGGCGCAAGGGCGCTACACCGTGAGCAATCTGCCCGCCGGCCAGTACGTGATCCAGGGAATCGGCGGCGGCTATCAGAGCAATGTTTCCGCGCCGGTGGATGTAGCGGAGGGCAAGACCGCGAAACAGGATTTGGCGCTCTCCAATAAGCAAGGGCCCATGCTCCCGCGCGCTTGGCCGATGAAGACTCCCGAAGCGCTGATGGTCACGGTCTCGAAGGAATTGCCGGAAGGCGACGGCAAGAAACTGGTCGGCGCGCGCTGTACGACTTGCCACAACACGGAGCGATTCATCGGATTCCACATGCCGCGCGAGGACTGGGCCTTCACCGTCCGCAGGATGCGCGCCCGTATGCGAACCGCGAAAATCCGTGATCTGTCTCCAGATGAAGCCAAGCTGGCAATTGATTATCTCTCGGCCAACTTCTCGCCACTTCGCCAGGTGGACCTAAACGACCGCCTGCCCCGGACGCTGCTCGAAGGTAAGTCGCTGCACTACAGGGCCGTCCAATACGACATCGTAGATACCATGCTTGGCTCAGAACCACATGACGTCGCCGTCGATCCGCACGGCAACGGTTGGGTCAGCCAGCGGGCGGGCAAGCTGGGCAAGCTCGATCCCAAAACGCTCGAATACACCGAAGTTTCCATTCCCGCAGGTCCCGCCCTCGCCGACGGCCAGTTGCTCGGCAACCTCCAGATCGACGCCAAGGGACAGTTGTGGGTTCCGGATGGATCGAACTACCGCTGGCTGGATTACGACACGAACTCCGGTAAATTTACGGCGTACGATTGGCCGAAGGACAATCGCGCCGACGCCGGCGGCAACTCGATGCTGATTCACCCGAACGGGTCCATCTGGGAGACGAGTGGAAATCAGGTGCGCATGCTCAACACGTCCACCAAGGAATTCAAATTCTTCGACCCTCCTTCCTATGCCGCAACGCAGAAGCCGACCGGCGCATACGGCATTACCGTTGCTGGTGACGGGTCCGTTTGGTGGGCGGAGGATATGGCCGACAGCATGTCGAGGATCGATCCGGCCACGGGAAAAGTCGAGGAGTACAAGATCCCCTTCGACGGCGTAGCCTACCCGCGCCGCATGAGTCACGACGCTCGCGGCGATCTCTGGGTCGGGCTTTGGAACGCAGGACTGCTGATGAAGATCGATTACGAAACCAAGCAGATGTCGTTCTTCGCTCCGCCGACGGAAACGTCCGGCACCTATTCCGTCACCGTGGACCGCAAGAACAACCTGATTTGGGTGAGCGAACAACAGGCCGACAAAATTGCCCGTTTCAATCCCAAGACGGGCGAATGGGTAGAGTTCCCGCTTCCGGATTCGGAGTCGGACCCCAGAAGGCTTGAGATCGATCCGAACAATCCTAATCGCGTCTGGTGGAGCGGAAATCTCTCCGGTCGCATGGGATTTGTAGAAGTCCTCTCAGGGAATTGACATTACACCGTAGGGGCACGGTCCGCCGCGGCGGATGCCCCTACGGTCTACCTACCGTTCAGCCCCTCATAGGCGCCAATCGACCCTCAAAACAGCCAATTCGTTGCATCAAATTTGACTAACCCGACCGAATTGGTCGTAATGTAACGTGCTGGCCCGGTGGGAGTTGCCGACAACCGAATCGCTTGACTTCAATACCCGGCTGGCATTATCATTCAAGTGCGACTAGTTTGGTCGTATATCGAATGCTAAAGCTCTCCAAGAAAGCGGATTACGCCCTGATCGCCGTCCGTCACCTGGCGACGCATCGTGGTGAACCTTCGCAGAGCGCATCCGATATCGCCGATGCGTATGGGATTTCGGCGCCGCTTCTGGCCAAGGTGCTGCAACGGCTGGCCAGGCACGGACTCGTCACGGCGCGCCACGGTTCGAGTGGCGGCTATCAATTGGCCCGGCATCCGAATGAAATTTCGGCGCTCGATGTAATCAACGCCGTGGATGGGCCGGTAGTGATCACCTCGTGCGTAACGAATCATGGGAACTGCGATCAGAGTTCCACCTGCACCGTGCGCGAGCCGCTGCGGCGTGTGAACGAAAGCATCGCGCAAGTGTTGCGCTCGGTCACGATTTCGCAGATGGCCGAGGATTCGCCCGACGCGGAACTGGTCGGGCTGTCGATTTAGGATTTGTTTTTTGTCGTTGTCATTCTGAGCGAAGCGAAGAATCCCTCTTCGATTCCTAGTGCGTGAGAGAGATTCTTCGCTTCGCTCAGAATGACAACGTAAGAACCAAACGAATTTCAGGAAACTGCGTCAGGGGATCGAAAGAATTCGAGACGGGAGACACAAGCATGGCTATTAAACTGCCGATTTACATGGATTACCACGCCACCACTCCGGTGGACCCGCGCGTGGTCGAGACGATGCTGCCCTACTTCCACGAGAAGTTCGGCAACGCCGCGAGCCGCAACCACTCCTTTGGCTGGACCGCCGAAGAAGCGGTCGAGAACGCGCGCGCGCAGATCGCCCGTCTGATCAACGCGACGCCCAAGGAAATTATCTTCACCAGCGGCGCCACGGAGTCGAACAACCTGGCGCTCAAAGGCGCCGCGGAAATGTACCGCGAGAAGGGCAATCACATCATCACGCAGGTCACCGAGCACAAAGCCATTCTCGATACCTGCAAGCGCCTCGAGAAGTACGGCTACGAGGTGACCTACCTCCCTGTCGCCAAGGACGGCCGCATCGATCTCGACGATCTGCGCCGCGCCATCACCCCGAAAACAATTCTGATCACCATCATGTACGCCAACAATGAAATCGGCGTGGTTCAGCCGATTCAGGAAATCGGCAAGATCGCCAAGGAAAAGGGCATCCTGTTTCACACCGATGGCGTGCAGGCGGCCGGAAAAATTCCAGTCGACGTGCAAAAAGACAACCTGGACATGATTTCGCTGACCGCGCACAAGATTTATGGCCCCAAGGGCTGCGGCGCTCTCTACGTGCGCCGGCGCAACCCGCGCGTGCAGCTCTCTGCCCAGATCGACGGCGGCGGCCACGAACGCGGCATGCGCTCGGGCACGCTGAACGTGCCGGGCATCGTCGGATTCGGCAAGGCCGCCGAGCTTTGCCAGAACGAAATGGTGGAAGAAAGCACGCGCCTGCGCGGTCTGCGCGACCGCCTGAAGGACACCATCTTCTCCAAGCTCGACGAAGTCTACATCAACGGCTCGATGACGCATCGCCTGCCGCACAACATCAACATCAGCTTTGCCTTTGTCGAAGGCGAATCGCTGCTCATGGGCATCAACGACGTCGCGGTTTCGAGCGGCTCGGCCTGCACGTCGGCCACGCTTGAACCGAGCTACGTGCTCAAGGCTCTGGGCGTGGGCGAAGACCTGGCGCACACCTCGATCCGCTTCGGCCTGGGCCGCTTCAATACACAGGAAGAAGTGGACTACGTCACCAGCCGTGTGATTGAAGTCGTGCAGCGGCTGCGCGAACTGTCGCCGCTCTACGAAATGGCCAAGGAAGGCGTCGATCTCAGCAAGATGAATTGGGGAGCATCAGCCGGGGGACATTAATTAAGAAGAATCACGGCAGAGATTATTTCGTCAAATATAGAGGAGAGTGAAATGGCTTATTCCGATAAGGTAGTCGATCACTACGAGCATCCGCGCAACGTCGGCAGCCTGCCCAAGGACGATCCGAATGTGGGCACCGGCCTGGTTGGCGCGCCCGAGTGCGGCGACGTCATGCGGCTGCAGATGAAGATCAATCCCGAAACGCAGGTCATCGAAGAGGCGAAGTTCAAGACCTTCGGCTGCGGCTCGGCGATCGCCAGTTCTTCACTCGCGACCGAGTGGGTCAAGGGCAAGACGGTAGCGGAGGCCCTCGCCATCTCGAACACGGACATCGTGCGCGAGCTGAGCCTTCCGCCGGTGAAGATTCACTGCTCGGTTCTCGCCGAAGACGCCATCAAGGCGGCCATCGCGGATTGGAAGAAAAAGAAAGATACTTCCACTCCGGCAGCGACCGCGACGTCAGTCGGCGACTAATAATCAACCGGCAGACGGGCCTCGCGGAGTGCTTGCCGCTGGATCCGTTGTGAGTTTCGCAATGCTCTTCGTGGGTCGCGGCTTCACCCGCGACATCCGAGGGCGAAGAGAAAGTGGGCTTTAGCCCCTGAAGGGTCGAGGCCCAGTTCAATCAAGGAAGAACTAGATGAATCGGAACGAAATATGATTCACGTTACAGAAAAGGCGGCGACAAAAATTCAGGAGCTGCTCGCCAAGGAAGGCGTGGCGGCGGAAACCGGCGGGCTGCGCGTGGGCGTTCAGGGCGGCGGCTGCTCGGGGCTGACGTACGCGATGCGTCTGGAGACGCAGGCGCGCGACCGCGACAAAGTGATCGAAGAAAACGGCGCGCGGCTATTCGTGGACGCGAAGAGCTTCCTTTACCTGAATGACACCACGCTGGATTATCAGGAAGACCTGATGCGGCGCGGCTTCGTGTTCCAGAATCCGCAGGCCACCCGCAGTTGCGGCTGCGGCAGTTCGTTCACGCAGTAGGACAGGCTTCAGCCTGTCGGGTTTAAGCGAAGTAGTGGGGGACTCTCTCTCAGGGAACGTAGCAGGCGCTTCCTCTCGAATCGAGTGAAACGCGTGGTTGGCCGGGATGGGGAGCCCGCCAGCCATTTTTTTTGGTAGCACAGCTTTTGTAGCACAGACTTCAGTCTGTGGGGTTCCATCTGATCTTGGCGAGAGCGCAAATCGTGTGCCGCATCGCTTTTCGGTAATCGCTGGTGAATGGGGCGGGGCCCGGGCGAAATTTACAGAACCCCACAGACTGAAGTCTGTGCTACCAAACCGACCAAGACGATAAATTTATGAGCGCGCCATCCACAACCGTGACGACCTCCGCGAATTGCCGGAACTGCTCGGCAGCCACCGACGGCGCGCACTTTTGCCCGGCCTGCGGAAAAATTCAGCCGCTTTCAAAGGGCGCCGATTACTTTGCCTTTTTCGGGATGCCGCGGAAACTGACTCTGGATCTGGCCACGCTCGAGCAGCGATTCCACTCGCTCTCCTGGAAGCTGCACCCCGACCATTTCGTGCGCGCCTCCGAAGACGAGCGCCAGCTGTCACTCGACCTCTCTTCGCAATTGAATGACGCGTACCGCACGCTGCGCGATCCGGTCGCGCGCGTTGAGTACCTGCTCAGCCTTTCCGGCATGCGCAAGGAAGGCCAGAAGAAGCAGCAGGCGCCCCCTGAATTGCTGGAAGAAGTTTTTGAACTGAACGAATCGCTGGACGAGTTGCGTGAAGCGCGCGCCAACGGCGGAAATGCGGCTCAAATGGCGGGCTTGCGCGCAAAACTCGAATCGGCGCAACACAAATTTGAATCGTCGCTCGCGGATGTGGACAAGGAACTGGCAGGCGTCTCGGCGGATTGGGACGCCGCGCTGGATTCCGCCGCTGACGAAGCCGCAAACAAGAAACTCATGGAGCGGATGAACGAAATCCTGAACCGCCGCTCCTACATCCGGAATTTAGTGAACGGAGTGAAGCAGGAGTTGGTGACTGGTGACCAGTGACTGGTGAAAACGAATTACCGCATCGGCGATGGTTTTCACCAGTCACAAGTCACCGGTCACCAGTCACATCTGCAAGGAGCTAAAACCTAGAACATGCCCCGAACAGTCGGCATCGATCTCGGCACGACCTACAGCCTGATCGCGTACCAAGACAAGCGCGAAGGCCGGCCGAAGTGTATCCCGGGCCCTTACGGCACGCCGCTGTGTCCTTCCGTCGTGAGTGTCGATGCGGACGGATCGATCGTGGTCGGCCAGGCCGCGCAGCGCCGCTTGCTGACGCAGCCGGAGCGCACGATTTATTCCGTCAAGCGCCTGATGGGCCGCGGTCCCGCCGACGTTCAGGACGAGCTGAAAATTTTCCCGTTTCGCATCGATCCGGCCAGCAAGAACGTGATCCGCGTCCGGCTCGGCGACCGCGTGTTCACGCCGCCGGAAATTTCCGCGTTCATTCTGCGCGAACTGAAAAGCTGGGCCGAGAATTATTTTCAGGATTCGGTCGAGCGCGCGGTGATCACCGTGCCCGCCTATTTCAACGACGCGCAAAGGCAGGCCACGCGCGATGCCGGGCGCCTTGCGGGCCTCGAAGTCCTGCGCCTCGTGAACGAACCGACCGCCGCGGCGCTCGCTTACGGCCTGCACGAACAAAAGCGCGGCCGCGTCGCCGTCTACGATTTCGGCGGAGGCACATTCGACATTTCGATTCTGAAACTCATCTCGACGAGCGACGGCGATATCTACCAGGTGCTCTCGACCAACGGTGACACGCATTTGGGCGGCGACGACATCGACAACGCGTTGCAGAGCGTGGCGCGCGAAGAAATTCGCGGCCTGGGCGTAGACCTCGCCGCGCACCCGGAAGTCGTCCAGGAATTGCGCAAAGCCCTGATCGCCGCCAAGCACGAACTTTCCGACACGGACAAGACGACGATCAAATTTTCTCTGCCCGATGGCGGCGTCTATTTCCGCGAGATCTCGCGCGCGGAATATGAGCGCTGGATTCGTCCGATCGTGGACCGCACGATGGGCCCCGTGCGCCAAGCCCTCGCCGACGCGAAGCTTTCGCCCACGGAGATCGAGGAAGTCGTGCTGGTCGGCGGCTCGACGCGCGTTCCGCTCGTGCGCCAAACCGTCGAGCAATATTTCGGACGCCGCCCGCACTCCGAACTCAATCCCGACGAAGTCGTGGCGCTGGGCGCTGCGGTGCAGGCGGACATTCTCGAAGGCGGCGTGAACGACATGCTGTTGCTCGATGTCACGCCGTTGTCGCTCGGCATTGAGACGATGGGCGGCGTGGTTGCGAAAATCATTCCGCGAAATTCGACGGTGCCCGCGAGCGCGCAGGAACTTTTCACCACCGGCGTCGAGAATCAGACCGGGATCGACATCCACGTCCTGCAAGGCGAGCGCGAACTGGCCAAGGACTGCCGTTCCCTCGCGCGATTCCAGTTGAAAGTTCCGCCGGGCCCCGCGGGCCTCGCGCGCATCGAAGTGAAATTTCTGATCGACGCGAGCGGCATCCTGCAAGTCTCCGCGAGCGATCTGCGTGCCGGCACCGAGCACTCGATCGAAGTCCAACCGACCTACGGCCTCGACGATGCCGAAGTCGAACGCATGCTCGAGGAATCGATCGAATTCGCCGAGCAGGATTTTTCCGAGCGCCAGTTGATCGAGGCGCGCAACGAAGCCGAAAGCATTCTGCAACTCACGGAGAAAGCCCTGGCGCGCGAGCGTGCGGAAGCCCCGGGCGAGCTTCCCGAAGAAGAGCGCCGCGCAATCGACGATGCCATCGCGGCGCTGCGCGAAGCGCTCGCCGGCACGGATTACAAGCAAGTCCGCGCGTTCGTGGACGTGCTGAACCAAGCGTCCACGCCGCTAGCAGAACGCATGATGAACCGCGCGTTAGGCGCAGCGCTCGAAGGCAAAAAGCTCGGGGACGTCTAGTGGCACAGGCTTCAGCCTGTGGGCTTTCACAAGTGAAGGCGCGGCACAAGTTTTGATTGAGCACTCAAGAAGGAGAACACCATGGGCGGCAGCAACCCCTACATCGAACAAGTCAAATACACGCCCGCGACGAAAAAATTCAAGGTGACCTTTGTTCACGAGGGCAAAACGGTCGAAGTGGATCCCGAGAAAGTTCCCTACGCGCGCGAAGGCCTCCCGGGAAGCATCCTGGACATCGCCACGGGATTTCACATGGGCCTCGACCACGCCTGCGGGGGCGTGTGCGCGTGCTCGACATGCCACGTCATCGTGCGCGAAGGCCTCGAATCCTGCAACGAACCGACGGACGCCGAACTCGATCAGCTGGACGATGCGCCTGGCCTGGAAGTAAAGTCGCGCCTAGGCTGCCAGTGCGTGCCCGACGGAACGCGCGACCTGGTCGTCGAAATTCCGGAGTGGAATAAGAATTTCGCCAAGGAGGCGGAACACTAGGCTTAAGTAGCACAGCCACTCCTGGCTGTGCGGGTTTTGCAATCATGTTGAGTCGGCGCTGTCCGTGCGGCTCACAAAATCACACAGCCAAAAGTGGCTGTGCTACTCGGAGAAACATATGCCCGCCACATTTGATTGGGATGACGCGGAAGAAATCGGGATTCAGCTGGCGGAAAAATATCCCGACGCCGACCCCTCTCGGTGCGCTATACGGACCTGCACAAATGGGTCACGACCCTTGAAGGATTCACAGGCGATCCCAAGCAGTCCAACGAGGGCAAGCTCGAAGCGATTCAGATGGCCTGGCTCGAGGAGCACAATGAGAGGAAAGCGTGACCGGTGACTGGTGACTTCGTGAAAACCGTCCCCCGGACATTCCACTTCCGGCTTTTGACTCTTAACTCTCGACTCTCAACTTTGAACTTCTTTCTGAACCACCGATGCCGTGTGAACGAGTATGCTAGAATTCTCAGGACGCCAGGCTTGCCTCGCGTGATTTCTGTGGCCCGGTAGAGTAATGGTTAACTCGTCGCCCTTTCAAGGCGAAGATTACGGGTTCGACCCCCGTCCGGGCTACCAACCCCTTCGCTGAAACCTCCTGTGAACCGCAGCATCCAATCAGCATGCCTGCCGCTTCACGAAGATCCTACGCTGGCTTGCGCAATTCATTTACAATGGACCTCCGATGGCGCGTGCCCTCACCGATTCCAACGAGCGCGCCAAGGATTACTTCAAAGGAAATATAACTTATGGCTGAAGAGCATCCATCTGATTTTACAGTTGACGCCGGCAGGGAATCCGCGACCACTCCGCCGCCTCCACGTTACACGCGCTCGAATACTCGCAGAAATATTTTCCTAATCGTTGTGATTGGTCGTAGTCGTGATCGTGGGCGGCCTGTTTTTGTGGCGCTATCTGGGCAGCTACGAATCCACCGACGACGCCCAGGTGGATGCGCATCTCTATCCGGTGAGCGCCGCATTTCCGGGTACGTGACCAAAGTGAATGTGGACGACAACCAGTACGTGCAGAAGGGCGCGGTGCTCGTCGAGATCGATCCGAAGGATTACGAGGTTGCGGTCGAAGCAGGCCAAAGCCAATCTCGCGAGCGCGGAAGCAACCGCCCAATCATTGAACATTAATGTTCCGATTACTTCCGTGAATACCACGAGCCAATTGAATTTCGCCGCCTCAGGCGTAGAGGACGCTGGCGCCGCAATCGCCAACGCCGAAAGCCAAGTCGCCGCCGCGCATGCCCAATTGGAAGCTGCCCAGGCAAATGATGTGAAGGCGCAGGACGATCTTCGCCGCTACAAGGCGCTGGTCGACAAACAGGAAGTGGCCGCTCAAGTTTACGATCAGGCGGTGGCTGCGGCAAAAGCCAGCACCGCCTCCGTGGCGGCGGCGCGTGACAACGAGGCCGCGGCTCAACAAGCCGTGCAGCAGGCGCGCAGCCGGCTCGGACAATCCGAAGCGAGCCAGCGATCCGCCGAAACCGGCCCGCAACAAGTGTCGTCGGTGCGAGCTCGCGCGCGAGCCGCGATCGCCGACGTGCAGCAGAAACGCGCCGCCCTGGAACAGGCGGAGTTGAATTTGCAATACACCCAAATCGTGGCGCCCATCAGCGGCGAAGTGAACAAGACGGTCGTGGTCGGGTATGAACGTTCAACCCGGCCAGCAATTGCTCACCGTGGTTCCCCTGGATGAAGTCTGGGTCACCGCCAATTTCAAGGAGACGCAACTGCGGCAAATGAAAGTCGGGCAGAGAGCCGAAATCCATGCGGATTCGAGCGGGCGGACGTTCAAGGGCCACGTGGAAAGCGTGGCGGGCGCCACTGGCCCGCTCTTCAGCCTGCTTCCGCCGGAAAATGCCACGGGCAACTACGTAAAAATCGTTCAGCGCATTCCCGTGAAAATCGTTCTCGATCCGGGAGAAAACCAGGATCACCAGCTTCGCCCGGGCATGAACGTTGTGCCCGACGTATACGTCCGATGAGCACCGCCGCATCCCTCACGGCCGATCAGGACATCTGGCGGCCGAAATTTAATCCCTGGCTGATCGCCGTGGTCGTGGCCATGGCCGCGTTCATGGAGGTCCTCGACACCAGCATCGCCAACGTGGCCCTGCCTTACATGGCCGGAAATCTGGGAGCGAGCAACGACCAGAGCACGTGGGTGCTGACTTCTTATCTGGTCTCGAACGCGATCGTTCTGCCGATCAGCGGCTGGCTCGCCGGCGCCGTTGGACGCAAGCGATTTTTCACAATTTGCCTGTTCATGTTTACAGCGAGTTCGTTGCTCTGCGGCATCGCGCCGAGCCTGGGCCTGCTGCTTTTCTTCCGCGTGCTGCAAGGCGCGGGCGGCGGCGGGCTGCAACCCATGGCGCAGGCCATTCTGGCGGACACGTTTCCGCCGCAGCAGCGCGGCTTGGCCTTCGCGCTCTACGGCATCACGGCCGTCACGGCTCCGACAATCGGTCCCACCCTGGGCGGTTGGATCACTTTCAATTATTCATGGCGTTGGATTTTTTTCATCAATTTGCCGGTGGGTCTGTTGACATTGCTTTTGGTCTATCGTTTCGTCGAAGATCCGCCCTACCTGGCCAAGATCAAAGCCGCGGGAGTCAAGCTGGACTACATTGGGATTGCCTTGCTGGCCTTGGGCGTTGGAGCGCTGCAAATATTGCTCGACAAAGGGCAGGAAGACGATTGGTTCGGTTCGCGTTTCATCACGACGTTGGTCATCACAGCAGCGGTATGCCTGATCACGCTGGTGATCTGGGAGTGGTATCAAAAAGCGCCCATCGTCGACGTGCGCTTATTCAAGAATTTCAATTTCGCCAGCTCCAATCTGATGATGTTCACGCTGGGGATCATGTTGTTCAGCAGCCTGGTCCTGATGCCGCTGTTTCTTCAGACTTTGGCGGGATATACGGCCCAGGTCGCGGGCCTGGCGATTTCTGCGGGAGGGGTGTGCCTGCTCATTGAAATGCCGATCATGGGCACGCTGACGACGAAAATTCAGGCGCGGCACCTGATCGCCTTCGGCTGGCTCTGCCTGGCCCTGGCGATGTTCTATTCCACGAAGCAGATCAACTTGACCATGAGTTTCAATACCGCGCTATGGCTGCGCGTCGATCAGGTCTTTGGGATGGGTTTCCTGTTCGTGCCGATTACGCTGGCGGCATATATAGGAGTTCCGCCGGAGAAAAATAATGCGGTCTCCGGAATGGTCAATTTCATGCGCAACATCGGCAGCAGCGTGGGAACCTCGATCGTGACGACGCTGCTCGCGCGGCGCGCTCAATTTCATCAGGAAATTCTCATCGGCCACATTCGCGAAGGCAATCCGCGTTTTCAAGGAGCGATCAACAATCTTTCGCAACACCTGGCCCAGTCCGGGTTGGACAAGCACGGAGCGCAAATAGCGGCCTACGCCAGAATTTACCAGTCCATCCAGGCACAGTCGAGCGCCGCGGCATATGTTGACACCTTCATGGTGCTTGCCGTAGGGTCTGGCATCATGTTCTTTCTCTCTTTTGTATTGAAGAAGAATGATCCCGGCGGCGGAGGCCATGTAGTGGCGGAGTAATTGCACTGTCAAAGTGGGCGCACGCGCGAATCGCAGCGGGCGCAATGGAGACCGCATGCTCAAGATCGTCACAGTGGAACGCGAATATGGATGCGGCGGCAGCGAAATCGCCCAGCGGCTTGCCGAGCGGCTTGGCTGGAAGCTTTGGGATCAGTTGCTCACGGAGGAAATCGCCCGCCTCGCGCATTGTTCCCAGGCGGTGGTGGAGCAGCGCGAGGAGCGAACCGATCCGCTTTACTACCGGCTGATGAAATCCTTCATGCGTGGAAGTTACGAAGGCAGTCTCAACGCGCCCAAGCTGAATCTGGTGGACAGCGAAACCATTTTGAAGATCACCCAGCGCGTCGTCCTGCACGCCGCGAGCAAGGGAGACTGCGTGATTGTCGGAAGGGGATCGCAAATTTTTCTCAGCAGCCGCCCGGACGCTTTTCGCGTGTTTCTCTATGCCCCGAGAGAAGACAAGGTACGGCGCCTGTTGGCTCGCGGCAAGAGTGAGAGAGATGCGCAGGAGCTTGTGGATACCGTCGATCGCGAACGCGCCGGCTTCCTCGAAAAGTATCTTCGCGTGGTCTGGCCCGACCGCGCCATGTACCACGTCATGATCAATACCGCGGTCGGCGACGAAGCCGTCGTGCAAACGGTCGCGAACTGCATGAAATCGTTCGATTCAAAATTCAACGAGTCAAGAGCCAATACCCCGTAGGACAGTCCCGCTGCGCCGCGTACCTCTTACCAAGCCCTTGTCAAATCCTCAGGGCCGCCGGGACTACACCTTTCTTCATTTTCGCCGATAACGTAATCATAGGAATCGACCCGCGCATTGCGCGGGTTTGAGTGAGAAAGAGCCATCTCACTGAAGATATTTAGCTTAGTCCCAATAGGACCCCCTCCAGAATTTGTCGAAGCTGATTAGACCGAGGACGCGAATGAAGCCCTACAGAGCCACACTCGATTTGTACAGTTTCTACCCACACCACAACGGGAGGCCATTTTTTGTACCTTCCATTTGATCTCTAATCCACAGATATCAAAGCACTTGCTTGGATGGCATAGGGTGGCCGGACAGTTGCTCTACCTGATGTGGGTTGTATTGAAGATTCGGTTGGCATACGAGGGCAGCGGTTTGAAACGGGAACGGGCCACACGCCTGCAACTCTCGGAGATGCCCGGTTGGAGTTTCTGAAACAGTGAGCATGAACAAGAAAATTACTCACGGAAATTGAACGAAGTCGCCAAACTTTAAAGATGCGAGGCACGATGCGATTCGATAGGACAAGATCAATTGCGGGTACGAGATCGCCGAAGGCTGACGCATCGCGCGGTTATTCTTTGGTCGAGTTGGTTATAGCCGTGTTCATAATCATCACCATAGCAGGGATAGCAATTCCCAAAGTTGTGACCGTAACGCAAAATGTCCGCATGGCGAACGATATTCGGAGCATTTCCGCACAAATCTTTCTTGCGCGCATGCGGGCGGCCTCCGCGGGCGCAAAGAGCCGTCTGAACTTTAATACGGCGGCCAATACTTACCAGATTGAAGTCTGGAACGGTACTGCGTGGGCGATCTATGGCGGCGCAACCAATTTGTCAACTGGCGATACCTTTGGGTACGGATCGATTACCACGCCGGCGGGCCAACAATCGTCGATTGCGCAAACCACGCCGATTTATTTCAACTCGCGCGGCATGGCGACGGACAGCTCCGGAAACGCCACGGCAAGCTCCGCGATTTATTTCACGAATATTCGGGGCCAGTATGCAGCCGTCGCTGTATCGATTGCTGGCCAGCCGACCTCATATACCTACAGCGGGTCGGCATGGGTTCAGTTCTGAGCACAGGAGCAAAAAGAATGGCTGAACAACTCACACGCATGTTGAACAACCGATCACTTCCAGGCTGCCGCTGGCAACTCTCGCGCTGCCCACGAACCGAGCAGGCAGAGCGGCGACTTCGAGATTGCGCACGCTTGGAGCGCGGTTCTTCTTTGATCGAGACGCTCGTTGCCGCAGCGATTTTGGTCATTGTTGTCGCGGGCGTTCTACCCGTATTCATGTTGTCCACTCAAACCACGTATGCGCAAGGAGACGTTGCCACCAGAGTCACCGAATACGCCCAGGACAAGATGGAACAGTTGGTCAGTCTTAATAAGGACAATATCATCAGCGACGGCTTTAATGACGCCACCACGGATACCACTGTCTTTCCAGCAGCGGTGAACGCCCTGGATGGAACTACATCCTGCACCGGCACCTCGCCCAATATATGCGGGCTTGGCGGCGGGTCATCGGCAACCACTGGATGCGGGACTGGCGCCGGGTCATTCGCACCCGGCACGTCCGTTGGCTCGATTCCCCCGGCCGCGCCGGTTACGTACTTCGTCGACTACCTGGATACCAATGGCAACCTCCTGACAAGTTCCACCGGAGCGTACTACACCCGTCAGTGGCAGGTATCCCTCGACTCCACTAGCTGTCTGAAGACCATCACCGTTGTCGCGAGTTCCGTCGCCGCTGGGATAAAGGGCGGTGCTGTTTCCATGAAGCTGGTTGCCATCAAGGCGGCAAATCTGTGAGGCGTCCGCATAGGAGTTCCCTATCCATGATCTCTCATTCTGAGGGCACAAGAAATTTTTGCGGACGAAATGCAAGGGCGCGTGGCTTGCAATCCTCTGGTTCCACTTGCAGGGGATTCTCTCTGCCCGAATTGCTGGTTAGCATGGCCGTTCTGCTGGTGGTCGCGGGCGCGGTCATTTCCATGATTTCATATAATCAGAATGCCTACGGACGAACCGAACAGCAGTCCGACATGTACGAAAATGTGCGGGCCGTCGCGGAATTGATGGCGCAAGAAGTCGGGCAGGCCGGATTCGTGGACTTGCCCGGAGGCGGGACCTCAGGCGCGACGCTCAGCGCTGCGGTTACCAAAAGCGCCACACCTCAGACCGTCGCGGTTTCTTCGACCACTTCGATGTATGCAGGGAGTCCAGCAGGGAGTCCAGGGGAAATTCTGCTGGTGGACGCGGGACCCAACGAAGAGCCGGTAGCTATCACAAGTCTCACTTCGACCTCGATCACCGGCACCTTTTTAAACAATCATGCCGCGGGCGCCCCCATCCATGCCATCGGTGTTTCTCCTTACGGAATCGTATCCCCTTCTAGCAACGCCACAACCACAACTACAGGAAATGTTTCCTGCGTGACGGTTCCGAGCGGTATGGCTGCTTATACGGCTACCGACGGTTCGACCTGCAATGTCCTGAACCTATGGGGAGACCTTAACTCAGACGGCTCGCTTGTTTACGTGCGTTACACCTGTAACTTCCCAACCACATTCGGAACCACAACCACCCCCGGAACTCTGACCAGGTCGGTGACCACCATCACTCCGGGCGTCAATACCGTAAGCACGGCGCAGACGTTGCTCTCGACGCTGAATCAGAATCCGCCGAGTACCGGGCCCACTCCCTGCTTCCAATACGACATTTCCACGCAACAGATCACAGTGGGCACTACCACGAGTACCTACTACATGGTAGCAAACATCGGCCTCACCCTCAGTGTGCAGAGCCTGAGGCCCGACCCAACTACTAACCAATATTTGTCAATGACCAAGTCATTCCTGGATTTGTCGCCACGCAACATATTGGCCGGCTACGAACAATCCAATTGGGGCGACGCCAGCCGGCTGCAACCACAGCCGCCGAACGTAACGCTTTACTAAACTTCGCGGCTGCAATGAATTCCTGGCCGCGGGAGGAAACCGAATCATGATTAAACAAAGGAAACGCAACGCATCGGAAAAGGGTTCCGCCTTGATCTTCGCCCTGTTGGCAATCCTGGTGCTGACCGTCCTAGCTGCGACCGTCATGTTTACTTCGCAATCGCAAACTTGGACGTCCTTGAATTACCGGCAGACCGCGCAAGCTCGCTATGTGGCGGAGGCTGGGGTCCAAGCGACGATCAACTGGCTCGCCAACTCCACCGGCAGCAATGCTTACCCCTCCCCCACCCTTTCTTCCAGTTACCCGGGTTTCACGGTCACCAACTACCCCGTGACGTGTACGGCGACGGGGAATGGTTGCAGCAGCACCACGGCGCCCGTGTCGCTCTCGTCCACAAGCGGCGCCTCGAACTATTATGATCCAACGGGAACTATCGCCAACAACTTTGCAACTGTGGCGTCTGGGACCGTTTCGGGAATTAACGGTGCTTCTTATACGACTACCGCCACGCTCCTGCGTATGCCTCCTGCCACCACCACTGTTTCCTGGCTGACCGGCCCGGCCGTGCAAACTTGGCAGATCACTTCCGTGGGAACCGTCCAGGGCACTACGACCTCTAATGTTCAGGTTGTGGAGACGTTCGACCGGCTTACTTCGCCGGTGTTCACCAATGGTCTGGAGACAACTTCCAATGCCTGTGGTTCCATTACTTTTACAAGCTCCGGAAGCTACACGGACAGTTATAATTCCAATTTGAACAACGGCGCGTACAGCACGACCCTCAACAGCCAGACGAGCGGCGGGAATATCGGAACGAATGGGAACGTTTATCTGGGCTCGGGTGTGACCGTTAATGGGACGATTACGGCGGAAAACACAATCGTAGCGACGTCAAACCAAGCGGGGACAAGTCCAAATCCTCCTTGCCTCAACGGGGTCACGAATAAGACCGGCCACACCGCTACCAGCACCCCTCCTTTTGACCAGGGCACGTACAAGGAACCCTCAACTTTTGTCGCCAAACTTCCCTGGGGGTGTACGGCGCAACCTTGCTACCCGCCTCCGGTCGATAGCACTCACCCAAATATCACTACGGGTCAGAACGTAAATTCCAGTTGCGCTTCCATCTCAGGTTGCAGCACTGGCGCCGCGGTCAATGTTTACGACGGCCCTGGTAGCAATCACTCTGGTAGCACAATTTCTGCAAACGTATTCACTCTGCAACCCGGGTCGTACGGAAACCTCACGATCGGAAATACGGGAACCAACAGCGCGGATGTCACTGTGGTTCACGTTATAGGCGGAGGGATTTACAACATTAACAGCATTAATATGGGCAGCAGCGACGCCCAGGTCGTCATCGATCCCAACCCCGTCAACGGAAACACCGTCGTCGTATTCAATATGGTCGGGAATTGTTCCTCGGGCGGCTGCCCCACGGAATCCGGTCTTCCCTCGGGCTTTTCTTCAACCGAGATCGTTCATATCTCCGGTGCCGGGGGGCTTAATGCCTGCAAACCCACGGTAGGCGCGGGCGTTGTAGCCAATCCCGGTAGCTATGGCAATGTTACCTGTTCGACTTCGAAGACCCCGTTCAACGGAATCCCGTCGAACATGCAGTTCGTTTACGGTGGAACGAATACCGTGCGGCTCGGTGGAATGCCCTTTGCTGCGGCAATCTACGCGCCGTCAGCCGGCTATTACACGCCCGGAGCTCCCGTCGGGCTTTACGGGAGCGTCATCGCCTCAATGTTTAACGATAGCTCCGGTTCTCCCTGGCATTATGACAACGCGCTAGGAGCCACCGGAATGAAGGTGGGAGGCTACAAGTCACTCGGCTTCACTTGGACCAAGTTTTGAAGCTTGGCTGGCGCGACTGCCAGGCCCTTTCTCATAAGGCAGTGATTGCCGTAAAGGGCTGGGGCGAACCATCGCGGAAAAAGCGAATCGCCCCGTGGGGCGCATCGGGTGCCCGGCGCCTGAAAATGCCGGGATCGGCTATCGCCAAAATCTCGGTTTCTCGGGGAGAATGCATTCGAAAAGGCATGAGGAGTGACTGTTTCACCCCGTCTGTGCACGTTTTTTTATTTTTCGCCGCAAGGCACTAAAATGGGACATGCTGCCGCGGCCACAGCGGTCGGCTCCCTGATCTGGCGATTCCAAAAAGACTCTAGCCCTGCTACCCGATGCAGGCACGTTCGCGATCATTCCACTTTGCCATGAAAATAACCGCGGCAGGCGCTGGCCGTACATCCCTATCACCATGGTTGCCTTGAGCGCGCTGCTTTTTTTGGTGGCGCACAATAGCCTCGACGACCAGTTCAATCGTTTCGCGGAAGTGCAGTCGAACACGTCACGACTTGCAGCTGCTTATCCGGATGCACCTCTGAGTCGATGCCGTCTAGCACTTTGTTAAGGTTCGTCAGGAAACTTGGAACGTCTCGGCGACGTATGGGGAGCGGCATTGGAAGGAATGGCAAACGGCTCACTCGAAGAAAATCCTGGAGGGCAGGGAATGGATTGCCGGATTAGCCAGAAGCCCAAGTTTGTGTACCCACTCCCATGGACGCATCCTTTTTTCTGTCGCGGCGCAGGGAGAGAACCAGACACGATCAAGATGGACGCGCTGAGCCTGTCAGCAGTCGAAAGATGCGGCGAAGAATCCCAGCCGGCGGTTCAGCAGTCTCGGGGCTTTGCGAATCGCCGGCGTGTGCCTTAGGCGGCCCCATATAGTAATAATCGAATAGCGTAGAGCATTTCCGACATTTGGCCGTGGGCCCCTGCTTGTACCCGCAATTCGGACAACTGACTGTCGTGCTCATTGCCGGACCTCCGACGAGATTCCACTACCCATAACAAATTTAGCAGATGCAGGCCGATTTGATTTGAGTGCCAAGATTTCTGGTGTCGAAGCACGCAACAACACCGCCGGCGCTACCAAACCGGGTTTGGACGAGATCGGAGTTTTAGGCTGCATGGCCAGCGGGAAATTTGGGTTCGGCACCGAAGAAATTTCATGGCCCCGGCCGGATGCGCGCCGAAAAAGGCGCCGCGGATGCCGGAACCGTGCACGCAAATTGCGCCGGCCAGCCGGGATCGGTCGTCGAATTCCGGCACAGCGAAGTCGAATTGTAGATGACGTTTCCGAGGACCACCGGGCCATCCAGCGGCTCCGCATAAATCTGGTAACTCTGCGAGGTCCTCACCAGCAACCGCTGCAAGGAAAACGCGCCGTCAAATTGCGCCGGGCCGGGGTCGCTGCAACTCCAGCCGGCCATCACCGAGGCGGTCACGGTACCGGTTGCATTGTCCAGGGCCACGACTTGCGCGGGAAAGATGCCCGTCACTCCGGCGGGAGAAATTGGAAGAGCGAGCGGATTCGCGGGCAACACGTGGCCGCTGATCGCGCCGATGTGCACGGAGTCGCTCGGGTCCGGATAGAGCACGCGCAGCCCCGCGCGATCGTCGTCTGAAAGCGGCACATCGGGAGACTGCGCCGTGGGTCTCGTGCCCGTTATTTGGCCCGGCTGAGGAGAGAAGGGAAACATCATCGCGCCCCACACGCCCGAATGATTGAAACCGAAGGAGTGGCCGAGTTCATGGGTCACGATGGATTCCAGGTCGTATGCGTTCGGGTTCGAGGGGAGCGCGGCGGGAGTGGCGAAGGCAGTGTTGGCGTCGCCAGGCAACACCAGAACATCCGCGTCCAGGATCTGGCCGACGAAGGTGGAAGGAGCGGTGGTCGTGGAAAGCTGCTCGCCAATCGCGTCAGCCGAAACGACGCGCGTGAACGCCAGAACGCCGAGGGCGAACCCCGGGTCACTCTGGTTGAAGCAAATCGAATTGAGCCCATCCGAGGACGTGCACGCTGCCGTCATTGATGTGCGGTTTAGCCTGGTGAGCGCGGACGGCACGAGCAAAGTGCCGGAAACGCCGGTCCACACCGACAGCGATTGTTGAATGACCGCTTCGATTTCGTTCAGCTGGCCCGCCGATGTCCGGTCCGCCGTAAGGATTGTGGCGGGATTCACGCCGAGCGAAGTGCTCCACTGGCGATTGATCGAGCCGGGCGTGGAAATGTTGAAGCGCGTGAGTTGCGGGCAGGAGGTTCCTCCCGACGCAGACGACGCCTGGCGCATGTCGGCCACCGTCGTTCCCAGATCGTACGCTCCGGTGTATACGGCGGTGATTTGCAAGAGGAACAGGCAAGCCACGGCGAGGGAAATCGTGCTGCGAAACTTACGGCTGCGATTTGCGCTCATCTGCTTTTCTCCCTGCCGCGGGCGACGGCGGCGGCAACTCGCGCGCGAAACTCGCCGATCGGCATCCGGCGAATTCCGTCCGCGCGAAACGCGCGAGTCGCCGCGTCGAATACGGCAAAGGCGCTCGAATCCTGAGTCACGGTTTCGTTGCCGGTTCGCGGATCGCGCGAGATTCGGAAGGTTCCCTCGACCCAGCCGGCAACCGTGAATCCTCCCGCGGGCGAACATTCCAGAAACACGACGGCTTCGTCTCCCGGCTTGAATTTGGGCGTGCCGTCGACGGTAGCGATCAGATGCCCGACGCGCCCGCCCGGCAATCGCACCGCAATTTCGCGAGGCAGATTTCCCTTCAGAGTCTCAACGACCTCGAGCGTCGCCACTGTCCAGATCGAGCCGTTTTCCCAATGCGATTCGGCGCTCGCGCACTGCACGCGCGCCACGGCATCGGATCCCGCGGCCAGTTGATTGAGGCTGAGCCGCGCGAGCGTAGTGGCCCGAACGGCCGGAAGAAATAAAATTGCAGGCAAAAGCGACACGACGATTCGCATTCTGATTCGCATCAACGCACCTCGATGGCGCCGGTTCCGGCGGCCTTGTCCTTTTCCGGATTTTCAACGAACAAAGTTCGCGGGCCCGGGGCGGCCGTGGCGGGGACTTGCAGCGTCAAGTGCAGGATTCCCAGGCCCAGAGGCTCGCGATTGCTGACGGTGATGTCCGGCGTTGGCGCGCCGCTGACCGTGTAAGTGAAGGACGGATCGAGGGCGCTCACGGAAAACACGCAAAGGTCCGCAGTCCCCGTTCCCGAAGCAGGCCGCTGAATGACGACCGGACTTCCGCCGAGCACACAGGAGGACGTCGCCCGGGAGAAGGCTCCGATTGCGCCGATGTTCAGGGTTATGTTTCCCGAGGCGCCCGATCCGCCGTTGGTGCTGAGTTCCACAACGACGATGTCATCACCCGTACTTGTGGGCGCGCTCGGCGTCAGAGGAATCCCGCTTCCCTCCGAGCCCGGGGCCAGCACGACGAAAGTTTCCGTGTTGGAGAGCAAGCCGCCGGGATTTTCCACCTGTACCGCAAGGTTTCCCGCGGATTGCAGGTCGGGAGCGTCGAGCGACGTGATGCATTGCGTGTTCGATGAGCACGAGGTGGATCGCGCGGCTCCGGCCACCAGAATCGTGGAACCAGGCCCGGGATTCGACGGAGAAAAGTTGTTCCCGGAAACGAGCAAACTATAACCACCTACCGAACCTGCGTAGGCGCTCGTCGGAGAAAGTGAAAAAATGCCCGAGCTGTTGTTAATTGTGGCGAATGCCGTTCCCGATTGGGTGATGTCTTCCGAACTCGTGGCCACCACATTGATCAGGACGGGCGAGAGCGGCGCCGCGTACAGCCCGGTGGAATCAATCGACCCGCAAACCCCTGCATTGGCGCACCCAATGCCTGTGACAGACCAGAGAACCTGCTGATTGTTGGCGCCCGTAACGGTGGCGGCAAATCGCAACTGCCCGCCGGTGGCTATCGTGACGCTTCCCGGTTGAACGCTGACAACGTCGTGCGGCAGAATCGTGACGCTTGCCGTAGCAGTCGCGGCGCTGGATGTCTGGCTCGTGGCCGTGATGGTGACCGGATCGGGGGAGGGCACTCCGGCCGGCGCAACATAATCGACGCTTCCGCCGTCGCTGGCCGAAACTGGCTGGCACGGATTGGACGCCACGGCGCAAATCTCGCCCATCACCGAATTTCCGCCTGAAATTCCGTTGACCAGCCACGCCACATTTTGGTTGGGCGTGTTGTTGACGAGGGCGGTGAAGGTCTGCCTGCGGTTGACGGCGAGCGTCGCGCTCGCCGGCGTTAGAGTCACGCTGATGGCAGCCATGAACGTGATCGTGGCGCTTGCGGAAAAGTTTGGATTGGCGTTGCTGCGCGCATTCACGGTCACCGATCCGCCGGCCGGCATGGCTTGCGGGGCAGAGTACCTGGTGTTGTCCGGTGCGGTTTGCGAATTGAGAATCGATCCGGCCGCGGCGTTGCCATCGACTACTCCATTGACGTCCCAGGTGACGGACGTATCCTGCGCTCCGGTCACGGTGGCTTGAAAGGCCTGCGCACTGCCGAGCGCCACCGTCGCAGCGGTAGGCGAGATCGAAACGCTCACGGCCGGAAGAATGGCAAGGGAAACGGAGGTCGCCTTCGATGGATCGGCTTGCGGCGTGGCGATAATTTGCACAACGGCAGGAGAAGGCGGAATTAACGGAGCGGTATACACGCCGCCCGGGGAAATAGTCCCGCAGGCCGCGCCGTTGCAACCGGTCCCCGCGACGCTCCAGGAAATCTGGCGGCTGGGATTCGAGCCGGCGGCCGGCGTGAGCGTCGCCGCGTAAGCGGCCGTGTTGCCCGCAGTGATCGTCAACGGCCCGGTCACGGCGAGGGAAAAAGCGCTCGTGACCGTAATGGTCCCCGTGGCGCTCTTGGATGGGTCGGCTACGCTGACGGCGGTGAGGGAAATTCCCGGCGACGCAATGAAGATTTGCGGGGCCGTATACATCCCCGAAGAATCCACGGTTCCGCACGCGCCGCCCGCGCATCCGCTGCCGGAAAGCATCCAGGTGACGGACCGATTGGGATTGGCGGCGGAATTCACCGTGGCCGTGAACGGCCGCGAAGAGCCCAGCTCGACTGGCATCGCCACGGGAGAAACCGAAACGGAAATGTCGCTCGTGATCGTCACCATCGAGGCGGAAGTTTTGGAGCTGTCCGCGGTGCTCGCCGCCTGCACGGTGACGGAAGCGGGCGCCGGGAGATTTGCTGGAGCCGAGTAAACGCCGCTCGCGTTGATCGTTCCGACCGTTGCATTCCCGCCTGAAATTCCATTCACGCTCCAAGTCACGGCTGTGCTCGCCGCATTGCTGACTGTCGCGGTGAATGTCTGCGGCTCTCCCAGGGGCACGGATGCGCTCGGCGGTGCGACCGTCACCGTGACTACTGGAGGGGGCGGTGGCGGACCCGAACCTACAAGTCCGCCACAGCCCAGGAACGACGCGACGAGAAGCAACGCAGGACGCCAGTGAGACGGGGTGAGAGATGGAGTGCAGCGTCCGCGAACTTTCGTGCACCTTTCCATTGCAGCGGCAATTGCACGCGCTGTGCCAGCGTGGTCCATCGGGCGATATGCGCTCCTTGCGAAGGTTGTTGCTCAGGTTTGAAACGGAAAGAAATTCGCGCAAGGCTCGCGCCATCACGGTGTTGCTGGTATTTCGTTCCGGGGATTCCATGAGCCGAGGGGAAATTTTCGCGGCTGAAGTTAATCCGAGTGGATGCGGGCTTGGTGCCGAGTTGGGAAAAGCAATCGGGAAATGGGATTCAATTTGGGGCAGACTGCGGTTTCAGGCCATGCCGAATTGGTAGTTGTAGCGCCCCTCCGCCGCGGCGGACGGGCATCGGCTGGAATCTGAAATGCCAACCTGAAGGTTGGCGCTACAACGGCCGGGCAACACATAAATCTCATGGAGACTCCACGAGCCGCCGTTAGATCCCCGGTTGACATGGATGTTCTTGGCTTGAATAATCCTTGCATGCCTCGTCCGGAAGCCGCGCATCGCGTCAAGAGTTATTCCGCCGCGACGGGCTACGTGTACCAATACTATTTTTACGAAGTCGAGAAATCGAAGCGCGGGGCGGCCGAGGGGACCGAGTACGTGTACATGACCTCGGTCGACAGGAAACATGTCTTCCCGGTGCGGATTTTCGTGGATAAGAACGCCCTGGGAAAGTATTCCGCGCGCACCGGCCGGGAATTCACGGGAACGGAAGAATACGCGCTCGCTAAGATGCGCCTGTTTCAGGCGTTTGACGAAGTGGAAGGGCTTTCCGCGAAGACTCCCGACCTCCTGGTTAATGAGTCCAACCTCGACACACTCTTATCTCAATTAGATCTCTGAGCCAAGAATCGCACCAAAAGGCATTCCCTTTCGCCAAAGATCTCTGAAGGTGAGATGCACGAGGTGCGCTTCTTGGCCGAAAATATTTTTCAACTTGACCGACCGTTGCGTTAAAGACCGTCTTAATGCCGACCGCCGCGTGTACCAAAGCGTAGTGGGGTTAGAATCATTTGATCCCTAGCTTGATCAACTGGAAACCGTGTTCTCATTGGGTGAGCTTTACGCGGAAGCATCGCAGGTTCTGCCAGAGTGGTATTGCGATGACTATGAGGTCTGGAAGCATCTGATCCGATGTCTCCGTAGGCGCCGCACACGCTTGCGAAAACTGATCTGGTCGGCGCGAATTGCCGCTCGTGGCGCATTTCCGAATTGGAATAAATTTATTTGCCCAATGTCGGTCGCGAGAGCCACCCTACGGCCGAATAATGTGGCCTAATTCGTAGATTCAGACCGCTCTCTTCTCATCCGGCGAATGTCACGGTCGCATTTTCGATCATCGCCGTCATCGAGACAGTTACGATGATGCTCGTCGCAATCCGACCCTTCATGGTTACGTCTACCCCATTCAATATGACCAGACAAGACCACGAACGGTTCCGAATTACTCGATTCAAGCACTGTGTTGACTCTCGTCTGAAGTGAGCCAAGAGGGGCAGAAGCGGGCACTTGTGCCACGATGGCGGTATCGCTCCAAGAGACAATCGGCGCGCTTTCCGCTCCAAATGTGACGGTGCTGCTATCTTGATAGGAACCAAAATTCAAACCATTGATCCTAATGTCAGCGCCATTCGGGCCACACGGAGGCAACAGCGAAGAAATCCTGGGAACATTGAGGGCCGTGAGCTTGGCTACAAACGCGTCGTTACCGCGCCCACTTCCGGACGGTTGAAATGCGCTAGTCGTCGTTTCCATATCAGAAGCGTAAGTGAATCCCGTGATATACATGTTATAGTTCGTGTCGAGAGCCAAGCCATAAGAAAAACTAAAGTTATTGGTCCCGCCCCAATAGGTGCTGTATAAGATCTGAGAAGCATCTTCGTTTATAACCGTTAAGAACGTGCTGGCAGCGCGACCCAGTATCGATTGCGATGCCTCCGATGTAATGGGGAAATCCGATCCAAATGTCCACCCTGTGAGATAAGCATTTCCGTTGGGGTCAACAGCTACTACTGTAGCCGCATCGTTTGAAGTTCCGTTTGAGCCGCCTATGAGCGTAGAGTAAATGAGCGAATTTGCGTTCGACTGTGTGGTATCGAATTTTGCGACGAAGGCTTTGCCGGTCGCGCTATTCGTAGCACCGGTCGTTGTTGGAAAATCCGAAGTTGTAGAGCTTCCAGATACGTAGACCTTATTGCTGGAATCAAGCGCCAAGCCATATCCTATGTCGAACGTACTGCCAGAGGCAGTGCCGCCGAAATACGTCGAATAAATCAGCCCAGCGCTTCCCGACTGGGTCGTGTCAATTTGACTAAGGAACGCAGAGCAACTGTCGGCGCTTCCAGTCGTTTTGAAAGCATTCGGCGTCACGGGAAAATCCGGCGAACACGCTGTGCCTGCAACATAAATATTCTTTTGGGAATCAATGGCAATTGCACTGCCTCCCTCAGTCGTTTCAAAGATGGTTGTGGACGTTCCGCCCAGGAAGGTTGAATACACGAGTGAACTCATCCCGCTTTGGGTTGTATCTATGCGAGAGACGAACGCATTTCCTTGGGAACCCTTCAACGTGCTCTGCACCGCGTTTGGCGTGGTTGGAAACCCGAAAGAGCTGGCGTATCCCGTTACGTAGGCGTTTTCGCCTGAATCAACAGCGATACCGTAGCCCTCATCTGCGACTGTCCCTCCAAGATAGGTCGAGTACAGAAGCGACTGCCCATCGGCGGTAAGTTTGCAAAGAGCCGCATTCTCGACTGCGCCACTTCCATAACTCGTTTGAAATGCATTGGGTGTAACGGGAAAGTCTGCTGAGCTTATGATACCTGTAATATAGACATACCCGTTGCTATCGATGGCAATTCCAGTAGCCAATTCGTATCCACTCGTCCCGCCAATATAGGTCGAATAGATCAAAGCAGTTCCTGACGGATTGATCTCTGACACGAACATTTTGTAACCCCCAAGAGGTGGTGCCGAAATCGATGTTCCTTCGACGGGGAAGTCGTTTGACCACGTAGATCCAGCGATAAACGCATTTCCGATGGAATCGACAGTCATGCCATAAGAATCATCCTGCTTAGATCCACCAAGATAAGTGGAATAGGCCAGGACCGGATCGATGACGAGGGGCTCCGAGCGGTCGTAATCTCCTACGTCAAATCCGAGCTGATCGTTTCCCTGAAATTTGTAATTGCATTCTATAATTTTCTTCTGCCCATTCTCCATTTGATAAATCACCGGCTTCTGCAAAGCCATCTTCCCGGCTACCGTCGGAATGGAAACATCACCGCTGTTGGTGTCTCGCGATATCTTATCTGCCCCATCAAACGACAATAAAACTTGCTTCGGGTCCGCGCCCGGCTTCACAATGAAGTCATATTCGACTCGATTCCCAGTCCCGTAGTACACCAAATCGATGCCAGAATAGATTTCCGAGTACTGAACCCTCGCATAGGAAGCGACACCTTTGTGCCATTTCCTGGAATCTTGCCCGATGAAATAGTTGGAAACGCCGGGAAGCCTGTTTAGACCCGTTATCGAAAGTGCGCTGTTCGCGCCCTTTAGTTTCATTCTCACAACGGAGGCTTCAGTCACTTTGCTCAAGAGACGGTCCCGGACGAACTTCAGCCCGTGCCGTTTCCCTTGCGAGATCAGATCCTGCCCGGAGAATTTGAATACGGCCTCATCAGCGGTAAGAAACAGCGTATATCCGGGACCGTGGGATAAAAATCGCACCCGATTGTCCGTCTGTCCGACATTTCTTCAAACCTTATTGGCAAGTGCCCGTAGGAAGCAAGCTGGCTCTGCGATACACTTGGCGGGATAATCCGGCCATTTCTTCTATTGACTGAAAACCTAGATTGTTGGGAGCCTGAGATTCTAGGAAGTCTTCCTTGTCGGGGCGACGCCAACAAGGGAGGGAAAATGAAGGTTGCCACAATGACAGCAAAGGAGACCGTTTTCTTGCTCGAAGCCATTGTCTTCATGATGTTCATTTCTCCAGGACTTTCTCCGACTTAAGCGTGCAGCGGTACCTTCCCGGCCCAACCAGGCCGCAATAAAGCAGCCTCCGATTTCTTTGCAAAATGAACGGTTTTCCTAGCGTTTCCTTCCAACCGGCGGTTCATCGCCGTAAGACTCAATGTTGCCTCGGTACCCTTGGCCTATTTCCCCAGAAAAGTGAAATTGGGTTCATGGTGGATGTCAAAAATCCAGGGGACCGGACATGATGGTCTGTCATCGACTATGCCAAGTTGCTAAATTCGTAATAATGCCGATCGCAGAAGACGCATACCCAATTGCTGGTACGATCCACCAATTCCTATAGCCGCCAACTCGCCAATTGCGGTCGCCCTTGCGGCAATAAGCTTCACCAATCCATGCGAATGCCGTCAGCCCCGCCGCGACAGAATAGGCTTGCAGCCTACTTTGGCCCAGGATTGGGTTATCTCTGCACGTCCCTGCCTCAAAGCATGGCATGTGGTGCGTGATTTCGATGTCTGCAACAAAGAGCGCGGAACGCACCGCCCACATCGAGGAGGATTTTCTATCGAACATGGCCTGCTTCCATGTCATCGGAGCACCGCACCAGGTGCAGGAATTAACCTTCTCGACGTGCCACGTCATGCGGCCATCATTCTTTCTCGCAACCACGACAAGATCATCCGAGAACCGTGGCCAATCTTCGCCCGCAGATATCCACTGTCCCTCGCGGGCGAGAGGTGTCGGTTTATCTGGCATTGGCTGCGCCTCGGCTGTGGGAAACAAGGCATCTGAATTGAGCGCGCCTAGGGCTGATTGGCCTTGCGCTGCAAAGACAATGGCATCAGAAGGCGCCAGATCCTCCGCGTTCTGAACTTCGGGTTTGACAGGCAAGTCTTGGGCATGAATCGCAGTTACTAACAACAGGAACACTCCGGCCGGGGTGATGCGCATGAGCATGCGTCCTCCAATTTAGCTAGAATTGAAACGCCTGCACTAAGAAGGGGTAGAGTCGGGCCAGTCAGGCGGTGTCACGGGTAATGACAGGCACGTGCTGTTCCACAATTGAAATTTTCTAAACCCTTGATCTTTCTAGCCTGTTGATATCGCTCGACTAAGAGGGGGGAATTGGGCGTACCGATTTAGGAATGGTCTTGTGATTTCTATTTTGTTTTGGAAATTCAAGGACTGAATAAGGACATATTCTTTCGATTCATGCGGGCTTGAGGTGGCGAGATGGTGCGGAAGTTATTTTCGGATCAGTGAAACAAATGCGGCCCCGTCTGTTCAGGTCAAGTCGAGGAATTGCTGGGCAACCTCGGAATTTTTGGGCGGGAGTTCGCCTCTGACCGTGATCCAAAGGCGACGTCACAAGTCTTCGGGCTACGAGGAAATTAAAGTCCTACCTGGTAACTGTTACAGGGATTAATTCATGACGCAAAGCATAATGAATAAGCTCGGCCAGAGAATGAACGCCAAGCTTGAGCATGATTTTGGATCGGTGCGTCTCGACAGTCCTGGCAGTGATTTGCAACAGCGCGGCAATCTCCTTATTCGTCTTTCCCGCGGCTAAGAGTCGGATGATTTCAGTCTCGCGAGGGGTAGTTCGGGTGCCTTTCCCCTCAACCGATTGATGTTGCCCTGTTGTATTGAGAAATCCTTCCAGCACGATTTCAGATACTTTCGGAGTAAGGAAGCGCTTGCCCGCTACAACGGCTTCCACGGCTTTCGGGAGGACATCCGTAAGATCAGATTTCAAAAGGTATCCGTTGGCACCGGCGTCCAGCGCACGTCGTATCGTATGGTCTGACTCGTTCATCGTGAGCACGAGGATCTTGGTTTCAGGAACTGCCTCATGGATTTGACGTGCCGCCTCAATTCCATCAAGTTCGGGCATGCCAATATCGACCACGGCCACATCCGGCTCAAGTTCTATTGCCTTCGCTATGGCCTCACGGCCATTCGCTGCCTCGCCGACAACTCTCCAGCCGGGCCGGGAATGTAGGACTTCCCGAATACCGCGCCGCACCAACCCATGATCGTCAGCGATTAGAATGCGCAGCCTTTTCACGGTTTTCCTCCCCGAGGGGAACTGTCACGCGCACTGTTGTGCCATTACTGGTGGAATCAATGTCGAGCCGCCCTCCGACCAGCTTCACTCGCTCCCGCATGCTGAGGATGCCGACACCAACTTTGAACCGAGGCTCCTCTTTCCCTCCCTGAATGCTGGCAGGGACTCCACGGCCAAGATCACTGACTTCCAGCGTGAGGTCCGTGTTGCGATCGATTCGTATCTTGGCCTGCTGACTCCCCGAATGCCGTTGGATATTGGTAAGGCTTTCCTGAACAACTCGGAATAAAGCCAACTCCATATTCCGTTCCATCTGACCGACGCTGGATGAAATTTCCAAATCCACCTGAATTCCACTCCGCTTGGTGAAGCCGTTCACATAGTCATGAATCGCGTCCTCTAAACCTCTCTCATGCAGCTCTGGTGGGTACAAATCGTAGGAAAGTGTGCGAACTTCGCGGATGCAATGCTCTAATAGGTCCAGGGATTCAGAAATAACCGTGCGTGATTTTCGCTCATCCAAAAGAGCTGAGCTTCTGAGTTGGCCGAGCATTGTGGCTAGTGCGACAAGATTTTGCCCCGTAGAGTCGTGCAAGTCCTGCGCGATCTTGCGCCGCTCCTCGTCCTGTAACCGCAGAAACTGGCCAGAAAGGCGCCGGAGCTCCTCCTCGGCTCGCACACGTTCGGTGATGTCACGACAAGTCCCCGCAAGACGTACCGGCTTTCCTTCTTCATCATGAAAAGCTTGCCAGCGCTCCTCGAGAATTTTGACTCGGCCATCCGGCATAACGATCCGATATTCGACCGTGCAAGGCGCGCGCTTGTCGAGGGAGGCTTCAAAAGCCGCATCCACTTTCGCGCGGTCCTCTGGATGAATGAATTCGCGGAACTCTGTGCGAGTGGGGTAGAAAAGAGACGGATCAGTCTCAAAGATTTGGTGTGTTTGTTCTGACCAAATCACGTTCAAGCTCGGCAGCTCCGCTTCCCAACTTCCTATTTTCGCCACCTCCTGTGCCTCGACCAAGCGAGCGCGCTCTCCTTTCAGTTGCTCGGCTAGTTGGCGCTGTTCCCACTCGCTCGATCTGAGGGCTTCTTCAGCCTGTCTGCGCTTCGTAATTTCCCGAGCGCTGCCCACTAATCGGTAGACATGGCCTTGCGCATCGTGAATTGGGTAGCCTCGGCAGGCAATCCAGGAAATTGATCCGTCTGGGCGAACTACTCGGCATTCGAGATTGTCGATTGGCTCTCCACCAATTAAACGTTGCACGCGTTCCGCGACGCGTTCGCGATCCTCAGCGTGAATGCCTTCCAGGAACGACATCGGCTCAGCATAGAAGCTTTCCAGGGTCCGGCCCCAGATGTCATGGTAGGTGCGATTGACATAGAGAAGCTCGGTGAAATTGGCATTGGCGAGGGCGAGCACTATCTCCAGGCTCTCTGCAATCTGGCGGAAGCGTTCGCTGGTCTGGAGCTCTGCGGCCTCCCCCGCAAACCGCCGGTCCACGGACGATGTCACTATGGCCACGCCTTGAACAACCAAGGTGCCAATAACAATTCCAGCGAGACCGAGCGAGGAAACGTTCACGGCGTGGGTCATATCAGGGAGCAAGGTGGAGGGAATGAAACTCGCCGACCACATGCCTGAGTAATGCATCAGAAAGATGGCGGCACCCATCACCGCTGCGCTTATGACTTTCGCCACCGTGGTTTCCCTGAAATCCTCGCGGTAATCGAACGTGAACACCAGCGCGACTAGGGAAGCGACACCTGCTATCAAGGCGGATAAGACAACAATTGGAGGACTGTAATGGCACACCGCAGAGAGACGCATTGCATCCATTCCGATGAAGTGCATCCCCCCGATGCCAAGTCCCATAAAGACGCTGCCCGTCAATGCTTGCGCGCGCCCCATTTTCTTCCGGCTCACCACATAAAGTGCCACGGCAGAGGCAAGAATGGCGGCCAGGAGAGACAGGAGAACTGTCGGCCAGTCGTAAAACACCGGGACAGGTAAGTTGAAGGCCAACATCCCTGTGAAGTGCATTGACCAAATTCCTAACCCCATAGCAGCGGCTCCGCCAGCTAACCAAGCGGAACGGATCCAACCGCGAGCAGCAGTTACACGTCCGCCAAGATCTAGTGCACTGAAAGACGCGGATATGGCGATGAATATGGAGAGAGCGACGAGGCGATAATCGTAGAAGCCTACTAGAGGTGCACCGATCTCGGACATGACGGCCTTCTCCCAATAGCGCACAGCGTACGCAGGGGCCGATTTCCGAAGAGAGGACTTAGGCTCTTAAATATACCTCTTCGCGCTTATAGCTACAAAATAAATAATCGAAATCCAAACAGGATTTAATGTACGTAAGTCTACATACGAGTACTAGTCATCCGTCGTGACATTTCCACAGCTGTTTACACTAAGCATTCGGTGGTATTGAACTGAGAGTCGAGTCAGATGAATATCGCGCCGGTCCTGTCTCCATCTAAAAAAAAGAAAGAAGGAAAAAATGGAAAAACACGCGGACCCACCCCACGTGTCTCTTTCGAGCTCGTCTCGTCTTACCGGGCTGATTGGCGAATCCGCCCCAATGCAATATCTCCGTCAGCTAATCGGAAAGGCTAGCGAATGTGCTTGCCCTGTCCTGCTCCTCGGAGAAACCGGAACCGGAAAAGAACTTGTGGCACGAGCCATTCACTTTGCAGGGTTCCATCGAGGGAAGGACCTCGTCACCGTCGATTGCTCAGCGATAACTCCCACGCTGATCGAGTCCGAGCTATTCGGACATGTCAGAGGCTCCTTCACAGGAGCAGACCGACCGAAGGTCGGTCTGCTCCTGGCGGCAAATGGTGGAACGATCTTTCTCGATGAAATCGGGGAACTCCCAATATCCTCACAGGCCAAGTTGTTGCGTGCCCTACAAGAAAAGGAGATAAGACCTGTCGGGTCCACGCAACAGATTCAAATTAACGCCCGGGTTATCGCAGCCACGAATCGAGACCTCGAAACGGAAGTCCGGGAGGGGACGTTTCGACAGGATCTGTATTTCCGCTTGAACGTAATGCAAATATGCAATGGCTCAGTGCGGCGCTCCGGGGCCGCTGGCGCCGCGTCACGGGTTACCTCCCCGCGTCCTGGCGTAGCAGTGGATGGCTTTGGCCGCACCCGTACGGCCGCAACCTGACAGGAGTCGGTGACAGGCAGGCAGTACGAGGGGCTCTCAGGCGGCGGAAGCTCGACGCGGCAATCCTGCTCGGACCCGTCGCGGTGGGAGCGTTCGCTGGCGTAAAAATCAAGTACGCCATCTTCGCGGTCATTGCCATAGGCCTGATCGGATGGGTGATGGCCGAGCCAGCCGTCGCCGCCTACCTACTGATATTCATCACCCCGCTTGTGGTAGGAATCGACCCAGGCGAGGTCCTCCCGGTATTGCGGCCAAACGAAGCGCTCATCTTCCTGCTCGGCGTGGCCATCGGCCTGCGATGGCTGGTTGGAGTACGCAGCGGCGAGATCAGGGGGCCGCGGCTGAACAGCGTCGACCTTAGCCTCATCGCGCTCGGTGTCACGAGTTCTGTGCTGCCGCTCCTGATGATGGTGGTCCGGCAGCGCCCGATCAGCTCGGACGATCTCCTTTACTGTTTCGTAATGTGGAAACTTCTTGCGGAATATGTCATCGTCCGTTCGGTTATCTCGACGCGCGAGCAGGCACTACGGTGCCTGGTTCTGTCGATGATCACGGCGGCGATCGTCTGCGTCGTC
>CAVUDA010000018.1:0-13538 GCA_963740035.1 uncultured Acidobacteriota bacterium
CGGACTACGGCCTGGAGGGTTGGAAAGATTCCACGTGGGTATGGGAGAAGTAGAATGGTCCGGGCATCGATTTCACCACGTTGTCATCCGGAATGCGGGCCTGTCTCACTCTCGCTGTCATCCCGAACCCGGCCCCGCCTTATGGGGACGGTGGTGAGGGATCTGCTTTTCGCTTTTTCGCTGCCGCAAAGTTCTCCGCTAAGTCCTGCCAGGTGGGATTATCCCGCTCAATGAGCCAGATCTTCTTTTCGCGGCGCCAGCCCTTGATCTCCTTCTCCCGTGCGATCGCGTCGCGAATGTCCGCAAACTGTTCGCAATGGGCGAGCCGGAATATTTGGTATCGGGACGTGAATCCAGGGACAAGTCCCTGCCGATGTTCGATCATCCGGCGCTGGAGGTCATTGGTTACGCCGACGTACAAATTTCGCGACCGGCTCGCCAGAATGTAGATCCAATACGTGCGGTTCATTTGGAGTTTCACGCGGCAGAAAGCAGATCCCTCACCGCCGTTCGCCAAAGGCGGGCGACCGGGTTCGGGATGACAACTAATGCGTACTGTGCGGAATTGGCTGCCCCGCCATCGGCGTCCTGCCGTTTCGTCTGCATCGCATGATACTACGGCGACGCCAAAGTCACCATTAGTGTCATCCCGAACCCGGCCCCGCCTTGTGGGTACGGCGATGAGGGATCTGCTTTTCAACGCCGTAACCATCTCCGCGGTTCGAGATCGCCGATACGAGTCGCCTTCACAGACCAGTGCATGTCGGACTACGGTCTGGGAGTTTGGAAGGACCCGACGTGGATGTGGGACAAGCAACGGAGATGGTGTTGCATCGACCGGTTGAGCCGGCACCGTCTAGCAGAACTTGGCACGACCTATTAATCTAGCTGGTCCGTGTGAATGCAACGCAGTTAATCCAGGAAGCCCGAGCCGTCACTTATTGATCTTCTCATTCAGCCAGTCGGCCATTTGCGGGATCATGACGGGCCAGTACTCCACCGCGCAATGCTCGCCGCGGCCGAGCAGCCACAGATCGCCCTCCTTCGCCGACTGGTAGGTCGACACCAGGTCCGGGACGGGGTTGCCAGCATCGCGCGTGCCGTTGGCCACGAGCAAAGGCCCGTTGATCAGCTTGTCTCCGGGTTTTGCCTCGGGCGCCAACGAGTTCTTCTCGCCCAAGTGCAGCCCCGCACACATGGCCACGATCGCCTTCACGCGCGGATCGTTTCGCAGCGCCGCGCGCAACGAGGCGGCCCCGCCATAGCTTTGCCCGAAGAAGCTGATGCGCTTGGTGTCGATGTCCTCTCGCTTCATGTACGTTCGAGAACGGCGAAATTGGCGTCCGCCTTGGTATCCGCGGGCCACTGCCTGCTCTCGCCGAAGGCGGGCAGGTCGAGCGTGGCGACGGCAAAGCCCTTGGCGAGCATGTCCTGGATGGGGCGCCAGTGGTTCGCCTTGTACTGGTCGACGCCCCCGTACCAGATGACGAGCGGCGGCTTCTCGACGCCGAACGGCTTGTGCAGATAGGTCGTGATAAAGCCGTCCTTGTACGGAGCCTTCACCAACTCCAGCGGCACTTCGAACAGCTTGCCGCCCTTCTGGTACACCCGCAGTTGCGCGTCATAGGCCTTGGCCTCCTGTTCCGAGTTGATCCTCGGGAACCAGGCGAGCGCGTAGTAGACGTTCGAGGTCATGTAGGCGTCGAGGGCCGCACGCCGCGGTCCGGTCTCGAGGAGCGTGTCGCCGCGGTCCTCGTAGTACTTGCCGAGGACGCTCCACTCATAGACCCACCCTCCGGGCGGCGTCGCCTTCCTGCCTCACGATCCGCTGGACCGTTTGCCGGATGATATTTTCATCGCCCCCGAGGTACGTATACGCCCGGATGCGGCGCTCCTCAAGTAGCACCTTCCCGTCTTTGAAGTTCGGGCTCTTGGCTGTCGCCTGGACCGCGGGCAGGGCCGGTGCCTGGGCGAAGCTGGCCGAGACAGCTAGGAGTAAGAACAATGGCACGGCCAGACCGATCGCCACTGATCCGCAGAGTGCCCGCGTAAAGGTCTTCCTGAGACAAGGCAGAAGCATAGGATTGATCCTTTCTAGCGCCAGACGAGAGGATTGGCGGAGTATAGCACCCCGTGCGCCGCGACCGCTTAAGTTAGGGTAGAAGTAATTCTACGTCAACAAGATGCTCATGTACGAAGATGGCCAAGTCCGGTGAAGCTCGCTTCTTGGAAACTGACCGGAAAAGACCGCAAATCAAACCATTACAAGTGGAGCGATCTTTCACGTCCTACGCCCCAAAGAAGTGTAAAATGGCATGTTTGGGGAGGTAGTGAAATGGAATTCCTTGCCGGCAGCCTGCTGGAACTGATCACCCAGACGTCCACGAATCTTCCGCCCGACGTTCGCGCGGCGATGTCGATCGCGGCGACGGAAGAAACGCCGGGCACGCAATCCTCGCAGGCGCTCGACATTATTTTGTCCAACATCGACATGGCCGTCGACGATACCGGCCCCATTTGCCAGGACACCGGCATGCCCACGTTTGTCGTCCACACGCCCGTGGGCGTGAACCAGATTCGCATCAAGAAGGCGATTCAGGAAGCCGTCGCGGAAGCCACGCGGCTCGGCAAACTGCGCCCCAATTCCGTCGATTCGCTCACCGGCAAAAACAGCGGCAACAATCTGGGCGAGGAAACTCCGGTCGTTCATTTCGAGCAGTGGGAAGAAGACGAGATCGAAGTCAAGCTGATCCTCAAGGGCGGCGGCTGCGAGAACAAGAACATTCAGTATTCCGTGCCCTGCACGCTCGATCATCTGGGCCGCGCCGACCGCAATCTCGAAGGCGTGCGCAAATGCATCCTGCATGCCGTGTGGCAGGCGCAGGGGCAGGGCTGCGCGCCGGGCGCCGTCGGCGTGTGCATCGGCAGCGACCGCGCGCACGGCTACGAACTGGCGAAGGAACAACTTTTCCGCACGCTCGACGACGTGAATCCCAACCCCACGCTCGCGAAGCTCGAAGCGGAAATCATGGAGGAGGCCAACAAGCTCGGCGTGGGCGCGATGGGCTTCGGCGGCAAATCGTCCCTGATCGGCTGCAAGATCACCGCGGCGAACCGCCTGCCCGCGAGTTTCTTCGTTTCGGTCGCGTATGAATGCTGGGCGTTTCGCCGCCTGGGCGTGCGCCTGGACGCGGCAACCGGCGCGATCACCGAGTGGCTGTATCGCGATCCGTCGCGGCCCGTCGAGCGCATGGCGCGCGGCTCCGGCTTCACGCTGACCGGACGCGAAGTCGTGCTGACCGCGCCGCTGACCGAAGCGCAGGTGCGCGCGCTGAAAGTCGGCGACGTGGTGCTGATCAACGGCGAGATGTACACCGGCCGCGACAACGTGCACGCCTACCTGATGAAGAATCCGCCGCCCGTCGATCTGAACGGCGCGGTGCTCTACCACTGCGGCCCGGTGATGCTGAAGCAGGGCGATCGAGTGGGTGGTCAAGGCCGCCGGTCCCACCACCAGCATCCGCGAAGAGCCCTATCAGGCCGACGTGATCAAGAAATACGGCGTGCGCGCCGTGATCGGCAAGGGCGGCATGGGCGCGAAAACTTTGGCGGCGCTGAAGGAATTCGGCGCCGTGTATCTGAACGGCATCGGCGGCGCGGCGCAGTATTACGCGCGCACCGTGGAAAAAGTTCTGGGCGTCGAGCTGATGGAATTCGGCATCCCCGAAGCGATGTGGCACCTGCGCGTGAAAAATTTCGCGGCCATCGTCACCATGGACGCGCACGGCAACAGCCTGCACGCCGACGTCGAAAAAGCCACCGGAGAAGTTTTGGAGACGCTGCAGAAGGTGTAAGTAGGACAGGCTTCAGCCTGTCGGGTTCATTGGAGCTTGCTGAAATTTTGGATTTGAGCGAGTTTTCGGTTGCGTGTGGCCCGTCGATCTTGGCCCTCGGGAACAGCCCGGGCTTGTGGCGAAACCCGACAGACTGAAGTCTGTGCTACTAAAATGCAAAATTCACGTAAGTAGCAGGCGCCAAATTGGTATCGAGCGACAGCCCCAGCCGCGCAGCCAGTTCCTGCCGCGCCCGCCACAACCGCGCCTTGAGCGTGTTGCGCGAAACGCCCAGCACCTGCGCCGCTTCCTCGGCGGATAGGCCTTCAATTTCCCGCAGCCAAAACGCCTTGCGCAGCAGCGGAGAAATTTCCGCGAGCTTCTTGTTCATGCGATCGCCGAGTTCGGTCCCCGCGTAAAGCTGTTCGGGATTCGGCCCGTCGTCGGCGAAACGCTCGGCCAGCGGCAGCTCTCCTTCGGCAACAAATTCATCCAGCGACACGGCGGGCCGGGCGCGCTTGCTGCGGCGGCGCATCAGGGCCGCATTGATCACGATCCGCGTCAGCCACGTGGAAAATTGCGATCTCCTCTCAAACCTTGGAAGATTGCGATAGGCGGAAAGCAGGCCCTCCTGCAGGGCTTCTTCGGCGTCCTCCGGATTGCCGAGCACGCGCAGCGCAGTCTGGTACAGAGCGCGCGTGTTGCGCGCAAACAACGCGTCCAGCGCGCGCGCGTCGCCGTTCAAGCCTCGTTCAATCAGTTGGTCTTCGCTCTGCTCTTCCATCTTGATTTCGGCAAAACGTTCCCCGTTTGATGATGGCTTTCCTGATATCATGGTCGTGTTCCCCCTCTGCGGAATGTATGGAGCGTATGAATGGTTTGCCCTGCCATAGTTCTATTACGATGAACTGCGAATAAAATATCTCCTCTACAGAATTGGACGCCTTGGCCCGTCTTTTGTTGCCTATGCCCCCCGATCTAAACGGCCTCGTCCTTCGTCCCCTCGCCAAATAAATCGCCATTCCCACTACAATGATCGGCACAAATCAAGATGCAAACGCAAAAGCAGGAAAAATTCTCGCCCCCACGGCCGTTGTGAAACTGAATTCCAGGTCCCCCATGTGGAAAAGCGAACCAGCACGGCTAATTGGCGCTGGCCTGCCGCGTGATCTCCTCCACAACCGCCTTGGTCATGCAACCGCACCCTTTGATTTCAACTCCGCAGCCCGTGCATTTCCGTGAGCAATTGTTTCCCCGCGGCATCAATGTAGCTGATCGCTTTTAGGTGCAATTGCAGCGAAACCCCGGTCGGCGACGACCGTTCCTTCCAGCAGCGCTCAAGTTCCTTAACCCATTCCCCCGAAAGTTTCCCTTCCAGTTCCCAAGTTTCAGTGGACCCTGCTTGATTTTTCGTTACCTTGAGCATTCCATCTGCTTTCTATCCGAACCCGAATAGCGCAAGTCACACAACTACTCGCATGTAAATGGCCACTGTGCCGAAATGCAATCACAATAATTAAATCTACTTATTTACAGCAGATTACGAATGAAATTGGAATGTGAATGAGGAAATCTTACGAATCGGACCAGATTGGTAGTGCCGACACGTGGGCAGGTGCCTAAATATCGGCAAATTCCAGAATCTATTAGGATTTGCGGCTTTTCACAACGCCTAGTTTGTGCATCTTGGATTGCAGAGTGGTCCGCTTCATTCCAAGTCTTGCAGCGGCCCCTCGCGGTCCGGCCAGCACCCAATTGGTCGCTTCGAGGGCTCTTGAGGATGTGATCGCGTTCGGCGGCGCGCAGTGTCAGGTTGTCCGCCACGGGTTCGGAAGGCGGCTTGAGGTCGCTGAGCGGAACACGAAGCACGGGGCCGGGCGAGACAATCACCGCGCGCTCGATCAAGTTTTCCAGTTCGCGGATATTTCCGGGCCACGGGTAGCGCACCAGCAGGTCGAGCGTTTCGGCGGGAATCGTTTCCACCATGCGATTCATGCGGCGGGCATGCTTTTCCACGAAGTAGCGCACGAGCGCGGGAATATCCTCCTGTCGTTCGCGCAAGGGCGGCATGAGAAGCGGGAAGACGTCGCAAACGATAGTAGAGGTCGGTGCGAAAGGTTCGCGCGGCGACCATCTCATCGAGGTCGCGATTCGTCGCGGCCACCAGACGCACATCCACACGAATCGTTTGCGCGCCGCCCAATCGCTCGAACTCCTGCTCCTGAAGAACGCGCAGGAGCTTGGGCTGCAGCTCGAGCGGAATATCGCCGACTTCGTCGAGAAAAATCGTGCCCCCGTGCGCGAGCTCGAATCGGCCGATGCGTTGCGCGATCGCTCCGGTGAAGGCGCCGCGCTCGTGACCAAACAATTCCGATTCGAGAAGGCCCGTGGGAATCGCGGCGCAGTTGACTTTGACGAAGGTACGTTCGCGCCGCGGGCTGAGATTATGAATCGCGCGCGCGATCAGCTCTTTGCCCGTGCCGGTTTCGCCCGTGATGAGCACGGTCGAGTCGGTCGGAGCCACGGTCTCCACTTGTTTCAGGATGGCGCGGAGCGACGCGCCTTCACCGACGATCTCATCGAAATTCATTTCCGAGCGGATTTCGTCCTCGAGGTAAAGTTTCTCCTGTGCCAGCTTGTTCTTGAGCACGGCGATTTCCTGAAAGGCCAGTGCGTTTTCCACGGCGATGGCCATCTGGTCGGAGACTTGAAACAAGAGATCGACATCGCCTTGCTGGAACGCCGCGTCGCGAAGACTGGCGAGGCTGATGGTGCCGAGAACGCGATTGTGACTGATGAGCGGCATGCTGAGGACGCTGCGCACGCCTTCGTCCTGCATCATGCGCGAGGTCGGCGATTTAAACTCCTTCATGCCGGCGCGATCCAGAACGAGCGGCTGGCGGCTGCGAAACGCTTTCCCGGCAATCGAGCCGTCGAGCGGGACGATCATCTCTTCGTGGATCAATCCCTTCCCCTGCGGGAAATCGAGCGCCATCACGCGCATTTGATTTTTCGCGGAATCGAATAAGGCCAGGCTCGTGTATTCGTGATGAATCACGCGGCGAAGGGACGCGGCGATGGCGCTCAAAAGGTCGTGAAGGTCGAGTTGTGAAACCACCGCGTTATTGACCTCAAGGAGCACGCGCAGGCGGTCGCGCTCCCGCGCCAGCTGCCGCTGATAGGCCTGCGCGCTCTCGAAATTCAGCACGTTATCCACAGCGACGGCGACTTGCCGCGCGACCTGTTGCAGGAACGCGATTTCGCTTTCGGTGTGATGGTGCGTCGTGCTCCGGCCAAAACTCATGACGCCCAGCCGGCGCTGCGCCGTGGTCAGCGGAAGCGAGCAAACCGATTTCACGCCGTTCTCCCGCATGTTTTGCAGTAGGGCCGCGAAGGGCGTTTCCTTTTCCAGGTCATCCAGAATGAAGGGCTGCTGCGTTTCCCAGACCCAGCCGGAGGGCGTTTGGCCGACCGGGAATTCGCGTTCCGAGGCGGGTATTGCGGGGCATTTGAGACTCGAGGATGTGCAGTCGCATGACGTTGCGCGCGGGATCGTGCAGGATCAGATTCAGGTACTCGAAGTCCACGACGCGGTGCAACCGCTCCGCCAGTTCGTGGAACAGCTCGCCGAGATCGCGGTGCTGGGAAATCGCTTCGGCCACTTCCAGCAGGGCCTCGATGCTGCGCTTCCGAAGAAGCGGCGGGGAGTTCGCGGGTGGGAACGTCGTTCATCGTTTCGAGAATAACACTCCGGTTCGTGGCGGCTCAACTCGACGATGAATGCAAGAGCAACGCGCGCAGAATCGAAGTGGAACAGGCTTCGGCCTGTGGGGGTTAGTCCTTGCAAGGTCTAAAATCCACAGGCTGAAGCCTGTTCCAATAAAGACGCATCTAATTCGAACGGCACGAAATATTTCTGAAAAACTTTAAAAAAGAATTGACAGGGGTCCGAAGGACCGCGCATAATTATGCAAGTGGGTGCATAAAGTTAAGTCGACCATGGCACTGAACGTACACAAGCGATTCCGGCAAGGACAGATCCTGAAATTGGTCTCGAGCGAGCCCATTTCGAGCCAGGACGAACTGCGGCGCAGGCTGTCGCACATGAAGGTCCGCGTGACGCAGGGGACGCTTTCGCGGGACATGTCCGAGCTGAAGCTGGTCAAGACCGCCGCGGGCTACAAGCCGCTCTCAACGGCGACGAAGCCGCGGCGCCGATGCCGCCGCTCGGCCGCGCGCTGCGGGAATTTCTCGTGGACCTGCGCCCCGCCTTTAACTTGCTGGTGCTGAAGACGCCGCCCTCGGGAGCGCAACCGCTCGCCGCGGCGCTGGACGCCGAAAAATTCAAGGAAGTGGCTGGCACGATCGCCGGGGACGACACCGTGGTGGTGATCACGCCGTCGCGCCAGGCGCGCGCCGCCGTCCAGAAGCGCATGGAGGATTTACTCCGATGAACGACCCGCAACGGGTCGCCGTAGTCGGAGCGACGGGCTATGCAGGCTTCGAGCTGGCCCAGCTTCTCCTCCGGCACCCGAAAATTCAAAAGCCAACCTTCTATCTGCGCGAGAGCTCGGCGCACGTGAAGTGCCTCACCGAGATTTTTCCGCACCTGCGTGGCTGGGGCGAAGCGCCTTGCAAGACGTTTTCGGTCGATGCCGTGGCCGGAAGCGGAGCGGGCACGGTGTTTCTCGCGACGCCGCACGAAGCTTCGCTGGAAATGGTGCCGCAACTTTTGAACGCGGGCCTGCGCGTGGTGGACCTGAGCGGCGCGTTCCGCTTCCACGATCCGGAAACATTCGCGCACTGGTACAAATTGCCGGCGCCGCCGAAAGAATCTGGCGGAAGAAGCCGTGTACGGTTTGCCGGAGCTTTATGCCGATCAATTGCCGGACGCGCGCCTCGTCGCCAATCCCGGCTGCTACCCGACGAGCGTGATTCTCGGCCTGCGGCCGCTCGTGGAATCGGGCTGGATCGCGCCGAGCGCGGCATCGTCGCCGATTGCAAGTCCGGCGCGACGGGCGCGGGCAAGGAACCGAAGAAGGAACTGCACTTCGCCGAAGTGGACGAAAACTTCCGCGCCTACGGATTGTTCTCGCACCGGCACACGCCGGAAGTGACCGACCACACGGGCATCGCGGGCGAAGACATCGTCTTCACGACGCACCTCTTGCCGGTGGCGCGCGGCATTCTTTCCACTCTTTACGTGTGGTTCGCCGAGCCGCACACGGCGGAGGAAGTCGAATCGCTCTACCGCGCGTTCTATGCGGACCGCCCCATGATGCGCATCTGGCCGGCCGGAAAGCTGCCGGAGCTGCAGCACGTGGCGCACACGAATTTTTGCGATATCGGGTTTGCACTCGATCCCGCGGGGCGGCGCCTCGCGGTGGTGAGCTGTCTCGACAATCTGGGCAAGGGCGCCGCGGGCCAGGCCGTACAGAACATGAATTTGATGATGGGAATTCCGGAGGCTACAGGACTGCGATGAGATTAGTCGTCAAAGTTGCGGGAGCATTACTCGATGATGCGGCGGCGATGGAAACGCTGGCGCGTCAGGTGTCGCAGCTTGCCCACCAGGGCCATGAAATTCTGGTGGTGCATGGCGGCGGAAAAATTTTCACCGCCACGCTCAAGCGCATGGGGATTGAAAGCAAGTTCGTCAATGGACTGCGCGTGACGGACCGCGAAACGCGCGACGTTGCCGTGATGGTTCTCGGCGGCCTGCTGAACAAGCGCCTCGCCGGCGCAATTTCCGCCGCGGGACAGCCTGCCGTCGGCGTTTGCGCGTCCGATGCCGGATGCTTCCTGGCCGAGCCGATGATGCACGACGAAGTGATCGGCGGCCTGGGTTTCGTCGGCTATTTGACCGGAGTGAACCTGGAATTTCTCGAATCGTTCTGGAAGGCGGGCATCGTGCCAGTAGCGTCCTGCATGGGCCTGGGCGCCGACGGCGAACTCTACAATATCAATGCCGATCACATGGCGGCCGCGTGCGCGGAATACATTCACGCCGACCGGCTGATTTATCTCACCGACGTGGCAGGCGTCCTCGATGGCTCGAAGGTGCTCAAGGTTGTTTCGACGGCCGATGCCGAGGATATGATCCGCCAGAATAAAGTTTCGGGCGGAATGATTCTGAAGCTGGAAGCCTGCAAGCGCGCGCTTTCCGCGGGCGTTGCGGAAGTGCGCATCGTCGGCGGCTCGGTGCCCAAGGGATTGCTGGCCGCCGCCAATGGCGCGCGGTTTCCGGGCACGCGCGTGACTTCGGAATTCCCCGCCAGCACCACCGGAGTGGTGCAGTGAAATCTCATTCCAAAAAACCGGTGAAGAAAGCGGGTTCGTCTTCCGTTTCCGCTTCTGGCGCGTCGAATTCCGTGCTGAAGGACGCTTCGCGGCACTTGATGAACACGTACAAGCGCTCCGACATGATTTTCACGCACGGGCGCGGCTGCTACGTGTTCGATCAAAACGGGAAGAAGTATCTCGATTTTCTGGGCGGGATCGCGGTGAACGCGCTCGGGTATTCCTACCCGGACCTGGTGAAAACGATCCGGCGCGAAGCGGGCCGCGCGGTGCACGTCTCGAATCTTTTTCACAATCCGTTTCAAGGGCCGCTCGCGGCGAAGCTCGCGAAGTGGTCGGGGATGGACCGCGTCTTTTTCACCAACAGCGGTTCCGAAGCGGTGGAGGGCGCTTTAAAGCTCGCGCGCATCGCGGCAAAGAAAAAGCCAGGTGGCGCAACCAAGACCCGCTTTCTGGCGCTCGAAAATTCCTTTCACGGACGCACGTTCGGCGCGGTTTCGATCACGCATACTTTGAAATATCGGGAGCCGTTCGAGCCGCTGGTGCCGGGCGTGGATTTTGTCCGCCTCAACGACGTCGCGGACCTCGAAGCGAAATTCACGGACGACGTGTGCGCCATCATCATCGAGCCGATTCAGGGCGAGGGCGGAATTTATCCCGTCAGCAACGAATTCTGGACCCGCGCGCGCGAACTTGCGACGCAGCACGGCGCCGCGCTCATCGCCGACGAAATTCAATGCGGCCTCGGGCGCACGGGCAAGGCGTTTGCTTACCAGCGCCTCACGGGCCTGCCGGACATCGTCATCGTCGCGAAGCCGCTCGCGGGCGGGCTGCCGCTCGGCGCGTTCCTCGCGCGCGAGGAATTTGCCGCGTCGTTTTCGCCCGGCCTGCACGGCTCCACGTTTGGCGGAGGCCCGCTGACCTGCGCCACGGGCTTGACGTTTCTCGATACGGTCGAAGACGGAAGCATTTGCTCGCCAACGTCCGCGCGCGCGGCGCCGAGCTGAAAGCCGGCCTGAAGAAATTGGCCGCAAAATTTGATTTCATCCGCGAAGTTCGCGGCGAAGGCCTGATGATCGGCGTCGATCTGGACGTCGAGGGCGCCCCGTACGTTGCCGAAGCGCTGAAACAGGGCCTGCTCATCAACTGCACGCACGACCACATCCTGCGCCTGCTGCCGCCGTTTATTTTGACGGCGCAGCAGGTGAAGGAAGGTCTCTCGAAAATCGAATCGGTCCTCGCCAAGACCGAGCGGCCCGCCAAGTCGCAGGCCGTACCTTCTACCCCAGCCGAAGCCCTGACGCTTGCGGCCGCGAGGTAAACATGAATGCGCAGGCCCAGGCTCAGAGCCAACCCAGAGCCGACATTGACTCTCTCTTCCGATCTTCTGACCGGCGCGGAATGGAGTGCCGCGCACGTGCAGGAACTGTTTCGTCTGGCCACGCGACGTCAAGGCGCATCCGGATCGCTACAAATCCGCCCTGGCTGGCCGTTCATTGGCGATGATTTTTGAAAAGCCGTCGCTGCGCACGCGCGTCACGTTTGAAGTCGGCATCGCCAGCATGGGCGGCACGGCGGTTTACCTCGATCACGCCGATACGCATCTGGGCGACCGCGAATCGATTCCCGGACGTGGCGCGGTGCCTTTCGCGCTGGGTGCACGGAATTGTCGCGCGCGTTTTTTCGCAGGAGGCGCTCGAAGTTCTCGCGGCGCATGCGACCGTGCCGGTCATCAACGCGCTCTCGGATGTGTATCATCCGTGCCAGACGCTGTGCGATTTCTTCACGATCGAGGAAAAATTCGGTTCCGCGCGCGGGTTGAAACTCGCCTACGTCGGCGACGGCAACAACGTTTGCCATTCGCTGATGGTGGCCGGGGCGCGCGTCGGCGCGCACGTGCGAATCGCGACGCCGGCGGGCTACGAGCCGGATGCGGAAATCGTCGCGGCGGCGCGGCACGATGCGGCCGCCACGCAGGGCACGATCGAATTGTTCCGCTCGCCGGAAGAAGCGGTCTCGGGCGCGCAGGCCGTTTACACCGACGTCTGGGCCAGCATGGGCCAGGAGAGCGAGGCCGAAGCGCGCGCCGCTATTTTCGCGCCGTATCAGGTCAACGCCGCACTGATGTCCCTGGCCGCGCCCGACGCCGTGTTTCTCCACTGCCTTCCCGCGCATCGCGGCTCCGAAGTGACCGACGAGGTCATGGAATCGCCGCGCTCCATCGTGTTCGACCAGGCGGAAAACCGTCTGCACGTGCAGAAAGCCATCCTGTTGATGCTCCTAAGCTGAAAGGACAACCGGTGCCAAAGAAAGTAGTTCTCGCCTATTCGGGCGGACTTGATACGTCAATCATTATTCCCTGGCTGAAGGAAACCTACGGCTGCGAAGTGATCGCCATGATCGGCGACGTCGGCCAGCAGGAAGATTTGAAGGCCGCGAAGAAGAAAGCGCTCGCGACAGGCGCTTCCTCGGCGACGATCGAGGATCTGCGCGAAGAATTTCTGACCGAGTACATCTGGCCGACGCTGCGCGCCGGCGCGGTGTACGAACACAAGTATCTGCTGGGCACTTCCATGGCGCGGCCCGTGATCGCCAAGCGCCAGGCGGAAATCGCGCTCGAAACCGGCGCCGACGCTGTCGCGCACGGCTGCACGGGCAAGGGCAACGATCAGGTGCGCTTCGAGCTGGCGTACAAAGCTATCGCGCCGAAAGTAAAAATCATCGCGCCGTGGCGCGAGTGGACCATCAACTCGCGCGAGGACGCCATCACCTACGCGAATGCGCACAAGGTGCCCATCGAGCAGACCAAGGCGAACATTTATTCGCGCGACCGCAATATCTGGCATCTGAGCCACGAAGGCGGCGTGCTCGAAGATCCCGCGAACGAGCCCGAGGAAGCGATGTGGCAGTGGATTGTGTCGCCGGAAAAAGCGCCCAACAAGCCGGCGGTCGTCGAGATCGGATTCGATGGCGGGCACGCCTGTTTCGGTGAACGGCAAGAAACGCTCCGGCCGTAGCGCTGCTCGATGAGCTGAACGAAATCGCGGCGGAACATGGCGTCGGGCGCATCGACCTGGTCGAAAACCGGCTGGTCGGCATCAAATCGAGAGGCGCGTATGAAACGCCGGGCGGCACGCTGCTGGTCGCCGCGCATCGCGAGCTCGAAACGCTGTGCCTCGACCGCGAGACGGCGCACTATTCCGAAACTGCTCTCGTTGCGCTACGCCGAACTGGTCTACTACGGCGCTGTGGTTCACGCCGCAGCGCGAAGCGCTCGACGCCTATTTTACCGAGGCGCAGAAACGCGTGACCGGCACGGTGGGCCTCAAACTTTACAAAGGAAATGTCTCCGTCACGAAACGCGTGTCGCCGTATTCGCTCTACAGAAAGGGTCTCGCGAGTTTC
>CAVUDA010000019.1:0-765142 GCA_963740035.1 uncultured Acidobacteriota bacterium
GCAAAATCATTTCGAGCAGTTTATCGAGATTCTTTTTCTGTTTCGCGGAAACTTCCACGACGACGGTATCGCCGCCCCATTCTTCGGACATCAGGCCGCGTTCGGAAAGCTGGCGCTTGATTTTTTCTGGTTCCGCGCCGGGCTTATCCATTTTATTGACGGCCACAACGATGGGAACGCTGGCGGCTTTGGCGTGGTCAATGGCTTCCAGCGTCTGCGGCATCACGCCGTCATCGGCGGCGACCACCAGCACCACGATATCGGTAACTTTTGCGCCGCGCGCGCGCATGCGGGTGAAAGCTTCGTGGCCCGGCGTATCGATGAAAACGACTTTGCGGCCGTGGACGTGAATACGGACGCGCCGATGTGCTGGGTGATTCCGCCGGCTTCGCCTCCGGCTACGTCGGTTTCGCGAATGGCATCGAGCAAACTGGTTTTGCCGTGATCCACGTGGCCCATCACGGTCACGACCGGCGGACGCGGCACGAGATTTTCCGGCTTTTCTTCTTGGCGACGTCCTGGATGGCTTCTTCTTCGAATGAGACCACGGTGACGACGCCGTTGAATGCTTCGGCAAGGCTCGTGGCGGTGGGCGTGTCGAGCGCCTGATTGATGCTGGCGAAAACCCGCGATCCAGCAAAAACCTTCAGTACATCTTTGGCGCGCACGTCCAGCTTTTCCGCCAGGTCGCGGACAGTGACGCCTTCGGTGATCGTGATTTCGCGCGGCGCGCGGCGGCGGCGCGGCGAGCGGCTCATCTGCGCGCGCGGCGCTGCTCGCCTACGCCGGGCCGCGCGCGAACGGGATGCAGCTTGCGTTCGCCTTCTTCAAAGCGCCTCTCCATTGTGGGGCGCGCGCGTGCGGCGGCTTGCGTTCATAAATCGGCTTGCCGGGCTCGGCCTTTGGCGGAGCCTTGTCCGGCGGCAGAAGCGTGCCGGAGCGGCCGCCGGGACGCGGCGCGCCCGGCGCGCTCATGCAATGGCTGGCCGGGTCGCCAGGACACGGCTGCCCCGGACGGCCTTGTCGCCGGGCGCGCCGGAAATCCATGGCTGGCCGGCCGGCCTCGCGCTGGCCGTAGGCCTTGGCGCTGCCGGTGGATTCACGCGCGCACCGGGCGGCAGCGGATTCCAATTCGGTTTGGGCGCCGCGGAGCAGGCTTGGCGCCGGCAGGCGGCCGCGCGGCACCGCAGGCGCGCTGCGGAGGCACAGGAGAAGTCATGGCGCCGCGGCCTGCAGGCGCGCGCTGCGGGCGGCTCGCGGCTGCAGCGAGGACTTGCGCAGGCGCCGCGGGCAGGTGGAGCGCCGGCGGCTTGGCACGGCCGGGCTCGGCGCAGGAGTCTGCGCGGCGCAACGCAGGCGGAAGCGTCGCCGGCTTTGGAATGACCGGAGCCGGGGCAGGAGCTCAGTCTTTGCTTCGACGGCGCTCGCAGGAGGCGCGCAGGGCGGCCGGTTCGGCAACGCAGGAGCGGGCGGATGCGGAATCGCAGGAGGCGCCGGAGGCGGCGGCAGCCGCGGCGGGCTTAGCGCGCGGCTCTCGCGGCGGCGTCCTTCGCAACTTTTTCCGCTACTGCTTTTGGCTTCGGCCGCGGCTTCGGCTTCGGCCAGATCGTGAAAATGCTCGCGCACTTTTTCCGCGGCGGCAACATCGATGGAACTGGAGTGCGTCTTTCTTTTCGGTGACGCCGGCTTCGGGCAGATAATCGATGATGGCCTTGGCCTTGACCTCCAGTTCGCGGGCCAGTTCGTTGATGCGAATTTGATTCGACGTCGGTCATAGACCTCGGGGCGCACTACTTTTCTCCGTGCTCGTCTGATATCTTCCGGCTGGCGCTTCCAGCGTCCGCGCTCGCCGGCCTGGTTCGTCGCTGCCGCGGCTTCGCGCGCTTTCTTCCGCTTCCGTCGGAAGCCTCGATTTCTTCCGCGGCAACGTCCGCGGCTTCGGCCGTTTCTTCGGTGGCCGTCCGCCTGCTTCGGCGGCTCCTCCGCGGCTTCCTGCTCGGCCAGCGGCTTCGCAGCGATTCGGCTTCCGGCTGCGGCTTTTCCAGCGACTGGAAATACGCGGCCACCGACAAGGTGAATCTTCTCGACCATCTTTTCGCCGATGCCGGGAATTCGGTGAGCTGTTCGGGCGTCATGTCGGCGAGCTTTTCGATGGATGTGATTCCGTGCGCTTCGATTTTCTCGATGGTCTTCGGCCCGACGCCTTCGAGTTCGGAAAGCGCGGTGCCCGGAGCGGTAAGCGCGGTCATTTGCGCTTCGATTTCCTGGCGCTTTTCTTCCTCGCTCTTGATGTCGACGTTCCAGCCGATCAACTTGCTGGCCAGGCGCACGTTCTGGCCCTTCTTGCCGATGGCCAGAGAAAGCTGCGTGTCCTCGACGATGACTTCCAGGTGCCGCGTTTCCGGATCGATAATCTGGACGCGCGTAACCTTCGCCGGGCTCAGCGCCTTTTGCGCGAACGTGACGGTGTCTTCGGAGTAGGGAATGATGTCGATTTTTTCTCCGCGCAATTCGCGGATGATGGATTGCACGCGCATGCCCTTCATGCCCACGCACGCGCCCACCGGATCCACTTCCTTGTCGCGGCTCTGCACGGCGATCTTGGTGCGTTCGCCGGCTTCGCGCGCCGCGGCGCGAATCTGCACGGTGCCGTCGTAAATTTCCGGCACTTCCATTTCAAACAAGCGCTGCACCAACACGGGATCGGCGCGGGAAACGATCACCTGCGGACCCTTCGCGGCGCGGTCCACGGCGCGAATCACCACGCGCAAGCGATCGCCGAAATTGTAAGTTTCCAGGCGCGATTGTTCGCGCTTGGGCATGCGCGCTTCGGTGCGTCCCAGATCCACGATGACGTCCGGGCCTTCGGTGCGCTTCACGATGCAATTCACCAGTTCGCCGACGCGGCCGTTGTATTCGTTGTAGACGGTGTCGCGCTCGGCCTCGCGCACCTTCTGCATGATCACTTGCTTGGCGGTTTGCGCGGCGATGCGGCCCAGCACGTCGGTGGGCTTGGGAATCACGAACTCGCTGCCAATTTCGGCGTTGGGGTCGACTTCGCTTGGCTTCCGCCAGCGTCAATTCTTTCTTCGGGTCGGTGACTTCCTCGACCACCGCGCGCACGGCAAACACGTCGACCTGCCCGGTTTCTGGATTGAACTTGGCGCGAAGATCTTCTTCGGTCTTGTAATACTTCCGCGCGGCGACGACCATCGCGTCTTCAATGGCCGCGACGATAATCTCCGGCTCGATGTGCTTTTCCCGGCTGATCTGCTCAATCGTCTGGTATAGCAGATTGGCCATCTGTCCCTCATCTCAAAACTCAACCACCAAATTCGCTTTGCGAATACCTTCCATCGGCAAATCAATCACCCGGCCTTTCACTTCGATCTGCACCTTGCCGTCGGCGACGCCCGCCAGACGGCCTTCGAAAAATTTCTGGTTCTCCACCGGCTCCGTCGTCGAAATTCTCGCCAGCCGCCCGGCGAATCGCTCGAATTCGGCCGGCCTTGGTGAGCTTCCGGTCCAGGCCCGGAGAACTGACTTCCAGAATATAGTGCGGCCCCGGCACCAAATCCTCGACGTCGAGGATTACGCTCAACTGGTTGCTGACCGTCTCGCAATCCCTGTGGCTGATGCCTTCCGGCTTATCGATGTAGACGCGCAGGAAGCGTTGCTTGCCAACCTTCCATTCCACGTCCACCACTTCTATGCCCAGCGACCGCGCCACGCGCTCGGCCGCCTCGCGGATGCGCTCCAGTTCCATGTCCTACTTCCCGTCGCCCCACGAACCCGGAGCTAATGACACCTCAGAGCCGGCAATTTGCGTTCCGGTCTCCCACCAATAAAAAAGTGGGCTCTCGCCCACTGAGGATTGCTTCCGGCTTAGGCTTTGCCAGTATAGTCACCCATTGGCTCAAAAGCAAGCTGTGCAAGCTAGGGGTAGTGGGTCAGTTTGAAAATCCGACCATATAATGCCCGAGGGCGAGCGTAACCCCGACCCGCGACTGTTTCCTGTGACCGGGCCAGACTGCTTAACGGCGGTATGGAAGGAGGAGGGGAAACAGAGGAGGTTCGCGCTAACTGAACTGCGCTCGCCCTGTCGGAGTGAAAGAACAGGCTACCGATAGTACTTTGCGTAGGGCATTCGCCCCCTTCCGATACTGTCCCTCAGGACAGCAGATTTCACAATCCGGACAAAATAATCTCAGGGCATGTTACATAGTCTTGAATCAGCGGCCATTTCACTCGTAATAAGTGAGTCGAAACACGCTTGGGAAGTCGCAAAACCGTTGGTTCTTGATCGGGAATTGATAGAACCTCCCGTCACTCTAAATCGCCGCAAAGGGACTAATGCAGGCAAAGGACGTGGCTTTAGAAGCCTACCCGACCCCAATGCCGGTAAGTTCCGCAAATTTGATGCTAACGTACCGCGCTTCATGAATTAGTTTGAAAGTTCACGGTTTTGCGGGATCAGGTGGCGGGTGGCCCACCCTTCCGGCGGGTGCCCTGCCCTCTCTTGTTTTTCCTGCCGCCGAACGCGCACGATTGGATCATACCACTCCAGTACGTCAACGCCGAGGAACTGGTTTGGCTTTTCCGGGTGGCCGGCCCTTTCGGTTTCAAAAGGGTCGGGGTTTCGGGGGAGCCCACACACTACTCTTGTGTAGCTACATTTATGGAGTTATAATGTTGGTCCATGGTCCGGTTCGAATGGGACGAAACCAAGGCCCGGTCGAACGCGCGAAAGCATGGGGTGCGGTTTGAAGATGCCATGCTGGTTTTTGCCGATCCTTACGCGCTCGTCGAGCAAGATCGGCTGGAAAGCGGCGAACTCCGCTGGCAAACCCTCGGCTTGGCCGGGGGCATCGTTCTGCTCCTCGTCGCCCACTCCGTTCGGGATGAGCACGAGGACGAAATCATTCGCATCATCTCGGCTCGAAAAGCAGTTCGGAAGGAGCGCAACCGCTATGACCAAAATCGTAAGAAAGAGTCTGCCGGATAGCCGCCTCCCGGCTGGACGCAAACGTCGGCTGGAAAAACTCGCCCGTCTGCCCGACGAAAAGATCGATACTTCCGAACTCCCGGAATTGACCGAGAAGTTCTGGCAAAGTGCGGTCCGCAATCCCTTCTATCGGCCCGTGAAGCAGCAACTGACTCTACGCCTGGACGCCGATATTATCGCCTGGCTGCGGCGGCAAGGCAGAGGCTACCAGACCCGGGCCAATGCCCTGCTGCGAGATGCCATGCTCGGAGACTTGAATCCGAAGAAAAGAAAGGGGCGTGATCGGTCCCACGCCAATCCTCCGCGTCACGCTGCTATTTCGCAATCGCGGCGGGCCAGTTAACGCATCATCCATTCAGATTCCCAATTCATCCTCTTCACTGCAGCCTGACCCCCTGTCTGCGCCGGAGGATTCGGCCGATGATTGCCAAGGTGACCGACAGGGCCGAAAAAAGGAGCACCGCCTTCAGATCGTCCGGCGCTTGCAGTCCGGACTCCGGCATGTCCCCTGCTTCCGGAACGACATTGTCGTGATGCCGGGGGTCGTATCGAATCGGGAGCGGAGTGCCCGGCGGATGCCGGGAAGCCCACCGGCGCATGGAAGACTCTTCCCATAATGCGCCGCCGTGCGAGCGAGTGCTTGACGTCAGCTCTTCGCCGTCGACGCTGTAGCGCACCGCAGACTCGATGTACCATTCGCCATGACTTCCCGTGGGAATTTTTTGGACGGTTACCCGAGCGATGGTGGCGACTGCGCTTGGCCATTTCGCCTGCTTGTTTTCCCGGTAGGCGTCGATGCCGGTCTTGACGATCATGACGAGAGCGCAAAGAGCGAAAAAGAAGGCAAATATAATTAGAGTTCGAGGTGGCCGCCCTGCCTTTTCCACTCTAAGTGTTAATGCCATATCCTCGAACACCGTTGCCAAACGGTTGCCGGACGATCGGCGCGGATTCCATACAATCAGGGGGGAAGAAGAAAACGCCAAGGACGCCCTGAGGCGCCCCTGGCCGAAAAAATTCAATGATCCGCGAACCTACGCGCGGAGGCGCGTAGGCCGCCGCGTTACGGAGTCGGCTTCTTCGCCGGCGCGGGAGCCGGAGCGGCGCCAGCCGGTTTCGGCGCTGCGGGAGCCGCCGCGCCTGACCCGGCCTTGATCGGATAGGCCTGATCGAAGAGGCGCACGATATCCTGGGTGATGTCGGACTGGGACGAGCCGTAGACGACGGGGCTGCCCTGCGCGGAGGTGTCCAGAACAGCGGTGTAGCCGTTCTCCCGGGCGTAGCGGTCCAAGACCTCGAGCATCTTGCGGCCGATCCCGTCGACGATTTCGCCTTGCGCGGCGTTCAACTCTTCGTTCAAGTCATCATTGCCGCGCTGCAGGCGGCGTGACAGCAACTCGCCCTCGCGTTGCAATTTTGCCTTCTCGTCGTCGCTCAGCGTGCGCGCTCCATCCGTCATTTTGCGCTGAAGTTCTTCGATCTGCTTTTGAAGGGTTTGCAGTTCGTTTTGTTTCGGTGCGAATTGCGATTGCAATTGCGCTTGCGCCTGCTTGCCTTCCGCCGTGGCCACGATGGCGTTCCGGATATTGATGACGGCGATCTTGGACGGGGCCGATGCGGCGCCGGCGGCGGCTTGCGCACGGATGCCGCGAGCCGGAGCCAGACAGAACAGGGCCAGCGCGGCCAAAGTGCCTAAGTTGCGTGAATTGACGATCATCCTCACTCCTTCTCTTCCCTCTAGAAAATCACAAATCGCGGATTATAGCGGTCCGAATTCACAGGCGTCAATCGGAATTGCTTTCCCGGTTCTGACGGAGCCCGCGGCAATGCAAACCCTTTTCCGGTACTCGATGCGATGCGCTCGGGCGCTCCCGGAGTTGGCCGCGACCATTCTAGCGCGGCAAGGGCACAAACAAGACGCGCCCGTTGGCCGTGTCCGCGATGACGGCGACATTCGTAAACGGCTGAATATCCAACGCATACTGCAGCGCTCCCTGAAAGGCCAAACTGAGCGCCAGATTGGAATTCGCCGAAGTGGCGGGCGGCAAGGTCAGGACCGCCCGGATCTTTTGGCCAAGGAAATCGGCGACCGTCACAGTATGGCTGGCGGTATTGGTGCTGGCCAGCGTGCTGGTCAGAAAGTTGTAGGCGATGGCGGTCGGGTTGATGCCGATGCGGAACGCCGTTTGAATGGAGGTGACCGGGTCGAAAACGTTCACCGAATTGCCCGTGCTTGAATTTACGATAAAGCATCCGGTCGTATTGGTCGTCGTGCCGTTGCTGTTGGAACCGCAATCGGTCGTGACAGGATCGTAAATCACGGAAGTCGGGGCGCTGACGGCGAAGGTTTGAGACACGCTGCCCGCCGCGCCGCTGGAAATTCCCAAGCTGTTCCCGCTGGAGGCCGCCACGGCTATCTGGTGGTTGACGTAGTTGAAGCCCACTGCGACGGGCCGCTGGCCCGTCGAAATGCTGGAGGTCCCTCCAGTAACTGCGTTCACCACCGTAACGGTATTGGCCACGCTGTTTGCGACCGCGAACTCGCCGGTGGACTCATCCGCGGCCGCGCCGATAGGCCCTGAACCCGTCGTAACCGTCGTCACGCTTTGCTGCACTTCATCGACAATCGAAGCGGTTCCTGATCCGCCGTTATTGGCAACTATTGCGACGTGCAGCCGGGGGATCACCGCGACACCGATCGGGTTGATGCCTACACCCACGGTGGTGCCCCTGCCTTGCGTCATGTTGATAAGGGCCAGAGTGTTGCAGCCGAACAAAGAGACGGCGGCGATATTTTGTTCCGGATCGATGGCGACGCCCGAGGGCTGCGGGGAGGGACAACCGGTGCTGCTGACGTCCACGCTCTGCTCCACGGTGAAGCCCTCGGCATTGGTAACGTTGCCGCTTAAATCCACGACGTCCAGCGCGAAGCGATGCGCCGAACCCAGCATGGTAGACGGCACAATCGCGGACAATTGGCGATCGCCATTGCCAGCGCAGGAGGTGAAGATTGAGGTGCCGTCCAGGCGGACGCTCAGGCTGGTCGTCCCACTGGTACAAGTAAGTCCCGTCCCGATGACAGTCAGCTTTTGCTGGCCTGGGTTCGGAGGGGTGCCGATCGACGAAGTCGTCACGAACGTTTTTGGATTCGTCTCCGTGATGGAGAATGTCTGAATCGGTCCGAGACTCAAGACGCTGACGCTGTTGTCCGTCTGGTTGGCAATGACTGCGATGTTGGTGCCGGGATCGACGGCGATAGCGACCGGGCCAGGCCGTGTAGGGTACGGTTGCCCGTCATTCAAACGCCGGGGCGCCGGCGACGATGACGGATCGATCATCGAAAGAGTGTTGTTGGAGAAGTTGACCGCGGCGACGGTATTGGTAAGCGGACTGTATGCCCCGGCGCTGGTCCCCACGTCCGCGGCATTATTTTTTACGAGCGACAGCGAGGAAACGGATTGATCGATCAAACTGAAGAAGGAAACGAGCCCGGTCGATGTGGGATCGAACAACACCGCTTGCTGCGTCACCGGATCAATTGAAATCCCCTGGACCGAAATCGGAACGCCCACCGTTGCAACCGGCTGGGCATAATTTACAGATCCGACGGAGGCCTGCGGAATCGTCTGAGTCGCAACATTCGGCAGGACCCCGCCAGTCTGCGTGTAGCTGAACTGGTTGGACGCCGGCCCAACAGACGACACCGCGTAGAATCCATTAAACGAGGGGGCTTGCATGGCGATCGAGGGATCCGTGCCCGCGGGAAAGGCCACATTCTGAATCTGGACCGCGTCATTAACCTGCACCGAGAGCGGCGGGGATGACGGGGTGGATGCAACCGTGACCGTGACAACGTTGGTCGTCCCGTTATTCGTCCGGGAGATCGCGGTAATGGCGTTGCTCGACTGCTGGTTCAAGTCCACGATTCCCAGGGAGCCGAGACTTCCGGGAGTCGCCAAAGCCCAGTTGAGGTTGGGCTCAACGGCAACCCGTGTATTCACCCCAGTACTGATGGACACAATGCCCGCAAAGACCGGCGGATTCTGCGTCAGATCCATCAACGCTCCATAATTTTTCCCCTGCATGGCCACCAAAGCGCGGCCCGTGATCGGGTTGATGCCAATCGATCCCGGTGTGTCCGTGGTTCCCACGCCGGAGGGAGGGACGGCAACCACGGATGTAACCGCCTGTGTCTGGAGATCCACGACGGCAATTGTTTTCGATGCTGCGTTCACGACCAAAGCGATATTTCGAACGTAGTCGACCGAAACGCTCGTAGGTCCGGAAGGAGGGCATGCCGGAGGCGCGCCCGTCGCGACCGCGCCCACGGCCGCCGTGCAAATGTTGGCGAGAACCGCGGGAACGCTGCCGCCAGCAAGCTGAGCGCGGGTAATCGAACTGAGATCGATCAAACTAATGTCGTTCGATCCCTTGTTTGCCACAACAGCGATGCCGGTCGCGGGATTAATGGCCACATCGCTGGGAGCCGAGGTGGTAGTCGTACCGACAGGGATCTGGTTCACAATCGTAGGGGCGATCAAAGTGCTGGTATTGTTGTAATTCGTCTGGACCGCGAGATTGGCAGCCGCGAATTTCGTGGAGTCCGTGGTGCTCTTTACGACCACGGGATACAGGCCGGGTACCGTGAAATCATTCGAATTCGAACTGCCTCCGATGGTTACTTGCAATTGGCGCGTGCTGTTGATGGTTTGGCTGGCAGGAAGCTGGATCGCCCGAAGTTGGCCATTGTAGGTTGCGGTGACCGCCGGCGCGTTTGCCGTTCCAAAGAATCCCCCATCCACGTTGAAAGACAAGACTCCCGCCGTGCCTTGCGGGATGCTTTCCGGCGAGGGCCCGACAACGCCGGGGCGCGCTGCCGCCACTGTCAATTCGCACAGTGAGGCGGTCGAGCACGTTTGAATCGGGCCGGACTGCTCGGAAACCCCGATCACAAACTGGTTGGAGGGCGGCGGCACGGCCAGCAGGAAGTCCGGAATGCGCGCTCGGATCACCGAAGTGGAAATGTTCGTGACGAAGGTGGAGGCCAACGGCACGCCGTTGACATAAACATTTTCCGTCGAAATGAAATTGGTTCCGGTGATGTAAATATCCTGGAAGAGCCCGCCCAATGCCGTTGTGTTCGGGCTCACCATGGTCACCGTGGGAGTCGTCGCGGTCTCCACCGTGACGCTGGCAGTGGCCGTGACCGATGTGTCCGCCACCGATGTAGCCGTGATGATGACCGTGCTTGGCGAGGGAACCGTCGCGGGCGCCGTATAGACGCCGGTATTTGCGCCGATGGTGCCAACTCCAGTCAGCGTGGTGGAAAGCGACCAGGTGACATTCTCGCAGGTGGGGTTGGAGGTGAGGTTGCACCCCGGGTTGTTGACGGTTGCAGCGAACAGGAAAAATTCGCCGGTGCCCACGGTCGCCGTGGTTGGAGTAATGGAGATGCTGATCCCGGTGACAATGGTCAGGGTAGCGGTCGCAACTTTGGTCGTATCGGCTTGCGAAGTGGCCGTAATCGTAACCGTCGGCGCAATCGTGGTCGTGCCGCTGGAAGTGACCGTTGGGATCGTGGCGGGGGCGGTGTAGAGACCATTTGCGTCGATGCTGCCGCAGGTGTTCGCTGTCACTCCGGTGGCGCAGGTCGCGGTCCAGGTGATCGCCGTATTGCTGTTACCCGTCACCGTCCCAGTGAAGGGCTGGGTCCGATTGGTAATCACGCTGGCGACGGTCGGCGAAACCGTAATGGAAACTCCGGAGGAACTGCTTCCCCCGCAACCGAGCGCCCCCAGCGCAGCCGCCAGAGTGAGTATTGTAGAAAACTTCCACCACCTCATCCCAGTCCTCCCAAGATTTCTCGACATTTCCCGACGCAGCACAAGCTTTTGCTCCTGGCGCTCGTCATGACTCTCGAGCCTGCAGTCCCACATACTAAATTCCGCCCTGTAAAATCCGCAATCAAAACGTCCGGCTCACGGTGAACCGGAACGTGCGGATCGGATCAAAGAAATTCGTCCGCTGCGGGTTGTTGAACTGGCTCAAAATCTGCGGCGCCACCTGGGAATTCCAGACATCCGCAAAGGGCGCCTGAGCCTTGTAAATATTCCACGGGCACTGATTGGGATCGTTCGTCGTCTGGGTGCAAGGAGTCGTCAACGACGAAACCGGTCCCGGGAATTGCGTCACGGGCGCCGTAATCACTTGCGACATCCGGTTAAAGTTGTACGCCCAATAAATCCGGAACGGCGCCTGCACGATGGGGAGCTGCACAACGAGTTCCAGGCCCGCGGAAGTACGAGGCTGGAAATTCGTGCCGGGCTGAAACTGGAGCGTGCGGTTTATCGCCGTGTTTGGGAACTGTTGCACGAGCGTCGAGTAATCCTGCGAGTTGAGCTCCAGCTGGTTTTTCAGCGCGGCTCCGGTCGCGCCCGCATCGCCGAAAATCGACAGGCCCACGTGCGGCGCAATGGGGATGCGGTACTCGAAATTCAAGACCGCCTGAGTATCGCCGCCGGGAAACGAAGTCTGATAACTCAGGGTCGGAATATTGATGACGCCGGGAGTAGGGTTCCCGTTGCCGTCGAGCACCCTCGGATTCAAAAACGAAACAGAGGTGGTAGTGAGCGTGGGAACAAACACAACCGGCGAGACCGTGCGGATATCGAATCCGCGCAAGTCCTGCTCGCCTCCCAGATAAAACCGGCTGAAGGGAGGGATCACTTTTCCGCTGTATCCTGTCTCGAAAGCCCCCAGGAAACGCACCGCGATCACGTTGCGCTTGTGATAATTCGGGCGAAAGTATTTGGCCTCGATGACTTCCGAAACCGTGTTCACGTTGCCCCCGATGGGGCCGCCCTCGAAGGAACTGGAAAGATAGAGGCTCTTGCCGTGCGTGGGGTTCACCGGATTATCCACGGTGTTGTAGCTCAAGGTCGGAGTCACCTTGCTTTCGTGGATGCCGGCAAGCGAGGACGGTCCCTCAAGCTGTTGAAATTGCAGAACGTTGAACAGCGCCGTGGACGCCGTGCTCAGTCCGGTAATGCTCGTAATGGTATACCCATACGTCAAGCCCAAGCGGGTGAAGCCGAGCTTCTTCAGCGGATAGCTGGCAAAAACAGTGAAGCCGTCGCTGTTCTGAATGTAGTTTTGCACGGTGTTGGGATTGAGCTGCACCTGATAGCCCAACGCCAGCGAATATTGCCGCGCCTGATCGAAATTGTAACGGCTCCCGAAGATGGTGAAGCCCGTGCTGATCGGCCGGTCGAACAGATACGGCTCGGTGAATCCGAAGGAAACGTTGCGTTGCAGCGTGCCGACGTTCCCGGACAGGGTGAGTGTTTCGCCGAGCCCCAGAAAATTGTTGGTCTGATAGGTCAAGCCGATATAGGTGCCGGCAAAACCGCTGACGCCGCCCGTCAAGCTGATGGATTGCTTGCCTTTCTCCTTGAGCTTCAGAAGAATGTCCACGGTGCCTTGCTTGACGTTACGCTTAATTTCGGCGTTCTCCGGCTTCACCGCCTCGAAATAATCCAGCTGGTTCAGGCGCAGAAGGCTGAGCTCCCACAAATTGTTGCGAAACATGTCGCCTTCATTGAGCAGGAGTTCGCGGCGGATGACTTTGTCGCGCGTGCCGGTGTTGCCGGTGAAATCGATGCGCCGGACAAAGAACTGTTTTTGCTGGTCGAAGGCGAAGGTCAGATCGATGGTCTTGGTGTCGTCGTGCACTTCCGTGTCCGGCACAGCGGTAAAATCGATGAATCCGAAATTTCCGTACAGCTTGGTGTAGTCCTCGATGGCCTTGCGGACTTTGGCCACGCTGAAGATCTCGCCCTTCTTGATGGGGAAAACGGATTCCAGATAGGGAACCTTGAAAAAGAGGCCTTCATCGGGATTGGCGTTGCGCACGTGCAGCGTGCCCATACGGTACCGCTCGCCTTCCTCGATGGGAATCGTGATGTTGGTGGCCCGGCCCTGGTGCACTCCCACTAGGGGAACCTTGCCCGGCAAAACCCCTTCCTTCAGCGTCACATTCTGGATGATCGGATCTTTCACCAGCACTTTGAAATAGCCGTTGTCCTGATAGAGCCCGCGGATTCCGATTTCCATGTCCTCGTCCAGCTTGGGCCGGTCAAACGTCTTGGCCAGCACCGCGATGTAGTACGGAGGCACCGGCCCGAGCGGAATGGCGGTGGGACGAGAGTTGCGCATGGTGCGGATGATTTGGCGGGCGGAAAACGCCGTGTTTCCCGTGATGATTATTTTACCGACCTTGACCTTGGGGCCTTCATCGATGTTGAAGGTGAGCGTTACGGCGTTCGTGCCGGGGAGCCGTTCAAAGGTGGGCTTGACGGTGGCGAACTGGCGGCCGTGCTCGGCGAGCAACTCTTTCAGTACAACTTCCGCTTTCTTGATTTTCGTGGGATCGAATTGGCTCTCAATCGAGAGGCCGACCTTGCGGTCCTTAAAGCGGTCCAGGATGTCGGATTCGGAGACCGATTTGTTGCCCTTGTATTGAATGCGGCGGACGATGGGGCGCTCGGTCAAATAGAAAATGATGATTTTCTGGTTCGGCTTGTCCGCGCTGTCCTCGATTTCGAGCCGGATATCCTCGAAGTATTGGGTGTTCCACAGGGCGTGAAAATCGCGCCGGAGAGCTTCGTCGTTCACCGCGTCGCCGGGGCGGGAAAAAATGCGCGCGCGCAGCGTCTCACTGCGAATCCTTCGATTGCCCTGGAATTCGATGCGCTCGATGGTGGGCGTTCCGGGCGCCACGGCGGGCGCCTGTTGCGCCGCCTGCCCGGAAAGAGAACGCGCGGAGGAACCGGGGGATAAACACACAACAACGGCGGCAAGCAGGCACAGCATGCTTGCGCGCAGAACCACAATAAAACACGAGTAGTTTCTCGCGGCCAGGGAAATACTCAAGGCCGCTTCCCCCGAAACAATATTGTACGCTCCCCCCAACCGGGCTCAAGAGTATGAACCCGGCCTGCGCGCGTAGGATTCGCTAGTGGGATACCGGGGTTGCTTCGACCACCGGTCGGAATCCGAGCCCGTCATTTGTAACGTAGACTTCCAGCGTGGCCGGGCGCTGCAGGCCCCCCTGAATCAGCGCTTCCGACAACGGATCTTCGACGTACTTTTGCAACGCCCGCCGAAGCGGACGCGCGCCATAACTGCGATCCCCGCAGGTTTTGTCGAGGACCCACTGGCGTGCTTCCGGCGTCAGTACTATCTGCACCTGGCGGTGGATCAAGGTGTCGTTGGTCTGGCCGACCAGCAGATCGATGATGCGGAGAAGTTCTTCATCGCCCAACGGGTTGAACAGAATAATTTCATCCAGACGATTCAGGAACTCCGGATTGAACACGCGCTTCACTTCGCCGAGCACGAGTTCGTCCATGCTCTTTGCAGTGCCCTCTTCCGCGGCCGATTGGAATCCCATCGTGGACCGCTTCTGAAGGTGCCGCGCGCCGAGGTTCGAAGTCATGATCAGAATCGTGTTGCGGAAATCGACCGTATTGCCCAGGCCGTCGGTCAATTGCCCGTCCTCGAATACCTGGAGCAGGATATTGTACACGTCCGGGTGGGCCTTTTCGATTTCATCGAGCAGGATCACCGAATAAGGCGTGCGCCGCACGCGCTCGGTCAACTGGCCGCCCTCTTCGTACCCCACGTAGCCTGGAGGCGCGCCGATCAGTTTGGAGACGGAATGCTTTTCCATGTACTCGGACATGTCGAAGCGGATCAGCGATTTCTCGCTGCCGAACAGGAATTCCGCGAGGCGCCGCGCGACTTCCGTCTTGCCGACGCCGGTTGGGCCGAGGAACAGGAAGCATCCGACGGGGCGTCCCGGGGCTTTCAGTCCGGCGCGGCTGCGGCGAATGGCGCGGGCCAGGGCGGTAATGGACTTGTCCTGGCTGATGACGCGCTTGTGCAATTCCACTTCGATGCGCAGCAATTTCTGCTGCTCGTCTTCCTTGATCGAGGTCACGGCGATTCCGGTCCAGCGCGCCACGACGTCCTCGATGTCCTCGCGCGTGACGATCCCGGTGTTGGTGTCGTCCAGCTTCAGCCGCTCGCGGACCACGCGAAGATTTTCTTTTTCCTTCCGCTCTTCCTCGGAATAGAAGCGCGCCTTCTCGAATTCGTGATTGGCGATCGCGGTTTCCATGCGGTGCGTGATGAATTTCACCCGCTTCTGCACCTCGGCCACTTCATCGGGCAACGTGGCCTGGCGCAGCTTGACCCGCGCGCCTGCCTCATCGATCAGATCGATGGCCTTGTCCGGCAGAAAGCGATCCGGAATGTAACGGCTCGAAAGATAGACGGAGTAGCGGATGGCTTCGTCGGTGTAGCTTACCGCGTGAAATTTTTCGTAGCGTTCGCGCACACCCTCAATGACCAGGATCGCTTCGTCCTCGGACGGCGCGCCCACCTTCACGGCCTGGAATCGGCGTTCCAGCGAGCGGTCCTTTTCAACGGACTTGCGATATTCGCCCGGCGTCGTCGCGCCGATGCACTGGATTTCGCCGCGCGACAGCGCGGGCTTCAGAATGTTGGCGGCGTCGAGCGAGCCTTCCGCCGATCCGGCGCCTACCAATGTATGCAACTCATCGATGAAGACGATCGAGTTCTGGCTCTCCATCAATTCCTTCATGATGGTCTTGAGCCGCTCCTCGAATTGCCCGCGGTATTTTGTGCCGGCCACGATCAAGGAAAGATCCAGCGACAGAATGCGCTTGTCGGCCAGGAAGGGCGGCACGTCGCTGTCGGAAATGCGCTGCGCCAGGCCTTCGACGATGGCCGTTTTTCCGACGCCCGGCTCGCCGATCAGCACCGGATTGTTTTTCGTGCGGCGGCACAGAATCTGAATGACGCGTTCGAGTTCGCGTTCGCGGCCCACCAGCGGATCGAGCTGGCCTTCGAGCGCGGCTTGCGTCAGGTCGCGGCTAAACTCCGCGAGCAGCGAGGTTTCTTTCGGGCGCGCCGCGGGCGTTTTTTCACCGGCGCTGCGGGCCAGTTCTTCGCGCAGCGTCGAGAGCCGCAGGCCGCGCTCCTGAAGGATTTCCGCGCCAAAGCATTTCTCTTCGCGCAGGATTCCGAGAAGCAAGTGTTCCGTGCCGACGTGCCGGTGCCCGAGGCGCTCGGCTTCTTCCGTGGCGAAGTTCAGGATGCGTTTGGATTCCTGGCTGAGCGGCACTTCCACGGACGTGGAGATGCGCTCGCGAATGGTGATGCGCTGTTCGATCTCTTTGCGGATCGACTCGATCGAGCCGTGAGAACGCAGGAAGCGATTGGCCAGCGCCTTGTCCTCGCGCATCAGGCCAAGCAGCAGATGCTCGGTCTCGATGTACGGGGAACCGTACTGGCTGGCTTCGTAGCGCGCAAAGAATATGACGCGTCGTGCCTTCTCTGTGTAGCGTTCAAACACGGGTCAACTCGTTTCTCCCTCAGTACAAAAACCAGGGCTTTGGTCTACGTCTTCTCAACCGGCTGGAGCGTTCCGTGCTCAAGTTGCAGCACGCGATCCGCGCGCCCCGCCAAAATCGTGTTGTGCGTCGCCAGGATGGAGGTGAGCCGGTGCTCGCGATGCAACCGCTGCATCAGCTCAAAAACGGCCATGGCGTTCCGCTCGTCGAGATCTCCGGTGGGTTCATCGGCCAGCAAAAGAGCCGGTTGTTGAACGAGCGCGCGGGCGATCGCCACGCGCTGTTGCTCCCCCCCGGATAACTCCCCCGCACGCTGTTTAACTCGCGCTCCCAGGCCGACTTCCCTGAGCCAGCGTTCGGAGGTTTCGAGCGCCTCATCGTACCCTGCGCCGCGCATCAGCAGCGGCATCGCCACGTTTTCGGCTGCCGTAAAATCAGCCAAAAGGTGGTGCCTCTGCCACACAAAACCGATAGACGCGTTGCGATAATTCGCAAGCTCATTTTCCCGAAACGAATCTATCGCTTTCCCCTCGAAGTATACTGTACCGCTTGTTGGCGTGTCTAGCGCAGCGAGCAGATGCAGAAAAGTACTTTTCCCCGCTCCCGATGGGCCTACCACGGCGATTAACTCACCCGATTGGACAGCCACGTTAACGCCGGAAAGCACAGTGATTTCGGTCCCGCCTGCGCCATACGTCTTGCGCAATTCTCGCGTCTCAATCAGCGCCCCTGCGTAGGTTGCGCCGCTAGCCGATGTCCTTGCCGAAGCTGCCGTTTCCGCTGCCATGTTTCCTTAGAATTTCCCTCGGGGCGGCCCTAATTTCCGTCCCTATCGCACTTCAAAACCACATCCCCTTCTACTCTAATTAGATGCCCTTTTTCGTCGCACCGTTCGATTGCCGGCCTGCCATTCTGAGGTCACTTGCTCACGGGGACAAACGATTTCTCTTTATTGCCCTGTGAGTACCTGTGGAAATAGTGACCTGATTTGACACTTCCTGTCCAGCTTCCTAAGTCATTGATATGGCGGCGATTGTACCATGGCCCAGAGGCCCCTTTAGGACCTCTGGAGGCATTTTTCATGCCGCCTAAGCTTAACGCCATTTATAAGTGCAACCAGAACGCCAAAGAGACGCAAGTCTGATCGAATTTTCTTTGCCTGCCTATTTCAGTTTAAACGGGTTAGCACGGGAGTCAGATCTTTCGTTCGACACATATCGGAGCACGATGCAACCTTGCAAGCAACTTTCTGTCAGCTATCGGATGTGAGATATCATCGAGCGGTGCGAACCGGGAATCCAATTTGGGAGGGAAGTAATTTTCGGAGAAGGCTCCGTTGCGCGCGGTTTGGCCTAATCGTTGCCTTGCTCACCGCGACGATCGCCGCTCGGCCGGCGGCCGGGCAATCTCCGTCGCCGGCCACGCAACAAAACGCGCAATCGGACGAGCCCGAAGCGAATCCCGCTCGACCCACCGTGAGCAATCCCGCCACGCTGACGCCCGTCGGCTATCTGCAATTTGAAACCGGCACGCTGGGCGCGACGAATTCGCCCGAATTTTCTACCCGTTACGAATTCAACGAAGTCCTCAAACTCGCCGTCACGCGCCGCCTCGAATTCGTCGAGTCGTCCGAGCCCGCCGTCCACTACACGGTGAACGGAGTTTCAGCCAATGGCGTTGCGGAGGTTTTTCTCGGCGCGCAAGTCGTGCTCCTGCCCGGCGAAGGCGCGAAGCCCACGCTTTCCGCCAGCTATTCCCGCCGCGTCTACGACGGCGGCGCGCCCGAGCTCGATGTCGGCAGCCCGTTGAACTCCTCGGTGTTGTACGCCAGCGCCGATGTGAAGGGTTTTCATTACGATGCCAATGCCATCTTCAACGAAGTGCTCGAAGGCCCGGTGCGCAGGCTCCAGTTCGGCCAGACGCTTTCGATTTCCCACCCGCTCGGCAAAGGTTTCGCTCTCTCCGGCGAGATCTGGCGCTTCACCCAACCTTTCCAGCACGGCAACGCCATCGGCAATCTCTGGGCCGCCAGCTACGCCGCGCGAAAAAACCTTGTCTTCGACGCCGGCTTCGAGAAAGGTATGACCGGCACGTCGACGCACTGGGAAGCCTTCGCCGGCCTCACCTATTTGCTCCCGCATCGGCTTTGGGGCAGATAGCACGGCTGCTTGCCGAGCGATTGTGTTCTTCAGTCCGCTGGCCAAGAATGGCAGGTTTGACAAACAGTCGGAGCGTTGCGGAGTTTATGGCAATTGATGCAGACGCCCATCGAGGTCACGCTCGTCGCTTGGGACATCGCCGCCATTTCGGCAACCTCGCCGTGGCAGGTCTCACACTTTATGGAGGCTTCCAAGTGTTTGCGGTGCGTCCAATTCACGCCGGGAGTGACGGCGTAGACGCGCACCCACGAGATGGGCTGTTCCGACTTGGCCAAGGAGGCGAGCTTCTGGATTGAGGGTTTCTTCGTCGCTACGGTATCGTGGCACGACATGCACGTGCTTGTCGGGGGAAAAGTCATCAACTTGCCTGGCTCAGGATTGGCGTGGCAGAAAGCGCACTCCAGACCTAATGCCAGATGCGTCTTGTGGCTGTACGGGACCGGCTGGGCGGGAGGCAAGTGCTCGGCTGGATTGTCCGGGACTTCTTTCGTCGCGTTCGCGGTTGCTGCCGATTGTTGAGCCTCCGCGCTGGGCACGTGCAAGAGCAAGCCCCCAGCTAATGACGCGAACGCGAGTCCAACCATTACAACTATCCGTTCATTCCGCACAAGCACTCCTCCCGCCCTCGTGAAACATGTCCGCGAACTCCTTTCCAATCTCTACGACGTTTTACCCAATTTTTTCGCCACCACTTCCTCCAGGCTCGTCCCGAAATCCTTGAGGATTACGGTCGCGGCGTTCCGTCCCGGCATTCCTGTGACGGCGCCGCCCGGAGCGGTGCATGCTCCGGTCTGATAGAGCCCGGCTATCGGCATGCGGTAGTTGGCCCAGCCGGGCACCGGGCGCATAGTTCCGATTTGCGCGGGATTCATCGCGCCGCCGTGCGTGCTTCCCCGCCACATGGACGGGTTCATGCGTTCAATATCGAGCGGGCTCTCGATGAATTTTCCCAGAAATTTGTCCGGAGTCAGGTTCGGAGCAAATCTCCGAAAGTGATTGAGGAGCGCGTCCGCGACTTGATCCTTGATGTTGTCCCAGTGCTTGGAGCCTTCCTTCAGGGCATAGGGCAGATTGCTTTCAATTTTCACGGTGTGACATCCGGCCGGCGCGCGGCTCGGATCGGCGACGCTGGGACTTACGATCTGAAGTCCCGGCGGGGTGTCCAGATTCACCTCCCCGCGAGCTTCCAGGTGATTCATTTCGAGGTAGTAATCGAGCGGGGGAGCGATGGCGGCCTCGCAGGTTGAAATCGTGCCGCCTGTCGCGAGGGGATACTTCGGCGGTTCGGTGGTAGCGTAATGCAGGCTGAGCATGGCGTGCTCGGGCTGAAACAATTCCAAGCCTTCAAGAAATTCGTCGCCCCATAGTTCGCGCGGGGCCATGTTCACCAGATTCTTGATGTGAATGGTCGACACCACCCCTTTTTCGGCGCGGTAGGTGCTGCCGTCCATGCAGCTCACGCCCGCGCACTTGTTATTTTCGATCATCAGTTGCGTGACGGGCTTGTTGGTAAGGACCACTCCGTTGTGATCCTCGATAAAGCGTCCGAGCGCCACGCTCAATGTGCCCGAGCCGCCCTTGGGAATCACGCGCCCGCTGAGGTGCTGCACCACCAGCGAAAATGCCTGCGCGCCCGTACCTGGATCTCCGCCAGGAACGGAGCCAAAGTGGCCGGTCACCAGATTGGCCCGGCGCATGTAATCGCTCTCGTACAGTTCGCAGACGAGGTCATAGCCGGACATCGCCATGCGGCGCTGCCAGACTCCCGCCTTGGGAATCTTGGGCGCGCCGCCCTCACCTGATCCTCCCCGGCTCGCGCTCGTGGCCGCGGTGTAGGCCTTGTATTCAGCCACCATCCGCCGAAATGTTTCCGCGTCTTTTTTGGAGACGCGCGCGATCGTTTCACAGGTGCGGTCCAGGTCGCGCCAAACGGTGATCGACGCACCATCCAGAAAAGGAATGTGCATGACGGGATCGGGATCGATGTATTCGCCGTACCCGTAGTCGCGCAGATTGAGTTCATTGTTCCGGACGAGAGGGTTATTGGCGATTCCCGCGTGCACGCTCGAGCACAAATCCTCTTTGAATCCTGGCAGGCAAACTTCCGCCGTCTTTGTCCCTCCGCCAATCGTGGGGCGCCCCTCCAGCACCAGCACTTTGTATCCGCCTTTGGCCAGATAAGCTGCGCAGATCAGGCTGTTGTGTCCAGCGCCCGCAAAGACAAAATCAAAACGGTCGCCGGGAGCCGCCGCTTGCTGAGCCATCGAACGAAACGGCCCGAGCGCCAGCGGCGCTAGTGCCGCCCCTTTCACAAATCCACGCCTGGTGATCTCGCTCATGTGGCTCTCCTTTCCTGCTCCGTGCTCAAAATCCTTCGGTTCTTTAAGTGGCGCGACGAGCGTTGACTCACCGGCTGACTCGTTCCTTGATTCGCTTTGTAGGGCCGGGCCTCAGCCCGGCTGAAACGATTCACTCTTGAATCGGCTTTAGAGGCTGCGGAAAAACTCAAAGCGCTGTCATTCTGAGCGAAGTGAAGAATCTCTCCTTGTTTCTTTTCTTATACTTAAATCAAAGAGCGATTCTTCGCTTCGCTCAGAATGACAGAACAAGGCAATTTTTCCGCAGCCTGTTTAGCCGCTGAAGCTGAGCCTGGTTGCAACGCGTCGCAATGTCTTTAACCAATCTTGGGTTCCTTTACCCGATCCCTGTCCACGCAAAATGCCCGCGACCGTGGAGAGGAATTATACGTCCATCCGAGAGGTTCGGCGAACTGCGTCAGCACGACGCATCGGCGAGCCTGCGTATCTACATTGTTGACACATCCTGGCAAATCAGCCATACTGTAGATACAAAGTATATACATGGGAGGCAGCGGTGCGAGCGACGGTGAAAAAATGGGGCAACAGCGCGGCGGTGCGGATTCCGGCCTCCGTGATGCAGGCGACGCGCCTCGACCTGGATGAGGTGGTCGACGTGCGCGAAGAGGCCGGCCGGATCGTGATTGAGCCGGTCCGGCAAAAAACGTACGACCTGAAAACGCTGCTGAGGGGAATCACGTCGAAAAATCAGCATGAAGCTGTCGATTTCGGCCTGGCGATGGGCAAAGAGGTCTGGTGATGGCGCGCTTTGTGCCGGAGGCGGGAGATATCGTGTGGCTGAACTTCACGCCGCAAGCAGGCCACGAGCAGGCGGGACATCGGCCAGCCCTGGTGGTAAGCCCGGCTACTTACAATGACAAGACAAGCCTGATGATTTGTTGCCCCATGACGACGCAGATCAAGAATTACCCGTTCGATGTCCTTGTTGCGGGCGCCCCGCCAAGTGTTGTCCTCGCCGATCAGGTGAAGAGTCTCGACTGGCGCGTTCGGAAAGCCAAGCGAAAGGGTGCGGTATCCGCGGGAGAGTTGGCCGAAGTTCGGGCGAAAATTGTGGCGCTTATAAGCTAATCTCTCTGCCCTCCGCCGTTTGGGGAAAGCGCCGTACTTTCGGCGTTTTCTTCCGTGCGTGCCAGAGGTCGTACTGCACCTGCATCTTCAGCCAAAACTCCGGCGACGTCCCCAGCGCCGCCGAAAGCCGCAGCGACATCCCCGCAGTGATTCCAGCATGTCCATTGAGGATGCGGGACAAGGTCGCCCTCGTCACGCGCAGGCGCGCCGCCGCCTCTTTGACGGTCATGCCGCCCAGGTAATCCTTCAAAACTTGTCCTGGATGTGCGGGATTGAAAATCATGGTTTCTCCTTCAGTGATAGTCCTGGTAGTCCACAAGGATCGCATCCTCGTCTTGAAATGAAAAAGTAAGCCGCCAATTTCCACTGACGTTCACTGCCCAATGTCCCTCAAGGTTGCCACGAAGCGGGTGGAAGTCGTTTAGGTAGTCCACAAGGATCGGATCCTCGTCTCGAAATGAAAAAGTGAGCCGCCAATTCCCACTAACGTTCACCGCCCAATGTCCCTCAAGGTTGCCACGAAGCGCGTGCAAATCGTAACCGGGAGCATTCATATCCGCGGCCCTGCTAGCTGCGTTCAGTGCGGTGAGCAGATTTCTAAGTTTCTTCGCATGGGCGGGTTGGATTCCGGCTTTGGACCCGGTTTCGGCAAATAATTGCAATCCCTTGTGCCGGTAGCTCCGGATCATTCGTATAGTGTATAGATACGCTATACGGAAGTCAAGCGTAAGGCGGAAGCCATCCCTGTTGTGTTAATTGCTCTTATTCGTAGCGCAGAATATCGACCGGCAAGATGCGCGAGGCGGCGCGCGCGGGGATCAGCGTGGCGGCGACGCTGATGGCCAGGGCGGCGGCGGCGATCCACATGCCGTCGAAAGCGCTGGACACGAACGGCACGTAGGGCACCGAGTACACTTGCGGGATCGAGCGGGATGAGGTGATAGGAGCCGGCGGCCCAGGAGAGGGTGTAACCGGCGATCAGGCCGGAGACGGTGCCGATCACGCCGACGGTTAGGCCTTGCAGCATGAAAATATTGCGGACTTGCGGGCGATAGGCGCCGAGCGACATGAGCACGGCAATGTCGCGCGCGCGGTCGGTGACGCTCATCGACAGGACAACCAGAATGTTCAGGCCGGCGACGAACGTGATCAGGCCGATGAACAGTGCGGTGACGAGTTTTTCGAGGCGCAGCGCGCGGAAGAGGGCGCGATTTTCATCTTCCCACGTGGTGGTCGTGTATCCCGAGCCGGCAGCTGCTTCGATTGCGCGAGCCGCGTCCGCGGCGCGGTCTACATCGTTCACGCGGAATTCCAGGACGCTCACCACATCGCCGACGCCGGCCAGATTTTGCGCGGCGGCCAGCTTGGCGAAGACCCAGTTGGCGTCGTAATCGTAGAAGCCGGAATTGAATACGCCGGCGATGCGGAAGCGGCGCGAGCGCGGGACCATTCCGTAGGGCGTGAGGCGGCCTTCGGGGCTCGTCAGCGTGACGTAATCCCCGGTGCGGAGGTTGAGTTCGTCCGCCATGAGGTGGCCGACGACGATGGAATCGAAGCCGTCGGCGTCCGGCGTAAAATCCGCCGCGCCGGAAACGATGCGGCGCAGGGCGTCATCGAAGCGGCGCTCGCGTTCGGGGTCGATTCCCTTGATCACCACGCCGCGCGCGTGGCCGCCGCCGGAAAGCAGCACGGTCAGATAAATCGCGGGCGCCACGCTGCGCACTCCGGCGACGTGGCTCAACTTTTCGGCGAGCGCTTCGTAATCCTCGATGCCTTCCGCGCCGGGCCGCGTCAGGTTCACGTGGGCGGAGACGCCGAGCAGGCGGTCCTGAATCGTGCGGCGAAAGCCCGTGTTCATCGACAGCGCAATCACAAGCGTCGCAACGCCCGCGCCGATTCCGATCACGGAGAAGAGCGTCACGAGCCGCAATACCGCGGGCTTGTAAGGCGACCGCAAGTAGCGCCGCGCGACCAGCCACGCAAATCTCATTTCTTTTCGCCTGAATCCTGGTCCGTGGAATCGGATGCGCCCGCGGCGGCGGCTTGTCCCGTGGCTTCCGGCCGCAGCAACGGAAACAGGATGACTTCGCGGATGGAATGCGTATCGGTGAACAGCATGGTGAGGCGATCGATCCCGATGCCTTCGCCCGCGGCGGGAGGCATGCCGTGCGCGAGGGCGCGAATGTAATCCATGTCCACTTCGCGCGGCGCTTCCTCGCCTCCGGATTCGACCTGTGCGCGGAAACGGCGTTCCTGCTCGATGGGATCATTCAGTTCGGAGAAAGCGTTGCCAAGTTCCATCCCGGCAACATAGATCTCGAAGCGCTCGACGAGCGAAGGATCGTCCTTGCGGCATTTGGACAGCGGCGAAATATCCGTCGGGTAATCGTAGAGAATCGTGGGCTGGATCAATTGATGCTCGGCGACAGTTTCAAACAGCAACCCGGTAATTTCGCCGTCCTTCATGCTCGCGAGTCCCAGCAAAGGTTCGCGGCCCGCGGATTGCGCCCAGGAGTTGTAGCGATGCCCAGCCGCTTGCGGCCCTCCGGGCGCGGCGAGTTCCGCGATCGTAGGCGGCGGCGCGGCGCCGTCGGGCCAATACCGGCAAACGGCCTCGCGCATGGAGAGTCGCTGAAACTTCGAGAAATCGATTTCGTGCTCGCCGTATTTCACGAACGTGGAACCGGTCACTTCCGTGGCGAGAGAAGCGAAAAGTTCCTCGGTCAATTTCATCAGGTCGTGATAATCGCTGTAGGCCTCGTAAAATTCGAGCATCGTGAATTCGGGATTGTGCGAGGTGGAGATGCCCTCGTTCCGGAAATTGCGGTTGATCTCGTACACGCGGTCCAGGCCGCCGACCACGAGGCGCTTCAGATAGAGTTCGGGCGCGATGCGCAGGTAGAGGTCCAGATCGAGCGCATTGTGGTGCGTGACGAACGGCCGGGCCGCCGCGCCGCCCGCGATGGGCTGCATCATCGGCGTTTCGACTTCGATGTAGCCGCGGGCGTTGAAAAACCGCCTCAATTCGCGGACGATTTGCGCGCGCCGGATGAAAATTCCGCGGGCGCTTTCGTTGGAGATCAGATCGAGATACCGCTGCCGGTAGCGTATTTCCACGTCCGACAAGCCCATGCCATTTTTCCGGCAAGGGCAAGAGCGCTTTGCTGAGCAGGGTCACTTCGGTGACCCAGACGGTTAGTTCGCCCGTCTTCGTCCTGAACAAGTGTCCCGCGACGCCGATCAAGTCCCCGAGATCGAGCAATTGGAATAGCTCGTACGACTCTTTCCCCACATTATCCAGCTTCACATAAATCTGCAGCCGCTGTCCCGACCCATAAATGTGGGCGAAGCCCGCTTTTCCGTGCAGGCGAAACGTAAGAATCCGGCCGGCGACGCGGACCATCGGCTTGGCGGCTTCGAGCGTGGCGGCGTCGGCATTGCCGTACTTCTCAAACAGTTCCGGAGGCGTTGCCGTCCAGTCAAATTTGTGCGGATAGGGATCGTGCCCGCGCGCCTCAATCTCGGCAAGTTTTTTCTGGCGCTGAAGAAACTGATCGACTGGATCGAAAGGTAACAGGGGGCTCTCTCCTCGAAAGGCGATGGGCAGTATAACGGCTGGGTATGCCAGTGGCAAGGAAGCGGTAGGGGCTCAATCTTGACCGCGAATTTGTCCGTTTTGCCCCTGAAAACGCGGGGCTGAACACATTCAAGAAAAACCATCGTCCGTTATGGAAGGAAGGTTTTGAATAGAGAGCCGGTTCTCGGTGCGGGCAGGTTTTTGTGTCCTGCACGAAGGAAACTAAAGTCAATACCATGAAACCCTGAAGCTTGCGTCGTATGATATTATATGGCCCTAAGTGGGGGGCCTTGGGAGATGACGCGCGCTAAACGCGCAGGCCAACGTTCACGTACCGTGCGCGAGGACTGGTTCGCCTGGATTCCCAATGAAATGGACCAGCTTTTCGACGCCACGCGGCATGATTTGGAATCTTCCAACTTTATTTTGAGCATTAGCCTGGACGAGGCGCTCTCTCTTTGCAAAGGAGGGCAATTCGACTCCGCAAAGGAACGGGTGACTATCATTGCCGGACTGTTCGATCGCCTGGCGGTCCGCGTTGGCCATGTGATCTGCACGATCAGGGACCACGGGGTCCATTTTGGGACTCTACCGAACGTAATGCCCCTGTCACCCGCCAATTTTCGAGGGGCGGCCGCCCAGAGGGTTGCCATCATGAACAACCTGCTCGCCAAGGTTCTATTCCGGGAAAGGACGCGCTTCTTTCACAAGCTCCAATCCCTGGGCGAAATCAACGAAGATTTGCAGACGGAAGCGCGCGAGATCCTCGCCGGCATAGCCGAGGGAGCTTCCGAGTTCCCGGATCAAGCCTTTGCAGCTCCTGGAAGTCCTTGGTTATGATCTAAATACGTGCATGGGAGAGACGACGATCATTCTGAAGTCATTCTTCTGCGCACTTCCCCCCGAGGAGCTGGAAACATTCCGGAAGAAGCTCGTCAACTTGGTTCCGTCCCATCCTCCGATTGATTTTGGACAGATGCCGTCTTTCGGAAGTGATTAGAAGCATTGCGAAGAAGTTCGTCATCCAGGCCCGGCCGTCTTCCGAAACAGGAAACCGAGATTCATCCAGCACAGTCGATCAAGGACGCGTGCAACTTAAGGAGCAGGGGTCGCATCCCAAACGATGGATGCATCCCGAACGGGTACGGTGACCCGCACGAGACGCACGGAAACCAGCGAAATGACAGAGGCTGAGGCCATACGCCTCGCCCAACAGGGCGACGCTGGCGCCTTTGAGCGAATCTACCGGCTTCATAGCCGGCGGGTGTATGCGTTGTGTCTGCGCATGGTCGGAAACACGGCCGAAGCGGAGGATCTGGCTCAGGACGCCTTCTTGCAGCTGTTTCGCAAGATTGGGACGTTTCGGGGAGAGTCGGCATTTTCAACCTGGCTGCATCGTCTGGCAGTGAACGTGGTCTTGATGAAGCTGCGGAAGAAGACGCTGCCGGAAACTTCGCTGGAGGAATCGACCGATCCGGAGGACGAGTCGAGCGGGCCGCGAAGAGAAATTGGCGCACCCGACCTGTTGCTTTCCGGTTCCATCGACCGAGTTCATTTGGAGCGGGCCATTGAACAGTTGCCGCCGGGATACAGGCAGGTGTTCGTGCTCCACGATGTGCAGGGATATGAACACAACGAGATTGCCGGGCTGATGGAATGCTCGATCGGAAATTCCAAATCGCAGTTGCACAAAGCGCGCATGAGGTTGCGCGAACTCTTGCAGGAAACGTTGCGGGACATGGCGCGACAGGAACGCCAGGCGGCGAAGGGTTCTGGAAGTTAGAAGTCAGAAGTTAGGGGTTGGAGTTGAGACGTGGAACAAGAATTGAAACAACGAGGGAATGAAGTAGGGAATGAAAAGCAGAAAGAAGAACGAACATGAACATGCAGTGTGAACAGTTCGAACAGATTTTGGAACAGCAGGACGAAGGCACGCTGCCGAAGCCGGCGCTCGCTCACCTGGAAACCTGCGAGGCGTGCCGCGCCCTCTCGGCGGATTTCACCGCCATCCACGATATGGCGTTGGAGCTGGGCCATGACGAGATTGCTCCTCCCGAGCGCGTGTGGATATCGTTGCGCAACCAGCTCGAAGCGGAGCGGCTGATTCTCGACCCGCAGGAGGCTCCGCGGAGCGCAAGCCCGTGCAAGCTCCGGGTGGTGGTCCGTTTTTCAGCGTCCCGCCGTTGCCGGCGCGTTCCTGGGGCTCGTGCTGGCCGCGGCTTCGACGATCGGCTACTTATCGAATTTCGCGCAGACGGCGGTCCACTCGCAATTGGCGATTCAGCAAGAGAGTTCTCCTCCGTTCCCGCCGCGGACAGTGTTTTCAAGGAAGAAGTCCTGACCGTGGGAAGCGACTCGATTCCGGGCCTGCAAAGGCAGGACACCGCGGTAACCGATTCCATCCGGCGGAACTTGCAAATTGTTGACAACTTTATCGCAATATGTGAAAAGAGCGTACGCGAACAACCTGACAATCAGATGGCTCGGGAATATCTGTACGGAGCCTATCAGCAGAAGGCGGAGCTTTTGGCTACGGCCATGAACCGCAGCATGCCGGGAGGACTGCAGTGAACGCGACTTTAAATCTGCGGGCTGCAAGCACAGCCCGCACCCGTATCCCAGTACGTTTTGGCGCCCTGAGCGCGGTCATGGCGGGATTTATTCTCGCCGCATCTCCCGCGCACGCGGACCGCATCGAGAAACATTTCCCGGTGCAGAGCAAGCCGAAGATCATGGTGCGGAATTCGAGCGGGCGGATCCAGGTGAAGGCCTGGACCAAGAATGAAGTACTGGTGGCCTGGACGAACGTGAGCGGAAAATCGGTTGTGCAAACCGAAGCGGCCGGAAACCGCGTCGAAGTGTCCACGCAGACGAATGAGGACGGGCTTTCGGCGGACGATAGCAAGACCGACTTTGAGATCACCGTTCCCGTCGAGAGCGAACTCAGCGTGCGGACCGACTCCGGCAACGTGACGGTCGACAGCGTCCATGGGGACATGACCTTCGACACCGTCGGCGCGAACCTCCAGCTCTCCGACGTGGACGGCTACATGGTCGTCAAGACGATCGACGGCTCGCTGCTCTGCACCCGGTGCTCGGGCAAGCTGGAAGCCAACTCGATCAGCGGCAACGTGCAGATGATCGCGCCGACCCTGGACAGCGTGCGCGTCCAAACCTCTTCCGGAAATATCCTGTTTGACGGCAGCTTTCTGAGCCGCGGCATTTACATCATGAAGAATTTCAGCGGCACGATTGAAGTTCATTTCTCCTCGAGCGATTCCTTCGACGTCAACGCAAACTCGCTCAAGGGTGACGTGATCAATCAGGCCACGTTCAAGCCGGATACGCACGGAACTCCTCATCCCGCCTCCAAGTGGGGCCACGGATTCGTTGGCACCATGAACGAAGGGCACGCCAAGGTCGAGCTCTCTTCCTTTAGTGGTACAATCAAGATTCTGAAGCGTGACTAACGCTCAGGGCGCGGGCTGTACTTGCAGCCCGCCGGAACACCGAATCGCTTGCAGGATCAATCCCCATCAAACACGCCCGCACCAGGGCCTGTGCCGGAATACCGCGTGGTCTGCCTGACCGGATTCATGGGCTCGGGCAAGAGCACGGTCGGGCGCTTGCTCGCCGCCCAGCTCGCGTGGCACTTCGCCGATCTCGACGCGGAAATCGAAAGCGAATCCGGGCTGTCCATTTCACAAATCTTCGCGCAAAAAGGCGAGGCGGTGTTTCGCGAGATCGAACACGAATGCCTGGCGCGCGTTCTCGGATCGGCATCGGAGCGGAACACGCGGCTCGTTCTGGCGCTCGGCGGCGGCACGTTCGCGCAGCCGCGCAATGCCGCGCTCATCCGCGAACTTGGCGCGGCGCAGCGTGGCGCGGGGGCCGTGGTCATCTGGCTGGATTGCCCGGCGGAAGATCTTCTGCAGCGGTGTGTACTCATGGGTGACCGGCCGCTCTTCCGCGATGCGGCGAGTTTTCGTAAACTCTACGAGGAACGGCTGCCTTATTACCGGCAGGCCGATTACCGCGTCGAGAGCGGCGGAGAACCCATGCGCGTCGTCGAGCAAATTCTGGCCCTGGGAATTTTCGGGCGTTCGCGCCCAATCCCACGCCGGCGGAAATCTTCCCGGAGCGCCGTTGTCATGAAACGTGACAAATCATTTCGTGAAGCGCCTGCTCGGTCACGCTCTGGCATTGTCGCTCGCGGCTGCAGCTCTGGCGGCGCGCCCCAGTAGCGCAGGCTTAAGCCTGCGGGTTTTCGGCCCGCCCTCCTCGCCCGTCGCTGCAATCCCAGCTGACGCGCCCTCCGTTTTTTCCGCCGACAAGGGAAAACTCCGCATCCTGATCAACGGGCAGCCGGTGGGCAGCGAGGATTTTGAGATTTCCCAGAGCGGCGGCGGCTGGGTCGAGCGCAGTTCGACGAGCGCGCACGCGCCCGGCAGCGCGGAAATCAAGGCCACGGGCCAGCTTAGCCTCTCCGCGGACGGCACACCCATCCGTTACGAATGGTCCGCGGAGGCTCAGAAGAAAGCCACCGGGTCGGTCGATTTTGTGAGCGGAACGGCAAAATGCTCGGGCGATTTCGGAGTGCCATCAATCTTGCGCAAGGATTTTGTATTCACTTCGCCGCGCATCGCGGTGCTCGACAACAATCTCTATTACCAATTTGGAGTCCTCGCGCGGATATATGACTGGAAGGCCCGCGGCAAGCAGACATTTCCCGTGGTCATCCCGCAGGATATGGTTCCTGGAACGATTTCGGTGGAATCGCTGGGCCAGCAGCAGAGTGGAAACGGGAAATACGAAGCGCTGCGGGTCAGTTCCACGGACCTGGAAATCATGGTTTATCTGGACGGAAACCACCGCATGATGCGGCTTGAAGTGCCCTCCTCGAACGTCATCATCGAACGGGAGTAAGCCGGCAACTACCGCCGGCCTTGCGTTCGATTAAGGCCGCCCGCCGATGAGACCGTTTACCGAGCCATGCCTTTGCTTCCTCGATCCTTCCTGCGCGCATGCCATTCCTCGGCTGTGATTTCCCAAATTTCCGACTGGAAACGGCCTGAGACGTATTCGCCCTCTTGGGTCGCAACGATTCGCATGCCGCTCTTCTCTGAGATGCGCCGCGATGCAGTGTTCACCGCAGCCTTCGGAGCGCGCAGAACTGGAAATTTCAGGACATCGAACCAATATTCGGTGACCGCCTCGCAAGCCTCTGTCATGAAACCTTGTCCCTGCCATGGCAGTCCCAGCCAGAAACCGCGATTCTTGTTCTCCTTGTTCTTCAGGCTGATGCATCCGATCAGGGTAGCGGGAGAACTCTTGAGGCGGATCGTCCAGTGCCATTCCTCGCCGCGCTCCATCGCCGGAAGAGCGAAGTCGCGGTACCACGTATAGGCGCCGTCGAGCGGATAGGGCCAGGGGACAATGTTGCTCAAATACTTCACAATCTCCCAATGTGGAAAAAGGATTTGGGCCTGCTCCGCGTCGGCCAGTTCCAATGGCCGCAACAAAAGTCGCGGCGTCTCAAGCGTGGGGATCATGGGTGCACCGCGACAACGTGCGCTCGGTTGCGATTCGACATTGGCACATTTTTGTAGCGCCCGCCTTCAGGCGGGCATCTGCCTGATTCCAAAGTGCCCGTCCGCCGCGGCGGACGGGCGCTACATGAACCATAGTCGAATTCTCACACAGACTCTTCAGCCCCGGAAGCTTCAGGGGAAAGATTGGCGCGCCTAAATTACCGGGGGACGATCACTCTCCGCGTCCCGTTCGGATCATTTTCCATCCCTCTTTGAGCCTTTTATCCACATCGGCCTTGGTGAGCGCAGTGATGCCGCACGCAACGTTGTGGGCTTTGCACGCCGCCAGAATTGTCTGGCGGGCCTGTTCCACTTCGGGCGAATCTTGCGGCACTCCAAGATATTGGTGCAAGTCACCTCCCGCGCCGATGAAGATCGCGCCGACGCCCGGAACAGCCGCAATCTCGTCGACATTCTTCAAGCCCTCCAGCGTTTCGATCATGGGAATGGCGAGCAGGTCGCCTTCCGGATTGAGCGGCCAAACGTCGGCATGCCGCTCGTACTCCGCTGCCGAGACGCCCCACGCAAAAACCGCATTCCCCGGAGCGTACCCGCGCATTCCGGGCGGCTGCTGGTACTTCGAGGTTTTCTGCTGCGGGTAGCGCATGTAGCGGATCAGGCGCGTCATTTGCTCCTTGTTCTCCACGCCATTGAAGATCACGCCCATCAGGCCCATGTCCAGCGCCTGCTTGACGATCCAGTCGTTGCTCTCGAGATCGCGCCCGTACGGCGGAAATCGCGCAAAGAGGGCCACTTTCGGCTGCGCGTTGCCCTTATTGAGAACCGCGGCCTTATCGACCATGGCGGCCACGCAATAGGCCAGGCCATCGAGATTCAGCGGCCCGTGTTCCATGTCCACGTACGCGTAGTCGAAATCGAGGCGCGCGAGCGAATGGCAATTCTGCAGCGACATATCGTCGGTTTGCGTGCCGATAATGGCTTCTCCGCGAGCGAGTTTTTCGACGGCGGGATTGAGGTGAAGCGGCGCCTGCTGGGCCAGCGCGCTAGCGACTGGCAAAACGAGTGCGGCAATGAACGCGATGACTAAAATCATTGCTGGCATCAGACGGTGACAGAGCGACTGCAAGGCGGGGCGCCTCAAGACAGCCGTCCGCAGCGGATAGGATGGAACGAGTATCGCTTTTGTCATCGAGCTACTCCTTTTTGCAAAGTGTCGAATGAGCGCCAACGGCGTCTGAACAAAGATGGTCGGAGTTTACTCCCTCATCGAAGCAAGAACTAGCGAAGTAGTTCGGCGTTACCGGGTCAGTTTGAAAGGAAACGTGCCCTCTCTGTCCCGAAGTGCGCGGGACAGAGAGGCCTCTACAAAAACCGTAGCGCATCGGTGCGGTTGATCTTGTAGCGGCCGCCCGCTTTTTGGACGGGCAGTTTTTCACGACTTCCAGAATTTAATCTGACCTACTACGAGTTCGGCGGGCCGGCCTGTTACCGAAAAAATGAAGAAGATCGTTGCGACGCCTTAGTGCAGGCGGAAGGAAACGACGAGCGTGGTCACCACATTGGCGGGGCGGCCATTCATCCTCGGGGCTTGGTACTGCCATTGCTGCACTGCTTCGACCGCGGCGCGCGCCAGGATGGGCGGACCGTCGAGAACTTTCAAATCGGTGACGCGGCCGCTGCTGGAAACATACACGCGCAGGACGACGTCGCCCTCCACTCCCGCCTGGCGCGCGACTTCCGGATAGACGGGAGCGACGGAGCGCTCGATGTGCTTCTGCATTTCGTCGGCATCGACCGGAATTCCGCCCCACCACGATTCCAGAATTCTCCGGCGCATTTCGGCGAAGAATCCATCGGCGTCGGTGAAATCTTCGCCATCGGTGGATGTCAACGGCTCCAGGGCAGCGGGGGTCAGGCCGCCCTGCATCCAGCCGGCGGGAAAGGCGGCGCTCGATTCCGTGTCCGGGTCGCCCTGTCGCAACACAATATTTCCCGAGACCGCTTTCAAGTGGAAGAGTTCGCCTCCACCATTGAGCAGGCCCTCGCAATGAATCGCGCGGGCAGCGTCCGCGGAATCGTGACAATTGATTTTGAAGGGCAAGGAAGGATCGGTGGCGATGCGATGGCCGCGGCCGTCCTCGACAATCGCATCGATGGTGGCGGCCAGTTTGCGCGGGATATACAGGACGATGTCGCCGGAGGTGGAGGACAATTGCGAGGCTTGGCGCGGCTTTTGCGCGTCTGCATCCACCGCGGTTTTCGCGCCGGAAATGTCACTGAGCCACGCGGTAATGCCGCCGTGGTTGGCGGATACGTGGAGCGGCGCATCCGCTTGCCGGAGCACGATGCCGCCACCGGCGGTATCCGCGGTCACGCTTGAGCCCGCGCCCTCGATGTGAATGTTGCCGCCGCCGGAATCCAGCGCCGCGGTCCCTGCAATGTTTCTTGCGTAAATTTGCCCTCCGCCGGTGCGAAGAACGGCGTCGCCGGAAATGTTTCCGGCCGTGATGTGTCCGCCCGAAGTTGAGGCGCGGAGCGTCCCGGACACATCGCCCACGGTAATGTGCCCGCCTTGCGTGTCGATGCGCGCCGCCTCCAGTAGGACAGGCTTCAGCCTGTCGCTTTTGTTTCTGTCCGAATCGTCACCACCGCCCACGCGCCCCACGTTGATATTTCCGCCCGCGCTCGTCAGGCGAATGCGGCCATCGATATCCTGGACTTCGATGTTACCGCCGCCGGTGCTGACTTCGAGGTTGTAATGGCGGGGAACGTGAATCTCAATCGTCGCGCTGAATCGGCCGCGAAGCCATTGCCACGGCACTTTTCCATCGAGGGCTACGCCCCACGGCGTCTGCCGCGCGATGAAATCAAATTGACGGAGAAATTCTTCCGTCCCGGGATCGCGGGAGTCCGCCTCCGCGATCGCGTGATAGGAAATCTGCGCGGACTCATCGGTGAACACCTGGACATTGCCCAGCTCCACGATCACGCGCAGGGAGCGGCCGTCTTTTGTGGGAATGGTCCCCGATTTTTCGGCGGAGAGTTTCGGGAAGTTTTCGGCCGGGTCGGAGGGATCTTCGATGAGGACTGCGGCAGGATCACGCGGGCCCGGCTCAGCGCGGTAAGAATGACGGCGGGCCGGTAACGGCGCCGGCAGGGCTGCCAGAAGCAGCGCCGCTGTCGCGGCGAGTTTTTGCCAAGTGGTCATGAGTTTCGTGCGGTCCGGGCTCTAGTGGCACAGGCTTCAGCCTGTGGGGGTTCGTCCTTGCAAGGACCAAAACCCACAGGCTGAAGCCTGTGCCACTTAAACCTACTGTTCGCCAAGTTCGCGCAGGGCTGCCGCGCTTTGCAGGCGAACGTAATTGTTGGGATCATTCCGCAGGCGGTCGCGCAGCACGTCCAGCGTTTGCGGGTCCGGCGCGGCCGATCCGTTATTGGATTGCAGCGCGCTGACGAGAAGATTGATGGCTTCGACGCGCACGCCGGAATTGTCGTCGCTTTGCAGCGCATCGAGAAGAGTCTGCCGGACCGCGGGATCCTGCTCGAATCCCTGCAGCGCTTCGATCGCCTTCATGCGCACGCCCGGATTGCGATCGAGGCGCGCGGCGGCGCACAGCGAGCGGCGCACATCGGGATCCGCGGCGCGCGTGCGCAACACGTCCAGCGAATCCAGGCGCGCGTCCGGATCGAATCGCTGGCTGTTTTCCAGAACGAAAGTGAGCGCGCGCTCCACGTCCGCGTCATCGGGCGCGCCGACGATGTTCATTGGCGTTTGCGACATCAGTTGCACCTGCACGGTGGGCGTGCGCGAGCCGGACGGCGTCACCCAGGCCACATGGGCGCTTCCGGCGCTTTGCAATTGCTGGTCGGTAACTTTGGGAGTGGCGGAAACCGTCATCACCGGGCGCGCCGAAACCGCCTGCGAGGGAACAACGCGCAGCCTCTGTCCCGCGACGCCCGCGAGAAATCCCGCCACCACGAGAAAAGCCATGCTCATCGCCGGATGATAGATCAGCGTATGCCGCAGCGCGCCCCACCACGCCACCGGAGAAAAATTCGAGCGCCACACGGAGCGGCTCGCGCGCGCCTGCCGATCGTCGAGCGACTCCGCGAGTTGGCTGCGGCATTGCGCCAGGAGCAGGCCGGAGCGATCCAGCGAATCCGCCGGCTGCTCCAGCGATGCGACCGCCTGTTGGAGGCGCGCCTCGCGAGAAACGACTGCGGCGCAGGCAGCGCACGCGCAACATGCGCATCGAGTTCCGCGCGCGCTCCGGCGTCCAGTTCGTCGCACGCATAGAGGACCGCGAGAGATTCGATCTCTTCGCAGCGAACAGGTGGGACAGGCTTCAGCCTGTCGGTTTTCGTTTGGGCAGGATTCAAACCCGACAGGCTGAAGCCTGTCCTACCTGTTGGCTGCGTATTTTGCCGGTTATCGCTCACAGCAGTCCTTCCAGTTGCGCTCGCAGTTTGCGCGTCGCGCGGAAAAGAGAGTTCTTCACCGTTTCTTCCGTCGTGCCGAGGGCGTCGCCGATGTCGCGCAGTTTCAGGCCCTGGTAATGCTTCATCTCAAACACCATGCGCTCGCGAGGCGTCAGCAAATCGAGGGCGCTGGAAATTCGCCGGCTGATTTCGAGTCCCCTCATGCGGCGCTCCGGATCCGACGATGCTGCCTGATCCTGTTGCCGGTCGAAGAAATCGCCTGCCATCGTTTCGCCATTCCGGTTAGACGCAAGCTCCGGCGCTTGGTCTTCCGGCCGGCTGCTGCGCCGACGCAGATGATCGAGGCAGACGTTGGTCACGATGCGGTACGTCCAGGTATAAAAGCTGCACTCGAAGCGGAAGCGCGGGAGATTTTTGTAAATTTTCAGGAAGGCTTCCTGATAGACGTCGCGGGCATCTTCGGGCTTGCGGAGAATGTTGAGGGCAATTCGCAGGACATCGCGGTCGTAGCGGTGCACCAGCTCTTCAAACGCTTCGCGGTCGCCGCCCTGCGCGCGTTCGATCAAGGCGCGTTCTTCGGACGAGCCGGGATTACGCCCCGTGACCCCGATGGACGTCGAACCTTCCACGGGATCTCCGGAGCCGTTCCCAGACCAGGCGATCGTCATTTCGTCAGCAGCCATGGTGACGTACTCGATGCGCTCGGACCACTACGCATTATTAGACGCGGCGGCGGTCGAAAAGGTGAGCAGCCTTTTGGGGGTAGTTCCATAACTCAGAATGCTCTAACTGTTTCATTGCCAATATATTAGACTACCGCCGTTTCGGCAACGGTTTGGTAGCACAGACTTCAGTCTGTGGGTTTCCATTGGATCTTGGCTGGCGCGTGAAATCTGGATTCAGGAACGGAACCCCACAGACTGAAGTCTGTGCTACTTGTGGCCAGCGCCACTGCAATCACAAATGAAGACACCAACGAACGGCAGCTTGAAAAGCGTCGCAAAAATTTCCGTCGTGCCCATGATCACGGCAACCTACTTCATGGTTGCGGGCGGACCCTATGGACTCGAGGACATCGTCCAAAAAACCGGCTACGCTGCCACGCTGCTGATCCTGGTCATTACACCGCTGCTGTGGAGTCTGCCCACCGCCATGATGGTGAGCGAACTGGCGACCGCCATCCCCGAAGAGGGCGGCTTCTACATCTGGGTGCGGCGAGGGATGGGCCGGTTCTGGGGATTTCAGGAAACGTGGCTGACGCTGGCGGGCAGCGTGTTTGAAATGGCGCTGTACCCCAATCTGTGCATCGACTACATCGGCCAGTTCATGCCGGGGCTCGTCGCGGGGCATCGCGGGTTGATTCTCGGATTTGGGATGATCGCGATCTGCACGGCGTGGAACGTTTTGGGAGTCCGGTCGGTCGGCGAAGGATCGGTGTGGCTGAACGTGGCGCTGCTGGCGCCATTCGTCGCGCTGACGATTCTGGCGCTCGGAAGCGGAAAGGTCGCGGGCGCGGACGCCGCTCCGGTTCCGCTGCGCCACGCCGATCTGCTGGGCGGCGTGCTTATCGCCATGTGGAATTACATGGGCTGGGACAATCTATCCACGATCGCGGGCGAGGTCGAGACGCCGCAGCGCACGTATTCGCGGGCGATGTTTGGCGCGGTGTTGCTGGTCGTCGTGAGCTATTTAATTCCTGTGGGCGCGATTGCGCGCACCGGGATCGATCCGAATCGCTGGACGACGGGAGGATGGGTTGATATCGGGCAAATCGTCGGCGGCGAAACGCTGGCCATCGCCATCGCGCTCGCGGGAGTGATCGGGGCCATTGGATCATTCGGCGCGCTGATGCTTTCCTTCACGCGTCTGCCGCTGGTGATGGCGGAGGACGGTTACCTGCCGCGCATTTTCGCGCGGCGCGATGCGGGCACGGGCGCGCCGTGGGTCGCCATTCTGGCGTGCGCGATCTTGTGGGCCATTTGTTTTCCGCTCGGATTCGAGAAGAGTCTCATTCTGGACGTGCTGCTGACCGGCTTGAGCATCCTGTTGGAGTTTTGGGCGCTTGTGGCGCTGCGCGTTCGCGAACCGGAACTGGCGCGGCCGTTTCGCATTCCCGGCGGGATGGCGGGAGCGGTGGCCATCGGCGTTCCTCCGCTGGCGCTGATGATTGCGGCCTTCGCGCGCAATCGCACGGAGCTGGTGGGATCGACGAATGAATTGGTGATCGGGATCGCCGTGATCGCGGCGGGAGCAGCGCTATATTTTCTCAGTAAAGTGATTTCCAAGAAAAACGAAACCCCACCGGAGACCCACTAGGGAATCCTTCGCGAGACGTTGGCGACTCCAGTAGCACAGGCTTCAGCCTGTGGGGGTCGGTCCTTGCAAGGACTAAAACCCACAGGCTGAAGCCTACGCCACTCATTCACTTCCGGCACGCTGCCAACGCATTAGCGGCCACGCAAGAATCGCGACCGCAATCGCCAGGATGGCGTAGCCATTGGCGTGAAAGTAGGGATTAGGCTGCTCCAGCAACTCGATCGCGGCGGGAACGAGCGCAATCATCGCGGCAAGCAGGAAGTAACCCAGCACGTTGAACCGCGCGATGCGAGTGACTCCGAACCAAAGTGCTGCGACGGCCACCAGATGGAACGCCGCTTCACGGAAGAAGGCGCCGGGCGTCGCCACATTTGTCGCCATCAGCACAGCGTAAAGAATCATGAGGGTGGCGCGCATCCACGCCCGGCGAACGTATGCGGAGATGAGGCCCGCCGCCAGCCCGAGGAAACCCACCGTAAGAAAGGCGGCGGCGATGGAGGAAGCAAGGGCTCCCACTGCGGGGTTAAGCGCGTCCAGATTTCCCGGAACGCTCACGCCCAGCGAATGGCGCAACAGCGGCCAGCGCGCGAACAGCCCGGGCAGGCGATTGAAGCCCATCACTGCCGCGGAACCTAAAAGCGCCACGCAGAACGCATCGCGGAAGTATCCGGCATTCATCCCGCGCCACGGCGGGATGCGTCCGGGGCCAAAGGCCCGCTCCAGGAAAAACCAGGAGAGTCCCAGCAGGAGGACGGCGCCCGCCAAATAGATCGCCACGATAAAAATCATAGTAATAGAGAGAACGATGTAAAAAGTGGCGAGCGGAGAAGCCGTCGTGTAATTCATGAGGAGCTGAGGCGCCCGATTGACGTAGGTTGCAATCCCCGCCAGTAACATAAAAACCGACAATTTTCCGAGCGCACGCCACGGAACGCGGGCCACGTCCTGACTTTTCAGACTGCGGAAAAAAATCACCAGCACGGCGATGAGCGCGATGCCGAGAGCGCAGGCCACGCCAAAAGACTGCGCGAGCTGCGCGGGAGTGGTCCGGCTCTCCGCGTCGCGCCAGGTTTCGGGAATCTTGATGAAAACGCGATAACCGGAAACTTCATCGCCTTGCACTTGTAAATGGATGCGGACGTGCGCACCCGCCGCAGCGGGCTGGCCTGCCGGCACATCCAGCGCTGCTTTTTGTTCCCACTCAAAAGTGTGGTCGGTCCTTGCGGGTTTCTTGTCGGTGTGTGTTTCGACCAGGTTCCAATCCGCCAGATTCACGCCCTTCCGGTCGCGCAAAAATACTTCCGCGCGCGCCTGCGCCTCTTCTTTCAAGAGGTTTGCGCCGGCGGCTTTTTCGTCGAGCGTGTGATGCATGGAATGGAGCGAACCATCCGGCTTCAAGACGACCATGTATTCTTCATTCTGCAAATCGCGGAAATAGCGGACCGTCCATAAGGCGGAGGGAACCTCGTCGCGATAAATGCGGTTGGCGGCGGCGATGCCGATCGCGCGTCGCAGATATTCATTCGCGTAGTCGTCGAACGTATAGGTGACCGTCGTGGCGTGGTGATAGGTTGACGGATCGATGTTGATCTGGCGCAAATCTTCGTCGGCGCGCGCGGTGGCTTCCTGCGCGTCGATTTGAAAGCGGACAAAATCGCCGATCGCCTCTCGCTTGGCTCCGGCGAGCAGCGCAGCACCCAAGACGCCGCACGCAATCAAAACGGCCAGCGTTCGAGAAGACATGGCCGCGTGGCTCGCGGAAGTTTCGGCAGCGGCAGCGGGCGGACTGGTTTCAGGCGCGGCTTGCTCTGTTTCAATTTGCGCCATATCCATCGGCGGCCCGCCAATGGGCCGGGCGCGGTTCAGCAGCGACGCATCAGCGACGAATCCGCCGCGCGAAATATAGGAAATGGCGGCGATGGCCAGAGGAATCAGCGCCGCGCCGCCCACGATGGCTCCCGAGCCGCGCAGATACGCGCCGTGCGAACGCAGCAAGGATGTGCTGATGAGAAACGCGTCCACCGTGTAGTGCCAGATCAGCGTCGCCCAAATTCCCCAGCGCAGCAGGACAAGCCCCGCGACGATGCCGATCAGGCCGACTTCGAGGCCGCGAATGTACGCGGGTTCCTGCGGATAATTGCTGTGCAGAAATCCCCAGAAGAATGCGGGCAGCACGACGGCCAGGAAGCGCGACTTCGTCGTGCGCAACAAATAGGGAATCGCGAACAGTCGGAAGAGAAATTCCTCGCTCGTCGCGGCGTAGATGCCGATCGTCAGCGGGTACACCCAGGGCACGTAGGTGCTGACCACATTTTCGTAGTTCAGATCCTGCGGCGCCCACGCGCCGTATTTGCGGCTGATGATGTAGAAGACGGTGATGTAGCCGATGTGAGCGGCGGCGAGGCAAACGCCGATGACATTGGCGCGGAAAAATTCCTTGGTGCGAATTCCGGGCAGGCGGAATCCGACATCCAGCCTGATTTTATCGGGCTGAAAGATGCGATACAGCGGCTCTCCCGGCACTACGGCTAGGACAACTAGCAACGCGCTTACGACGCTGAGCAGCGCGGCCTTGCCTACCTCGCTCAGGAAAAAACTGGAGTACGGAGTATTCGTATCGTATCCGGCGCGGTCCAGCGGCCATTGATTCATCGTCATGATGAAAAACAAAGCCGTAAGGAATATCCCAAGCGCAAGGCCGAAGCGCCATTCGAGCAATCCGCGGCGTCCCAGCGAAACAATCACGTAGAGGCATCCGCCAATCAGGAACGCGTAAGGAATGAGCGCGATAAATTCCAGGACATTGTTGGACGACCGCAGGTGCTCGTAGTCGCGGCTCCACGCTTCCGGGACTTTCAGGAATTCGTTGTAGCCGCTGACGCGATCGCCGGCCAGCGTGACGGTCAGGCGGTACGGCGCGTCCTTGGCGCGGAAACCGCGCCGCTCCCAGGAAAAACTCCAATCGCGGCGCGCGGGACGTTCCGTGAGGTTTGCTTCCTGCTCGCGGAAATCGTAGAGGGAAAGGTCCGTGTGCAGAGTGTCGCGCAGAAAGGACTCCGCGGTAGCTTGCGCCGCGGCGCGTTCGAGGCGCGCGCCCGGTGCGGCCTCCTCGAGTTCGTGGTTGTAGCCGACGATGCCTCCGGCGGGATCGACGCGCACATCGAATTCTTCTTTTTGCAACGGGCGGAAAAATCGCGTCTGCCAATACCAGACGTGGACTTTGCTCGCCATCATCTGGTTGGCTTGCTGGAGACCTACCTCGCGCTCGAGATACGTTTTCGCGGTGTCGTCGACTTCAAAAACGATGCTCGAATCGTAGCCGCCAAGCTGAGCGCCTTGCGCGGCGGCAAATTGTTTTGCGAGGGCGAGTGCGTCCGCGCGCGGAACTTTGAATTCGACGGAGGCTTCGGGGAAGGCCCGGAAGAAATACGTGTACGCCACGCCCGCGCCGAGAATGCCCGCAAGAATCCAGATCAGGAGAACTTTGGCGTCATTCCGGTCGAGCCGTTCCAGCGGCAAGCACGCCTCCTGTGGCGCATGCAAAAACGATCCATCTTTTCCCATGCAGCATGGGATTGCAAGGCATTCGGCGGCGCAGGTTTAAGTAGCACAGACTTCAGTCTGTGGGTTTCCGTTTGATCTTGGCTTGCGCCCACAGCCTGGGCTACCCAGTGAACCCCCACAGACTGAAGTCTGTGCTACTGGTGCATGATATAAACAAGAAATGTCGGTGACGCCCGCGACCGAGCTGATGTACCTCAAAGGCGTAGGACCGCGCCGCGCGGAAATTCTCGCCAAGCGCGGGCTGCGGACGTTTGAAGATCTTCTGGGGTATCTGCCCTTCCGGTACGAAGACCGCATCCGCTTCGCCAAAATTCGCGAGATCGTTCCCGGAAAGGTCTACACCCTTCGCGCGCAGGTCCTCAGCGGCAGCCTCGTCCGGTACACGCGAACGCGCGGCGGCATGTACCACCTGCTCGTTCGCGACGAGACGGGCTCGCTCCCCTGCAAATTTTTTCACGGGCAATATCTCGAGAAAACATTCAAGCCAGGCCAGGGGCTCGTTCTTCACGGGAAGGCAGAGCTGGACGCGATGCGGCCCGGCCGTATCGAGATGATCAATCCGGCGTACGAATTGCTCGGCGAGGAAGACGCGGATTCGACCGAAGTCGGCCGCATCGTTCCCATCTACGAAGCCATCGGCGGGATCGGCTCGCGCACGATGCGGCGCATCGTTTATCTCGCGCTCGAACAGTTTTCCGGCGCGCTGCCCGATCCGTTGCCCGTGGAAATTCTGGCGCGATACAAATTCCCTTCGCGGCGCGAGGCGATCCAATTCGTGCATTTTCCGCCCGCGACGGAATCGGTCGAGGCGCTGAATTCGTTTCGTTCGCCGGCCCACATGCGCCTGATTTTCGAGGAATTTTTCTTTTACCAGTTGAGCGTCGCGATGCGGAAGAAATCGGCGCAGCAGCAGGCGGGAATTGCGTTTCGCGTGCGCGAGCCGGCCGTGCGCGAAGCGATCAAGCGCGTGCTGCCGTTCAAGCCCACCGACGCGCAGAAACGGGCGCTCGCGGAAATCGCGGCGGACCTGGAGCGCGGCGTGCCGATGAACCGCCTGTTGCAGGGCGACGTGGGCAGCGGCAAAACCATTGTGGCGCTCGAAGCTGCGACCATTGTGATCGAGAATGGCTACCAGGCCGCTCTCATGGCGCCGACGGAAATTCTCGCCGTGCAGCATTTTCTCGCTGCAGGAAAAATATTCTCGCGCGCCGGCTATCGCGTGGAATTGCTGATCAGCGGAATGAAAGCATCGGAGAAGAAGGCCGCGCTCGAACGCGTACGCTCGGGCGAAGCGCAACTCGTCGTGGGCACCCACGCACTGCTTGAGCCGCAAGTGCAATTCAAGCGGCTCGGACTAGTGATCGTCGATGAACAGCACCGCTTCGGCGTGCTGCAACGCAAAGAGCTGATGGAAAAAGGGACCGCGCCGGACGTGCTCGTGATGACGGCGACGCCGATCCCTCGCACGCTTTCGCTCACGCTCTACGGCGACCTCGACATCTCGGTAATCGACCAGATGCCGCCAGGGCGCGTCCCGATCGTGACGCGCGTTTCTTCCGAGGGAAATTTGCCGGGCGTGTGGGATTTTTTGCGGCGCGAAATGGAGGCTGGAAGGCAGGTCTACGTCGTGTACCCGGTGATCGAGCAATCGAAATCCGAGGAATCGCAGCGGTCGCTGAAGGCGGCCATCGTCGAATTCGAGCGGCTGCGCAGCGTGATTTTTCCGAACCGGCATGTTGGCCTGCTTCACGGCCGCATGAAAAGCGAGGAAAAAGAAGACGTGATGGACCGGTTCCGCCGCCACGAAATCGATATCCTGGTCGCGACGACGGTGATCGAAGTGGGCGTCGACGTTCCGAACGCAACCGTGATGGTCATCGAGCATGCCAACCGGTTCGGCCTCTCGCAACTGCATCAGCTCCGCGGGCGAATCGGGCGCGGCGGAGAAAAGGGCACATGTATCCTGATCGCTCCGAAAAATCCGGGAGACGATGCGCGCGTGCGCCTCGAAACCATGGTGCGCACGACCAACGGTTTCGAGATCGCCGAAACGGATTTGAAATTGCGCGGCCCCGGCGAATTTTTCGGCACGCGCCAGCACGGCGAACTCGGCTTCCACATCGCCAACCCGATTCGCGATTTCGATCTGCTGGAGCAAGCCCGCCGCGAAGCGCTCGCCCTCGTCGAGCCTCCCGAAGCCGGTCCCGCACGCCAGCGCCTATTGGCGCAGCTCCCGGTCGAGTGGCAGCGGCGCTATCAGCTTGCGTCAGTCGGATAAATGCGTTGGAACCATGGATGCACACGGATAAACACGGATAAAGAAGAAGAAATGATTCTGAAAACAACAACGATTGTCCGTGAACGGCAGAAACCATGGGCCGCAATTGTTTACAGCCCTTGCCATGTAATTTCAATCTCTCTTGCCTTTTCTTTATCCGTGTTCATCCGTGTGCATCCGTGGTTCCAGAGGGTTTCTCCATGCGCGTAATCGCGGGAAAGTACCGGAGCAGGACGCTGCGCAGCTTGAAGGGGCAGATGCTGCGGCCGACGAGCGATCGCTTGCGGGAGACACTGTTCAACATTTTGGGGCCGGCGGTGGGCGGCGCCATGTTTGTGGATCTTTTTGCGGGCACGGGAGCGGTGGGCATCGAGGGGCTGAGCCGGGGGGCGCGGCACGTGATTCTTGTCGAGCAGCACGCGCCCGCGGTTGCCTTGATTCGCCGCAATCTGGAGTCGCTTGGGATCGGCGCGGAAGCGGAAATTCTGGGGATGGATGTCGCGCGCGCGATCGAACGGCTGGAGGCGCGGCACGTACACGCGCAATTCGTTTTTCTGGATCCGCCCTACGCCGCCGACGTCGAATACGAAAGCACGCTGGAAGCGCTCGGTGAATCGCCTTTGGTTGCGCCGGATGGGCGCGTGATCGTGGAGCATTTGAGGAAACGCGAGCTCTCGGAGCGAGCCGGGGATTTGGAGCTTGCTCGCGTTGTGGAGCAGGGCGATGCGGCGCTTAGTTTTTACAGGCTTGCGCTGGCCGCGTAAGACGTCTTCAAAAATTAGAATTAAATCGATGTTACGCCACGAGTAGCACAGACTTCAGTCTGTGGGTTTCCATCTGATCTTGGCTGGCACGCTGATTCTGGCTGCAGCGAATGGCCCGGAGACCCGAATGGACCCCCACAGGCTGAAGCCTGTGCTACTAAAACCCGCGTCAGTTCTTTTTCTTGAACAAATTTTTCAGAGTGTTCACGTCGTCCTGCACCGAGGGCTGCTGTCCGGAGGGCGCGGCAGAAGGCGTCGAACCCGATGCGGTGGATGGCGCGCCGAAACTCGGGACTCCCTTGCCCGGCGTCACTTTCGGGCTCTCGACCGTTCCCGCGAGCGCGAATGGCACCGTAATTTTCCCGACGCGGCTGCCGATCAGCCCGCCCACGACGCTTCCGACTTTGCCCGAGCCCAGGGCCGCCGCGGGATTCACCGTCACCGAGCCTTGATAGTCCATCGTGCCGTCAAGTCCCAGGCTGCCGCGCAGGTCCACGATGCCGGCGGAAGAATCCAGATGAATCTGTTTGCTGGAGACGCGCTGGTCGGCGATGGTGAGGTCGCCTTCGAGAACGGTAAACGGGGTGTCTCCGCCGACGCCCGCCATTTTCATAACGGATTCCGCAGCGCCCGCCAGATTCACCCCCGGCAGATGGCCGTTGCGCACGGCAAACTTGCCCGTGCCGGTCAGCGTTTTTTTCCAGGCATCGCTCAGGGAGCCGCCAAGTTGCGGCAGGTCGAGTTCTCCCGTGCCGCCCATTTTCCCGCGCGCCGCAGGCGTGACGTCGAGCACCTTGGCGACATCCAGGTTGCGCAACTGCACGTTCGCGGTGAAGCGCGCCGGTTCGGTCACGCGGTCCACGCGAGAGGAAATTTGCAGCGTGCCGCCGTACATGCCGATGGAAATCGGCCACAATTCCGCGCGATCGGTGAACACGCGAATCTCGACGTTCGCGGGACCCACGCTGTACGGCTTCGTCGTGATCTTCTCAATGTTGATGTGTCCCCGCGCGACAAGTTCGCTCTTTGCCTCGGGCGCGGGAGCAGGCGCGTTCGCTGCGGGCTTCGCGGGAGCCTTCCCCGTGGGCTTCGGGGGAGCGTTTGGCGCGGGCTTCTGCGGCGCGGAGGCGGGGCTACTCGCTCCGCTCGGGTCGGCCGCGCCACCCGGTCCGCTTGGCCCACTGCCGGCAACATCGATCAATTTATCGATGTCGAGCTGCGAGGAGCTCATCTCAAAATTCACCTGGGGATGCTCGAAATCCGGGACGTTGACTGTGCCCTTGATGTCCGCGGCCGTCGCAAGGTCGGCGACAAATTGCGCGTCGAGTTTTCCGCCGGACAACGTGAATTTGCCGGTGTGAAACGCGATGGGGTCCTTCCAGCCGCTCAGGGCGAGCGTCACGCTGGAGAGATTCGATTCCGCCTGCCAGTCATGCATGCGCATCGGGCTCACGGCGAAATTGTGCAGCGTGATGTTGATGCCCTTGGTGTCGGCGAGGGGAGCGGCGGCGCCCTTGATTACATTGCCCACAACGATTTCGGCGCTGGTCAGATTGATGCTGTCGATCTGGTCCAGCGTCACGCTGGAGGAAGACTCGCTGGATTTTGCCGGCGGCCCCGATGGATCGGAGGCCGTAAAGGTGTAATTATTTTTCCCGCTGCTGTCCGAGAGGATCGTCAACTTCGGGCGCACAATGTCCACCGAATTGACGTGGATGGTTTCATGCAGCAGCGGAGCGAGCGCCACATTCACCCCGATTTCGTCGGCGCTCAACAGATCGCCGGTGGGAAAGCCAGTCGGGTTGCCGATGTGCAGGTCCGAGACGGTTACGCCGGCTCCGGGGAACAATCGCGCGTGAATCGGGCCGAGCGTGACCTTCCGTCCGGTCTGTTTCGCGAGGGCGTCGGCGATCGTGTCGCGATAGCGATCGACATTCGCGAAATAAGGCACGGCCAGCACGACAAGGAGCAGGACGACAAAAAGCCCCAGGAGAATTTTCGCCCAAAGAGGGAACCCGCTGGATTTTGTTTCTGGGGAAGAAGGGGTAGCCATGGCAACTCACATTCTCCGGATTGCGAAGTTCGGCATTTGAGTCCGGGGGGTCGCTGAGGCCCCTATCGTGGCAAATCACGCGGCGAACGGCAAGGCATTAGTAGGACAGACTTCAGTCTGTCGCATTTTTCGTTGGCGCGTCAACTGACCCGCATCTCGCGTCAGAAATTGTGAAAGTGCCAAAGGCTGTACAGGCTGCTCTGTCTGGCCATGTTGCATCTGAAGTGTCTAGTGGCACAGGCTTCAGCCTGTGGGTTTTGGGCGCACCCGGGCTCGAGCCCCTGCTAATCAACCTCCACAGGCTGAAGCCTGTGCCACTTTAGTCCGAAGGCGTATAATTTCGCGGGGGCCATCCGTTTGCTTGAAATCGCTCATTTACATGAGAGGACTGGTTTAGGTAAATCGTTCTCCTCTTCGCCGGAGTTGCCTGCTCCTCGGCTTGCGCTGGGGAGGACGGGAACGCTGAAAGAGTTCTTCTCCAGCCTGATCGCGCTCGTTCGTGGCCCGGCGCCGCCAAGAAAATTTCTCGGCGCGCCATATTTTCGGGATTGTTGGATTGACCAGAGGTTCCCAAAAATTGCATTCGCGGCCGCGATCGCTTTGCAGGCGCTCCTGATCCTGTTTCCTCCTCCCATCTGGAATATTCAGCCGACGCGAACGGTTTCCGCAGCGACTCCGACGGAGATCACCTGGTATGGTCCGGCGAAAGATTTCCCGGCGATCCTTCCAGCCATTCGCGCGCACAAACCCGCCACTCGCAAGGAGGCTTCGAAGCCGCTCCCTCCTCGCGGCGCCGATGCGTTCCATCCGCGGCAAACCATTCTCTCCGAGCCGCTGCATCCGACGCATCCCCGCCAGACGCTCATCCAGGCAAGAGCGCCGCAAGAGCCGCCCAAAATTTTGCCCGCGCTTCCCAACATCGTGCAGCTCGCCGGTTCGCAGCCGGAGCGCCCGAAACTGCAGCTCACATCACAGGAGCTAACGTCCCTGCGACCGAAGACTCGCGCGTCGCTCGCGGCCTCGAATGTCGCTGCGCCTGAAATCGCGGCTCTGGAAAAACAAACGGGCACGATCAACATTGCTTCGTCTTCGCAGGCCCCGGCAAAACCGCTGCTTCCGGTGAATCCAATGTCCGCACCGCACGCGGCCGCGCAAAAAACGGAAACGAACGCAGCGGCTCCAGACGTTGGCGGACGCGCCGGTGAAACCGAAACGCTCATCGCTCTTTCGGCGACGCCCGCCCCCGTGGCTCCTCCCGCAATCCCCGCCGGAAACCTTTCGGCGCGCGTTTCGATTTCACCGGATGGACCGAAGGCCGGAACTCCCGGCGGAACTGCGTCCGGTCCGGGCGCGGGCGGAGGAAACTCAGGCGGGTCAGGAGGCCGAGGTCCGGAAGGCATCTTCATCAGCGGCGGAAACAATGCAAACACCGCTCCGACTTCAGGAGTGGGCATCGGGCCGGCGTCGCGAGAGGCCGGCATTGCGCTGCCGTCGCCGCCGGTTCCGCGCGGGCGCGTTACGCCCGAAGGCTCGAAATCTCTATCCGCGGATGCGGAAGGGGCCGCGCAGTCCGGTCCGAAATTGGGATTGTCACCGCAGCAAGTGCTCGGCTCGAAACGCGTTTACACGCTACACATCAATATGCCGAATTTGACGAGCGCGTCCGGAAGCTGGGTCTTGAATTTTGCAGAGTTGAATGAGGGCGCGCCCGGAAGTTACATGAATTCCGAGGCTGCGGACCTGGCGGGCCCGGTTCCGCTGCGAAAAGTGGACCCGAAATATCCGCCGGAGCTTCGCACCTCGCACGTGGACGGAGAGGTGGTCCTCTACGCCATCATCCGCAAGGACGGAAGCGTGGACAGCATCCAACTGGTCCACAGCGTCGATCCGCACCTGGATGCAAACGCGATGGAAGCGCTCGCGCAGTGGAAATTCAGCCCCGCGCAGAAACACGGCGAGCCCGTCGATCTCGAAGCCGTAGTGCACATCCCATTCCGTTCCCGCGGCCCGTCGTTTTGAGGGTTTAGTAGCACACGCTTCAGCCTGTGGGGTTTTGGTCTTTGCAAGTACTAACCCCCACAGGCTGAAGCCTGCGCCACTTGTGCGCCTAAAAATGCTCACGCAGCGCGCGGAAGCTCGTCAGGATGAGCAGGCGCCCAGCCCCGCTGCGCACCTCTTCGTGTTCGAGCGCCCAAGTAGCGTGATGAGGAATGAACACCGCGTTCAGCCCCGCCTCGAGCGCGGGATTGATATCGCTGCGAGGGCTGTTGCCCACCATCCATCCGTGCGATTTCACGACGTGGTGCCGGTTCACCAGCGCGCGGTACGTGGCCGCGTCTTTTTCGGGTACGATTTCGATCGCGTCGAAATGAATCTGCAGGCCCGACCGCTCGACCTTGGCCGCTTGCTCGGCCGCTTCGCCCTTTGTGAAGAGGATCAGCCGGTGCCGCCCGGCGAGATAGGCGAGCGTCTCGAGGACGCCGTCCATGATATTGGGCGGCGTGCGCTCGAGTTCCTGTACCCGGTGGTGGATATTTTCCACGGTCGAGCGCTCGGCTTGATGCCCGGCGAGCTTCATGTACGTTTCCTCGAGCGACCGGCCGAAGCTGCGGACGCCGTAGCCGTGCTGCCGGATGTTGCGGCGCTCGGTTTCGTTCAGGATGTGACGGGCATATTGGCGCGGGTAGCCGAAGGGTTCGAGCAGAGTGAGAAATTCCTCGATCGTCTGCTCGAAGAAAACATTGTTCTCCCAGAGCGTGTCGTCGGCGTCGATTAGAATGGTTTCTCGGGGCATGATTTCAGGCGAGCCTGGGAATCTCCGCGTTCGCAGCCGCGCGGATTCTCCGCGCGGCGTGAATTCTCACGGGGCGCGATTTTGCGGGCTACGCTTTCTTGGCCTCGCTTGCCGCCAGCCTTTCCAGAATTTCGAGCGCAACCTTTTGCGTTTCGCCGTAGTGGGTCAGGTAGCTCTGAAAATCCCGGTTCATTTCGATCGCCTCGCTGGCGTCGTGCTGCGTTCTCAGGATCATGTCGCGCAAGCGCACGGGGTGAGGCAACACCGCGTCTTCCCGAAGTTCATCCAGCGCCGATTTGACGTCATAGGGTTCCATCGTCCCTCCCAGTCATATTCTGCACTAGCAATTCTACTGCGAAAACCGCGCCAAACGAAAGAAAGCCTCTCCCGGGAACCCCATTCTCTCCGCCCCGGCGGACGTCGCGCAGTCCGCCAATCAGGAGATTGGCGTTCCCAGGTTTCTAGTGATGAGCACGATGCGAAAATGGAAACGGAGAGAAGGAATTCGTCTAGCGGGAATTCCGGAAAATCAAGCGGCCGTGGGCAAGAACTCGTAGCGGTCGATGCGCGCGGCAACCCCGTGCCGGCCATTGTGAGGTTCTACACGCACTATTTCGGCGAAGCATCGAATGTGGACGTCGCCGGCCATGGTGATTTCACGGGGCAAGGTGAGGATGAATTCGATGGACGATCCCGGCGCGAAGTCCGCCTCAATCAAAAAATAGAGGCCGCGGAAACTGACGTCCCGCGTTTGACCTTGCCGCTCGCCGCCGCCAGGCTCGGTGGAACGAACCGTTAACGGAAGCGTCATCGTAAATCGCCGCGATGCCCGGCGTTCTGTCGATTGTTGCATGAGTCCCCCGGAAGAGGGTGTTCCAGGTTCAGCCAGCACACCCTAGCATTGCGGAATAAAAATCGCAACGGGAAACGCACGATTGAACCGAAAAAGTTTTGCTCTGGTTGGCGACGGCGGCCACGCGCGATTTGTCCCATGGCGCCGCTCTGTGGTTACATGGGTTCCCGCATGCCCACGCAACTTCATCGGACACTGATGCTGCCCGGCCCCGCCGGCCGCATCGAAACGATCCTGTGGTCCACATCGAAGGAGAGAGAAGGCGCGCAGCCGCCGCTCGCCGCCGTCGTCTGCCACCCGCACCCTCTGTTTGGCGGGACCATGCACAACAAAGTGGTCTACCAAACCGCGAAAACGATTCATCGTTTTGGGCTGCCGGTCGCTCGCTTCAACTTTCGCGGGGTGGGCCTGAGCGAAGGAACGCACGACAAAGGAGTCGGGGAGGAAGGCGACGTCCTGGCCGTGCTCGATTTTCTCGCACAGGAATTTCCCGGCGTGCCGCAGCTCGTCGCGGGCTTCAGTTTTGGTTCCTGGGTCGGTTTGCGCGCCGGCTGCGGCGATCCGCGCGTGACGGAACTTCTTGGTCTGGGACTGCCGGTCGGCGATCTGGACAGCCGTAGCTTCTCGTATCTCGAAAGTTGCGATAAGCCGAAGCTTCTGGTGTCCGGCGAATTCGATCGGTTCGGCCCGCCGATCAAGCTGCGCGCGATGGTTGAGAACTTTCCTTCGCACATCAATGAAAACACGCGGGTGTCGATTGTCGCCGGCGGGGACCACTTCTTCACAGGACATCTGCCCGAACTGGACCACGCCATAGCGAAATGGCTGCTGGAACGGCATCCGGAGCTGGCAGCACGTGACATCAAGCAATGAAGACTCGCGAAGAGGATGGTTTGAGTAGCACAGACTTCAGTCTGTGGGTTTCCATCAGAACTTGGCATCCACGCTCAGTCTGGGTTTGCAAACGGACCCCCACAGACTGAAGTCCGTGCTACCAAACCCCTCAGAAAAAAATGAAGCGCTTGCGCTTGCGATATTGGATCGGCTTGGCGCCCGGGTCGGCCTGCTCGGGCTCGTAGGCGAGGCTGCGGCCTTCAAATGCGGCGAGGGGATTGTCGCGGAACAGCGCGTTTGCGACTTCTTCGCCGCGGCGTTTGGCGACGGCGTCAAATGCGGCGCGAAGCTGGAGCGGGCGGCCCTTCAAGTTGTGCGCGTCGCTGGCGACGAAGTGGACGCGATCCTCGTCCAGCCATTGCTCGGCTCGCTGCTGCGCGGCGCTTCCGAAACGGCCAAGGATGGATTGCGCGGTGATCTGCACGTAGCTGCCCTGATGCAGCCAGCGATACATCCGCTCGGGCTTGGTGCGCAACATCGCGTTCCGTTCGGGGTGAGTGATGATGGGCGACAATCCGATGAGATGCAGGCGGTGCATGGTGTCGTCCATGGATGGCGGAATGGAAAAGTCCGCGAATTCCACGAGCAGGTAATTCTTCTGGTTGATCGTGTACTTCTGATGGTTTTTCTCGAGATCCTGAAGATTCTCAAAATTTAAATGAAAATCGCATCCCGTCGCCAGCTTCAGTCGGTCGCCGACGGCGGCCTGAAGCTCGTCACGCCGCTGGCGGATCATTTCAGGATCGAATTTGTATTCCGAATTGGCGTGCGGCGTCCCGACCACGTGCGTAACGCCGTCCGCAATGGCCATTTCCGCCATCTTAACGGATGTTTCGAGCGTGTCCGCGCCATCGTCCAGGCCGTGAAGAATGTGGCAATGAATGTCGACCATATCCACTCTGCTTCCAGTGAAGATACCTGAACGGGAGTATGCGAACAACCCTTCCGGTGACCCGTGATTCGTGAATAGTGACTGGTGAAATGCACCCGCGCGGAAGCGTTGGGGCCACTCCCGAAATCTCCACCTGCTATAATCCTCGCTGCGGGCGGAGGTTCAAGTGGCACAGGCTTCAGCCTGTGGGGTTTAGTCCTTGCAAGTACCAAAATCCACAGGCTGAAGCCTGTGCCACATCACAATGGCGACTTTTTTGATCGAACAATTCGGGTGCCGGGCGACGCAGGCTGACGCCGCGGCGATCGAGCGCCAACTCGTAGAACGCGGCTATGCGGTTTCCGCGGATGCGAATTCCGCCGACATTGTCGTGGTCAATACATGCACGGTAACGGCCGCGGCGGACTTGCAGGCGCGCCAATCCATTCGCACGATTCACCGGGAAAATCCGGCGGCGCGCGTCATCGTGACGGGCTGCTACGCGCAACGCGCTCCAGACGAACTTGCCGCGCTCGAAGGAGTTTCCTGGGTCGTCGGAAATTCGCACAAGCCGGAAATTCCGCGCATCATTCAGGAGATGAGGCAAGAGATTGGGCGGGAACCGGCGCCCGATTCTTCCCCCGCCGCGCGCCAGGGATTTGTGCCGCTTTCGATGATTGCAAGCAAATCGCTTTCGGCCCGCAGCAGCCCGGCAAAAATTTTAACGGGCGATATTCTTGAACTGAGCGAACTGCTCGTCGCGCCCGTCGAGGGCGGCGAAGCGGGCCACACGCGCCCGGTACTGAAAATTCAAGACGGATGCAACAAGCGCTGCTCCTACTGCGTGATCCCGCAAGTGCGCGGGCGCAGCCGGAGCCTTGCGCCGGGCAGCGTGATCGAGGAAATCCGGAAGTTGTGCGAGGGCGGCGCTCGGGAAGTGGTGCTGAGCGGGATCGATCTCGGCAACTACGGGCGCGATCTCGCGCCGCACGCGCAGCTCGGCGAAGTATTGCGGCGCATCCTGGACGAAACGCCCGTCGAGCGTCTGCGCGTCAGCTCCGTGGAACCGATGGACATCACGGCGAATCTAGTCGCGATTTTCGCGGCGAGCGAGCGGATGGCTCGGCACTTCCACATGCCATTGCAATCCGGCTCCGACCGCATCCTGGCGGCGATGCATCGCTGGTATCGTGCCGAACACTACGCGCGCCGCGCGGAGCTTGCGCGCGAGTGGCTCCCCGACGCGGCCATCGGCGCGGATGTGATCGCAGGATTCCCCGGTGAGACCGAGGAAGACCATCAGGCAACGCTCTCGCTCATCGAACGGCTGCCGCTCACCTACCTGCACGTATTTTCGTTTTCTGCGCGCCCGGGAACGGCGGCAGCGGAGTTGCGCAACCAAGTTCCAGAGAAAGTGATCGCGTGCCGCGCGCGCGAATTGCGAGCGCTCGGCGAAAAGAAGAAGGCCGCATTTCAAATGGCGCAAACGGGACGCCGGATGCGCGTCCTCACGTTGAACCGCCGAGGCGAGGACGCGTCCGGGCCGTGGACCCGCGCTCTTTCGAGCAATTATCTCGACGTGCGTGTGTCCGGCGAGTGGCCGGCCAATCAATTTCAGGACGTGCGAATTACGGGCGCAGTAGGCGGCCATCTCACAGGTGGCGCTGCGTAGAATATATCCAATGTGTCACGCGGGCCCCAGTAGCACAGGCTTCAGCCTGTGGGGTTTGGTGCTTGCAGGGACTGAAGCCTGTGCCCCTAAATTATACCGTGTCCGCGAGAGGCAGACAGAAGCTGAGGCGTTACGCTAAAGTGGTGAGTAGGACACAAGGCAAGAATGGCGCGGGCGATTAAAACTCGATCTTCTGGACGCAGTCCCGCCACGCGAGGAGAACGCGCGGCACCGAGCAGCGGCAACACCGCATGCTCGATTCGCAGCGCGCGCGGTCTGCAAGTGGTGGAGTCGCGCGGGCTGGCAAAGCTCGCATGGCTCGCGCACGGTTTCAGCACACGGCCCGGCGGCATGAGCCTCCTCGAAGAAAAGCCCGCGCTGAATCTGGGCTTCACCGAGTGGGATGAGCGCGACCGCGTCGCCGCGAATCGCGAAAAATTCATGGCCGCAGTTGGCGCCCGCGAAATGCCGCTCATCACGTTGCGCCAATTCCACTCGGACGTGATTCACGTTGCCGCCGCGCCCTGCGCTGAGGCTCCGAAAGCGGACGCGCTGATTACAAGCACTCCGGGTTTGCTGTTGGGCGTGCAGACTGCCGACTGCGTTCCGATCCTTCTGGCGGACACGCGGCGGCGCGCGGTGGCGGCAATTCACGCCGGATGGCGCGGCACACTCGCGCGCATCGCCGTAAAAACACTTGGCCAGATGCGCATGGAATTCGGAACGCGCCCGCACGATGTGGTCGCCGCGCTCGGGCCGGCGATTGGACGCTGCTGCTACGAAGTCGGCCCCGAAGTCGCGCAGGCGTTCGCGGCGCAATTTCCCACGGCGGCGGACTGGTTTGACGGCCCGTTCGAGCAATTGGCGCACGGCGAGGAGCCGCTTTGGCTGCCCTGGCTGACAATGATGCCACCGGGGCACGTCCCTCCACCGCCGCGCGTGCACCTCGATCTGCGCGCCTCGAACCGCTGGCAATTGATCGATGCCGGCGTGCCCGAAAAACAAATCAGCGTGAGCGATCTGTGCACCGCATGCCGCACGAATCTCTTGTTCAGCTACCGCCGCGAGGGTGCGAAGACAGGCCGCCTGATGGCGGTGATTGGGGTTAAGTAGAACAGGCTTCAGCCTGTTTGGTTTTGACTGTCCTACATGTAAACCCAGATTCAAAAGCAACAGGCTGAAGCGTGTTCTACTACTGCAACTCCACAAACGGGCTCGGCATTTCCATGAGCGCGAGCTGGCCGCAGGCGGCGAAGACATCCTGCCCGCGCGAGTAACGCACAAACGTCGGCACGCCCTTGTCCACAAGGATGCGCTGAAACTCCTCGATGCTCTCCGCGGCCGGCGCGCGATACGGCAAATTTCCAGGATTCCAGGGAATCAGGTTCACTTTGGCGCGGATATTCGCAACCAAACGCACGACCCGGCGCGCATCCTCGGGCGTATCGTTCACGCCGCCGAGCAGCACATATTCAAACGTGAAGTATTCCCGCGGACGCAGCGGATATTTCCGGCAGGCCTCAAGCAGTTCCTTCAGCGGGTACTTGCGATTGATGGGCATGAGCGCGTTGCGCTGCTCGTCGCTCGAGGCGTTCAACGAAATGGCCAGGCTCGGCCGGATTTTCTCCCGTCCGAGCCGCTCGATGCCCGGAACGATGCCGCTAGTCGAGAGCGTGACGTGCCGCGGCGCAAGCGCGACCCCCTTGGGATCGAGCAGAATGCGCACGGCGGCCATCGTCGCGTCATAATTCAGCAGCGGCTCGCCCTGGCCCATCAGGACGACATTGGTCTGCGGCGCGAGCTGCTCGCGATTTTCCTCCAGCGCAACCAGAACTTGCCCCACGATCTCCCCCGCCGTCAGATTGCGGATCAGCCCCAACTGCGCCGTGAGGCAGAAATGGCAATCGACGGCGCATCCCGCCTGCGTGGAAATGCAAATCGTCTGCCGTCCTTCGCGCGGCATGAAGACGGCCTCGATCTGCGCGGGCTTTTCATTTTCTCCCCCGATTGAGAAAAGATAGCGGATCGATCCGTCCGCCGAAGGAAACCGGCGGGCGATGCGCGGCGGGGTGATGCGTCCTCCTTCGGCGGAGGCGAGGCGTTCGCGGAGCGCAGCCGGCAGGTTCGTCATCGCGGCAAATTCAAAGCGCCGCTCGGCATACAGCGCATGATACAGCTGCGCGGCGCGAAAAGGCCGCTCGCCGAGCGATGCTAAATACTCGCGCAATTCCTCCGCTGATTTTCCGAGCAATTCGACAGGCACGCGCAGTCTCCCTGAGGCCGTCCATCCATATTAGCATGCAGGGTGGGAAAGGATGGCGATTGGCAGCGGCGCTGCCAGCGTCGGGAGCCGCGCGCTCAGCCCGACGTGGCGCGGCGGCATGGAAAAGGGCGTAACCTGCTCGCAACAAACGCGTTACGGCTATCCGGAAAGCCCCACAATTTGCTGTTGTATCGTTACACGATATATAATAAAGTATATCAAAGAGGTACTCGCGGAGGGAGGGATCGGCTCATGCCAAGGATCATGTTTTCCCGTACCAGAGACTTGGAAGTGCACTTCACAACCCCGGTGGTCGTGTGCGGGTATAAAGAGTCGGGCACGACATTCCAGGAGGGGACACACACCCTCACCGTCAGCGCCAATGGCAGTCTAATTGAACTCCTAACGCCGGTCAGGAATGAGCAACTGCTGCTCTTGAAAAATGTAAAAAACGAAGAGGAAATTGTCTGCCACGTGAAAACCCGCGGATGCAGCGCCGATGGCCGGGCCCAGGTAAGGGTTGGTTTCCCTGCCCCTGCCCCGCGCTTCTGGGGCCTTCCCATTCTTCCCGAAGCCGCCGATTCCGCCAGCCAGGAGCGCCCGATGCGGGCATCGCTGTAAGAATCGCCGCGCCCAGGTTTTCCCCCATACCACTTACTGGACACATCCCGAAATCCTCCCTGCCATCGCGCATTATAGATAGTGGTACCATACGCTTCGTGGGGAAAGTGCGCGCTGAAGCCGACTACGGTGAGTCCGTCATGGCGGAGACGAAAATTGCCCGGCACCGAACCACGCGAGTACACATCGCCATTCCCGTGTTCATCTACGGAAATACTGAATCCGGCGCGCCCTTCAAGGAAATCACCGAGACCGTGGAGGTCAACGCCAATGGCTGCCTCGTTGAGATTCAGACGCCCATTGTCAAAGACCAGCCGCTCCTCCTGACAAACTTGAAAACGGATGAAGAAATTGCCTGCAACGTGGTAACGCAGGGCAACATTGTGAATGGAAAGACCGAAGTGGGACTTCGTTTCGCCCAGCCCTCCCCGCGATTCTGGGGAATTGGATTCCCGCCCGAAGACTGGGACCCCGCCAACCGAAAGCGCCCGGTGCCGCCAAAACGGTAAGAATCGATGCGGGATTCGGACCTCACCGCATGTTCGCTTTCGCTTGCATGCACCAGCGCGGCTCAATGAATTGAAACACGCCCGCCCTTGAGTCGCGTTCGCAGCCGCACGTATGCCACAATAGACGCATGAATCAGCCAGCGCGCGATATCCAACAAGCGGAACTGCCGAACGGCGTGACCATCGTGACGGAGAAGATGCCTCACGTGCGGTCCGTCTCCGTGGGAATCTGGCTCGCCTCGGGCTCGCGAGCCGAATCTTCCGAGCGGAACGGGATCGCCCATTTTATCGAGCACATGGTGTTCAAGGGCACCCGGAAACGCACCGCCGAGCAAATCGCGCAGTCGGTGGATTCCGTCGGCGGAATGCTCGACGCGTTCACAGCCAAGGAGATGACCTGCTTCAACGCGAAAGTGCTCGACGAGCATCTTCCGGTCGCCGTCGACGTCCTTTCCGACCTCGTCCTGCACCCGCGCTTTGACCGGGAAGACATCGCCAAGGAAAAGCAGGTGGTCCTCGAGGAAATCAAGATGGAAGAGGACAACCCCGAATATCTGATTCACGAATTGTTCACGCAGAATTTCTGGCGCGGACATCCGCTGGGGATGCCCATCCTGGGCACGCCGGAAACCGTGTCGCAATTTTCAAAGGGCTCGGTGTCCGAATGCTTTGAAGAGTGGTACGCCCCGAACCGCGTCGTGGTCACCGCGGCGGGAAATCTGGAGCATGCGCGCCTCGTGGATCTGGTTGCGCGCGAATTTGACGGCGCGGCGCGCTCCGCCTCCGCGGTCAAGCCCACGCCGCCCGACACACACGCGTGCGTCGAGCAGCGCGACAAAAAAGAACTCGAGCAGGTCCACATCGTGCTGGGCGTGCCGTCGTATCCGCTGGCCCACGAACGGCGTTACGCGGCGTCGCTGTTGAACGTGATTCTCGGCGGCGGAATGTCCTCGCGGCTGTTTCAGAACATTCGCGAGCGGCAGGGCCTGGCCTACGCGATCGAAAGCGACCTGTCGCCGTACACCGATTCGGGCGTGCTTTCCGTGTACGCCGGAACTTCGCGGGAATCCGCGGCGAAATTGATTGGTTCGGTGTGCGACGAATTCCGCGCGGTGCGCGGCGACGGAGTCAGCGCCGAGGAATTGCGCCGCGCGAAAGACCACCTCAAGGGCTCGATGATGCTCTCGCTCGAATCGACCAGCGCGCGCATGTCCAACCTCGCGCGACAGGCCATGTACCTGCACCGCTTTATTTCGCTCGACGAAATGCTGACGTCGATCGAAGCGGTGACGCGCGAGCAAGTCCACGCCATCGCCCGCGATTTCTTCGAGCCCGGCCGCATCACCCTCACCGTCCTCGGCAGCCTGAACGGTTTTCGGGCAACGCGCGAATTATTGTCGTAAGCGCCGTGTAGCGCCCGCCTTCAGGCGGGCATCTGTTGTTCGGGGCATGTGCCCGCCTGAAGGCGGGCGCTACACCGGAATTCCCAAACAATTTCCAGAAAATATTGCCTAGAACGCAATCGCCCGATTGACGCGGGCGCTCCCGTTTGTCATTATGCCGTGGGCCTGCGCGCACCGTGCGCATGTCCCCCGGGGGAATTTATCAGCCTGCGCGTAACGATTCTGGGTTCAGGCAGTTCGGGCAACTGCACTTTGCTCGAGACGGACCACACCCGGCTGCTGGTCGACGCGGGCCTCGGCAAAAAAGAAACGCTGCGGCGCCTGGCCGCGGTCGGACGCGACGTCGATCGCCTCAACGGCATCGTCATCTCCCACGAACACACCGATCACATCGGCTCGCTCGCGCAAGTGCTCGGCCAGTGGCGCACGACAGTTTACCTGAACGAAGCCACGCACACCGAAGTGATGCGCATCCTGCCCGAAACTTCGCACAAGCGCCTGGACCGCGTCGAGCACATTCGCGCCGGACAGCGCTTCATCGTCGGCGACATCGAAGTCTCTCCCTTTTCAATTCCGCACGACGCCATCGATCCGCTGGGATTTACGTTTCGCGCGAATGGAACGAAAGTCGCGATCGTCACCGACCTCGGCTACCTACCCGAACTCGTGAAAGTTCATTTGCGGGATTCCGACTGCCTGATGCTCGAATCCAATCACGACCTGGAAATGCTGAAGGTGGGGCCGTACCCGTGGCACATCAAGCAGCGCGTGATGAGCCGCACGGGCCATTTGTCGAACCACACGGTCAGCGAATTCCTTGCCGACGCGGAAGCGTTCGACGCGCACGCGCGCTACGTCGTCCTCGCGCATCTCTCCGAGAACAACAACAATCCCGACGTCGCGCGCATCTCCGCCGAAGAAGCGCTAGGCCGCCGCACCGGCGCCGCGGCGTTCTTCGGCGAACTGATCGTCGCTTCGCAAAGTTCACCGCTTCCCACACTAAACTTATAGGGCTCGCCCCATCGGGAGGATCTGGCATGAGCGAACCGCTGACCGTTGTAGCACGCGTGCGGGCCAAGACCGGCCAAGAAGCACGCCTTCGCCAGGAATTGCAGCGCCTGGTGGCCCCGACACGCGCGGAGGCGGGATGCATTCGATACGACTTGCACGAATCGACGACGGAGCCCGGATGGTTTCTGCTATACGAAACCTGGAAAAGTGAAGCGGAATTGGGCTTGCACTTTGAGACTCCGTATTTGAAAGCCTTCTTTCAGATGGTTCCCGACCTTGCCGAAGGACCGTCTGAAATCACAAAGTGGAAGAAATTGGGATAGCAATACCGGTTACGCGAATCCTGTGACCTGTTCAGTGCGGCACGGACGTCTCGTAAACGCGGTACCAGTCCTCCGCGATCTCGTTCTGCGCCTGCTCGAGCGTCAGGCTGCCCGAACAGACTTCCGCGTGCAGGTAATTTTCCACTTTGTCCTTGGCGTGCGCTCCGCCGTCCGGGATGGACGTCTCGAACGGCTCGGGCCAGAGATTTCTCGGGTCGGTCGGATTGCCGCCCAGCTCGAGCGGGATGAAATGGTCCTCTTCGTAATCCCTCAATCGGGAATCGGAGTAGCCGTATTCCCCGATCTGTTCGATTTTCAGGCGATGCGTGTAGCTCGCTTCCGGACGTATGGATTTCGTGCTCCACCTCGGATTGCAGATCGTCTCGGGGATATTTTCCTGCGTGATGTCCGGATTGGTTGCGCCCGGAGTCCGCCCCGGGTCGGGATAAATATCCGGCGGCCCGGCATGAGCCCGGATCGCTTCGCTGGTCTCCGGCGATTTCGTTCCCGGCGAAGGAAATTGCGTGCGAATGAACCACGCGACAACAACAAGCACCAAGAAGGCCAATAGAAAAGGAAAAACGCTCTTGCGGTTCTGCATCCACTAGAGTTTAACTCAGTTGGGAAGGGGTGTTTGGTAGCACAGACTTCAGTCTGTGGGGTTCCATTTGATCTTGGCGATCGCGCGGCCTGGGCGAACTGACGAAACCCCACAGACTGAAGTCTGTGCTACTGGCGCCGCCGCGACACAGTGAGCGCACTTCGGGTATCATCAGCAAGGGAGTTTCCCAGCTAATTTTCGCAAATTGCCGCGCCTGATTCCGACGGCGTGTGCGCCGAGGGAGTTCCGCTTGATTTCACGATACACGCGCGAAGAGATGGGCCGAGTCTGGACCGAGGAGGGCAAATTCCGCCGCTGGCTGGAAGTGGAGCTGGCCGCCACGGAAACGCTGGCCGAAACGGGAGTGGTGCCGGCCGCGGCAGCCGCGAAAATCCGCGAGAAGGCGCGCGTCGACGCCGGCGTAGTGAAGCGCATCGCGGAACTCGAAGCCAAGGTGAAGCACGACGTGATCGCCTTCACCATGGCGGTCGGCGAAACGATTGGCGATCTCGACGCCGCCCGCTGGCTGCACTACGGCCTGACCTCGAATGACGTGGTGGACACGGCGCAGGCCCTGCAGATTCGCGAGGCGTCGCGCCTCATCGAGCATGGACTCGTGCGCTTCGGCGAAGTGCTGGAGCGCCGAGCGCGCGAGTTTCAGCACACGCCTCAAATCGGGCGCACGCACGGCATACATGCCGAGCCGATTACGTTCGGCCTGAAGGTCGCCAACTGGTTTGCCGAAAATCGCCGCAACCTCGAGCGCTTCGGCCAGGCCGCACGGCAAATGGCCGTGGGAAAAATTTCCGGCGCCGTAGGCAACGCCTCGCACCTTGGGCCGGACGTGGAGGCGGCCATCTGCAAACGCCTGGGCCTCGATGTGGCTCCGGTCGCGTCGCAAGTGATTCAGCGCGACCGCCACGCGCAATATCTTTCGGCGCTCGCGATCCTCACAGCCACGCTCGAAAAAATCGCCCTCGAAATCCGTCACCTGCAACGCACCGAAGTGCGCGAGGCCGAGGAGCCGTTTGGCGGCGAGCAGCGCGGAAGTTCGGCCATGCCGCACAAGCGCAATCCGGTGTCAAGCGAACAGGTGTGCGGCCTCGCGCGGGTCGTGCGCGCCAACGCCGGCGCGGCGTTTGAAAACATCGCCCTCTGGCACGAGCGCGACATCTCGCACAGCTCGGTCGAGCGCGTCATCCTGCCCGATTCGACGATCCTCGCCGATTACCTGCTCGCCCGCATGACCGACATCGTTTCCGGCATGCGCGTCTTCCCGGAGCGCATGCGCCGCAACCTGGACGCCACCGGCGGCCTCGTCTTCTCCGGCCAGCTCATGCTGGACCTCATCGAAGCGGGCGCCCCTCGCGAAGACGCCTACAAATGGGTGCAGGAGCACGCCATGGCGGCGTGGGAAACGGAAACAAATTTTCGCCAGCGCGTTGTTTCCGACTCGCGCATCAAAATTTTTCTGGACCGTGCCGCTCTCGAAAACACGTTTGACCTGAACCGACACCTGCGCTACGTGGACGCAATTTTTGCGCGCGTTTTCAAATAAATCGAGCGGCGCGCAGAAACCGATGCGGATTCAAGAGGGTTTCTTTCAAGGAGATGCGCGGCAGTGTTTCTTCTTGAACCAATTCCGCGGCAGGCACGCCATCTCATCTTGACACCCCTGCTGCAAGCGCCGAAGATGTAATTCCCTTCAATCGCCAGCACCAAAATGATCGCAGGCGGGAATCCTCCTCTCTGTTCCGCTTCGCGCGGCCATCCACAGGGAGGAAGTGTGTCTTCGATTTCATCGCTCAAGGGAATCATTCTCGTCGCGGACGACGACGAAAGTGTCCGCGCGCCGCTGATCGAAATGCTGCGGTTGAACTGCTACCGCGTCATTGCGGTCGACACTGGGGAGCAGGCCTTCAAGGCGGCCTGCTCCCAGCCAGTCGATCTGGTGCTGCTCGACGTCATGATGCCGGGCCCCACGGGATTCTCGGTGTGCCGCGCGATTAAGAGCCGACCGGAAACGCGCTTTGTTCCCGTGGTGCTCATTACCGGGCTTGCCAGCGCGGAGGACCGCATCTGCGGCATTGAAGCGGGCGCGGACGATTTTCTGCACAAACCGGTGAAGAAGGAAGAGTTGCTGGCGCGCGTGCGTTCGCTCGTGCGTCTGAAGCGCTACACCGACGAACTGGAAAACGCGGAGACCGTGCTGTGCACGCTGGCCCGCAGCATCGAAGCGAAAGATCCCTACACCGAAGGCCACTGCGACCGCCTCTCCCGTTCCGCCGTTTCGCTCGCCGATAAAATCGGGCTGTCACGCGAGGATTGCAACGACCTGCGGCGCAGCGGAATCGTGCATGACATCGGCAAGGTCGCCGTGCCCGAATACGTACTATTGAAGCCCGGCCCGCTCGACGCCGCCGAGCGAAAGATCATGGAACAGCACACCATCGTCGGCGAGCGCATTTGCGCCCCCCTGAAATCCTTCCGCAACGTCCTGCCCATCATCCGATGGCACCACGAAAAGCAGGACGGCTCCGGCTACCCCGACCATCTGAAGGGCGAAGAAATTCCGCTGACCGCGCGCATCCTGCAAACCGTGGACATCTACGATTCGCTCACCACCGACCGCCCCTACCGAAAGGCGCTCTCTCAGGAACGGGCCCTCGAAATCCTGTGGGAGGAAACGCGCCGCGGCTGGTGGGATGCCGATCTGGTGTCCGCCCTCGAAGGTTTGCTGGCGGAATCTCCGCTGGCGCTTTCCACGGCCAGCGTCTGAACCATCCTGTTTTTTCAAAATAATTCCGATTCGTGGAAGACAAGCAGAAGTATGGGTGAGGAACGCAGGTTTTCTTAGCGCCGGCGAGACGCCGGCGCTACAACAATCACACGCGCTGCACGTAGCGCGCTTCCGACGTATCCACTCTCACTTTGTCGCCGGTATTGACGAACGGCGGAACCTGAATCGTAAGCCCCGTCTCGAGCTTCGCCGCTTTCATCACCGCGCTGGCAGTGGCTTTCTGCACGGTTGGCTCGGTGTCGACGACCGTGAGATCCATCGTGTCCGGCAACACCACGCCGATGGCTTTGCCTTCGTAAAATTCGAGCTTCACCGTGGTGTTCGGAATCAGGTAGTACACCGCTTCCCCAAGCACGTCCGCGCCGAGATGAAACTGTTCGTACGACTCCGTATTCATGAAGTGGTAGCCATCATTGTCCGAATAAAGGTATTCGTGCTCGATCTCGTCGAAGATGGCGCGCTCGATATCCACTTCCGCGCGGAACCTGTAATCGATGATCGAGCCGGTGCGCAGGTTGCGCATTTTCGTGGCCATGGCGGCGCGCTTGTTGCCCGGTGTGCGGTGCTCGACGCTATGGACCGTAAACAGTTCGCCCTCGTGGCGGATGGTCATTCCGGGGCGCAATTGTGTTGCTCGCATTCTATCTGCTCCTGATGCCTACGGGGTCTTGCGGCAGGCGGTTCCATTCGGCTGCAATTTCGATTCGCGCAGTCTGGGCGGTCTAGGGATGCCGGACCAAAAACGCGCCGCCCACCGAAACTAGATTATAGACGCCGGGTAGCAGAACGGTCAACGTGAGCGCGGCCGCGGGTGCGACCGGACCGACCGGCAGCCATGTGCGGATCACGCTTCCGGTGGAGTACAATCTGTTCCAGCTTGGAAATGACGGAAGGAGAAAAAATGGCGGAACCGACATACGATGAACTCAAGGCGCGCTTGGAGGAACTGGAAAAGAAGGGAGCGCGGCGCACCGGCGAACTGGACTTCAAGGTCGGCGAAAAAGGCGGCGTGAGCGTTTACGGCCTGGGCCGGTTCCCGGTCACATTGTATTACGAGCAGTGGAACCGGCTGCTGGAAGCGGCGCCAAGACTGCGGGAATTCCTCGAAGAAAACAAGAGCAGGCTCAAGCTCAAAGAGAAATGATCATCCCAGTAGGACGGGCTTCAGCCTGTCGGGTTTGCCTTTCTAATTTCGTAATAAAAGCGACAGGCTGAAGCCTGTCCTACTTGGCTCTCCCCTCCGCCATGATCTTTTCGATATCGTCCACCGAGCGCGGCAGCCGCGCGGTGAGCAGTTTGTATCCGGTCGGCGTGACGAGCACGTCGTCCTCGATGCGCACGCCGAGATTTTCCTCGGGAATGTAAATCCCCGGCTCGAGCGTGATGACCATTCCCGCCTCCAGCGGCCGCGACGGCCCGCTCGGGTCGTGCACGTCGAGCCCCACGTGGTGGCTGAGGCCGTGTATGAAGTACCGGCCCAGCGAGTGGCCCTCCATGTCCTTCCCGTGCGAATCGATGTAGTCCATGGCAATTTTCTGCAGGCTCATCGCGTCCTTGCCGTAGAGCGTCATGCCGGGCTTCAGCGCGTCCATCGCGGCGTTCTGCGCTCCCAGAACGATTTCGTAAATTTCGCGCTGCCGCGGCGTGAATTTTCCGTTCGCCGGAATCGTGCGCGTGATGTCGGACGCGTAGCCGGAATATTGTCCGGCGACATCCATCAGCACAATGTCGCCGTCCTCAATCCTGCGGTCCAGCTTATTGTAATGGAGCACGGTCGAGTTGAATCCCGTACCAACAATCGGCGCGTACGCTTCGGTTTCGCAGCCCGCGTACGCGTGAATCTCCACCATCTTCGCCGCCACCTGATATTCGTACAGGCCCGGCCGCATCATCTTCATGGCTTCGAGGTGCGCGTCGATGGAGGGATCGATGGCCTTCTGCATCAGCGCCAGCTCGCCCGGCAACTTGATCGCGCGCAGCGTGCCTTCCGCCGGGGAAATGTCCTTGAGCGAAGCCTGCGGCGCCGCGTCCTTCACCCACTTCGACCAGTTCGCGGCGTGCGGGTAGCCCTCGTCGTGAGGCCCTGGCAACTCGGTGTAAATTTCCGGATAATTTTTTGCCAGCGCAGCGAGCGCATCGCGCAGCTTCGCAAATGTTTCGACGCGCGCGAACCCCGTCCTCTCCTGTATGCCCGTATCGTCCGGCCCCATGCGCGGGCCGTTCCAGCGTTCCTCAGCCGGATCGCGAGGCGGAAGATACAAAATCTCGCGCGCGCCGCTCCAGCCTTTCTGCTCCGCCGATTCGGGCACGAGAAGCAGCGCCGCGCCCTCTTCGTTGTGCCCCGTGAGGTAATAGAAATTTTCTTCCTGCATGAAAACGTAGGAGGGATTCGCCTCTTCGTGGCCCGTGTAGCCGAACAGCACGACGGGTGCGTTGACCGCGGCGACAAGCTTCGCGCGCCGCGCGGCAAACACGCTCAGCGGCTCGCGCTCCCAAGCCGCGAGCATCGGCGAGAGACACGCCACCAGCAGAAAGACAATTGCGCCGCGCAGGATTGAGCTTCGTCTCTTCATCGTGTCACCTCGCGCGAATACCCCAGCAAAAACATATCACGATACTACTTTGATGCGTTCGAGGCTTATGTTGCCTCTTGCGAAAATGACTCTATGCGGCTGTCGGTGGAGCGAACGGCTGCCCGCCCAAAGTACGGGCGGCCTCTACAAAACCTAACGCGAACAACGCAGGCCGGTTTTGTAGCGGCCGTTCCGTCCCGTGCCTTCCGGGACGGAATGGGCATCTTCTGGTTCAGACTGGGTCATGACTCTCATTGCTCTTCTGTTATTGAATGCCGAGCATTGCAACGAGTGCCAGAACTCCTGGATAGCACGATATGACGTAACGAGGTTCAGGGGCTTCGACTGTGGTAAGGAACGCCGTTCGAACCAGAAAATATGTGAGCAGCAGGGCAATCCCCCAGAGGTTCGCCTCAGCAAGAGTTCCAGTCGCGCGGGTTTCGCGGTGCGTGCGCCAAGCAAGCCAGACTCCGCCGATCGCCAGCGCCACGTACAGGTAGCCCAGCACAGCAAAGCCTCCCGTGACGAGGACATCGGCGTGGGAATCCGCCCATTGCTCGCGCAGAGGCCAGAATTTTCCGTCGATGGGCAACAGCTCGGTCCGCGGGGTGAACCAGATCGTCAAGGCGCGTTCGAACGGCACGCGGAAATACGTACGCAGCGGGTGGCGCCGCGTCCGCTCGCGGGCGATTTCGGCGTATTGGCGGTCTATTTCGGGAGAAATGTCGAGCTCGGGGCTGTCGTCGTATTGCGCGATCAAATCCGCGACTCTCGTCTTCTCCGCGGGAGAATCGAAAGCCGAAGCAGGGAGATCATTTACGTCCATGCGGTCTTCTCCGACCGCCCAAACTGTAAAATACACGTCGCGAAAACGTTCGAGCCACGTCCCAGTCCAGGCGTAGTAACCCACCGGCGGATATTCGCCGGGAAACGTGGCGTAGCGCGGCGCGAGGAATTGCAGCTTGTGCAAGGAAATGGCATTCCGCGCCGCCCAGGGCAGGAGCGGCAGAAGAAACGCGCCCGCCATAGCCGCAGCAAGCAGGATGGCTTTTCGAGCGTCCTGAGCCCTCCAGGCGCGAAATCCGAACACGAGAACCGCGACGGCCACAAGCAACGGCATTTCGGGGCGCACCTGCGTCGCCGCCCCGGTGAAGAATGCCCCAAGCAGTGCAAAGGCAATGTGCATGTTCCATTGATTGCCGGTTCGAATACCAAACTGCATGGGCTCGTGCCTGAGTCCGAGAGCGAAACAGGCGAGCGCGGCGGTAGCGAGGAAGGTCACCACGACTTCGGTGAGCACGACAGCCGAGTAGTTCGCCAGGAAGGGGCACGTGGCGGAGAGCCATAGCGCTATGATCCACATGCGGCGGCGCGCGCCGGAGGGTGCTAACGCCGCGGCCAGCGCCGCCGTCAAAACACAGGTGAAAACGTCGAGCACGGCCTGAGACAACAAAATGGCCTGCATCGAGCGTCTAAAGAGTAGAGTCACCCCAGCCAGGAAGGCCGGGTATCCCGGCGTTCGGAGGTCTGTCGGAGTCACCTGTCCATTCTGCGACAATCCATAGACATGATGGTCGACCCAATTGTTCGCTAGTTGCAGGTAGGTCGCGCTGTCGTCGGTCGTGGCTGGAAACCAGTGGACGAACACCAGGCGCAGGGCCAGCCCCACGATTACCGCAAGGAACGTGTGAACGCAAAGAGCCGTGACGCCGCCTCGCGGTGCGAGTATGATCGGGTCTTCCCCGTCGCGAGGTTGTGTGGCAGGTTGGTTGGTCATCGACGCCGTTCCGAAGGACGGCTCGCTTGAGATGAATGCATGAAGCCGCGCAAGCCCATATTCTACGATGAGCAGCGCCGCCGCTGGCGGCGCACCAGCCGTATTCTGGAAATCAGCGGCGCGCTATTTACGTTGCTGGCCATCACATTTTTAATCAATGTTCTCGTCAGCCCCCGATTGCCCGTGCCGCTGCTTCCCACCAACCGGACGGCTCTTCATCCGGTGCGCGAGAAAACAAGAACGAAAATCACGCTAAAACGGACCGGGCGGCAACGCCGCGTCGAATCGCTCGGCCAGATGCCCGCCACGTACGATCCCGTGCGCGCCGCATTTTACGTCAGCTGGGACCCGACGTCTCTCGCGGCCCTGCAGCAGCACTTCCGCGACATCGACTTGCTCATCCCCGAGCGCCTGCACTCGATCACCTCAACCGGGCGCCTGGATGTGGAGCCCGATCCCAAACTCGCGGCGTGGGAGCAAACGCTGCAGCAGCAGACTCCACCGATCAAAATTCCCACCATGCCGCTGCTGAACAATTCCGACGGCACCAACTGGCTCACCGACGAAATGGCCGCCATGCTCAAGAGCCCCTCGGCGCGGGGAAATCTGGCGCAACAATCCGTCCAATATCTCACACAAAATCATTTTGCCGGACTGGTTGTCGATTTTGAGGAAATTCCCGACAAAAGCCAGAAGGATTTCAGCCAATTCATCTCCGAACTCGCCAAGGATCTGCATGACTCGAATCTGAAACTCATGGTTGCGCTCCCCGCGGCCGACTGGATCTACGACTACGCCGGAATTGGAAAAGCCGCCGACGCCGTGATCCTGATGAATTACGACCAGCACTGGCGGACTTCCGGGCCCGGCCCCATCGCCGCGCAGGATTGGTTTGTGAAAAATATCGAGGCCATCACGAAGCTGGTGCCGCCGGGAAAGCTGGTGATGGGAATCGCCAACTACGCCTATGACTGGCCCAGCAAGGCGGGAATGAAGGCGCACGAACAGGCCAAGGTTGAGAGCTTCCAGGAATCCATCGTCACGGCGACCGAATCCGAAGCCCAGGTGCAATTTGATTCTGATTCTCTCAACCCCTACTACTCGTATTCGGACGAACATAATTTTATTCATCGAGTATGGATGCTCGACGGCGTGACCGCGTACAACGAACTGCGCGCCGCCGAACGCGTCGGCGTGCAAGGCACGGCGATCTGGCGGCTGGGCTCGGAAGATCCTTCGGTCTGGTCAACCTGGGATATCGCCCGCCCCGACGATGCCGACCGCGCGAAACTCGAGGACATGCCTCCGGGATACGACCTGATCCTCGAGGGCGACGGCGATATCTGGCGCTTCGCGGACACGCCGCAAAAAGGAAAGCGCTCCATCCGCTTTGACCCCGCGACCAACAATATTGTGGAGGACAATTACGAGAAGCTTCCGTCCTCCTATCGCATCTTCCAGATGGGCGCCGCGCCTTACAAAGTCGCGCTGAGTTTCGATGACGGGCCGGACACGACCTTCACGCCAAAGATTCTGGATGTCTTGAAGCAGAAAAAAGCGCCGGCGACGTTCTTCGTGATCGGCAGCAGCGCCAACGATGCTCTGGGAATCATCCGCCGCGAATATGCCGAGGGCCACGAGATCGGAAACCACACCTACACGCACCCGCGCTGGAACGAAATCTCGCGCACGCAGATCGACGTGGAATTGAATGTGACCGAGCGCCTTTTGAACAGCACGCTCGGCGTGAAAACGCTTCTTTTCCGTCCGCCCTACGGAATCGACCACCAGCCCGAAACGGCGGACGAGGTCGCGGAACTTCCCATCGCGCAATCCATGGGCTATCTGATTGTGGGCGCACGAATCGATCCGCACGATTGGGGCGAGCCTGGCGGTGTCCCTCCTGCGCCCGCGCAGGTCATCGTGCAGCGCGTGCTCGAGCAGGCGCGCTCCAACGGCGGCAACATCGTGCTGCTCCACGACGGCGGCGGGGATCGCACCCAAACCGTGTTGGCGTTGCCGCAAATTATTGACGGCTTGCGCGCCGCGGGTTTCCAGATCGTTCCCGTGTCGGACCTTGTGGGGCAGACGCGCGCGCAACTGATGCCGCCGCTCACCTTCCGCGAACGCCTCGTCGCTCACGCCGATGGGCTGATCTTCACGCTGTACGAGTGGTCGCGGCTGAGTGTGGCATTTATTTTCGTCCTGGGAATTGGCCTTGTGAGCTGCCGCGCGATCATCGTGGGATTTCTCGCAGTAATCGAGAAGTTCCGGCCTTCGCCTCCCGATCGCCCGGATTTTCAGCCGATCGTGAGCGTGCTCATTCCCGCCTACAACGAGGAAGACGTCATCGTTTTCACGATCAATTCCGTGCTGGAGTCCGATTACCCGCGCCTGGAAGTGATTGTCGTGGACGACGGATCGAACGATGGCACCGGCGAATTGCTCGACGCGCAATTCGGGCGAAATCCCGCCGTGCGCATCATGCACCAGCCCAACAGCGGAAAGCCGGCTGCGTTGTCCCATGCCCTGGCGGAAGCTTCGAGCGGCATCATCGTGACCATCGACGCAGACACTGCGATTGAGCCCGACGCCATCAGCAAGCTCGTCCGGCATTTCGTCAACCCCAGGGTCGGAGCCGTCGCCGGAAACGTAAAAGTGGGCAACCGCATCAGCTGGCTGACGCGCTGGCAGGCGCTCGAATACGTCACCAGCCAAAACCTTGAAAAGCGCGCATTCGACTTGTTGAATTGCATTCCCGTCGTCCCCGGAGCGCTCAGCGCCTGGCGCGCCGAAGCAATCAACGATTCCGGCGGCTTCAGCGCGGACACCGTGGCCGAAGATACCGACCTGACGATCACGATCCGCCGCTCGGGCTGGAAGATCGATTACGAGGAAGAAGCGATTGGCTGGACGAATGCTCCCGAAACGGCCTCCACGCTGATCCGCCAGCGATTCCGCTGGACGTTCGGAACGCTGCAAGCTTTCTGGAAACATCGTGACACACTGGCCCGCACGAAATACGGCACGCTCGGCTGGATCGCGCTGCCCAACATGTTTCTGTTTCAACTTCTCTTGCCGCTGTTCTCCCCGGTGATCGACCTTTTGTTTCTCGGCTCGCTGGTGTTGTATGGCGCTTCGCAATTTCACTTCTCGCACCTGCCGCAGTTCTATACCGCCGCGGACGTGCAGCGCTCGCTCGTTTTCTTCATCGGATTCATGCTCATCGATTTTCTGACCTGCATCGTCGCGTTCACGCTCGAACGCCACGAAGACTGGTCCCTGCTGTGGCCGTTGCTGTTGCAACGTTTCTACTACCGCCAGATGATGTACTACGTGCTGTTCCGCTCGGTGATGGGCGCTGTGCAAGGCAGGTCCGTCGGCTGGCGCGGCGTCGAGCCCGAAGTTCCGGCGCCTCCAGCCTCTCCAGTGGCGCAGGTAAAGGCCTGACCACCCTGGAAATCACCAGCCCGGGCCTGACGTTATCCTGCCAACGACAGGCCATGAGCCGCCTTAAGTGTCCTCGAAAGTTCCGCGTTCGAACAGAGCATCCGCACGCCAGTACGGGATGCCGGCGTCGGCGAAGTGCTCGCCCTTAATTCGCTTTCGCATCCGCGTCGAGCTTTCGGAAGGCGGCTTCTCCAGCATCGGACACCTCGACCCACTTCGGGTCAGGCGACGACTTGACGTCGTAGTTGTCGTGCCAGTTCCACCACTTGTACGGCGGGGTCTGGGGATAACCCTCTGGCGAGTCCTCCCAAATCTCCTGACGACCGAGGGGCGTGATGTCGAGGTAGCTCCAGGTGGTCCCCATCGCCTCGTCGCCGCGGCCGTTGATGAAGTATGTGCGGAATACCCGCTCGCCGTCTCGAAAGAACACGTTGTGGCCGTGCCATTCAGCAACGCCGAAGTCCGCATCGAAGCTGTCGGTGATGGTGTACCAGGGCATCTCCCAGCCCATCCGCGCCTTCAGCCGCGCGATATCCGCCTGCGGCGCGCGTGAGGCGTAGGCGAGGGTGGTGTCGCGGAAGTTCAGATGGGCCAGATGGGCGACCTGATCGGCGCCAAGCGAGCAGCCGCGGCAAGCGTGCTCAGGCCAACCGAACACCCCGGGCTCGAAGAAGGCGCGATAGACGATCAATTGACGGCGGCCCTCGAACAAATCGAGTAAACTTACCTTGCCCTTGGGTCCGTCGAACCCGTACTTCTTGTCCACAGCCAGCCAGGGCATCCGCCGGCGTTCGGCAGCCAGCGCGTCGCGGGAGCGGGTCAAGGCCTTCTCCTTCAAGAGGAGCTGCTGGCGCTCGGCCTCCCATTCCTGCTGCGACACGATCGGGGGAGTGTTCATCGCGAGATCCCCTTTCCCGTGTTCCTTTTCTTTTTCTTTAGTTGTTGCCATCTTGATTTCTCCTCTCCTTTGCATTCGGGTCGGTTTCCACCGCTCCGTTCCTCTTGCGGGACACTTTCAAGGCCAGCGCCGCCAGCCCGCCGGTCGAGGCTGCACCAGCCACGATCATTCCCATCGTCGCCAAACAAACCGGACACATGGTTCACCTCCTCGGGTGGCCAACTGAGAAGCTATGCCGCCTCTATATAGGTGACGGGTGAAGGGATTTAGTTTCGACAGCACAAACAGAAAAAATAATTCGTCGACGGGTCTCTTCCTCAAAGTACAGACTTCTCCGCCACCCCTGTAGTAATCAAGCTGCGCAGACTTCGGTTGATTATGGAGCCCCATGCGTTCGAGCAGGCGCCATAACATTCATGGTCGGGAACCAAACCCTGGTGAGTAAATCGGACTTCTGTCCTGTTGCCCTTTTTGGAAATCTCAAAAGTAACTTTTGTGCTGTTCCACTCGCTCTTGTCTTTCACAAAATTGAGCTGGCTCTCTAACACAAGCCAAACCACTTTTTTGCCGGGAATGAGTTCCGTTATTTTCTGTTTGCTGTAATGGTGGGGTTCGTAGCCATAAGTGAACTCATCCCCGAGTTTGTCGGTGCTGCCTTGAATTCCGGGTTTCCCTGCCCACCATTCACGGACATTGTTGATGGCAGCGAAAACTTCTTCCGGAGTTTGGTCTACCGTAAATGCGGTGTTGAAATTTTGATCCTTCATCGTTTTTCTCCTTTTTTTGGTCATCGCCTTTCTCCTTCTCGCGGTACCCTCCGTTTGCCGTGGCTCGCCCCATTCTTCGAGCCCCTTCTCGAGCGGGCCGCCCCGTGGATATGCTGCTTCACTCCCTTTGCTTATGATTTGACAGGCTCTGCTGGTACAAACGGCGCATACTGGCGCTCGAGCGACTTCGCCGCGCCGCTGCGCCAGCCCTCACCCAGGGATTGAGACATGGGATCCGGGAAGATTTCCTCTTCCTCGCTCTCCAGCCCGCCCAGGATGCCTTTCGCGACGGACTCCGGAGTGCTCTTCGGTATTTCGAAGCCCTTGGTCATATCGGTGTCCACCGGACCGGCCAGGACGGCATGAACGCTGATGCCGCGCGCAGCCAGCAGGGCACGCAGCGCTTGCGTCATTGAGAACGCGGCGGCCTTTGAGATTGAGTAGGAAGAAATGATCGGCAAGGGGGCCAGGGCCAGTATCGAAAGAACGTTGACGACAGCCCCCCGGGATCGAGCCAGCTGTGGCAGGAAACCCTGGGTCATGCCGTAGGTGCCAAAGAGATTGACGGCGAGTTGCCGATCGAGCGCGGTCCGATCGCTCAGGTCGTCGTAAAGTGCTATGCCAGCGTTGTTGATGAGGATATCGAGAGTTTCGACCTTCTCGACAGCTCCCTGAATCTGTGCAGCGTTGGTCACGTCCAGGGTCAAGGATGTGACGCGCCCATCCGAATGTGCAAAGGGCTGGCGCGAACCGGCATACACCTGCTTCGCTCCTCTCCTCAAGGCTTCTTCGACCAGCGCCTTCCCTATCCCCCGATTGGCCCCAGTCACCAAAACTGTCTTGTTTGCGATTGTCATATTCCCACCTTTTTGGGGGGCGAAGCTTGATTGCTTAGCCGCCTCTATAGGGGTGACGGGTGAAGGGAATTCATTTCGACAACGCGAACAAGAAAATCAGCCCCGTCTTTGGATGAGGAATTGTCTCACTGACGGGTCCTCGGCTAGGCCAATGGCCCGTTCGAAGGCATCCCCGGCTTCGGATATTTTCCCCAGCCGCTGCAACAGATGAGCGCGAACCGCCCAGTAGGGCTGATAAGCGGAGACATCCTCGGCGTCGAGCCCATCTAGCACGGCCAGTCCTGGTTCAGGTCCGTTAGCTTCGCCAACCGCCGCGGCGTATCCAGTCAGGGTGCCGAGCGTCGGGGAAATGCGGATCAGCTCTTGGTAGAACCTCACGATCGCGGGCCACTCGGTTCGGCCGCTGCGCGCACGCTCCGCATGCACCGACTGAATCGCGGCTTCAAGCTGAAACCTGCCGGCGCGGCCGCGTTTCGCTGCATCGGCCAGATGCCGTTCCGCCTCTTCGATCAATGGCAGAGACCACAGCCGGGAATCTTGCTCCAAGAGGGGAACGAACTGGCCGACCGGCCCCCGTCGCGCCGATCTGCGGGCTTCGCAGTGCAGCATGAGAGCCAGCAGACCGCGAACCTCTGCTTCCCGGGGCATTAGCTCCAGAAGGACCCGTGCCAGCCAGATGGCCTCCTCGGCCAGATCCCGGCCGCGCTGGTCGACACCCGCCATGTCGTCCCAGCCGAGCCCGAAGGCGGCATAAATAGCTTCCAGCACCGCCTCGAGCCGCTGCGGCAGGTCTCGCGCTTGCGGGACTTCGAAGCGAATCCCGCCGTCGCGGATCTTGGTTTTGGCGCGGACCAGTCGCTGCCCCATGGTCATCGGTGAGACAAGGAAGGCGTGTGCGATACGCACTGCGTCCAGGCCCAGAACGGTCTGCAGCATGAGCGGAGTGTGCATGCCCGGATCGATCGCCGGGTGGGCGCATACGAAGAGGAGTTTCAATCTTTCATCTGGATATTCGGTCGTCATGGGAACCCCGGTAACGCTTTCTTTAAGCAGCATGATCGTCGGCTCGCTGGCCAGCGCTACCTGCTGATGACGCATATGATCGATGAGCGAATGTCGCGCCGTTGTCAGCAGCCATGCCTCCGGATTTTGCGGCAGGCCGTCTCGCGGCCAAGTCGTGAGCGCCTTGACCAGCGCATTGCTGAGGGCGTCCTCCGCGCTGGCCACGTCGCGCGTGTGCGAGGAAAGGTAGGCCACCAGACGCCCGTAGGACTCGCGTGCCACCCGCTCAATTGTCCGGTGAGTGGCTTCCTGACTGCTCCCGTTCATCCCGTGACCCGGCGCAGGTATGCGGAGGAAACGGGCCGGACCTCCACTGCGCCGATCGCGGCGGCCGGGCATCGCGCTGCCCAGTCGAGCGCTTCGTCAAGCGAGGGGAGTTCCAGGATCGTGAATCCCCCCAATTGCTCTTTGCTATCCGCGATGGGGCCATCCTGTACGCGCCGCTTTCCTTCCTTGAGTCGCACCGTGGTCCCGGTCTCGGGAGCTTGAAGTGGGTTGCCACCGACGTAGACGCCGGCTTCGACCAGCGCTTTGTGGTAGGCCCGCCAGGCGCCGAGGTAGGGATCGTTTTCATCGCTATTCCGTGCCGCAAAAGCAACCGGTGATTCGTAGATTAGCAGTGCAAATTGCATCGCATTTTCTCCTTGGGGAACAATTCTGAGCGCACTTTCTTCTCCTGATTGTATGACGGATGAAAGGTGGCCAATTCGACAGCTTTCCGGAAAACTTCTGGAATTTCAACCTGCCATAGGCGAATTGACGGATGCCGTCGCGAATTCTACCCGGATCAATGCGGACTGGAGGGAAATGGAAACCACCAGCGGGCCAATTTTGAACCCTGCGTTGGTCGCAACCCCCGCTCGCGGTATAATCCTCGGATGCCTATGAGCAGGAATTTTCCGCCGATACACGGCACCACGGTCTTGTGCGTGCGCCGCGACAACAAAGTAGTGATCGCCGCGGACGGCCAGGTCACCATGGGCGAGCACGTCATGAAGCACACGGCGCGAAAAACGCGGCGGCTGTTCAACGAGAAAATTCTGGCGGGGTTTGCCGGGTCGACGGCGGACGCGCTTTCGCTGTTCGAGCGGTTCGAGGGGAAGCTGCAGGAACATCAGGGGAATCTGGCGAAGTCCGCGGTGGAGCTGGCGAAGGAATGGCGCAAGGACCGCGCGCTTGCGGCATCTCGAAGCGCTGCTGATCGTCGCGGACGGCAAGTCCACTTTTCTCGTTTCCGGAAATGGCGACGTGATCGAGCCCGACGACGGGATCTGCGCCATCGGCTCCGGCGGCCCCTACGCGCTGGCGGCGGCCCGGGCACTCGCCAAACATACGAAGCTGCCCGCGAAGGAAATCGCGCAGGAGGCCATGAGGATTGCCAGCGAAATTTGCATTTTCACGAATGCGAATTTCACGATTGAGGAGTTGTAGCGCCCGCCTTCAGGCGGGCATCTTGCTCGATTCCAGGATGCCCGCCTGAAGGCGGGCGCTACAGAGACCGGACCCGGCATTTTTGAGTTTGCGAATTTGCCTGTGAAAAACCGCCGGCGGGACGCTTCGGCGCTCACACCGGTGTTTCGGAAGGTGGAACGTAAATCATGGTGATCTATCTTCCCGGCGAGCAGCACGAACCAGAAGCCGCGGTTGAGCCGTCGTTCGACGAGCTTACTCCGCGCGAAATTGTCGTCGAGCTGGACAAGTACATCGTCGGCCAGGCCGCGGCGAAGCGCGCGGTGGCCGTCGCGCTGCGCAACCGCGTGCGCCGCCAGAAACTCACGCCCGAAATGGCGGAAGATGTCCTGCCCAAAAATATTCTGATGATCGGCCCCACCGGAGTGGGCAAGACGGAAATCGCGCGGCGCCTCGCGCGCCTCGCCGGCTGCCCGTTCATCAAGGTGGAGGCGTCCAAGTACACCGAAGTCGGCTACGTCGGCCGCGACGTGGAATCCATGGTGCGCGATCTGGTCGAGACGTCCATCGACATGGTGCGCGAGGAAAAACTGGACGAAGTAGCCGAGCGCGCCGAACATGCCGCGGAAGAGCGCGTCCTCGATCTGCTGCTTCCCGCTTCTCCTCCTCCGCCGCCCGAGTCGCCCAGCTCGCCCAACTCTTCCGCCCCTCAGATCGAAGAGCCCCGCCGCGACCAGATGGACCGCACCAGGGAAAAACTTCGCGCGCAGTTGCGGGACGGCAAGCTCGACCAGCGCCTGGTGGAGGTCGATGTCCGCGAGCGTTCTACGCCCGCGTTTGAAATCGTCTCGAGCCAAGGCGTCGAGGAAATGGACATCAACGTCAAGGACATGCTCTCGGGAATTTTCGGCCAGCAAAAGAGGCGCCGCAGGATGACTGTCGCCGAGGCCTTCGATTACCTGATCCAGGAAGAAGAAAACAAACTGATCGACATGGATCAAGTGACGCGCCTGGCCGTCGAGCGCGCCGAGCAGATGGGCATCATCTTCATCGACGAAATCGACAAGATCGCCGGGCGCGAGTCCGGCCACGGCCCGGATGTTTCCCGCGAAGGCGTGCAGCGCGACATCCTGCCCATCGTCGAAGGCACCACGGTGAACACGCGCTATGGCATGATCCGCACCGATCACATTTTGTTCATCGCCGCGGGAGCGTTCCACATCAGCAAGCCTTCCGACCTGATCCCGGAGCTGCAAGGCAGGCTGCCGATCCGCGTCGAGCTCACGGCGCTCACCGAGGGCGATTTCGTGCGCATTCTCACCGAACCCAAGAACGCCCTGATCAAGCAATACGTCGCGCTCCTGGACACGGAAGGCCTCAAGCTGAATTTCACCGAAGATGCGATCGCCACCCTGGCGCGCTACGCCGTCATGGTCAACGAGCAGACGGAAAACATCGGCGCGCGCCGCCTCCACACCATCCTCGAAAAAGTGCTGGACGAAATTTCCTTCGAGGCGCCGGACATGAAGAAAAAGAATGTGAAGGTGGACGGCCCGTACGTCACCAAGCAGCTTGCCGACATCGTGAAGAATCAGGACCTCAGCCGGTACATCCTCTGACGCCATGGTGAAGCCGATGGTGAAGAGATGATCCGCGCCGCCGCGCTTCTCGCCCTCGCGTTTTGCCTCTTCGCGTGCGCACTGGCGGCAGGGTGCGCGGCGCCCGGCGAACCCACCGCGCGGCATCCGGTGGTTCCCGCCGCGGTCAGCGACCTCGCCGCGCGGCAGTACGGCGACGCTTTCGCTCTGACGTTTACCCTGCCGGCGCGATCGATGGACCGCGAAGCACTTGCCGAACACCCCGCGATTGAAATCTATCGCGCCGCGCTTCCGCCGGGCGCCACTCCGGACAAAAAGACGGCCGTGGCGGCTGGCGTTCACGATTCCTTCCGAGCAGGTGGATCCTTATCTGAAGGCGGGTCACATCGAGTTTCACGATCCGCTCACGGCGGACGATTTCGCTCGCGCAGCCGGCTCATCGATGGCGTACAAGGTTCGTACCAGGGCGGCCAGGGCGCGAGCTTCGGAAGATTCAAACATCGTCATGGCGCGGATCTATCCCGCCCCGGAAGCGCCGCGCGACGTCCACGTGTCGGTCACGGAGTCGGCGCTGGTCGTAAACTGGACGGAAGCTGCCTTGCCGCCCGGGGCTTCTTCGCGCGTGTACCGCGTCTACCGCGCGGAAATCGAATCCGGGCAGGAGAATCCTCCGCAAGACGTTTCCAAGGCGAAACTGAAAACGCCGCTGGAGCTTGCGGGAACTTCGCCTTCGACCGAGTTTCGCGATTCCCACTTCGAGTTCGCAACGCCGTATGTGTACACCGTGCGCAGCGCGGCGCAATTCGGCGCGGATCTGGCCGAGTCCGCTGATTCCACGCCGGCCATAGTCACGCCGCGTGACGTCTTTCCTCCCGCCGCGCCCACGAACCTTGAAATTACAATTATTTCCGCAACCAACCAGACCCCTGCGTACATCGAACTATCGTGGGCCATAAGCCCCGAGGGGGACCTGGCGGGGTATTCCGTTTACCGGAGCGAGGGGGAAGACTCGCCCGGCGAACGCGTCAGCACGGATATATTGCCGAGTCCGACGTTTCGTGATATCTCCGTAATGCCTGGCAGGCGATATTATTATCGCGTTTCCGCTCTTGACCGCGCCGGCAATGAAAGCCCCAAGAGTTCCGCCGTCGTGGCGGAAGTTCCATAGAGGGAAGTTCGAGGAAGGATGGCATGGCAGCCCGATTCCAGCTTCCGGGCATGCGGTGGTTTTTGTGGATGCGCATCGCGTCGTTGCGCACCGGCATCCTCACGGGAATATACTTGTCCTGTGTTTTCGTCGCGTGGTTGGAAGTTGCCAATCGCGTCGCCGAACTGGAGCCCTATGCCGAATTGCGCAACCTCGTGGCGGGCGCGATCTTGCTCCTGGTCCTTGCGATTCCCGTGCTCCGCTTCCGAAATCGTCCCGGAAAGCTTTTCGTTTCGGGCCTGACGGCCTGGGCGCTTCTGACCATTACCTATGTCGCGGCGGAAATGCATTTCACGCTGCTCGAAACCCGCATGGGGGCCTTCCACGTTTTCGTGCTGGGCGCGGTTTCCTACGGCTTCGTCGCCGTGCTCGATTGGGTGTTCCTGATGTGCGCGGGAGTTCGCCACGAGCACATCGCTCAATCGCGGGAAACCATGGCCTCCGCCGGCAAGCACCATACGCACTAATTTCTCAAATCCCTCAAGAAGGAAAAAGGACTCGATGAAACTCTGCCGTTTTCAAACAAAAGAGAAAGCAGGCGCCGCAGCGCAATCGGAAGTTTTGCAGGGCGTTATTTCGGGCGAGACCGTTCGCCAGGTTTCCGGCGATATTCTGGGAAAGTGGGAAGTGACGAGCCGGTCCTGGCCCCTTGCGGACGTGAAACTCTTGCCGCCGGTCGCGCCCAGCAAGATCGTCGCCCTCGGCAGAAACTATGCGGATCACGCCGCGGAATTCAACAACGCCCCGCCGAAAGAGCCGCTGATTTTTTTGAAGCCGCCGTCCTCCCTCCTCGCGCCCGGCGATCCTATCGTGCTTTTGCCCGGCGTGCAGCGCATCGATTTCGAAGGCGAGCTCGCCGTGGTCATGGGGCGCACGTGCCACAATTTGCGCGACGGCGAGGATTACCGCCCCTACGTCGCCGGCTACACGCTGCTGAACGACGTCAGCGCGCGGGATTACCAGGCCCTCGACAAGCAATGGACGCGCGCCAAGAGCCTTTGACACGTTTTGCCCGCTCGGACCGGTTCTCGAAACCGAGTTCGACGTCGCCAACGGGATCAATTGAAACCCTCTTGAATGGCGTTAGGAAACAGTACGCCCCGTTCACCCTAATGCTCTTCCCCATTGATGTTATAATTCCCTGGGTTTCGCGGGTGATGACGCTTTTGCCGGGCGACGTGATTGCCACGGGCACTCCGGCGGGCGTCGGCCCCATGAAGGCCGGCGACGTGGTGGAAGTCGTGATTCCCGGAATCGGCACTTTGCGAAACCCGGCCGTGAATCCGCCGGCCTGACCTTGGCGGTGTCCTCCCCACCGCGCTGGTTGCGTTTCTGCGAAAAGGAGGCGGCAAACATGAAATTCTTTCTCGACACCGCAAACCTGGATGAAATCCGGCAGGGTGTCTCGCTGGGCATCATCGACGGCATCACCACCAATCCCACGCTGGTCGCCAAGGAAAAGCGGCCCTTCCGCGAGCACATCATCGAAATTTGCAACATCGTGAAAAACGGCGAGATCAGCGCCGAAGTCGTTTCCACCGATACGCCCGGCATCCTCCGCGAGGCGCGAGAGATCGCCACGTGGCATCCCAATGTGATCGTCAAAATTCCCATGATTCCCGACGGCGTGCGCGCGCTGAGCATCCTGTCCAAGGAGCACATTCGCGTCAACATGACGCTGATTTTTTCCGCGCCGCAGGCCCTGATCGTGGCCAAGGCCGGCGCTTATATCGTCAGCCCGTTTCTCGGCCGCCTCGATGATATTGGCTCCGACGGCCTGACGCTGCTGCGCGAAATCATGGACATCTACAAGGCCTATAACTTTCCGACGCAAGTCCTGGCCGCGAGCCTGCGCCACCCGCTGCACGTCGTGGCGGCCGCGCGAATGGGCGCGCATATCGGCACCATGCCGCACAAAGTATTCGAGCAGCTCTTCAAGCACCCGCTCACGGACCGGGGACTTGAAGGATTCTTGAAAGATTGGGAGAAAGCGCGCGAGACGCTCGGCGATGTGTTCGAGCCGGTTGCCGCGCGCAATCCGAAACGTTGAAGCACCTGGCAATCGATTGGCGGATGGTTGTGGTGGGCGCGGTGATCGTCGTGGCCGTCGCCGCCGCGGCTCTGCGCCAATATTTCCAGAAACCGGAAAACCCGGAAGACGAAGAGCGCCGCCGCCGTTCTCAACTCAATCAAGTCGGGCGCATCGTGGAAGGGCTGGTGGTCGAACTGGTCGAATCGCAGGGGCCGGTCGCGCCCGCATTCAATCCCGCAAAGTCTCCGAGCGGGAAGGCCGCGCCATCCGGATCGGCCGGAAGCGGTTTGCGCCGCCTGGTCCGGTACAGCTATTCCATTGCCGGCGTCACCTACGAAACCGCGCAAGACGTTACCGGCCTCGAAGAGCGCCTGTGCCTCGAGCGAATCGCTTCCGGCCAGCCCGCCAGCGTGAAGTACGACCCGTCCAATCCCAGCAATTCAATTCTTGTGGCGGACGATTGGTCAGGCCTGCATTAATTCCCCCCGGGAACGCCAATCGGGAGATTGGCGTTCCGGGGCTCGAAACATCGTGCGAAGGTTCATTTCATCGATCATGGCGTTTCGGATGACATTCGCCGCAGGAGTCCTTTGATGGTCATGAAAATTCTTGCCTCCGTGACCGCTGTGCTCGGCGCCGCCGTCCTGACGCTGGCCTGCATGATTGCTCTGGTGCGGGGCACCATCCGCGCCGTCTCCATCGATCAAATGCCTCTTCGCGTTCTCGCCGTCTCCGCGGACCTCGTCTTAGGAACCCTCCTTCTTCTCGGGTGCATCTACCTGGCCACGCATCTGGCCGTTCGCATTGTTGGCGTAGGGCAAGCCGAATTTCCGCCGCTGCCTATCGACGAGTATTCCAGGGACGTGCGTTCCGGCGATTCCGCCAAAATTTAGTGGCATAGTGCTTCGAGCTTGTGCGAAAGTCTCGAAGGCCGTGCGCCGCGATGCGCGCGCGGACATCGTTCTATTACCCGTTCTATGGATAACGAAACGAAATCGACTGATCCGATCGCGGAATTGCGCCGCCGCAGCGCCGAGGCGGAAGCCGGAGGCGGCGCAGAACGGCGCGAGCGCGAGCACAAAGCCGGGAAACTCACGGCGCGCGAGCGCGTGGCGCTGCTTCTCGACGAAGGCACGTTTGAAGAGCTCGACAAATTCGTCGCGCATCGCTCGGATGAGTTTGGGATGCAGGAACAGCGGCCTCCCGGCGACGGATTCATCACCGGCTTCGGGCGCATCGCGGGCCGTTTGGCCTACGTGTTCGCGCAGGATTTTACCGTGTTTGGCGGCTCGCTCTCGGAAACCAACGCCCTGAAAATCTGCAAGATCATGGATCTGGCGATGCGCAACGGCGCGCCCGTGATCGGCCTGAACGATTCGGGCGGCGCGCGCATCCAGGAGGGCGTGCGCTCGCTCGCGGGTTACGCCGATATTTTTTTGCGCAACACGCTGGCGAGCGGCGTCGTTCCGCAGATCAGCGCGATCATGGGGCCGTGCGCCGGCGGCGCGGTGTATTCCCCCGCGATCACCGATTTTATTTTCATGACGCGCGACACGTCGTACATGTTCATCACCGGGCCGGACGTCATCAAGACGGTGACGCACGAAGACGTTTCCAAGGAAGACCTCGGCGGCGCGATGACCCACAATGCGACGAGCGGCGTCGCCCATTTCATCGCCCGCGATGACGCCGAATGTCTCGCCATGATTCGCGAGCTCTTGAGTTTTCTTCCGCTCAACAATCTGGATGACGCCCCGCGCCGCCCCACTTCCGATCCCGCCGACCGCGCGGACGCCGCGCTCGATTCGATGGTTCCCGCCGACCCGATGCAGCCGTACGACATCAAGGACGTGATCCACGCCATCGCGGACGACAACTATTTCTTCGAGGTCCACGAACATTTCGCAAAAAATATAGTGGTCGGTTTCGCGCGGCTGGGCGGGCAGCCCGTCGGCGTTGTCGCCAATCAGCCCGCGGTGCTCGCGGGCGTGCTGGACATCAACGCCTCGGTGAAAGGCGCGCGATTCGTGCGCTTTTGCGACGCGTTCAATATCCCGCTCATTACGCTCGAAGATGTGCCCGGCTTTTTGCCCGGCACGCAGCAGGAATGGAACGGCATCATCAAGCACGGAGCAAAGTTGCTCTATGCATTTGCCGAGGCAACGGTCCCAAAATTAACGGTGATTACGCGGAAAGCGTATGGCGGCGCCTATTGCGTGATGTCAAGCAAGCACATCCGCACCGACGCGAATTTCGCCTGGCCGACGGCCGAAATTGCGGTGATGGGCCCGGAAGGCGCGGTCAACATCGTCTACAAACGCGAAATCGAGCGCGCGCCCGAAGCCGACCGCGAGCGCCTGCGCCGCGAAAAAGTCGCCGAGTTCCGCGAGCGCTTCGCCAATCCCTACGTCGCCGCCGAACGCGGCTACATCGACGCCGTGATCGAGCCATCGCAAACGCGCGCGAAACTCATCACCGCCCTGCGTTCCCTCGAAACAAAACGCGACACGAACCCAAAAAGAAAACACGGCAATATCCCTCTGTAAAGGGGAGTAGAATGGAGTGCACGTACCAGCCGGAGGACGCCATGAAAAAACTGGTGTTCGCAATCGCTCTCTTTTTGGTAGTTCCAGCGCTTCGCGCGCAGCAAGCGGAAACCGGCGGCAGCCCGCCTCAAACCGCACCCCAATCCGCGCCAGAGGCGGCGCCACCGCCAGCAGCGCAGAATCCGAATTCCCAGGATAGTCTGCCCGCGTCGATCCGGCCGGGCCATCCACTCGATCCCGCGGACGTCGATATTCTTACCGGAAAACGAGACCGTGAGATCCAGGCAGCTCAGAGGGCCGCAGTGCCCTATTCGGTTGGGATGTACGGAACTTACGGAGACCCCTATGCGATGCAGGGGCGGTTCGGCAGGGGATTCGATATGCCGATGCTTCCGCTGGCGCGAATCAGCAATCCGTTTTTCTTTTCCACGATGCAGCCGCGCGGTTTTGGACGCGGCGGGTTTCGCGGCGGCCGCTGAGCGCCTTTGGTTAACCTAAAGCAAAACCGGGTAGTGGTCTAGTTTGCACAAAGTGAAAAATCGTGTGACGGTTTATTTATGCGTTCGACTGTATGGCTGCTTTTATTGGCAATCTTGACAGCACCCGCCACGCTGTGGGGCAAGGGTGACATGGTGCTCATCGAGGTGAAAGGCGGAGCACTGAAATCGCCGATAAGAATCACGGATACCAGAATTCAGGAGTTTAACGTCTGGGCTGGTCCTGGAGTTAACCATACAACGCTTGAAAACGCCAAAGGCTTCATCATTGATTGGCACTCTGGGACTGTCTCGCCGCCGCCATCTGGACTTCAACGCTACGAAGTCTCGTTCTACGCAGGCTGCAACTCGATTCCGGATGATCCTAAATGCCTCGCTGTGAAACCCAGTCTCGCTTACGTGGTGTCCTACGATTATGACCCCTCGTCCAAACGCGGCTATGTCTACCTGCCGCGCCGTGGGGAGCATTGGTTTAAATTGAACGGAGGCACGATCTGGCACGGACCGGGGATAGAAGGACACTGGTTTTTGACAACCGATTCCTGGGAAGGGTTCGTGAGGCCGTTCATCGCAAACGCACTACACCTAATTCAATAGGTTGAGCAATATTTTCGGTCGAGCAATTTCAAACTAGACCACTACCCAAATCCGTCCCTACTGGACTACCGTCCTCGCCACATCGCCGATCTTAAATCCCGTGCCGGAGACAGATTTGCAAACCGCGGATATTTCGTCCACGTCGGTGACTTCCAGTTCTCCCAGCTTGGTGGTCATCTTGCGAAGAACAGCGCCGGTGGCCGGGTCCTTGATGGTGCTCGTCACGCGCTCCACGGACATGTGGTCGCCCACCTTGATTCCGGTTTTCAAGCCCACGTTCAGCACGATTTGGTCGCCGTCCACGGCCGCCACCAGGCCCTCGACCTTGACCACGCGCGCCTGAAGCTTGGGCGCCGCCGCGATGACGCCCGCGGTCATTTGATCGGTCGCTTCCTTCACGGCCTCTCCGATGATGGTTTGTTGAAAGTCGCTTGAACCAAAGTCCGCCCCGCCCGCGCCGAAGCCGTGCCAGTTTCCGCCGCCGCCCAGCAACGAAGTGCTACTGCGTTTGGACTGGCCCTTGCCTTCCGCCACGCCCAGAATCTCCGCTGAATCGATATCCACGAGCCGCGCATCGAGCATGACATTGGCCTTTGAGTCTTTATGGCCAAAGCCACCGACGCCAAAGCCGCCGAAGCCTCCACCGCCGCCGCCGATCTTCGTATTCTTGGTCTCGTTCCCGAACTCGGTGATGCTGCCCACAATGATGGCATCGAGTCCGAGGATCTTGCCGATCTTGGCCGCCGAAGCCGGGTTGGCGCGGTCGCTATTGGAGAAGTTCTGCTCGGCCAGGATCTTGTCGAGCGCCTTGCGTTCGATCACGCTGTACGTCCCGTCCGTCACCAGATTCTTCACGAGCAGGTCGGCAATTCCCTTGCCGATGTCGATGTCCGTCCCGAACAATGCCGCCGAGTTGGTCTTCACCGTCGCATAGTCAAAATCGAAGACCGCAACGCGCTTCTTGCGCCCCTGGGGCGCCTGCGCGGCGGCCGCGCCCGGAGCGCTGGCGGTCGGCTGAGCAGCCGGTGCGGTGCCCTGCGCTCTGGTACCCAAAGGCGCACAAAGAACGCTCAAGACAAAGAGGGCGGCGAATCGTTTCATGGCGATCTCCTGTTCCGAAGTGGCGCAGCGTGAAAAGTACAGTAATCCCAGTATTGCAGTCGAATGATTCTAGTTAAGCGCAAATCCTCGTGTCAACCATCGCTTTGAAGGGATGAGCGCAGGAAGTCACTTCCTTTACATTCGAGATCGCGTTTCCCTTCGGGCCAGAACGCGCCTCGCGGCCAGGCCCACAGGAATCATTGAAAAAACGAGGAACAACAGCACGGTTAAGACGAGGTCCTTGAACCCCGGCGCGAAATCGCCCCCATGCCTAATGGCGAGGACGCAGATGTAATAGGCCGTTGGCGCGGCCAAGACGATTTCCGCGATCAGGTAGGGCTTCAACAATCTCCCGCGGAAGAAAATCATGGCCGCCGCGACGACGAGCCACGTGGCTGTGATCCACTCGACCGGGTAAATCACTTTGTTATCGAAAGAAAAGTGATTGATGAGGAGAACGGGAATTCCGGCACGCGGATCGAGGATAAATGGCGGCCCGCCCGGCCAACAGTAGATTCCGATTTGATAGACGCAGAGGGCGAAAAGATACGCGCCGAGCGGACGCTCTCGTTGGGGTTCAGTTTTCTGTTCGCCATTTGCTCGCGCCATTCCAGGAATTATTGCGCGCCGCCTCCGCTGTGTCCATGCTCGGGTCGCCGCAGTCGAGGCGACCCTGCGTTTTTTCGAGCCGGTCGTGATAAACTAGTCTCACAGAGAATAACCATGGAACGACAATTCACGGCAATCATCGAGAAACGCGGAAAGTGGTACGTCGCCACCGTCGAGGAAATTCCCGGTGTGAATACCCAAGGACGGACTCTCGCTGAAGCTCGCCGCAACTTGAAAGAAGCCCTGCAACTAGTCCTCGAAGCCAATCGGGAACTGGGAGCGCGGGAACGGTCCAGGGAATCCAAACGCGAGCCTATTACGATCCAGATCTGAGCCGATGAAATGAAACGGCGGCAACTCGTGCGCCACATTTTGGAGCAGGGTTGTGTTCTCGTAAGGGAAGGCGGACGGCACTCGGTCTACTTCAACCCGGCCACAGGCAACACTTCCGCCGTCCCGCGTCATACAGAAGTAAATGATTATCTGGCCCGAAAAATTTGCCGTGACCTCGGAATTCCAATGCCTGCCTAAGTCGAACGTCCCGTTTTCCTGCTGTGCTAGAATCCTGCTCGCTGTTGGACGTTTGGAAAAAATGTTCCGCAAAATTCTCATCGCCAATCGCGGGGAAATCGCCGTGCGGATCGCGCGAGCTTGCCGCGAGATGGGCATTACCTCCGCCGCCGTTTTTAGCGACGCGGACCGCGCCGCGTTGCATGTTCGCCTCGCCGATGAAGCGTACCGGATAGGCCCCGCTCCCTCGCGCGAAAGCTATCTGCGCATCGACAAGGTGATGGAGGCCGCGCGCCGCGCCGGATGCGACGCGTTGCATCCCGGGTATGGATTCCTCGCCGAGAATCCGGAACTCGCGCGGGCTTGCACCGCAAACAACATCGCGTTCATCGGGCCATCGCCCGAAGCGATGGAGCGCCTGGGATCGAAAACCGCCGCCCGCCAACTTGCCTCCCGGGCTGGAGTGCCCATGGTTCCCGGGACCAAGGATCCAATCGAAAATCTGAGCGACGCAGCAAGAATAGCTCGCGAGCTTGGATATCCGGTCCTGCTCAAGGCGGTGTCGGGCGGAGGCGGGAAAGGCATGCGCGTGGTCGCGGCGGATTCGGAGATGGTTGGCGCGTGGCGCGATGCCGCTTCGGAAGCGCTCAACGCGTTTGGCGACGCGCGCCTTTATCTCGAAAAGTACGTCGACCGGCCGCGCCACATTGAAATTCAAATCTTCGGCGATGCGCATGGCCACATCGTGCATCTGGGCGAGCGCGAATGTTCCGTCCAGCGGCGGCACCAAAAAGTAATCGAGGAATCTCCGTCTCCCGTCATGACGCCTGAACTGCGGCGCGCCATGGGCGAAGCCGCCGTGCGCCTCGCCAAGGAAGCGGGCTACGCGAATGCGGGCACGGTGGAATTTCTGGTGGACGCCGCAGCGCAATTTTTATTTTCTCGAAGTGAATACGCGCCTGCAGGTGGAACATCCGGTCACGGAAATGGTCACGGGGCTCGATCTGGTGAAGCTGCAGATCCGCGTCGCCGCGGGCGAGCCGCTTCCCTTTTCGCAAGAGGACATCAAGCTTTCAGGCCACGCCGTCGAGTGCCGCCTTTACGCGGAAGATCCCGGCAATCAATTTTTCCCGTCGCCCGGAACGATTCTTTCGCGGCGCGCGCCTTCCGGCCCAGGAATTCGTTTGGACGACGGCGTATACGAAGGTTTTACCGTCTCGACGGAATACGACCCGATGCTCGGCAAGCTGATTGCCTGGGGCGAGGATCGCGCGGAGGCCATTGCGCGCCTCGCGCGGGCACTCGAAGAACATTCGGTCACTGGAATCAAAACGAACTCGGGCCTTCTTCTCGCCATTCTCCGCGAACCGGAATTTCAGCGCGGAGAAATTTTCACTCGCTGGCTGGATGAAAAGCTGCCTCATCTCCTCGCCGTGATGCAACCGAAGGAACGCGATGTCGTTGCCGAAGATGCGGCGATTCTCGCGGCGCTGTTTCATACTCTCGGCGCAAAGGATGCGGCGTCCGCGAACGGAACAGGTCAGGAAACGGAGTCGCGCTGGAAGCGCGAAGCGCGGCTCGAGCAGGTCGATCGAAGCGACTAGACGCCCGGCGAAAGTTGACGATGAAATATGAAATTGTAATCAACGGCGCGCGGCGAAACGTGGAGTTCACTCCGCAGACGAATGGCGCGTCGCCCGCGGCGTTCACCGTCGACGGCCGGCTGGTCGAGGCCGACGCCACAAGGATTTCGCGTGGCGCATATTCGATTCTTCTCGGAGGGCGCTCAATCGAAGTCACCGCCGAGGAAACCACAAGCGGCCTGGTGATTCGAGCGAATGGCCGAGAATTTCAGGTGGAAATTTTCGATCCACGCTCGTGGCGGCGCAGGCGCGGCGCGGGGATCGAGCTCGAAGGACGTCAGCAGCTTGTCGCGCCCATGCCCGGAAAAATCGTGCGCGTGCTCGTTGCGGCGGGCGAGCAAGTCATCGCCGGCCAGGGTTTGCTGGTCATCGAAGCGATGAAAATGCAGAACGAGATTCGCTCGCCCAAATCAGGCACCGTCGAAAAAGTGGCGCGCGAAGGCCAAACGGTCAACGCGGGAGAGGTTCTGGCGGTTGTGTCTTAGTAGCACACGCTTCAGCCTGTGGGGGTTGGTCGGTGCAGGTACGAAACCCCACAGGCTGAAGCCTGTGCTACTAAAATCCCAAAATCGAAACGTTATTTTGCAGGAGAAGCCGCAGCATCGCTCGCCGCTTTGGGCGCAACGACAACGGGCAATTTCCCCGCCGATTCCACAACTTGCTGCGCAAGGTAGTTCGTAATCTTCGCGTTATTCCGGGCGGTAGCCAGGTACGCGGCGCGCAGCAACTGTTCCTTGCGATTGCGGATGTTGTCGCGAATCGACTGCTGCACGGACGGATCGTTGAGGTCCCGCTGCCCGGGCGCTTCCTTGCTCACGAGCTTCAGGATGCGGTAGGAATCCCGCAGGACGATCACGCCGCTGATCTGGCCCGGCTTGAGGGACATCACCGTTTTTTTCAGAGCGGGATCGCTCTGCGAAAGCGACGATTCCGGCACGTAGCCGAGGTCTCCGCCGGAACCCGCCGACGCCGGGTCTTCCGAATAATCCATGGCGACTTGCGCGAAGTCCGCGCCGGTGCTGAGCTGCTGCTCGAGGGCCGCGGCCTTGCGCTTCGCCTCGGCATCGGTGGTGGCGTCGTCGTTCTTGCGATTGCGCAAGCCCGGATCCTTGTGCGGAGTGACCACGATCTGCGCGATGCGGTATTGCGGCTCGGTCACGTTGAATTGCGCGCGGTTCTGGTTATAAAAATCCTGAACGTCCTGATCGGTGACGGTTATTTTGGCCACGACTTCGTGATTGATGACCTTTTGAATGGAGAGCTGCTGGCGGATGTCGTTTTTCAAATCGTCCACCGTGTAGTTGCGCCCTTTGAGCTGGCGCTGAAATTCTTCCTCGGTGTAGGGGCTTTTGAATTCGGTGAACTTGTCCTCGACTTCGCCGTCGGCGGCCTGAAGGCCCAGCGTTTTCGCTTTCTCCAGCAGGATGTGATTGTTGATCAGCTCATCCAGAACATTCAGTTTGAGCGACAGTGCTTCGTCCTGGGAAGGTTGGGGCGCGTCGGGGTTCAATTGTGTGCGGTAGTATTTGTCCACCTCGGTGCGCGTGATGGGCGCGCCGTCGACGACGCCCCACACGTTTTCATCCGGCACCACGGGCTTCTTGCACCCGGACACAACCGCCAGGGCCGCGGCCAGCACAAGCCATCCCTGCCCACGTATCCTCAACGCTGTCTCCTTTTACCGGATGCGGGCTGCACAACCCGCCGATACGATGTTCCGATGCGGAAATAGGCTCGTTAGGCTGCTTTCGTGACGCGGCCGGACCGAATGCAGGAAGTGCAGACGCGAATGTGCATGCGCACGCCTTCGACCACAGCGCGGACACGTTGCAGATTAGGATTCCAGCGGCGGCGGCGGGTATTGTTCGCGTGACTGATCACGTTGCCGAACGACGGCCCCTTGCCGCAAATCTTGCATCTCATAGCCATGACAACTCCTCACCCATTCTCACAATGTTAGGCAAAGTGCGTAGTTTAGCAGAGTTTCGGCCGATCCGCACCCGATTTGATGCCTTGGCACTGGGTCAGCCTGCGCGTGAAGATGCCCGTTCCGTCCCGAAATACACGGGACGGAACGGCCGCTACAAAACCGTCCTCGTCGGTGCAGGTGTTGTAGAGGCCGCCCGTTTTTTGGGCGGGCAGCCGTCTGCGCGCCAGAACCAAACGGAGCCATTAGCGATTCTTTCGGTGTGGGTTATTTCCCGATCGCCCCACTTTTTGGAACTTGGGTGCCGGAACACAGCAATTCATGTTGGGTTGGGGGCTGCTTTGGCGGGAAGTCCGTTGTGTCGAACACGGGAAAAACGTTCGGGGCACGTTTCGGAATTCAAAATCGGAAATTTTTGTTGACAGAATTTTGACTTTCACTGCATTGAGAGCTTGGAGTACCATCCACGTTCCGAGTTTCACGGATATCCGGCTTGGTCATCGGAGTCCGAATCTCGCCGTCCCAGGAGAGTTGATGAAACGCGCCCTTTTTGGTTCCCTCGCATTGATCGCGGTCGGTTTGATGGCGGGTTGCGGTGGCGGCGGCCCTAGCGGCTGCCTCCTCGGTTGCGGCGGGCCTCCACAACCCAACGCCCTGAACGGCCGATACGCCTTCGTACTGAATGGCTTCGACTCGTCCGGGAACCCGATGGGCATGGCCGGCAGCTTGATATCGGATGGTCTGGGCGATATCACCGGCGAAGTGGATGTGAATGACAACGGAACGGTCAGTTCGAGCACCTCGCTGGTCGGAACTTACGCGTTTGATGCGACCGGACTGGGCTCGCTAGTCACGGTCGCATTTACTAACACCGTGGGTACTATCGCTCACCCATTGCAATTCGGTATCGCCCTACAGGCCGGTGGTACGTTCGGCGACATCATGAGCTTGGACGCCAACAACTTCATCGTGGGGGGAACGATCCAGCAGCAAAACTTCTCCGTTTTCTCGCTCTCCAGTTTGGCGGGGGACTATATCATTACCCTTAACGGAAGAAACGCGACTGTTCCTATATCAGCGCTCGGCCGCTTTACGCTCGACCCCAGCGGCGCCAGCACCACTGTTCTCTTTGATCGCAGTATCGCGGGCGTCGGCTCGGTTCCCGCCACCACGGCTACGGTCACGTTCGGTTCCGCTGGGCCAGACTCAAATGGCCGCGGAACGTTGACCGTGACCATCAACGACACCCTGACGCCTGCCTCCGGCACGCAGAATTTCGCTTATTACGCCATTACGGCGAATCGGTTCGTGGCTGTAGAAACGGCGGACCCCACCGGCGGGACCATGATTGCCGACGCGTCCAAGCAGAATTCTCCCTCCCCGACTACCCCCGTCACTGCGGGGAGTGTATTCGGGGTCGCGGGAATCGACACTTCCGTCGCCATCCAGAACGAGATAAGCGCTGTCGGGCAAATTATAATTTCCGGCTCCAATTCGGCAACTTTGCTCTTCGATTCCAACGACGGCGGCGGTATCAAAGGCCCGACCACCCTCTCGGGGCCAGTCGTGTTTGACCAGGCCACCGGCCGCGGTACCGTCACCGTGGCGAACGGTTCTGCAAACGGCCTTTTCGATTCCGCAGTTTTCTACCTCACCGACTCCGGCACGGGTTTCGTACTTGACACGGCAGCCGGGACCAACAACCGCGCCATGGCCGGAACGGTTTCGCCCCAGACAATCACGAACTTTGCACTTTCTACGATTTCGGGCCAGATGATCGTACGCGCCAGGGGCTCATCGGTGAGCGACGCTCAAATCCTGGCGGGAACGATCGCTCCCACCACCACCTCCGGCACATACAATTTCGATCTCGACCAGCGGTTTCCGTCCAATTCTTCAATTTCGACCCAAACGGACGGAGCCATTCCCGGTGTCTCGGTGCTGGCGTTGGATGCCACCACCGGCAGGGGTACGATGTCGATACCGACCACGACATCGACTGGAACTCCAACTTCGGCAACTGAGGTTTTCTATGTAGTTGGCCCGAACCAAATGGTCTTCATCGACGTGAGTCCGGTAAGTAGCGGCATCAATGGCGCTTCTCCTCTGTTTCTCGTGAACCCGTTCTAAGTGGTAGCGCCAATAAACCAGCGTAACTTTCGCGATTGAGGACAGCTTCCTCGCGCGACCGTCTCAGCATGCCATCGCTCGTCCGGCGCTGATCATATTCCGAATCTATTTTCCGTAGTCTTGAGTGCTGAGTTGATCTCTGTGGATTCCTGCTCAGTAAGGCCTCTTCATGTAAGAAACTGGCCGGCTGTCTTTGCGGGACATCCATTCGCGCCGCAATTCGCCCACGAGGTAGAGCGAACCGGTGATGAAGATCACATCTTCGGGAGAGGCGAGTTCGAGGGCGCGCGCCAAGGCTCGCGCGGGATCGGGCACGACTTCCGCGCGCCGCGCATGATGGGCCGTCATTTCCGCGAGCAACGGGGCGGAGACGGCGCGCGGCTGCGCGGGCGCCGTGAGGATCACGGCGGAGGCGCGGGGGAAAAGCAGGCCGGCAATTTCATCGACGGCCTTGTCGCGCATCGCTCCGTAAATCAGAAAAATATTCCGGCCGGGGAGGAATTGCTCCCAGAAGACGGCGATTTCGCGCGCGCCGGCGGGATTGTGCGTGCCGTCGACGTAAATTTCCGGGCGTTCGCTGATTTTTTCGAGGCGTCCGGGCCACGTGGCTGCGGCGAAGCCGCGCGCGATGGCTTCGTCGTCGATGGGCGCGCCGCGCTCGGCCAGCATGCGCGCGGCGGCGAGCGCCGTGAGCGCGTTGCGGACTTGAAACCGGCCGGCGAGCCGCAGAGCGATGGGAATGCGCACGCCGGTGTCGTAGGAAATCGCGGTGAACGAAAAGCAGCCGTCGTGAGCGGCTACGTCCTCCAGGTAAAAGGCGTTTTCGATTTCGACGAGGAACGCGGATTGCTCCGCGCAGCGGCGCCGGATCACCACGCGGGCGATAAGGTGCTCGGCGGCGCTCACCACCCGCGCGCCCGGCTTGATGATTCCCGCCTTCTCTCCCGCGATTTCCTCGATCGAGTGGCCGAGATAATTTTCGTGGTCGAAATCGATCTGCGTGATGACCGCGACTTCCGGCAGCAGAATGTTGGTCGCATCGAGGCGCCCGCCCATGCCGGTCTCGAACACGGCAAACTCCGCGCCCGCGCCGGCGAAATACACGAACGCAATCGCCGTCACGCACTCGAAAAAAGTGGGATGCGCGGCAAGGCGTCCAGCGGCGAGCAATTCCTCGATCGCTTCGCGGACGCGCGTGAACGCGGCGGCAAATTCCGCGTCGGAAATTTCCTGGCCGTCCAGCCGAATTCGCTCGTTGATCCGTTCCAAATGCGGCGAGGTGTACAGGCCGGTGCGCAAGCCCGCCGCGCGCAGGATCGAATCGAGCATCGCCGAGGTGGACCCTTTGCCGTTCGTGCCCGCGACGTGCACCGACTGAAACTCGCGCTGCGGCTGCCCGAGGTGTTCGCAAACCACAGTGATATTTTTCAGATCGAATTTCGTGGCGCTCGCCTGCCGCGGAGAGGCGAGTTCCCGTCCCAGGCTGAAGAGGTACTGGACCGATTCATCGTAGGTCATGCGGTTATGCCAGGAAAAAATCGAGGGCGGAGGAAATGTAGGCTTTCAGGTCCTTGCGATGGACGACGGCGTCGAGAAACCCGTGTTCCAGCAGAAATTCCGAGGTTTGAAATCCCTTGGGAAGTTTCTGGCGGATGGTCTGCTCGATCACGCGCGGCCCGGCGAAGCCGATCAGCGCGCCGGGCTCGGCAATGTTGATGTCGCCCAGCATGGCGTAGCTCGCGGTGACGCCGCCGGTGGTGGGGTCGGTCAAAACGGAAATGAACGGCAGGCGGACTTCATCGAGGCGCGCGAGCGCGGCGGAAACTTTTGCCAGCTGCATCAGGCTGATCGTGCCCTCCATCATGCGCGCGCCGCCCGAACTGGAAACGATCACCAGCGGCAATTTTTTGGCGATGGACATTTCCACCGCGCGCGTCACTTTCTCGCCCACCACCGCGCCCATCGAGCCGCCGATAAACGCGAACTCCATCGAGCAGCAAATCACCGGACGCCCGCCGAGCAAACCTTCCGCCGTGATGATGGCGTCGGCCTTGCCCAGTTTGCGGCGCGCTTCTTTCAGGCGCGCGGCATAGGGCTTCGTGTCCGTAAATTTCAGCGGGTCGCTTGAGGCGAGCTCGGCGTCGTGCTCCACCCAGCGCGAATCGAGGAGCAGTTCCAGCCGCTGGGTCGCGCTCAAGCGGAAATGGTGCTGGCACTTCGGGCAGATGCGCCAGTTGGCGTCCAGATCTTTTTTCCAGACAATCGTCCGGCAGTTTTCGCACTTGGTCCACAGCCCTTCCGTCTTCACGCGTCGCGCGTCAGGCGGCGTGGGCTGGTCGATCCGTTTTTTTTCCCGCTTAAACCATGCCATCGTGTTCGGGTCCTAGTTCGTTGCTATGTAGCACAGACTATTTACCCTGAGCACTTCTGAAGGGCAGTCTGTGGGGTTCCACTCGAGCTCGCGGACTGTGTGATATGCACCCACGAACTTCTGAACGGATTGAACGCTTCGGCGGCTCTGACGAAAGACCACACACTGAAGTCTGTGCTACTAAAAGCGCGCCTCAGCGCCAATTATTTACTTTACTTCCGCGGGAGTGGACGTCGCCGGTCCCTCGCCCACAATTTCCAGGATCACGTCTTCGTCCTTCGCGCCGTCGTAGTGAACCTCTTTGCCAAAGTGTCTCGCGAAGCTGCCTGGCGGCAAGGGCTTGGTGCTATCGGGATCGAATTTCGTGCCGGTTCCCACCCACCAGGTTCCGGAAATCACGGTGATAAACCGGTCGTTGGGATGGAAGTGCGGATGGCTCATGTGATGGGCATGCCACTTCACGAGTTCGACGTAGATTCCCGCTGATTCCGGATTGCCCGCCAGAACGGCCGTGCTCTCGCCCCGTTTCATATCGTCATCCCATTTGATCTGATCGGGCAGCTGGATCTTGATCGCCGCGGGATTCAGATCGGTGGGCCTTGCCGCCGCAAGCGATGCCAGCGACGCAACCCCCACCGCTGCAAAAAGCAAGAAACCGCGAGATTTTTGATAAATAGACATCACTTCCTCCTCATGACCAAGCGGGGGTTCTTCACGGAGCCCGCAAGAAGTATGGATCAGGGATTCGACCTGGATCAATTAAAGCGACGCGTCGATTGGCGGATTGCGCCCGATGGCTCGATCCAAATCTATCCCCGGTACTTTACGCCCGAGCGCCACTACATGCAAACCCGATGGCACTTAGTAGCACAGCCACTCTTGGCTGTGTGCCTTTGATAAGTGCTGCAAAAACCACACAGCCAAGAGTGGCTGTGCTACGAAAACCGATCCTTCACTGACTTTTTGCGCAGCCTGTTCAGCCTGTGGGGGTTCGTCCTTGCACGGACCAAACCCCACAGGCTGAAGCCTGTGCCACATTTTCAGGAAACTGGCGTGACGCGGGATTCCTGCGGCAGCATCATTTTCTTAGCTTCGGCGATGCCGCGGTCGATGGTGGTTTGCCAGTCCGCGTGCGGAATCGAGGAAGCCTCGGCGGCTTCGTACAGGCGCAACGCATCCGCGGGCCGATTCATGCGCTTCAGATAAATGCGCCCGGCGGCCATTTGCGCGAGCAGGCCCTGCTTTTCGGCGGGATACGCTTGCGCGAGCTCGAGGTATTCTTCCGCGGCGCGCGAGATGTCCGTCTGCGTTTCCAGTTGGCGGCAGAACTCGAGCCAAAGCGATGCGGGGAGCTTGTCTCCTCCCGCATTTCTGAATTCCTGGCAGGTCTGCAGTGCGCCTTCGTGGTCGTTGGCCTTGATTTCCAAGCCCAATAGTTTCTCGAGAGCGTCGCGGTGCGCCGGGAGATCGTTCTTCTGCCAGTAGATGCGCTGAAGCATGCGGTACGCGTCGATCGAATCCGGCTTTTCCAGCACCAATTTTTGCAGGTTCGCGGCGGCAACGTCCAGTTGCCCCTTTTCCATTTGTTCGCCGGCTTCCGCGAGCAGTGGATGGCTGACCCAGGAGATCTTTTCCTGAATCCCCTTTTCGGCCATTTGCTCGAGGCCCGATTTTTGAACCGCGAGGGCGATCAACGCGCCGAACGCGAATCCGCCGACGTGGGCCCAATGCGCGACGCCGGACGTCTGCGCCGCGGAGCCATAGAAAATTTCCGTCAGCAGCCACAGGGGCAGCAGCCAGTACGCGGCCATCTTGAACCGGACGAAACGGTAAATAAACAAATAGCCCATCTCGATTTTTGTCGTGGGGAAACGCACGAGGAACGCGCCCATCAGTCCGGCGATAGCTCCCGATGCGCCAATCGTCGGCATGAAGCTTCCCGCGTTGACCATGGCATGCACCTGGAAGGCGAGCACGCCCGCGATTAAATAAAACGCCGGGTAGATCAGCCGGCCCCAGGTGTCCTCCAGGATCGCTCCGGCGAGCCACAAGAACCACATGTTGCCGATGAGGTGCAGCCAGCCGGCGTGCAGGAAATTCCCGCCCAGAAGGCCAAGGAGCGTGGGGTGCGCCGGGATAAAGGCGTACTTGCTCAGGATCGAGGCGGAGTTCAGTTCCGCGTAGCTATCGCCGAGAGAATCCATTTCGTGCTGCAATGCTTCCTGGTCATCCTGCATGCGGATTTTGGCATCCCAGACGTCAATCACGTCCCGGTTCGGGTTTCGCGCTTCCTTCCATACAGCGGCATTCTTGGTTTGAATTGAAGCCACGAACTCCTGCGCTTTTTCCGGGACTTTCAGCTCGGGATGCATCGCCGAGAGGAGAATGAGATGGAGCTTGACCAGGCCCAGTTCCGGTCCCTGCCTGTCGATTGTCCAGTGAGTGCCGAGAAAAACGATGACGTTGAGCGCGATGATTCCGAACGTGATGACGGGCCACCGGCGCCCTTGCATGTTTTCATGACGCAGCGGAATCAACATTTCCGGCTCTCCAACCAGGAAGCGAGAAGGGTCACTTTCCGACGGCTTTGCTTCTTCCAGTTTAAGAGGCCTAGGGGGTCCAACGCCCGTTATTTCCGGGCGGACTCGGGAATCAGTTACGCCTGACCGATTGGACACGCGAGGGGGAAAGTAGCACACGCTTCAGCCTGTGGGTTTTGGTGCGTGCAAGGACTAACCCCCACAGACTGAATAGGCTGCGGAAAAATCCGGGTAGCACAGCCACTCTTGGCTGTGTGGTTTTGCTAAGCGCTGGAAAAACCACACAGCCAAGAGTGGCTGTGCTACAAAAACCTATCGCGCGGCTACCTGCTTGGAAGTCGCAGGGGGAGGCGTAACCACGCCGGCAAGGATGCGAATCATCCCGTCCGTCTTGCTCAGCACATAGATTTCGCCGTCGCCGCCCATCGACAGGCGCACATCCGCGCGGCCTCCGCCGTAAGGAACGCCGTAGGGATCGGGCTTGGCCGTCATGAAAGTCTTCCCGCGCCAGCCGCCGGTCGCGTTCGCCCCTCCGGGCAGGACTCCTTGATGAGTTACCGGGTCCGCGACGCCGTCTTTGTGCGCAAACGCATCCGCAACGATATCGTACATCCGGCGCTTCACCGGGGCTTTTTCGGAGGCGTCATACGGGCTCTTGTACATGATCTGGATCTCGTGAATCGTGGCGTGCTTGCCGCGCTCTCCGTGTGCGGCAATCATTTCCGCGAGATCGGTGTAAAAAAGGCGGCCCGTGGTCATGTCCGAGAAAATGTATTTCCCGACCATCTGCGGCATCTTCTTGCCGCGATACACAAAGCCGCTGCCGATCGAGTCGCCCTCTTCGTGGCTGTACACGGCGACGGGATAGATGGGAGCGACGGGTTTCTCGAGGCCCTCCACCGTGAGAAGGTCCGATCCGGGGAACGCGACTTGCGGGTTCGATTGCGTTCCGGTCTTGCCTCCGCCAGGAACAGTCAGCACCTCGTCGCCTTCGCGCTGGGAGTAGCCGTAATTGCCGCCCTTGGCGACGATGTCCACTTCTTCCCAGGAATGCAGGCCGATGTCATTTGCGAGCAGCGTGTTGGTTGGGACGTCCCAATCCAGGCGGTGAGGATTGCGAAATCCATAGGCGAAAATTTCTCCCCTCGCCCCGGCAACGAAAACAAATGGGTTCGGGTCGGGCCCGGTGCTTGGGATGCGATAGCGGCCGTTCTCGCTGAGCTTGTCGTTCGGGCGCAATGCGAGGTCGGGCGTGATGCGCAGAATTTTTCCCTGTAAGGCGCTCAGCAGTTGGGGCGTCGTTTGCGTCGGTCCCGGAGTCTCTCCCGAGCCGCCATCGCCCATGGAAACATAAAGATTGCCGTAGTCCGCGCTGCCGGGCTTGGCCAGCGGATCGAAAAGAATATCGCCCATGGGGTGAATCATGCTGTTGAACCCGACGCGCAGGATTTCCCGCGCCGTCCCCTCGAACGTGGAATTTTTGATGTTGGTATCCGTCCATTCCACGAGAACCGATTCATTTTCGTCGTCGCCTGCCGGCGGTTTCACCACGGGAGTCATCGCGTACCCATCAAGTTTCAGATTCGGCGTATGTGCGTTGGTCGGCTGGGCCGATCCAGGCTTGGCGGGATCTTCCACGTGAACGGTATAGAATTTTCCATTTTTCGCGTAGTTCGGATCGAAGACGATGGCAGACACTCCGGAACCGAAGCGCTCCGTGGCGTACTTTGGAAAAATTTCAGGAAAGGTGATGTAGGCAGTGAACTTCTTGGTCGCTTTGTCCAGAGTATAGAGATTGCCGTTCATGTCCGCGACAAAAAACCGTGTGGACGCGAGCGGCGCGTTGGCCGGCTCCGAGTGCAGCGTGTTCACGCGCGCGAGCATTCCTTTGTAATCGATGGGCGGCGGGTAGGCGTGATCTCCCATCGCGCTCGAAAGCGGGGGATTCGCGTAATCCTCGACTAAAATCGCCGTGCCGTCTTTGGTAACCTGGGAGCTGGAAGGATATTGCAGCGGGTACTGCGCCCACGCAACGGGCAGGGTTAACAGCAGCGCGGCAAAGAATGCCAGCCCGCAATAAAATCGGAGTGGTTGCTTCAGGATTTCTTGCGCGTTTCTCATTGCAGGAGCCTCCTTGTTTCATCAGCAATTTCCGCGGACGTGCCGCACCGGGTCCTCGCCTCTTCCCGTCGGCACGCAAAGTGTGTCATGGAAAACGCGGACTCAATGGCAGACCTTTATATGCTGGGGAAAAGTATACACAACCAAGGCCGGAAAAATCAGCCTCGCGTCAGCCCGGACGCGTATGGGCACGACATGTCGTGCCCATACAGCAGGGCCTATTTCTTGAACTTAAGCCCAATGTGTCGCCCCTGACGGGGCTTGCTCGTTGTAGACGGCGCGTGGTCCCACCGCTTCCGCAGTGGGCTACGGTGTGCCGTCCCTTCGGGACTCTTAGGGACAATTTATTAGCTCACTACCTTGATGCATGTTCTGGAGTAGCTTCGCTCTTCAGAGTCCCGGAGGGACGAAAGATCGTAGCCCACCGCGGAAGCGGTGGGAATATGTGCAGGCCTTGAATAAGCCCCGGCAGGGGCGACACATTGGCCTAGACCACGCGAGACTAACCTAGCATAGGAAAGACGAACCGCTAGGTTGCAGGGACCGAATCTGGTAAAATACATTTTGCAATGGGCTGTATCCCGAATTCAGGGAGCGGCACCGGAGGCGGTCATGAGCGTGGTTCCTTCCGCAGGCAATGGCAAGATTACCGTGCCGAGCATCCTCGAACGCAAGTCTGGCGTTTCCTCACAAAGTTCTTCACCGGCGAAAATTACGTGTCTGACGGCGTACGACTATCCGACGGCGCGGCTGCTGGACGAAGCGGGCGTGGACGTTCTGCTCGTCGGCGATTCGCTGGGCATGGTCGTGCTGGGATACGAGAGTACCTTGCCGGTCACCATGGAAGAAATGCTGTTTTGCACACGAGCCGCGCGGCGCGGCACGCGGCATGCTCTGCTGGTGGCGGACATGCCGTATGGCAGCTATCACGATGACCCGGCGACGGCCGTTCGCAACGCCGTGCGCTTCGTGAAGGAAGCGGGCGCGGAGGCCGTCAAGATCGAGGGCGGCGAACGCCGCATGGAGTTGATCTCGCGCATCGTCGAAGCCGAGATTCCGGTGATGGGGCATATCGGCCTGACGCCGCAATCGGTGAACGCGTTCGGCGGATTCCGCGTGCAGGGCAAGACCGAGGAAGCGGGCGAACAGCTCATGCGCGACGCGCTCGCCGTGGAAGCCGCGGGCGCGTTTTCCATCGTGCTCGAATCGATTCCGAGGGAGCTTGCGGCGCGCATCACGGCGAAGCTGCAAAATTCCCACGATCGGGATCGGCGCGGGGCCGGATTGCGACGGCCAGGTCCTGGTGATCCACGATCTCGTCGGCTTGAGCTTCGGCCACAAGCCGAAATTCGCGCGGCGCTATGCCGATGCGGGAGAAATCATTTCCCGCGCGGCCGCGGAATATTGCCGCGACGTGCAGCAGGGTTCCTTCCCTTCCGACGAAGAGTCGTACCATGCGCGCGCGGAGAAGGCCGGCGCGCTTTTTGCACAGCGCAAATAAACACGCATCCCAAATTCATGGTTTAGAATCCGCTGCGGAGGATATTCGATGGTTACGCCTGAACTGATCCGATTCCTGTTCCAGTACAACGCCTGGGCCGATCGACGCCTGCTGGATGCCTGCGGCGCGCTCTCCAACGAACAATTCACGCGCAATCTCGGCTCGAGTTTCAGTTCCGTGCGCGACACGGTCACGCACCTGTACGGCGCCGAGTGGGTGTGGAACGAGCGGTTCCAGGGCCGCTCGCCCTCCGCGCTTATTTCCGGAGCCGGGTATCCCGATCTCGCCTCCATTCGCACCAAGCTGGAGGAAATGGACCAGTACTATATCGACTACGTCTCGAAGCTCACGCAGCAGGATATGGATCGAGTCATCCGGTACAAAGGTTTTACCGGCGATGAATTCTCGAATCCCCTGTGGCAGAGCCTGCACCAGCTCACCAACCACGCCAGCTATCATCGCGGGCAAGTGGTCACAATGTTGCGGCAACTCGGCGTGAAGCCGGTCTCCACGGATTTGATCATGTACTATCGCGAGCAAGCCGCGGCGGCGCGCGCGTGATTTAAGTGGCACACGCTTCAGCCTGTGGGGTTTGATTTGCACAGCAGAAAACCCCACAGGCTGAAGCGTGTGCCACTTCACCCCTTGGAAACCATCCACACCATCGAATGGATGAAGCAGGTGGCGCGCCAGGCGCGAGCCGAAGGACGCTCCACCGGCTTCGTGCCAACCATGGGCGCGCTCCACGCGGGACACCTGTCTCTCGTTCGCGCCGCTCTCGCCGAATCCCAGCCCGTAATCGCTTCCATCTTCGTGAATCCCACGCAGTTTGGACCCAGCGAAGATTTCCAGAAATATCCGCGCACGCTCGAAGAGGACAGCAAGAAACTGGAAGACGCGGGCGTCGATTATTTGTTTGCGCCCGAGGCTTCGGAAATTTATCCGCCGGGATTTCGCACCTGGGTGAATGTCGAGGGCCTCTCAGAACGCCTCGAAGGGCGCGTGCGGCAGGGACATTTTCGCGGCGTCACGACTGTCGTATTGAAGCTGCTCGATATCGTTCAACCGCAGAAGGCGTTTTTCGGGCGCAAGGACGCGCAGCAGGCGCGCATCATCCGCCAGATGGCGCGCGATTTGCACCTGGATACGGAAATTGTGGTGTGCCCAATCGTGCGGGAGGCGGATGGACTGGCGATGTCATCGCGCAACGCCTACTTGAATCCCGAGGAGCGCCGCGCCGCCACGATTCTTTTTCGCGCACTCGACGGCGCGCGCGTTTCCATTTCACGCGGTGAGCGCGACGCGTTGCGGCTCACGGCCGCGATGCGCGAGGCGCTCCGGACCGAGCCGCTGGCCGAGCCCGAGTACTTGGAACTGGTCGACGCGGAAACGCTCGAGCCGGTCACGCGGCTGCGCGGAGTGTGTCTTGCTCTGCTCGCCGTGCGAATCGGCGCCGTTCGCTTGATCGACAATCTACTGATTGAAGAGCGTGATGGAGCGTTTCACACGGCGCTGTGACGTGGTCTTGGTAGCACAGACTTCAGTCTGTGGCCTTCCATTTGATCTTGGCTGGAGTGTCAATCCTGGCTACCGCGGGCGGCCCGGGCGCGCTTGCGAAACCCCACAGACTGAAGTCTGTGCTACTTAACTACTGCAGCGCTTTCAGCGCTTCCACCACTTCCGCGGCGTGGCCTTTGGATTTGGCCGTCGGCCAGACTTTTTCCACCTTGCCGTCGGGGCCGATCAGGACCGTGCTGCGCACGATGCCCAGGTAGGATTTTCCCAGAAAACTTTTCATGCGGCGCGCGTCATACGCTTCAATCACGGTGAAGTCCGGGTCGCTGAGCAGCGGGAAATTCAGCTTCTGCTTGGCCTTGAATTTCGCCTGTGACTCGACCGAATCCGCGCTGCAGCCGAGAATGATGGTGTTGAGCTTGTCGAACTCGTGCTTCAATTCGCGAAACTCGATGGCTTCGGTGGTGCATCCGGGCGTGCTGGCCTTGGGATAAAAATACAGCGCGACATGTTTGCCGCGCAGATCCTTCAAAGAAATTTCGCGGCCGTCGTCGGCGGCAAGCCGGAATGCCGGCCCTGGTTCGCCTTCCTTCAACATGGAATTACTCCTTCAAGAATCTGCGTTCGCGGAAAGACTCGAGTAGCACAGCCACTCTTGGCTGTGTGGTTTTGCAAACCGCGCGCACAGGCTAACCACCCATATCGATCGAAAAACCCACACAGCCAAGAGTGCCTGTGCTACTAAACCCTCAAGCTAGCAAACGCTTGAGCGTGTCATTCACTGTTTGCGGATTGGCCTGCCCGCGCGAGACGCGCATCACCTGGCCGACAAAGAACTTGAACACGCCCTCGTTGCCCGCGCGATACTTCGCCAGATTCTCCGGATTTTTCTCGATCACTTCGCGGCACCATCGCTCGATCTCGCCCGTGTCGCTGACTTGCTCAAGCCCTTCGGCAGTAATAATTTCTTGGGCAGTTTGTCCTGTCTTATACATAGTCTCCAGGACTTTTTTCGCGCTCGTCGCCGTAATCTTGCCGTCAGTAACATACTTCAAAAGGTCTGCCATCGCTTCTGGTGAAATTGGCCCTTTCTTTTGATCAAGCTTTTGCATCAATCCCGCAGTCGCCTCAGCCAGATGGGCCAGCCTCTCCATAAAACTTACAGCTAACTTTGGCTCTGTACCGGTGCGAACGAGTACCTCAAAGTAGTCAGCATGTTCGCGAGTATCAGTTAGAACCCTTGCGTCGTACGCAGTGATTCCATATTCCCGCACGAAGCGCTTGCGCTTCGCATCCGGCAGCTCGGGCATCGCGCGCGCAATTTCGTCGCGCCAAGCGGCGCCGACGCGCACGGGAAGCAGGTCCGGCTCCGGAAAATAGCGGTAGTCGTGCGCGAATTCCTTCGAGCGCATGGGATCGGTGCGCCCCGCCGCCACGTTCCAGAGGCGCGTCTCCTGATTGATCTTTCCGCCCGATTCCAGAACTCCGATTTGCCGCTCGATTTCATATTCGAGCGCGCGCTGCAGGTAGCGGAAGGAATTGAGATTTTTCACTTCGGCCTTGGTGCCGAATTTTTCCGCGCCACGGCGCCGCACGCTGACGTTGGCATCGCACCGCAGCGAGCCTTCTTCCATGTTGCAGTCGCTCACTTCGGTGTACAACATCACTTCCTTGAGCGCGGTCAGGTACGCGTGGGCTTCAGTCGGCGAGCGTAAGTCCGGCTCGGAAACAATTTCCGCAAGCGGTGTGCCGCCGCGGTTGTAATCGACGTAACTTTTTTCCGCCGAGTCCGGAAATCCTTCGTGCAGATTCTTCGCGGCGTCATCCTCCAGGTGCAATCGCGTGATGCCGATGCGCTTGATCTGGCCGTCGTGCTCGATCTCAAGGTGCCCGGCCGTGGCCAGCGGCAATTCGTACATCGAAATCTGGTAACCCTTCGGAAGGTCGGGATAAAAATAGTTTTTTCGGGCGAAGCGGGAGAATCCCTGCACATTTAAATGCAGCGCCAGTGCCGCGCGGATGCCCAGCTCGACCGCGTGCCTATTGAGCACCGGCAATGCGCCCGGCAAGCCCAGGCAGACCGGGCAAGTGTTCGAATTCGGAGGATCGCCGAAGCGCGTCGAACAGGCGCAGAAAGCCTTGGTCAAAGTCTTCAGTTGCACGTGGACTTCGAGGCCGATGACCGGCTCGTAGCCCGCCAGGACTTCCGGAGAAATGCTCATCGCATCTTGCCCCAATTTCGCCATATGAATTGCGAATTATACCATCTCGGGGGGCCACAGATCGAAGCACCTACGGCGCGAGGGGTGGGTCGAACGGGTCGGCTCTTCTCCGTGTCCAGGCGGCTAATTTTGCCGCGGGGCCGTGTCGGAGGGAACTAAATAAGAATTATTGTCTTCGCAGATGTTTTCGCCGATTTCCCAGTCAGGTTTCCGGTCAAATTTCCTTACCGCTGTCCAGGGCTTTGTGTATGCCTTTGGATCTTCGACCGTTATTTCGACCTGCAGCACGTCGGGGCTGACCAGCCGGATTCGTTCGATCACGTGCATCTCCCCGGAGTGGGGAAGCCCCCACAGGTCGGCCCAGGTCAGTTCGTTGAATCCCGTCGTGTCCACGATGAGCGTGTCGCCCTCCCACCGGCCGACCGAGTTCCCCATCCATGTGGGGATCGGGTCCGCGGGATGTTCGCGGTTCAAATAAATCTGCCGAATCAGGTGCTCCTGTTCATGAACGATCAGAATGCGGCCTGGCAGAGGGATAATTTCAAACGGCTCAGGAATCTGCCAAGCCGTCGGCACGCCGGGAGGAAGGCAGATCGCTTCCGGAAGCGGTTGTTTTCGATTGATCCTCAACCGGTCTGTTCCCCAAGTCGTCAGGGGAGCGTCTTCCGGTGGAATCAGGTGGACCTTGACCGTGGCCTGCATGAACCAGACTCCCGAGAGTTCGGAATGCTGAGCTGGGGTCTTGACTTTGGATCCTGCGGTGGCCTGCGCCGAAAGTTGCGGCGCGAGGGCCGCAAACGCCAGGAGGATCGAGCCCGCGCGAAACCCGGAAAACAGACGTCTCATCGGCTGCACCTCGCTTTTTTCGCAATTCAAAGTTCCGGTTCGGTTCCTCCGCGCTTGCCGCACGAGGGGCGGGGACGAGGATCAACGGGAGTCAGAACTAGGTTGCATTTCCCTGCCATCCGGCAAAATAAATTTCACCAGAACTAACAGAGGCTTGCCGTCTTTATTGGGATGGCCGACCACCGTGATCACGTCTCCCGGCTTAAAAGTGTCTCGCTTGAAGCCGACCCGCATCATCATGAGCGCACTTACACTTTCGACGTTCCATTCCACGGAGTTGCCACTGTCGTCTGTCACTCTTACGCGCATTTCCATGTGTGGATTGACAAGCAGGTAGTCGACCACTGCGCCTTTGATCGTTACGGTGCGGCTCATATCGACGTTCGGTACACCGTGATGCGCAAGCAAAGAGGGCGCGACCAACAGAAACACGAGAGGAAAAAGAGCAATTCCACGCCAAGGTTTCATGATTTGACCCTCCCGGAAAAGCGATCCACTCGGTTTCCTCGCCTTTGGCGGCAGATTATACACATCCTGGGCTTTTAAGTAACCGTTCAAGAATAGATTCTGCGGACGCGGGAATCCCCCCTTTCCAGTCTCGACACCCCGAGGACAATCCTGCGAGACATTTTCCCGCTTCCCGTGTTGAATAAGAGTGTATATTGCCGGGCTTGGAGACCCGTACAATCGCCCCGGCCAGGTAACGCCGGATTCAGGGCCAGACGCATTGGAAGTCAACTTGGAAGCCCACGGAGGGGTCATTTATGCGAAAGCTTCTAACACCCAAAATTCTCCTGTTCCTGTTTGTGCTGCTCATTTTCCCTGGAAAATCATCTGCCCAGGTGGCGATTTCGGTAGCCATTGGCCCGCCGGCACTGCCTGTCTACGCGCAGCCGCCCTGCCCCGTGGAGGGATATATGTGGACTCCCGGCTATTGGGGCTGGCGGACGGAGGGTTACTACTGGGTACCCGGCGTGTGGGTTGCGCCGCCGCGCGTGGGCGTGTTCTGGACGCCGGGCTACTGGGGCTTTGCCGGCGGGCTGTATGGCTGGCATGCCGGTTACTGGGGCCCTCACGTCGGATTCTATGGCGGAATTAATTACGGATACGGGTACGGCGGCGTCGGCTTCTGGGGCGGGCGCTGGGCAGGCGGGACCTTCGCCTATAATACGGCCGTCATGAACGTGAACACGACCATCGTGCACAACACGTATGTTGACCGGACCGTGATCAACAATACGACAGTGAACAACAATCACTACAGCTTTAACGGTGAAGGCGGAGTCAATGCCCGAGCCACTGCCGCGGAACAATCGGCCGAACACGAAAATCATTTCCAACCGACGTCCAACCAGCTTTCCCACGAGCAGGCTGCGCGCTCGGACAACGGCCAACTGGCTTCAGTGAACCATGGGAGGCCCGGCAACGTGGCTATGGATTCCGTCAACGGACGGCGCTACAACCAGCAGGGGCGCATCGCCAACGGCATCTCGTCCGGACAGCTGACGGCCGGCGAAACCAAGAACCTCGAAAACCGCGAAGCGGGCTTGAACAAGGAAATTCATAATGACAGGGCCGCCAATGGCGGCACGCTGACGCCGCAGGAACGCGGGCAAGTCAACCAGCAGCAGAACAACCTCAGCAAGTCGATCTACAACGACAAGCACAATGCCAACACGGCGACCTATGGCAACAACGAGGTCGGCGCTCGGCGCAATCTGCAACAGCAGCGCATCGCGAACGGCGTGGCCAGCGGGCAAATGTCGCCTTCGGAAGCCGCCAAGGCCGAAAATCACGAACAGAATATCAACAAACACATCGCCGCCGACCGCGCGGCCAATGGCGGAAAGCTGACGCCCCAAGAAAAGAAGAACATCAACGGGCGTCAGAACAACGCCAGCCGGCAAATCTACAACGAAAAGCACAACGAAAAGACCGCGCCTAAATAAGCGCTCGACCGGTCTTTGATTCCTCTATCGCGCGGCGGCCCATCGAACGATGGGCCGCCGCGCACTTTTTTCAGCACAAATAATTCCGTATGTGCTTCCCTCGTTTGGTCAATAGAGTGAAACCCAGGTGAGGATGGTTTTAAGTAGCACAGGCTTCAGCCTGTGGGGGTTCGTCCTTGCAACGACCAAACCCCACAGGCTGAAGCCTGTGCTACTAAAAGCCAACCCGCATGCCACTCAGGCAAGCTAAGCGACGCAGATTTATTTTCTGTGTTTTGGAAATGGGAGATCGACTATTGCCAATTGCAAGGGCCTGAAAATTAAGCGCTAGCCCTTGCTGAAGCCGGGAGCGGGACGCAGCTCCGGGCGCGGCGCTTGCTTGGGCTCACCGCTGGGGAGAGGCTGCGGCGGCGAAGGTGGCGCGGGGCGCACCTTTTCCGGCAGCGGCTTGTTTTCCATGAGCAGCTTTAGTTCGGTCGCATCGAGGACTTCGCGGTCGAGCAGCGCGAGGGCAATGCGCTCGAGAGTGTCGCGGTTGTTTTCGAGAACGCCGCGCGCGTTGTTATAGGCGGTGGTCACGATGCCATGAACTTCCTGATCGATGCGGATGGCGGTGTCTTCCGAGTAGTCGCGGTGCTGCGCGATTTCGCGGCCCAGGAAAATCGCTTCTTCCTTTTTACCGAACGCCAGCGGCCCCAGCGTACTCATGCCCCATTCGCAAACCATTTTGCGCGCAATATCGGTGGCGCGCTCGATATCGTTTCCGGCGCCGGTGGTGATGTGGCCAAGAAAAATCTCCTCGGCGCAGCGCCCGCCCATCAGCACGGTGAGCGTTCCTTCGAGATAGGTCTTCGTATAGGTGTGCTTGTCGTCGATGGGAAGCTGCATGGTCAAGCCCAGCGCCATGCCGCGGGGAATAATCGTGACTTTGTGCAGCGGATCAGTGCCGGGAGTGATCGCCGCGACGAGCGCGTGCCCCGCTTCGTGAAACGCGGTGTTGCGCTTTTCTTCCTCGGACAGGATCATCGACTTGCGCTCGACGCCCATCAGGACTTTGTCCTTGGACATCTCGAAGTCCGCCATCATGACGAGCTTGCGCCCCTGCCGCGCAGCCCACAACGCGGCCTCATTGACGAGATTTGCCAGGTCCGCGCCGGAGAATCCGGGCGTGCCGCGGGCAATCACGGACAGATCCACATCATCGCTCAGCGGTACTTTGCGCGTGTGCACGCGGAGAATTTCCTCGCGGCCCTTGACGTCCGGTCGCGCCACGACCACGCGGCGGTCAAAGCGGCCGGGCCGCAGCAGCGCGGGATCGAGCACATCGGGGCGGTTGGTCGCGGCGATCAGGATCACGCCTTCGTTGGATTCAAAGCCGTCCATTTCCACCAGCAGGGCGTTGAGCGTTTGCTCGCGTTCGTCGTGGCCGCCGCCGAGGCCGGCGCCGCGATGGCGTCCCACCGCGTCGATTTCATCGATGAAGATGATGCAGGGCGCGTTCTTTTTGCCCTGCTCAAACAGGTCGCGCACGCGGCTTGCGCCGACGCCGACAAACATTTCCACGAAGTCGGAACCCGAAATGGAAAAGAACGGTACATTCGCCTCGCCCGCAATGGCTCGCGCCAGCAAGGTTTTTCCCGTGCCTGGAGGGCCGACGAGCAGCACGCCCTTCGGGATGCGCCCGCCGAGCTTCTGGAATTTCTGCGGATCTTTCAGGAATTCGATAATTTCCTGGAGTTCTTCCTTGGCTTCATCGGTGCCGGCCACGTCCTTGAACGTCGCTTTTTTCTGCTGCGCCGTCAGCAGGCGCGCGCGCGATTTGCCGAAGCTCAGCGCCTTATTTCCGCCCGCCTGCATTTGCCGCATCATGAAGATCCAGAACGCCACCAGCAAAAAGAGCGGCGCGGCATTCAAAAGGAACGTAACCCAGTCCGCGCGATTCACTTCCTTGACGTTGATCAGGACTTGCTTGTCCCGCAGGGTCTTTGCCAAATCCGGCGCCGATTCCTTGAAAATGGTGGTGCGGAATTTCTTGGAGGGCTCGCGCCATTCGCCTTCGATTTCGTAGCTTGTCGGTGAAAGATACAGCGTGACTTCTTTTACGTTGCCGCGATCCACCTGCGCCATGAACTCGCTGTAGCTGGGTTCTTCCTCGCGGGCCGACTGGCCGCTCTTGGAAACGAGCGTCCACAACAGCACGGCCAGCATGATGATGAACAGCCAGAACATTACGGTCTTCAGTGTCGAACTCGGGTTCACGGCTTTACCTCACCTGCCGGGTCTTCCGGCGCGCGGCATCCTGGAATCGCCCGCGCATCAAAAACAAACTCTTGGACTTTGAAGTGCATTCTCCTGCGGCTCTCAATTGCCCCTAACCCTTAGATGCATGCCGAGGGCCAAAGTAATCAGGCCATTTTCAAACTTCTTCCTCGCCAATCACCAGGCCTGTTCGCGTCCCCTGATGTGCCGCAAGTTCCTCGGCGACTGGATAGCCGGATGCCCAAATCACTCTGCCCTCGCTGGTTAAGACCGGCCAGCTTCCCCGTGCGCTTCGGGGAACGCGGGATTCCAATAACAACCGTTTGAGTTTTCGAACGCGCCGACTCCCCTGTGGGCGATAGGAGTCGCCAGGGTGCCAATTCCGAAGGACCAGCGGCCATCGAACACGGTCGAAATCAAGAGCACCCCGTCCCACTACAGTGTCGCGCGGGGCCGTAGGCCAGTCAACCATTTTCAAATTGAACCGGCGGTGAATTTCCGTAACAACAATGGAAGCGGATTCCATGCCTGCAGGCCGCGAAAGGGTGTATGCAAAATCGCGATTTTGGCGCGTGCTTTCGGCATCGCGCGCAGAATCCAATGCCACGGAAACATTTGTGAAACGAAGCCGGTTAAAAATTCGCTCGACGCAAACTCCGGGCAGATCGATCCTCGCGCCGCTTTGCGATCTTGCGGCCAGATCAACAGCGCTGTCGACGTGCCGTGAAGTCAATTGCTCGCGGCTGCCTCGGAGTTCAGCAAAAATCCGGCGAACCAGGCGGCGAGTCAAAGCCATCGTTGGCGGAGTGAATGGTGAAATGGAAGACGCTGCGAGACCCTCTCCTGCGCCGTGGTCTGCGGAGATCAGTTGAGGCATTGGCGATAGTAGATCCTCGACCCCCAAGGAAATCGCGGACGAAGATTCGCGTGCGGCCAAGGCGTGGAATCGTTCGTCTTCCAGCGACCGCCAGAATGTTTCGTCTTCGCGCGCGTGCATCGCCAGGCGCGATAGGCGCGTCACCACGGCGGGATCAAAATCGCGAAGGAGAAGCGGAATCAGCTGGTGTCGAATCCGCGCGCGTGTGCGGGAAGTGTCTTGATTGGTCGCATCTTCCCGCCAGTGTTGTCCCAAGTCGGAAAGAAACTCGCACAATTCCTCGCGCTGCAATTCCAGTAGCGGACGAATGATCAGGCCGGCGACGGGATAAATCCCCGCCAAGCCCGTCAGGCCGGTGCCGCGCAGCAAATGCGATAAAACCGTTTCGGCCTGATCGTTCGCCGTATGTGCCACCGCGACGCGATTCAGGCCGCGCGCTTCTGCAATGGTGGCGAAAAATTGATAGCGCAATCGCCGCGCGGCGTCTTCCACATTCCAGCCATGAAGGCGCGCTTCGCCGGCAACATCGGCGCGGCCGCATTCAAATTCCAAATGGAATTCTTCCGCCAGCGCTTTCACGAAGCGTTCGTCTTCGTCCGCTTCCGTTCCCCGCAGCTGATGGTTGAAATGTAAAACCAGAACCGCGATCCCCAGATGCGTCCGCAACTCGACGAAAATCCGGAGCATCGCCACCGAATCCGCGCCTCCCGAAACACCAATGCCCAGGCGACCGCCCGGCCCAATCATGGCGTGCCGGCCGATCGTGTCGAGAACGCGTTTGTGGAGATCCTTGTTCATCCGAAGAAGCCTTCGCGGCGCATCCCTTCGCCGCGTGCCAGCTCTACGAGTAGCCCGCCTGAAACAACGATGGTAACAACGAAGGCCGGAATCTCACAATCGACAGAGCTTTCCTAAGAGCTTTTGTAATTGAACCCGGCAGGGCTGGACTAGATTAAGCGGCTCGCTTGTTGCACCATGATCGTGCGGTTGTAAGCAATCCTGCGATCCAGAACCACTGCTGCGGCGTAGGCGCAGCCGCCACGTTCCGTCTCGATCCAGGCAGTCGCGGAAGGAATCGTCCATTCGGACAAACGTCGCAAGAAACACAGCAAATGGAAATAGGCCGAAACCACCAGCAAGGTGGTGCCGTCCGCGCCCGATTCCGGGCACAGGGCAATCAATTCCGACAGCCGCCGGAATTGGTGGCCCGCCGCCGTCCTGGCCGTGAGTCCGCAGATTTCGCGGGCCTGCTCGGACAGCTCAATGCCGCGCGATTCGGCGATCAAGGAACGGCTGTAGGAGACAAAGAACTGCAGCAGCGTCAAAATGGAGATGCCGAAAATCATGACGGCCATCATCGATTGGGGGCGAGCACCCTCGCCGTTGCCAATCGGGCGTCTTCGGGAACTTTCAGGAATGTATATGCCCAGGAAGCAGGCAGCCATAGGGAAGTAATCGGGAAATAGTACTGCCAGAATCCATGATTCGGGTACAGATTGTTAAGAGCGTAGCTGCCTGCGGACAAACTTACGTAGACGCCCATCGAGAGCACGAGTTGCATCAAGCGCGTCCTGTTTTCGTGCAGTTTCGCCATCGCGCCCCAGAGCAAATAAGTCAACACGACCCCGACAAAGTAAAGGTTCTGTCCAAGTTCCACGACAAAGTGCGTAACAAACCGGTTGGCGGAAGTTGCGACCATGTAATAGGAAATTCCAGCCGTCCCCGCCAAGAGCAGCATGGCCACCGCACGAATGTATTTCCCCACACCCATATCCGAAAACACATGCGAGTACAAATTCATCAGAACAAAAAAAAGACAAATTGTCAGCATCGATTCCGCGTAAAAATAGAAATAAAAGTAAGCGTTGGAATCGTAACCCGAAGTTTTGAGGATGCTGAAATTTCCAATGTCGGTCGCAAGGGAGGCGCACAGATAAAACAGAAGAGTGAAATGCTCGGTGAAGGCTCTTCTCCTCAGCAGACAAACTAAAGAGAAGAGTTCTACAAGGATAACGGTCAGCCAAATCGAGTAGTTAACTGGGCCCAACACGAAAAGTATCCTCCGCGTGGACCCAGTTAACTACGGGTTTCACGCCGGGGTTACCGGCCTCCACCGCGCGGCAATGGCGGAGGGAACGGAGCACCCTGCGCCGAGAGACTGGTGCCCGAATTCACGGCATGTGTGACCGCGATATTCCGTAGCCCCATCGCTCCCGACAATACGAGTAGCGCGAAAGCAACTACCGTCAGACACTTGGACATAGACCCTCCGGAAGGGAAACTAACCCGGAGGGAGTATATGTAGTTCCGTTCCCTAATGGAACAGAAATGTTACTTTGTGTCTAAACGGTCAATACCGTTGGACAATTTCTCGCCGAACGGCTCTTGCCGTCCAGGGCGGGACAGTTTCAATGGCATTGTCCACGATGAAGATAGAATTCGGGATCGGCGCGGTCAACGGTACATCGGTACTAATTGGAATTTTGGCTAATGGCGTTTTTTTTCAATAATATAGCCCGATAAGGCGGCCATAGCGCGAACCGATCCATCCTAAATTGTTCCGCTTTGGGGCGGCTTGTACAACCATTGCCCGTTTCAGGTACCCTTTCCCCGCTTGACAGTTCTTGGAAGGCATCCGTAACATGGAGCGCCTTATTCTTGCCGGTGTAGCTCAGGGGTAGAGCGAGGGTCTCATAATCCCTAGGTCGAGAGTTCGAGTCTCTCCGCCGGCACCATTTAATCCACCGGTGCTTCCAACTCCTCGATTTCCGGCATGACCTCCGAACGCTTCCAATCCCGGGCCAGGCAATACACATAGGCAGTCAGGGAAAGTGGCAGAATCCATGCCACGCGCCCCTGGTAACGATCGTACACACCGGCGAATGTGGCGCAAATCGCCGCGTTGATCGCGAGGTAGGCGAGGGCCGAATAGAAAAACAAGTTTACGCGTCCGAACCGGCCCGTCCGCGCAAGCAGCAGGCAAATCACAACACTCAGCCAGAACAGGGGTACATCCAGCGCGGCAGCGACGTCCGCCAGTGGGGTTAAGCGGCCTCGATACTCTCTGCCGTTCAGGAATGCTTGAAAATCGCCGGGAAACACCAAAGGGATGACGTTGCTATTCCATTCCCTGGCGCCGTAGGAGCGAATCTCATCCCCTGTGCGCAGGGACGCAAGCTGCAGCAATGTTTCCCTGGCGCTGCTCGCCGCGAATCTGAACGGGTAGGCACGAATCGTTCCGCTTACAATTTTCTCCATCTCATCCTCGTGCCCTTTGAGTTCGGCGTACAAGGAAGAAGGTTGATGAAACAGGAATTCCTCCTGCGTTTGAGGCAGATCGGAGAGATGTCCGCAGGAAATAAAATCCTCCTTCGAGCAGTTTGCGCGCAAAAAATCCGCCGCCAGTCCATCGCCAAAAAGCCGCGCCAGCAGGAATGCATTTCTCGACGGTGAAAGTCTGAAGCCGAGGCCCATTTGGCGATTCAATGCCGCGGTGAAAATTCCTGCCGCAAGGATCGGGACGAGAAGCCAAGCCAGTACGGACCTTGCCGAATGAAACGCGCGCGCCGTACGATTCGTCTGCCTTAACCTTAAGAGAACCGCCACCACAACGAACAGCACCGCGATGGGAAGCAGCGAAGCGTGGGCGGCGATCGAGATCGTGAAAATCGAGGCCAGGACGATACGTTGGATAGGTTTCAATTCCTCGGCGAACGCCAGCAAGAACGCCGACAGAAATAGCAGCCCTGCAAAAACGTCCGGCATGAGCAGCGAAACCAGCCAGGGCAGGCTTGTCAGCCCCGTCAAAACGCCGACGGCGGCAACGAAATATAGGTCGGCAAACTTGCGGTCGCCTTCGATCAGGTAGTCGCAGGTTTCGTACAGGACGTACACGACCATGGCCGCCTGCACGGCGATCGTGAACCAGGCGCTGATTCCCATGCTCGTGAGTTTCGTGAAAATGGCATAGCCGGGGGCGCGAAACGGAGGGAGCGCGATCAGAAACTTTCCCGTTAGCAGGTAACCGCCGGTATCCGAGAAGACGGTGGGATAACCGTTGTACAACGCGATCGAGACCAGCGCGCAGGCTGCCAATGCTCCAACGAAGAACCGCCTTACACCGAGTCCTTCCTTTTCTTCCTCTGGCTGTGAGTTACAGTTTGCGTCCTCCAAGTCCGCTCCCCAGGATGAGTTTCGATCTCTTGCACTGTCCGACCGATTTAGGCTACCCATATACTTTGCCCGATTTCACAGGTTTTGTCGGTTTAACTTTTTTATGCTATCAATAACCCGCGCTTTGCATGGTTGCCGGCGGGTTCGAGTCTCACCGCCGGCGCCACTCGTTGCTTAAATCCATTTCACTTATTTCAAGTTTCAAAGGGAGCGGACTTTGGCGAAGATCACCGGTGGCCGATTTATCGCGGAATTTCTGAATGCCCAGGGCGTGACCGCTTTCTTTTTCGTCCCGACGATGCTGAGCCGCGCCCTCGCCGAAATGGACAACATGCCCATCAAGCGCGTCCTGACCCACGGCGAGAAGGCCGCCGCCTACATGGCGGACGGCTACGCGCGCGCTTCCGGGCGGCCCGGCATCTGCGCCGCGCAGGCCGTGGGCGCGGCCAATCTGGCGGCGGGCCTGCGCGACGCGTACATGGGGCACAGCCCGGTGATCGCTCTCACCGGCGGCCGATGGGGCCACCAGAAACACAAAATCAATTACCAGGAAATGGATGATTTCCCGATTTTTTCTCAGGTCACGAAAGCGAATTTTCAGGTGGACAGCGTGGGCCGCTTGCCCGACCTGCTGCGGCAGGCGTTTCGCGAGGCTACGTCCGGCACGCCCGCGCCGGTGAATCTCCTGTTCGCGGGAAAAGAAGGCGACATTGAGCACGAAGTGGCCGATCTGAAGATGATCGCGGAAGAATCGTCCGCGCAAGTTCCCGCTTACCGGCCCGCACCGGAGGCGGCGCGCGTGGCCGAGGCCGCGCGAATTCTGAAAAGAGCGAAGCGGCCCGTGATTGTCGTGGGTGGTGGCGCGCGAGTGTCGGGAGCCGGACCGGAAGTTTTGAAGCTTGCGAAAGCTCTTTCGATTCCCGTGGCGACTTCCCTGAACGCCATGTCCCTCGTTTCGGAAAACAATCCGCTTTATATCGGCGTTCCCGGAACCTACTCGCGCTCCTGCACAAATAAAATTTTGATGCGCGCTGATCTCGTTCTCTACATCGGGAGCCAGACGGCCGGGCAAGTCACTCACTTCTGGAAGATTCCGCCGGCCGGAACTCCGGTCATTCAAATTGGAATCGATCCCGCCGATTTGGGGAGGAACTATCCGAACGCCGTTTCGCTGCTGGGCGACGCGAAAACGACGCTCAAAGCACTGAACGAAGCGGTTGGCGGCGTGGGCAAAACTCCGCGCAACGCCAAATGGGTCGAGGAAACGAGCGCCGCGGTGAAAGAATGGCGCGCGGAAGTAAAGCCGCTGAGAGATTCCGACGCCGAGCCGATGCGCCCGGAACGGCTTCTGAAAGAATTGGGAGACTGGCTGCCGCGCGACACCATCGTCGTTTGCGACACGGGCCACGCGGGCATGTGGTCGGCCCAGCAGCTTTGGGTTGCGAAGCCATGGGATTTTATTCGCGCGGCCGGATCGCTGGGCTGGGCTTTCCCTGCATCCCTCGGCGCGAAAGTCGCGATGCCAAAAAAGCCGGTGGTCTGCTTCACGGGCGACGGCGGCTTCTGGTATCACTTGCAGGAACTGGAAACCGCAGTGCGCTGCGGGATTCCCACGGTGACGGTCGTCAATAACAACAACTCCCTGAACCAGGAAACCACAATTTTCCGCCACGCCTACGGCGGAAAACCATCGAAGAAGCAGGGCGAGATGTGGCATTTCTCGAAAATCAACTTCGCCACGATTGCGGAAAGTTTGGGCGCGCTGGGAATCCGCGTTACAAAACCCGGAGAGCTGCGCTCCGCTCTGGACCGCGCCATCTCGAGCGGCCGCCCAGCGGTGATCGAAGTGATGAGCGACATCGAGGCGCTCGCGCCCAACGCTTGGGAAGGCTAGGCGCTCGATCACTCGCCCGCCCCTCGAAAAACAGCGAGCGACGGGTACCAGAAGTTCAAAACCGCTCAGGGCCCGCTTTTGCCGCTCGATCCTCAGCATTCTGAGCCTGCTTCGATGCCTCGTACTGCTCCTGCATCTTCTTGTACTTCTCTGCAAGAGCTATGCTCTCTTTACCCTCCGCCGTATTTTCCCAAGCATCCTGGGGAAGATCGCGCCGCTCGAACCACGAATTGTTTGAGCGCCCGTCACCGGTCACATAATACTCGTGCGAATTGAATCGGATGAGGCGGTTCACTTCGCCGATAAATTGCTCGCTGGCGCGGAAGTACCCTGCGTATGCCTGATCATATCCAATGAGCAATAACGAGTTTGGGCTGAGAGGCAAGAGGATTTTGACGTTCGGATAGCACAGGGCTGCATTGCGAGAGGCGGGCGGCCTTCTGAAACTGTCAGGGTCGTACCAGACGCAGGGATTATCGGAGGTGATGAACGCACCTCGATCTTCAGCGTAGTAGATGCCCGCGCGCAGATGAAAAAGCATCGGCGCGAGGACGTGAATCGTGGCATTCACAATAAGGGCTTTTGCATTGTGCGCCGTGTCATTCAATTGCGGTGCATTCAGTTCCGAGCCGTGGGCTCGTGCGAGCTCACTAGCCTGGGACCGAAGGTCGTTCCAGACTTTCGCCCAGTGATCACCAGCAGGCTTGGTGCGGCTGACCATTGCGGCCACAAATGCACAAAGCAGGAAACGATCCTCGGCAGAAAGTTGCTGCGCATTCTCAAGTTGCTCACGGATACCGACAAATTTAGTTTCGATATCAGCGAGTGTATCTTCGACGCGCAGGTTACGACCGCCACTCGATGACTCGATCGTGTAGCGGTCCGTCTCCGTAAATGATTTTCTCGGAGATTTGCGCCTGGGCTTACCGCCCTCAGCCGGGTGGATCCAAATATAAGGTTCCTGGCCGTTCGGGGTTGTGGGATCGCACCAAGGCTTGAGGTAACAGTTGGGTATGAGATGCTGCTTTTTCTTTTTCACTGCTTCAAGCCTACCCAAAAGCTCAGCGGAGTGCCACTTGAAAAGGGGGTTAACCCGACACCAGCATCGTCCCGTCTTTAGGAAGGGTCCTGTGGGTGGCCGAGTGGCGGATGGACGAATCTCGCGCGCTTTCCTATTGGAGTACGCTCACACGCGGGACGCCAAGTCGCGATCCTCGGTGGCGCCCTGCTCGAGGCGGGTCAGCTCGTCGCAAAGGACGATCTTACCCTCGTCGATCACGAACAGGGCGAATACGCGGACGGCGACCCTGCCGCCCGCGATCTTCTCGGCTTCGGCGCGGTGGATGCTGACGACGTTCGCGCCCTCCGCAACGATGCGCTCGAACGTGGTCTTGACGTTCCTAAGTGTGCGCTTGAGTTCGCGGACGTGAGCGACGAATCCCGCAAAATCGAGCGTGCGTCCGTCGGTCTTCTGCACGTAGCGGGGACTGAAGTAGCGGGCGATCGCGCCTTCATCGAACGCGTCGGAGGCGAATACGTCTTGAAACGCGCGCTCGATCAGGGATTTGTTGAACTCTTCCTGGCGTGCGGGCCGGCCTGCCGCGCTCTCCTGCGGGTGAACGCTCATGGCGGGATGATATCACTCCGGTATGCCTCCGCCGATTTACGGTTTAGGTTTTGCGGGTGCCCGATCCTTCCGGTTTTTGGAAGGGTCGGGGTTTTGAATTTTCTCGATTGAATAACATATGCGCTCATCCGAATTGGGGCACACTTGCACGATCGGATAGAGTCCTTCGCCCCGCGATGTCATTCCTGCTGAGATTCAAGCGATCTTGCTTGTTCCTTGAGAAAAATCTCGATTCGATTTGTGGTCCACACCGCGACGCCAGTTCCGAAGAAATCGGCGTCCTCGGTCCAAATTGGACAAGCCAGTCCGAGTGCAGCGGCGAGTATCGGCCAATCGCTTTCGTCTCGGCCGCGCAAGCGCTGCCGGGCTTCGCTTTCAAAGACGGCATAGAGTTCGGGCGCGACGGGCTCTATTAATTTTCGCAAGTATTCGAACGTAGCAGAAAGATCGGTGTGGGGTACGCCCCGTTTTTTCAGGAGAGAGGGCAAATATTTCTCGGCGTCATCGAAGGCAACATCAGGCGCGAAGAAGCGGACGCCCTGGCTCGCATACGCATCAATGAGCTGCCGAACACGGCGCCCCAGAACGGCGCGGATGAGTATGTTCGCGTCGAGAACGATCATTTCATCGGGCTCCGCCCTTTCCGCGCCGGCGCAGCTCCTTGAACTCGGCCACGACTTCTTCTTCATCCACGTCCGCGAGCGCTTTGGCAAGACGGTCGGCTGCCGCCTTCAGTTCGGAAACATCGGCTGCCTTCGGACGCTTTCGGCGTGTGGGAACGTAGACCCCGAGAGTCTCGCCGCGCCGGGTGACAGCCACCGGAGTGTCCGATTCCAAGAAAGTGGCGATCCGCTCCCGGAACTCTCGTACGCCGACTTTGATAGTGGTCATCGCCTTGCTCCTTTCCTGTAGTGTACACATAGATGTACGCATATGCAAGCGCGGCGGGATTTCTCTGCGAGCCGGCGAGCGATTGCCAATCCGGATGGCAAGGAAGGCCTTGGGGTATACTTTCTAATCGCGCAGGGTAATTTCAATCGCAGGAAGTTGTTTCGGGAGAGAATACGCTGCGGAAAAGATGATTTATTTTGTCATTCCGAACGAAGTGAGGAATCTCTCTTTGGTTTAAACGCAGGAAAAGAGAGATTCCTCGCCCCGACCGGGTCGGGGCTCGGAATGACAAAACTTTGAGTTTTTCCGCAAGCTGAGAACCGTGTCGGAGAACTACGACGTCATCGTCGTCGGGGGCGGGAACGCGGCGCTTTGCGCGGCGCTTGCGGCGCGTGAAGCGGGGCGCCGCGTGCTGGTGCTGGAGCGCTCGCCGGAGTATGCGCGCGGGGGGAACACGCGGCACACGCGCAATATTCGCTGCTCGCACACGGCCGCCGACCAATTTTTTTCCGGGCCGTACTCGGAAGAGGAGCACTTGCAGGATTTGATTGGCGTGACGGGCGGCCCCGCGAACCTCGATCTCGCCAAACTGGCGATCCGCGAATCGAGCACGCTGCCCGAGTGGATGAGCGCGCACGGCGTTCACTGGCAACAGCCGCTCGCGGGCACGCTGCATTTGGGGCGGACGAATCGCTGGTTTCTCGGAGGCGGCAAGGCGCTGCTGAATACGTATTACCTGAAAGCCGCGCGGATGGGAATTGACGTGCGTTACGACGCGCTGGTGGATGATCTGGTCATTGAGAACGATCGGTTTGAAGCGGTGCGGCTCAAGAAAGAAAATGGGGGCGAGTTGATCCGCGCGCGCGCCGTGGTCGTCGCGGCCGGCGGGTACGAAGCGAATATCGAATGGCTCAAGCGGCACTGGGGCGATGCGGCCGACAATTTTATTATTCGCGGCACGCCTTACAATGACGGCACGCTGCTCGCCGCGCTGATGAAACACGGGGCCAAGTCCATCGGCGATCCGAAAGGTTTTCATGCGATTGCCGTCGACGCGCGCGCGCCGAAATTTGACGGCGGAATCGTGACCCGGCTCGACGTCGTCCCTTTCGGCATCGTCGTCAACCGGGACGCGCGGCGCTTTTACGACGAAGGCGAGGAAATCTGGCCCAAGCGCTACGCGATCTGGGGGACGCTGATCGCCGGCCAGCCGGGGCAAATCGCTTACGGCATCGTGGACGCAAAAGCGATTGACCGGTTCCTCCCGCCCATGTTCAAGCCGTATCAGGCCGAGACGCTTGAAGCGCTCGCTCCCCAGCTTGGCCTTGATCCCGGCACCTTTGTGAACACAGTGATGGAATTCAATCGCGCGGCGGCCGGAAACGCGGAGTTGCGCATGGAAAAGCTGGACGGCAACTGCACGCGCGGCCTCACGCCGCCGAAGAGCAACTGGGCGATTCCGATCGATCGTCCTCCGTTTTACGGGCTGCCGCTGCGGCCGGGGATCACGTTCACATACATGGGAGTAATGGTGGACGAATGCGCGCGCGTCGTCGATCAAAGCGGCCGGGCGTTCCAGAATGTTTTCGCGGCGGGAGAAATCATGTCCGGGAACATTCTCACCAAGGGTTATCTCGGAGGTTTCGGCCTGACGATCGGCTCCGTGTTCGGCAGGCTCGCGGGCAGAGAGGCGGCGGCGAATGCCAGGGCTTGACGTGATTCAGGAAGCAGGCCGCCAACTGGTCATCTGCAACGCGTGCCGTTACTGCGAGGGCTACTGCCCGGTCTTCCGCGCGATCGAAACGCGCCGCGATTTCAAGCAGGGCGACGTTTTTTATCTTTCAAATCTGTGCCACGACTGCCGCGCCTGCTATTACGCCTGCATGTACACGCCGCCGCACGAATTCGCGATCAATATTCCGCAGATTCTTGGCGGAGGCGCGCATGGAAACGTACCGCCGCTGGAGCTGGCCCGCTTTCCTCGGACGCGCGTTCAAGAATCGCGGCGTAACCGTTTTTCTGGCCGCCGGAATGGCGGCGCTCGTCGCCGTTCTCGCGCTGCTTTTCATTCCGTCGGAAAATTTATTCGCGGCGCATCTCGGTCCCGGCGCGTTCTACCAAGTGGTGCCGTATCTCGCGATGGTGGCAGGCGCGCTGATTTTATTTTTTTACGGAATCGCGGTTTGGCTGCGCGGCGGCGCGCGCTTCTGGTCGGAAACACGAAGCGTTTTAAATGAGCGAGGCGATTGGAAAACACTGGCCGCGGCCGTGGGAGCGGCGCTTGGTCTGCGATACTTAAAGGGCGGCGGACCCGGATGCTTCTATCCCGACGAGAGGCCCTCTTCCGTTCGACGCTTCTATCACTCGCTCACGTTTTGGGGTTTCCTAAGCGATTTTGTTTCCACGACGCTGGCATTTGTCTACCAGGATTTTCTTCACATCCTTCCGCCTTATTCACTCACCAGCGCTCCGGTAATTTTTGGGAGCGTCGGCGGCGTAGCGCTCATCCTCGGAACTGGCGGCCTGATCTATTACAAATTGCAAAGCGATCGCGAGCCCGCAGCAGCGGCCGCTTCCGGCATGGACTACGTTTTTCTGGTTACGCTTGGCCTGACGGCGCTGACGGGCATGCTGACGCTCATCCTTCGCGCCACCACGGCGATGGGGAGCATTCTTATGCTGCACCTGGCGTGCATAGCGGCCCTGTTCATCTCCGCGCCGTACGGAAAATTCGTGCACGCCGTGTATCGCACCCTCGCACTGATTCGCTACGAGACCGAACAGAGCCAGCCGCACCAAAGCGTTGGACATTAAGTAGCACATGCTTCAGCCTGTGGGGGTTAGTCCTTGCAAGGACCAAACCCCACAGGCGGGAAGCCTGCGCCACAAAAAACGAAACCAAAGAATTGGCGGTTTCGTCCACTTCATTATATAAATCTGGGTACAGCTAAATCGGGCTGATCCAAGACAAGAACCCAAGGCGGATTGCAAGGGGAGGACTGACATGCGAGGAATGACACGCGCGATGATGTGGTCTCTCGTAGCGCTAATTTGTTTCACGTCACGACCGGTTGCCGGGGGCCCGCAAGGCGCTTCCGGAATCACTGTCGACAAAAGCAGCATTGGCGGGGTGGTGGTGAACAGCAATGGCGCAAAGCCGGAGGCCGGCGTCTGGGTGATCGCGGAGACCAAGTCGTTGCCGGCACCTTTCCGCAAGATTGTCGTCACCGATGATCAGGGACGCTTCCTGGTTCCGGACCTGCCGGATGGAGCGTACGAGCTATGGGTGCGCGGCTACGGGCTGAAGGGCTCAGAGCCCGTCAAGGCAGTGCGCGGCGGCAAGGTAACTCTTAAAGTTGCCAACGCCGCAACTCCGCAAGAAGCGGCGAAGATCTATCCTGCCAGTTATTGGACGTCGCTGATTCAGCCTCCATCGGGCAGCGATCTCCCCGCCAGGTACAAGACCTCGGAAGAATGGCTTGGGGACCAGAGGAACGGGTGCAACCACTGCCATGAATTGGGCATGGTCGCCACGCGCCGCTATACCACGGTTGAAGATTGGGACGCTGTCTTCTCGCGCGCTAAGGCCATGCATCAAGAACTCAATTTTCTCGGCAAAAGTACAGTAGAGAAGGTCCTCGCCGATTGGGGAGCTCGCATTGCGGCGGGAGAAGTTCCTCCCGCTCCGCCGCGGCCAACCGGAATCGAACGCAATGTCGTTTTAACCGAATGGGATTGGGGATCCCCAATTTCCTTTATTCATGATTTAGTCTCTACGGACAAGCGCAATCCGTCGTTGTACCCGTATGGGAAAGTCTACGGTGGGGATCGAACCGGCGGAGGCATGGTATGGATTCTGGACCCGGTGAAGAACACCGTCGAAGGGCTTAACCTCGAACCAAGAGACAAAAGCCATGGCTTCTCCCTGACAAAGGACTACTACCACGGGGCGGAAGAAGAGCAAGCGTATACGGGCGAAGACAAGGAATGGATGGACAGTCCGCACAATCCCATGATGGATGCGAACGGCAAAGTCTGGATGACCGAGCAGATTCGCGCCGGCGGCGCCAAATTCTATCCAGCGTGGGCCAAGGATACGATCGCCTTGGACGCCGCGGATAACAATGATCCGGCTGCGAAGGATATCGCATTCAATCTTCTGTCCAAAAACGGTAACAATATGGAGCTCGGTTACTACGACACGAAAACCAATAAATTTGTCACCGTCGACACCGCCTACAACACCCATCACCTCCAGTTCGATTGGCAAGACCGGATCTGGACGGACGGCGGCGGCAACGCGATGGGTGAAATGGATACCAAAAAGCTGGATTTGAATAACATCCAAGGGACTGAAGTAGGTGCTCAGCATACTTGGATGCGGATCGATATGGACACCAAGAAGATGGTTCCCGGAACGGGCTACGGAGTGGCTATCAGTCCTATCGATGGCACCGTTTGGGAAACATCTCCGCAAGCCATTGGTCCGGCGAACAAGGTGTACATGCTCGATCCGAAGACGGGCAAATTCACAGATTACCCGCTGCCTGCTCCGGGACGTTTCCCGCATGGCATTGACTTCAGCACGGACGGGAATGTTTGGGTTTCACTCGGCAGCGGTCATCTCGGCCGCCTGGACGTCAAGACCGGCCAGTGGAAATTCTGGGAAGACCCGGGAGTAAAATTTAAGGGCACCGGCAGCGAAACCGGCACCACTGATTTCCCCTACTTCCTGTGGGTAGATCAATTCAACGCGTCCGGACTCGGCAAGGACACCGTAATCGTCACTGGAACGGCTTCGGACGCAATGTTCATATTTGATCCGAAGAAGGAAACGTTCTCTACATTCCACCTTCCTTACCCGTTGCCCTACTATACGCGTGGTTTGGATGGTCGAATTGACGATGCCAATGCGGGCTGGAAGGGCCGAGGCCTTTGGATGACCTACAGCTCCTACATGCCCAAATTCACAGAAACGCACAAAGGCTCGGTAACCCATATGCAAATCCGCCCCAATCCGCTGGCGAATTGACAGGCGGATTCGGCTGATCCATTCGGCCGAATAGATCGACGAAGGGCGTAGTCCTTCCGCCGCAGTGTGCGGATAAATTGTGTGAATGAAAATCTGAAATCTCAAATTTGAAATTTCAAATTTGAGATTTCAGATTGTAGCTTCCTTGGCCTTCCCGGGTGAGGCAAACGATGTCAATGCGATTGAGGCGACCGGCGGCAACAGCGGCATTCCTGGCGGCAGCGCTTTTGCCGCTCGTGTCCGTTGTCTCCGCTCAAAATGCGCGAAACGGGGAATCGTTCAAGGTGCGCCTTTCGCCTGTTCCCATTAGCGTCGCGATGATGTCCACGATCGCGGGCTACGGCTCCCTCACCGCCACGCTCAAGGGCAAGCAGCTCACGATTGAAGGGACATTTGAAGGATTGCGCTCGCCCGCCACCACGGCGCAGATTCACCGGGGGCCAAAGGGCATTCCCGGGCCGGCGATTGTCGATTTAATGTTGACCGTGACGAAGGCGGAGAAGGGGTCGGTCAGCGGCACGGTGGAGCTGACGCGCGGATCAGATGGCCGACCTCCGCAACGGCCGCTTGTACCTGCAAATTCAATCCGAGCGCGCCCCCGACGGAAATTTGTGGGGCTGGCTGCTGCGCTGAGATGATGTTGAACACAAACCATGGACCATCCGGCACAAACTCTGATCCTTCCCACCGTGCTCACCGTGGGCGTTGCAGCTACGGTCGTGGCCTGGGGGCGATTTGCGGCAACTCTGAGGATCTCATCCGGGCCGCTTTGGCGCAGAGCCGCAACAGGCATCTCCCTCGTGCTGTTGACGGCGTCGGCGCTTTTGTTCGTGGTTATGACCTACCGGACGCAAAGTGTCGTCGCAGGAGGGGAAGACAGTAGAATCTACTTAATTTTGTCGTTCATTAGAGCGGGGAACTGGGTGTCGCTGTTCGCTCTACTCGGTAGTGTGATCGGCGTCGGCAAGGCTCGTTGGTGGACATTCGTCGGAGCTTTTGTCTTTCAGGTTCTGTGGTTTTCGGCGGGCATTGGACTGTAAAGCGAAGGTGTCGGGAAGATGAGCAAACCAAAGTCGCGACTCTTAGACTTCATGATTGGCGTCGCCACGGTGGCGATGGCCTTTAGCGGTATCGCGCTGGCCGCGCAGCAACAGGCGGCCCGGCCTGGCCCGTTCACCGCAGACCAAGCCAGCGCCGGGCGCGCCATTTACCAGGCGACCTGTACGACATGCCACTTGCCCGACATGAAAGGCACCTTCGAAGCCCCTCCGCTGGCCGGCGCCAATTTCTTGAATACTTGGCGCAACCGCCCGACGAGCGACCTCTTCACTCGCATCCGCAACACGATGCCCATCAGCAATCCCGGCTCGCTCAGCGATCAAGACGCCGCCAATCTCGTCGCATTTATTTTGCAGGCGAACGGCGCTATTGCCGGCACGCAAGCGATGACGCCGCAGACGATCGTGCCGATCGGAGCCGTCGCGAACGGCGGCGCGCCGCCTGCCGCCGCTATGCAAGGCGGTGAAGAAGATGCCGCGCCGCGCTCCGCCACCGCGCCGCGAAACGTTCCTCTCGGAGTCATTGTCCCGGGCGAGGTGAAAAATTACGTTCCGGTGACCGACGAGATGCTCCTCAAACCAGATCCCGCCGACTGGCTGATCGTCCGCGGAAGTTACCAGGGCTGGAATCACAGCGCGCTCGCGCAAATCACTCGCGACAACGTGAAGGACCTGCGCCTGGTGTGGTCGTGGAACATGAACGACAGCGTGGCGGCCAACGAACCCACGCCGCTCGTCCACAACGGCATCATCTACCTGACCAACACCGACAACATCCTGCAGGCGCTCGACGCGCGCACCGGCGACCTCATCTGGGAAAACCACATGCGCCCGCCGAAGAGCCAGGCCGGCGGGACGGGCGCGATGCGCAACATGGCCATCTACGGCGACAAAGTGTTCGCCGAGACGACGGATGCGCACTTGTTCGCCCTCGACGCGCGCACCGGCAAAACCGTGTGGGACGTCATGGTCGGCGACAGCTCCAAGGGCTACGGGAGCTCCAGCGGACCGATCATCATTCACGGCAAAGTGATTCAAGGCGAAAACGGCTGCGACCGCTACAAGTCGCTGGACAAGGATCAAGGCTGCTTCATCAGCGCGTTCGATCCCGCGACTGGAAAACTTTTATGGCGCTTCAACACCATCGCTCGCGCGGGCGAGCCCGGCGGCGACACCTGGGGCGATCTGCCGAACATGCTGCGCGTCGGCGCGGAAACCTGGATCACCGGCAGCTACGATCCCGAGCTGAATCTGACGTACTGGGGCGTGGCGCAAGCGAAACCCTGGATGCAGGTGAGCCGCGGCACAAAAGGCTCGGCGCTGTATTCGAGCTCCACGCTCGCCCTGAAGCCCGACGATGGAAAACTTGCGTGGTACTTCCAGCATGTGCAAGGCGAGACCCTCGACATGGACGAAGTGTACGAGCGCGTGCTCGTCGATATCGGCGACAGGAAAACGCTCTTCACCATCGGCAAGGACGGCATCCTCTGGAAACTCGATCGCAAGACCGGCGAATTTATCGGCGCCAAGGAAACTATTTTTCAGAATATTTTCAACGTGGATGACAAGACGGGAAAACTCGCCTACCGCCCCGACATTCTCGAACAGGAAATCGGCAAGTGGACTCCGGTCTGCCCCAGCACCGAAGGCGGCCACAACTGGCAGGCCATGTGCTACGATCCCGCCACCGAGCGGCTCATCATCCCGCTCAGCCAGAGCTGCATGGAAATGTCCGGCCGCAAAGTCGAGTTCGTCGAAGGCTCTGGCGGCACCATGGGCGACCGCCTGTTTTACGAAATGCCCGGCACCGACGGCAACGTCGGCCGCCTCGCCGCCTTCGACGTGAAAACGATGAAGGAAGTGTGGAACGTGCAGCAGCGCCCGTCGTTCCTCACCGCCGTGCTATCGACAGCCGGCGGCATCGCCTTCGTCGGCGACCTCAACCGCGTCTTCCGCGCCGTCGACGTCAACACCGGCAAAATGCTGTGGCAAACTCGCCTCGGCACCTCGGTGCAAGGTTTTCCCGTAACGTTCAGCGTTGGCGGCAAACAATACGTCGCCGTAACCACAGGCCTCGGCGGCGGCAGCCCGCGCAATGTCCCACGCACCATCTTGCCCGACGTCCACTACCCGACAACGGGAAACGCACTATATGTTTTCGCGTTGCCGGAAAAGTAGCACAGACTTCAGTCTGTGGGGGTCCATCCGGAAACCGAGTCTGTGCGCGCTAGCCAAGATCAAATGGAAACCCACAGACTGAAGTCTGTGCTACTCGTACCCGACCTTCCATTTCCATAAGCCAACCGCAAAAACGACGGACATGCCGTCCGCGATTCCAGTACAATGGCGGATTGCGACAATCAATTCGTAGAGAGCTATAGCATCAACCGGGAACGTTGGAGGACGGATGGCGGAAACGGGAGCATCGGCGCGCAAGCTGACGATGGCCGACATACATGCGGCGGCGGAGCGCCTGAAAAATTGGGGACGCTGGGGCGCGGACGACGAGGTTGGCACGCTCAACTACACGCGGCCGGAAGACATAGTTGCGGCGACGCGGCTGGTGCAAAAGGGCAAAGTGATTTCGCTGGCGCTGCCGTACGACCATCGCGGGCCGCAGGGCGGGAAGACGAAATATCCGGCGCTCGGGCGGTTCAATCCAGTGCACCTGATGATGCGGACCGGAACCGACGCGTACTCGGGCGTGCTCGACAGCAGAAAAATTCGCAGCGCGGACGACGTCATCATGATGCCCACGCAATGCGGGACGCAGTGGGACGGGCTCGGGCACATTTTTTACGGCAATCACATGTGGAACGGGTACGACTGCCGCACAGTGACTTCGGCGGGCGCGCAGAAATGCGGCATCGAAAAAACGAAGGACCGCATGGTGGGGCGCGGCGTGCTGCTCGATATTCCGCGCATGCTTGGAATGGAACGCCTGCCGGACGCCTTCGCGATAACCAACGAAATGCTGGGCCGGGCGGAAAAACATTTTGGCGTCGAAGTGCGGCGCGGCGATTTCTTGCTGGTGCGCACCGGGCAGATGGAAGCGATGCTCGCCGCGAACACGTGGGACGGCTATTCGGGCGGCGATGCTCCGGGCCTCGCGTTTGAAACGCTGGATTGGCTGCACAAGAAGCAAGTCGCGGCCATCGCCACCGATACCTGGGGCGCCGAAGTGCGTCCCAACGAGACCGACGAGGCCAATCAACCGTGGCACTGGATTTCCATCCCCGTCATGGGCCTGACTGTGGGCGAAATTTTCGACCTCGGGGAACTCGCGAGAGAATGCGCGGAGGACAAGCGTTACGAGTTTCTTTTCGTGGCGCCGGCGTTGCCGGTGACGGGCGCGGTTGCTTCGCCTGTGAATCCGTTGGCGATTAGATAGTGACGGGTGATTGGTGAATGGTGACTGGTGATTCATAACCTTTCACTCACTCCCATCGCACGAAATTGGGATTTTAGGAGGTCCGACCTTCAGGTCGGACGACCAAAGACGCAGAATCGAGGCCTTTAGGCCCTGAAGCTTCAGGGGCTGAAGCCCGTGACTCTGCGAAATGGATTGTCGGAGCTGAAGCTCCGACCTCCGCAAACCAGGAAAGAAAATCATGAAATCCAAAAGGACGATATTGTGACGAGTACATCTGCGGGAGATTCGGCAAATGCACTGACGGTATCGCAGGCGCTGGCGAAACTTTTGCGCGCCTACGGCGCCGAGTACGTCTTCACGCTAACGGGCGCGCCGCAGGACCCGCTCATCGAAATGCAGAATCACGAAGGCGTGCGCGTGATCCTGGGACGCAGCGAGCGCTCCGCCCTGGCGATGGCGGACGCCTACGCGCGCGTCACCGGCAAGCCCACGTTCGGCATCGTGCAGTTCGGCCCAGGAGCGACGTATCTTCCCGCGTCGATCATCGACGCGTTCTGGGCCTCGAGCCCGCTCATCGCCATCAGCGGCACGACCACCACGAAGACGCGCTACCGCTACGAGTATCAGGAACTCGAACAGACTTCGATGTTCCCCGCGATCACCAAGTGGGCGGGCGACCTGCCGCAGCCCGAGCGCATTGCCGACGTACTGCGCACTGCCGTGCGTGCGTCCGTCAGCGGAGTCCCCGGGCCCTCGTATCTCGGCATCCCCGCGGATTGGTTCGGCAGGAAGCTGACGATTCCGCAGGAAATTTATGCCGAGCCCGCGTTTCTTCGCACTCCCGCGCTGAGAGTTGCGCCCGTCGCGCAGGACGTGGAGCGTGCGATTGCCCTGCTCGCGAGCGCCGAAAAGCCGGTGCTAATTGCCGGCGGCGGAGTGATTCTTTCCGAAGCGTGGCAAGAACTGACCGCGCTCGCCGAGGCTCTGAGCATTCCCGTCGTCACCACGATGGCGGGCAAAGGCAGCATCGCCGACACGCACGCGCTGGCCGTCGGCGTGTGCGGGCGCTATTCGCGCAAGGTCGCCAACGACACGCTCGCCGGCGCCGATTTCTGTCTCGCGATCGGAACAAAATTGAGCTCGATGGGAACCAACGTATTTCAGTACCCGGGCAAAGGCACGCGCATCGTCCACATCGATCTCGATCCGAATTCGCTCGGCCGGACGTACCGCGAAGAGTTGTCCATCGTCGCCGATTCGCGCGAAGCGCTGAAAATGTTGCGCGAGGCGGCGGTCGCGGCGCGCGTGAACGGCAGTAAGTGGTCCGCCTGGACAAAGCAAGTGCAAGGCTCGGTCGCCGCCTGGCAGGAAGATCTCGAGCGCGTCTCGCGCGAATCCATGCATGAAGGAAAACTCAATCCCTATCACATCATGCGCCTCATCGATCAGCATGTCGGAGGCGACGACATGCTCGTCGCGGACACAGGCTACATGGCGGCGTGGGCCGTGACAGTGCTGCAGCAAAAGAAAGCGGGGCGCAACACGCTGCGCGCGGCGGGCTCGCTCGGCTGGGCGTTCCCCGCTGCATTCGGCGCGAAGCTCGCGGTGGGCCCGAAGCGGCGCGTCTTCGCCTTGACCGGCGACGGCGGCCTCGGCTACCACCTTCCCGATCTCGAAACCGCGCTGCGCCTGAAACTTCCGACCGTAACGATTGTCATGAACAATTGTTCGCTCGCCTTCGAGTATCACGTGCAGAAATACGTCCACGAAGAGATTTGCCCGGAGGCCAGCGAGTTTCTCGACGTGAAGTTTGGCGACGTGGCCAAAGCGTTTGGCGCGCACGGCGAGCGCGTCACCTCCGCCGGCGAGTTCATCCCGGCTTTGCGCCGCGCGGAGGAATCGGGCAAACCCGCGATCGTCGACGTGGTGGTGAGCCGCGAACTCCCGCCGCCCGTGACGCGCTACGAAGCGGCCGGCCTGCGCAAAATCTGACAGCGATGCCAACCGAGCAAGCCGCAGCGATCGCCGCGCGGCTCGACCGACTTCCCGCGACGCGCTCGATCTGGAAACTCATCCTGCTGCTCTCCCTAGGCGGACGTTTCGTTTCAACCTGGGAACGCCAATCGGGAGATTGGCGTTCCCAGGCCACCGCTCGGCGTGATTGTTCGGCCGACCAATACTCCATGGGCGAAGCAGTCCTACACTGAACTCCCACTAGAAGCGGGACCGCGAACGCAGTAACCTAGTGTTGCCTGGGGGCAGCACGATTTTCGTCGAACTGGGGACAACATGAGAAATCGCAAAGGAATTTCCTATTTCCTATCATTCGGATCTGTTTTGTTGTTCGCGGGAATCCTGTGGGCGCAGAACACGCCGGACCGGGCATTGATTGTGAACGGAAAGTCCGCGGGGATGGTCGTGCAGATGCGCGGCCACGCCTACGTCGACGTCGAAACCGTCGCCCAGTTCATGAATGGGTCCGTCACCCTCGAGGCCAATCGAGTCGTCCTTACCTTTCCGGAATCGGGTACGACAGAGGCCCCGAGAGCCGAACTCGCGCCTGCGCCGCAGGCCCCCCCGCCGGGCTTGTCCAGGAATTTTGCGACTCTGGCCATCGCCGAACTGGCGGAGATGCGCGAGTGGAGAGGAGCGGTCGGCACGATCCTCACCTACGGCGTGCCCGCTTCGGGAACCTGGCCGCAGGACTATCATGATCGTGTGCAGACAAACATGGGGCAGGTAGGAGTGGCCGCATCAACAGCGGCCGACCAGGACGCCATGCAGCTCCTCCAGAACGAATTTTCAAACCTCTCCCGGTGGGCCAACGACGTCGTGACCACGCGCCAGTCCCTGAATGCCACAAACACCGTGCGCCCCGACACGATACAAAACGATCCAGCCCTGGCAAAAATCTCCGATTGCAGCCGGTTTTTGAATTCCATGCTTGTCAGCGGAGTATTTGCCGACGATCAAAGCTGCCACTAATCCGCGCTTTTCAGCAGTTGAGTGGCACACGCTTCAGCCTGTGCCACTCAACCCGCCGCCAGATTTGCATTGAAACTGAAATTGACCGCACCCCTAGTGAAACGTCCCGGCGATGGGGTATATTCCTTGCCTGCTACTTTTTCCGGGTGGTTCCCGAATTTCGGAATCCATCTCGAACGGATACGCCATTTTTCCCGACGAGGACTCCTTTCGTCTTCCGAGCCCGCCGGATAGATGATCGGATGGAAAGGAAAAAACGATATGACGGCAACATCGCCAGGCACCGGTGAAGGCGCGGCCGGAGCGAAGGCCACACCGGTTTCCGACGCGGCTTGGAAGTGCCTCCAGGGCGCGTACGACTTGCAGGTGCATGTCGCGCCCGACGTGATCGAGCGGCGCATCGACGACCTGGACCTGGCGAAGGAATTTCTGGGGCGCGGGCTGAAAGGGTTTGTCCTCAAGTCGCATTATTTTCCAACGGCCGAACGCGCCAAAGTCGTCACGAAAGCGGTGCCTGGAATTGCCGCTTACGGGGCCATCACGCTGAACCATTCGGTGGGGGGCCTGAATCCCGTGGCGCTGGAGCTGGCCGGGCGCTCCGGTTGCAAGATCGTATGGTTTCCGACCGTGGACGCCAAGAATGAAACCGCGGGCAGGCTGGACGGGCCCAACGTGAAGCTGCCCTTCTGGGCAAAAATTCAGCGGGAACTCGCGGCGACGGGGATCTCTCCGCCGCCGCTCACGGTGCTCGATGCGAACGGCAAGATTTCCGAAGCCACGCGGCGCTGCATCGAGTTGATCGCCAGGCACAACATGATTCTGGCGACGGGGCACCTCGGGCGCGTCGAGATATTCGAGATGGTGAAAACGGCGCGCGAAATGGGGACGAAAAGAGTTCTGGTCACGCACGCGGAATTCCCCTCGCAAAATCTGACCACGGACGAACAAAAACAGCTCGCGGGAATGGGCGCCTTCATCGAGCACTGTTTCACCACCATGCACACGGGAAAAGCTCCGTGGGACGCAGTGCTCGAAGCCATTCGCGTGGTCGGCCCGGAACGCTGCGTGCTTTCCACCGATCTCGGCCAGACGATCAATCCGCCGGTCACCGAGGGCTTTGCCATGTTCGCGCAGAAGATGCTGGATAATGGATTCAGCGTCGACGAGATTCGACGAATGACCGTGACGAATCCTTCCGCGCTCGTTCAGTAAACGCATTCAGTAAATTACGGAGAATTTTCCCATGAAGCCGAGAATCGTACGCAACATCGAACGCCCGGACGCGGAGCTGGTCAAGAAGCTCGGCGAATACGGCGTTGCCACAGTGCACGAAGCGCAGGGCCGCGTGGGCCTGATGCTGCCGTACATGCGGCCGATCTATCCGGAAGCGCGCATCGCGAGCCCGGCCGTGACCGTGCTGTGCCACCCAGGCGATAACCTGATGTTTCATGCCGCCATCGAAGTGTGCAAACCGGGGGATGCGCTTGTCGTCGCGACGCATTCCGATTCCACCGACGGTTTTTTCGGGGAATTGCTGGCGACTTCCTGCCGGGCGCGTGGAATCAATGGACTCGTGATTCACGCGGGCGTGCGCGACGTCGCCGACCTTACTGCCATGAAATTTCCGGCGTTCTCGCGCGCGATCTCCGCGCAGGGAACCGTGAAGGAAACGGCGGGCTATGTGAACATCGACATCGTCTGCGCGGGAGCGCTCGTTCATCCCGGCGACGTTATCGTCGCCGACGTGGACGGCGTTGTAGTAGTTCCGCGACAGGATGCGGCGGAAGTGGTGAAGGCGTGCGAAGCGCGCCTGGCCAAGGAAGCGAAAAACCGCGAGCGCCTGAAGGCCGGCGAATTGGGCCTGGACATGTACGGCCTTCGCGAAAAGCTGAAAAATTTGGGAGTGGAGTGGGTCTAGTAGCACAGGCTTCAGCCTGTGAGTTTCCATAAATCGCACGAAATATCGCCCGCACAGAAAATCAAAACCAACAGGCTGAAGCCTGTCCTACTGGCGTCTAGATCGCACTTAACGTGGCAGCCAATTCATCCTCATTTTTGGCATCCTGAAACAATCGAATCGCCGCGATTCCCGCGGCTCCCGCCGCAATGCACTCGCGCGCATTTTCCACATTCACCCCGCCAATGGCGACCACGGGAATTCCAACCGACGCGCAGACTTCACGCAAGCATTCCGTTCCTTGCGGCGCGCCAAACTCTGCCTTGGACGGCGTCGCGAACACCGGCCCGAAAAAAATATAGTCCGCTCCACCCCGCTCGGCCGCGCGCGCGGACTCCAGGGAATGGCAGGAAGCGCCAATCAGAAAATCCATTCGCCCAGTGGACCGGCGCCACCCGGTAACGACTTCCACCGGCAAAGAATTTTCCCCGAGGTGAACCCCCGCGGCATTCGCGGCCAGAGCGACGTCCAGCCGGTCGTTGACCAGAACCCGCGCGGAGGTCTCGCGCGTTTCGCCAATTGCGAAGCGCGCAAGCCCCACAAGAGATCGCGAATCTAGGTCCTTCTCCCGAATTTGAATCCAGCCGGCTCCCGCAGCGGCCGCCCGACGGATGGATTCGTGAAGTGAATGCGCGCCAAGAGGAGTGGGCTCGCCCGCCGGAGAATCGGATGGAATGCGCGAAGCTCCCAACGCGCGCCGGTCCGTTACGTAGCAGAGAATGGGTTTACGTCCGGGTGGCAACGGAGTCCGTCCGTCCCCGCAGCATCCTCGCGGCGAGCAGAATATCCAGTGTTCCGAGGCCGGTCACCGCCCCTCTCACAGAGGGATGAAGGAGAAGTGGAATCAGCCCGGGATACTTGTCGAGGAAAAAATTGTGGTCCCAATACCCCAGCCAGGGAACGAGTACGAGCAACACTCCGAGCAGAAAAACATCAAGGCAGAGCAACACGTGCAGGAAAGATTTCATTCGGGGTGTATCTACCGCGCCTTCCCGAGAAGGGCAATCCGCTCGGACACATCACGGTAATCGATGTTCATTGCGTAGACCTGCGAAAAACTGGTGAACGCTGCATGCGTGTCGCCCGCCAATTCCTGGGCGACCCCCAAATCGTACCGCAAGGCAAGAATCGATTCTTGATCCAGTCCCGGCGTCTTGAGGGCCCGTTCGTACCAGATTGCGGCAATGCCCGGCTGCCCTTTCTCCATGAATGCCAAGCCCAGCAGCGTACTACATTGCATGGCATAACGGAAAGCGGGCCCTTTGTCATTCGAGCTGGCCACTTTCTGGAATTCGCTGATGGCCTCTTCCAGCAAGCCCATTTCGCGGTAGGCGATTCCCAGATTGTAGTGGGTCTCGAGATCTTCGTCTTCCTTGGTTTCACCGAGCTCGGAACGGAATTCTTCAAACAGATCGCCCAGAGGACCGCTGAGCGCTCCGCCGGCTTCCACGGCGGGAGTGCCGTTTCCGGAGACGGCGTGAGCAGCAGGCGGCTTCGGAGCTTCGGGCGGCTTAACGGCGGCAGGCGGATTCACTGCGGCAGGAGGCTTCGCAGCCGCAGGGAGTTTCGCAGCTGCGGGTGGCGCAGCGGAAGCCTGCACCGGGGCGGCCGGGACGGTGCCGGCTGGTATTCCGAGAGACGATGTAATGGAATCCAATTCTCCGGCAAGGTCCGCGATGAGCGCATCCGCCGCCAGGGTTTCGCTCTCTGCAACTTCCACAGGCGCCGCGGATTGGAGTTCCAGGTCGAAGGCTGGCGCCTCATCGGCCGCTTCGGCCTGCGATTGCGCCGCTTCGGCGGGAATCAGTACAGGCGTCGGGACTTCGGCGTGGTGCTGCGCCTTCACGGTTTCCTGGACGGCGGTGGCCGTCTCCTCCTGCATCGCGGTTTCGAGTTGCTGGGACAGTGCCGCCCACTCATCCGACAGGTCTACCTCGTGCACCACCGATTCGACCGGCATGGGAATGGCCATGGGTTCCACCGGCGGCGGTTGCGGTTTCGGTTGCGGCGGCGGTGGCGGGGGTGGCGGTGGCGGCGCTGCCGCGACCGGTTCGTCGAGTTCCGCCTGAATCATCGGAACGGAAAATTCCGGCGGAGCGGCGGACGCGGGTGCCGCGCCTTTCGGCTGTTCATCGGCAGGGACGAGCCCGGCGGCGCGCTGGAAACGGCGGCGGAGTTCGGCAAATCGCTCCGTGCCCGCGCGGTCGCTTCGCTCGATCGCGATTTCCTCGAGAAGCGCGGCGAGCTCCGCGGTGCGGCTGTCATTGCCCGAGCCGACGGACAGATCGAGCAGGCGTTCGAGGATGGGAGTGTGGCGCGGCGCGCGCTCCAGGACGGCTTCCAGAAGATCGATCGCTTTTTGATTCAAGCCGTAGCTGGAAAACAAATCGACGTCGGTCAACGCCTGCGTGACGTATCGCTGAGTTTCTTCCTCGAGCGCCGGCTCGGAAGACGCGGGCGCCGCCGGTTTGACCGCCTCTTCCGTAGGCGCCAATTTTACAGGCGGTGAAATTTCTCCCGAGATCGGTTCGAGCCCCGCCTTCGTTCGCAAGCGCATGTATTTGCGCCGGGTGGTTTCATCTTCGGGAGTTCGTTCCAGCAATTTTTCGTAGGTAGCGATCGCCTTGGCATCGTCCCCCGAAGCTTCATAGGCGTAGGCAAGCTGAGCCAGCGCATCCGGCAGGCGGAACGAATCGCTGGCCCGGCCGTATAGATCCACCAGCCACTCGAGCGGCTCGAGCTGGCCCGGCTTGCGTTCCGCGAGACGCGAGAGCGTTTGCGCCAGGGCTTCGTGCTCGCCCGAGTCGATCATCGTGTCGCGGATCAGCGCGAGCATGGCATGCGCGCGATCCAATTCCCCGGCTTCCAGCAACGAGCCCGCAACTCGGTGCACCACGGCAAACTGTTTCGGATCGCGCGCATGCACTTTTTCAGCGAGCTCGGCGGCTTTGACGGCCTGGCCGCTCTCCATATACATGCCCAGCAGCATGGTTGTCGTTTCGCCGCCGCTGTCGCGATCCGGAAGAGTCTCGAGAAGTTTTCCCGCTTCCGCGGCCTTGCCCGAAGCGGTCAGCGCACGCACTTTTAATACAAACGTGGCCTGGTGCGCTGGATCCAGTTGCAGGATGCGGTCGGCCAGGCGAATGGCTTCGGCGTGGTCGCCTTGCTCCAGAATCTTCTGCATGGCGCCGTGGAACATTTCAATGGATTCTTTCTGCTGACCCATGGAAAGGTGCAGTTCCGCCAGGCGTATTTGTATGCGCAGGTTTTCGGGCTCGGCTTCCAGCAGCTTGCGCAAGAGCAGCGCGGCTTGCGGCTGGCGCCCCGCTTTCAGTTGCATTTCGGCGAGTTGCAAATAGAGGGGCCGCGCCTCGCTCAATACTCCCTGTTGCACGTAAAGTTCCGCCAGCCGTTCCAGCGGGCGGCTTTCCTCGGGAGCAAGCTTGGCGACCTTTTTGTAGATGGCGATGGCCTTGGTGGTGAAGCCGTCGTTCAGAAAAATCTTGGCCAGCCGTTCAAAATATTCCAGGGCCTGAAAGGTTTCCCCTTGCCGGACGAATAGATCTCCCAAAGTCATCAGGGTGACCTGATCCTTGGGCTCATTCTTGATGATTTGCTGGTATTCGAGGATGGCCTGCGGCATCTTCCCCTGTTGAAGATACTTCGCCGCCGCGTTGAGGTGCTTGGTCTTGTTATAAGCCATCTTCAGATGCTCATTCCATTGTCCCGGCTGGAAAGGTTGAAGTCGGACAATGGTCGATTCGCTGCCGCTTCTTTCCGGCCTCTCCGGGCCGGCACACCGCGGCGCAGTAAATAACCTGGACCAGCGGGATCGCCATGGAGCGATCCCCGCAGGCTTAGATTTCACGCTAGCACGCGGCAAAATATGAAGTCAACGCGACGCATTTAAAAGCGTACGTGGCAGTTAAGGGCGGGAATCGTGACCCGTGATTCGTGATCCGTGTGGGCAAAACCGCCCCTCCAGGTGGTGGGCGGCAGGTGGCTGGTGAATCGTGACGGGTGAAACCATTTCCTCGGGAGTGCGAGCCGACAAAGCCGGTGAGCACATAGGCTGTGCTTCACGGGATCACGGGGCACGGCTCACGAATCACGGCTGAGCGGCAAGGCTGTTTGCGTTGCGCCCGCGGCCCAGCAAGTGGCTTCCCGCACTGGGGCAAAAGAAAATCGATGATGCGGCGTCGGCCCATGCGCGCGCAGAGCGGCGAGATGTTCAGGGGTCGCATATCCTTTATGGTTTGCAAGCCCGTACTGAGGGTAAATCCCGTCCCACTCGACCATCCGCCGGTCGCGTTCCACCTTGGCGATGATCGAAGCGGCCGCGATCGAAATCGAAAGCGCATCCCCGTGTACGAGCGATTTCTGCTCGATCAGCACGTCCAGTTGCATGGCGTCGAGAAGCAAATAGTCGGGCGAGATTTTCAACTGCCGCAGGGCTTCGGCCATGGCCTGGCGGCTGGCCTGATAGATATTCCAGGCGTCGATGCGGCTGGCATCGACTTCCGCGATGGCCCAGGCCAGGGCGTGTTCGCGAATTCGCAGCGCCAGAACTTCGCGGCGCTCGGCGGGCAATTTCTTGGAATCGTCGAGGCCGACGATGCGCCGCTTGGGATCAAGTATGACGGCGGCGGCGACAACCTGTCCGAAAAGAGAGCCGCGCCCGACTTCGTCAAGCCCAGCGATCCTTTGCCAGCCGCACTTGCGCGCTTCGCGCTCGAATCGGGAGGAGCATTGCTTGCGCATCGCCGCGGATTTTACCACGCGGAATTTAGGATGAGATGCGGATTAATTGCTCGGTTGTAGGTAAAAAGAGAGGCAAGCCCAGCCCGATATGAAAAGCAAAAAAGCCCGGAGAAAGTTTCCCCGGGCTTTGCACAAAACAAATGCTCGATTTGAATTCCTAAGATTCTTTTCCTGTTGCCGCGGTTTCGGGCGTTTCCACTCGCTCGACGCGCTGCAGGCGCGCTGCCTTGCCCTTCAGCCCGCGCAGATAGTACAGCTTGGCGCGTCGGACCCGGCCCTGGCGCAACACTTCGATGGAACTGATCGACGGCGAGTTGGCCGGGAAGATGCGCTCGATCCCGACTCCAAAGCTCACGCGCCGCACGGTAAAGCTTGCGCCCGTCGATTTCCCGCGCTTTTTGATGATCACGCCCTCGAACGGCTGGATGCGTTCCTTGTCGCCTTCGCCTTCCTTCAACCGGACGTGGACGCGCACGGTGTCGCCCGGCCGCAACGCGGGGAAGTCCTTGCGCACTTGTGCTTCCTGAAATTTTTCAATGACTCGGCTCATGGCTTAGATTCCCGGCAGACCCACTCAGGCGGGGTCAGCACTGCAAACACAATCGTTGAGTATAGCCTGAATTTCACCAGGATTGCCACAAGAAACGACCTACGAGCGGACTTTCGTAACGACTCGGTTTGGTTCTGGTGGTTGCAAACGGCTGCCCGCCCTAAAAACGGGCGGCCTCTACAAAACCCAACAGCCTCCAGGCGGGACGGTTTTGTAGCGGCCGTTCCGTCCCGTGAATTTCGGGACGGAACGGGCACCTTCGCGATCAAACCGAGTCAGTGCCCGGACATTTCATTCCCTCCACGGAAAGGGCTTCCCAAAGTCCCGGGTAAATTCTCCTGCGCCAGATCTTTCCGCGCATAGATCCACATCGTGTAGGGAGGATAATCCGCGTCGGGCAGGGGGCCAAACTGTCCCACTTTCACATAATTCGCCATGATCCAATTGTAGATCGGCACGTTGTAGCCGCCGTTCGCAAAGCCGGTTACGTGGTATTCCACGACAATTCGATTCGAGATCAGAACATAGCGCACGTGATTGGAGGCCAATTCGTCGATGTACTGCTGCTCCTGTTCCGGCGCCACATATCCCGGCACGAGCGCATACATCCGGCTGGGAGCCTCCACCCCAGCATAGACGTAAAGGCTCGGCGGTTCCGGCAATACCAGGATGTCTTTTCCGTTTCGCGTGTGCGTCTTCATAAAGGAAATAATTTGCGGAAAAAGAATGGCCACGTCCGGCCTGGTGTAAAAACTTCCCTGGTCCGTCGTAAGCCGCGTGGTCAGTATTTCCGGCCTGGGAAAAAGCAGCAGAAACAGCAGGGCGGTTTCGGCGGCGAACATGCTCCCCATCACAAAATCAGCACGCCTGGCGTCCAAGGTGCGACAAGCCCAGCGAATAATTTTATAGAGCAATATAGTAAACACAATAAAAGCGGCACCGTTAAAAAACACAGTGCATTGGAAAAGGGTGGCCCGAAGCAGCATCATCACGCGCAAAGCGACCAGGCCCGCGTAGATTCCCAGCGCGGCTTCTTGATGGGCCATCGTGTCCCGCGGCGACCCGAACCAATTTCCAGAGGGCGTAACCCGTGAAAAATACGACCAGAAAAAATAGACCGTGAGGGAAAATGGATTCGGTCATGGGGATGACCACGGCCGTCCATTCCTTGGCGGCTTTCACGATTCCAAACGGGTACTCCTTCAGGAAGGCGATATCGCCGATCCACATGGGAGTGAGAGCCGCGGCCACCATGATCGCCATGGACGAACGCGAGCGAAGATCCAGTTTTTTGATCGCATAGACTGCAAAAGTCGCAAGCAAAGCCCATTCGGTTACAGCCAGGATCGTGTACTCCGCGCCGATCAGCAATTCGGATGGGAAAAAGCGGAGGCCCTGCGCCGGGATGGTAATTTTCCCAAACGTGCGCATGAAATACGTTCCCGGCGTCGAGATCCAATTCTCAAAAAAAATCAGCCGCGCGGACAATTTCCACACGAACCAGCCGTAGCCCGCCACCGCAGGCAGCAATCCGGCAAAACACACCGCGATATCCCGAAGAAGATCGCGCGAGGAACGCCGATTCCAATAGCAGGCTGCGACCTCAAACCCCAGCAGCGCGAGACAGGCGACGCCGAATTCCTGCTTGGTCAGAATGACCAGGCTTCCCATCACGGCCGCCAAGCCCAGATCCAGCGCGCGCATGCCGGAGGCGTGGCGCAGTACAAAATACAGGCAGGCCAGTCCGAGGAACGCCGCTAACGTGGCTGCGTAGCTATACGGGAAGACAAAATTGCGGATCGACGGATAAAACGACTCGAATAGAAAAAACAGCGACGGCACCGTGCTGCCCACCAGCCCCATACGAAACCGTCGCGCGATTTCAAACGTGACCAGGGCGGTTGCGATCGTCAGCGCGAGTCCGAAAACATAGAGCACCGTCAACTGAACGCCGAAGATCCGGAACAGAAACGCCTTCACGTACGGCGCGAGAGGCCCGTACATGTACCAAAGGTCGCGGAACAGCAGCTTGCCCTTCAGGATTTCCGCGGGAACGTAGAGTTCCCTTCCGTTGTCGATCTGAAAATCTCCCCAGTGGCCCCAGGTGTACCAGGCCAGCGCCGCGGCGACGCCAACGATGACGGCTCGCGCGATCCAAATTCCTTTTTCTCCCGAATCTTCGCCGCCCGCGCTACTTGCCCGCGCGGACTTCGAGGTCTTCGGAAGATCCGCTACCAGTTCCGTCGTGAAACTCACGCTCGTCTGACTCCTTGGCGCGCCCCACCGACGCGCGCTCTACAACTCCCAGCAGCCTGCCGTCCGGCGAATCCGCCAAAATCGGGAAGCTATCCAAAAACGGTTCGCGTTGTCTGCTTCGTCTGGGAAGACCCGTATGCGCGAGATGTTGCACGGCTTCGACCACGGCTTCCGGCTTGATTCGCTGCATGCAGACATTATTTCCGTTGCACGGCGGTTCGTCCGCCTCGTACAAACAGGGGCTGCAAAACACCTGCGCGTAGAAAATATCGACGAAGGGCAAGTCCTGCCCGTAGTGTTCGGGGTTCGCGGGACCGAACAGGCAAACCGTCGGCCGTTCCAGGGCAATCGCCATGTGCATCGGACCTGTATCGTTCGTGAGGACGCACGCCGCGCCTTGCAAAAGCGCAAGAAGTTCGCCGAGGCTCAGCCGTCCGGCGCTATTAAAGACGCGAACTTGGACGTCGGGCGCCAACTGGTCAAAGAGGCTTTTTACGTATCCAGCTTCGTTGGGAGCTCCGATCAGCACGACTTGATTGCCCAACGAAACCAAACGGTGGATCGCCTCAAGCACACTCTCGGTCGGCCAGCGGCGCTCCAGCAGCAGGTCCGACGCGTTCGGATTGATGACGATATACGGCTGTTCCCGCTGCCATCCCGGAGTTTCGGCGAGGAGGCGGGACACCTTCGACCGCTCCTGGTCGTGGACCAGAATCGGTCCCATGAGTTCGCTTTGACCGGCGGGGATTCCCGCAACTCGTCCAAGCTGCAGATAGAGTTGCCGCACCGGCATGCGGGTATTGAAATAAACGAGGTGCGTATAAATGCCCTTTTTGAAGGCTGTGCTGCGGCGGTAGAACCCCAATCGATTTCGCGTCACGGCCCATAGCGCGAGAAGTGACGCGAATCCGGAATAGACCTCGAGATCAAAGTAGAAGTCGGCTCGCAGCCGGATGAGGGTTGCAATGGTCCGGAGCGTGGTGCCTGCCATGGACAACAGGCTGCGGTCATCCATCACGATAATTTCGTCAACGCTCGACAGCCGCGACAGAAGCTCCCGGTTGGACCGCATGGTCACGAAAACGAGCTTGGCATTCGGGTAGCGCTGCTTGAGCGCTCTCAAAAGAGGAGCGCACTGCAAAATGCTTCCCATGCCGATCAACTTGGCGACGACGATGACCTTCACATTTTCGGAAGTAACGGAGTGATCGCGGCGCATCACCTTGCCCAGCAACCGCGCGGCTCCGTTAAATAGAAATGCCAGGGGAACGGCGAGGATTCGGTCGGCGAGAATTCGTCCCTTGTGAGTCATGGTCGGAGTTCGATTCTTGGGTGAGCGGACGGATTGTGCCGCCAAGCCTTGCTGAAATCAGACTCTTCGCCGCGAACGTAGGATCGAGTCTCTGAAAGCTATTCCAACATGGCCACCCAGCCCGGGCAAGACAAGCCACGGAAGGGTGTGCTTGGTGAGTAAAATATGATTCCCGGGACACGCTGCTTCCAGCTCAGATTTGGAATCTATGGTTCGGCCAACGAGCTCCAACACCCCGAACCTGGTTCCTCTGCAACGATTCCTTCATTTCCGTTTTGGATTCTTCCGCCAGGAGGATATGCTCGAATTCCTTGGAGCAAATATAGAGATGCCTCAAGCAGTGAGCCTGTGATGATGATGAGAAACACTCGAATATGCCGTGCATCTCTTGCGGAATGTGATTGAATCCTCCGTGCACTCCATACTCTGGATTATTCTTGCGGTCTGTTTGCTTCTCCTCTGGCCCAAGCCGGGATTGGGTGAGCCGATATTTGTCTGGATGGAGCGAAAGTTCGCCCAGTTCGCGCGAAACAAGCGGATCGCTGTAGCGGCCATTGGCGGCGCCACGATCCTCGCGCGGGTGGCGCTCTTGCCGTGGCTGCCGGTGCCGCAGCCCAAAGTTCACGACGAGTTCAGCTACTTGCTCGCCGGGGATACATTCGCTCACGGGCGTCTGGCGAATCCGCCGCATCCGCTCTGGATTTTTTTCGATACCTTTCACGTCATCCAGCATCCGACGTACGCGTCGATGTATCCCCCAGCGCAAGGAATGGCGCTGGCCATCGGAAAATTGCTTGGCCAGCCATGGATTGGCGTCGTGCTGAGCGTTGCCGCCATGTGCATGGCGTTCACCTGGATGCTGCAAGGATGGGTGCCGCCGGAATGGGCGCTTCTCGGCGGCGTCCTCGTCTGGATGCGCTTCGGCGTGTTCAGCTACTGGATGAATAGCTATTGGGGAGGAGCGGTGGCAGCGACCGGAGCTGCCCTGGTCTTGGGAGCGTTGCCCCGAATCTGGGATCAACAGCGCGCGCGCGACGCGATTATTTTTGGTTTGGGAGCAGGCATTCTTGCGATCAGCAGGCCTCTCGAAGGCGCGATTTTTTTCATTCCGTTTGGCGCGGCACTTCTTTGGTGGGCGCTGAGGCTGAACTTCCCCACTCGGGCCGCTGCGATGAGGCGCATCGTTTTGCCCATCGCCGCAATTCTCGCTTGTGCCGCTGGATTCATCGGTTATTACAACTGGCGCGTGACGGGAAGCCCCGTTGAATTTCCTCACTTCATCGAGCAGCGGGAAATCACTACGGCCATTTTCCTGTGGCAGCATGACAAGCCGCCCATCTCCTACGCCAATCCGCAATTTGACGACTTCTACCACAATTTTCTGCCGAGCTTGTATCAGGCCAGTTGGGGCGCCGCCAGAGGACAGTGGTTGTACAAGTCCACCGATTTTTGGGAGTTTTTTCTGGGGCCCGCGCTGTCGATCCCCTTCCTCGCCCTGCCGTGGGTGTTGATAGAGCCGCGTAATCGTTTGCTGCTCGTTCAGGCCGCGCTTTCGGCCGCCGGCCTCTGGGTTATCGTGTATTACCACGCGCACTATGCCGCGCCGCTCATGGCCACCGTCTTTGTGCTGATGATGCAGTGCATGCGCGCCCTGCGGCGGTTGCGCTTCCTCGGCAGGGCGGTTGGCGTCGCCTTGACGCGGCTCATTGTTCTGTTCAGTTTGCTCATTGGACCGATCTATTTCGCGCAGTCCGTCATTTCTCAGCCGAACGCTTTGTTCGAATGGTCGCATCGTCACAGCCTATTGGCGCTCGCGATTCCGCTGCTGGTCTTGTTGCTCTTGCGCGCGGGTTTCTCACTTGCCAGGCGGCCTGTGGCGCCATGGCGGGCCTATCTGAGCGCGGCCTGCGAACTTCTGCTGGTGCTCGCGATCGTGCTGCAACTTTGCGAGATGCAAAGGAATCTCTACGCCGATGCATTTCCCTACGTGGATGACTTGAACGAACCTTTTCGAAAGCCGGTCGAAAAGCAGCTCGCGGCGCTCCCCGGCGAACACCTCGTCCTGGTGCGCTATTCGAAAGATCACAATTCCGGCGAGGAGTACGTTTACAATGAGGCGGACATCGATCACGCCAAAACCGTATGGGCGAGGGAAATTCCGGGGATGGACCTCAAACCTCTATTCGAATACTTTCGCAACCGGGATGTTTGGCTGTATGAACCGGACGTAGACGATGGAAACGTGTCACCGTACAGCGTCAAGGGTGAATAGCATTCTTGCGAAGGGCCCCGCTACTCCATTCCCAAATCACGCAGCATATATACGCAATGAGGCAGAGGGGCAGAATCCAAGCCGCCCGGCTTTGATAACGATCGTACGGTCCCGACAGCGAGCCGCACACCGCCGCATTGATGACCAGGAATGCGATCGCCGCAGCCAACAGCCGATTGACCCGCGGGAAGCGGCCGATCATTACGAACAGCGGACACACCGCCACGCTGAACCAGAAAACCGCCGTGTGAATTGGCGCCATGGCATCCGTTAACGGAAACAGTCGGTCGCTAAACTGTCTGGAAATGAAGAAGGGCCTGAACTCAGCCGGGGCGACCATTCGGATAAAGTAGAAATTGTCGTCGCTCAGGATGTGAAGGCGCGTGTCTCCACCGGTGCGTAGAGCACCGAGTTGACGCAAGGTCTGCTGGGCGCTGCTGATCAAGAATCTTCCCGGGTTGGCTAGGATCGCTCCCCGCGCGATGGCTTTGATTTCGTCGTCGTGTCCCTTCAACTCGCGCACCAGCGGATGTACGAACAGGAAGTCCGCTTCATTTTGCGGCAGATTGGAAACGTAGCGGCACGCAATGAAGCCACGCTCTGGACAGTTCTGACGAAGATAGTCCGCAGCCATGCCGTTGCCAAACAGCCTTCCCAGAAAGAAGTAATCCTTCGTCGGTGAAAGACTGAAACCAAGCCCCATCTTCCGGTTCTCAATTGCCGTGTAAAATCCGGCGGCGAGAATCGGCACCAGCAGCCAGGCCAAGACGGACTTTGCGGGAGGCGGTCCGTACGCATGGCGGTCCGCAAGCCGCAAAGCAAGCAGTGCCACAACATAAAGCGAAGCGATCGGGAGCAGGGACGTGTGGGAGGCGACGGAGATCGTGAGGATCACGGCCAGAACCGCTCGTTGCCATAGAACCAGTTCCCCGGCGAACACCAATAAGAAGGCCGACAAGAAAAGCACCCCGACGAATACGTCCGGCATGAGCTCTGAAACGAGCCAAGGCAGGCCCGAGAGCGCCGCCAAGGCGCAGGCGCACGATAGCAGGCAGCGGTCCAGATATTTTCTGTCGCTGCGAATCAGGTGGGCGAGGGTTACGCGAAGCATGTAAACGACAATGGCGGCCTGCGCCGCGATGGTCAGCCAGGTGCTGGTGCGCAGCCTCGTCCATTTGATGAAGGCGCCGTAGCCGGGCGCGCGAAAGGGCCAGACAGCGGCGTGGAACGCGCCGCTATAGAGATAGCTGCCGCTGTCCGCGGTGAGGACTGGATACCCGTTGTACATCGCGACCAAACAGAACAGGCCGGCTGCCGCGGCGCCGAACAAGACGGTGCGCCGCCATTCGATTCCGTCTTCTTTGGCGGGCAGCGGTTCGCGGCGCGTTTCTTCCAGCGCGGTCTCTACCTCAGGATGGCTCTGTTCTGCGGTGTACATCAAGAGGAACCCGTCCCCTCAAGGAAGCTGTAACCTGGCATGGCTTCACGCCAAGGAGGCTTCGTTCTTGATTTCCCTGTTCGTGCGAGATGACGCGCTGGGCGAGGACCGTAGCGGTTTCCTGCACGGCTTTTTAAGCCTCGGACGCCGGTCAAAGCCTAGCCGGCGGATAGCCGCGATCCTGGAACATCTTAAGAAGCTTACCCCGGGCCGTTGAGCTATCTATTGTTGACTTTCCTGCAGTTGTCGCAATCATAAAGGGAACTTGGCGGTAGTGAAGTGACTCAATTTAGCGCGAGCTAAAATGATTTTCTATCGCGCCGGCCAATTTCAGTTGCTCTGGATCTTCGCAAAACAATTCACGGTCTTGTCGGAGCGGCGTCCAGCAAGTCCGGGTGGGCGCGCGAGATTCCCGGAATGGACCTCAGCCCGCTCTTTGCTTATTTTTTGATACCGGGATGTGTGGCTCTACGAGACGGATGAGGACAATGACAGCGTAGCTCCTTATAAAATCAAGAGTGAGATGGACCGTGAAGCGCACCGCCACGCTTCCACTCTCTCGTCATGCAGCAGATATAAGCTGTGAGGCACAACGGCATAATCCATGCCACCCGGCTTTGATAACGATCGTATACTCCCGCCAACGCGCCGCACACGGCTGCGTTGATAATCAGAAATAGGATCGCCGAAACGAAGAATTGATTGATGCGTGCAAAGCGGCCGGCCCGTGCAAAAAATAGGCAGGCGGCCACACTGAACCAGAAGATTATTGTGTGAACTGGCGCGACGGCATCCGTCAGCGGGTGCAGGAGGTCGCTACATTCTCTGGAAATCCAGAATGCTCGACTATCGCCCGGCAACACTTTCTGTATGTCGTAGAAATTCCAGTCGAAACCGAGATAAAGACGCATGTCCCCCCCGGTACGCAGGGCGGCGAGTTGAAGCAGCGTCTGCCGGACGCTGCTTACCAGGAACTTTCGGGGGTAGGCCAAAATCGTTCCACGCACGATGGTTTCCACCTCATCGTCGTGCCCTTTTAAGTCGCCCATGAGTGGGTGGACGAACAAAAAATCACTCTCATTTTGCGGCAGATTGGCGAGGTATCGGCAGGAAATGAACGGTCGCTTCGGACAGTTTTCAACAAGGAAGTCACGCGCCAGGCCATCGGCAAACAGCCTCCCCAACAAGTACGTATTTTTCGAGGGTGAAAGTCTAAATCCAACCCCCATCTTTTGATTCTGGCTTGCTGTCCAAAATCCCGCGGCGATGATTGGGACGAACAACCAAACCAGGACGGACCATGTCGGAGGGAATCCATGCGTCCGGCGAGTGGCGGTCCTCAGAACGACCACTGCCCCTACGTACAACACCGCGATTGGGAACAGGGACATATGGGAGGCCACGGAAATCGCCATGATCAAGGCCAGGACGATTCGTTGTCCGAGGCGCAACTCACCTGCAAATGCCAATAAAAATGCGGACAAGAATAATACCCCTGCAAAAACGTCCGGCATAATCTCCGATACCAGCCAAGGCAAACTTGTAAATGCCGCCAGGACACAGACGCCGGAAAGCAGACAGCGGCCTACGTATTTCCTGTCGCCGCCAATCAGGTGCGCAAGGATTTCGTGCAAGATATAAACGACGATGATCGCCTGCGTTGCGATTATGAACCACGCGCTGATGCCCAGGCTCGTCCACCTGGTGAACACGCTGTACCCGGGCGCGCGAAACGGAAAGAGCGCGATATGAAAGGCGCCGGCCCGGAGATAACTCCCGCTATCCGGGGTGACGGTGGGATAGCCGTTGTAAAACGCAACCCAAGGCAGCAGGCCAGCCGCCAAAGCGCCGAACAAGAGAGTCCGTCGCCAGTCGATTCGCTCTGCGTTAGCTGACTGCGACTTGCGGCTTGCATCCTCCGGCGTCGCAGCCGCCAGGGAGGGGCTCTGATCTATCGTGGGCATCAAGGGTGATTGTCCATTCGCTGGGGCGGATGGGAAGTCATTGGAAGTTTACATCGCCTTACGGACGGTCATTTCCCAACTTGCAAGGAGTTACCGTGGCAGTAAATAGGGGCCGGTGGGACGCGGCTGGCTCAACGCACGATTCGCGGTTCTCCAGTACCGATACTCAAATTCCGCGAATTCGGATTCTCCCAAAACGGATCACTCGCCCTCGTCTGGAAGAGCGGCGGCCGCCAAATCCGGGCGGTTGCGCCGCGTTTTTTCCAGGGCTTTTTGCAGGCGCCAGCGGCGAATCTCTTCGTGATTTCCGCCGAGCAAAACTTCGGGCACGTTCCAGCCGCGGAACTCCGCGGGGCGCGTGTAGTGAGGGCAGTCGAGAAGAACGTGATTCGTGACCCGCTTGCCCTGAGTGGAAGCGTAGGGTGTTTCGTGACCCGTGATTTGAACTTCACCATCGCCAAAATCTGCTGGTGCGCTGAAGGATTCGTTCACTGTGGAATCTTCGTTGCCCAGGGCGCCGGGGATCAGCCGCGTGACGGCATCCACGATGAGCGCGGCGCCCAATTCGCCGCCGGAAAGGACGAAATCGCCGATCGAGAGCTCGTCTGTGGCGAGGTGTTCGGCCACGCGCTCGTCCACTCCTTCGTAGCGGCCGCAGAGCAAGATGATCCGGTCGAGTTGCGCAAATCGGCGCGCCGTGTCCTGGCGAAATAATTTTCCTGAGGCGGAGAGCAGCACGACGGCGGTACGAGGGCTCGCGGCGGAATTCGCGTCCGCGAGCGATTCCACGGCCTCAAACAGCGGCTCGGGTTTCAGCACCATGCCCTCGCCGCCGCCGAAGGGGCGGTCATCGACGGTGCGATGGCGATCGTGCGTGAAGGAGCGCAGGTCGTGCACGCGCACATCCACGAGACGCGCCTCGCGCGCCCGGCGCACGATCCCGTAATCCAGCGGACCGGCAAAAAATTCAGGGAAAATCGTGACGATCTCAAACTGCATGGCAGGGACAGTGTATCGCAGCAGGGGTCAGGTACGATTCAAATCGCGCAAGCCTTCCGGGAGGGCCACGTCAATGCGTTTCGCCTTCACGTCAATGCGAATGCAAAATTCGGCTGCGAGCGGCACCAGGACTTCGCCTTCATTCGTATCGATCGCCAGCAAAGGCGCGCTGCCCGGGAATTCGACGTCGCGCACCGAACCGAGCGCCGACGCAGCACCCGCTTCCCACACTTCGCAACCGACTAGATCGCTGACGAAGTAGTTTCCCGCGTCGAGCTGCGCGCGCTGCTCGATGGGCACCTGAACTTCCAATCCGCGCAGAGTCTCGGCGGCTTCGATACTGTCGATGTCCGCAAAATGAAAAATAGCCTGGCCTCCCCGGCCCGGCGAAAGCCAGCAGCGCTGCACGCGGACGCGCCGGGGCGCATGACGACCATCGGCGAGCCACACTTCTCGCAACTTCGGTAAACGCTCAGGAAAATCGGTGAGGATCTCGGCGGCCACTTCCCCGCGAAGGCCGCGAGGACGCAGAATTCTCGCAAGCGTTACGCCTGTGAATTCTTCCGAGGGCTCTCTATTCGAGGATTTCAAGCGTCAGGCGCTTCCGAATTTTCATACCGGCGGCGCCGAGGATCGTACGGATGGACTTCGCGGTCCGCCCCTGCCGTCCGATGACTTTGCCCAGATCTTCGGGATGCACTCGCAATTCCAGGACGGTGACTTGCTCCCCATCCACCGATCGCACCTGGACTTGTTCGGGATGATCGACTAATGCCTTCGCAATGGCTTCCACAAGGTCCTTCATGGGGCCCTCCCTCAGTCGCATTCGCGGGTTCGATTCGAGCTTTCACTTGTGCAGGTTCCGAGGGCCAGGGGAACCTTTCTTGAGCCGCCGCGGGGCGGTTCAAGCGATCTTTTGGGCCTTAAAAAAACTGCGCACGGTATCGCTGGGTTGCGCACCGCACGACAACCAATACTTCACGCGCTCGGCGTCCAACTGAATTAACGCCGGCTTCTTGAGCGGGTCGTAGGTCCCGACGATCTCGACCGTCCTGCCATTCCGGGGTTTGCGCTTGTCGAGCACGACAATGCGATAGAACGGTTGCTTCTTCTTTCCAATTCTAGCCAAGCGGATTGCCAGCACGATTCACTTCCTCCTGGCCCAAGATTATAGCTGGTTCCCCCTGTTTGCGATACCCCGCAGGCCTTCCAATCCCCTGTTTGGCCCATTTATAGAGATGCAACGACGGTGCCAGAGGTTTGTCTGGGACTTGAGTAGCACAGCCACTCTTGGCTGTGCGGTTTTGTGGGCTCCATGCAGAGGCTACATCTAGAAACAACGGTCGCAAAAACCACACAGGTCCGCCGCGGCGGATGCCTGTGCTAGGAAACGCCGCTGAGTTTGCCGAGGCCTTTGAGGCGGCCCTGGGCGGCGAGCGCGCCGTACTGCTTCATCATCTGGCGCATCTGGAGGTATTGCTTCAGCACCTGATTTACTTCCTGCACCGAGGTGCCGCTGCCGCGCGCGATGCGCTTGCGGCGCTTGCCGTCTATGACGTTGTGATCGTTGCGCTCGGAATTGGTCATCGAGTTGATGATGGCCTCGATGCGCTTCAAATTCGATTCGTCGACGTGCACGTCCTTGGGGACTTTCGCTAGGGGGCCCACCTTCGGCAGCATTCCCAGGACTTGTTCGAGAGGCCCCATCTTGCGGATCTGCCGCAACTGGTCGCGGAAATCCTCGAGCGTGAATTCGCTGCGCCGCAGCTTTCTTTCTAGCTCGGCCACCTGCTTGGCATCCACGGACTGCTCGACGCGCTCGATCAGCGAAAGCACGTCGCCCATGCCCAGGATGCGCGAGACGATGCGCTCCGGATAAAATGCGTCAAGCGCGTCGTATTTTTCGCCCGTGCCCACGAATTTCACCGGCGCGCCCGTCACTTTGCCGATCGAAAGCGCGGCGCCGCCGCGCGCGTCGCCGTCGAGCTTCGTCAAGACGACGCCCGTCAGGCCGAGCCTCTTGTGAAACTCGCCCGCGGAGCGGACCGCGTCCTGCCCGATCATGGCGTCCGCCACGAACAAAATTTCCGCCGGCGTGAGTTCCCGCTTCAGCGTGCCCAGCTCTTCCATCAGCGTGTCGTCAATGTGCAGGCGGCCGGCCGTGTCCACGAGAATCACGTCGTGCGCGGAAAGCTTGGCTTCGCGAATCGCGCCGCGCACAATTTCGAGCGGCTTGTCGGTGCCAGTGCCGGGCCAGCACGGAACGTGGACCGCCTTGGCCACCTGCAAGAGCTGTTCGCGCGCCGCGGGACGGTAAACGTCGGTTGAAACCACGATGGGCCGGTGGCCGTGCGCGGAGACCCACTTCGCCAGCTTGCCGGTAGTCGTCGTCTTGCCCGAGCCTTGCAGGCCCACGATCATCCACACCGACGGCGGGCGCGAGGAGAAAAGCGGCTTGGCGTGCTTGCCGAGCAGCAGCGCCAGCTCGTCGCGCACAATCTTGATCACTTGCTGGTCGGGCGAAAGTTGCAACAGGACTTCGGAACCGAGCGCCTTGTCGCGAATGTGCGTCAGCAATTCATCGATCACGCCGACGTTGACGTCTCCTTCGAGCAGGGCTTCGCGAATTCCCGCGAGCGCTTCGTCCACGTGCTCCTGGGTGAGTTTTCCCTGGCCACGCAGGTTTTTGAAGACTCGTTGCAGCTTGTCTGTCAGGTTCTCAAACATTGGGCTCTGTCCCCAGGATCGAATTCCCGCTCGCCATCGAGACGAATCTTTATTCTAGCAGGATAGGAGGAGAGTTGCTGAGTGGCACAGGCTTCAGCCTGTGGGTTTTTGTGCTTGCAAGGACTAACCCCCACAGGCTGAAGCCTGTGCCACTCAACCCAAATGTTGCAACAAGTAGGGCGCGGGGGAACTCACGCGCGAAGTGCTTTTTCCTTGCCCGAATCGCTGGAGCAGGATTGGCTTGATGATCGCGGTCCACATGGCGTAGAGCTTCGCGGTCGGATGCAGGCCATCGGACTTGAACAGATCGGAGGGTAGATTTCCCTTGGCATCGAACATGGACGTGGCGATGTCGATGTATTGCACATTCTTCTGCGTCACGGCGTAGTCCTGCATCAGCTTGTTCGCCGCTTTCATCTGCGGCCACTGTTTCCTGCGCAGGTTGGACGGCTTGATCGACAGGATGTAAATCCAGGTGTCCGGCAGCGCGGCATGCACGGTCTGAACGAATTTCCGGAAGTCGTTCGCGACCATTTCGGGCGTTTTGGAAGAGCCTTCCGCGAGGTCGTTATCGCCTTCGTAGACGACCACGGCGCGCGGGTGGTAGGCGACCACAATGCGTTGCGCGTACATGTCGAGGTCGGAAAACTCCGAGCCGCCAAATCCTCGATTGACCACGTCGAGCGGCTTCATGTCCGAGACCAGCGTGTCCCAAAACCGAAAGCTGGAACTTCCCGCAAAAACAATGCTGCCGGGCTTGGGCGGATGCGCTTTGTCCTGCTCTTCAAAATCGCGAATCGCCGGTTCCCATCCCTGCGCCAAGACGGCCGGCAAAAAGGAGCGCAGGGCAAGCCCCAGGAGCAGCGCGGCAAAAATTCCCACGCCGAATAAATGTCTTTTCGCAGCGGGCCCAAGCGGCAATCGCATGATGCCCAGACTATACCTCAATCTCTTGATCGCGGATCAAGACATTCGCTCGAGAGCGGTTTCTAACATCCTTGATATCCGGCTGCGGCGGGACTATGCTTCGGCGGAATTGGGGGTGGGGCGCAAGCGGAAACCTGCAATCCGGCCAATCAATCGAGAATGCGACTGCGAAGAGGAGGAGAAAGCAATGGAACACGTGATCGCGAAACTTCTTCACGACTTCGAGGACGGAAGAATGACCCGCCGGCAACTGATTCAGAGCCTCGCGCTGGCGGCAACGGCAGCTTCGGCCGCGAGCGCGGCCCCGGCCGCGGCGCCCGAAGGCACCGTGCTCAAAGCCACCTACCTGAATCATGTCGGTTATCAAGTCGCCGATTACGGCAAGAGCCGCGATTGGTATGCGGAACTTTTTGGATTGAAAGTTACGTTGGACGACGGGAAAAAGGCCAACCTGGCGGTGGGAGAATCGCTGCTCATCTTTCACCCGCGCAAGACGCCCACGACTCCCGTGGTCGATCACGTCTGCCTGACGATCGCGAACTGGGACACGGATAAGAATGTGAAAGATAAGGTGGAAGCCGAATTGAAGCGGCGCGGCCTTAAAATACGAACGTCCGAGCACAGTTTTCATTTCAGCGATCCGGATGGCTTTGAATTGCAAGTTGGTGGTAAGGACCAATAAAGTCCCGATTTGCGCCGGCAAACTGGGATGCGAGTCCGGTCGCAAGAGTCGCGATTTAGAATTTCAGGAGTCACTCGGCATTGCCACGAGCAATCTCCGCTGGAGTGCGTTCGTGCCGCAACTCTTTGCAAAACATGGAGAGAGTGGGAGAATGTCACAATCGGTTCTGCATTGATCCGATGGAAAACGGAGAGAACCCTCATGAAGAAACTCGTTCTGCTGATCCTGCTCGCGAGCGCGGTGAGTTTTGCGCAGCAACCGGCCGCAACCGCGCCCAGCAAGGCGAAGATACTCACCCGCGCGGAATTTGACGCGCTGCTCGCCAAGCCGGGCAGCGTCTTATTGCTCGATGTCCGCCGGCCTACGGAAATTGCGCAGAACGGCGGGTTTCCGGTGTTTCTCAACATCCAGGCGGCAGACCTCGAAAAGCACCTGGCTCAAATCCCCAAGGACAGGCCGTTGATTCTCGTCTCCAATCACGCGCACCGGGCCGGAATCGCGGCGGACTTGCTGGAAAGCAAGGGATTCAAGATTGCGGGTGCGATTGGCGCGCAAGTCTACGAGTCGGAAGGAGGGACTCTTATTAAATACGCGCCCGAGAAGCCCGCGGCCAATGCGGAGAAATAGCGAGTAGCACAGACTTCAGTCCGTGGGGTTCTGCAAAATGCGCCCAGGCCGCTCGCGCTAGCCAAGATCTATTGAAACCCCACAGACTGAAGTCCGTGCTACTGGTTACTTGCTGATCTCCTCGATCGGCTTGTTGTCGAAATTTTCCTCGCAGATATATTCGGAGATGTGCCAGTCCGGACGCAGCTTGAATTGCTTGGTCCCGGTCCACTGCTTCGTGAAAGCCTTCGGATCATCAAACGTGAAGTCGATTTGCAGCATGTCCGGCGCGGTGCGGTGGATGCGTTCTGTAAGGTGTAGCGCGTCGGAATGCGGGTGGCCCACCTGGTCGAGCCAGGTCTTGTCATTGAAACCGACCGTATCGACGACGAGAGTGTCTCCCTCCCATTTTCCGATCGAGTCGCCCATCCAGCTGGGATTCAGGTCCTTGGGATGCTGCCGCCCGTCGGTCCAGATTTGGCGGATGAAGTGGCCGAATTCGTGGACGATGAGCACGCGGCCGGGAACTACAAAAATTTCCATTGGAAAATTGAAGAGATAAATTCGCGGCACGCCGGGGGGATAGCACTTCAAAGTTGTGTCGTCTGACTCGCCTGTGTAGCCGCCCGTGTGCGGCGCTTTGGTGGACTTGAATTTTGCTTCGGCCCAGGGCGTCATCGGCGGTTCCTCTTTGCTGAAAACAAAGCCGCCCTCGCCCGCGCTGCGGCCGCCAATGCGCGGGAACTGCGTCCACACACCGGTCAGATCGGCTCCGGGAGAAGCAACCGCCGGCATTTTTGCAGAGCCCGGGCGCCCGGCGTCCTGAGCCCGCGCAATTGTCGGGACAGAAAGCGCCACGAGAAGCGTGAAGCTTAAAACTGTTGCACAATTTCGCCTCATGAAACCCCTTCCCGATTGCGATGCGGCGTCACGCCGTTCTTGCAGGCCGGGATCAATATTCGTCTCCCTCGCGCGGCTTCAGCTCCTTGCCGTCGGCAAAAATTACTTTTTGCAGGCGCATGACTTTCGAGCCGTCCTTCAGGCGATTCCCAACAATGGTGACCACGTCTCCCGGCTTGATCGAGTCTCTGTTCCACCCGGCGCGGGCCAGATTGTTCGGGCTGTCGGCCTCGATGAGCCATTGTTCGGCGCTGCCCTTGTCGTCTTTCGCTTCGAGATGTATCGCCGAGTGCGGGTTGATGAATGAAAACTCCGTAACCGTCCCCTTCACTGAAACGGACTTCGACATGTCGTAGTTCGACGACCCGTGATGCGCGGAAAGCGGTCCGCATGCCATGAGAAGAGCGAGCGACGTACCAAGAACGTAAGCAATCCTTTTTTTCATGGGCTCCCCAACATTTCAGCGGATTTCTTATTGGATTCCGCGTTGCTGATTCTGCCTGTATCGATCGCACCCGGACGGCTCGTCATTCTATATCAATTTTCGGGAGGTGGGGTTAGTAGCACAGGCTTCAGCCTGTGGGGGTTGGCCTGAGCACGGTCACCGCTGCCGTAACGAAAACCCACAGGCTGAAGCCTGTGCTACGGTGATACTATCCGCTGGTACGTCCGCGTACACAGCCTCTGTCTGCAACGCTGGAGGTCATCATGCGCCCGCTTCGAAATTTCCTGCTGCTGCTCACGATCGTTTTGGGAATCCAGGGCCTTGCAAATGCGCAAACGTCCGACGAGAAACGGTTGGCGATCACGAAGGATGTCATGGATGAATTCGCCCATGGCGGCATCGCATCCGTTCGCGAGCGGTTCAGCGCCGACCTCAAGGATTCCGTGAGCGAAAGCGATCTGAAAAGCGCGTGGGAAGAATTGGCCGGCGTGGCCGGAGCATTCCAGGCGCAAATTTCACAAACCACGAGGACGGTGCAGGGCGCGCCGATTTATGTTTCGAAGAGCCAGTTCGAGCATTACAAAGTCGAATTGAAGCTGATGTTTGACGACACCAACCAGATCATCCATTTCCGGATCGCGCCCATTTCCGACGTTAGCCCGGAGACCATGGAAGCCTCGGCCAAGGCGATCACGGACCTCTTGCGGCAGCATGAATTTAGCGAAGTGAGCACCAGATTCAACGATCAGATGAAGGAAAGGATGCCCACCGACCGACTGGAAGCGTCGTGGATGCACGTCATGATGCATCTCGGCCCGTTCAAGAACATCAGGGCTGCGCGGAAGGATCCTGAGTTCGATAGCGTGGATGTCCGGTGCGAGTTTGAGAACGGACCGATGATCGTCCGAATCGCCTTCGACCCTTCGGGAAAAATAGAAGGCCTCTGGATGCTGCCCGCCGAGACGGAGAAAGACTCTCAAATATAGTCTGGCGGTCATGCGTCGTTGCCCTGCCTATTTCGCTTCTTCGCTACAGGCATAGCTCCACTTGCCCACCCTTTCAAATGAAGGGATAGCCCACCGACAAGTTCTTGCGCGCAAGAGCCTTGCCGCCCGCCAAACTAGCCGCCTGCCGCGCGCGCCATCAACTGTGGCGAGTAGAGCGTCTTCAGGGTTCTCAAGACATCATCGGACGAAAGGTCGGGTTTCTCTCCAGTCTTGCTTCCGGCGGAGAGGACAACGTCGTCCATGGACAGAATGCCCTCGAGCTGATTCTGTTCGTTGACCACGATTAGACGGCGCACCTTCTTTTCGGCCATTGTGTCGATCGCCAAATGGATATCGTCCGTTGGCTTGCATGTTTGGACCTTGCGCGTCGCAGCCGCTGCGACCGTGATTTCTGCTGGAAGTTGATTCCGTGTGCCGAGCGCGATTGCAATATCGCGGTCCGTTATAACTCCCACCACTTGTCGCTGGGCGTCCACGACCGGAAGAATCCCGCAGTTGTGGTTCCACAACATCTCCACTGCGGCGCTCAGATTCGTCTCCAGGTTGCAGAAAACCGGTGTTCTTGCCATTGCGTCCTTGACCCTCATAGCGTCCTCCTTCGCTCCGACTTCTCGGATGTTCTGCTGTCACCAGCGTCTACCGCTCGACCTCTCCTAAGCGGCTTGTTCGGCGATAAACGCCAGCCTTACAGTGATGATACTGGGCGCTCGGGACAATACATTGCTGTGATTCGCGTCACAGAACTCAGAAATCTCCGCGAGCTGCGGGCCACGAGACACGGTCGCCAGCAGAGTTCCTGGTTCAGCTACGAGAATGTCAAATTGTTGCGGTGAAGCGGGCCACCATGAGTATAGCGATAGCATGCAGTAGCCCTGTGAACAGGGGAGACGCAATACCCGAATCGAGTGCCAACGCGGCTCTGAAAGCCCGGATGGCCGCAATCAATTCCGGCGGCGTCTTGCGAGGAGCGAATCGACGGAGAAGTAGTCGTACTGCTCCACGGCTAGCAGGATGAAAACAAAGAGCAGGTAGATCATCTGGTGAGAGACGACAGTCCAGTCCGATCGCAGCGCCGTGCCGAACAGCAGCACGGTGACCAGCAGGCCCTCCGCCGTCAGAGCCAGGCGCGACCAGAGTCCGAGAATCAGAAGAATGCCGAGCAGGCCCTCAAAGTACGGAAGGTACGTCAGAAAGTAATGCACCCACGACATCGGCAGTAAGTTTCCGACGAACATCTTCTCGGTGACGGGAACGAAATCCTGGCTGATGCCCCACGTCCTCACGACGTAGTGCATGATCATGTCGACGCCCAGCGAGAGGCGCAGGATGAAATAGCCTAGAGCGCGGCCAAGAGAGTTGTCTCCCGCGCGGCCGGCGTATCGCGCGGTCCCGGTCGCGTGCTCGGACGCGCTGGATTCGGTGCGTTCTTGCGAACTGACTGGATTCATCTCACCACTTCCTGTCTCGCAAATGCGGATTTTGGAATGGTATCTTGCGCCACAAGATATGCCATTCATGCGTTCCGGTCAACGGCGCGAGCAATGCTTTTAGTGGCACAGACTTCAGTCTGTGGGGTTCCATTTGATCTTGGCTAGCGCGCGCGGGGTGGGCGAATTGGCGGAAACCCACAGACTGAAGTCTGTGCTACTGAGCGCGTCCCGCATGGTGGCCCTTTTCGACACGCAAGGAATAGTTGTTCAGGGGAGTGATTATTCGGCGGCTTATCATTAACGTATCGAATTGGAGGTCGCGATGAAGCCCCCGCGCCGCCTGATTTTCCTGCTCGTTCTCGTTGTTTCTCTTGCTTTCCTCGCCTGCGCCCAGGATGGCGGCCCGTCGCTCGGAGACATCGCCCGGCAGGAACGCGCCCGGAAGATGGCGCAAACCGACGCGAACGAAATCGCCGGGCTGAAGGAAGGCGGTTTCCATCTCGATCTGTTGCTCATGGATTCCAAAGACTCGGTCCTGAAATGGGTATCGTTGCCAGCGGCGGACAGACCAAACGCGGGACGAATTCGGCAGGTGACTCGCGACAAGAAAATTTACGTTCCCTTTGTGGTGACGGATTACCCTTTCCCGGTATCCGAGAAGATGAATTTGACGGCGCACATCCGCTTCCTCTCACCGCAGGGCAAGGTTCTCCTGGATAACCCGACTTTCTCCGAGACGATCGGGGCCGACCCGCGCTCTCCGCACACCATCGTGTTGAATCCGGTCATGGATGTCACCTTTGACTCGAGCGATCTTCCCGGGACGTACACGTTCCGTTTGACCGTTGTGGATCGCGTTCACTCCACGTACGCGAAGGCGGAGGAAAAAATCGAACTCATCCAGGCGAAAGGGAAAACGGAGAGCGGAGAATTGGACAAGAGTCCGGCCGTCGTTCCTACCAGCGGAGCTCGCTAGTTCCTCGAGTCATGAAGCAACGGTGTTGGTAGCACAGACTTCAGTCTGTGGGGTTCCAATTGATCTTGGCTGAAATGCGCGGGCTGGGCGAATTGGCGGAAACCCACAGACTGAAGTCTGTGCCACTGGAATCAGGCGGGCAAAGGCTTGCCCTTGGTTTCTTCGCCGAAGGGGACGAGCGCCAGGCCGACGACTAGAGCCAGCGCCATCATCGATACGGGAATTCCGAACGTCTGGTAGTGGCGGATTCCCGCGCCTACCAGAAACGTGAAACCAGCAGCGAAGAAGCGGCCGAGATTGGTGATGAAAGCGAACGCGCTCGCGCGGCACTCCGTTCCGTACTGTTCGGGCAGCCAGAACGAATACACGATGAAATTCGCGCCGCCGAGGCCGAGCAGCACCGAGCACACCAGGAACCACGCGATGGCGTTCTGCTGCATGTAAAAAACGCGGGCGAACGCAAACCAGATCGCGAACATCATCACCACGTAGAAAATCGCGAGCGTGGCGCGGCGGCCCAGCCAGTCCGCCAGGAACGGCACGATCAAAGCGCCGAGGACCGTCGTGATTCCGAGCAAGGCCGTGGAGTAAGACGCGAGGCGCGCGCTTTCCGCGGCGGTTCGCCCGGCCCTTTCCGCGATGAACGTCATCGCCGTGGGCGCGTACACCGATCCAGCCCACAAACCGGCGAGCGATACGATCAGGAAAAGAGAATTGATAATCGTCCTGCGGCGATATTGCGGGGAAAAAAGTTTCAGGAACGCACGATGCATCGTCCACTTCCCGCCAAGCTCCTGCACTTTTTTTTCCCAGCGCGCAGGCTCCTGCACGTTATTGCGAATCAAGCCGATGAGCAACGCGGGGACGCCGCCCAGCGCGAACATGGCTCGCCATCCGTAGTGGCTGCCGATGAAAATATTCGCGATGCCCGCAAGAAAAAATCCGATGTAGTAGCCCGTGTGCATCAAAGCCGCGCCCATGGTGCGCCGCTCCTCGGGCCAATCTTCGGAAACGAGCGCGGCGCCGATCGACCATTCGCCGCCGATCCCGACTCCCGCCATGAAGCGAAACACCGCGAGGCTCCAGATGCCAGTGGCAAAGGCAGCCAGCAGCGTGAACAAAGAGAAACACAAAATGCTGAACATCATGGTGCGCACGCGGCCGAACCGGTCGGCGATTGGCCCCCAGACGAGCGCCGTGCCGTAGCCGATCAGGAACAGCGTGAAGAAGATGCCGCCGTAGTAGCCGACGTTCGCGGTGGTGGCGGGAATGCCCGAGCGTGGCAGCAGTTCGGTCAGCGCCGGGACCAGGACGAGGGAGTAGATGAACGAATCCATTCCGTCCATGCTCCAGCCGCCCCAGGCGGCCCAGAAGCTGCGGATCTGGTTGCGCGTGAGTCGAGGTTTCGTTTGGACTAAATCCTGCGCAGCGGTATTCAAACTTGTCTCCGTTGTAGCAATTTCTCTTGCGTCAAGAGATTGTATGGCAGATTGTTTCAATCGCGTGAGAGTTTCGGTGTTGCCGCGAATATTGAGTAAAGTTGCGGATGGAGTGTGTGCCAGCGAGAGGCATTAGATATCCAAAGTAATTGCAGATCGATACTTATGAGTTTATCTTCCATCTGATTAATGAGGGATGACCTATGCGAGCATTCAAAAGGGGTGCGGCTGCCTTCTTACTTTCGCTGCTAGTGCCGGGCCTCGGACAGATTTTTAATGGGCAGACGGTACTAGGGGTGACTCTCTTTGTCCTCTATGCTCTTTGGGACCTCTCCGCGGGCATGTTCCACCTGCTTTATTCGTTCCCCTTCGCGATTTGTTATGCTTTTATTCTTTGGATCTTCCTGTTTTCTGTGGCCGTCCACGCTGTCCGCGTCGCGATTAGACAGGTCAGGACCGACAGCGTGTCAAGAAAAGGATGGCATTCCTACGCACTCAGCGCTGTCATGGTTTGTATCATCGCTGTTATGATTTCCGGGAATAATTTCCCAGAACGAATTTTAGGGGTTCATGCTTATAAGATTCCTGCTGAGTCTATGAGTCCAACCCTTGTCTCTGGAGACCACCTTATGGTGGACATGCGGTACTACAAGTCGAATCGTCCGAAAAGAGGCGATGTCGTCGTGTACAAAATGCCCGTGAATAATGTCTTATTTGTGAAACGAGTTGTTGCCATAGCGGGAGATACGATCACGGGGGACGCAAAGGGTATTACCTTGAATGGTCAGCGCATTTCCGAACCTTACGTACTTTCCGAAGATACGATGCCACCAGAGGATTCAGCAAACTTCGGCCCAGTTATAATCCCAGCGAATCAGTTATTCGTGATGGGAGACAACCGAAACCATAGCTATGATAGTCGCTATCTCGGGCCTGTTGACGTCAATCAACTCGTCGGGAAACCGCTCTATATCTACTACTCGTCCGCAAACGTCGGCCGGATTGGCCGCACAATTCAATGATTGGCTTGCTCCCAAAGCGTCGTTGTCGCGTCATCACGCGAGTCCGAGCACGTACGCGGCGTTGCGGTCCAGAATTTTTTCGGCGTCTTCCGGCTTGAGGCCGGAGTGGCTGATGTACTGGATGGCGTGATCGAACAGCTCTCCGCCTTCGTAGGGATAATCGGTGCCGAGGCAGATGCGGTCGGAGCCCATCGAATCCACCGCCGCTCGCAGCGCCGGAGGATGTCCGTGGCCCACGCTGCAATACCACATGCGCTTGGCCGTGATCGACGGCAACTCCGGCAGCGGATGCTCCCACTTGGAAATATTGTCGAGGCGTTGATAGACCATCGGCAGCATTCCGCCGAGGTGCGAATTGACGATTTTCAGCTTCGGATATTTCTGCGGGATGCCCGCCTCGATCAGATGCATAACCGAGACGGTGTCTTCCATCGGCGCACCGATGATCCAGCGCAGGTTGAAAGGGATCACGAACGGCGAATCGATTCCGTTGCCCGAGGGATGGATGTACAACACCGTGCCGCGCCGGTTCAACTCTTCAAAAAACGGAGCGAAGGAAGGATCGGCCGGGGAATGATTCGCGGGAAACGTGGTCATCGTCGCGCCGACAAATTTCAGTTGGTCGAGCGCGCGTTCGAGTTCCTTGAGCGCTTCATCCACATGAGGCAAGGGCACGGCCGCGAAGGCTTTGAATTTTTTCGGCCAGCGGCTCACGGCCTCCGCGTACAGGTCGTTGGCTTTTCGCGCGGCATTCACGGCGTGCTCTTTGTTTTCAAAGTGCGGCGCCTGCGGGCAAATGTCGAGAATCTGCATCTCGACGCCGTTCGCCTCCATCAGGGCGAAGCGCTTGTCCATTTCTTCCTGGCCCATCCCGGCGCCCTTGTTGCGCTGCGTGCCGGTGTCCACGTTTCCGTAGCTCTGGCAGAGATCGAGATAATCCGTGGTCCAGAGATGCGCGTGGATGTCGATGCGCATACCCTTCTTGGCTTGCGCGCCCAGCCTAACGCCCGCCAGCATCCCCGCCGCCGCGAGAGAACCCGCTCGCAGCACTTCGCGCCGCGTGAAACCGCATCCGCATGCCATGATGGATTTGCCTCCCGAACGGTCTTCCAGTTCAATTTCGACGAACATTGTACGACGAAACGTTTTTGTAGCACAGGCACTCTTGCCTGTGCGGGTTTGCGGCAAGTTAATGAAGCACAAGAGCAAAAGTGCCTATGCAAATTTTTCGACGGCAGATAAAGTGTGGAACGCTGAAAGTAAGGAAAACCACACAGCCAGCCCCTCGCAGGGGCTCGGGATAAAGAGTGGCTGTGCTACTTCAGCGCTGAGACGCCTTGCCCGTTGCGACCTTGGCGTTGAATTCCGCGGATTTTCGGCGCGGGATCGTCAATGCGTTCCAATCCGGCCCGGCGAAGTGTTTGGCGAGATAGACGATTTGTCCAATGTGGTAGGAGTAGTGCGCCACTTGGCGGTGGATGGTTTGCATGACGGAATGCGCCTCGGTGCGGATGTAGGCGGTGCGGGAGAGATCGGCGTCGGTCAAAGGGGCCAGCGCGTCAAAGACAAGTTTCCAGCTCGATTCCCAAATTGCAAGAACCTCATCGCGCGTTTTCGGCGGCGCTTCAAATTCCGAATCGCGATCGCGATCGGGCTTTTCGCCGTCGCTGGTGAGGAAGTCGGTCCACCGCGAGCGCATGTTGCCGCCGAGATGTTTCACGATGATGGCGATGGAGTTGGATTCATCGTCAAGCGTGGCGAACAGTGCCGCGTCGGAAACTTGCGCCATCGCGCGGTCTCCCAGCCGCTTGTAAAAGCGGAGAAGGTCGACCGAATCTTTCAAGCAAGAGGTGGTGAATTCCAGAGCCATGCACAAATTTTGCAGCCGCCGCCCTCGAAAATCAAGCGACGGAATGCGGCGCCGGTGGGGTGAGTGGCGCAGGCTTCAGCCTGTGGGGGTTAGTCCTTGCAAGGACTAAAACCCACAGGCTGAAGCGTGTGCTACTGAACCCATTTAGGCGTAAAATACCCGCATGCCGAAGAAGCCCGCGCCGACGATTGAAGTGACGTGCCCCTGCTGCGAGGCAAAACTCACAGTGGATACCGACCTCGCCGTGGTGCTCGCGCACACGGCGCCGGTGAAGGCCGCGCCCGACGTGGACATCAGCGACGCGGCGCGCATCCTCGCCGATCAGGCGCAGAAGCGCGAAGACAAGTTCCGCGATTCCTGGGTGGCCGAAAGCAAGAAGGATGACGTTCTCAACCGCAAGTTCGAGGAAGCGCTCAAGAAAGCCAAGGACCAGCCGGTCGAAAAACCGGTGCGAGATTTTGATCTCTGAGTAGCACAGACTTCAGTCTGTGGATTTCCACAAATGCGCCCAGACCACGCGCGTTAGCCAAGATCAAATGGAACCCCACAGACTGAAGTCTGTGCTACCAATGCAGATCTCTCATACTCAGGGCGTGATCCGAATTCTTTCACGCGCCGCTTTTATTTTTCTAGCGGCAATGCTCTTTTTCCCCGGGACGCACGTGCTTCGGGGAGACGCGCCGCCGCAGGACACTCCGGCTGCAAAATCTCAAAAGCTGCCGCGCCCGATTCCCCTGGGAAGCGGCATGACGCTCGTGCGCGATTCCGCGTCAGGCGAACTGCGCGCGATCACGAAGGAGTTAACGCCTGCACTACCGGACGGAGCAATCCGTACGCGCGTCACTCTCGTGCAGGTGCCCTGCACGGTCGCTGCGCCTGACGGAACTCAGGTGCGCGGCCTGAATCAAAACGATTTTCATCTGTTTGAAGACGGCGCGGCGCAGGAGATTGCTTCATTCGACGCTTCGGCCACACCGGCCAGTATCGTTCTGGTGGTCGACGCGAGCCCCAGCATTTTTCACGAGCTGGCGGAAATGCGCGGCGCGGCGCACTCGCTCGCCGAAAATCTTTCTCCCGCGGACGAAATCGCCGTCGTGTCGTTCTCCTCCGAAGCGCACCTGCTCCTGCCCTTCTCGAAAAATCGCGCGTTACTGGATCGCGCCATCGAGTCCGAGTATCTCGCCAAGGTGGAGAATTCCTCCGAGTCGCGGATTTACGAATCCGTTTTTCTGGCGGCGCGCGAATTGTTTCAGGGGCGCACGGGGCGCAAGGCGATTGTGCTGCTGACAGATGGGCAGGACAGCGGCCTCGGCCTCTCCTGGGATCCGCGCAGCGCGTTGCCCAGCACGGGCGCGGCGGCGTCGCGTCTCGCGTTTGACGACGTGGCGCGCGAACTCGGCGCGGACGGCATCGCACTGTTCATCGTCTCCACCGAGAATCGCCCGCGCGGGATGACGCCGGAATGGCTGGAGGCGCATCGAAGCGCAATGCTCGTCACCACCGAAGCGCGCAAGCAGAACATGCCGAATTACACGCTGTATCTGGCGGAGCTGGCGCGGCGCGCGGGCGGCCAGCTTTATTTTCTGCGCGAGACCGGAAATTTGAGCGAGATTTACCGCCGCATCGCGCTGGCGATCAGCGCGCAATACACGCTCGGCTTTTATCCCTCGGCGGGAACGGCGCGCGCCGGCTGGCGCTCGCTGCGCGTCGAGTTGGCGGAGGGAGCGAAAGTCCCGCCCGGCTCAAAGCTTACGTACCGCGGCTCGTATTTTGTTTCTGCGTTCCAGTAGCACAAGTAGCACAGACTTCAGTCTGTGGGGGTCCGCAGATGCGCCCAGGCCGCGCGCGCTAGCCAAGATCAAATGGAACCCCACAGACTGAAGTCTGTGCTACTCAAGAGGCTGTGCTACTCGAGGCGTTTTCACATTTTGCGTCGAATTTCAAAATAGGGAGTAAATGCGTGCCAGTGAAAATTGCAGTGGAAAAATTGGACGCATCCCATTTCCTCGTCCGCGTGATCGAGGCGGAAAGTGAATCCACTCACCAGGTCACGCTCGATGCGAAGGACTACGCGAGGCTTGCGGGAGGAGCCGCCGAGCCGGAGGAACTTGTCCGAAAATCGTTTCAGTTTCTGCTGGAACGCGAACCCAAGGAATGCGATCCTTGGCCGGTTCGATCTGTCCGTCATCAGCCGGTATTTTCCGGAGTACGAACGCGAAATTAAGAAGAGGTTGTTGTAGGAGGCCGCGCCGGCGGGGGTTTGGTAGCACAGGCTTCAGCCTGTGCTACTTCAAGGCTTTACCGAAACGTCGTAGTACGCGATGGTGCCGCCTTCGCCGCGGATGGGGTCGATGCGCACGATTTCGAAACGGCCGTGGTTCAAGTCCTGCACATTTTTTTGGACCGTCTCGTGAAGGTCGTGTTCCAGCTCCGGCGTTCGAGTCAGGGGCGCCAGCAAGCGCGCATCGACGCGGTAGGTGGCGATTTGGCCGGGCGCCACGGTTCGCAACTCGACGAGGGCCGACGCGGGCGGCGGGCCGACCGAGGGCTGGTCGGTGTAGTGAATGACGAACGGCGAGAAGAGGACGAACAGGACGATCCCGGCGACCGCGAGGTCATACTGCCAGGTTCCCCGCTCGTAGGACCAGAACAGAACCCGCACGATGGCTCGCCAGAGCGTTCGCATGTCAGTCGGCCGGCACCCCGTCGACGATCACGCCGTCGCGCATGTGCACCACGCGGCTCGGAATACGCCGCCGCTTCCGGGTTGTGCGTGATCATGATGATGGTCTGGCCCAGGTCTTTGTTCAACTGGCTCAACATGGATAGCACAATTTCCGAATTTTGTGTGTCCAGGTTTCCGGTCGGCTCGTCCGCCAGGATAATTTTCGGTTCGTTGATAATGGCGCGGGCGATGGCCACGCGCTGCTGCTCTCCGCCGGACAGTTCCGACGGCCGGTGCTTCAGGCGGTCGGTGAGGCCGAGCATCTTGGTGATGACCTCAAAGCGGTGCGGGTCAAAGCCGTCGCCGTGGATGTGCTGCGCGATGGCGATATTGCCGCGGGCGTCGAGCGTCGGCAAAAGGTTGAACCTCTGAAATACGAAGCCGATCTTGAATCGCCGCAGCTTGGTCCGTTCGGCGTCGCTCATGGCGGCCAAATCGTTGCCGTCCACCAGTACGCGTCCCCGCGAAGCCTGCGCCAGCCCTCCGAGCACGTAAAGCAGGGATGACTTGCCGCAGCCGGAAGGTCCCATCACGCTGACGAACTCTCCGGGCAAGACCTTGAAATTGACGCCGCGCAGCGCCGGAACTTCCACCTTTCCCGCGTGATACAGCTTCCAAAGATTTTCGGTAACGACTATTGGTTCCACTCTCAGATCCCTTGTGGAAAGCAGCGCTTCGGCAGGCGGACGTATTGTAGTCGTGATTGGCATTTCTGACTAGGCCCGAGGCCCCAGGGAACGCCAATCTCCTGATTGGCGCGGCGAAGGCCGTCAATCGTAGGAAAGGGCCTCGATGGCGTCCTTGCGGCTGGCGAGCCATGCGGGATAACTCGCTCCCAGCAGCCCGCCTGCCAGCGCAATCAGCGCGGAGCGCACGATCCAATCGGGCGTAATCAGGATGGACAGCGTCGGGAACGAAGACAGAAACACGGCCCGCCCGCTGTAGCTCATGGCGATCCCCACGCCGATGCCGATCACGCAGATGAGGACCGATTCGCCGAGCAGCGCCCGAATGATGTAGCCCTTGGACGCGCCGATGGATTTCAGAACGCCGATGTCCCGCGTCCGCTCGATCACGGTGGTGTACATCGAGAGCAGGATCACCAGGAAGCCGATCGACACGGCGAGCGCGATCATGCTTTCAATGAAGGCGTCGAGGCCCGGCAGATTCGAGGCGGTCATCAAGGACAGGAAATCCTTCAGGGGCCGAATTTCGTATCCCGGAAAGACGGGCCGCATCTCGTCCATCACGGCCTGGGTGTGGTCCGTGCGGGTGCACTTGAGGAAGAAAATCGAGGCTTTGTCGCGCGAGCCGGAAAGGTCCTGCAAGGTCGAGAGGGGCACGAACAGGCGCGCGCCCTTGCCGTGTTCCACGATTCCGGCGACGTGAAAATCGTGGTCCAGCAGGCGGAAGGTGCTGTCCACGGTGGCGTTCTTGGCCTTCGCCGCCCAGTCATCGATCAGGATATCGTCCGGCCCCTGCATGTCGTGGCCTTCGAGGAAAACAAATCCACCCGAGACGTCGCGGAACGACTTCGGATCGATCCCGTAAATGATGTCCACGCCGCCCGAGGAACTGAATTGCAGCAGGACCGGAGCAACCGCTTGCACGTACCTGAGTTCGCGCAATTTGTCGGCGATCTTGATGGGCATGGGCGCGCCGCTGAACGCGAGAAAGACGGAAGCGGAAGGCGGCTGCAGCATGATGTCCGCGCCGATGCCTTCGATGCGCTTGGCGGTTTCCTGCAGCAGGCCGCTGGTGAGCCCGACGATCAGGATGACGAGCGCCACTTCCACTCCCACGGCGATGACGCTCACGATCGTGCGAATCGGGCGGTGCAGAACGTTGTTCACCACCAACTGGCGGATCATCTTCCAGACCCCGGTTGCGATCCCAGCTGTGAAGGGCGTTGCGCTGCCGAAGGATCGTCGCCCACGCGCACGAGGTCGGTACCCGCGGGCTGCGCCAGCTCAAACCGGTCCGGCGAAATCGGTTCGTTCAGGGTGAGCTTCAGAATCTTGATCTCCAGTTTGTAATCGTCCTGGGGGCGCCAGATGTGGATGTCACGCGCGAAACTCGCTTGTCCCGTGGCGGGGGCGCCTTCGGCCGGGGGCACAGGCTCCCAGTCCGAATACTGGATGTCGGAATCGAGTTTTCCTCCCGCGCCAAACAGTTGGACGCGGGAGACTTTCAGGTCGGTGCGGCTGTACCAGACTTTCCTGGCGATTTCGAATTTTCCGTTTTCCGCTTGCCGCAGCAGGGTCAGGATGTAGTAGCGGCTCACGCTGAAATCAAACTGCTCGAAAAGAACATTCTCGCCGGCTGAAAATTCCGGCCAGAACAAGGCTTCGACGATATGTTGAGGGCGCAGATTTTCCAGCGGCTTCTTCGATGCGCGGATGAGGGCCGTTGGCCCGACTAGAAATGAGTTCTTCGAGGGAATGTAAATCCGGAATTCCTTCCCGTCGCTGACCATGTCGAAAATGTTTTTGGCGACGACGGGAGCCTGCCCGATCACGCGCACCGTCGCGGGACGCTGCGCCAGGATGAATCCGGGAACGTCATGGTATTCCTCGATGACGCCGCTGTAGGTCGTACCGGTACTGGGAATCAGATCCACCGTCGCCTGCAGGCTTTGCACGGACCGCACCTGGTCGTTGTAGCTGGCCAGAAGATTCTGTTCGCTGGATTCCAGCTGAGGGCGGATTTGTTCCTTCTTGACCTCGGTCCTTCTCTTGATGGTAATACACCCTGCCGCCTGCATGGCCAAAAATGCAAGCAACAGAACCCAGATTCGTGGATTTTTCCTCAGTGTTTCCTGCTCCCCCAGCACCAACATTCAATCTAACAACCGCTCCGAAGAGTGTCAATTTGAAACGCCGGGTTGGTAGGACAGCCCTTTTCGCCACATACGGGATAGGTTACAGTTCCAGCAGGCAACGCTTCGGCGCCATACGGACGCATCGGAGTTCGGGGAGAATTAAAGCTAAGGAAAGGGCTGGACTTCAGTTCCATGAGTTCGATCGTCGAAATGCACGTGGTCTCGCGGATCGCGGGTGATCGCGACGATGTGGAACTCTCCGTGGTCATGCCCTGCCTGGATGAAGCGGCAACGGTCGGCATCTGCGTCAAAAAGGCGATCGACGCCCTGGAGCGGCACGGCATCCGCGGCGAAGTGATCGTCGCCGACAACGGCAGCACCGACGGATCGCAGCAAATTGCCAGGGACTTTGGCGCGCGCGTCGTCCCCGTGGAGAGGCGCGGCTACGGCAGTGCTCTGCAAGCCGGGATCGCCGCGGCGCGCGGCGAGTTTGTCCTGATGGGCGATGCGGATGACACGTACGATTTTTCGCAACTGGACGAATTTGTGGCGAAGCTCCGCGAAGGCTATGACCTCGTGATGGGCAATCGTTTCCGGGGGAAAATTCTGCCGGGCGCGATGCCCGCTTTGCACCGCTATCTGGGGAATCCGGTTCTGACGGGGTTGGGGCGGTTGTTCTTCAAAAGTCCCGTGGGGGATTTTCATTGCGGCCTCCGCGCTTTCCGTAAGGATGAAATCGAACAGCTCGAGCTGCGGACATTGGGCATGGAATTTGCGAGTGAAATGATCGTGAAGGCCACGGCCTTCGGTTTGCGGGTCACGGAAATCCCAACGACGCTTGCTCCCGACCGCCGGGATCGCGCGCCGCACCTCCGCACGTGGCGCGATGGATGGCGGCATCTGCGTTTTCTCCTGTTGTACAGCCCGCGCTGGCTGTTTCTCTACCCGGGGATTGCGCTGTTCGCTCTCGGAATCGCGCTGAGCGCGGCGTTGCTGCCGGGGCCGCGAAAGATTGGGAACATTGTTTTTGATATTCACACGCTGCTGTTCGCGGCGATGGCTATTCTGATCGGGTTTCAGTCCGTCGTGTTCGCGACGTTCACCAAGATATTTGCGATCTCCGAAGGCCTGCTGCCGGAAGACGCTCGCCTCACGCGGATGTTCCGGTACATTACGCTCGAGGTCGGCATCATCGCAGGCGTCCTGCTGATCCTCGCCGGGGCCGGCGCGTGGGTGCTGGGGCTGGAGTACTGGCGCATCCGCCAGTTCGGCCCGCTCGATCCGGAAAAGACGCTGCGCATCGTGATTCCAGGCGTGGTGTGTTTCACGCTGGGATTCCAGGTTGTCCTCTCCAGTTTCTTTCTCAGCGTTCTTGGGATGTCTCGCCGATGAGTGACGCGGAAGACCTCTTCGATCAGTACGCGGCCGCGTACGAGCAGGCGTTGTCGAATGCCATTGCGCCCTCCGGGGAAAGCCGTGAATATTTTGCCGAGGGCCGGGTGGCCTGGCTGAAGCGCTGCCTCGAGAGACGGAAACAGGGGGCCGGCTCGCTGCTGGACTTTGGCTGCGGCGACGGCGCGACGACGCCCCTGCTTCTCCAGGCGCTGAATGCGAAATCCGCTGTCGGGGTGGACGTGTCCGCCAAGTCTCTGGAGATCGCGCGAAAGCGCCACGCGAGCGAACGAATCCGCTACGAGTCCATCGGCGAATTTCAGCCGTCCGGCCAAATGGATCTGGCGTACTGCAACGGGGTGTTTCACCACATCCTGCCGGCACAGCGCGCGGCGGCGCTGGCGTTGGTCCATCGAGCCTTACGCGCGGGAGGCTTTTTTTCCTTCTGGGAGAATAATCCGTGGAGTCTGGCGACGCGCTACGTGATGTCGCGTTGCGCGTTCGATCGCGACGCCATTCCGCTCTCTCCCCCGGAAGCGAGAAGGCTGTTGCGGGACGGCGGCTTTGAGATCCTGCGCACCGATTTTCGGTTCATTTTTCCGCGGGCGTTGCGGGCATTCCGCAGGATCGAGGATTTTGTCTATCGCGCGCCCCTGGGCACGCAATATCAGGTCCTTTGCCGTAAGACCGATTAAGCAAACAGATTGTTATTGAGAATTTCCGGCCATGGCTTGGCCCGCTCGCAGGATTTGATCGCGGAGACGTTCGCGAGGGATCCCCAGCTTGGTCCTGCAAAACCATCCCAGGAAAAATCGAGCGGCCAGCGCAAAACAGAAGAGGAAGAGGGAGGCGACCAGCATGGCGAACGATTCGCGCTCGACCAGTAGCGTCCAATTGATCGCTTCTTCCCAGGGCGGCCAGATGAAATCGAAAATTGGGCGCAGGTACCTCCCGATCCACGGAATCCGCCTGAGACGTACGTGCGACGTGCTCTCATACGTGTAGGCCGGCGGATAGTTGGGAATCGATTGCGTTGCGGCTCTGAGAATGGCGGGGTCTTTCAGCTCCGTGCGGGTGGCAAGATGCCCGTCCGGAAGCCGCATAATGAAATGGTAGGAAGGGTCAACGACAACCCAACGATCGCCCATCAAAACTTCCACCACAACGTGTTTGCTGGACCTGGATTGGTCCAATAAGAGAAGTCTCCGCGCATGCAGGCCGCTGCTCTGCGCAAGGTTCACGAACGCGTTCGTCGCCGTGCCGCAAACTTGCAGAAGCTGCTGAATGTTGAGCGTTTCTTCCGGATTGCGCTTGGGCAGATCACCCGGGTCCGCCGAGCTGCGCCGCACCGGGCCATAAGCCATCCATTGCAATATCGCTTCGACTTTTTGTTCCGTGTCTTCGGAAGCGGGGATGATCGCGTCGGAAAAACCCTTCAAATAGCTGCGCGTCGAAAATTCCCACCCGGCGCCGTAAAGAACGGCCACAAGGGACGCGGCCAGGAGAACGTTGATGGCGAACCAGCAAGCCCGGATGATTGGATGCTTCTTCATGCGTCGAGACGCTCCGAGATCAGTTCCCGGTACAATGTTTCCATTTGAGCGAGCGGCTCAGCCCAACTGAGCGAGTTCGCTACTCCCTGGCATCCTCCGCGCAAACGCGCGGCGAGCGCCTGGTCATCCAGAATCCGAGCCAGTCCCGCCTCGAGCGCGGCGCAATCATGGGGCACGACGAGACCCGCGCGCTGGTCCACCATCGGCGCGATCCCGCAGCGATCGGTGACCAGAACAGGAGTTCCGCACGCGACCGCTTCCGCGGCGGTATTGCCGAAATTCTCGTTTTGCGAAGGCAGAACAAACACGTCCGCATCCCTGTAGGCCGCCCACTTCGCGTCCCCATAAAGCGGGCCTGTGAATAAAACGCTGCCGTTCAACCCCATTTGCGCGGCGATCGTTTCCAGACGCTCGCGGAAGCCATCCCCTTCATCCGGCCCCGCCATAACCAGCACGGACCCGCGAGATCCGTTTCCGCGGCGGTTCCAGCGAGAAAATGCCTCCAGCATCAGTTCCGGACTCTTCTTTGATACCAGACGCCCCAGAAACAATACAAGTTTCACGTCTCCGGGTATGCCCCACTGATTGCGGAACGACCCTGCGGGCGGAAATTGCCCTGGGATCTCGATCCCGTTTCGCCGGACCACTATTTTGGAATCTCCGATCCCGCCTTCCAGGAACTCCTGGCGCTCTTGCTCCGACGTGGCGATCACGCGGCTTGCTCCCCGGAGCAGGCGGCCACCGAGGGTGTCGTGATAGAGCCGCTTGATCCAGATACTGCGTACAATTGGCAGGAACATGCCCATTGGTTCCACAATATATGGGCGGGCAATCCTGCGGCAGGCGCCGGCGACGCGCGGTCCGACCAGGTCGTAGAGGCCAAAAATGTGCGTAAGGTCAAAGCTGTCAAGCCGTTCGCGACAGAACTCGGCGATGCCGGGATTCCAGGTCAGGGATCGATACCGGGCGCGCGTTCGAAGATAAATAGCTTCCACGCCGTTTTCCCTGGCTTCGAATCCCCACCGTCCCGGAACTGCACCCGTTATTTTCCGCATCGCCGAGTCTAAGCCCAGATCGGCAGTTAGGACCGTCACCGCATGGCCGGAGGATGCCAAACCGCGGGCGAGCGCCCTCACTTTGACCGTGGGACCTCCCATGTCAAGAAAGGGATAGTAGGATTGGGTCACATGCAAGAGGCGCATAGGAACTTGAATTTCAGACGTTCTTGTAGCGCCCGCCTTCAGGCGGGCACTTTAGATTCAAGCACATGCTCGCCTGAAGGCGAGCGCTACACGGCCTGGCCCTGGGTGGTTGGCACAACAGGCTATATAGCCAGGGAAAAGATTCAAAAGGGCTTTCCCTGCCGCGAATTATACTCCCGCGAGCCTGCCTTCGCGACGGGAAGCTTGTCAATTCATTGTTATTAGGCAAGAACATCGATCAGGATCTGCGGTCAGGTGCGATTGAAATTGCGCGAATGAAAATGTCTTCTCGAGGCGATCTCTCCCGCGCGCGCCCATTTCCCTGGCCCGGGCCGGATTGTTGAAAAGAGATTCGAGCGCTTGCGCGAGACGCTCGACATCCCCGTGCGGCACGAGCAAGCCCGTCACGCCGTCCTCCACGATGTCTGGAATGCCCCCGTGCGCCCCGCCAATCACCGGCTTGGCATGGGCCATGGCTTCCAGAAACACGAGGCCAAAACCTTCTCCCCGGCTGGGCAGGGCGAAGACGTCGCAGTTTGCGTAGCAGGCGAAGAGTTGCTCAGGCGTCAGGCCGTAGAGAAAGTGCGCGTGTTCCGAAACACCGAGATCACGGGCGAGATGTTCAAGTCTTGGCCGGTCATCTCCGTCGCCGACAAGCACGAGCGAGGTGTCCGGCGCCGCTTTCAGGACACTTGGCAGAGCGGCAATTAAATTGTCCGCGCCTTTATATTTTTCGGCGGGATCCCATCTGCCGACCGTCAGGATGATTCGGCCAGTCCGTGGAAAGCCCGGCGGAGGCGAAAGCGGAACGGCGGCCGCAAGTCGCGCCTCAAATTCGGGGTCGAGACCCCAGGGGAGCCGCTGGACTTTGCCGGGAAGAATGCGTTGCTCGGAAACAGATGCTGCACGGTGTCCGCGCTCGGCCCGATGACCAAATCCGCGCGGCGGAGCGCGGCGCCGCGCGGCCAGCCGAGCGGTTGCCACACCTCGACGCCATGGGTGAAGACAATCGACCGAAATTTCCGCCGCGCGTTTTCATGGCCCACACGATGGGAGCTAAATGCGGGTGAAGCGCAATCACCAGGGCCGGTTTGCGGCTCGCCGCGCGCAGCGCTGCCAGAGCGAATTGAATCTTGCTCCCCGCATAGCCGGAAACGGAAAATTCCAGGGAACCAACACGCACGGTGTGCAATCCCTGCGGGTCGTTGAGGCTCAGGAAACGGGCTGTCATGCCGCGGTCAGAAGCAAATTTCGCGGTCACAGCGGCAACGTGGCGGCTGGCGCGCTGAACGCCGCCGGGCGGGAGCACGTCCGTGAATAATCCCACGATGGAGCTCATTCGCGTAAAGCGGCTTGCCGCCTTGGGCGCCGCGGCAGTCCAGGTGTCTTGCGCATGCCGAATAATTTCCCGGCCGCGAAAGCGTCATTGCGGATGTGGTGCCGAGGGTGCGCTCACGATGCGAGAACATCGGGAGAGTCTACATCACGCAGGGAACCTGTGGCATTGGATGTGGTGATGGAATTCAGCCTCGAGTCTGGTCTGGAAAGACTCAGCCCGCAGGGTCTGCAGATCGCACTGGAATGCATCCGCTTAAATGACAACATGGCTCGCTATGCGCCAATGTGATTTGCTGTTACGCTGACCCGTTCGTTTTGCGAGCCGAGGGGGATCGTGGCGTGGCCGGAAATCCGAAGCGCATTTTGCTGACGGGCGGAGCCGGGTTCATCGGCTCGCATGTGGCGGAGGCTTTGCTCCGCAACCATGCTCAGTTGAGCATCGTGGACAATCTCGACGAGTTCTATTCCCCCGCTTGGAAAAAAGCTAATCTCGAATCGATCCGGAAGATCGGCGCCATTCGATTTTTTTGAGCAGGACATTTGCGCGATGGACCGCATGCGGGAAACCGTCGCCGGCGTCCGGCCGGACGCGATCATTCATCTTGCGGCGCGGGCCGGCGTTCGCCCGTCGATCGAGCAGCCGCAGCTCTACGAGCAGGTGAACGTGGCCGGAACGGTGAATTTGCTCGAGCTCTGCAGGGAATTCCAGGTCTCGCGGCTGATCTTCGGGTCTTCAAGTTCCGTGTATGGCGCGAGCAGCAGGGCGCCCTTTTCCGAAGAGCAATCCGACCTGCGCCCGATTTCGCCGTACGCCGCCACCAAACTTGCCGGGGAATTGTTTTGCTACACGTACGCGCATCTTTACAAACTGCCGGTGATGGCCCTCCGGTTCTTCACCGTGTACGGACCGCGACAGCGGCCCGACCTGGCCATTCACAAATTCGTCGCTCGAATCGAGGCGGGAAAACCGATCCCCATTTTCGGCGACGGAGAAACGGGGCGGGATTACACGTACGTGGATGACATTGTCGCCGGCGTCCTCGGCGCGCTCGATTACGATTTCTCTTCCACGGACGGAGCGCCCTTTGAAATCTGCAATCTCGGCAACTCGCATCCCGATAAAACTTTCGGAACTGGTTCGCATGCTGGAACGCGCGACCGGAAAGAAAGCGATTGTCCAGCGGGAAGCGCCGCAACAGGGAGACGTGCCACTGACGTGGGCCGACATTTCAAAAGCCGGGAAGCTGCTCGGCTACCGCCCGCAAACTACGCTGGAGGAAGGTCTCAAGAAATTTGTCGCGTGGTATCGCGCCGCCGATCCGAGCCGGCGCGCGTGATGCTGAAGGATTCAGAGACGGGTCCGCTGTCTGACGCTGGCAGACGGAACCTTTCAATCATGGTGCTTCACGTAACAAAACTTTCGCAGCACGCTTGCCCTGACCGTAGAAGTGTTGTATGAGCTCGTAATGGGAAAAGCAACCTGCAGATTTCAAGTGATTTAGGCGAGTTCGTTTTGCAAATTTGTATTCGTGGGCTTTCGCCTCGCCCCCTCTCCCCCGTTGACGCAAGTCTGCCTCAGCGTCCTGCAAGGCCGCTCAACGTCCTTTGGCGCTTCCTAATGCTATTAAACCAACGTGCACGACATACACGACATGCACGACTCCGCGCTGTCTCGGCCCACAGGACTTTACTCTCCGGCTCCACGCAAGGGCCGGAACGCGATGCCTATCCCTCTGATTTTGTTGATATTGGCGACGGTTCGTCTTGGCAGAAATTGCATGCGTCCATATGAGCTTTCAAGGTCGCCGACACAGGCCACTGGACGTCATGATTGCGCTTCAATCTGTGGATTTTGGCTACGGTCGCCTTGTCGAAACGCAAGATCGACCCTTGGTTCGACCGGCCGCGGTCGCTGAAACCAATGCTCGTCAGGATGCTGGATGTCGCACGCGGATTTAACTTGAGCCGCTCACCCGTCGCGCCAAGGACCCGGTTGGCCAGTTCAGCGACGAGGCCAACTTGAACAAATCCGACACTGGCTGGGTGATGGACAAACTCAAACAGCGCAGCGACGACGGCCGACTGTGCCGGCGAGAGAAGGTCCCGAGTCGAGGGATCGTGTGTGCTGATGAAGAATGCAAGCAGAAGTTGCCGTATGACCTCCACGCCATCAAGGGGAGCGAGAAGACTGCTGAGCAGGTCGCGAGACCTCGGCCGGAGTTTTTCCGCTCCGGCGATAGTTCGCGGAGAGATTGATGCGTAGTGTTCCAGTCGAAATTGTAGGAGTTGTCCCCTTACAGCTTCCGCTTCCTTTACGATCTGCGGATCCCATGGTTTCTGCAGGTCAGAGCGATCAGTTTCGTTCATCGGCAGGTGGATGCAGCGGCTCCTGAGGGCCGCGTCATCCGGTAATTCGACGCCACTAAGGACCTTCGTCCCGTACGCGTGTTGCGTTTTGCGGAGGTGCTTTGTAAGCAGGCCTTTGGTCGTTCCGGCGCGAAGTTGCTTCCGCAATGCCCGGCTATTTTGATCGGCGCGCCAGTCGTTTTCGTCGATCAATAGAGTACAGCCGAAGCGACTACATGCGTCGAAGGCGGCTGCCGATGAGATGTCAGAGACCAAAAGAGGCCGGCGGCAAAGTAATCGCAACGTCTCTAGCAGGGTGGTTTTTCCCGATTGAGGGAGTCCAGTGAGCAAGAGGTAAACGGGCGGTCGCAGCCGATCGGCGAACCACGAATTCAGAACGATCGCTGCAGTCACAAGCGAGTATGGGCTCTGAAGGGTGACGCAAGATGCGATCAGGTTGTGCGCCCTGTAGAATACTTCTTCCGTTGACCCATACGGACGGGGCGCACGGGGCAGAATGATGTCTTCCAGCCCATCCGTCATACGTCCGATCGGCACAAGAAGCTGGTCGGCGTGGTCAACCGCATCCGTGAGATATACCTTCCCGCTGTCCAACACTGCCAACTTGGTCTTCCTTGCGTCGGCGGGATCCTCAACGAGTTCAACCACGCGGCCATCATCCAGATGTTTGAAATCGACTTCGACGCGCGGGATGACCAGGCCCTTGGGCCCGTTAAGGTCGGGATCTGGAATAGTCTCAACGCGCACCTCTGTCTCGAGATGGCCTTGCGGCAACGCTCCAGTCACGACTGTTTGATTGCAGCCTTCCTCATGAATGCAAATGGAGGAGTCGCGGCTCGGCCGGTAACGCGTCATGTCGGCCCGCTTGACGATCGAGGTCGCATGATGTAAACCTTTTGGGGTTTGAGAAAATTTCATCTTCATTTTATTTCCTCGGCAAATTCCAATCTGACAACGCGCCGTCATTCTGGGCTTCCGACGTTCCTTCCTTTCTCTGTTCCGCTCGAGGCAATAGCAAAAAAAATGGGACGCCTGAACAATGCGTCCCTTCGTTCTTTTTGGCTCTTCCGAGCCGCCTAAAACTTTAAGAATTATACCATACACTTACCGGGGCACAAATTCATGTACTCGTCAGCCCGATCCGTGACCCTTTCGAATTTTCTATTTGGATTAAAGGCAATGCCGCAGGAACCCAAGTTGAACATGCGGGAAAAGCTCGACCGTTAGCTCTCAGACGGCAACGCGTTTGTGGCTATGTCGATGCCATTGGTTTCGGCCTATCTGACCCAGGAGACTTTTCACCAGTTGCTGCTGGCATCGAATCAATTCCATGGTAGCTGCTAGCCTTTCCCGGTTAATATCCAATCCGTGGTCCACCCGGACCGCTGGGCTAGTTTTACCAGAGCTCCCAAAGGCAACGCACTTTGCCCCAATTCATACTTCGACAGTTGCGCCTGACTGATACCCAATGAGCGTGCGAAATCTTCCTGTGTAACCTGCGCTCTTATTTGTCTGATCCTTTGTCCCAGGGCGTGGAGGTCTATATCAGTTCTGGGAACGACGCGGCCGACCCAGGATGTTTCGGCTTGACTTTATTCATTTTGAGAGTATTCTTTTTACGAGTATAAGCAATGCGGCGTATCGTAGATGATCCCCAGCATCTCACGACCACCAAGAGCGTCTGTCTGGGCACGCGCCGGGTAGCTTACCAGAAGGATGTCTCCGAAAACCATGAGCCAAAATATATCGAGATAGCACCTCCGAATTCGCAAGCGGGCGAAACATCCGGGACATCAGAAAATGGCGCGTCTCAATTGGAGGGCCTGAAGGGAGAGAAAAGTGCGCTATTTCGAGCTAAATGCGAGCCGGCCCGAGCCACTTGGGGAGTGCTTTCAAAGAATGCGCATCCGAACACTTCAACAGACTTGTCCGAACGACACTCCCTTAGACGTAGCAGCCGGGCGAGCTCCAGCTTCTGGACAACGGTTGGTACGTTACGCACGCGGGTCTGCTTCACATAGCGCGACGCAACCGGTGCGTGGGAATCAGGACATCCATCGAAAAGAGATTGTCTGATCCTGGCTGCCAACCGTTGGGTTTTCAAGGCGACCGTCTACAAGTCACCTCGCTCTCGCGGCTTCGTCGGTTACGGCGACGCCGATCCCTCCAATGTCTCCTCCTTGGTCCACGGCGCCGAGATGCGCGTCGCCGAAACTCGCGCCGTAAACCGCGCCCTCCGCAAGGCCTACGGCATCGGGCTCTGTTCGGTCGAGGAACTTGGCTGGGCCCCCAGATCTAATTCCTCCGGGTCATCAGATGAGTTCAAGCCTTCCTCGAACGGAAATAACGGCCACCAGAACGGCCAGCCTCGCCTCCGCGACCGCCTCTGCCTTTTGATCCGCCAGTACCAGCTCGATGCTGGCCTCGTCAAGGCCTATGCCGCCGACTACTGCGGCACCCCCACCCTGCGAGATGCCAGCCGAGATCAGGTCGAAGCCTTCATCAACGATCTGGCCGAGCGCGCCGCCAAAGATCGCGACGGGCTGATCTGCCAGCTCAACAGCTATTCCAAGTCGCAGGAGGTTGCCCCATGAAACGCCATATCCCAGGTCTGCATGGCGACAGGTCCCAACACTCCGAGCATCTTGGAGGGCGTTTTCCTGGTCCGCGTCGATCGGGTCTTCTACCGCTGGCATCCTGAGCGACCGTTCTACGTTCTGCGGCTCATCATTCTCGAACCAAGAGAGCATCAAGGCCGTTCCCTCAATGGTCGCCTCTACTGCACTCCCAAGGCACTCTGGAAACTCCGCTGGTTCCTGCGCGACTTTGGCTACGACCCTGATCTCTTGGGCCGAGACGAAGTGGACGAAAAGGCACTGATCGGCCTTCGAGGAATCGTGCGGATTTCCCGCACCACCCTGAACGGCCGCTCGTTTCTCAATCTCGGCGGGTTTGCTCCTGCCAGTGAATGGGAAGAACTCTCCGTGTCTGCGGCGAGCAACCAGGAGGTGGCCCGTGACGTTTAGCTACACGCAAGTTTCGCAATACCTGCGCTGCCCGAGGAGCTACCGCTTTCGGTATCTGGACGGCTGGAGGGAGAAGGAGTCTCGGGCGGCGCTGTGCTTCGGCCGGTGTTTTGAGAAGGCACTCGCGGCACTCTTCGAGCGTGAGGATGCCGGAGCAGTGTTGTTCAAGGAGTGGGGAGCGTACCGCGATGTTCCGCTCGAGTACTCCCACGGAGACGACTGGGAGCGGCTGCTTCGCCAAGGGATCGGGCTCTTGGAGCAGTTTGCCCGAGACAACCGCATCCGCATTCGCCAACCCAAACGCAACATGCAGAAGAAGATCTTCCGTTCGCTCTCGAATGGGCACGAGTTTGTGGCCTATGTCGATGCCATTGGCCACCTGGACGGCACGCGGCGTTTGCTGGAATGGAAAACCACCAGTGCCCGTTATCCGGACCAGCCTGAGGGACTGACCTCACTTGACCTTCAACTCGTCTGCTACTCCTGGATCACTGGAATCTCCGACGTTGCCATTGTGGCGTTTGTTAGGAAACGCGTTCCGGAGATTCAATACCTACTGGCTTCGATCACGGAGGAGCAGCGTCAGGAGTTTGGCCAGTTGGTCGAAGCGACGGCCACGTCAAATAGAAACGGCCCAGTTTCCTTCCCACCCAGGAATCCGTTTCCCGCAGAACGGGTGCGTCAGCTGTGCCCACCTCGGACTGTGCCTCGGGAACGAGGCACTCGCCCAAACCAAACTCATTCGTCAACCAGGAGCCGCCGACCTTGATTGGCTTGACGTGCTTGACGACTAACGGAAGGCCTTTCGTGGCTCCGAAGCTCAATCGCCGGCGTGCCGTGTTTGTGCTCTCGAAGATCGATGAGATCTTGTCGTGGGAGAAGGCCACGGACCGCGAACGGGATTCGAAGTTTGTCGAACTCGGTCGCTATCTGTGCGAGGTTCGGGCAGGACAGTACTGGAGGGTGGACAACGTCCGTTCGTTCGATGAGTTCCTGGAGAGGAAATTCCCGGAGTCCAGACGTAAGGCCTACTACCTGATGGCGATCCACGAGCAGCTGCCTCGCATTCACAAAGTGGAACTGCAGCAGGTGGGCTGGGCGAAGGCGACCGAACTAGTGAAGGTGGCGCGGAGGGACGGGCAGAGGTTCGATAGTGCAACCTGGTTGCACAAAGCTCGCGAACTGCCCAAGGAGGAATTCAAACGGGAGGTATCGAAGCACCTGACCGGGAAGGAAACGGAGCCGTGGGAGATCCTCTATTTCAAGGCCTACAAGAGCCAACTGCCTGTAATCGAGCAGGCGCTAGAAACAGCGGGTCTAATGCTCGGGAGCGACAAGTCGCGAGGCTACTGCCTGGAGATGATCTGCGCGGATTTTCTGGCGGGAGTGAGCTTGGAGGCGGGCAACCGAGATGCTCTATTGCCTTGCCTCACCCGGCTGGTCATTGGTCTTCCGAAGCCGCAGAGGAAAGCAACTCCTTGAAGAAGTGCAGGTCACGTTTTGAAAGGGATCCGCGCCAAGCGGCCCCGGTTGAGGCTTGACCCTGAAGCTTATCGCCAGCTCTGCCGGGAAGTCCTGGAACGGGATGGATGGCGTTGTCAATCGTGCGGGCGGATGGAGAATCTTCAAGTCCATCACATTCAGTGGCGGAGCCGACTGGGCGATGACGCTGCCGAGAATCTGATCGCCCTCTGCGCATTGTGCCATCATAAAGCCCATCGGCAATTTTAAAATCGTTGGCTATATGCACGACGAGCCCATAAAAAGTAGTTTCCGCACGCCGTTCTGCCAAGCTGCATGAATTACATTTGTCTGAATTGTGAGGTTATCGTAAAAAAATACGGCTGGTGATGCCACATTTGCCACTATGCCCCGACGATTGCCGCATCCAGAAAGACAAATTCGGGTTGTGCTTCAGCGAAAAATTGGTCGGTTGCAGCTTGGTTGCGCAGGTCAAGGTCGCCTCTGGAGTGCAAAATCAGATTCCGGCAACCGAGTTTTTCTAGCCTGCGAACAATCGCGGACCCAACCAGACCGCGATGGCCGGCGACAAATATTTGGCTCGATTGCGTCAAACGGGATACGTCAGGTATGGGCATGCCCACGGGGTACGATGCGATGACCGGCAAGAATCAGAGTCTGCTCCTGCCGAGCCAGGTCCAAATCGTGCTTCACCATTGTCTGCACAAGTTCCTCGAAGCTGGTCTCGGGCCTCCATCCGAGGACCTGCCGTGCCTTGCTCGCGTCTCCTTCGAGTGCATTGACCTCCGATGGACGGAAATAGCGGGGGTCGTTCTCTACACAGCTTTTCCAATCGACTTCGGCAATGCAGGCGGCAAGTTCGAGAAACTCCCGCACCGTGTGACTCTTACCCGTGGCGATGACTAAGTCTTGGGGAGATTCCTGTTGGAGCATGAGCCACATCGCATGCACGTAGTCCGCCGCATACCCCCAGTCTCGACGTGCATCCAAGTTGCCAAGGTAGAGCTTTTCCTGTAAACCGAGTTTAATTCGGCCCAAAGCGCGTGTAATCTTGCGGGTGACAAATGTCTCTCCGCGCCTTGGAGATTCATGATTAAACAAGATTCCGTTCACGATGAAAAGATCATATGCTTCGCGCTGGTTTACCGCGTACCAGTGCGCTGCGACCTTGCTCACCGCGTAAGGACTGCGCGGATAAAACGGCGTCAATTCATTCTGAGGCGGTGGCGAAGCACCAAACATCTCCGAGGAACTGGCCTGATAGAAACGCGCACGGCGCCCATTAGCGATTGTGTAGTCTCGGAATGCCTCCAGGAGGCGAAGTGTCCCGGTGGCTACTATGTCAGCCGTGTACTCGGCTTGATCGAAGCTGACTCGGACGTGGGATTGGGCACCCAGATTGTAAATTTCATCGGGCTGAATACGTTCGATTAATTCGCGAAGCCTTGCGGCGTTTGCCAAATCTCCATAGTGGAGATGAAGTGGAACTACATTTGCGTGGGGATCACTGTAAATGGAATCGAGCCGATCTGTATTGAAGGTTGACGCACGTCGAATGATTCCGTGCACCTCGTAGCCCTTCGCAAGCAAGAGCTCCGTTAAGTAAGACCCATCTTGGCCTGTGATACCAGAGATTAGCGCCTTTTTCGATCTAATCTGACTCATAAGATTTTCGTCGGAATATGCGAACGAACGGAGCGATCCAGAAATAGAGGTTTACGGAGCATCGGATCCATTATAGCGAATAGACTACCACAAGATTTGCGCGCAAAGCCAACAGGCCCACTTTCACCCTAAATCCGGAACCGTTGTGGCAATTCATCGATAGCCTGTTGCTGCTCGGCCCTCACTCTGTCGTCGATTCTGTTCAAGATGCCTTTCAAATCCGCTAGGTATCCATGGAGTGCGACAGCTCACCGGGTAGAATATCCGCATCAGCCCGAGTAGCAGAATCACGTGGACAAACTATTTAATGTGACAGTTTCCCTCCAAAAGGGAGTCCGTCGGAAACCATCATTTGACAATGAGAATCGGAGGAAGCACAAACACAGGTGCTAAGTGTGCTTTACAAGGACGGCGCAACCTCTTGTCGCGTGTACACAGATCGCGAAAAGCCCGTTAGTTTTAAACCGGAATTTCCGATTCAGACTTCTAGCTCGTGGATTGTAATCTTCTACTGTCCCAGACTCAACCCATTTACCACCAAAGAAGGGCCGTCGGTCTACTGGCCTACAGGACCTCACCGTCAGATATGCTATACAATTCCTATCGATGACAATCAGCGTGCTGTTGGCCGATGACAGTGAAGTCGTGAGGAAGGTGATCGTCGATCTGCTCAAAAGCGATCCTGAAATCGAAGTCATCGCTGAATGTGTCAGCTTCGCTCAAACAATGGAGTTTGCAGCAAAGCTACTTCCGCAAGTTATTGTTCTAGACGTTCATATGCGCGATGAACACGCCGTAACACCCTCGCAGCTAAAATCCGGCTTAATTGGTTCGCGATTGCTGGCAATATCAATTTGGAAGGACGATGAGACGAACGCTCTCGCGGAGACCATTGGAGCCGTCAAGTTGCTGGAAAAAACGAAGCTTGCGATTGAGTTGATTCCAGCCATAAAGCAGTACGCGAACGAGTGACGCGTCGATGCCAATTTCTATCAAGAGTTAAGCAATAAAGATTCGCTTTTTGGCGGAATCAAGCCTTAGCGGGCCGAGGCAAGTGGACCGCTACACCCCACCTGCCTTCTTTCAATTTATCGACTCTCACAATACTGCCTGGTTCTTCCCGGCTCGTCGGATCATTCGCTCGGAAGTCCTGCGTAATATAAACAACCATGCCGGGGAAATAGTGGCCAATCGAAGTCGCAAAATACAATCCATTCCAAGATACATTCAACGTTGTACGAATCTCTTCGGCGTATTTTGATTCGGCCGGGCGGATTCGGACCGTCTTAGATTGGTTAGTTCGTGAAGAGATGCGGCGGTCTTTAGGCGGTTCTTTCATCCACAGCATCTCCTGAAGCGGAGGCCAAGGGGGCTCAGAAGTGGATTGAATGAAGCAAAGGCGAAGCATCTTAATCGGGAAGGGAATTCATGAAAGGCTTCCTAAACACTCGACCTGGTCCAAAAATCCCTAGCCAAACGTACTCCGAGGCATCGGACGATCCGTATTGTCATAATCTGCGGCGGACTCAGCAGTGGAAGAGATATCCTCCGCCCCAGTCGAATCTGAGCAAGCGTTTGGCTTTATTCACCCAATTCGAACTATCACAGTGCACGGATAAGAGGATGCCGCCTTTTTCGATCCGCCCTTGATACCGCTTGGCTTCGTATTCAGGCGTTCCTAGCCCTACCAGTGCTCCCGAAACCCCGCCCAACATACCACCAACTCCAATCCCCGCCAGTGTCGCAATAATGGGTCCGGCCACGAGGAGTGGCCCGAGCGTGGGGAAAGAAAGCGCGCCAGTTCCTGCCAACCAACCAAGCGCGCCTCCGATAACTGCTCCCGAACCTGCGCCAGTGGCTGCGCCTTCCGGCGCTTTCGTTGCCTTCTCCGTCGCAAGATCCTTTGTGCCGGGATTTTCCTGAAGCAGGACGGAAACGTCTGTGGCCCGGAACCCCTGCTCTTTCAAAACTCCGAATGCATATTCAAAGCTTGCCCGATGTGGATAAATTCCAAAGACTGCAATATTTTTCCCAGCCATCGCAACCTCCTCACTTTGGCGTGTTTCATTTCGCCATTCGCTCTTAATAATTTCCACCGCGTTTAGCGCGCGAACGAAGATGAGGGGCGGAGCTGGGACTCCGCCCTCTCATTGTGAATGTGAAAATTTCTAAGACCTTAATCGGGGCGACGCACTTTCCAATTGCGCGATCAAATTATTCGCGATTGAAGGAGTACTGCACCTCTGATTCCCTGACGATCTGCGCCGCGGTCACGGCACGTCCGTAAAGGTCGCGGTCGGCCTTATTATCCGGACGAAGTGTTGAGCCCTCGAGCGAGACTCCCGCGAACACCCCTCGTGCCCGTGAGTAACTCAGAATCTCCGAGCGCAAATAAGCGTCCGTGTCCGCAGCTGCGGCCCGTCCCACCGGCCCAGCGGCTATGGATGCATCGGCGCCAAGCTTGACCTTGCTATGCAAGAGGCTGTTCGCTCCGCGATCGTTCATGATGAGAAAGACGAAGTCAGTTGCTTCGCCGCCAATCTGAAAACCGATGCTGCCGCCTTCTAACGCGTACATCGCCGGAGCGCCCCAGGGGCCTGAAAAGTCCTTTCCGGTACGGCAGACCATTGTTCCGCGACCGTAATCGCCTCCAAGAATGAACGCCGCTTTAAGGACCGACGGCATTACGACCACACAACGCGCCTTGTCGAGTAGGTCCCGTGGAATATTGTCGGGGACATTAAGAATTTCACTCATAACAGCGCTCGAATTCGCTATACGATCTTCTTCCTTCTTCGCCCGTCTTGGTCCTTTGCAAATGTAACCGGAGCGAATGCGAGAATTCCGATCATCACGACTGCCCACTCGCTTTAGGAGATTCATCACTATGCCCTCCTCAAGTCGTTTCTTTCTTGTTGTCCATCTGAACCCGAGATGTGTTTTTTCTCGCAGTTCAGTTGATTGGTCCTACGGTATGGAATGGAGCAATATGTCCGCCAGGGGAGGAACTATTTGCTAAGTGACGACGGCTCAATACGTATTGATATCCAGATCATTTCAGACGAGTACTAGAACTGGTAATTTTGGCAGCGTTAGCGCCTTTCTCCTCCTAAAAAAGTGGTGGCCGCAGAGGTAAAAGTGACTGAAATTGCGAAGGGAATCGAATCAGAGAATCAAGCGATTTTCGTCTGGCCAGAATCCTCACCTAGTTAAGCGAGAAAAAATTACCGCAGTTTCGCATTTATTTTTCCTGCTGTAACTCATGTACACGAAATTCTCTGCGATCATTCTCAATAACTTGCGCCGTTGTCAAATTGGAAAAGATCTTGCGTCCATGGCTGTGTTGAGGTGCTGTCATGGATGGGAAAAACTTGGCGTACGTACACCTGCTTCTGTTTCGGTGCAAACGATGTAAGGAACCATTCGCTATTCCTGTGACGAGCACAGCGAGCAACCTTGAGAAAATCAATGGAGATACCTACAGTGTCGAATGCAACTGTGGGTGGTTGCAGAACTTATTGGGAGTTGAAGCTGTCAGGCACTGGGTGACTCCGTGGGAATTCGCACAGAGCGTGGATCATTTAAGTGCTTGTAGTGACCAAATTGTTGACACCATTGGGTTAGTCGATACGTAGAATCGATGATGGTTTAACTTGAGAGAAAAATCTCCACGCCGAATAAAAGAGTCAATCCTAGCCTCAGACCTCTCATTTTGGAGGTGACCAATGGTGCGCAATTTCGACATTATCGAGAAGTTTCCAGACGGATCGATGATTTGGCGAACTTGTGTGCTTGGACGATTTGAAGCTGAACGAAAGCTGCAAGAACTGGCTGAGCATTCAAAGAATGAGTTATTGGCGGTTGAAATCGAGAGCGGTGAACCACTACCTACAATAACGCCTCAAAAGTCGCGACAAGTAATTAAGAAGGCAGCGAGCGGATAACTCCGAAGCTCTGTCAAACAATAATTCCAAGATAAACTAATTCGAGCAATCAGTGAGTCTTTGAACCTCCTCCGCCAGCATAGCGAGTTGATCTGTCTTTGATATTATTGAGGACACCCCTGCCGCCTGAGCCAGACCCATGGGTATCGCGTTTTTATAGAAAGTGAATAAAATGATCGGCGTTTTTGGCTCGATTTCGTGAAGGATCAAGGCCGCTTGTAAGCCATTTATTCGAGGCATCAAAAAATCCAGAACTATCAAGTCTGGCTTCAACTCTCGACCTTTTTGAATTCCCTCCATACCATCAGCCGCTTCCCCACAAATTTCGAAGCCGGGCCTAGAATCGATGAACTCCCGGACCAAGCCCCGGATGGGGCCATTGTCATCAACAACAAGGATTCGTTTAGGCATAAAGAACTCCAGGTGAGGAGACCAAGCCAGGAAGGTACCTCTGTATGATACCCTACACACAGGCTCCGCGAAGGACAATACACGCTTTTACCTAAGGCCAACCGTTGAGAAGTCTTTAGAAATATGATATTTCGTGCCGGTCGCGTTTGAAATGATTGCAATCAGTCCATGTGCATTCGGATCGAATGAAACAAGATATCAAATCCAAATTTTGCTGCCCGCGATGTCTATCTACAGAAATTTCTAGATCCAGACGCAGAGGCATTCTCGAGCGCATCCTTCTGTACCCACTGGGTTTTCGGACTTATCGATGCCGGAATTGCCTTACCCGCTTCTACTTTAGAAGCAAACAGCACATCGCACCGACATATTGAAAAACCTGCCACACATCCTGCTATGGCTTGTCAGGATAAGTTTGGCGTATACGCACCAACGAAATTTCATCGATCTTCAATTCCGAGTCAGCGATTACAAAACTTTGATGACAAACGGGACATTCCAGATACCATCTGCGCGACAGTTCCAGAAACATTTTCCTGCTGTCTGGCTCGTACCCAGGAATCACGAGCCCCATGCAATTCGGAACTGGGCAGATGGCGTAGTGGCAAACAGGCATGATTAATTGTATAGCGCGATTGCTAAACTGGGACTCAGATTTAGTGCGCCGGTGTTGAGGGTACAACCACCCGATGTAGTTGCTTTCTCACTAGGCGAGCAGTAAGACCAAGAGGCGAGCGATCGCGCCGGACGCTTGGTCCCCCTAGACCAAACATCGGCTCGGTCAGTCCGCCCCTCGGGCTCTAAACTTCCTCTTGAATGTACCCTCCATCTTGGCATCAAGCAATCTGTGTATTTTTAGATGGGTTATTGTTCAAGACTGATCGCTCGGGAGGTTTATTTATTGCGGAACATGACGTACATCTTTTACAAGGAACAAATACCGCTGCACCTGGATTGGTTGATTGGTCAAGACAGCCATAGTCATCCAAGATGTTGAGTTTGGAGATGCCAAAGCGCTGTATTGCTTTTTGTGGAACAGTTTTATTCCTGCTATTTCACTGGGACCAATGCGGCGCCCGCTGGCCTCCACTTCCCGTCCAGCTTCACGAACATCCGTAGAACCGTCGCCTCGTCCGTAACCACAATCTTGCCGCTAGCGTCAGCGGCTTTAAAAACCGTGTGATCCGTGGCGAGCGCAACGTTTCCGTAGACTCCCATCAATTTGAAATCCTGCGGATTAGGCCCCGCATCGCCAGGGGAAATCGGATGAGCCGTGGCGGTCGCCGTCTGTCTCTTAACCATTTCTTGCTTGTCCGTAACTTCCCCCTGGCGGCTGATCTCGAAGAAAGTATCGGGCCAAATCTGATTCTTGAAGTCGACACAATCCTGAGCATGGTTCTTGTGATATTTGTGGGCGCAGACCCACTGGTCGTTGATGTCCGCAAGTTGCTTTTCCAAGTCTGTCCAGCCCTTGTCGCCTTTCTTCATGGAATCCTGCGCGATGGCCAAGGACGAAAAGGTCATCAGCGCTAATATTAGCGGAACGCGAATCCACTTCATTGCGAGTCTCCTCCCGGAAAGGACGATATTGAGCGCCGCTCAAACATAAGTGTCTTTTACTTTTTCATACTCTTCGGCCACAGGACGCCCTGGTCTTCCTTTGTGACCGGCCCCAGGCCCTTGTAAACAAACTTCTGCACGCGTTGGCCGCGATAGGTCTCTGTCACGTAAATGTTGCCTTTCGAATCCGTGGCGATGCTGTGCGGGCCGTAGAATTCGCCCGGCTGCCGCCCACCCTCTCCGAACGTGGTTAAAACTTCGAGGGTGTCGCGCAAGAGGATGTGGACGCGGTCGTTCTCCCCGTCCGCCAGGTAGATGTACTTCTGTTGCGGGTCCTTGGAGAACGCAATGTCCCACGCCGAGCCCGAGCCCAGCGTGCGCTTGGCGATGAATCCTTCCTTTATGAAGGTTCCGTCAGGCTTGAAGACCTGAATCCGATCGTTCACGCGATCACAGACATACACCAGGCGATCGACGGACATGTCCGCGCAATGCACGGGGTTGCGGAATTGCTGTGCCGGCGGCGCGTCCGGATCGTATTTTCCGAGGTCGGTGTCGTCGGGCTTGTGCCCGTAGGCGCCCCAGTGGCGTTTGTACTGGCCGGTATCCGCGTCATACACGATCACGCGATGGTTGCCGTACCCGTCGGCGACGTACACCTCATTCGTCTGCTTGTCGATAAACGTCTTGGCCGGTAGCCTCAGGTTCTCAATATCGTTGCTGCCCTTGCTGTGGGCGGGCTTGCCGATTTGCATCAGGAACTGGCCGTCCTGCGTAAATTTCAAAACTTGATTGTCGAGGTAGGAATTGGTGGCGGAAGCAGCCGATTCGTCAGGCGCGCCACCTGGCGCAGGCCTGGCAGCGGGGCCACGACCGTTGCCGCCGATCCAGACGTTGCCTTTGTAATCGATCGTAATTCCATGGTTCGAATCCGGCCAATCGTAGCCGTTTCCTTTTCCGCCCCAGTGGCGCAGCAGGTTGCCGTCCTGATCAAACTCCAGGACGGGCGGCGCCGGAGCGCAGCACATGGCGACCGGCGGGTTCGACGTGGCGTGGAGTTCGCCGGGCTCAAGCGAACCCTGGCGATGGATGATCCAGATGTTGTCCTGCGCATCGACGGAAACGCCGATGGTCATTCCCATGAGCCAATGGTTCGGCAATGGCTTCGGCCACAGCGGGTCGACTTCAAACATCGGTGCCTGTACCGTTGCGGCTTCGACAGCAGCACGCTTCTGGAGAACGGTGATTCCCACTCCGAGTGCAATCAAGAGCGCCAGAAATGTTGCCCCGACATAAATATTTCGCTTCATACGTTCTCCCTTCGATTCTGACGGAAGACTCGCGTCTTCTTCCCGAAGCTAATGCGCGCCAAGCCCATTGGTTAACTCTATTGGGAGACGATTGGAACTAATCCTGCCCCCGCCACTCTCCATTTGCCCTATTCCTTTACAAACATGCGAAGGACTCCCATTTCTCTAACAACGACGATTTTGCCGTTCGCGTCTACTCCCTTTATAACGGTGTGATCCGTCGCCAATGCAACATTTCCGTAAACCGCCATCAATTTGAAGTGATCCGGGAAAGCGCCGGTGCCTGGCTCGCGATCGGTCTTGGCCATCAGGTCCATCATTTCCTGTTTATTCACTACGCGACCCCCGGGCAGCACGTCGAAGAAATCATCCGTCCACAGTTCTCCCATACTGTCGGGGCCGGTCATTTTCTTATCAAATTCGGCCTTCATCCATTTCCGCTCGAGCGCGAAGAGCTCCTTCTCCAACGCAGCATTGCCAGCGCTTGCTTGGCTCTTCTCCTGAGCTTGGAGTGGCAGCGGCAGACAGGCCGCAACACACAGAATCAGCACCCAAACATTTCTCATGCCGCCAATTCTCCTTGTCGAACTCGATTCCATTTCTGTTGCCGCACACGTGCCACGAATCCGATTGCGTGCCGTCACTGATCCGCAAGATAGAAGTACCCGACTCTATCGTTTGAGGGGCTACCGTACCACAAGCGTCCCTGGTCATCGGGGAAGAATTCGCGGAGCGTATTTTCCGAATGCGGGTAGGGATATTCGATCACGTTTCCGGTTTTTGGATCGAGGCATCCCAACTCGTCCATGTAGTACGATGCGTACCAAATTTTGCCGTTTCTGTCGATGCCCAGGGCATACGGGCTCGGCCGCGCGCCGGGCAACTGGTATTCCTTAAACGTTTCGGTCTTGGGATCGAAGTGGGCGACCTTCCCTGAAAAATATTCTCCAAACCAAACGCTGCCGTCGGAGGCGACTTGAATTCGTCGCGGCTCGCCCTTGGTCGGCGGAGCCCAGCTTTTTTGTTCTCCCTTGCTGTTTACCCTGTAAAGCTTTCCATCATCGCGGAGCCCGCCGACCCAGACGTTATCGTCCTTATCAATCGTAATCCCATAAAAAGAACCGTCGTCCGCATGGAACGCGGTGAATTTATTTGTTTCGGGGTCAAATCGATTGAGGGGATTTCCAGTGCTCCAGATCATTCCTTTCGAATCGACGCGGAGCGTGTGCGTGGTCCCCACCGAGGGAGAGTCGTACTCGGTAACCTGTTTCGTCCTGGGATCAAGCCTCCCAATTTTGTTTTTGAATTGCTCGGAAAACCACACAGTGCCGTCCGCCGCGGGAACCGCGGAATGAATGCGGAGAACGTCGGGACTGGATACTGGAAAATCTTCCAGCTTGCCGGTCATCGGGTCCAGCCTCGCTATTTTATTCACGGGGCCGTTATAGGGTATCCATACGTTTCCTTTTTTATCGGGAACCGCGCTCCAGGGAAACTTCCCTCCCACTTCGTACTCGACGTAGACGATGTTCATGGCGTCATCGCCGAACGACTGCACCACCTTTTCGTACCCGGGCACATCCGCCGGCGATTTCGGGAGCTTCGAATCTTCTCCAAATACACTGTTCAGATACGACGCGATATCCGCGGCTTCCTGATCGTTGATTCTCACCCGCATGGTGGTCCGCATGTATTCGACGCGATCCCGCCAGCCGGCTTCGTCGCGAACCGTGGAAGCGATGCGAGTCTGAATCCCGTGGCAGGCAGCGCAGGTCGCGGTGGGCTGTCCGGGTTGCGGCGTAAACAGTGCTCCCTTGCCTTTTCCCGGCGGCAACAGTTGATCGGCCTGATAAAGCGAGAGGTCGGTCCAATGCACTTTCCCCTTCTGAAGGACAAATTCAAACGAGACGGATTGATCGGACGTCAGGTTGACGCCGGTACGCGGCTGAGCCTGGTAGCCCACTGCACGGATTCGCAGTTCGTACTCACCGGCAGGCAGGTTCGGTATCCGGTACTGCCCTCCTCTGCGGGACAATACGCTGACCGTAATCTTGGTATTTGTGTTTCTCGCTTGGACAAACGCTCCCTCGAACGGCGCGCCATCGGGGCCCTTGACCGTACCCGTCACGTCCGCCCCATAAGCGAGCATGGCCATGCAGAGTACCGCGATCAAGGACGCGGCAAATCTTCCGAGTCGCTTCATTGTCGGTGCCCTCCCTTCACGTCTCTCGGACATTCCAAGGGTCGCCATCAAGCGACCAGCCTCTTTCGATCACAGAAAGCTGCGAAGGAGAGTCCCATCCGGCGTGCCATTTTTCTCAGATTGGCGGAGTCTATCAGCGCATCCAGCCGGGCGCAAGACTGTATAGGGACTTTACAGGGATCCATGGCGTCGAACTGATTCTTGATCTCTTCAGCAGTCGAGTTTCATATTCAGGCGCTCACTGAACGTCCTAAATGCCAACAAGAGGTTCATCGATAAGAGCAACGAACTGGACAGACTCCCGAAAAGCGCTGATATGGTGAACCGATGCCACCAAGAGGCTCATCGACAATCGCAAGGAACTGAAATGACGTCCGTGAGGCATTGATGGGTTGAAACCAAATGGATATTTTTTTCACGAAAGTCGATTACATTCCGAAGTGAATACCGGCCGGAAACGGCACTGGAGAAAGGTCTCAAGAAATTTGTCGCGTGGTGTCGCGCTGCTGATTCAAGGCAGCTGGCATAGATGGTCAGAGGGGATCTGCCAATAACATAAGACTATCTCTGTGTAGCGAATTGTTTCTCCCGATGATACCTTGAACGGTCAATTGCCCGTACTGGATTCGATTGCCAGAGCACTCCAGCACATGCAGTTACTTCCCTCTGTTAGGGCTTGAAATGTCGACTAAGCAAGAGTTCGCTTCCATCGGACAAGAAGTCGAGCCTCTGCTCAGGCCCGTGATGCCTGAACTGGACACACTCCGCGGGTTAGCAATTTTAATGGTGATTTTATATCACGGACTCTATTGGAACGTAGATCTGCCTCGCTATCATGGAGTACTGCGGGTTTTCCTTACTGCAATGTGGGCCGGTCGCTTGGGAGTAAATCTTTTCTTCGTTCTTTCGGGATTCCTGATTACCGGGATTTTAATCGAATCGCGCGATCGATCGGATTATTACAAACGCTTTTACGTCCGGCGGGCTCTGAGGATTCTTCCAGCCTATTTGGTAATTCTTGTAATTCTCGCGGCGACAAGATACGCCCCCATTTCATTTATTTTATTGAGTCTCCTTTATCTATCCAACTTGACCCCGCTTTTTGGAATTCCCATTGCGTACCCTGTACTATGGTCTCTCGCGGTAGAGGAACATTTCTATTTCCTGTGGCCGGCCTTAGTACGGCACACCCGTAACAAGACCTTAATGATTTTTTGCGCAGCTGTAATTATTACGACGCCTGTCCTTCGATTGATAAGCTATTTCATCACTGCGAAGAGCGGATTGGTCAGTTTTGTCATTAACGATTACACGTGGAACTCTTTGGACGGTCTGGCATGTGGGGCAATGCTCTCCACCGTCTTGCGCGAGTACAATATCAAGAGAAAAAAATTATTTAGGGTTTCCTTCTTCTTGATTGGGATCGCGATCCTCATCGAAGCTGGAGGCATCCCACTCGGAATCATATCAAGGCAGAGACCTTTAGGGATGGCCTTGCAGGTTGTTCCCTTTCATTTCGCCTTTACTGCCGTACTGTGTATTTCGCTCTTGCTTGGTTCCAGTGCGTGGAAAGCCGCCGTTACATCGAAGAGTTTGCAGCTGCTGGGAAAGATAAGTTATGGACTTTATTTAGTTCATCTCCTCATTTTCGATTTCTACAGTCACTTCGTTGCGGCCTTTTGGAAAAATGGAGCGGATACTTCACAGTTTCTTCCCTTGCTTGCCCGACTCGTGATCTGCGCTGGAGCTTCCATCGGAATTGCATTCCTCTCCAGAGAATATTTTGAGGAACCATTTCTTCGTTTAAAGAACAGACTGTCATGACCGCGGTGATCAGGCCAGGAGATCTTTGCGGTGGAGGCGGTCGGCGAAAATGGCGCGCATCTCGACACCATTGCGGTCCCACGTATATTCGCTAGCGGTCACGGCGGCCTTTGCGGCCATGCTCTCCCTCTCTTCGGGATGCTCGTAGAGCCATCGAATGCGTTCGGCGAGGCCTGCAACATCGTTTGGATCCTGCAAAATCAATCCATCCACGCCATCGGTCATGATTTCGGCTGTTCCGTTAGTCGCGGTGGTGATCACGGGCAAGCCGCAAGCCATGGCTTCGGCGGGAGGCTGCGCAAACGTGTCTTCGAGTGACGGCCCAACGTACACATCGGCGGCGCCGTAATACCATTGCACGTCCGCGCGGGAAGGGCAGAACTTCACTTTTCCTTCGAGTCCCAGTTCGCGAATCCTCGCTTGGTAGGGCGCCGAATCGTCCCTGCCCGCAACGAGGAGGACCAGCGGCAAATCTTTTAGTTGCGCAAGCGCCTCTATCAAAGCCACGAGGCCTTTCTTCTTCCAATCGTTGCCGACGAGCACAAGCGCGAACGTATCTTCTCCGAGGCCGAGTTCCCTGCGGACTTCGGGCCGGTTGCGAAGTGTTAGTTCGCGGTTGAAAATCTTATGGTCCAGGCCGATGTAAACGATCGGCAAAGGGCCATCGATGCCGTAGTGACGCTTCAAATCGTCCGCCGTTTTTTTCGCGATCAGAATCAAACTGGTTTTCGGGTTCGTATACATGCGGCTTTCGAGAAAAATAATCAGCCGATAGTAAAGCCACCGGTGCATCAGCCGGGGCCAGAAACGAAGGGGATTTCTCCGGAACTGCAATTCATGCGCCGACATGCGGACGAATTCGGCGAACACGATGTGAATGGAGATCAGATCGGCATCCCAGCAATTCGTTCCCGCCGTGTAAACCAGGTCGGGCCGAAGCCCGCGCACGTGCGTGTCCCACCAGCGCCACAGGTAATTGGCGGCGAGCCACCAGAGAAAATTCAGCAGGTGAGGCCCGGGGATTTGTGGAATCCGGTGCCATCGCATGCGGGTGAGGTCCACGTCTTCGACGCGCTGGCTGTAAATATGAATTTCGTATTCCTGGGGCAGCCGCGTGATCCATTCGGCGATGCGCCGCTCGGTTCCATGACGTTTATCGATGAAGGGAGAAACAATTGCGATCCGGACGGGTGGCATTCGTTGGCAGCGCTCCCTACGGGCTGACCTGCATGAGTTCACACCAGCGCTGGAGAACAAAAAGATTCCAGACGCGCGACCATCCCACCGCGCCCTCCGACCGCTCATAGTGATCCCAGAGGCGATTCACCGCTTCGGGCTCGAGGATGCCGGTCCGGCGAAGCCGGTCCGGCGCGAACGCTTCCTTCAACACGTTGCGCAAGTCATGCGATAGCCAGCGCTGAAATGGAAATGTGAAGGTGCGTTTTCGCCGTGCCGTCAAATCCGCCAGAAGAGTGGGCGGCAGGAAAGCCTTCGTGGCATCCAGCAGAAGCCGCTTCTGCTGCATGCGAATGCTCGACGGCACGGGAAGCAGAAATTCCACGACGCGATGATCGAGAAACACCGGCCGGACTTCGATGCTGTGAGCCATGCTCATCGCATCGAGGTCGCGCAACAGGCGCGGCTCCAGGTGCGTGTGAATGTCCATGAAGGCGAGGCGCTCGCGGAGATCTTCTTTCTCGACCTGCTTGGACCAGTAGGTCAAATGGTCCCTCGCTTCGGCGTGGTTGCCATTGCGGGAAAACGAGGGGGAAATTAGCTCGCGGACATCCCGGTCGAGGAAAAGCACCTTCACTGCAAGCTGTGCGGCCACAAACGGATCGTCGGCACCAATCAGGTAGGAAAGTTTCCGCCAGCGAAAAGGAAAAGCGTTCTGATCGAGCAGGCGGCCGAACGGGACCGCGGGGAACGGTCTGGCCCAGCGCGCAATCGTGTTGAACCGTTCGAACCAGGCGAGCGATTCGTACCCGCCGAACAGCTCATCTCCTCCTTGGCCCGATAGCGCGACTTTGAATCCGGCTTCCGCTCCGAGTTTCGAAATCCAGTAGGAGTTCAATCCATCCACGGAAGGCTCGTCGAGAGCCCAGACGGCATGGTCGAGGTCGGCTTCCACACGCCACGCCTCGAGGGTTACGACCTCGAGCGGGATGCCTAGGGCATCCGCCGTCCGACGGGCCAGTTTGCTTTCATCGAATTCGACCTCGCTGAATCCGACCGTCATCGCCGAGAGATTCTTTGCACCGGCGGCACGCGCCAGCGCGCCGAGGCATGCCGAATCCGTTCCGCCACTTAAAAAAATCAGCACGGGAACGTCTGAGACGAGATGGTTTCGCATCGCGTCGAGCAGAACTTCCGAAAGATCCGCAGCGAGATGATCCTTCGTAAAGGGCTGCGAAGAATGGGGAGAAAGCGACCAGTATGGCTCTGTTCGCCACTCGCCGGCCTTCCAAACTCCAATGTGGCCGGGCGCGAGCGGAGTTACTCCTCGAATGGCCGACCATGGCGGAGGAATATGCCCGAGTTGGAGAAACGCGCGAAGTCCCGCTGGGTCGAGCTTACGGGGAACGAGTCCGGAGGCAAGCAGCGTTTTGAGTTCGGAACCAAATACGAGCTGGCCGGCAGATTCGTGCAGGTAAAGAGGTTTGATGCCCAGACGGTCGCGCCCGAGAACTAGTTTGCGCTCGCGAGCGTCCCAAATAGCAAAGGCAAACATGCCGCGAAGTTTTTCGACGAATCGCTCGCCATATTCCAGGTAGAGATGAAGGACAACTTCCGTGTCCGAAGTCGTGCGGAAGGAATGGCCGCGCCCTTCAAGTTCGGCGCGCAATTCTCCGGCGTTATAGGTTTCGCCGTTGTAGGTGATCCAGGTCTGGCCATCCGGGTTGGACATGGGCATGCGCCCGCGATCGCTCAAGTCGATGATGGAGAGGCGCGCATTCACCAGAAGGCACGCTCGGAATTCCTGGACGCCTTGGCTGTCAGGGCCACGGTGTTTCATGGAGGCGGCCATGCGGTCCGCGGCCGAGCGCAACGAATCGTCAGGGTGTGTCGTTGCGATCCCTGCAATGCCACACACGCCGTCTATTTTCCAACCAGCGCGAGCCGCCAGCGGGGCACATCGCGCAGGTGCCTGGGAATTGGGGCGGGCTGTGGCATTTGTGAGAGTTTAGGCAGGCGATACAATACCCCGATAAGCAGCCACAAGTAAGCGTTATTCACAAAATTCTGATAGGCCTGCATTCCAAAGTACATGAGCAGGACGAGATCCACCACCGCATACCACCAAATTGCAAAACCCAATGGAAAAAATACGGTTTGGCGAAGATTTCGAACGATCTTCCATCCCTGCCACAGCAACACCGAAACCCAAATAAACCACAGAATAAGACCAAAAACGCCCATCTCCACGATGAGGGACCCGTAACCGCTTTCGACGTTAAACGCCGGCGGGGCCTGTCCCAAGAAACTGGAAACATATTGCATTCCCAAGGAAGATAGACCTGTGCCGTGTCCAGTGAGCAAATCCCCTTCTTGGATGGCGCCCATGAGATTTTGCACTGGGTAATTCCAGGTTCGGCTGAGGAGTTCGGAACCTTCGCCATGCAACGAGAGCGTTTCGCTAAAGAAAGACCAATTCCCGCCGATGACCGTGGGAAACACTTCGACCATGAGGATTAAGCCGAGTCCGCCAATGAGGAATGCTCGGCGAAGCGCCTTCACCATGCGATGTCCCTGCCCCCACCGCCAGGGGGCGCCCCAGAGAAACGCGGCTGTCATCACTAAGCCGCTGCCAATCACGAAAACGAATGGGGTGCGAGTCCCAGTAATCATGACGGCGACGGTAACGACTCCTATCCCCCAAAAGCCATACTTGGCGCCCGGCTTCCGGCTGAGCAGAAGGTACCCTTGTGCGCCCATCGCCAAAATCCAAAGCAGGATCAAGTAGTAGGAGAAGCGGCCGGCGCTGACGAAAACAGAACTTGGAGCAAATATCTCCTTGTGGGTTACCGGCGAGAATCTTACTACATGAGATAATGTATAGAGCTCAGCCGCACTATCTTCCGGAGTAAGGAAGCCCACTCCCAGCACGGACTGGGCAATTCCCAAACCTGAGATCACGATCCCTGCAACCAAACTCACCTTGAGAAAACGATCCAAGTCCTCTGGGCGCTTCAACATCGCGTAGCCGAGAAACATCAGCGGGGCGTAGTAGAAATAGAGTTTCAAGCCCAGCAAACCATACATTATGTTCGGGGAGAACGTATTGAAGATCTGGACGAAGGCAAGCGCAAAAAAAATCCCGAGCGGAACGAGGAAAGGAAACTTGAAAATGTCAACTTCCCGCCGGCGTTTTGCGAGATAGAACGATAGGTAGGCAATTAAGACTAGGAAGTCCTTGGCAAAATATACTGTCATGCTGTTGCCAAGATACTTGCGGGCGAGATCCTCAAACAGGAGCCAAAGCAAGAATAGAAGAACGCCACTGCGCCAATCATTTAAGATATAAAGAACAAGTGCAACAATCACTATGCTTAATCCGAACATGATCAAATTCTTATCAGAGCCTGCAACGATCCAAGCTGCCAATTCCCAAATGACGCCCACAACGATCAGACCCATGACTGCAGCCTTGATCTGTCGATTGCCGCTCAGGGATCCTTCGGTTGTTAGCTGCATATTCTACCTGCGGTGAACTGCTCCTCCTGCTGATTATGCTTGCGTGCCACGAGTACCGCAACGGGGAAACTTAGATTGCTACGCGGTTGTCTAAATTCACACGTAGAGCAGATACGAGTGTCGTACCGTGGAACATTCTGATTGTATTCCTGATCCGGGCAAACTGTGGCATTAACAGGGCGGATGGAATGGGTAGCTCTGGTTTCCAGCAAGGATCAGCTACCAGCTACCGTTCTTCAAGAGGAAACGCCGCCCTTTGGTACCAAATTGACTGCGCGCACCACGCTATCAATGTATTCCCGTGGTGACCATGTTTCCATGCGCTGCCGCGCGGCAGCCCCCAGACGTGCCCTCTTTGTCGCATCCGGAAGAACTTCCTTCAAAATCCCAGTCAATGCCTCCACATCTCCTACGGGGAAAACGTAGCCGTTTTCGTTCGGACGCACCAGATCGAATCTCGCACCCACTCGGTCGCTGACCGCAACGGGCAAACCACAAAGCATGGCCTCGTTGACTACCAATCCAAAAGGTTCGAATAACGATGGCAGGACAAATAAATCCGCAGCGCAATAGGCAGAGGGGAGTTGCGACTGGTTCAGAAAGCCAAGAAATCGAACGCGGTCCTCAAGGCCTAACAGTTTTGCCCTGCATTCGAGATTACTTCGTTCGGGCCCATCGCCGACAAACACGAGATGAGAATTCGGAACATTCGCCCGGCCAAACGCTTCTAGCAGATCCATAGGACCCTTCCAGCGCTGAAGCTTGGCGCAGAAGAGCGCTACAGTCCCATCGGCCGGAATGTTCCATGCAGTGCGAGCCGCACTGCGGTCAACTTTCGCCGCTTGCTCGGTCCACCAATCGTTGTCTACTGCTGAAGGGACTAGGAAAATTTGGTCGCTCGAAAAACCGAGGGACTTTAAATACTCCACCCCTCCGGACGACGAAACCAGGATCGCGCTCGCCAGCGAAAAAATCCGCCGCACCAGCCACTTCTTGAGTCGAAGCTTCCAGGGCGATTGCGTTCTCCAACTTCGCAAACTGTGCGAATCCGATATGAAAAGGATAGGAGTGCCATTCCATTTTGCCGCGGCGATGGCGATCCACGCCGTGAAATAAAAATAGCCTGGGAGAATGGCGGCATCAAAGCAACTCTTGCGAATCAGGCTCCACACTCCGGGATTGAACAATCCGAAGAAGCGCCCCAACCCCGGGACGGGCGAGCGATTCGGCAAATGGACCCATGGATAACCCTCAAGTACGGATGTGTCCCAGGCAACTTCCACGCCAAATTCCGGGTCGATCTCGGATTTCGCGCCTTGCAGGGTGCAGTACGCGATTTGGAGATCGAGACGCGGATCCTGCGCCATTCGACGGAATAGTGGAGAAGAATACTGAATCACGTGAGACGCCAGGATAAGAATGCGCCGTCGCCGCCCGGCAGCGACGCCTTCGGCGTTTGCAGCTTCACAGGATCCTCGCGCCATGGTGCCGGAACTCAACCCGGAGAAACGCAAACTTTTTCCGTCTTCGAAGTCTTCCGGCGCGTTCATGGCTTTCTGCCTCTTGCGTTGATTCCATTGAATCCGGTTCCGATGTAGACATCCACGAGGCCCGCGTCGGAAAACCACTGGCGCACAGTGTCAAGCGTCTGCGGATGATCGTGCACGGGAGAGAACATATCGAGGGCGCTCAGGATTTTCACCTGAACCAGCTCTTCGTCCGTGAAAATTAATCTTGGCGCATGCGATACCGGGCCGATGGGAATGAGGTTGCCAATCGGTTTTCCCACGAGCGGCACCTTGTAGAGCGCCTTCTTCAAGTAAAACGCCGAGGGAATCACGAGCGAGAGAAATCTGTGAACGCCTTTGGGACCCATCCAGGTGAGAAAGGGACGCGCCCAATATTTCAGCGGGGGAAAGAGTCCCGTGTGCTTGTGATAGACGTCGATCACGATCTCGCCGTCCGGACGCAAGAAGGGCACCAGACTCATAAATGCGGTGCGCACGTCGGGGCAATGTTGCAGGACTCCCATGCAGAATACTTTGTCGAACGATTCTTTCCTGAACGGAATTTCGTAGATGCTGGCTTGCACGATGTGGACGCGGCCGGAATCACCGTTATTGCGGAGATTGGCTTCCACGGCGTTGCTCAAATCAAAGGAAAATAGTTCCGCGCCGGTTTCGAGGGCGATCTGGGTGAAGCGACCCATGCCGCAGCCCGCCTCGAGGATCACCTGGCCGTCCATTTTTTGCGGCCATTGCGTCGTGGCGAAAAAGCGCTCGCGGCTCAGGTCGTTGCCCATGTGGCTGTCGAGCTGGGTTTTATCGAAGTAGTTCCACTGGTATCCAAAGCTGTGGGCGTATCCCTCGCTGGGAACAAATCTCGCAATGGAGCGCACGATCGGAAAGACGCGTCCGCAGGACGTGCAGATCAACTTTCCCTCGGTGACGATTCCATTATTTTCAGCAGTAGAAGCGGATTCCGCACGAAGGGGCGCGCCACACGCAATGCATCTCAACCATTCCACTGATTCCAAATTCATCCCGGGGCGCAGCTCCTTGACTCCCATTCGTTCCTCACAACCTTAGCCGGTTGGCGAAGGCATTCCAAGTGATCTGAACTTCGTTACGCGCAAGGCTCAAGTGGCACAGGCTTCAGCCTGTGGCTTTTAGTCCTTGCTTGGACTAACCCCCACAGGCTGAAGCCTGTGCCACTTGAGCATCGTAACTTTATCCTGAACGAGTCAAGAGTTCCAACCTTACCTGGATGGATTGTCCCGGCAAGCGCACAGAGCCGTCGCATGGATAGGAATCGGCACGAATGGTGGACCTTATCGAAGGCAATTGTGGCCAGTGTATACTGCCCGCGGCACGAGACAGACCGCCAACGCAAAGGAGAAAGGATGAGAGCGATTGCTGTACCGGGTATAGACATCCAAATACCCGTGATTGGATTTGGCTGTAGTGGCATTGCGAGCGTTGGCGAGAAGAAAGCGCTGCATCTGCTCGGGACGGCGTTCGATGCGGGAGTGCGTCACTTTGACGTCGCCCGCTACTATGGATACGGTGAAGCCGAAGGGTTGCTGGGAACCTTCGTGAAATCCCGCCGCGCGGAAGTCACGATTACGACGAAGTTCGGCATCGAACCGCCGCGGCGCACGAGTGTGCTGGGATTTGCCATGCAAGCAGGGCGGCGGCTCGTGCAGTTCGTGCCCGCCGCGCGCGGTTTCCTGCGGCGCCGGGCGCAAGGCCTCGTAAAGAGCGGCGCCTTCAGCGTGAAAGACGCGCAGACCAGCCTCGAAACGAGTCTTCGCGAGCTGGGCACCGATTACATCGATTTTTTCCTGCTGCATGAATATACGGTCTCCGAAAATTCCCCCGATAAGTTGGTGGCATTCCTGACGGATGCTGTCAGAGCCGGAAAAATTCGCTATTTTGGATTGGCAACGGGAATTGAAAGTGTCTTGCGGGCCTTGGAATGCCAGCCGGAACTTTGCACGATCGTGCAATTTGAGAACAGCGTGCTCCACCGGAATGTGGAACGACTTCCCAGAGGCGGGCCACATCGGCTCACGATCACATTTGGATCGCTCAGCGCGAGTTATCATTCGGTTTCGGTTTTCCTCGAAGCGCATGGCGATATCGCGGGAAACTGGTCTGCAGAACTCGCCGTGGATTGCTCCAAGGACGAAACAATCTCCGCGCTGATGCTAAACTATTCGGTTCAAGCGGATCCGAATGGACTTGTGCTGTTTTCATCCAAGGACGCCTCGCGAGTGAACAGAAATGTAAGAGCGGTTCTGGAACCTGAACTTTCTCCCGCGCAAGTTGAGTTGTTCGGGCAGCTTGTGGAACGAGACGTGATGCCAACGAATCAATCAGCATAGAACTGAAGTCGCCGGGCAATTGAAACTCTGCCTTTGAATCTCAGCGGACGCGGCTTTTGCGAATATCCGCATGTGGCCGGAACGATGGGCGCTCTCTTTGCAGATGACACGGAGGAATGATGAAGAAGCTTTTGCTGCTCATGAGCGAGTCGCGTAGAAAGCGCCTTGCCTGGGCGATGTTCAGGAACCAGGGAGAGTTTCTAAACGCTTTGGGCGGCAACACGCAATTGCATCAGTGGCTGAAAGCCAATCAACCGATTCCGTACTTTAAACACAGATTTGAACTCTACGCCGACATGCAGGCGAAAGTGCTGGCTGGAGAAGCAATCGACTATCTCGAGTTTGGAGTGCGTTATGGGGACTCGCTTTTCAAGTGGAGCGGTCTCAATGCCCACCCCGATAGCCGCTTCTTTGGCTTCGATTCTTTTGAAGGAATTCCTGAAGATTGGGTCAGTGTTACGGGAGAGTCAAAAAAAGGTGCGATGTCCGTGGGGGGAGTCGTGCCGCAAACTTCCGACCCTCGCATTCGTTTTGTGAAAGGTTGGTTCAACGAAACCTTGCGCCCGTTTTTGCGGGATTTCACTCCTCGCTCAAGACTGTTGATTCATAACGACGGAGACCTGTTTTCTTCCACGCTCTACACCCTGGCCACGCTCGACCCCATTTTGCGGCCGGGTTCGATCCTGATTTTTGACGAGTTCGCTAATCCGCTGCATGAGTGGCGAGCTTTTCAAGACTACTGCTCCGCTTTTGGGCGCTCGTGCAAAGCGTTAGGCGCGGCGGGGGATTATTTCACGCAGGTCGCGATGGAACTTTTGTAGCGCCGGCGTCCCGCCGGCGATTTTTCCGATCTCTACACTTTGCAAAAAAGCCGGCGAGACGCCGGCGCTACAAAAATCCACAAAGTCATCGTCCGGACATGGCGCTCTTGAATTGCGACGCTATGGCATTCCAACAAAAGTATTGCTGCGCTGCCGTCACACTGCGTTGCCGCAGTTCCCGGTATACATTTTCATCGGTCAAAACCTGGGTAAGCGCTTGCACCAGTCCTTCGCGATCGTGGAGATCAACCAACTTTACGCCAGCCTCGGTAATCGGGAAACCGGTCTCCGCTCCGCGATAGCCGACGATGGGCACGCCGCAGACGATTCCGGCGATCGCGCTGCCACGCCTGCTGGAAACATGCCCGCGAACGCACAGCAATACCTGAGCGCTTGCAAGAGCCTGCACGAGATCTACAGCAGGCATCAATCCGAGCATCGAGAGTTCAATGCCGGATCCGTCCAGCGCTTTGCGTAATTCTTCTTCAAATACGGCGGTTCCTCTCCCAATTGCGATCAGGCGCAAGCGGACACCTTTGGACTGAACGCACTTCAATGCATAAGTGATGTCTGAAACTTCCTCAACACCTTGAGCGCCGCCCGTGAATCCAAAAACGGCAACCGTAAACTCACTCGACGGCAGCCCGTCATTGTCTGTGATCTTGTGATCGAGTTCAGGGAAGTTGGATCCGACGGGAATGAATATTGCCTTGTCATGCCGTGGGGGAAGCCACGTGATTTTGTCGACGGGAACCGTGAAGACAGCCAAATTTGAGCGCGCATAAAGCTGGCGCAATACGCGCAGCTGAGAATAGGCGCGGGCCTGGCCAACGATGCCCGAGCCGCGCGCCGGCATGAAGTCGTGAAAAACGACGCCGGGACGGGCGCCGCATTGCCGCAGGACATCGAGAACACGAGGCGCGCGCAGAGGAAATCCGCGGGACGACCACGCCAGCGTCGTGTATTGAAGGAAGACCCAGCGATCGCGCCAGGCCGCGGCTGCTTTGCGCAACTCCGCGAGGGCATCGCGCCATCCTCTTTCAGCCCATTGAACTTGCACGATTCGAAGGAAAGTCCGCGCGGGACGCCGGCTTCGCGCAGCTTTTCGCAATAATCCGCCACGCCGTCGGTGGGCTCGTCCCGCCGTCCGAGCAGCAGGATCGCTTTCTCATCGCTCATTTTTCCACCAGATAGGAACCGATGACGAGCGCATCCATTCCGGAGCTGAAGAAAGTGCGGATCGCGTCGGTGGGCGTGTTCACGATCGCTTCGCCGCGCAGATTGAACGAAGTATTCATGAGGACGGGCACGCCCGTGCGCTTGCCGAACTCGTTGATCAGATTCCAGTACAGCGGGTTGATTTCCTTTTCCACCGTTTGCGGGCGCGCGCTTCCATCGACGTGCGTGACCGACGGAATGACATCGCGCTTTTCAGGGCGCACCGGATTCGTGAGAATCATGAACGGAGAATCGCAAGCATGTTCGAGATATTCTCCCGCCACTTCTTTCAGCATGGAGGGCGCGAACGGGCGCCACCATTCGCGGAATTTGACCGCATTATTCACTTTGGCGTTCATTTCCGGATCGCGCGGATCGGCCAGGATCGAGCGATGTCCGAGCGCGCGCGGGCCAAACTCCATTCGTCCCTGGAACCACCCGATGATTTTTCCGTTGGCGAGAAGTTCGGCGGTGGTTGCGGCGATATCATTCAGCTTCGCCGCGCGGAGCTTGTACGTCCGCAGTGCCTTTTCAATTTCCGCATCGGAAAATTCGGGGCCGAGATAGGCGTGGCGAAGAGGCTTCATGGGCAGCCGCCCGCCGTTGTCGAGGTAAGGCGCAAACACGGCGCCGAGCGCCACGCCATCGTCCGAAGCCGCGGGCTGAACAAAAATATGGTCGACCATGCTCGACGCTTGAATCTTTCCGTTCGCTTTCGAGTTGAGCGCCACGCCTCCTGCGAGACACACGTTGCGGCAGCGGGTCTTCTCTGTCGCCAGCTTCACCAACGCCAGCATGGCGGCCTCGCAGGCGTCTTGCACGGCAAAGGCAATGTTCTTGAAGCTGTCGTCGATTTCGCTTTCGGGCGTCCGCTCGGGGCCAAGCCGCTTGGCGATGGCCGAAGTGCCATTGTTGCGTTCAAAAAGAAGCGGCGCATTGACGCGATAGGCCTCATAGTTTAGCGAGATGAATTCGCCGAGATTCACACCGGGGCTTCCGTAGGGCGCAAGGCCCATGACTTTCCATTCATCGCTATTGGGAACGAATCCGAGGTACTGCGTGAATTGCGCGTAAAAAAGGCCCAGCGAATTCGGCCACGGAATCGTAAGCACAGGCTCGAGCTTGCCGTCGTGGCCGTACCAGATGGAACTCGCCTCCCAGGCCCCGCGCCCGTCCATCACGACGACGGCGGCTTTGTCGAAACCACCGTAAGAGTACGCGCTGATGGCGTGGGCCAGATGGTGGTCCACAAACCTCATTTGCGCCTTGGTGGGGCCGAAATAATAAGTGAACGGCTTAAATCCACCATTTTGGTGGGCCATGCTGGCATAGAGCCGCACGGAATTCAGGACATTGAGATAAGTAATCGGATACTGACCATTGATAAAACACTTTAAATCTGTAGCAACCACTTTGCCGGGCGGCGGCCAGCCCTGACAAATGAAGTCGACCTGATTCGCACGCACGTTCGCAAAATCCAGGCAAGCGCGGATCGCGTTGCGGGGAAAACCGGCGTCATGCTTGATGCGGCTGATGCGTTCCTCTGCAACAGCAAACAACAGTTCGCCATCACGCGCAATGCACGCCGAGGAATCGTGCATTTGCGAATAATTGAAGCCCAAGCTGATCATGAAAACGAGCCTGCCTTGTCATGAGACAATACAAAAATGCACCCGTCCGAGCAAAGCGGGCGCGAAATCGTCTTAGTCGTGAACAATCATTTCCTTTTCAAGCGAGAATTTTCACCCAAGGATTGTATGCTCTCGGAACTTGGTCTTGAAGGGATAATGCGAACTTTGTGATTTCTTTTCCACACCATGAACCGTCACTCTTCTGACGTGGACCGAAAAGAGGCTGAAGCTCAACGTTCATCATCAATGTGATATCCCGAAGTGGAGGAACTTAGTCGATTCGATAGATTCTTTGGTCTTTATGTTCAAAGACAAGCGAAAGTCCAGGGAAATGTTCAGGCAACGCAAAGTTGCCGTCTTCCTCCATGACATCGAGGATGTGCGTCACATGCAATCCAGGCATGAGAGCAAGCACCTCCGGCACGTTCGTAGCACCCAGGGTCTGCTCTCCCCATCTGCCGAACGGCTTGATATAGGGCTTATCGATGAAATATGCCGCGATTCCCCTGTCCAGGATGAGGACCTTTCTGACGGATGGCTCGTGGTTGATATAGTCAAAACTCGCGGCACGCGGCGTCTCCTGATCCCACCGTCTCGCCTCGTAAGAACCGGATACCGCTGCATGCATGTCCTCCATTCGGTCCGAGACGATCATCCCAGCTCCGTACAGTATGGAAATGGCGATCACCACTCCAGCGAGAACGCACCCATTCCGCGAAGCTACCTCTGCTGCGTATTTCCAACCGATGACGCCAAATATTGCGCCGATCACGTAGATGTGAATCATGTATCTCGCCACTTGGGCTGTAGCGAACCATGCGCCCACCTGTAGCACAGCGAAGAGAAAGAGACCCTTTGCGAAAGGGTCGCGGCGCCGAGCGATCATTCCGAGCGGGCCCAACGCCAGGGGAGCAAGTCCGATTCCGCCAGCGCCTCTGAAATTGGCCGTGTGGTAAGTCATATGGAAGGGAAGAAGAAGAAAGTTCACAAGGCCTCCGCCCATCCCTCGTCCATTTTCACTCATATTTTTCAGCAGCTCTTGCATTACGGCCGGCAGCATATTTTTCAGGGTAAACAACTTCAGCAACACAGGAGGTGGGGGATAAATGGGGCAACCGTACAAGATCCAATTCCGCAGGTAAAAAGGAGAGGCCACCACAAGGGCGACGGCGCAAGAAGTTCCCAGCCACTTCAGAACGAATGCGGTTTCCCGGCGATAAACCCTAATTGAAATCAGGAACGAGCAGGAAACGAGCAACGCCCAGGCTATGATTCCCGTGTACTTTGTTCCCATCGAAATGCCACAGAAAATACCAAACAACGCGAAATGCCTCGGCTCTTCCGCGTCGAAAGCCAGGCGCGCAGCAGCCAGCACGAAGCCGGCAAACAAGGCATCCAGGAATCCACCATAAGCACCCCGGTAAACCGCCGGCATCGTTGCGACCAACGCAGTCGCCCACCAGGCGCCGGTCGGATCGAGTCCCAGGCGAATCGCCAGGCTTGCTGTCGCCAGTAGAAGAGAACTGAGACCAATCACCGCAAAAAATCCGGGAGCACGCTGCCCTCCGAGAGACATCAGCACCGCATATTGGGCTTCGACAACCACAGGGAAATAGGTGAGAACCTCGTCAGGGACGGGCCGAATCACCCCTTCTCGCAACCAAGCCCTTGGTCCAGAGTAATGGTATGCGATCGCGTCGTCGTTCATGTCGCCCGTTGGCAACGCGAGCCCGCCGACAGCTGTCACAAGCAGGACGAGGAGTATGATTCCGGCCGGTAAGACTGGCACAAGAACACTTGCAAGGGCTCGACGGCATTTCCGAATTGCAACGGCAAGAGAGCGAAGACTCAGCAGCACACCCAACAAGAGAACCAAAATAATCGCGGAATGCGAGAACCACACTTGACCCACGCAGAATAAAACTGTTCCAAGAAGTCCGACTCCTCCCAGCAAGGTCAGCACAATGCGGTCGAGTTGTGAAAAGACCTTAGGTATCAAGTGACGAAAAAGGCTACCAAAGCCGATAGCGGCAACTGTAAGAAGAAGATTCGCAGCGATTGCGAGTGTCTTCATGAGAGATGGTTATACTTTATACTGTCAAGGAAGCGCTGCGCAGAGTGGGATCCAAAGATTCGGATAATGAAAAAGGCCACGATCGTGATCAGGATCCAAAACGTCACGAGCCGGGGCCAAATAGATTGCGCGATTTCCAGAACTTTTTGATTAGCTTCACTGTTTCCCGCCATGAATCCCTCGGAAGCCAAAGTGGAATTCTCACCCGATCTTATGGTCGGCAGACATTATACGCCCTATGGCATTCTGTCGATCCTTTCCGGCGGTCTTTTTTGATCAATTTTCCTTCCTACCGCCTCCGGTCACATCAATCTTGTCGAATCTAATCAGATGAGTTCATTTTGAGGGCGATCCAGGCCGTTAAGACAAGGCTCCGCTTGCCAGGAGCATCAAAATGTATGGCTCCGGCAGTCCTCAAGCTGTACTTCAAATCCCATTGTGCAATATTTTCTTTCGTTTACAATAAAAGTGGTTCACTTAATCTCATCTTCTCCTCGAGACATTCAGTTGCTATACGATGAATTCGATATCAAGTAGTACGAAGATTGCAGACCTAGCGCGACACGCGTGGATCAAGCCGAAGTCGCCGTCGCAGGCGTCCTTCCGATGTCGAAAGCGAGATAAGAGTTGAAGTTCGCTGTCCTCAATCTGCCATGCTCAAGCAGCTCACTCCATTACAGCACTAGCCGCGCTGCACTTTTGGCTCATCCAATCTATGCGTGGTTAGGCATGCGGCCTATCCTTGCGCAACACACAGCTGAGGAACACATGGCGCTCGGACGATGGGCCACAGGACATTCCAGCATCGTTGAAATCGGTGTGGCAGAGGGGGTATCAGCCCTAGCTTTTCGGCAGGCCATGTCGGCAGACGGAACTCTTTTTCTTATTGATCCGTTCCACCTCAGCCGCATACCCACTCTAAACTTTACGAAGTGGATAGCCCACCGCGCGGTAGTGAGTTGCGATCGTGGTAGGGTCGTGTGGATAGAACAATTCAGCAGCGATGCCATTCGAACTTGGAACAATCCGATCGACCTGTTACTGATTGACGGCGACCATACCGAGGAGGGAGTGTGCAGGGATTGGAGCGAATGGAGTCGCTTCATCGTCCCCGGTGGCATTGTAATCTTTCATGATGCCCGCGTTTTCGAGGGGGGATGGACAAATCCGAATTACGGTCCGGTCAGACTCGTCGATGATCTATTCCGTCAGCAAATGATTCCGGGGTGGAAAGTCGTTGAGGAAGTGCATTCTCTCGTCGTGCTAGAACGGTTGAAATAGCAACCGCGCCTCTTATCAAACTCAAGCTCGCTCAGAATTTCTCAGCTAAGCTTACTCGCTTGTGCAAAGACCATTTCGAGCTGCCCGGCTACCCGTTCCCACAGGTGCCGCTTCATTGTTTCCTGTGCGGCTCGGCCAAACCGGGCGCGGAGCTCGGCTGAATGTATCAGCCTTTCGGCGGCAGCCACGAACGCTGCTGTGTCGGCGGGCTTCACTAGAAGCCCATTGTATTCGTCCTCGACGATGTCCTTCATGCCGCACGTCTCGGTGGTCACAACCGGCATTCCCGTAGCCATGGCTTCGAGCAACACAATCGGCATTCCTTCGAACAAAGAAGGGAGGACGAAAATATCATGCCGTGTGTAAAGCGCGGGCATTTCTTGGCGGGGCACGAATGGAATGATGTCCAATTGTTCTCGAACGGAAATTGGGAAGAATTTACTTACCGTTTCCGCATCGGCCGAGCAACCGGCAATTGTAAGGCGCAGCTGTGGAATGCGCTTCACAAGTACCTCAAACCCGTCTCGCAGATAGTAGACCCCTTTGTGATCAAGCCAGCTTCCTACGAAGAGAAGGCGCAGCGCGTCTCCTTCGGTATAGGTTCTTGGAATAAAGTAATGGCTTTCGACTCCATTGGGGACGTACCAGACTGTACCGATTTCTCGCTTGTATTTTAGTTGGAGCACCGTCCAAGTTTCCCAATTGATGACCACCGCGTGGGCCGCGGTTTGGATTGACCAACGGTAAAGCGGCATGTGATAAATTTTTTGCCACACGCGGTTCTTCCAGCGGAAATGCCAAGCGCACCCCTTTTTTGCCTCGCGCCCCATCGTGTGGATACGCCTCTCTTCAATCCCATGTAACATCATCACATAGGGCGGCAATCCGGCCCCCCGTCTTAACCTTCGCAAAAATCCATATAGGAATCCAACAGGAGCATGAATATTGGCAATATCGAATTCACCTTTTCGATCAGTTAAAATTTTCGCCAGCCGATACGAAAAATATATGGCATGGAAACGCGGAATCATTCCCGAGGAGGGGAGAACATCTTCATTGAAAAGGCAGGTCACCTCGTGTCCGCGGCGGCGCAAGCCTTCTGCGGTGTTAAGCACAACATTCGCTACGCCACCTTCAGGCTGGTTGGAAACCGGGGCGGCGATTACGATCCTCATCTATGCTGCGTTCCCCTTTCGCGCGATCACAAAATAGTGATACGCAAAGGGACTTAAGAGACGCCGAATGGTGCGATTCGATTCCAACCCGGGCAATTGAATGGGATCCCGTCCAGGAAGGAACGGGAATTGGTGAACGGTTCCGTCCGTGCGAACAATTTTCCACCCGGCCCCAGTTACGAATTGGCGGATCTGTGGGAAAAGGAACCGCTCATCAAGCGGCTGAGAAGACTTCAACCCGGGATGTCGTACGGCAGCGTAAATCAAGTAAAGCCCCATGAAGTTCAGATAATTCGGTGTGGTGAGGTAGAGCATGCCTCCCGGCTTACAGACACGATACATTTCGCGTACGGCCGCACGCGGATCCGGAACGTGCTCGATCGTTTCGCAGGAGACTACGATGTCAAATGAATTTTCATCAAAAGGCATGTTCTGCGCGTCGGCTTGCAGGTAGGTGACACGGCCCGTGAGTGACGGATCGCGGTGAAGCCTTTCCTTGGCGATGTCCACAGCCGAGACGGAAAAATCCGCGCCGAAGACCGACGCACCCCTCGAACCAAGAAGCCTTGAGAAGCCGCCCCGGCCGCATGCAATTTCCAGGATCCTCTTGTCTTTGACCGGAGGTAGGAATTTCAGGACGATTTGGTACCAAGGGCTCGATTCGTCCGCATGCTCAGGGTCAGATTCGAATACCTTCGTGTGCCATTTGTCGTATTCGGTGGCCAAGGTCATGAGCTATACCTCCGAGTCCGCGTCACATGCCGTGGCTCGGGAACAGGAAAAAAAACGCTTCTTGCCCGCAGATAGAACTCATTTGCCGCGAGCTTCCTTCGGAGATTGTAATACAGCCGGGGGGGACAAATGAGCGCAGGCGCCAAGCTAAAAAACTTGAACATTTTGTGATACAGGGGCCCGTCCTCATGAACAATCTGGTAGAATTTCCACTCCGCGCGCACTGTCTCCCAGGGAAACCCACCTGTTATTTGAAGGCGCATAATATCGGCTTCCACTTGTACTGTTTCGACAATGGCTCTTACCACATCTTTCGTCAATCCGAATTGAAAAAGCTTCTCGGAGATCGCATTCGCCAAAAATTCCATGCTCTTCTGCTTCCGGAGCATGGATTCCTTATCGAATCCGGATAGCTGAAACAGATTCCCTGCGTGGATACGATAGAACGTCAATGGCTCTCCCAAAATCGAAACTACGGAAAGCGCAGCGGCCAGCGTAAAAATATATTCGTCCGCTTCGATCACGATCGACTCAGGCACCGACAGAATCTTGCGCAGAATTTCGGCTCTCACCGTCATGCGGCTCGTACCAAGCTGGCTCTTGCGCCGCCGAAAAATCCGCGCGCCTTGAAGGGAATCAATCTGGAATCGAGGTGTTTCGTGTAGCACTTCCGAATGTTCTTCTCCGTTTTCAAAGACCTCAGTGATTCCGTTCCCAATGATTCCCGCTTCCGGATCTTGCTCCATTGCTTCCACAACTCGCCGCAATTTTTGTGGCGCCCACCAATCGTCACCGTCGAGGAAGGCAACGATTTCGCCCCGGCACTCCGCAATCCCGCAATTGAATGCCGATGCCTGACCGCCGTTAGGTTTGCGAATCAAGCGCACTCGTGGCTCAAATCGACGAACGAGTTCCATGCGTTCGGTCTGTCGAGCCATCGTCGACAACCAGAATTTCGAAGTCGTCCATCGGCAAGTCCTGTTCGAGGACGCTAGTGATGGCGCGCTCGATGAAGCGCTCGTGGTTGTACGTGTCGATTAATACGCTCACGTGCGGGATGGCATTTGCTTTCATAGAAAGACCCGTTGGCCGCTCTCGCCCACAGAGCGATATCTCGCGCTCAATTCCGCCTCGTTCTCCCGGATCCAGGCTAGGATGGAATCCAACCCTTCGCCAAGACTTACTTGTGGTTTCCAACCCAGTACACGTTCAACCTTCCGATTGTCCGTAATGTAGATCACGGTATCTGCCTTGCGTGGAGTCTCCACGTGCGAGATTGACATTGCGCGGCCCAATCTTTTCTCAAGTGACTGCGTGGCTTCAACAAGTGAAAGCGAGTTCGCAACACCACCACCGGCATTAAACACACCGCTGTCCAAGCTGCCAATCTGGCTGATCTCCATGTCCACCAGCCGGCACACATCTTCCACGAACAAAATGTCTCGCACCTGTTTGCCGCACCACCCGATATATTTCAACGGCAGGCCGAACCAGCAGGCAACCGCCCACCACACTACCCATCCTTGATCGACCTTGCCAAACTGTCCCGCGCCGGAGATCACGCCGAGGCGGTTGACAATCACAGGGATGTCGAAGGCGTCCGCATATTCCTGGCACAGCACGTCGGCCATCAACTTGCTAACACCGTAGATACTGCGGCCGGCACCGTCGAGGCTAAACTCTTCGGAAATACCAAATTCCGGATCGAAGCCGGGTGGGCGGTTCTCTGCCGGAAGATTTTGCCAGGCAGCGGAGTCCCACTCCAAACGGGTCGCGCTCTCGCGCCGCGGCAGCGCGTTGATTCGGTCGGAGCTATAAATGCGGTTCGTGCTGCAGAAGATCAGCGGGCACCGGTGTTCCCGCGCAAACTCAAGAACGTGGATCACTCCAATTGTATTGTTCGTCAAGTCGAACATCGGATTGGTATAGCCGGAGACGACCGATGGCTGAGCGCTGGCGTCGCAAATCAACTCGATCCCCAACGGTAGCCCGACAAAATCTTCAGAGCAACGAACATCGCCATGGACGAAAGGTAACGCCATGCTTTTGCAATCGTCCGATGTTGGATTCACTACCTCGGCGCACGAGATTGTCCATGGCCACTACGTCATGCCCCCGCTCGCATAGGTATAGTGCGAGTTGAGAGCCCAGAAATCCGCAGCCGCCGGTGATCAGAACCTTCAAGGTGTCATACCTCCGAAGAAACACGATGCGATGGAGATTTGGGATGCGCCGCAAGCCACAGACGGAAGTCGCGATACGGGAAATAACCCAAGGCGGCAAGGTCGACTCCCAGCAAATCAAAGCGCCGGGCGTTCAGGTCACTTCGCACCAAATCGAGAAACGTATGCCGGAAATGAACGAATAGCGCATGCCCAAGGACAGAGCGCAAGCGCACTCCATTCGCATAGGCACGAACGCCAAAGCGCCACCATCGCCAATAGGTATCCAGGATCGAACGCGTTGTATCGTGTCTCAGATGAACCACACGTGGCTCCGGGTCATACAATAGATCCCAGCCCTTGTCGCGCAAGCGCCGAGAAATGTCCGCATCCTCGCCGTTTGTGCGCATGGATTCGTCATACCCTCCGGCTTCACGCACGGCTGACTTGCGAAACATGTTATTGCAGCCGAAAAGAAATCTAGGATTGTGCAATGGTTGATCGCCCCACTCCTGCGCCATGTGCGCTCGGCGCCACCGATCGGCCACTGTCCGCTGGTTGCCTTCGATGAGTCGTCCGCCAACTCCCGCGACTTTGGGATCGTCAAAATGCCGCACCAGGCCTGCGAGCCAGCCAGGATCGGGAACACAGTCCGCATCGAGCGATGCGACAAGCTCGTTGCGAGCCGTCCTGAAACCCGTGTTGCGTGCAGTACCAAGGCCGCTGTTGTGGGAATGGCGTACCAATGCCACGGCAGGATAACGAGCCGCTATTTCTGCAGTTGCATCACGTGAGCCATCGTCAATTACCAGAATTTCGTCTGCAGGGAGTGTTTGTGCTAGAAGGCCATCGATTGCGCGCGAAAGAAACTCCGCCGAGTTATACGCCGGAATGTACACACTCATTTTATCCACGGTTGTAAGATCTTTTGTCATGGTGGCTTAGGGCGGCAGAAGACAAACCTCTTTCGTCCCGCGCTTTATTTCTACTCATGCATTTTGCGATCCCACTCAATCGATACGCTCCAGCCGAGTTGCCGATGATCCAGTTTTGCTGAACACAGGACCCGTGACCCATAACCAATCTCGCGTTCCCGCACGACTCTTACGTCCCAACTTTGTGCCTGTGCTCACGCTCGGCAGCCAACATCTCTTCCAGGATCGAATCGAGGCTGCGCGTCAGGCTCCAGCCGGGGTAGTGGCTCTTCAGTTTTGCCAGGTTTGAGATGTAGCAGATATGGTCACCTCTACGCGCCTGCTCCCGAGTACATCCAGTTGATCTTGCGACCTGTCAGGGCTTCTATCCGAGAGATGGCCTCCAGGATGGAGACGCTATTGGCGCGCCCGCCACCGAGGTTGTAAACTTCGCCGGGCCGTGGATTGCGGGCAAACTCGTCGAACGCGCGCACAACATCAAAACTATGGATGTTGTCGCGGACCTGCTTGCCCTTGTAACCAAAAACGGTGTAGGTTTTTCCGGAAAGTGCCACTTTGAGCAAATACGAAAGAAACCCGTGCAGCTCGACACCTGAATGGGACGGCCCCGTTAGGCAGCCGCCGCGGAAAATTCCCACCCCCATTCCGAAATACCGCCCGTATTCCTGCGCATAAATGTCCGCGGCAACCTTTGAAGCGCCAAAGAGCGAGTGCATCGTTTGGTCAATCCGGCAAGCTTCGTCAATTCCTTCAAAATCGGCCGGCTCGGAATAGTCGTAGCGCGTCTCGTTCTCGCGCAATGGTTTCTCGTTTGGCGAGTCGCCGTACACCTTGTTGGTGCTCATGAAAATGAATGCAGCGTCGCGGCAATGCTGGCGCGTGGCTTCGAGAAGATTCACCGTGCCAAGGGCGTTCACATCAAAATCCAGGAGGGCGATGTCCGCCGCCTTGTCATGCGACGGCTGCGCGGCGCAATGGATTATCAAGTCAAAATGACTCTCGCCAAACAAAGTCATCACCCCGTCGCGGTCACGAATATCGAGCGTCTTGAAAGTGAATTGGCGCGTAGCGCTCTTGAGCCGCTCGAGATTCCACAGTGTGTCCCCCGAAGGACCGAAGAACACGCGGCGCATGTTGTTGTCCACGCCGACGATTTTGTGACCTTGACGATCGAAGTACTCGACGGCTTCAGAGCCAATCAGGCCACTACTACCCGTAACTAGGATAGTCCAGGGCTTCACTTCACTGCTCCTGCTCGAACTGCTTTTTCACACGCACCGTTGTGGTTTCCTCCATGGGAGCGCCTAACTCTCCCGAATTAATTTTGGTTTCTTTCCAACATCATTTCGTACAAGCTAATGTGCCGCCTAGCCATAATTTCTAGAGAATATTCTCCAACCGCGACATGACGGCATTTAATTCTCATTTCTGCAAGTCTGTCGGGACGGGCAAGCATGGTCCGAATCCCCTCACGAAGCGCTGCTGAATCCCCCGAAGGAACCAGCAGGCCTGTATCGCCGGCGCGCACCATTTCTGGCATATCACCCGCGGGAAAACCGACCACAGGAGTTCCACACGCGAGCGACTCAATTACGATCAACGGCCCCGTTTCCTGCAGAGTGGGAACCACGCAGAGATCGGCCGCGCTGAATACAATCGAGAGAAGCCGTTCACTCGAGACGTATCCCAAAGGACGACAAGGTATTCCGATCTGCTCCACTGCAGCATGTCCGCCAACAACGAGCAGGAACAAATTCGGGTCTTCCCGAAGGCCGGTTAAGGCTTCGACCAATAGAGAAAATCCCTTACGTCGCTCGCTGACGTTGAGTGCTGCGAAAACCAGCACCCTGGCCTCCTGAGGGATGCCAAGGGCATTCCTCGCAAACGCCCTGTCCCTCGGCGCAAAGGCTTCCACGTCCACGCTATACGGTATTACGGTCACCGGAAATCCCCCAAGCAGGGAACTGCGCCGGACCTCTTCGGCCACCCAAAGGCACGGAGCTACCAATTGCAATTGCGTCGACGACATCGCGCCATAGGCGATTTGTCTGCGTTGCCAGACTTGGCGGGACAAATCATTTTCCTCCGAAGAGCCGAGCTTGGGACACGAGCCGCATTCGTCGCGGTACTTCCTGCAGCCAGCGTCGAAATGGCATCCCCCGGTAAATGGATTCATATCGTGAAGCGTCCAAGCAACCGGCATGTGGCGGGGGACCCACTCAAATAACGACCGGCAGTCCAGAAATCCCGAGATCAAATGTAGATGGAGAATATCGCAAAGCGGCATTTGGCGAAGCGGGGCTTGGCCATGTTGGCTGCGGTCGTCGCTAAACAATTCTCCGTCAGCAGGGAGAGACTTCGCATGGCGACCCAAATCTTGGCCAATCGACTTGCGGCGCACCGTGCGGATCAGACGGCTTTTAAAGTCCCGGGGGGGAACGAATTTTAGAACGCCTCGCCCCTCTGCGTGACGGTCATGCACAAACATGGTAGATTCTTCACCCATCACAAGTAGTTCCGAGTGGAGTCGATGAGCAGCAATCGCGGCGCCGCCCCACACATCGTGTGTGCTTACGTGCACAATCCTCATGGCTGAGTCGCTTCGACAAGGAACGAATTCCGGCAAGAAGCACTGTTAGCAAATAACATGTCTTACCTCCATTAAGTGGCCGTTTTTGAAGGTGTCGATGAGGATGCCAACAAATGGCAGGTTCAAGTCAGTGTCCTCGCAGGAGGTGAGTCCTTTTCAGCAGACGGACGGGGCAATTTCGATCTCAGCCCGAGACGGGAACGTATAGGCCGGGTAATGCCAAGAGAAAAGTGCCATACCGGCAACCAAACGTTGAAGGTCAGCGCTCGCATGATGGAGACCAAGTTGCGCTTAAGCGCGTACCAGTGGCGTACCCTATTTGGCTTGATTCCGTCGGTCGTCAGACGGTTAATAGCATCGTCGATCTTGCAGAGATGTAACGCGCCGCCCGAAAGCGCGATGTTATGTTGGGAAGATTCATCGGCCCAGAGACCTTCTCGTCCTTTTGGATGGGCCGCATAGCCGTGATTCTGATGGATGGCCAACACTGCGGCGGAGGCATCGATAACGCGGGCTCCCGAACTGAGCGCTTTCCAGACGACCCAGTTGTCCCAACGAGGCCGCCCCACCACGAATTCCGGAATTTTTTTGTAGAATAGACCCCGGCCGAAGAGGAAATAATCAATCCACCACGCATCTCTGCGGTCGTTCGTTTTTAGAGCGATGTCCCGAATTTCCTGCTGCCATTGCGGATTCAAAAAATCGAGCGGCCGAGTGACCTCTATGTCCCAACGCCGGCCAATCATCAGAAAATCACTAGCGGCGATTTGGAGGCGTCCGAGGGCTTCGGGGAAATCAGAAGTTAGGATGATGTCGCAGTTAGAGTAGCAAAGCGTTTCATAGGAGGAGATCTCATGAGCTCGATCAAACATGGCATTCATGTAGGGAAGTCCTGCGGCATTCCGCGCGACTTCGGGTTCATGGCGGAGACCGAATTCGCGGCTGACCTCGCTAGTGCCCTCGTCGTTGCCAAACAAAATGACTTCAACATCTGGGTGCAGAAGCTTCCAGCTTTTCAGTGCATTGCGCTGAATGATCGCGGAATGTCCGCGGAAAGGCTTGGATGTAGTGAAGAATGTGATCATCTCGAAAAACGATCGTTGGGCCTTTCTTCTCCAGGGTCAGAAATTAGAATCGGCAGCGGCTATCGATAGTCCTATCATTCACACGATGCTTCACTATCCGGTCAACAGATAAGGCTCCCAGAATTCACGATCATATTTTGGCCATGCGTGGCACCCAAACGGAAGCCGCTCGGAATTTTGTTGAAAGCAAAAGCGTGGCGCCACTTCAAATGAGAAAGCCACGGCTTGTTGTGGTGTCGGGATCGTGAAGTCTGGTACCACCTTGTGCGCTTGGAACGCCCAGAAACAGTCCTCGTTATATGGGCGCTCTTTGAATTCCCGCATCAGCCAGCGCAAGTTATTGTGATAACCACACTGAAAACAAAAAGTTCTCAACCAAACAAGAAGACGTCTAAGTTGTGGTATTGAGCCGAAACGCTGGCTCCTCGACCCGAGCTCTTTTGGATCATGCATACGCCATTTAGTCGACGTCAATACGGCCAATGCAGCAGACACTTTGCGCAGCGACAACCCCCCGTTACCGACAGCCCACATGCCACCAGCCGGATCCGAACTGAAGTCCTTGAACCATGGAGCTCCAACATAATCCCATCCGGTGCGGCACCATTCCTCCAAGTTGCCCGAAAACACCAGGCAGTCGGTTTGATAAATCAGAATGTATTCGTAGTCGGCGAAGGCGCGGTAAAATTCCTTGGTAACGAGCAGTTTGCAGTAACTCTGGACGCTCTCAAAAAATCGCTTCGGAAATCGTTTCAATTGGAAATCAGCAAATTCAGACGGCAGCGTTTTAGGCCCGATAATGTACCGGTCAAACCGCCCCAAATGCTGCCTCAAGTGCCGGATCGAAATCTCTTCCTCCGGCGTAATGGGGAACCGGTAGAGGGGCGTCACAATCGCCACCAATCGCTTATCGCGATTACTTTTGTCATTGTCCCTGACTGAAATAGTTGACATAGGGAATAAAATTCCTCGATGACGCCGCTAGATTGACTTCGGTTTTCGGCATAGACCTATCCAGCCCTGCCATTGGCTCAAGGCCACGAATGTCCCGCAGTATCCCCAAGAAAGCATATCGGAATCGGAGCCGAAGCTCCACGGAATTTACGATTATGATGTATAGTTTCGAGCCAGCCACAGAAGGGAGTCCATGAAGCTCAGCGTAATGCTGCTCACCTATAACCACGAGCCATTTATCGCGCAGACTCTCGAAAGTTTTCTGGCTCACCGCGTAAATTCTTAACTCAATTCTTCAAAGGTGGCCTGACATTTTCCTCCGTAACCCGAGAGCATGCCGAACCGGACGTGTGGCGTTCAGAACGGGATGCCAGAATCTTACGCGAGCAGTATCTCGCATCACGTCTATCTGAGCAATAAACCAGCCCCGGAGCAATCTACCAAAATTGCGAAAAGCCCATTCCAAAGATTCCTGCTGATTAACGAGTTCCAGCCAAGCGTGGCAATATAGAGGGCCATGCTTTATCGCAATGAAATTCTTGATTTGCTTTTCGAATCCACGCGTACGAGTGATCATCGATTCTTTGGCTATCCGATAGTCAAAGAAGACTTCTGGCACATAGGCAAATTGCCATCCGTGTTCCAAGGCGCCGAGCCAGAAATCCCAATCTTCAAATCCTTGGACCGGCATCGTGCCATCGTAGCCGCGATTCTGTTCCCAAACAGAACGCCGGTAGAGGGCGGAGGCGTGGATATAATTCCAGCGCAGCAACTGGTCCGTCGCAAATGGGCCGACAAGCCAGCGGTCGCTGCGCTCTCCGAAGCACTGCGCATCCCCATAGATAGCGCCAACTTGCGGATCCGAGTCCAGGATTCGAATTCCACGGTCTATCCAGCCAGGCCGCAGGCGGTCGTCGGCATCCAGGGGAAAGATATATTCACCCTGGGAAGCAAGGATGCCGGCGTTTCGCGCCGCCGCTAGTCCCTTATTTTCTTGCCGGATCGCCTTAATTCCCTGTGCCACAAGTTTGTCTACTTCCCGGCGTGTCCGTTCGTCGGTCGAACCGTCGTCAACGACAATCAACTCAACGTCGTCACGCCCGATATCAGTCACACTGGCGACGGCCTCCGCGAGAAATTCGCCGTGATTGAAACATGGGATTACGATGGACACCTTGTAGGATTTGGTCATTCTCTCTTAGTCCGACGCTCATTGCGTTTCAAATCTCTCTGCTATCACCGGCCACCGTCGCCAGTTCGCGCGCAAAATCTTCTCCAGGATCGGCGGAAACCCATTGGCGAACGTCCGTCGCTGCCGTACAGCCCATTTCCTGTAGCTGTCCCCGGCTGTGCCAGGCGCGGTTCAACGCTTCGTCTAGCAGTTCCACGGTTGGCGCCTTCGCCAGAAAGCCATTTATGCCGTCGCGAACCAGTTCCCTGTTTCCACCCACATCGGTTACGATGCACGGACGCCCGCAAAGCATCGCTTCCACCACCACAAGCGGCATACCCTCGAACCTCGACGGAAGCACCAGAGCGTGGTGTTTGCTCCAAATCTCTTCAACATTGTTCTGCTGGCCTGCGAATTCCACATTCGTCAAGCCCAGCTGTTCCACAATGCGACGCAGACCGCGTTCATGCGGTCCCGCTCCAATCAGCGACAAGCGGACTTTGCGCTCTCGCCAGTGCGGTAGCCCCAACACCTCCAGTAGCAAATCCTGCCCCTTCGAGATAACGTCCAGCCGCCCGATGAACGCCAATGCCAGACCGTCCGCGAAGTCGTCCGGCCACGGTGATTGCGCGTCGTATCGCACATTGAAGGGGTTTCGTACCACCTTCGCATTTCGGAGGGGACTGCCAAACTGCCGACGACTCAGCTCCAGGTTTGCTTGCGAGACGAAGTATGCCGCGCATGCATTGTCATAGCATTCCGCTACCTTCTCCGCATCGTTGTCAGCCGGCCACCAATACACTACTGCGCTCTGGGCAATCACGACATATTTGTGCCCCGAAGACCGAATTGCCTCTAACCACGTAAGGCCGTCCGCCAACCCCCAATTGTCTCCAAGGGAAAGAACCACCAAATCGACCCCGTCTCCAATCGAGCGCACATGTGCCTTCTTGTATTCAGGCGCCGGGAAGATTCTCCGAATCTGCCGGGTGATAAAGGAGGGCAGCCGGTACTGATCATAGCGGTAGAACACCTGGCAGCCTGCTGATCGCAACCGCTCGATTTGCTGAACGGGTTCGCCCCACGGTTTAGCGCTTACCCGCACTTCGTTTCCTTGCCGGGCCAGGTTCTCCGCCGCAGAGCTCCATAGCGGCTCGCTTCCTCCCCAGGGATATCCCTCCTGCGCCATAACGAACAGGTACTTCCTCATCCCACCCTCCGACATTAGAAAAATGTTACTCGCGACTCAGTCCAAACACATAATCGCAGGTTAGCCCTCTTCCTCTGCTCTCCGGGCGTTCCGTTCGGCAGCTAGTGAAGAATGCCTCATGGGCAATTCTTTAACGGAGGCTTGACACTTCGTTGCCGCAACCCGAGAGCGTGCCGAACTGGTAGCGTGGCGTTCAGTATAGGATGCCAGAAGCGCACGCGGATAGTATCTCCCACCAAGTTAGCGCGCTGCCAACTTCGGAATGAAAAGCCAAATTTTGCAAACCGATACATCCGGCCAGCTCTTTTATCCCTAGTCGCTTGCCATACAGCCAACAGAATATCAGCTGACTGTGCGTCATCTTGACGATATACCCCCGCCGACCAATTCAACAGCGTCTCGCTGAGCGTTGACTTTTGATCTTCTGTCAGATCTCCCAGACCGAACTGCTTGAGTCCGATTTTGACTAACTCCTTCAGCATGCGCGTTTCGTTGGAATGCGATAATGATTTTTCGTGGATCCTATATTTTGCCGAGGGTGTGGGCGAATAAAGGAATGAGTGGTGCCGCGCAATTCGCATCCACATATCCCAATCCTCCCATGGCAAATTCTCGTCATACAAGCCCACTTCGTCGTAACAGCTTCGCCGAATCAGCGTAGTCAACCCCGGAATAAAGTTGCCGACCAAGAGCACATCTAACACTTGCCCCTGCGGCATCTCTTGTAGCTGCTTCCAGTGGGTTGCAATGAGCAGCCCGGGTAAAGTATGTCCATTTCTATCTATCTGTAAGGCATCGCTGTATAGTACCCCCACCTGATCTGACTGAGATTCCATGATTTCCACTTGGCGGGCAATTTTGTCGGGGAGCCAGACGTCATCAGATGCCACCATGGAAATATACTTGCCCGTGGCTACTGCTAGCGCATCATTGAGCGATTTGCAGATCCCTTGGTTTTGTTTGTGGCGAATAAATGTACAATTTATCTTATTTGCTTGGATCCAGCGATCGATGATTGCGACCGAGTCATCAGTGGAGTAGTCGTCGACGATGATAAATTGCGTGAATTTATATGACTGAGCTTTAACACTTTCGAGAGTCTCCAAAACATAATGGCACTGATTGTAGGAAAGAACGATTGTACTTACTAAAGGGTTGGCCGTTGGGGTCACTGTAGCCTTCCGCTCAGCAAAGTTGACGGATCGCCTGAATCGCAACGTGCTGATTGTCTGCTGCAAGATGCGGGCCCATGGGCAGGCTCAATTCCGTCTTGGCAATTTCTTCGGCAATGGGAAAGTCACCAGGTTTCCAACCTGATTTTGCGTAAGCTCCGGAAAGGTGCGGAGGGATTGGGTAATGGATTTGAGTGCCAATCCCGACCTTAGCTAGAGAGGCTTTGAGCTCGTCGCGGCGCGGATGGCGGATTGCGAATATGTGCCAAACGGGGTCCACACCTTCAGGGACGGTCGGCAGTTTCAATCGCGGTATTCCATCAAGCTCGCTCAAATAGCGTGCGGCGACAGAGCAGCGGCGAGAGTTCCATTCGTCAAGTCTTCCTAACTTTACCTTCAGAAAAGCGGCCTGCATTTCATCCATGCGCGAGTTATAGCCCTGAAAATCGTTATGGTATTTCTTAATTGAGCCGTAATTTCGCAGTGCGCGAATGCGATCCGCCAATTGGTCGTCGTTTGTAGTCACAGCACCCGCGTCTGCAAACGCCCCTAGATTCTTGCCGGGATAAAAACTGATGGCGGCCGCGTCGCCCAAGGAGCCAGTCCGCCGGCCCAGGTATCTGGCACCATGTGCCTGCGCATTGTCTTCAATCACCTTTAACCCATATTTTCGAGCGACCCGGACGACTCCTTCCATATTCGCCGGTTGACCGTAAAGATGAACTGGCATGACGGCCTTGGTCATGGAAGTAACAGCTGCTTCTATTGCTTCCGCCTCGATGTTGAAGGTTTCCGGATTAGGCTCTACAGGCACGGGCGAAGCGCCGGCATAGGAAACTGCGAGCCACGTCGCAATGTACGTATTGCTTGGGACAATGACTTCGTCTCCGGCACCAATCCCATACCCCTTCAGGATCAGATGCAATGCATCAAGCCCGTTTCCAACTCCTATACAATATTTTGTTCCGCAATACGTTGCAAACTGAGTTTCGAATTCCTCAAGTTCATTCCCGAGCAGGTACCATCCCGAATCCATCACCCGATGGTAGGCGGCATCAAACTCGCCGCGAAGCTCGTCATAACCAGGCCTTAGCTCAAGAAATGGCACGTTCATAAATTCTTGGCTTTGAGAAATTCGCTGTAATCCCGGTAATAGTCGCTTTCAGCGTAAAAATTTGACGCGAGAACCATGCAAACAGAGCCTGATGAAAAATTATCAATTTCGCGCCAGATCATTGGGCAGATAAGAAGTCCGGAGTAGGATCGGTTTAAATGAAAACGCTGCTGCTGCGTGCCGTCTTTCAAAATTACGTCAAAACTTCCCGACATCGCAATAATAAGTTGGTGTAAAGCCCTGTGTGCATGCCCACCGCGCTCCGCGCCGCCAGGAACGTCATAAAGATAATAAACGCGTTTGATCTCAAAGGGTACATGACGCCCTCCTTCAATAAAGGTGAGGTTGCCCCGAGGATCAGCAATCTTCGGGAGATCAATAATTCTGCATTCGGTCAAATTCATGAACTAACTTCTTCCACTTCAGTTTTATTCTTCATCGGTGTCCTTGCAGCGTTTCGAGACTTGGCTTACGTAATTATAATACACTTATCAAAAGGCTCGGTAGTGGCCTAATTTTAATAGCTTGGCGAAGTTGTGAGGCCTCCTGGGCCGCCCAGCAGAACAGAATCACTCCGTCTCCGAAGCCTAGCCGCACCTAGGAACGTCGGATATAATCTAGGGTTGCATGACAATGACGAACACCATTGAGAACGAAATAATGGTCGCATCCTGCGTAAAACGCACGGACCTATTGCGCCTTATTGAGCCGCCAGGCCTGTCTCCAATCCATTTACAGGTGCATCGTAATTTCGCATTTGAGTTGATCGGAAGTGTCTTGCCACCATTCCTCTGGATTGCGCGACTAAAACCGATTATTGCGTATGGCGATTACGACGATACCCTCAGCTTTTTGCAGATCGATCCTGCCGCAGTCCAGGTCATTTCACTAGACTTCGAGCGCTATGGTGAACAAACGCATACGGCTAGCTTTCACGATTGGTTCGCCGGCCGCCTCGAGAATCTGCGAGTCAAGACCAATGGTCCAATCGTCGTCTCGAATTGGCCATCAGAAAGTCCCAATGCCGGACGATTCAATCTCGCGCTGGAAAAGATTGCAGACCGCTTGCCATCGGTATTCGTTTGGGAAACAGTTGAGATCTTCCGAAACATGCGGGCTGAGTTTTTTGACGAACGGGCCGCAGTCGCTAAGGGAACACGGCTGAGCAATATCGCCTGCATCGAGATGGCCCGTAGTCTTGGTCTTGTTCGGCTGCCTAGCGCTCTCCTTCCACGAATCAAGGCCGTTGCCGTCGATTTAGACAATACTCTTTACGAAGGGGTGCTTGGAGAGGACGGCGTAGAAGGAATTCATATCAGCGCGGGACACGGGGCCATTTACAAAGAACTGCTGCGCTTGAGGGAAGAGGGGGTCTTTCTGGCAATTCTTTCCAAGAATGACCAGCGCGATTTTGAGCAGCTTTGCCAAAGACGACCGGATTTTATTCTTAAGCCAGAGCACTTTTCGGCAATTAGCATCGGGTGGCAGACGAAATCAGAAGGCCTTGTTCGAATCGCCGAACAGCTACGCATCGGCGTTGAATCAATCCTAGTCGTTGACGACAATTCTGGCGAAATTGCGCAGATCCACGCAAGCCACGCGAACACACCTCTGCTTCATTCTCGTAGTCCCGAGCAAACTCTGTTTTGGCTCCGACACTACCCGGCGCTCAACGGGTATCGCGCCAATTCTGCTACCCCTCTTCGCATGAGCGATTTGAAGGCCTCGCACCAGCGCGATTTGTTGCGCGTTTCGGCTTCCGGTACGGACTATTTGCGCGAAATGCAGATCGAACTTACTTACTCGCTGAATTCGATGAGCTCATGCGAACGGCTCTCAGAACTTTCGCAAAAAACGAATCAGTTCAACACAGGATTACAACGTTTTTCCGAAGTAGAAGTGGTACGACGATTGGGGGCGCCGGGCTACTGCACAATAGCTGTAAGCATGCGCGACCGATTCTGTGACAGCGGCATCATTGGAGCAATCTTTGCACGGGTAGATGGTGACCGGCTCTTGATCGAGGAAGTGTCCGTGAGTTGCCGCGCATTAGGAAGAAACGTTGAGAGTACAATGATCGCGCTCGCGCTCTCCCCGGTTATCGATCGGTACGGGTTGCGGGATGTCACTTTTCTATTTTGCAAAGGACCACGTAATTTGCCGGCGCACATGTGGTTAACAAGTTTTACAGGCGTGCAAGATATTGCAGATGGAAGTTTCACGAGTGTCGCTTGGGAGAAGATTTCACAACGTGATGATTTACTTGAGCGCGCCGTGGCCTATAGATGGGAGCAGATCACCGGATGACACGATCTCAAATTCAGGCTGCGGTCATTGAATTATTAAGCATCACCATTGGACGCCCGATTGCGCCGACCGAATCGGTTACTCGCGACTCCGAACCAACTTGGGACTCGCTCAAGCACATCGAATTGATCCTCATGCTTGAGGAACATTTTGGTGTCCGATTCAGCGAGGAGGAAATAGCGGCCCTTGGCAACTCTGACGAAATCGTGGATGCAATTGAGGAAAGAAGTGCGACATAGCATAGGCCTTACTTGCTTGCGCTACCGCCTGCGTCCCGTCACAATAGAAGATGCTTCTTTCATTGTGGCTCTCCGTACGGATCCTCTCCTGAACCGTTTCGTCCACGAGATTTCTCCCCGAGTTGAGGACCAGATTGGTCTGGCTGGAGCGTTACTTCTTGCGCCCCGACGACTATTACTTCATCGTTGAGGATGCGGATTCGGGCGAACCTCAGGGAGCAATAGGGATTCATGAAGTGGCAGAGAGCATTCCGCGCCGAATGGGGCCGCTGGATTCTAAAGCGAGGTTCAATGGCAGCGCTGGAAAGCGCATGGCTCATCCACGAAGTTGGATTTTCAACGTTGCGCCTTGCCAGCTTGTTATGCCGAACTTTGGTGGATAACCCTCGGGTTATTTCGTTTCACGAGAGTTTTGGCGCCTCGCGAGTTCGCCGTGCTGGAGGATCATTTCTTCGTGCGCGGTTACGTAAGTCTGCGATTGAGCATCGCATTATGGCTGCTGAATGGCCGGCACTTCGCGCCCGGCACTACTCAACTGTTTCCCGACTGGCGCATCGTTCATGCCAATAGGCCGTGGCTGCGCTCACTCAACCAAGACCTACGAGTCGATGCAATACAATGCAAAAAGACAGGATTGAAATCTACAACAGTTCTAGTTGGCACTAGTCTCGATGGAGTATACTCGACACCGTGAGTAGTCCGACGTCCGGGCAAACTACCATTTCATTCACAGAACAAGACCTTGCAGTGTTCAGCGAGGCTTCCGGTGACCGAAACCCACTCCATCTGAGTCGAGAGTACGCCCGTAGCAGTCCTTACGGCCAACAGGTTGTATACGGCTGCTTGGGAGCGATGGCGTGTCTGGGCCAAATCCGTTTGCCCGCTGGTTGGTCAGCTACATCTTTGAAGCCCAGTTCCTCGGGCCGATGTTCTTAGATGTCATTTACCGCTTCGAGACCTCGCAAACCGAGGGCAGATGGGTGGTGCAGCTATTCGACGGGACAACGCCAGTAGTCTCGGTTCTGGTGGCAGCAGGACCCTCCGATGGGGATGAAATCCCGGAGGAGGTCGCCTCTCCCTCCGCGTTTGAACACCGTGACGCAGCCGTGCGACTGCAACAGGACATATTTCCCGGGCTGCAGATTTCCGGCACCTATGCTTGCAATGCCGCGGCATTAGCTACCCTTGCGGTGCGGTGGGGAGGCGTGGATCGACTCTTAGCGATGATGCTTTGCACGAGCAGCTATCTCGTAGGGATGGAGCTACCTGGAGAATCTGCCATTTTCTCAAAGCTTGTATTGTATTTCCATGGAACGGCTCGATTCCCCACTACGATGGTCTACCGCGTTTCGGTGGCGTCCGTTGATTTGCGATTCGGGCGAATCCTAATGGATGTGTCTCTGTTCAGTAGCACTTCCAGCGTTGCGTCCGGACAGTTCTGGTCCTACATGCGGCGGCCGCTACCGGAAGTAGAAGCGATCGATTCGACGGGAGTCAGACCGGATAGCTTGGCAGGGCGGGTTGCAGTACTCGTCGGCTCGAGTCGAGGATTGGGCGCGGCGATTAAACGAGTTCTGGAGTTGAGAGGTGCAGCCGTCTATGGAATGGCGCGCTCAACAAATGCCTGCGTCTTATTGCGGACGGAAGTTGGAGACGCCGCGGATCCCGAAGCGCTGCGGCGGTTGCGGGAACGCGTCTTCAGAGAGCATGGTCGTCTGGACTTTCTCATCTGTAATGCCAGTCCCCCCATCCTACCGCTGCGTCTGGAGCAGAACGCCGCCGGACGCATCGGAGCATACATCAACTTGGCGGTAGCTCAAACGCTCGCGCCACTTTCAGAATTTTTGGATGTGTTGAACCAAAGCAACGGCTGTGCCGTAATCATTTCCTCAGCTGCAGTGGAACACCCTGTGAGGGAGTGGCCGCACTATATCGCGGCGAAACAAGCCGTGGAGGCGCTGGGACGCGTCGCTGCGCTGCAATACCCGTGCGTTCACACCCTGATCGTCCGACCCCAAAAACTACTCACTGACTTGACCAACACGCCCATGGGTCGCTTGGGAGCTGCATCACCCTGGCTGGTCGCTAATCAGATCGCCGCTCGCCTAGAGGATCCATTGGAGCCTGGGAATACGGAGATTCTTGTCTAATTGACGTGCAAAGTGGATTGAGAAGGATTAAGTCTCTCGTTTGGCCACCACGTATATCTCTCCCGCTATATCCGAATAGCGTTCGCCCAGCACCATGAACGCTTCTAACATCTCGGGCGTCCACGAGGTCTCAATCTGCGCATTGGAAACTGGCTTCATCCAGTAGCCCCCAAAAATCTCAATGTTCAAGCCAGCTTGAGAAAAAGTATTGCGAAACGACTCAGGGTTGAATACACGGCGATGACCATGGTGAATATCCAGTTCGTTAAGTGCGTCCTCTTGTGGCAATAAACCCATTATTACTGCGGCTTGACGGTGTAAGGAACGCGCATTTGGTACGGCGCCGAATATCCGCCCCATTCCTGGTTTGAGCCACCGTTTGGCCCGCGATAATATGTCGACTGGATCCTCGACGTGTTCGAGCACGTGGCCAAGAATGATATTGTCGAAGAGCTCGATTGTTTGGAATTCCTCGAATAATGAGTGGACAGTATTTGCCTCTGGGAAACGGCGGCGCAGGGCATCGCAAAACAAGCCTGAGCCCTCAATCAAGGTCAATTTCTTTCCGGTTGCGGCGAGTAGTTCGGTCATTACACCTTCGGCTGGCCCCATTTCGAGTATGCTGTCGCCAACCAAATGGCGCTCCGCGATCTTGAAGGAATATTTAATACTGGCTGAATTGGGCCCCGCACAATAGAGCGACACATTACTTATGCTCTCTAATCGTGTCTTTTCGGTCTGATTCATTAGGACTCCTTAACTAGTGAACATTTCTCCTCGAAGGAATGCCTCCATGATAGTAACGGCCGGACAATGCCCGGTGCGACTCCCATGTTCAAGCCCCTATTCGTCAAGGTGTTCTCTAGATCAAATGAGACAATCTCATCCATGCGGAATAAGACATATCGCTGGTCTTTACCGAAAACGACATTTAAGTAATAACGTCCTGCATTGAGTAGATGACCAGGAATACTCCCTGTTATGTGATAGAAGCCGCTCCGCGAATCGTGATCTGAACTGATAATGTGCCCGGATTCAAAAATAAGAACACCGTCGCCGTTGACAAGGTAAACAGTGCAGTCAAGATTGATATCCTTCCTCAAGTTCTCAAAACCGATCTCAATCAAAGCGCCCGAATCAATGTTGATCGTCTCGTTTCCTTCGGGCGGGATTATTCGTACGTAAGACATGCGCACGTTTCCATTGCCTGGGGCGGTGACGGGATCCCGCCATTCATTGATTCTCCCGGCTGACGCGGTACCCACTGAATATAGGGCCGTCACATCCGAAACCCTGCCCGAGGCTGTGACCGCACCATTTGTCAAGAGTATCGCCTTGCTGCATAGCGCTTTAATTGCCGCAGCGTTGTGGCTCACAAAAAGGATGGTCCGGCCTTCACGCGAAACTTGTCCCATTTTACCAAGGCATTTTTTTTGAAACGATGCGTCACCGACCGCCAGCACCTCATCGACAATCAAGATTTCTGGTTCGAGATGGGCCGCGACGGCGAAGGCTAATCGCACATACATTCCGCTGGAGTATCGCTTCACCGGCGTGTCAATAAATTCTTCAATTTCGGAAAAGGCTACGATGGAATCGAATTTCCCACGGATCTCGGCCCTGGTCATTCCGAGAATCGCCCCATTCAGAAATACATTTTCACGCCCAGAGAGCTCAGGATGAAATCCGGTCCCGACTTCCAGCAAGCTTGCAATACGGCCTTTTATTTTTATCTGGCCAGACGACGGCAAGGTCACCTGCGAGAGAATTTTTAGCAGCGTGCTTTTGCCCGCGCCGTTACGACCAATGATTCCCAGGACTTCACCTTGCTGGACCTGAAAACTCACATTATCCAATGCCAGAAATTGGTCTCCTACTTGGCGCGCATGGTGTTCGCCAGTGATTTCGAGCAGGGGATCCGGCTTGCCCCGGAACTTCGCCCACCAACGGGCAACATCTTCGCGGAGCATTCTCCCACCGATATCGCCGAGGCGATAGGTTTTCGAGACATTCTCAACCGAAATAACTGTGGACATATTTTAAACTGTATCCAAGAAGATGCGCTCGACGTGAGTAAACAGCATCAATCCGACGACAAGTATGACAAGCATGATGCCAAAGCTGGCCGCGAGATGCGCTATATCTACATTGCCCACGCCAAGAAATGCCAGTCGAAATCCCTCCATAAGGACCGCGAGAGGATTCAGCTGCATCAGCCAGCGATATTGCGGCGGCACCACCGAAAGGGGATAAATCACAGGTGTCCCGTACATAGCCAGCGTCACGCCAAAGGTAACCAGGTTTGCCAGGTCTCTATAGCGGGTGGTCAGAGCAGAAACAATGATTCCCCCACCAAGACCGTACCCCGCCAGGATCAAAAGAAAAAGGGGTGTCAGCAGAATCCAACGGGTAAAGTGCACATTACTTCCACGCAAGTATTGAAAAGTGAAGCACAGCAGGAAAATCCCTAGTTGAATGCCGAGTGTAATCAGGTTCGAGATAGCAATTGAAATTGGAATGGCGAGCCGGTGAAAATAAACCTTCCCCAGCAAAGGTGCGTTGGACACGAACGTGGTAGAGGTTTTGGTTAGATTATTTGCAAAATAATTCCAGAAGACTGTACCAACCAGGTAGAAAAGGAAAGGAGAGACTCCGTTGGTTGATATCTTGGCTACCTTACCGAAGATCACGGTAAATGTGAGGGTCATGAGGAGCGGTTGGATAATATGCCAGGCCGGGCCCAAGATGGTTTGCTTGTAAACGGATACAAAATCCCGCCAAACGAATAGAGCAATAAGATCGCGGTACCGCCATAGTTGTTTCAATCGCCAGTCGAACCATCCACGGTGCGGCGTAATTGTGGACGTCCAATTCTCTTTCTCCGCAGCCGCCGCCACCTGGGTTTGGGCAATTACCATGGGACTTGCTATTCTCCTGACTTTTCGAGTTTTTGCTGCTCGATATCTTCCTGCTCTATATGCTGCATCATTTCGCCGCGGTGCATGAAGTAGGTTTCCAGGCTCTGCTCCATTCGCAACGGAACGTCGACGACTTGATTGTGCACCATCGTGCTCCAGGAAATCTCCCCACGCGCCGGAACCATATGAGTGCCCCACTGAAAGATAAATTCGGCGTTCCACACAATGAGCAATCCCAGGACCGGACAAGCAATCGCAAAGGCTCGCGTCGTCTTTCCCAGCCAACTCGAAAACGAACTGAGCAGGGCGGCGAGGCCAAGTATGAAAATGGGCGTCAGAGAAACAAAAAAACGATTCCCGAAGCTGGAAAGGCCGTCCCAATCCGGATAGCTGGCAATGAAATAGTAGTAGGCCAGAAAAGTCAGGAGACATCCCGTTCCCAATAGGGTGTCGCGCTTAATGAGAAAGCCGAACCCCACGACGGCGAGGATCAGGATCGGGGTCCAGCTAAACATCCCGTGATCGGATGAAAACAGAACCTTGAGCAACGCGGGAGATGTCCAATTCCAAGTCGAAATCGCCGGATAGCCGGTTTCAAACGGGCCTCCGTAGATGATTTGCCGCGTGATAAAAGTGGGGAATAGCGAAGCGAAAAATGTCAAAAGAAATACGCCGCACCTGAGGATCATTTTTTGAATTGGGACAGTGTGCTGGCCGGCATCGCGTTGTTTCACGAACAAAAGGTGAACGACTTCGAGCGCGGGAAAGATCAGCAGAATGGCATTCGGATAATAAACATTTCCCATCAAGCCGGCCATCAATCCCAAAATGGCCCATTGCCCGGCCGTTCGCTGCAACCTGGTTCGTTCCCAATACCAGAGAAACAGCGCAACGGTGAACGCGGAAAGAGCATGCGACCACGAGGGATTGAAGTACATATAAATCGGCAAGGAACTTGCCATCCAGACCCCGACGGTCGCGAGGAACGTCCATCGACGATCGAAATATTTTCGGGCGATCCGAAAGGCCAAAAATAACGACAAAAAGCCATAGCAGGCGGTCGTGAACGCCATCGCCAGCAAATAAGGACGCGAGTAACCGTCCGCAGCCACATGGGCGCCAAAATGATCGCCCAAAACGACAGTCCCATGGACAGCGAGTATCACGGGCGCCCATAAGATCGCGGGGCCTACCGAGAAATGATTTTCGACATAACCCGTCTTCGTGTACAGGCGGGGAAGAAGGCGCCCTTGGGCATCGACGTGGGAAATGACAAACGATTCATTCGCCGCAAGATAATCGTTTTCAAAGCGCAAGTCGTGGTCGATTAGTGCTGAACGAAGATAGGCGTAGTAACCGACGCCGTCGCCGCGTACCCAGGGATTTGCCAGGGGAAGGGTCAACAGAAATAAAAAGAAGAGCAGCTTCTCGTTTGCCGCGAGGATCCGGGAGCCCGAGGCCGCTACGCGCTGGAGGGGAGCATCCACGGCGATTCGATCGCCACGAAGCGCCTCATCGGTCCGCAATCCGCTCATGCTTGTACTCGCACATGTGTTCCCTCGGAGACTCCAGATTGGTCCGGCCCGCGAATCCCTTCACGCAGTTGTGTGACCTGGCCGCAGCTTTGGCAAGACCGGATTAGAACTTTACGCAGCTGTGTTCGCGGCTTCCCTGGACGCGCCCACAAACTCTTTTTTCCTGCTCTGATACGCCGCCACCCGGTCAATGATTTCGGGCAATTTCGCGGCCGGACGAAAGCCCGTCAGTTGCTCCAATTTATCGAGACATGGGACGCGGCGGAACATGTCCTCGAAACCGGGCTCATACGCCTGATCATAGGGAATGTGCTCGATCGGCGAGGCACTGCCCGTTCGCTCCTTCACCAGGAGTGCGAGATTTTCGATGCTGATCTCGTGGTCGTTGCCCACGTTGACGACTTCACCGACGGCCTTGTCCGTCGCGGACAGGCGCAAGAGTGCCTCCACGGCATCACACACGTCGCAAAAGCAGCGGGACTGCTGTCCGGTTCCATAAACACTGATCGGCGAGCCCTCCAGGGCCTGCCGCACAAAATTGGGCAGAACCATGCCGTAGCGCCCGGTTTGCCTCGGTCCGACGGTGTTGAAGAGCCGCGCGATGACCACAGGCAGGTGTTTCTCTTTCCAGTACGAAAGCGCGAGGAATTCATCCAGCGCTTTTGAGGCGGCGTAACTCCAGCGGCCTTTGGTTGTCGGGCCTAGGACTAGGTCGGCGTCTTCATGAAAGGGAACGTTGGTATTCTTCCCGTACACCTCGGAAGTGGATGCGGTAAAAACCAGTTTTCGCTTCCTGCAAGCAGCTTCCAGCACCATTTGCGTGCCGTTGACATTGGTTTCAATCGTTCGAACCGGGCTTTCCACGATCAGTTTCACGCCGACGGCCGCTGCCAGATGAAAGACGATGTCCGCCTCATCGACAAGTTCCGCCAGGAGTTGGCGATTTTCCAACGGTTCGAGAAAATAATGCATCCGGTCATACTTCTTGAGGTGCCGGATATTTTCCATGCTTCCGGTGGAAAGATTGTCCATCAAGAGGACCTGGTCGCCGCGTTCGAGCAGACGCTCCGCAAGGTGAGATCCAATAAAACCCGCGCCACCTGTAATGAGATAAACCAAGCAAGTCCTCCTGGGTGTTTAGTCCTGGCCCAAACGCGATTCGGATTCGGCGCGGCGTGCTTTTCGCGATTTCCGGGTGTCTTCTTCCCGGCCATAGCCGCCGTAGGAATAGGGGTAGTACCGATACGAATAGTAATAGTCGGGCGAGGTGGCATCCACGGCGTTCAGCACCACGCCCAGCATGTGGCATTTCACGCCGACCAGCAGGTCCCGTGTGCGGGTGAAGGCTTCCTTCGGCGTCTCTCCGCTGCGCACGACCATCAGCACTCCATCCACCAGCACCGAAAGAATAACAGCGTCCGTGGCGGCCATGATGGGAGGAGAATCGATCACCACAAACTTATATCGGGTACGGAGTTCGGCAATTAGTTCGGTCAACCGACGCGAAGAAAGCAAATCAGCAGGATTGGGAGGAATCGGCCCGGTCGGAATCGCCTCCAGATTCGCAATTGCAGGGTGCGGCACCGTGATCAAATCCAGCGAGGAGACGCCCGCGAGGTAGGAACTCAGTCCAGCGTGTTTCCCGTCCACCAAACTCAAGGCTCGATTGATTCCGGGCTTGCGCAAATCTGCGTCCACCAGCAAGGTCTTATCGCCAAGCTGAGCGAGAGTCACGGCCAGGTTGACCGCAGCAGTGGTTTTGCCCTCACGGGGCAGGGCGCTAGTCATCAAAATGACCTGGGGAGGATGGTCCGCCTGCGACAGAAGCAAAGATGTGCGCAGCGCGCGAAATGCCTCTGACATTTGCGACTGCGGCATGTTGTGGGAAATCAACTCCGCACGGCCTTCCTTTGAGGTTACCGTCGAGGTGTTTAAGAGTTTTGAAAAACGGCCGCGACGCTTTCCGCTGGAGTTGGCTAGCGCGGGAACGACGGCAAGCGAAGGAAGGTGTGCCAGCGTCTCAATGTCGTCTGGAGTCTTTACCGTATTATCGACATACTCGCGCAGCAGAGCCAAGCCGATTCCCCCAAGCAGGCCGACCACTATGCTCAATAAAACGTTTCGCGCCTTATTCGGACGGGAAGGCCCAGATGGGATCAGTGCGGGGTCCACAATTCGAATATTGGAGGAACGCAGCCCCGCTGTGATGCCCGCTTCCTTCAATTTCTGAAGCATGCCGTCATAGAGCTGTTTATTCGTGTCAGCCTCTCGTTTCAGAATGCTGTACTGCACAAACTTCTCGGCGGTCTTATTGACTTCGGCTTTCTGCTCGTCGAGTGCTTCCTTCAACAGAAGTTCACGCTGGCGCGAGCCTCGATAATCAGCCTCAACCTGATTGCCAATATTCAACTTCTCGCGAGCGATCAATTGATCGAGGTCCTTGAGTTGCGCCTGGATCCGCAAAACCTTCGGGAACTTTGGCCCATACTGGTTCATCGCGTCGGTATATTGCGCGCTTAATGTGGTCTGCTGCTCCAGGATATGCTGAATTACCGCGTTATCTCGCACGGCAGCGATGGCCTCGTAATTCCCTGATTGTGCAAGCTGGTAGACAGCTTCCTTGTTGATACGATCGGCTTGCGCGTCCGTCAGTTGCTTTTCAAGTTCCGCCAGTTTCTGCGTGCTGATGTCGCTTTTCTCGTCGATCGTCCAGATCTGGTTTTCGCGCTCATATTCGAGGCGCGCGTCTTCGGCGTTCTCGACCTTGATCTTCATCTCGTTCAATTGCCCGGCCATCCAGTTCGAAGCTTGCGTAGCGGCCTCAAAGCGGCTGCGAAAATTTTGCTCGATGAAATTGTTCAAATGAGCATTTACCACACGGGCCGCAAGTATGGGATCTGTCGTCTCAAACGTCACGTCGAGCAAACGGGAACTCGGCACTCGCTTTACGCTCAAACCGCCAAGAAAAGCGCCAAGGGAAGGAGGTCGCATCAGGCTGGCACCGCTCCCCGCCGGTTCCGCTTTCTCCGGGTTCCCGGGGCGGCCCCCAAATTGGGGCAGACGATCGAGACCCATGGATTTGACCGTTTGCATCGCCAAAGTCTCACTTTGAAGAATCTTGGATTGCGTGACGATGTAATCTTCCAAATCCACGTAATCATCACCCTGAGATTCCTCAAACCGAAACGCGTTGGGAGTGTCGCGGTCAATCTCAACTCTTGCCGTCGCTTCGTAAATGGGTTGCGAGCGGAAGGTGGAAATCGTCACAATCGTTACAACTGCGAGCAGGAAAAAAAGGATCAGCCATTGGTGCTTCCGCAGAATGAGCAGGTAGTCGAGCAGGTGCGGTTGCCGCGGCATCAGGTCCAGCGCCTGGAAAGGGGAATGACGCTGAAGGGATTCCGTGGAATTCATGTTGGAACGTTCTCGAGAAGCTAGATCGTTCGTCTCGTCCATAAAACCTTCACACGCTCCAATGAGTCAAATAGACTCACTATGCCAATTACTTAGCTACATTCGACCAATAGCTATGAGGCCAAGCCCTTCAGTGAGGGTCACCCCAATGTCGCCTGCGCGATGCATGGCCTTCAAACTACTACTGTCGGGTACAAACAGAATGTCATTGGCTTGCAACTTGACATCCTGTGTCTTCAACTTCAAGACCTTACTCAAGTCAACGGGAACATGATCCCGCTTTCCAGTGTCCACATTTTTGCGAAGGATGACGGCATTCTTCGACTTCGCGGTGTTCGTCGTCCCGCCGGCGAGAGATAACATCTTCAGCATAGTCATTTGTTCAAAGTCGTTTTGAATTAGGTACCCGCCCGGTTTCTGACGGCGCCCACGACGTAAATAATGCCGGCACGGGGAACGGAGACAACATCACCACCGATGAGGGGAATGTTGAAACGCGAATCGCCTGATTCCAGAATGTCGGACAAACTGATCGTAAAGGTCTGAGAATCCGATGGCGCCGAAATATCACCGGGGTCCGCTAACTCGGAGCCTTTCGGGGCAGGGCGTGTAACGATCACGGAGGTGCCAGCAGATTCCGAGATGCCGCCAGCCTGCGCTAGGGCCTGGAGGAGCGTTGTCTGGCGCAAAGCCTGGATCACCATCGGAGTTCTAACCGAACCAGTCACCGTAATGGGCTCGCTGTGTTGTTCCTTCATAGAAACGGTGACCTGGGGCGTAGATACCAATCCATTTGTCTGTAACAGTTCGGCAAGCTTATCCTGTAGCTGAAAAGGCGTGAGCCCTCCCGCACGGACCTTGGATGGCATGAGCGGCAAGGAGATATAACCCGTTTCATTGACGCGAACGTCGCGCGAAAGCTCAGGAACATCAAATACTTCGATGCCCAATAAATCACCGCTCCCGATCACGTAATCGCCCTGTTTCACATCCGAGGCAAGCGCAAGCTGTGTGATGCGATCATTTGTTTCAGATACTACTACATTCATTGGTTTGGGCGCAGCCTCCGGCGCCGACGGCGGTTTTTGTTGTTGAGTGAAAGCCGATGGAACAGCCAGAACAAGAAAAAGTGCCATTTGGGTAAAATGGCGGAACGCCGGGACAGATTTGCCCTGCAACCTTCGATTAATCAAGATAGGTAATCCCCCACGCGCCTGCCATTATACAGACTCTTTCCCCGAGTCAAGAACATTTGTTGATGAAAAAAAAGAATGTTCCGGAACGGTACATGTTACTGAAACTAAGTGCCATATCCCTCGTGAACCAAGCCAACCATCGCCTGCATTCGCTTGTGAATGATAAATTTATTTTCGAGCCCTTTAAGGTAAGGGTCGCCCGAGATAATCCCGATTTAAAGATCAGCACCGAAATAAGGAAGCTCAACCCCGGCGCGGCAAAGGCAAAGCCGGAAATGCGGACGTAGCTAGGGCCGACTGTAGAAGAAAGATGAGCGCGTTAGAAGGAATATGAAAATTGAAGTCCATTCCCGCATGAACAAGGAGCCCCAGGCAGGCAACTAGAGCGCCGGTATGATAGGCGAAGCCTTGCGGATCGCCCCCCACGCTGAGAATCTTCCAGGACGTCCAAAAAAGAAAACCCAGAAAGACCAGCCCGCAAAGGCCGCCGACCGCGCCCGTTTCGGCAAGTGCCTCTGCGTAATCGTTATGACTATGATTTACGACGAGGCTATCATAAACCGTTTCGTAAAGTGGAAAGACTTCCTGGAGCGTACCCAGGCCAGTTCCTAAGATCCGGTGATCCTGAAAGATCCGTAAACTGTCGTGCAGCATTTCCACCCGACGCCCCTCGCTGGTCTCCAGTTTCTTATAGGCGGCGAATCGGTCCAATGCGGCGCCGATTCCCAGCCATGAAACCAAAATGGCAGCGAGCGTGAAAATCAATGCGGCAGCGACTAGCACCTTTTTTTCGCGGCGGCGCGCAGCAATCAAAATTGCCAGAAAACCTACCTCCGCCACCAAACTTATGATTCCGCCCCGGGAAGCCGACAGAAACAAGGCTCCGATCGGCAGCAAGGTGAATAGAGCCATGAGCGGCAATTGGTCGCGCCGTTCCGCTCCCAGGACTTGGATGGCAAGCCCGGGCGGGATGAGCAGCTCCATCAGGCCGGCAAAATGATTCCGGTTGACATAAGGGCCAAAGGGGATGCCACCATACTGCAATTCCCTCACCCAATACAATTTTCCGTTGAACGTAAAATGCTGCATGATGGCAAACAAGGAAACCGCAAATCCAAGGCTCAGCAAAAACCAGACAAAGTTGCGCCAATGGGTCCGGGTTCTGTGAGACTGCACAAAAAGGAAAAACAAAGCCAACAACGCCGAGTATTTAAGCAATTCGATGCGCGTCAAGAACGGCACAGCCGTGATGCCAACCGCCAACTGGAACACTGCAACCAGCCAAAAAGCGAGAAGCGGCCACAGCAGTGGGTTCCAAACCAATTTCAATTCGCTGTCCGCTAATGCTTTTGAAGCCCAGACCAGTAGCAAAATTGCAGCTCCAATCTCGAGGACGGCTTCCGACCATGGTTCGACCGCGCCGTGAGCAAGCACAGCGAAGGTAGCCAAAACGCATACGCCGGTGCGTAGGAAGCCCATATTCATGGCTCGGTGAGGACCGGCGTAATTGGAACTCTTTTTCCGGAACGCGTATTTTGCATTCGGACCCGATACCCTCTGTCCCAATAGACGTCCTGAGACATTGCATTGCGAGATCTAGCCTAATTTTTTCCTGGACTGGACTCCTCGTTACCCGCTGCGGCCGGCACAATCGTTACGTCGTCAATCCACACCGTTCCACGGAGTTTATTGTCCAAACGCTCGCTCAGCTTCCGCGCGAGTCGAACAAGAATGAGGCGTGTCTCTGGCCCTGTTGTGAAATACCCTTGTTCGAGGGTCCACGGCAGGGTTCCTGTCTCATTCTTGGTAAGCAAATCCAAATGCTGTGGGTCCTTGGGATCTACGATCTCAAACCGCATCCCACTTTCGGTCGAAATTTGATCGGTGCGCAGAAATCCTTGAAAATGATAGTGGGTGCCTGGAGAAACCAGCACATATTGAAATAAATGCTCGTACAATAGATTCTGGGTTCCGTCAAAAATCAGGCGCGCGGACCGACTGCCGGAATACTTTTCATCCGTGTCGAAATCGAAGGCTGCGCCGATGGCGTCAATTTGACGCCAGCCGAAGCCACCTCCCGAGATGTCTCTTTCGAATCCGCCATCATAGACGAGCGAATTGCCGGTATATGCGGCCGCGGAGCCTTTATTCAGATCGATGGCTTGGCGCCAAACGGTTCTGGCTACCTCGAACTTTTCCTGGACCACCAGCATGTCGGTGAGCTTGATCCCCCATTTTAAGCCGGCCTGGGGATCTTTTGCGATCAGGCGATCCCAGACCTCGAGCGCTGTCGTGGGATCCTGCGCATCGATCAGGAAGGAGACCGCCTCCGAGTAGGCCTCAGGCGTGTCGGGCAAAACTTGATCGAGCAACAGGTGGATGTCCGGGTCGCTATGCCACACTCGCGACACCGCAAGGGGAATCAGTTTTGGGTCCACCATCACTGCGCGGTGAATTTCTGCGTACGCTTCAGGCAAACGGTTCTGGCGAAGAAGAAAATTGCCAAATTTCCAGGACTACTTCGGCGGAAATCGGGTAGGTAGCCTGGGCGGCTCGGAAATAACTGTCCGCATCGCTATTGTTTCCCGCCATTTCGAGCGCACTCGCGAGATCGAGCTTGTAATAAGGGGAGCGTGGATTGAGCTGTATCGCGCGTCGGTAATAGGAAATGGCCAAGGGTACGTCCGAGTTATCGAAATCGAGCTGGCGGAAACGTCCCAATCGGTACCAGATCTCGGGGTTGTCCGGCTCAATACGAGTCGCCCGTTTCCAGTTTTCAGGGTCTGACGATGCCGCATAGTAGCTTGCCAGCGCATGCTTACTGCCGGCATAGCAGAACCACACCGCGGCTACGATCGCAATGACAGCGGCAGCCCACCGCCGGGCAGGATTGGTAGATCCTTCAGTCATGCGCGCATAATCTGCTACGAATCCCTAGCCCTGCGCAACTAAAAACCCACAAAAGAGGCGGAGCCTTAGCGCATCGGATAACAGACTAGCGCGGAGTAACAGAGCATAAATCATGAGCTACGCCTGATTTCTCATGCTAAATTGTTCGGTCGGAAGGTTACTCTTGTTGCCCCATTGAGTGGGTTTGTGACGCGATTCGTCATTCACCGACGTTTAAGTCCTGATCCATATTCCCGCAGGAGTCTCCATGGCCGAACCAACATGTAAAGTGGAGTGAGCCAACGAGGCAAGCGCACTATCCGGCGGTCGCTTTCCGTCGGGCTCATTGCGAGGCGCAAAGTGTGGCGCAGCCCCTGCCCGATTCCGTCTCGCAACCGAAACCGGAACGCCGCTCGGCGCAATACTCCTGCACCGGGATCCGAAACGTCTGCGTATTGTTCATACACTTTGTCCGCCAGCTCTTGAACCGCACGGTCTCGGCATATCTCTTCTAGCAATTGACTCGGCAAGGCAGCACCAAACAAGTCGTGCGACAGGTATAGGCCCAGTCGGAGCACGCGGGTGGATTCCATTTTTGCCGCGATCTGAGTAGCCAATGTCCAATCCACTTCCTGACCCGTCATCAATTTGGCGACGTCGAGCACCCAGCCCAGCCGCTCCCAGAAATGTTTCGCTCCATGGACACACAACATCACAAGGGTGTCTTCGATCGAAAAAGTGCGAAGGCGCTGTTCGCCGATTTCGACTGTCATCAGCCTGCTGGTTAAATCCTGAAAGTTGATGGGAATCGGAAAATATCGAAGGGTCCGCTCGGTATGAAATTCGACCAGAATTTTTTGCGGGTGCGATAGAAAGGAGTATTGGCCTGGTGCACTTCGGTCGTGCCCCGCGTGCGCTTCCCTTGGATCGAACTGCGGACGATATCCTTCGGACTTCAGCACAGCGACCACGTCCGGGATGTATTTTTGTTCGACGGCGAAGTCCAGGTCCGAGTATTCGCGGCGAATAAAGCTTCCGTACGCAATCCAGGCAAGCACGGGGCCCTTGTAGGGGATAACCAGGATTCGGGCAGCCTCGAATAATTGATGCAAATGAAGCAATTCCCACAAGAGCGCCATCCCGACGAACGTAGAAGGCGCCGCCGCTCCGCGTAATACATTTAACTGTGCAGGCGAGATCAAGTCTTGCGCCGTGCGGGTGATAATCTCGTAGACGATGGGCGACAAACGATGCCGCTCTGCGTTTGCCACAACGTCGGGCCAATTCAAACCATTCCGAATGATGAGACGAACTCCCTCCGCGGCCGCGGGATCGATCAGCGCGCGCCCGCAACAAAGATTGAATTCCAATTCGGGGCGCGTTGCGCCCGGGGAGCTCCGCCAGCCCTTCATCTCAGTCATGGCTCCGATTTCGTGAAACTTCCCTCGAGGACCCGAAAGTGCGCGAGTCCCGGCTTAATCTTTCGCAACATCTTGCTCTTCGCCGGGACATTTGACGTTTGGTTCCAAACGAGCGCCAATCGGGTCTCAGCGCAGTTTCGTTCCGACACACATTCATGCAAACATTATGGCTTTCATTCTCGCAAGTTTTCCTCTCTTTGGTGCGAGAAAACATTGTATCCGATGAGGGGGAGGAAAACGTCTCAACCGGAGAGACCAAATTATCGAATTGCCAGTTCGGTCTCTCATACCGGCGCGGACAGATTTCCAGGGAATGAACCTGAATATTATAGGGTGCAAAATTTAGAGTTCGAGCTAGCGAAGGCGAGTGCATGCGGCCGTCTTGTAAATCGTTCAGGAAATTCCAATTGTCAGCCGCTGGGTAATATTTTCCACGGGGATTTGTCCATCCATTAAATAAATTAAATCGAGAGCCTGTCTCCCACGCGATCTAGTACGTCCTTCCCCGAAAGGCAGTTTGCCAGTTCGTCGATGCAGAGATTGCGAACCACCGACTGATGGATCCTGGCATCGGGCTAGTGAAAGCGTTGCGAATCGCGCTAAACCTGCAGCTCGTCGAATACGATCCAAGGCGCAAGGGTCGATCGTGATTGGATCGAGGGCTAATGCCATTTTCCGGATGTTCAGCCTAACTGTTTATCGCCTGCGTCTCGCTAAAGTGTCATATTTGTTCAAAACAGAGCGATTCCGTATCGCGAACGATTGAAAGGGGAATGCGAATTGAACCGCGAGTCTTCGCCGACACCACGATTACACCAGCAACCTAGGAACAGGCTCTGCTCAGTTAAATAAACGACTAGGATAGAGTTCCAGTGCAGCGATTTCCGAGATGAACGCTTGGGTTAGGCGGGCGCTATTTTGAACTAAACCGAGGACAATTCCTCGCCCCTGTTGCGGCGCCCATGCGCACTGGTTTCAATATTGCTGACGGCATTAATACGTTGACCGCGCCTAGATTTGTATTAGGATGGTTCGTTGACGACGCCACTGGGGGCGGAAGACGACGACGGGCACCTTCTGCGAATGCGGCAGTCTCGAAATTGAATCTTGGGAGAGACAATTGAACAAAGATAATAATTCGAACGAGAAAGCACCTGAACAGGCGGGGGCAAAGAAACCGTACAAGACGCCATCGGTAAGATTCGAGTCCGTGTTCGAGGTCTCGGCGCTGTCTTGCGGTAAAGTTTCTACGACCCAAGCCAACTGCAAAGTCAGCATGAAGGCTTCGTAGTCACCCGCTGAAAATGCGAGCGGACATTCAAGGGAATGCTTCGATCGAGTTGGCGTGCGGATTGGCTGAGGAAGTTGTCCGCGCATTTGGTGAGGTTCGTCTTCGCGTCTTTGGCACGAGCATGGTGCCTTCCATCCTTCCAGGCGATTTGGTTTTGATCCAGCGGGCCAGCCTGCACGAAATTTCTCCGGGAGAGGTCGTGCTGTTCTTGCAGGAGGGACGATTGTTCGTCCATCGGGTTGTGGACCGAAAAGGAGTGGCCTCTACGAGCCATCCCCAGGAATCGTGCCTGATTACCCGCGGCGACCGTCTGTGTCACGAGGATCCTCCTGTTACCGCGCCCGAGTTGCTGGGGCGCCTGGTTTCCATCGAGCGCGACAATCAAAAAGTCGAACTCCTGGCTCATGAGCCGAACCGCCTGATCGTTCGCCTGCTTCAGTCTTCCGATCGCGTGACGTACCTCTATCTGTGGCTCGCCGCAGGCTGGCGGAATCTTTTCCTCAGGAGGGCCAAGTGCCAAGCGTGACGGCGGCGGCGCAGAGTTCCAGCGTGGTGGTCGAGATCGGCGGCCTTCCCATACGGTTGCGCTGCGACAGTCCCGAGTTCCTTCGACAGATTGAAGAGCGCTACGCCGGTTACGTGGGCACCTCGAACGACGCCGGTTTCGATTTTGAAATTGAACTGGCCCCGCCGGGCGCCGTTTCCCAGGACGAAGACGTGCGCGTGACTTGGGATTCCGGGCGCTGGCTGATGGAGCGCGGAGATTTTCACGCCGAGTGGAATCCGTCCACAGCGCGCGGGCGCATCCAGCAAACCAGCAATCCTTACTCGCTCGATTCCGTGCTGCGCATCGTGCATACGCTCCTGCTCGCCCGCGAGGGCGGTTTCCTTCTGCATGCTTCCAGCGCCATACGCAATGGCCGAGCGTTCCTGTTTTCCGGCGTGTCCGGTGCGGGCAAGACCACGATGGCAAGGCTGGCCCCCGCGGACGCCGCGCTGCTGACCGACGAGATCTCCTATGTGACCCGGCGGGACGGCCGGTACTTTGCGGTGGGGACGCCGTTTTTCGGCGAACTGGCGCGTGTCGGGGAGAACCTGCAAGCGCCCATCGAGGCTTTGTACCTGCTCGCCAAAGGCCCGAAAAATAAGGTCGAGCCCATCGTTGGGGCCGATGCCGTGCGCGGGTTGCTGGGAAATATTCTGTTCTTTGCGCGGGATCCTGAGTTTGTGAAGTTGGTTTTCGATTCGGCATTTGATTTCGTCAGCCACGTTCCTGTCCGCCGGCTGACGTTTGTGCCCGATACCTCTGTCTGGGAGCTCATCGTATGAACAACTCTCGTTATGTGGCACGAAGCACGGCCATCGCTGCGCGCGCGCTGGGCGATGAAACGATGGTCATGTCCGCAACCAATTCCACTTTGTTCACCCTGGACGAAGTGGCGTCGGTCATCTGGGATGCGGCCGACGGCGTGACCCCGCTCGACGAGATCGTTGCGAATAAAATTTGCGCGCAATATGACATCGCTCCGGAAGTGGCCTTGAAGGATGCGGAAGCGCTCGTTGAGAATCTGGCGGAACACGGCATTCTGCTGCTCTCCGACCAGCCGCTGGCCCGCTCGAGCAGTTCTCGCAAGGAGGGTTAATGAGCGGCTTAATGTCGGAAATGGCCGCCAAGGCCCTCAAGCTAAATATTCCCCTCAGCGTGCAACTGGATTTGACCTACCGCTGCAACGAGCGCTGCATTCATTGTTACCTCGACCACGACGACCACGGGGAGATGAACACCGCGGAAATCAAGGCCCTCCTCGACCAGATGGCCGATGCCGGAGTCTTCTTTCTGACCATCAGCGGCGGCGAGATCATGATGCGCAAGGATTTTTTCGAGATCCTGGAGCACGCGCACGCCCGCACGTTCAGCATAAAACTCAAGACCAACGGAGTTCTGATCCGCAAGAAGGAAGCCGAGCGCATCCGCGCGCTGGGCGTGGAATCGGTGCAGATCAGCGTTTATTCGCATCGCGCCGAGGTGCACGACGCCATTACGAAGATGCCCGGCTCGTTCCGGCAGACGATCGAAGCGGTGCGTTTATTGCGGACGGTGGGCTTGCACGTCACCATGGCCAATGTGCTCATGGTTCAAAACGCCCAGGATTATCCCGGCGTGAGGGCGCTGGCGAACGAACTGGGAGCGCAATGCACCCTCGACCCGACGATCACGCCCATGATGGATGGAGACAGGTCCATTCTCGAATTGAACGTGGACAAAGCTGCCTTGCGGGAAGTTTTCCGGGACGGAGCGCTGGTCGGAAACGTGGAGGAATTTTGCGCGCCGCCACGGGGCGTCGACGAAGACGCTTTGGACATGCTGCCCTGCAGCGCCGGCCACACGGCTTGCTACGTCTCTCCATACGGAGATGTCTATCCTTGCGTCCAGTTTCCTCTGCCCAGCGGCAACGTGCGGCAAACCAAGTTTGTGGACATTTGGCGCGATTCGCCGCAGCTCAAGGAAGTTCGCTCCATCACGCTACGGGACATGCCCTCATGCTCCCACTGCACGCATGGCGCAACCTGCACGCGTTGTCCGGGGCTGGCCTATCTGGAAGGAAATATGCGCGGGCCTTCTTATCAGGACTGCGAAAAATCCTACGCGCGCACGGGAATTCCCAGCGAGAACTTCAAAGCAAGGAACGCATCCCCGCAATCTTTCCAGTCTTTGAAATTGGTTCAGATTCAGGGCCTGCAGCCCGCCGAGCGACTCTTTTCCGCCAAACCGACGGAAGCCAGTGCGGTGGGCGCCTAACTATTTTTTTGTGTGCTTTTTTCTGCTTATTCCACTGAGTACCCAGCCTGACTCTTACTTCATTACCGTTTCCGGCGGATCATGAACTTCGGCGCGGATGGAAGCGGTCCGATCGATATGCTCCTTAAGTTTCTATGCCAGGTTTGTACGTAAAGTTCGAGGAAGAAGCCGCCCAGGTCGGAGTACAACTCGATGATCTCCAAGCCGTCGGCGGCAATTCCCCCCTATCATTCCGTTTGGGGCGCGGAGGAAAAAACGGTTAAGGCTTTCTTCTCAAGTGCATCTGGAGAATTTTCAATCCAGAAGAAACCGTTCTCAGAGCACCATTGAACCGGTTGGCTAATTTTTACCCTAAATTACCCTTCAATTTCTTAGTTGAAGATGGTGACTCGGACCCTAGGTGAAGTCCTTGTCGGTTCCATACAGGCGCACCGCACAGCGGACAAGCACTTCGCTTTGTTCTGACATTTGGTGGTCGAAGGCAATCCTCAGTGCAAACCGCTCTGCGTCAACTTTACGGCGGTGTTTGAGCCCAGAACGCCGAAATAGATGCTGGAAGCTTGCGCCGCGCTGCTGACATTGTCCACAACCATTCCAGTCGTGCCGCTGCCCTCACCTATTGACGCACCAGCTGGACCAGAAGCATCTATGGGAAACAAGACATTTGGGAACAAGTTGGCGAAATCGGTGAGGTTATACTCAATAAAGTTCGGCGGCGCATTGAGGAGCCCGCTTACGTAGAGTTGATCGGTACTCCCATTCATGAATTCGGTTACAGGTGAAAACTCGACAGAGGTGCTGCCGTTAATTTGAAGAAAATTCCCCGCCCCGCCGGTATTCATGACGTGGCTGCTGTTGAACCCTACTCCGTAAAGCGTTACCGGGCTGCCAGCGACTCCACTGTCTGCCCATTCTAGGATCTGCCAATTAGATATGGTGCCGGGAGATGTGTTGCTACTGGTGGTGCCCTGTACGTTGGCAACGGTAGTGAACCCGCTGGCAAAATACGCATCATTGAAAGCTGGGGCATGAAGACTAAAGAGTCCGCCTGGACCCAATGTCGCCGTGACGGGTGTTGGTGAACTAAAGCTTGTTGTGCCGGCTTGGACCAGAACTGAGGATCCCCCGGCGGAATTTCCGCTCACGACATAAGCGAATCCGTTGACCGCATCCACCATCGGTGGGTCTACAATTCCCCCCGTCCCTGAACCAGTTCCAACAATCAACGGGGAACCCGGGATTGAGGCTCCGGCCGGGGTAAATCCATAAAGCTTGCCGTCCGAGCATCCGACAAAAATATTCCCTGTCTTACCATCCACAACGGGGCCGGTCAGTTGCCCCGAACACGCGGTAGCGAGCCCCCCAGCCGTTCCCCAATTGCCATCTAGGATCGGTGCCGGAGTCCCCCCATTCGTGCAGTCCGGATTTGTGCAAAAAACATGAATGACGCGGAACAGCGTGCCAGTGTCGTTACCGATGTAAGCGACATCGTTGGCGTAGTCAACGAAGGGCGAAGACAATGTGTCACTGGATGACCCGAGAGTCAGGTCCGTTGCCGTCCCAGTGCCAGCAACCGGAGCCAGCGTGGCAAAGCCGCTGTTGATGGTTTTAGGGGAAGTGACGGATTGAAGATTTGCCGCAACTCCATCCCCACTCTTCCAGGCCAGGACGTGAAAATGAGCCGCGCCCGCCGCTGTTTCGACGAACGCAACCTTGGTCCCATCCAGGGATAGAGCAGGAGACGTTGCGACCAGACCTCCCGCCGCCTGAATGTTGTACGACCAGAACGTTGTGGCCGCCACTCCGGTGTCGCTGCCTGACGGGCGTTCGATTGCAGATGCCATTGCTGGGGTTCGTCCCACTATAAAGGTTATTGAAGGCCACGAGGTTCGGCTGAGTTCCGCTGCCGGCCACATTTACGGGATACACGATGAAATCGGTTGCGCAATTCGCAGTGGCATTAACGTCGAAAGTGAATTTTGCAGGATACATGGCCGGCGCTGTCGTCCCGCCACCCAGACTGATACTCCAATCCTGATGGTCCTGTTGACCGAGAAAGTGTCGAGGACCCCTTGCGCGGTGAAAATCTTCGCGTTCCGCCGCCTGCCAGCTGAGGATCGCCCGCGGATCGTGCTGCAAGGCGATCAGGGAATTGATCTCGCCAATGCGCGGATAGACCACTTGGCGCATGCTCCAGTCCTGCACAATGCCATTGGCATGTTCCATTGGCATTGCTGCTGGCTGTGCCGCTGCCTGCTCCCCCGGGAGATCTGTAATCAGAGATTGGCCGCTCGAGCTACAGCCAAAAAGGCCAAGCACGTAAAGAAAACACACCGGCAGAGGGGATGCGGAAAAGACTTTTCGCACGACGGTTCTCCAATCGATTCAGTTCAGTATTCGGCCAATGGCCACTTTACAATGGTAGTTTTATCAGACGGGACACCAGAGTCTACTGCCGCGTCGTCTCAAGACGCGTTGAATGTAATAACCATATATGCAACATTACATTATGGATCTAAGTTATCAGCCGCACATCGAAAAGTTGCAAGGAGCTGAGCGCCTGGCAAAGCCAGGCCCGCCTCTCGGCGCTGGCGGACTGGAGTGGTATAAGGTGAGATTGGATGCCCGTGAACAGAAATACGCGAATGCACAGGGCGCACGCCCGATCGCATGGTCAAAAGCAGAAGTGAAGCCGCTGCCGCGCCACTGGATGAACGCTTCCATGGGTCGAGGCAATTGACAGAATCCATAGAGAAAACGCACGCCCGCGATGATCTAGCCGAGATCGCCGTCGCCATTGACGGCTCATTGGAGGTGGCGACCGTTGATTCTCTCTGCCCAGTCAAGCGCGTGTGAGGGTTTCATCAAATCGAGGTCTTTGCACATTTCAAGAGAACCAGGCCGTGACCATTGGAGAGTGCTTGCGTGCTTTGCGTAAAGAAAAGAAGCTTTTACAAAGAGATATTGCGAAAAAGACGGGGCTGCTTCGCTGCACCTTGTGGCGCCTTGAAATTGGCCGTCAGGTTCCGACCATCGAGACACTTGAGAAAATGGCTCGCGCTCCGGAGATCCCGATGTACGAGCACTTTTACGATGACGAAAAGATTCCCAAGCTACCGAATCTTCCGAAACGTAAGTCTACCAAAGACTTTGAGTGGGACGATTCCAGGAAAGACGCACATTTGTTCGCCATGTTCTTTCGCCTGTTCGCCCGCATGAAAGAATGTGACCTGGCATTGGTGCCGTTCATGCCATAGACAATGGAGCGGGGGAAGGTTGTTTTGACCATTTAGAACAATTACGGGAATTCAAGGTCGAACGGAGTGAAGCAATACAGCAATCCAATGAAAGTGTAGAAACTGATTTTAACCGCTCGTAAATACTCATACATTAACGCGTTGACTCCGTTTTGTTGAAGCGATGAGTGATGAGCCACCGGAGAGATCATCACATCTCCGCAATAGAGAAAAATATGAACTAATGCTTCATTGCGTCCAAGGCGCTTTATTCCAATTCACTGGTCGCTTCCTTCGTCGGAGAAGCTCTAAACGCCTTGCGCAAGGCGGCATGAAAACTCACATTTTCCTTTTCACAGCGAAACTACCTTGCCAGGGCAGTCGTGGGGACATCCACTTCGACCGGCAGGACGCAATGGAATAGCATGTTCGCAACACGCATGTGAAGCGCGTCGCATGGCCCCGCGTTGCGAACTTCATGCAAAATTTCATCCGAGCCGCGATATCGGATCTGCAAAGTCCACCCGCGATATTCTTGCGCCGTCAATTTCAAGGAAAACGTCACCACGCGGTGGTCGTAAACATCCGTGTGCCAGACGATTCGGTCGCCGGTGGTCGAATTGAGCCGGTGGTTGCGCCCCTGAAAATCGGCGACCCTATGGCAACCTGTGATGCGTTGAAAGAGGCGTTGAAATTCCGGTATGTTGAGGAGAAATAAGAAAAGATTGTATGTGTGCGGATCGTCGATTCTGGATTCCGCGATCACGCCGTCATCTTCCTTCTGTACAGACGGCGCGGACTCGATACGTTTCAGGATTGTCGCGAGGAGATCCGGTTCAATTAACTTCGGCAGGATGATGTAATGGTCGCATTGGAATTGGGCACGCAATGCCCGGAGGTCCGCCGCGGAACCCGAGAAAACAACTCCCTTGAGTGTCAGCTGATTCAAATCAATTTCTCAGTTGAATATGGTGGCTCGGACCATAGGTGAAGTTCTTGTCGGTTCCGTTCAGGCGCACTGCAAGGTGCACAGGTATTTCACTTTGTTGTGGCAGTGGTGGTTTGAAAGCAATCCTCAATGTAAACTGCTCTGCGTCACCTTTACTGCCGTGTTTGAGCCCAAAACGCCGAAATAGATGCTGGAAGCTTGCGCCGAGGCGCTGACATTGTCCACAACCACTCCAGTCGTTCCGCTGCCCTCACCTGTTGACGCACCAATGGAACTTGAAGTATTTATAGGAAATAACCTGGTGGGGAACAAGCCGCTGAAATCGGTGAGGTTATACTCAGCAAGGTTCGGCGGCGCATTAAGGAGCCCGCTTACGTAGAGTTGATCGGTACTCCCATTCAAAAATTCAGTGAGGGGTGAGAGCTCACAAGAGGGGCTGCCGACGATTTGAAGGAAATTAGAAGCCGCGCCGGAAGTCATAACGTGGCTGCTGTTGAACCCCACTCCGTAAAGCGTTAGCTCCTTGCCACTGATGCCACTGTCAGCATATTCATAGATCTGCCAATTCGATGTGTTGCCGGTAGTTGTGTTGCTGCTGGTGGTGCCTTGGACGTTGGCAACAGAAGAGAACCCGCTGGAAAAATACGCCGCATTAAAAGCTGGGGCATGAAGATTAAAGGATGATGCTGGACCCAATGTCGCCGTTACGGGTGTCGGTGAACTAAAGCTTGTCGTACTGGCTTGGACCAGAACTTCGCTTCCTCCGGCGGAATTTCCGCTCACGACATAAGCGAATCCGTTGACCGCGTCCACCATCGGTGGGTCTACAATTCCCCCCGTCCCTGAACCAGTTCCAACGATCAACGGGGAACCCGGGATTGAGGCTCCGGCCGGGGTAAATCCATAAAGCTTGCCGTCCGAGCATCCGACAAAAATATTCCCTGTCCTACCATCCACAACGGGGCCGGTCAGTTGCCCCGAACACGCGGTAGCGAGCCCCCCACCCGATCCCCAAGTGCCATCTAGGCTCGGCGCCGGAGTCCCCGTAGTCGTGCAGTCCGGATTTGTGCAAAAAACATGAATGACGCGGAACAGCGTACCGGTGTCGTTACCGATGTAGGCCACATCGTGGGCATAGTCAACGAAGGGCGAAGACAGCGTGTCGCTGGCTGACCCGAGAGCCAGGTCCGTTGCCGTTCCGGTGCCAGCAACAGGAGCCAGCGTAGCAAAGCCGCTGTTGATGGTTTTAGGGGAAATGACGGATTGAAGATTTGCTACAACCCCATCCCCACTCTTCCAGGCCAGGACGTGAAAATGAGCCGCGCCCGCCGCTGTTTCGACGAACGCTACTTTGGTCCCATCCAGGGATAGAGCAGGAGACGTTGCGACCAGACCTCCCGCCGCCTGAATGTTGTACGACCAGAACGTTGTGGCCGCCACTCCGGTGTCGCTTCCTGAGGGGGTTCGATTGCAAATGCCATTGGAGGGGGTTGTCCCACTATAAAGGTTATTGAAGGCCACGATGTTCGGCTGAGTTCCGCTGCCGGCTACATTGACGGGATACACAGTGAAATCGGTTGCGCAATTCGCAGTGGCATTAACGTCGAAGGTAAATTTCGCAGGGTACATGGCTGGCGCTGTCGTCCCACCACCCAGACTGATACTCCAGTCCTGATGGACCTCTGGACCGAGGAAGTGTCGAGGACCCCCTACCCGGTGAAAATCCTGCCGTTCCGCCGCCTGCCAACTGAGGATCGCCCGCGGATCGTGCTGCAAGGCGATCAGGGAATTGATCTCGCCAATGCGCGGATAGACCAGGTGACTCGTGCTCCAATCCTGCACTATGCCATTGGCATGTTCCGTTGGCTGTGTCGCTGCCTGTGCCGCTGCCTGCTCCCCTGGGAGATCTCCAATCAGAGATTGGCCGGTCGAGCTACAGCCAAAAAGACCAAGCACGCAAAGAAAACACAAGGGCAGAAGGGATGCGGAAAAGGTTTTTCGCACGACGGTTCTCCAATCGATTCAGTGCAGTACAGTATTCGGCCAATGGCCATATTACTTGTCGGATTCTATTCGCGCCGAGGTTCAGTGCCACGTCACCACTCAAATTCCTCAAATGCAGTAACCATACGCATGATACATGCACCTCAAAGTTAACTTATCCCGTGGATCGAAAAACAGCATCAAGGTGGTCGCTCCGCAAAGCCAAGGCCGCCGGTCGGCATCGGCAGACTAAATTGTATAGTCCGAGAACAGAGTTGCGTCAAACGAAAAGTTCCAATGCACAGACCACCCGTCCGATGACTTAACCGAATGCTGACGCGATGAATCCAAAATTCAAGAAAACAAAAACAATAAAACGCTTCTTCACAAGCGCAGTCGCGGGCAGCCCATGGTCCAGCCCAATGTTGCTTGCGCCGTCGAGTGTCCGCTTCCATGCTGGCGCATGGCATCATTAGTTGATCGTGATTGGACTTTAGGTCCGCTCCGTCAGTTCGCCGTGCAATGGATATTCCAGGTACGCCCCGAGCTTGCCGGATGCGTTATCGTGATCTGATTCGTCGTCGTTTTGGAAATATAGGTGGAAGCGATGTCGGCGGCGGCAGTCGCGTTCGTCGGCGTCATCGTGCAGTGTCCCGAGCTTGTCAACCCGGTGACGGTTACATTGTCGGTCGTCGCGGCGGTCGTGCTGAGTGTCGCGACCATGACCGCAGCACTCGGACCGGAGATAGCTTCGAGCGTCCAGTTCACGCCATCACAGCGCACGGACCCCTTGTGCGATCCGCCGCCGGTGACCGTTGCACCGAGAATGGTTGTCGTAGAGTCTGTTATTTCACTAACTGTCCCTTCGCCGACCCCGGTGCCACACGTCGGCAGAAACGCGAACGTTTCCGGTATCAACCTTGAAGTTAAACCAGAGAATCCAATAGGACTCACAATCGTTTTACCTGTTCCCGTCTCGTATGGCAAAAACGCCCGCATAGGAGCGCCTGCAGTGTCGGAGTAAGATGTGGTAGTTATAGCCGCTGCAACCCGATACCACTCCGAGTTTATGTTGACTAAGCCTGCGGCCGTAACGCACCTTGCCGAGCAGCGGTACACGTTATGAGCAATCGCTCCTTGGCTTCCAGTCCAGGTTAAATTCACGGTCTGCTTGCCGCTAGTCGTTGCAGCTGCATTGGAAGGCAACGAAGCAATCGTGAATCCTCCATCTGCGCCCACTTCGATGACAGCATATGTCCAGATTCCCAGCGGAACACCGCCACCAGATGCAACCGTCGTGCTTACGTTAGTTGCCTGGGCAAGCGGCCAAATCAAACTGTGGCCATCACCAAATGAAACTAACTGATTAAAAACCTGAATCGCCTCATTCATGGGACACCAAGGAGTGCCACATCCTCCCATAGCCGCTGTGGAATAAGGAGGATTGATCATGAAAGAAGTGCCTGTCATCGTGCCTTCGCGATTAGGGGCCGGTTGAGGACCAGACCCAAAAGGAGCATTTCCGTTATATGCCAACGGAAGGACTCCACTGACAAATGGATCACCAGCACCGCCTCCGCCAGAAAAACTGAGGCTAAGTGTCTGTCGTTGCGTGTTTGATAGGCTAGTAACCGCTGGCTCTGTCTCAGTGTCTTGGACGGAATTGGATATACTGACGCCCACACCGCCGCCAGTGCTGAAAGAAGTAACTAACGGCGCAATTCCTCCCTGTCGATATAGATTATTGAAGGCAAGACCGGACCCTGCTCCAGTCTGTAATATCGCAAATCCCCTTCGTCCTATCTGTGTATCGTGGAACTCTGCACTGAAATTAAGAGTTACCGTTCCTTCGCCGTCAAAGAATACAAGCGGCGTCCAACTTGAATTCGGAACCTGAGCTGGGCCACCGCCAAACAGGACCTTGTAGAAATACTGATTGTTGATCGTCCCAGTCGTGTCTCGGAGAATTAGATCGCGTCCCCAATAACTCGAATTACCGGCCCCGTTTACCTCAAATCCGACGTCTTCCCATGTTGTTGGCGCGGAGTTGTCTTCAACCGCCAAGACGCCGCCATTGGTATTGATGTCGTAGATAGAAAGGTTCTGGAATAGTGCGCCCGTCCCGTAGATGTACAGCAGTGGATTCGCAGTAAGTGAACGAACTGTGGCGCTCCCGGTGTAGCCAAACTGAGGAGTTCCACTCTGCCCCCAAATGCCGTTCCAGTTAACGTTGCTCTTGACCGCAATCGTCTCGTTCGCCAAGATAGGACCGGATTGCCAAATCGTCATCTCTTCAGGAAGTTGAAGATAAGAATTCACCACGAATGCACAACTGGCTGCGCATCCTGACGGCGCTTGCGGGATATAGATTGCTCCACCACGTAGTGCATCTGAACCCGATCCAGAATGAAAGTAGGAAATTGAATTTCCAGCAGCGAGGATGGCAGGCGCATCATCGAACAAGGCAGTTCGCCCGCTTGCGGTCTGTGATGCAGCATTCGCTACCGTGACTGTTGTCCCTGAGATGTTAGTGATTGTCGTTGTGAGCGGATCGTTTGTGGCTACCGTTGGCGGTGGCGTAACAGGGACATATGCGGGGAACGTCTGGTTATCCAGAAAGGGCGAGCCGTAGTCCTCAAACACGTTATCCACAAACCCATTCAGAAGCCCCTGCGGTTGCGTAACACCGATCAAGTGTTGAGCAGAATCGCCGGGACGTTTCGCATATACATAGTATTCCCACGCCCCGGTAACGGGCGTCCAAGAAATTAGATTGTCAACAAAGATTGTTGCGTTGCCGGAAGATTCAGCTAGAACGTCGCCCGCATAATTTCCCATGCCATGTGTGTCTATGGGAGTGTTGAAGAATTTAAATTGTGTCGAGCTGTCCCGTTGAGCTACGTCAAAGCATCCGTTAAACTGCTGGCCGGGCGTATTTGAAATGCAAACCATCGTTCCGCCCGAACCAGTCCCGGCGCTCATCAAATTAGGAATGGAAGTCACCACCGTGACATTATTTCCCGATCTAGTAATGGACCTGATTGAGTAGGTTATTTCGCCTAGCGTCGTCGGACCATTGGTAATGGTAGTAGTTGGCCCCGCCGCAGTTAAAGCACCGTAACGGTCGCGCGCAACAACCGAATAGGCATATGTAGACCCCGCTGCGGAGCCATTGCGAGTTTGCGTTCCAAGCCCCATTCCAGGCTCTGCTGTGGTTTCTGAAGGCACCACGGTAGGAGCCGTGGGCGTGCTCATCTTATTTGTCGACCCACAACCAGAGATAGTGATGCCATCTCCTACGAAAAACCCAGAACTGGACTCAACAGCAATAGTCGTTGACCCATTGCAACTCGCTTTTGTGGAGGGCACTGGAGACACTGCCCTGCCTCCGAACGCTGTAATGTTGGCCCACGGATCGATGCTCTTGAAACGCTGAGGAGCGGTCTGCTGCCCACGGACGACGGGAGTGACGATCGCGGAAAGCATGAGTAGAACAAAAGCAAGGGCCTCTTTCATTGGTTGGAAGCTCCTAGTTCTTCAATATGATGATCCAGTTTGCGCCGTCACTTTGCCCACGAGTGCAGCTGAGTGCGCGCTTGGCGTGCGTTTTGACAGATGGATGCGTCATGCGAGAGTGTATAGCGCCTCTCAGAAGCTACCATAAGTTCCATTACAATTAGACTTACGGGTATGTGGTGCGTCCTTCGCTATGCTAGCGCACAACACCGATCGATGAAGAGGTTCGCTAAGTGATCTAGCGTCAGCAAGGTTCGATTTCAAATTTTTCATAATTTCGACCACTTCTTGTAGAATCAAGTCAAGATCCTTGTCCTGGGACAACAACGCAGACGTAAGTCCTTCATTCAATTATTTCCGTGAGTGCAACTCATAACGGTCAATGGCCAGAACGCTACGATTTGACCTGCCCCCGAACTCCGCACGCGTCATAATACGACATCTGATTGGATCTGTTGCCCTCTGAGGGCCAAGGCCACATTCCGATAAAAGGTGCCCCAAGTCACAAGAAAATCCCAATCTCGCTAAGCTAAGAGGATTTCACGGAACTTGGCGGCGATCATTTTTTTAGCGAGGAAGCGGGCTTGATTCGGGAGCTAAAGCGGTGGTCGCAATATTCACATCGGTAGGCACGGAAACCAAAAGGATACAGAAAGATACGCTCCAAAATTCCTCTGCGCTTTGTCCTATGCACAGCTCTCGCTTTACATTGAGGGCAGATGGGTTCGGATGCAATGTCTGATTGCTTCATCTGATCCGAGTCCAAATTCGATTGACGTGGTTCCCTCCAGGACTCTAACAGCTGAGCAGGAATCTTTCATCAACCACTCGGCTTGAAATTCCAGGACAACTGAACTAACGAGCGCGCTACGCACCCACCGATGGAGGCAGGATAGCGCCTGAGAAACAGGATTCTCGGAATGCAGGAATTATCGAAAAGCCACATTCCGATAAGAGGGGCGGTCTCAATGGGTCGATGCAACACTTGCTCAAAGTCTTCTTGTAAGGGTCTAGGAAGCTGATTTCGTTTGCGGGCGCCAACTCAAACCAAAAAAGCCCTGTTTAGGCTCTGATTGAGTACTGCCATACTGATTGATTCTCGATGGGAAGTATTGTCAAATCAACTGGTTATAGGGTGTTGCATCGACCGGTTGAGCTGGCAGGGATTCTCGGTAACTGGGAATCCGGTCATTCCCACATTCCGAGAAGCGGCTTATCGGGACTTGGCCCCGGCTTTCGCTGACAAATGCCAAATGCACACGTCGATGATGGTTGTCAGTCTCTCTTCTTTTGCGAGGCCAGATCTAATCCCCAAAAGTCCGCGCAGTCCAGAAGATCGAGCCCCATAAGAAATTGAGTTGGTTCACCTTTTTTCAGCCAAGCGACCCGCGCGAGCGTTCGCAGCTGATTGCCCGGCTTTTGGACCCAAATCTTCTCTCCGATTTCCCATAACCAGCTCGTTGTGATGCAAGCTCCCTGCTTGCTCACATCGACCGTGTTCGTCAGCTCCCGCATCTCAGTGGAATCCGTTTGTCGATAGACGAGAATGGGCATGTTACGACGTATCCTCGCATTTCTCTGAACACGTTTGTATAGCTGTGCCGCGGACAAAGTTAGATTGAGGAATTTGTCACGCCGCCCAGGATCCAGGAGCTTCGCACTTGCGACCAGAGTCGTTGTCTGGCTGATGAGCTCAGAAAGGAATTTGAGAGTCGCGGTGTGATCTGCTCTTTCTGACGCGATCTGTTGCAAACCCGCACCATATTCCTCAAGACGCTTCGCAGCTCTGTCGTAGAAATGGTTTCGGCAAAGCCGACATGCATCCAGAGCCGCCTCCGGCTTGCTGCTGCAGCCAGCCCATGCGCATGTAAGCTCACGCATGCCAGTGCCCCTATGCGCGGTCTCGTTACGCATCAGCTTTCCTCCTTATGAGATCCCGTTACTTGACTCCGACATCGAGCCCTGCACTGGACAATGCACGTGGCTTGCCTTTTGCCAACTCGGCAACATCTCTGGATTCAGCGATTTACAATCGGCTGAAAATGATAACTAAACGCCAGTGTCCAGTTGGCATATCGGTTGTACGCCTAGAATACAGTTAATAGAAAGCGGTGGATCGATTTCATCTGCCTGCTGCTGCCTTACGAATTATGTCGAGAGCTATAGCCGTTCGAAGATAGGTCCTCATAAACGGGGTATTATCGGAATGTGGGAATCTATCTTCCCTGTTTCATGGAAATCGCGGCGAGCTAACGACTATTTGCATGAGTGGCAAGCGCCAATTTGACGTCGGGCCAGCAGCCGTGGAGCAATCCGTAGCTTCGACATTCTTGGCAAATGCCCATCAATTTTTCCTTCTCCGTGTGCAATGCTGAATCGCAATGGCTACAGCGACTTGATATTTTTTCACCCATGGCATCAAGCCTCCACGGGCATAGTTGAGCATCTAGAGTGCCACTTCTTGCGCTCGACTAACTCATTGTGGAGTCATTGGTTCCGAATTGAAGTCAGGTGTTTTCCAAACGTTTCCTACAGCTCTGGCATCGGAAATCACTTCCTAGGCGTCCCCCACAGCCGTCTTGAAATTCCCACTGCAATCGTCGCGCACACGCCGTCAGCGTCGTGAACGCAGCCCCACGGTCAGCTATTCTGCGCTCCTGTAATCTGTTGATTCTATTCGTCTCCTTGTGGCCCAGAAAGGCGCTCGGCGTGCAATTTACCTTGCGGACGTTGCAGATTGACAGGGAATACAGGAAGGGGCACAGAGACGGCTTATGATGATCGAAAAGGACAAGCGCGCATCTCAGCGGTTTAAGGCCAAGCCGGGCAGCTTCGTCTCCTACGTCGAAGGCGCCGGGGCGATCCGCAACTTGAGTATGGATGGCGTGTTCCTACTGGACTCTGAACCACTTTCTGTCGGGACAAAGATTACATTCTCAGTTCTGCTGGGATACGAGACAATATCGTTTCAAGGGATCGTCAGACGGTCCCTGGCTGAGGAAGGCATGGGGATTCAATTCACGGAAATGCCCCGCGAGGTCAGAAGGCGCCTGCTATCCCATTTCGCCAGTCTGTCTTGAGCTCATTGGCGAAACTGAGAAACCGGAATTTCCTTGGTTGTTCAGTTCGTTGGATTTCGCCCTGAACGGTGCCAACCTTAGGCCGCACTCACGATTCGACACTCAAGTCCCGAGAAACGCATTATAAAAGGGCGCCCCTTTGAAGTAGGTTTTGATCGTTCGCATCAACGCCTACGGAAAGGAGCACCCTCATGTTGAATGACGCCAAGTATATTGGGCTAGACGTTCACCAGGCAACGATCTCGGTGGCGGTTCTGGACTCTGCCGGCAAGCTGGTGATGGAAGCGATCCTGGAAACGAAAGCCGAAACGATTCTCCAGTTTATTGGTGGTCTGCGCGGCAGTTTGCATGTGACCTTGGAAGAAGGAACCTGCGCGGCGTGGTTGCACGATCTCCTGAAGCCGCATGTGGCACAAGTGTTGGTGTGTGATCCGCGCAAGAACGCACTCATCAAAGCCGGGAACAAGAGCGACCGCATCGATGCTCGCAAGCTTTCCGACCTGTTGTACCTGAACAAGCTCAACCCGGTCTATCACGGCGAAACAGGAATTCGTGTGCTCAGGGAAGTGGCCCGCAGCTACCTGGCTTTGACCCGCGATACCACACGGGTGATGAACCGCGTAAAAGCCCTTTATAGGAGTTGGGCGATTCCCTGCGCGGGACCGCGCGTGTACGCACCACGCTATCGCTCGGAATGGCTCGCCAAGATCACCGAAGCCGGCGTGCGCCGCCGTGCGGAGATCTACTATCAGCAGTTGGACGCATTGCGGTCGTTGCGCGAGCAGGTACGACGAGATCTGTTGGCCGAAGGCCGGAAACACAGGGCGATGAAATTGCTGCGCCAGAGCCCTTCGATTGGACCCATTCGGGCCGTTTTGTTAATTGCTCTGATGCAGACGCCGCATCGTTTTCGCACCAAGCGACAACTGTGGGCCTACTGTGGTTTGGCATTGAAAACCTCCACGAGCGGGGAATACCGAATCGTGGAGGGCCGGCTGAAACGCTCCAGGAAATTCCTGGCCATTCGCGGGCTCAACGCCAACCACAATCACGATCTGAAAAATATCTTCAAGGGAGCCGCGACCCGGGCCGCTGCCGTTCCCGGACCGTTTCAGGAGTTCCACGCCGGTCTAGTAGCCAGAGGGATGAAGCCCACGATGGCGCGTCTCACTCTGGCGCGCAAGATCGCCGCCATCACTTTGCTCGTTTGGAAGAAAGGAGTTCGTTTCGACGCCGAATATCTAAAGCAACAAGCAGCTTGAGCGTCCGTGGAGAGTCCATCGCTAGATTCATTTCGGGCGATGACCGGTAGGTCCTCCAGACGCTCTGGTTCGAGGGCGAGTATCCAGAATCCCGTTAGGCGTGTGCTTTGGGCACTGAGTCTTTCGAGAAACCCTATGCCCCCTCGGACAACCAGAAAAAGCAATAGGCGAAAAGTCTCAGATAGAACCATGGTTGGCACTGTCCAGCCGGTCTGCTTGAGTGCGTCAGGAACCGAAGGCGTCGTTACGATAGCACCATGAATCTGCGGATAAGAAAAAAATCACAGCGTCTCGTTTCATTTCGGGGGCTGGACGGCAAGACCATTTCCTCTGCGCTTTGCCGTCGCAGGGGAAGCATTTGTCTTGACATCCCTTTTTATAGAACGGGATTATCGGCAATTGGCCGAGCGGTTGTGGCCTCGATAAGATCTACGGGATTTGCTGTATTGAATCGAGTGAAACTGGAGTGTATTGTCCGCTCCTCCGATAACTAACCCAATCCTTGCCGAGTGCTTTGGACCTACAATCCAAAGCACTCAACAGGGACAAGTCTAAGAACCGTCGTCCTCGCGACAAGGCGAAAGCCACATTCCGATAAGGCGACTTATCATGACTTGGCGCGAGTTGCTATGTGGTCTGAGGATTACTTCCGGTTTGCCGACCATCCATTAGTTGACCGGCAAACCCACCTCAAAATGCTCGTTTTTATTGAAGATTTGCAGGTTTAAACGCGATTGTAGTTACGTACCAACCGAAAACCCGCGTCGCGCCGAGAACTTGGCCGAAGGCTTGATTGGATTAGCGCTACGATACGCGGACAAGTTGTACCAGACCGATATAGGTCCGAGAAGGCGAACACTCAGGAGTTACGCTTGGCTTGGAGGCGGTTTGGCAGCGCGGCCGCAGATTATAACGTCGGTCTGTGTCAGTTGTCGCCGCGAACCTGCCACCAGTCGAGAGTTGTATATTGAGCGCGCTTGGCGACGCCCTTGTCCTTGTACCAACTCTGCCAGGCGGCGGCATCCGCCGGAAGATTTTCGTCGGTGATTTCCTGCAAAGCCATGAAGGACCAGTTGCGCATCTGAGGGTTCGCGTGAGGATCGGAAACCAGATCAATGAGGCTAGGAACAAAACGGAAGCGCTGTTTACGCTCAAAAATTCCGCAGTCGGAAATGCTGCATCCTGCGCGATCACGGACGGCAAATGAGGGATCCTGAGTGAAAATCTGGAAAAGTTCGTCGAGGGCCGCGTCGGTGCCCACAAAGCTCAAGCCCTCGGTGGCCCACTGACGCGCTGTGGCGTCGGAATTGTTCCGCGCGTAATCGAGAAGGAACTGGTGGGCGCGCTCGGGTGCGACATTATCGCCCGCGAGGATCCCGAGGCAGTAGAGTGCGCTGGGCCGAGATGCCGCGTCCGATTTTGCGAGGCCCATGAGCATATCCACGGTATTCGGAGTCTTTGTCCAGCCGTAAAGCGTGAGTTCCAGATCGGCTTCCGCGCGGCGCACGCGCAGATCGCTCGAATAGCGCCCCCGGTTTTCGAGTTGCTGAAGCTTGCTGTTTGACTGGATATGCCCGACCCAATTCGTTGCGCGTTCTGAGATGGCTTGTGCCGCGTCGCTATCGTGCTCGACGGCGCGCGCCATAAGTTCTTCGGCCTGCCGCTGCTGCGTCCATGTGAGAACCTCGGCGAGCGAGGCTTGTTTCATTGCGGCGGTGCGCACGAAAGGTTGCGCGGTGCCGACCGATCTGGCACCGCGCAGGTGGGTCACGCGCAGCACCATGTAACCAATAACGCCCAGCCAGCCAACGAAGAAGATTGCACCGACTGCACGCGACCAATGATTGCCGGTCCTGCTAGTTGCGCGGACGCCGCCGGCCGGGAACGAAGAGCCGTCGGGTGGTGGCGGTGGACCATAGAAGGAGTTGTTGATTTCAACTTGCGTGTTCAAGCTTAAGCCCGCGCGTTTTTCAATCTCCCCGACTATCCACCGCGCCTCCTGGCGGCTCTCGATGTCGTCCACCAGGGTGTACTTTTTCCCTGACTTGCTTTTGAGAATCACTGAATAGAGCGTCGAGCTACCCTGCTGAATACTGGTTGAGGCGAGAATTGCGTCAACATCCGAAATCTGCAATTCGTGCGGCCTGCCGATTCCTAAAACGGAGCGCCGCCACGAAATCACGCCGTTTCCAGCGACGATTCGTGTAGCGGAGAGCGCTGAGTGAACTACCGCAAGGATCAGGAAAAAATCCAGCAAGCCAACCACCGCGAAGGCAAACATGGGAGCCTCGGGTTTCATGCGCAACATCACCAGGAAAACGCGGAAATGGCAAACAGCGAGGCTCACGACCAGAACTGTGCGTGCGACGTTGCGTCCCGCAGGGAATTGAAATTGCAGACCGTCAGGGGACTCGGTGACGACGACTCGATGGTGGGGCGGTTCGGAAACCTCTGCGGATAATTCGCTGGGCGTCGTCGTGGTTCGCGCGAAACTTGCGATTTGCATGCCGCCGGCGAAAGTGGACGCAGCCGCGGATGATGACAAGGTGCGAAACACAGGCAACTCGAACTCATCCGTATAATTGACGCCAGGAAGGTCAGCCTTGACCTTCAGCATCCAGAGCACTTGATCACTTTGATTGTCATGACTGGTCTGGAAGGCGTCGGCGGGAAGGGCAAATTCGACGGGGATTAAGGTGCCGAGCGGATCGCGGTTCAACGACGCGGCGGAAAGACTTTTGGAGTCTTCCCATAGCGGAACCTGCTGCACCGAGCGGTCTTTTCCTGAACCGATGACCACGCGTCGAATGCATGACAGGCTGAGGTCAACGCCATGGGTCGCGTCGGTATTGAGCTGAACGTGAATCGATCCGGCGACGCGGTTTCCCGGAGAGAACGGCAGCGACGCCATCTCGAAGTAGGTCCGCCCGAAACGCTCGAAGCGGATCGTTGCGCGAACGGCGGCACAAAGCACAATCAGCCCGACGGCTTCGAATCCGGCTGGGACGAAGAGTGTGGGGTCCGGCGTCGTCAGGCCCCGCGAAATAGCGAAAAAGGAGATCGGCAGGGAAAGCATGTTCACGAGTATCGCGGCGACCCACAGGCCGATCGCGCTCTTTTTGTTCTTACTCTCCACGCGGGAAGCGGCCCAATCCGTACGCCAGAGCCATGGCAAACTGGGATTGGCGAGTTCGACCTCCGATTGCTTTTTCTGGAGTGAGCAACCGTAGAGAGAACCGAAGATGAGACCCGCGCCGATGATGGCGAATACGGAGGCAAATACGGCCGCGCCAATTCTTTCAGCGAGAGGCTGATTTGCGGCGCCCAGAAAATTGAACGCGGCAAAGAGCCCCATGCCCAAAAAGGGAAGGCCAAATGCAGTCAATACCGCGGGGCCCAGCTTAGACGGGGTGGTCACGTACTATTTTTACGTGGCGAACTCGGCGCACGCAACTTTGTCTGGATGCGCGTTCCTCAAAAGTCACCTGTGACAACAGCAGTGGCAATCATGGCTCCCCAGATGATCGGTCACACGGCAGCAGGATTTGTGCGCTGTAGAACATGTGGAGCGGAAGCTCTTGGTCCTGACAAGCTGACCTCTTCAACCCCTGAGTAACGCCCTTCCCGTCCATGTGGAGTACTGGACCGCAGACGCGACACACCTGATGGTGTCACGCGACCGGCTCAACAAGATCTGTGCGATTCTGGCGGCCAACTCCCGTATCACGGACAATCCGTAAGTAATCCTCCACCTAGACCCGTCGGGCCTGATAAACGGGATTCTCGGAATGTGGGAATCGCCCCTGGCCTCAGAAGCGGATAAGAAAGAACCCAGTGACCCGCCTGACCTACTTCTGCACCTCAATGCTTTGCGGATCGCTGACTACGATCTCAGGCGCTCCCCGGTATTCGGTAATCTTCCCCGTTACGCAGATTTGCTTGTCGCGGTACTTTTCTTCGGGTGTCCCGAACTTCTCCCGATTCTCTCCCCATATCAGGATAGTGAAGACCTGACTGGGATAAGGTTTGTCTAGATTGAGAAATGTCGGCTTGCCTCGGGTTGTTGCAGCATAGCGTGTGCTCGCCACTTTGCCACAGACTGTGTTTTGCTCGCCGATGTGATCTTTGGCCTCTGCCGCCGTCAACGTCTTGAGTGGAAGAGACTGGGCGTTGATGCCGAACGGCGCAAACACAAGGAATGTCAGTACGGCCGTATTTACCCATAGTTTCGATTTCAAGGGGCTCTCCTTGACAGAACTCGTGGGGTAGGGTTTACTGCCTCCTTAATACTCTCATCCGCTAAGCAGGTCAAGGAGAATAGCCATCTGGGGATTGGCCAAAGGCCGCGAGTACGTTTTGCAAGTGGGCCAGCAAACTTTGAACAAGAACAACGCTCGCAAGAAATGGAGAAAACCCACGCTATGAAAATTCTTATTCGGGGCCTGCTCTGCATGTTACTGCTCTCTCCGTCTTCCACTGTCTCGATAGCTTCACCTCAGCAAGAAACGACGAAGAAACAAGACCAGGTATCGACAACTTTCGACTCGAAGACCACTCTTGAAGACGGGACCCCTCTTAAATTGCGGATCTCACAAACGGTCTCATCAGCCGATGCTCACGTGAATGATCGCGTGGAGTTTGAAGTGCTGGAGGACATCAAAGTAGAGGATATTTTGGTAATCCCCAAAGGCGGAATCGCATGGGGGACGGTCACGGAGGCACAGCCGAAGCGGTGGGCAGGTCGAGGTGGAAAGCTCGAAATTATCATGGATTCGGTCAGGCTTATTGACGGAGAAAAAGCCGCAGTCCGTGCAACAAAGGAAGTCAAGGGAGGGGGCCACGCAGGAGCGATGACAGCCGGAATCATCGCGTCGGGCGTATTATTTTTCCCGGTCGCACCCTTATTTCTATTCATCCACGGCAAGGACATCACCATTCCGAAAGGAACTGAACTTCTTACGTTCGTCAACGGCAATTTTGCGTTGGATATGGCGAAGTTCAAGCCAACTGAAACAGTACTCACAGCCGCTCCTGGACAGGCAAATAGCGACACTCAGACCGGCACCAGTTCCGATGTCGCTGTTACGTCTAACCCACCTGGAGCCGACATTGAGCTAGACGGAACATTTGTTGGGAGTACGCCGTCCACGATTACCGTTACTGCGGGAGATCACACAATCACAATCAAGAAGGCGGGTTTCACGCCTTGGGAACGGAAAATCAAGTTGAGTGGCGGAAATGTGCAAATATCCGCCGAATTGCAAGCCAGTGAGGGGACGCAGGCGCAGCCTACCCAATGAGGACCTCAACTGGGAAAGGCAGAAGACAGAATGGAATTGGACGAGGCGAATGAACTGGTAATCCGCGAGGCGCTCCGTCGGCTCGGACCAAAGGCGCGGCTCGATCCGGCTCTCCTCCAGGATCAGATCGGCGAGGTACTCACGCAGCAAGGGGAAGCGATCTTCGCGCAACTCAGCGAAGCGGCACGCCAGCAGCTCCGCAGAGAAGGCTTGAGAATAAACGAACAGACCGTACGGCTAGAACGAATCAATGAGGCGATTCGGTACGGCCACTCGCTAGTAGCCAAGTACAAGGTCGAGACTCTCGGTGAATTGCCGCCCGAAGAGCAAATGGAGTTTGCACGACTGTGGGCTATTGCCACGGGCGGCTTGAACTTCCACGCGAATTAGGAAAAGCACTCTGCGATCCCGATCCCGTTCAAAGCCTAAAAAGCCACATTCCGATAAGCTGTGCCGGCTCAACCGGTCGATGCAACACCCTATAACCAGTTGATCCGACAATACTTCCCATCGAGAATCAATCAGGACGGCAGTATTCAATCAGAACCTAGACAGGGCTTTTGTTTTGTTTGAGTTCACGCCCGCGAACGAAATCAGCCTCCTAGACCCCTACTTGAGGACTTTGTGCAAGTGTTTCATCGACCCATTGAGACCACCGGGATTCTCGGAATGTGGCTCAAACTAACCGAAGCGAAAAAACAAGTTTCCAGTATGCGGGTCTCACGGGGGGTATTCGATGTGTAATACAAACTGGCCACTGCTGCAGGTTACGTATGCGGTCAGGCAGGAAGCTTTGACAGTGTTTCAGTGAAGGCAGACAGCGCCGATTCTTTCTTGCAGAACGTGAAGCGGATTCCCGAAATCAGCCACCAAGCTGTTCGCGATCATTATAGGTGAACTCTCATGGTTCACCTGGTACGGGTCCAAACTCGGGTGGAGGGATACGGCGTTTGGAAGCCGTTTCATAGGCCGAGGCCATTTTCAAAATGATATCTTCCTTTCCGGGCTCCGCCCGAAAGACGAGGGAGAAGGGCAGACCGGGCGGCGGCAGTGTTGTAGGCGTGTCGTTGCTTGTCGGAATGTATCGCTTCTTATCGGCACTCAATACAAAAACGGGGTCGTAGACCGTTCGCACATACCCCGCAGGAATAAGGACTTCGGTGACACCGGCGAAGGGTCCCATGCGGAGCTCGCCACGAATATCATTGGGAGGCTCCGGCTGACCTGCCAAGCCGATCTTCCCGGGCGGGAGTGAATAGTGGACACGCACCACGGCGTCGAGGTGGTTCTCATAAATAACTTTCATCTCCACGCGCCGCAATAGCTCGCGCATCATAATGTGCTCGTCGATCCCCTGCCGATCCCCGAGCGCATTGCGCATGTCTTGCATCTCTTCCCAATTCTTGAATGCCGCCCGCTGATCATCTCCCCAGAACTTCGACCGCGCATTGAGAGTGGGGAAATCGATCAAGGTTTCAGTGAATCCGCGTTCTTTCCAATCGGCCGCTCGCCGCGAGGCGTATTGGTTGAAGTGGAATGTGAAGGCATTGGGCTCAATCTCCTCCTCGATCGCACGAATGTTCAAGTTTTTCGGGATGGGCACCCGTCCTTCAGCCAAATCGAGGAAGTAATCAATAGGTTTGATCGTGCCGGATCCGAGCGTCTTCCCCGGCGCAAACTCTGTCGGCTTGATCTTCTCGGCGAACTCGGGGAATTGAGGCTGGCCGTCACGCGTGAGGCGATAAAGAATATCGGGGAAAAATACGGGGACAAGTTGTGCTAGAGCTTGGGTATAGGACGGGTTCAATTTTTTTATGTGGGGATCATCCGGCCAGAGAGGATCGACGGATTCGACCAAAGTTGCTCCCAGGTAGTCGCCCAAAATGGTTTTGATTTCCTTGGCTGCTGCTTGAGAAATCGGCTCGTCAGCCTTGATGCCCGGGAAAGTCAGCATCGATTCACGGACAATCCCAATGCGCATTCCGCGCAGCGAGCCACGAGTGCCCGGTGAAACCGCGCTGGCGGCGTAGGGCTTATACAGAACACTCGATCTCGGAACCGTGGTGAAGATGTCGCGCGGATCGTAGTATCCGTTGGCCTGATCCTTGAGCGCATCCAATACTCTTGCTGCGTCTTTAACCGTGCGGCACATGATGCCTGCGCGATCCAGGTAGATGTCCGCACCGATCGAGCCGCCGAGAAATGAAATGAGCGACTTGTGAGGCAGGATCAGCGCCACCGCGTTGTGATTGGAGGGGCCTCGGCAGGACATGCTGGTCTCTTCACAAAGGCTACACGTCGCAAGGTTTGCGCTGACGGAGACGCCCGAGCCAGAGCTCGATCCCAAGGAGGCGGCTCGCGTGGTGTCATAGACATCGCTAGGATTTCCGGCCCAGCTGCTGCGCTGGTAACCCTGGGTCGAGACAAACACCTTTACGGGCCTATTCGTGCCTCGCTCCCCGCCGGCGCCGCCGCGAATGGCGGGAACCGGACGCCCGTTGTACTCCGTGTTCGCTGTTTTGGCATAAATAATCGCGCCTTTTTCCCGAAGTTGCGCCACAAGTGTCTGGTCCCGGGCTGGGAAATCGATATCGTAGTTGGCGTCCGCGCCTCCCGTGCTGCGCATGTCTTTGGCGTCGTACGAGTCCTTGAATGAGAAAACGACACAGTACATGGGCATTTTCGCCAAATCCGGATTCCTGCCGTATTGCGCATCGAGCTCCGCCGCGCGTTCGAGGGCATCCGGTTGCTTGCGGAATCCCTCGCAAACCGCCGGCGAGCCGGGTGGCAGAGACCCGTCAGAGGGACGCCGATCGCGGTCGCCCTTGCACGTTACCGAGCGCTCGCCGCGGATATTGATCGTGCCGAGTGCGTTGAGCTGACCGGCGTTGGGAATGCCGATGGTCATGCCGTACTGTTGCTGCACGGTCGGATCAGATTCGGTTGGTTCCATCCTGCCAAACTCAATCGGCGGTCCGGCATACTGATCGAAATTGGGCAGCAGAGCCGATATGGAAACCGTCTGAGTAGGAAACTTGAGCGGCGAGCCTGCGCGAACTACCCCAGGCGCCGGCGGGATCGACGCGCCGTCTTTGGTGACCAACACGTTGCTGACCCCGTTATACGCTTTGGCTCGATTGATATAGAGCTGGACTACTCCTCGGCAGGTGACCTGGCCATCTCGGATGGCCCGATGGAGATCGTCGATCGTCGCTTCCTGGAGGTGGAAGCGAGACTGCTGCGGATACGCGGCTTCAGCCGCTGCTAATATCGCGGAAAGCAAGAAGATTGCTCTCTTAGCCCTGACCATTGAACCTCCATAACTTCCGTCGCGCTCAGTTTCCTTCGGCTTCGCTTAGGATTTTGCGGCGAATTTTAGCACAGGGCCAGCGTAGGGGCACAGGACACCTAAGTTTGGGAGTGGGGGCAGTTAATGGGATGGTCCGCCGCAGATCTGTACAAGTTGTAGAGTGCGGTGACAAGGAGGCATCCCATGAGGCTACACGTACTCGGCATTGATTTGGGTAAGACGGTGTTTCATTTGGTGGGACTGGATTCGACAGGCAGGGTGGTGATCCGCAAGAGATGTTCTCGCACCCAATTGCTGGCGTTCACCGCGAATTTGCAGGTGCAGTTGATTGGCATGGAGGCTTGTAGTGGGTCGCACTTTCTGGGGCGGGCGCTGCGCGAACAAGGTCATGAAGTGCGATTGATGCCGGCGCAATACGTGAAGCCCTACGTGCAGACGAACAAGAGTGACTACCTGGATGCCGAAGCCATCGCCGAAGCGGTGCAACGGCCGAGGATGCGTTTTGTGCCGATCAAGACGGAGGAACAACTCGACTTGCAAGCTTTGCATCGGGTGCGCGAGCGTTGGGTGATGCGACGCACGGCGGTGGTAAACCAGATTCGCAGTCTTCTTCTGGAACGTGGACTGACCCTGCCCAAGGGCCGAAGTCATCTGGAGGAGCGACTGCCTCGTATCCTGGAAGACGCTGAGTTGAATCTGTCCGACTCGTTCCGAGTTCTGCTGGCTCAGCTCAAATTGGAACTGGAGCAACTCGCAGCACGTATTGAGGAAATGGATCGGGTCATCCAGAAAACGGCCAGAGAGAATGAAGCCTGCCAACGACTCACGGAGATTCCCGGAGTTGGCCCGGTCACCGCAACAGCCCTGATCGCCGCGGTGGGCAACGCGAGCGCGTTTGGAAAAGGGCGAAATCTGTCGGCCTGGATGGGGATCGTTCCGGGAGAGTACACCACCGGTGGCAAACAGAAGTTGCTGGGCATCAGCAAACGGGGCAATAAGTACTTACGAAGACTCTTCGTTCAGGGCGCACGTAGCGTACTGCAACAGCGACACAAGCAGGCTCCCGGCCTGAGCGAGTGGCTCGCGCAACTGCAGGCGCGCACTCACCAGAATGTGGTCGTCGTGGCTTTGGCCAACAAACTGGTTCGCATGGCCTGGGCGGTTTTATGCAAGAACGAACGCTATCGCGCTCCCGTTTTTGCGGGGACAACTTAAAATCCCTGTTTAGGAAAAAAATTCCTGCCAGGTCTGCTGGCGGAAAATAGAGATGGCAATGGGTCTCTCCCACGCTCTCGAAACCCGATATCGGAAAAGGTCGCTTCGAGGCCGTCCAGTTTATGAGGACGAGAGCGAGCGGACATCCATCATGGCCCGGGGTCACCGACTCCACTGAAGGCCGAATACATTGGCGCAGACCAACTGCCATTCTTCGTTTTTCGCTTGCAACTCTGCGGCGGACCATACATTCCGATAAGCACGACTTAACGGGACTTGGGGAACTGACACTTTGAAATTGTCGTTAACGATTCTATTCTCGATGACAATACAATAGCTTGCTTGCCAGGTCCTGTGCCGGCGCTAGCTCTCTGTGAAGTCTCAGGAGGTCCCATGCGTAGTGCGAGGTTGTTGGTAGTCTTGTTCTTCTTAACCTCTTCGACGGTCTTTGCGGCAACCAAGGCCATCAAGTTCGGCAAATTGGTGGATGGGACAGGACGGGTCTTCACCAACGCCGTCGTGATTGTTGAAGACGACCACGTGCGAAGCGTCACAAGCGGCAATGCGTCGATACCGAGCGGCGCCGAGGTCATTGATCTTTCCCGATATACTGGCGTGCCGGGCTTGATCGACGCTCATACCCACATCATGTGGTACTGGGACGGTATTACCACGCCGCGTTCTGAGCCTGCTCGCCATCCGGCAGTCACAGTATTCCTTGCACAGGAAAACGCGCAGAAGGCGCTCGAGGCGGGCGTGACGACGATTCGAAATCTGAACGCTCCCGATGGAACGGATCTGGCGATGCGTGATCTGATAAACATGGGCAAGATGATTGGCCCTCGCATGTTCGTCTCAGGCCTCGGAATCCGGATCACTCGAAGTACCGCGCCGCCCGCGCCCATCGGCATAATGGCCGATGGAGTGGATGGCGTCATCCATGCGGTGCGGCAAGTCCTCGCGTCCGGGGCCGATTGGGTGAAGATGTACGGATCGACCGGCGGCTTCGACGATGTGACTGGGTTTCAGACTTTCACATTTGAGGAAGTGAAGGCCGCGGTCGACGCTACTCACGCGCTCGGAAAAAAAATCGCGATTCATTGTTACGGGCCGGCGTGCGCGCGCGATGCCGTTCGCGCGGGCGTCGATTCGCTCGAACATGCGACGGACATGGACGATCAAACGATTGCGGAAGTCGTCAGAAAGAAGATCTACTACGTCCCGACAATCGATCACAACCAGTACTACGTGGAGAACGCCGACAATGTCTACCACTTTCCGCCTGGATCGAAAGAGCGCCTGCTCGATTACATACAGCGCAATTTTGAAACAGCGAAGAAAGCGTTCCAGGCCGGTGCGCGCATGGTCGTCGGTTCGGATGCCGTTTACAACGGCTGGGGTTTGAACATGCGCGAGCTCGATTGGTTTGTGAAGATGGGAATGACGCCCGCGCAGGCGCTGAAGGCGGCTACGACCGAACCTGCTGCCATGCTTGGAATGGAGAATAGCCTCGGCGCCGTCGCGCCGGGTTATTACGCCGACATCGTCGCTGTTGAAGGCGATCCCCTCGTCGACATCACGGCAGTTTCTAGGAGGGAAAACGTCCGTTGGGTGATGAAAGCGGGCCGCGTCTTGGTCGACAAAACGAAAACCACGGGAAAAACGAACTGAGCGCGCAATCTTAAAACGTCGGCGACTGACGTTTCACCGCGCTAGGAAGATACATTTTGCCGCGTCGGCGCGGAGCCAGATAAAGATCGGCGCAGGATCTTCACTGTCGCCACGGGTTTAAGACCGGATCTCCGCTCAATACTTAGTCAGCGATGACCGCCACGCCCTGCATTTCGATCAGGATCCCGGGCAGTGCAAAATCAGAAATCGTAATCAAGGTGCTTGAAGGGAACTTGCCGTCCGGGAACATCTCGCGGCGCACCTTGAGGAGCTCGTCGCCATAACGCGGATCCTTGAGAAAGATGGTCATGGTCACCAGGTTCTGAAGGCTTCCTCCGCTGGCTTTCAATGTGCGGTCCATCAACGTAAAAGCTTCCCGGGCCTGGGCCTGGAAGTCGCCCACGATCTTGCCGTTTGCATCTGGCGTCACGTTATGGCCTGCGAGCCAAACAATCCTGCCGCCCTTGGTAATTACCGCCGGTGCGTAACCACGCTGCTTCTGATACGCGTTGCCCTCTATGTATTGTACGGAGGGTGAGGGTTGCTGCGGAGCAGAGCGGACATTGGCTCCTGTCAGTAACCAGAAGCCAGCTCCCGCGATGCCAAGCACTCCGACTAGTAAGCGGTTCATAGTGGATTCTCCCTTTTGGGTCGTTGCCCGTCTGGTTGTTCGACCGCCGCGAGCATATACCCTGATCGGGAGATAAATTCAAATTGCTTTATAGATTCACGGCGAGCTGTAAGGAGACAAACCATTGAGGACAGAGACATCGACCAGTTCGCCCGAACGCGTCTTCGCGGCGAAACGCTGACCGATCTGGCGAAGTTGACCGGCTCCCTCAGCTCCATTCTAACTCGGTGAACTACTGCAGACTTCCCGACCAAGTCCTTCCATGAGAAGGCCGGTTAGTGTCAAGTCGGTTTTGTAGTTGCCTTTGGTCGTCGAGTGGTCTTCCTTAGAATCGAGCCGCCTCTGTCGCCATCCTTCCATCCGCACTCTTTGGTGAGCGATTGTCGCTCGGTGCAAGTTGGGTGTTCTCGTTTCAGTAGGCGCTGCTACCTGAGAATCGACCTCGGTTCCCACCGTTTCTGTGGGAGTTGGGCCCCAGGACTTAGTCGCAGTCACCTGGACTCGGCGGTTGAGCTCGGCTCCTCGGATCGCAACTCTCTAGGCCACTTCCCGCATCACTTTCTGGCTATTGCGCAGTGGTTCGTACACCTCTCCGCCTACCCACAACCGATGCAGCAGTACCGCCAACTTTCGAGCCACGGCCACCACGGCTCGCTTCTTGGCATTTTTTCCTCCTCGCTCCGCAAGCTTCAGCCCCCATCTCCGCAGATCGCTGTCTTCTCCAAAAGGCCCCAGAATGTAGTGTGCTCCCTGCACCATCATCGTCCGCAGATACCGGTCTCCTTCTTTGCTGATGCCCTTCTGTGGTTCGCTCTCCCCAGAGTTCCTGCGTCCAGGTCGTAACCCCAGAAAACAACCTACCTCGCGACTCTTCGGAAACCGATGCGGGTCCTCGATCGTCAGGACATAGGTCAGAGCGATCTGGGTTCCCACGCCCTTCACCTGCTTGAGCAAGGACACTTCCGGGTAGACTTGCTTGGCGATGTTCTCCATCCGTTCGTCATATTCCTGGATGTGCTCGTTCAGCGATTCGATTTCTTTCAACAGCGGTACCAGAACCTCGCGCAACTCCGCGCTCATTCCCTCGGCCGGCTTCTCGCTCACCTGATAGGTGCCACACTTGGGCAGTCGTTGGCCATAAGACTTCACCAGCCCCCGTGCGGCGTTCACCAAGGCGGTTCGAGCACTCACTAGTTCCGCTCGCGCCCGGATCACCGTCAGGTGGAGTTGCGCTTGCACACTGCGATGCCGCACCGGCCCCAACAACTCGGGATCGATTCGCGCCAGTCGTGCCAGTGTCCGAGCATCGTGCCGATCATCTTTTCGATTGCTCTTGGTGATCAGCTGTACCTTTTGTGCGTGCGCCACGATCACTTCATGTCCCAACTCACTGAGCAGCCGGCTGACCCAAGGGGAATGGGTTCCTGTCTCCAGTGCGATGAGACTCCGCGGAATTGTTTTTCCAAAGGTCTGCTTCATCGCTTCCGGTGTCGTCGGCAGTTTTTGTTCCAAAATGACTTGGCCTGCTTCATCCAAAACGCAGTAGAACGACCAGCGATCGCCCAGATCCAAGCCGATGGTCAGCTTTTGCTCCTTGAATATTTCGCTCTTGGATGCCTGCACAGTGATAGTGTTTTTCATAGCCGGTCTCCTTTCGGTTGCGCTTCAAGCGCGTAGATCATAGGGAGCGTATCGCATCCCGCCGGAGACCGGCCTCCTCATCCCATCTGAGAAACGGGGGATTATCGGAATGTGGCTCAAGGTACCTCAGGCCCAAAAGCCAGTTACCGAGAAGAGGCCACCTAGTCGCACCCCTCGGCATTTTTCACGGTGATTTCATGCCAAAATGGGCACCCGCGCTCCGTACGGCCTGGAGTTCGGCCCATCGTAGAATTCATGGAGGGAAAATATGTCCGAACAGAAGGGGTTTTTCGAATTGCTGATGGACTTCTCGTTTCAGCACTTGATGACCGCGCGATACGCGAAGTTTCTCTACGCGCTGCATCTGTTGGTGGGACTGGTCGTGGCTATTTGGCAGGTCTTCAAGGGCTTCCAGGCGTCCACCACGCAAGGGCTACTGGTCTTGCTACTGGCAGTTGTGGCTTATTTCTTTTGGATCCTATACGTGCGCATCAGTCTCGAATTTCTGGTGGCCGTATTTCGCACAGCCGACGCGATAATCCGCACGAGCGGCAGCAGCCGCGATTCCTGAAACGCAAAACAATTGGACCGAACACAGCCGGACGTGGCAAGCCACATTCCGAGAAGCACGACTTCTCGGGACTTAGCCGACTTGCGATGAGCCGGTTTCCAAGTTGCTCAAAAATCCCTCACCTCAATTGGTGTCTAGTGCGAGTTTGCTGAGGGAATCTTGGCATTCCGAACTAGGATTCGAGACTCGACCTAAGGCGGTGCGCGAATCCACGCTCCCGAGGTAGCAACCCGACGGTCCAACTGATTTCAATTGAGGAACTTCCTTCGCTGAGCTTTGATTTTAATGGCGAAATTCAGCATTATAATTAGCGGTATGCTTTACATTCGTACTGTATACCTTAAGAATTTGCCTTCGGCTATACTCTCGACCTATGTAGGGTCTCGGCGATGATTGATCTGGAACAAGACGCGCAGGGTCAAGGTGGTGCGGAACAAGACCTCCAAGTCTTAGTGGCCGACGATTCGCTCGTGTATCACAAAATGGTCGATAATGCTCTTTGTTACCAGCCCTATTCCCTCCTTCACGCGAGTACCGGGCGGGAGGCACTAGATTTGTTTGCAAAATATTCACCCCCTATTGTCATCACGGACTGGATGATGCCCGACTTGACAGGTCTGGAATTGTGCAGACAGATTCGAGAGCAAGCAACGAACGCCTACACTTATGTAATTTTGCTAACGAGCATGTCCGAACCTGATAGCCTAGTGAAGGGGCTAGAGGCGGGTGCGGACGAGTTCCTGTCGAAGCCGTTTGATCCCGCGGAGCTGCAAGCGCGTCTCGGAGTGGGCCGCAGAATCGTTCAACTCCACCAGCAGGTCGAAGACAGAAACCGACAGATCAAAGAGGCCAATCGCATCGATCCTTTGACGAGCCTCCCCAATTACATGGCAATCCAAGAATGGGCGACGTGGCAGGTCAAGGGCGGCGCAGAGAACGGATATGCGGTCTGGGTGGTTCTCGCCGCTGTGGATTCCATTGGACAGATTGAGGAGAAATGGGGTCGCATAGTAGCCAGCGCAGTTCTCAAGGACTTTGCCCAAATCATACGAGAGAAGTCACGCTCTTCCGACATGTGTGGACGCGTGAGCGACGAAAAGTTCTGTCTCATAATAACGCACTTATCCAACGCCGACCTTGCGACAGCGATCGAGCGATATCGCTCCTCTTTTGCGCATCACCAGATCAAAGTTGGCGGGAGCATCGCGACGGCAACAGCAAGCTTTGGGGCAGTTCGCTTCGATGGTTTACAGCCTCCGGATTTCACCCTCCTAGCAAGCAATGCAGATAAGGCCCTTAAAACAGCGATGCAAGCAGGTGGGAATCAATGTACGATCGTCAGCGCTTCTAGACCTGCTTGATTGGCAAGAATACAAGTCCTCGGTTACATTCTATTTACGCGGTTGATTTTCTTGTACCGACGCGTTGATCGAAGAGCGAGCACCTCGGCGCGCAATTCGGTCCCAAGTCCTGTTTAGGTTCTGATTGAGTCCTGTCGCACAGATTGATTCTCGATTGGAAGTATTGTCAGATCAACTGGTTATAGGGTGTTGCATCGACCGGTTGAGCTGGCAGGACTTCTCAGCACTTGGCGCGAAGCTGTCATAACCCGTCGCGCTTTGGGCCGATGTATGTATAGGAACCAGTTAGACACATATACACTTTGGAAGAGACGCGGCTTCCTTGTTCTCTTATAATTTGTTTATGGGAAGACCATTCTGATTCCATAGCATCTCCCCAGTCGAACGAGTAGAAATTGCCAAAGCGATCATCGACAGACAAGCCTTGCGGAAGCGAAGAGACCGAGGGGGCGCTGCAATCTTCGGATGCGTCTTATCGACTGCTCTTCGAGAAACACCCGACACCATTGTGGGTATTCGACGTAGAGTCTTTACGCTTTCTGGCAATCAACGAGGCAGCACTTCGGCAGTATGGCTATTCGCGCGACGAATTTCTGGCATTGACCATCCGGGATATTCGCCCGACTGAGGACATCTCTGCCTTGCTGGACAATGTCACGCAGCTACGCACGGGACTCGAAAAAGGAGGCAGGTGGAGACATCGAAGAAAGGACGGGTCGCTCATCGAAGTGGAGATCATATCGCATGACTTGGAGTGGGCTGGGCGGCGGGCTCGCATGGTGTTCGCAATGGATATTACAGAACGAACACGAACAGAAGAACGGCTAAGCCGAAGTGAAGAATCTTATCGCCAGCTTGTTGAGGAATCTCCTGATGCGATGTTGGTCCATCGGCAGGGCACAATCATCTTTGCAAACAGCGCCTGTGCCAAACTGTTTGGCGCTGCCTCGGCCAATGAACTCTTAGGGAGGCAACACCTCGATACCGTGCACCCAGATGATCGGGAGGTTGTGAAACAGAGGATCCAGGAGTTCGCTCACGACCTGGAGTCCGTGCGACGGCACGAGATCCAATTCCTCCGTCTCGATGGAAAGGGAATTTATGCGGAGACGGTGGCTAGGTCTGTCATCTATCACGGTAAGCCTTCGGTTCAGGTCATGTTTCGCGACATTTCCGAGCGGCTAGAGGCAGAAAAGAAGCTGCGACGAAGAGAAGCGGATTTGGCCGCCGCGCAACGGATCGCCCACCTAGGCAGCTACGAGATGGATCTTTCAAACTTGGACGAGTTTGATAAGAATCCGCTACGCTGGTCGGACGAAAACTTTCGCATCTTTGGGTATGAGCCCGGACAAATCGCGGTTTCCGGGTCAACCTTCCTGAGCGCTGTACATCCCGAGGATAAGATCCGAATCCAAGAGGAGCTTATGAGAGGCATTCGCGAGGGAAACTCGGTCAGCCTCGAATATCGGATCAGCCAGCCGAATGGCGCCGTGCGCTTCATTCACTCACACACAAATGTGGTTCGCGACGAAAAAACCAATTGTCTACTGCGGCTGGTTGGGACCGCCCAGGACGTCACTGAACGTAAGAAGGCAGAAGAGAGGTTCTTTAAGGCCTTCAATGTGAACCCGGAACCGATGACGATTGCCACTCTATCGGATGGCCGCTACATAGACGTGAATGAGAGTTTCCTTCGTGTTACCGGCCATGAGCGCGAGGAGATCATTGGTCGCACGTCCCTGGAAGTTAAATTCTGGAATTCTCCCGAAGATCGGGCCAAGTTCGTCGAAATCTTGATGGAACAGGGGGCGGTGCGCGATTTGGAAATCACTTTTCTCACCAAGTCTGGTGAAGAGCGCACCGCGCTGGATTCGGCTGACGTTGTTGAGTTTGACGGCGAGAAATGTGTCATCGCCATTTGCAAGGACATCACAGAGCGGAAAACTTTGGAGAAACAGCTGCGCCAAGCTCAGAAGATGGAAGCGATTGGTCAACTTTCCGGTGGGATCGCCCACGACTTTAATAATTTGTTGAGCGTGATCATTGGCTACAGCGAAGTGATGGAAGCGCGTCTACCCCCCGACGATCCTCTGCAAAAGATGTGCGAGCAAGTAAAGAAAGCCGGACAAAGTGCTGCTTCTCTGACCCGCCAACTTTTGGCTTTCAGTCGCCAGCAAGTATTCGAACTAAAGATTTTGGATCTCAATGCGATTGTCCGCAATGTGGAAAAAATGTTGCGACGTCTGATTGGTGAGGACATAGATTTCAGTACCTCACTGAAACCGGCATTGGCAAGCATAAAGGCGGATCAAGGACAAATCGAACAGATCCTCGTAAACCTAGTCGTGAACGCACGGGATGCTATGCCGAACGGAGGAAGACTGCGCATTGAGACCGCCAACGTTGACTTGGATGACGACTACGCTCGCCGACACCCGCCTCAACGGGCTGGTTCATATGTGCTCTTGACGGTCTCCGATACCGGCGTAGGAATGGATTCAGAGACTCAAGCCCACATATTCGACCCGTTCTTTACGACGAAGGAAATCGGCAAAGGGACGGGGCTAGGGCTTTCGACAGTGTATGGAGTTGTTAGGCAGAGCGATGGCCATATCTGGGTGTATAGCGAGCTGGGGCACGGTACAACCTTCAAAATTTACTTGCCTCTGATTGGCCAACCGCCTCACTTGGAGAAATCAACCCAGGACCTAGCTGATACCTTGCGCGGCACGGAAACAATACTGCTTGTGGAAGACGCCGAAGCCCTTCGAGAACTGACGCGCAGTTTACTGGTCGCAAACGGCTATACCGTGCTCGAAGCTGGAGATGCCGAAAATGCAATTGAAATTGCTCGCAAGTACAATGGTCCGATTCATTTGCTGCTCACCGACATGGTGATGCCGGGAATGAACGGGCGGATGTTGGCCGACCAATTAGCTTCCATCAGATCTGAAATGGGCGTGGTCTTCATGTCGGGCTATACAGGTTTCACGCATTCTGGGCTCATTGACTCTGACCTAATCCTTCTTCCCAAACCCTTTACGAAGGACATTTTGCTTCGCAAGCTGCATGAGATCTTGGCATTGAAAGATGAATTAAAGGAAAGATAGGAGCCAAGAGAGAGATTTACCTTGAATTGACTGGACCGTATCCAGCGTTCCGATTCCCGCGATAAGCAAGTATAAAGTCCCGGGCCAGGTCTTGATAAACGACTTCTCGGGACTTGGCCCAGCATCCGATTCTTTGCTGCTGCGCATATCGCCCGTCGATAACTCAAAGGGCACGCGAGAGACAACCAAAATCGTGCATCCGAGGGAATCAATACAACATTATGTCAGCGAATCGGCAATCTTTACGATACGGACATTAAATTCTGATCTGAGGTACTGAGATGCCCTGCATTCTCATTATTGATGATGATAAATCGCTCCGGAAGATGCTTAGGTTCCGACTCAAAGATTCATACGAAATTTTGGATACGGCATCCCCGAAAGATGGTCTGATCTTGGCGCTACAGCACAAACCAGATGTGATTCTTGTGGATCTGATGATGCCGGGGCATACAGGCTTTGAAGTTTGTCAAACCATCTCTGCCTTGAGCTTCACGGAGCTTATTCCTGTTTTTGTTGTCTCAGGGGCGCCCAAGACGCTTTATAAGGATTTCTGCTATACGCTTGGGGCAAAGGCCTATTTTGAAAAGCCATTTGAATTTGATTTGTTGCAGAAGCTTCTGGCGGACACATTGAGCAACCACCGCGAAAACCACCGAATCGAGCCGCGCATCCGGCTGAGACTAGGCATAAAGTTGCGCGGGATAGATAAAAAGGGAGACCCCTTCGAGGTCTTCTCTTCCACTGACAACGTCAGTCGCCATGGCTTTGCCTGTAACCTCGACATCATACTGAGTCAGAATGCGGTCGTTGAACTCTTCTTATGGACTCGAACGGTCAATCGATTTATCGGGCAGTCTACGCTCGTTTGGCTCGACCGCCCCGAGACGGCACTCACCCAGAGGTGTGGGTTCCGGTTTATAGAAGAGCCCCACGAGTGGATCTTTTGAGACGCAACGCAAGTGATTCAACATGACGCGACCGTGCCTAAACGTTTTGGATCTGATCAGTTGGGTTGCTTAAAGAGGGCGGGTCAGATAAAAAAGTGTCTTGAATCCTACCCGCGATCGGAAGGGTACTCAGGTGAGACCGACAGGGCGATGTGCAAGCCTTTAGGAATAGGCAGCTTGCACTGAGGGTCGGCCAGATCCTGAGAAAAAGGTGCCAGCTTAACTGGTCGATGCAACACTTGCTCAAAGTCTTCTTGTAGGAGTCTAGGAAGCTGATTTCGACCGCGGGCGTCAACTCAAAGAAAACAAAAGCCCTGTTTAGGTTCTGATTGAGTCCTGTCGCACAGATTGATTCTCGATTGGAAGTATTGTCAGATCAACTGGTTATAGGGTGTTGCATCGACCGGTTGAGCCGGCACCGTTTATCAACACCAATCCAGCCGAAGGGAGAAAGGCTTTCGGGGGAAAATTCCAGCTGGCTTGGTGAGGAGAACATCAAGGGCCGGCAATGATTTACTGAGCTGTGGTCCACCGACATTGCAAACCCGCCAAATGTGATGAACACGAACCACCACATTCCTTCTAAACACTTGCTGAAATGCCCGTTTCAAGTAACTTGGCCAACTCTGGCGCAACCACGGGCCGGCTGAAATAGTATCCTTGCCCCTCATCGCAGCCATGAGCCTGAAGAAATGCCAACTGCTCTAGAGTTTCTACACCCTCAGCGATGACCCTGTGCTTGAGACTTTTGCCCATGCTGATGACAGCACTTACGACGATATCATCATCTGAGCCTGCGATAATATCGTGCACGAACGACTGGTCAAGTTTCAGGGCGTCGATGGGAAATCGAGTCAGATAGCTTAAGCTGGAATAGCCGGTGCCAAAGTCATCCACGGCCAGTCGCACACCGATGGCTTTGAGTTCTTTGAGCGCATAGGCAGTGGACTCAGCATGTCGCATGAGAACGGTTTCGGTTAATTCAAGCTCGAGATATCTGGGATCTAGGCGGGCATTCTTCAGTGCAAGTTGAACGCCTTCGAGAAACTGGTCGCTCCGAAATTCCAGCGACGAGATGTTGACTGCCACGGGGACGGTTAGCAGGCCGGCATCAAGCCATTTCCGAGTTTGCTTGCATGCCTCGCATAGTACCCATTGGCCGATTGCTACAATCATGCCGGTGTCTTCGGCGATGGTCAGGAATTCCCCTGGAAGAAGCAGCCCACGCTCTGGATGTTGCCATCGTATGAGTGCCTCGACACCTGTGATGGTTCCTATCTTGAGATTTACCTTCGGCTGGTAATGCAGCAACAACTCCTTGCATTCAATAGCACTTCGCAGCTCGCCTTCCAGGGATTGACGCTCGACGGCTTGAAGACTCATATCCGGCTTAAAGAACTTGTAATTGTCGCGCCCACATTGCTTGGCGTGATACATCGCCGTGTCGGCGTTCTTGATCAGCGTCTCTGCATCATCTCCGTTGTCGGGGTAGGTGCTTACGCCAATGCTCGCAGAAATGCGAAGACGGTGTTCACCGAAGGCGTGCGGCTTCTTAAGCTCGGCGAGGATCTTAGTGGCACTGATGGCTGCATCTGCTGCGTGGGCGACTTCCGGAAGCAGTAACACAAATTCATCGCCGCCCATTCGGCTTACCGTGTCAGATTTCCGGACACAAGCCGTTAGGCGTGCTGCTACAGACTGAAGAAGTTTGTCGCCCACGGTATGTCCGAGGGAGTCGTTGATGTGTTTGAATCCGTCCAAATCCAGGAACAGCACTGCGAGTTGGTGGTGATTGCGAAGGGCCAGTGAAATGGCTTGGGTTAATCGGTCCCTGAGCATCAATCGGTTGGGCAAATCGGTAAGAGCGTCATGTTGGGCCAAATGAGACATTTGCGCCACCATCGATCGGGCCATACTGACATCATGAAACACGATCACTGCCCCGGTGACGTGACCGTCCCGGTCGTGTATAGGAGCAGTGGAGTCTTCGATTGCGCACTCATATCCATCCCGTCGAACCAATATACAGTTCGCGGCTAGTCCCACAGTCTTGTTTCCCTGGACTGCTAACTCCATGGGATTTGATGAGGGCTTATGCGTAGCGCCGTCAATGATTTGGAACACGTCATTGAGCGGATGACCCATCGCCTCCTTCCTGGACCATCCAGTCATGTTTTCCGCAACTAGATTCAAGTAGGTCACGTTGCCCGAGACGTCGGTGCTCAGCACAGCGTCCCCAATGGAGTTTAGGGTGACCTGGGCACGCTCCTTTTCAATGAATAACTTCTGTCGTGCAACTTCGCGCTCAATGATGTTGCGGATCGCTCGTGCGAACGCATAGCTGTCTAGGTGACCCTCTAGAAGGTAGTCTTGTGCTCCGTGCAGCATGGCTGCCTTACAGATGTCTTCGTCATCCGGGCCACCAAGAACAACGAGTGGAGTGGTGGAAATTACCGACAAAAGTCTGTCTAATGTGTCGATGCCACAGCTATCAGGCAAGAAGAGATTGAGAAAGATTGCCCAAACGTCTTTGTGAGCCAATCTATCGAGGCTGCTGGAGAGGGTTCTGACCCATTCGAGATTTGTTGGATCACCGCCTGTAGCAATCAAGGCTTCTTCAAATGCCTTGGCATGACAGGGGTCATCGTCGATGAGAAGAATATCGTTGTCCGTCCCGCTCATTGTAAGCATCGCTTGAACGTAAAGGCCATTGCAAGCTGCCAAACAATCAAAATTGTACATCCAATGCAAACTATCCGGGCAGCTTTAATAATTTGCGTAAATCCCATTTAGTCACACTATGTGACTCTGGGCACAAATTAAATCTTTACGGCATTAACTCTTACGGTTCATCAGAGACAGGGTCATTCACCACGCTGGGATGTACTCGAATGAAGAAAATGGATATGCAGCGCGACACAGAGTAGGGAACGAGATTCATCGAGGGGCGCTCCTTTCTGTGTTTCGCAATGCTCATTGCATGGAGTGAGCGTAAGTAATTCAAAAAAGTAGAACAAGTTTTCCGAACTCGGAGGCAAGTCCCTCTTCTAAGAAAGTGGCCGCAATGTCATTCATTCTTCAGGGAAGCGCGGAGCCACTTTGTTTCGCTCCTGTCTGGGCGGAGCCCGGTCAATTGCTTATCGGAAACTTGATCGGACCCATTTTTTTGTGGCACGCTCAGGAAAACGCCCGATTGTTCTGGAACGCAGCGCCGCTACATGTGCTGATCTGATCTAAAATTGGTGACTGTCGGATCATAGACCGGTCAACTGGGACGCTATGGAGGTCACATTGAAGCAATTTGCGATTCTCGGATTGTCGGCGTCTTGCCTTGTCCTTGCAGGCTTGCCACTCGCTAGTCTTTCGCAATTTCAATCAACCAAACCGCAAGGAACATGGTCGACGAAGGCACCGCTTCTCACGCAGCGTGGCGAGACAGGCGTCGCTGCGTTGGACGGTAAGATCTATGTCCTCGGCGGCGAAGCACTCGGCAATTCAGCTTCGCAGCTCAATCAGGAATACGACCCGGAGACAGATCGCTGGCGCAATCGTGCGCCTCTCCCGCATGCAATGACGCATACCGCGGCCGTCGGATTCAATGGAAAGCTCTACGCGATCGGCGGCTTTACCAAAGATGTCCATGTTGGGGCACTCGATCTCGTTTTCGAATACGACCTCGCGACCGACTCATGGCGCCAGCTTGCTCCGCTCAGCAGCCCGCGCGGTTCAGTCGGTGCGGCGGTGGTCGACGGCAAAATTCACGTGATCGGAGGGCGCGGACTTAATAAAAGAACTGTCGCCACGCACGAGGTCTATGACCCCTCGACCGGGAAATGGAACAAGGCTGCACTGCTGCCTACAGCCCGCGATCACATCGGAGTGGTTGTCGCGGATGGGCGAATCCATGTCATCGGCGGACGCACCGCGGGGAACACCGATAACACGAATCTCCACGATGTTTACGACCCTTCAACGGATTCCTGGCAATCGGCAGCCCCACTACCGACCGCGCGAAGCAGCGGCGCTGCGATCTATTATCATGGGTTAATACTCTATGTCGGTGGGGAATGCAATCGGAGTGGCGACACTTTTTCCGAAAACGAAGCCTACGATCCCAAGACGAACAGGTGGCTGGCGCTTGCGCCGGTGCCTGCGGGACGGCACGGCTTCGGCGCGGCATCTGTGGGGCGATATGCCTATTTCGCGGGTGGCGGTCTGGGATGCGGTGGTGGGAGTGCGTCGGACCAGTTGCTGGTCTTCAACCTATCCTGAGGGCACGAAGACAACGGCAGGTAAAAACTATTTCCCTTCGGCATGACGGATAAAACTTGGGTCCAATTTCCACTTACCGATTTCCCGGGACTTAGCTGCAAACAATCTAGTACTTCGGTACTGTCTAGAATGAGCTTTGGGTGACGCCGGGGTCAATGGCAAACTTCCAGTGACTTTAGGTTATTCGCCAGAGCGGGCGTAGTTCAACGAGAACGGGAGCCTTCCCGGCTTCAGGTAAGGGTTCGACGCCCTTCGTTCGCTCCAAACTTGCTTCCGAGGTTGTCACGCCTCTGACTACCTAGGTTTAGTTCCTGATAAACGGGGGCGGTCTCAATGGGTCAGTGCAACACTTGCTTGCAGTCTATCTGCCGGAGTTTGAAATCCCAAAGTTTTTCTTGGACGCTGATTTAAGCGCAGCGCCACCTCGTCGAGTTCTTCTTGAGAATACCCTGACAAGTCTGTTCGTTTGGGGAAGTACTGACGCAACAGGCCGTTTGTGTTTTCGTTCGAGCCGCGCTGCCAGGGGCTCTGCGGATCGCAGAAATAGACTTTCACTTCCGTGTCCACCGTGAAGCTTTTGTGCTGGGCCATTTCCAGCCCGCGATCCCAGGTCAACGAGCGCCGCAAAGATGCGGGCAGCTTGCCAACGTGTTGGCTCAGCGCAGCGACCACCGTAGCCGTATCTTTGCTGGAAACTTTGACCAGCATGACAAAACGCGAATGTCGTTCCACCAGAGTTGCGATATGACTGTTCTTGGTCCCGCCAATGAGGTCACCCTCCCAATGCCCGGGGATGGCGCGATCTTCGATCTCTGCGGGTCTTTCTCGAATGGAAATGGCATCGACGATCTGACCCTTGTGGTGTCCGCTATCCCGAGCGTGCCGCGAGCGGCGAATTCGCCGCTGGAAGCGAAGATGCTGAATCAGCTCTTTCTTCAGCACTCCGCGTGCTTGAATGAACAGGCTGCGATAAATTGTTTCGTGGGACACGCGCATGCTCTCATGGTCAGGATACTCGGTCTTCAGCCATCCGGAAATCTGTTCCGGCGACCAGTCCAGGATGAGTTTACCCGCAACGATCTCTTGCAGCTTCACGTGCAGGGCAAGAAGGCAACGCTTGGGCGGCTCTTCGCCGTCGTAGAAGAGTTGGTACATGGGGAATTGGAGGGCGCGGGGCAAATTTCTCAAGTGTCTCTAAGGCCGGCACGGTATGCCCGTTCTCGACTCTTGAGATATAGCAGCGAAGCAATCCCGTTCTTTGCTCAATGTCGCCTAGTGAGAGATTTTTTTCCTCACGCAACGCACGTAAACGTTCTCCGATAATCACGGTTCAATCCTCCGTAGAAAAATGTCAGCACAATCCAATAGCTCAGCGTGACGGCCAATGATTACTTAGTCGCCTAACGGTGAAGCTTGTGGAGCATTGCCTCGCCTTCTGCCCTACTCAGTACCCCCTTTGTCATGAGAGCTATGAGAAGTTCACGCAGGACAAAATCAGGGTTTTTCGTTGAATTCGCTACAACGGCATCTGTTTCAGGTCTTTCCGGTGGCTCCGGTTCAGGTAACGATTCCCCGGTTAATTCATTGAGCCACTTCTGGAAGATTCGAAACTGCCGTGGGATTGCGGAAATGAACGCGACACCCATGCCCATGCCAACCTGGGAGAATGTAACTTTCGCATCAGCTTCTAGGGTGACTTCATCCTTAGTCAAACGAATCTTGATAACTGTTCCGGCTGCGAAAGGGTTAAGTGTGTCCACATAACAACCTCCGAGACCAACGTCGGAGGTCCGCGCGATAAGCTTTGCTTGTGATTGAGGGTCAATCGCTTCCACCGAGACGGTAAACGGGAAACGGGAGTGAAGGCGGCGTTCGGACTGACGATGCTCAATACTCGTAGCTTCCGAAGAGCCGTGGGGATTTCGTCCTTCAGTTTCTGACATTATCGCTTTCCTTTTTCTCACGTCGAGGGCATGGACTTTCTTATTGATCGCTGGCTCGCGAGACTAAACTCAGGAAGCAAACCAGAGACTGCCTGTTCAAGGTCATGTGCGCTTGAAGCTTGCTCGGGATAGCTAAATGCATCAATCTTGAAGGTGAACCGATTTGCCGCACCCGCCGCTTCCGTCAGACCTTCTGTGACACGCGCGCAAATTCGCTGCGCAATAGAAACGTCAACCCCCGGCAAAATTGCCCCGAAGTAACCTGTCGTGAAAACGTAAATCGAATCCTGTTCACGCAGTTTCATGTAAATGGCCTTCGCAGCATCTCCGAGAGCCGATGCAGCGTCGGTTGACTCAGCCAAAGCTTCGTGTAAGTGAATTGCAACTACTAACACTGACAGCTCGTAGTTTGCCGAGACTGCGCGTCTGTACTCCATCGGCAAGCGATCCTGAAACGAATCGAAATTTGGCAAGGCTTGTAAGAGATCGGCGCTGGCCTGCTTTAGCGCATGTGAGGAACGCGTACGATCTTCTGCGATCTGATACCGGAGCCTCTGGATGGTCTTCTGACGATCAATTAGGTAACCTGTCAGGAGGACGGAAAGAACGCAGAAGCCAAAAAACGCACTGGCCAGCGTCCGATTGGTTGGAGCTGTAGGAGAAAACACTACTGGGTACATGAAAAGAACGAGACCACCCGCCAAAACAATGATCGCGACGGAGGCCGTCAGAATTAGCTGCATCTCACGACGTTCCAAGCTCCCTGAAGGGATTCGATCAAATAAATGCATCATGACCTCCCCACCTGAGCTTTATGGTCCCGGAACCGCAAAGTGGTACGGGCCTATTCTTCTATAACGCCAACGCCATAGCTGACAAGTTCTAATGAAGTATGCTAGCCTACCCTTATACAATAATGTTTACCGCTAGCCGTATCAAGTATATCATATGCCTGTGGGAATCCTATGGACGAGCGTTTCTGGATTCGGCGACTTCCTTGGCGAAAAAAGAATAAGGCGGATTCAAAATCCGCTCAAATTAAGTTTGCACCACAACTTAAGGTCACTCGTGAGGATGGCTGGAGATACCTGGAATTACAACTAGTGAATCGCTCTAGTTGGAAAGTGTGGGTCCAGGAAGCTAGCGTTGTCCTGGCCGATCTTGATGCCGATATGCAAACTGTACCTCCTACCGGGCAAGGCAGATTCCAAATTCTCCAGAATGTCGGACCAAACGAAACATCAAGCGTGAGTCTCGCGAGGACGATCTACGACGCTGCGGGCAGGCCACCGGGACCGTACTCGTGCCTTGTCACTACTAATGTCCGCTATCACGTCTTCGATGAGTGGTGCAATGCGAAGCTTGAGACATGCCGTGTCGGGATGGCGGCGCTTACCGCAGTCGGTCTTCATCGTGCACATTGGTACGACGAGAAGATCAAGAAGATCAAACAGATCAACGATTCGGTCTTACAGCGAAAGAGCATAAAAGCTAAGCAGCATTGTGTTGAAAGGGGCTCATACATGATTGTCGAAGCGGAACGCCTTGTCTGTACGAATCCTGAGTGTGGAGCGGAGTTTGTTGTTACGAGGAAGCCCGCAATTGAAAAACAGAAACTGCGTTGCTGTTGTGGAAGCGAGTTGAAGAAACTCTATCATTCGCCCGTGCTCAGAGTTTTGGGAACGGGCAGGTCAAATTCCGAATACGCACTAAAAAAGATCTGACCTCGGGCCAGTGCTCCGCTTTCCGAACTGCTGATGATGATTGGTGGAAATAGTATGGGGCTTCGGTCTACTCGCCGGGCACTATGTCACTCGCTCATTGTTGAGGTAGAGGCCGTCGATCTGAAATCGGGCATTCAGATTAGGGAGCGCACCAAAGACTTAAACCTCTACGGATGCGGCGTGAGCACAGCGACACCTTTTCCGGCAGGAACCAAGGTCATGCTCAAGATGGCCTAAGGAGCAGAGAAAATTACAGCTTTCGGCAAGGTGATATATGGCCGACAGGACATCGCCATGGGGATCGTCTTCACAACAGTCGAGCCGGAAGACCAAAAACTTCTTGAAGATTGGATCGCTGAACTTTCCAATCCACAATGAACGCTAGACGATCCATGGCGATGGCATGGTGGCACCGATTCCAACCAAATCACTCCGCCGAACCTCAGAAGGGATTCGATCTAAATAGTTTTGTCGGCTGAATTTGAACTTGATTCCAATGGTTCAAAAACAGAGATGCAATCGCGACCGGCCTTCTTTGCTCGGTACAATGCCTCGTCAGCAGCGTGTATTAAATCTTCTGAATTGTCCCCGTGTCCGGGATAGGTCGCAATGCCCGCTGAAACCGTGATAGTGCCAAGCGTCTGGCCGCGATGATGAAGGGAAAGGTGCTTAATCGCATCGCGAATGCTCTCTACGCATCTATGAGTTCCCTCAGTATCCACTTCAGCCACGATGAGGGAAAATTCTTCTCCGCCATAACGACAGGCTAGGTCTCCTGCGCGCACCCGGCTTTTAATCACTCCAGCAACTTCCCTGAGCAGAATGTCTCCAACTTGGTGACCGAAGGTATCGTTAAAATGTTTGAAGTGATCCAAATCAAGCATCACCAAGGAAACATTGCGGCCTGTTCGATTTGCACGGTGTAATTCCCGGTTTAATGACTCCTCTAGATAACGACGGTTGTAGAGGCCCGTAAGCGGATCACGAATCGATTGATTGCGAAGTAATTCCCGGAGTTTAAGGTTCGCCAGGGCTAAGGAGACACGCTCTGCAACTGCATTAGCCCGGCGGGTAAGAGTGGCTTGTTCAACCTGCACCGCTTGTGGCGAAGGGGCCAGGAGGCTCGTCTTGTCTTCGACGTACAGAAGGCCCAAGGTTTCTCCCTGGGCTACTAAGGGTACGCAGAGATAGTTCATGGCGCCGGATACACGGACATGAGAACAAGGCAATGGCGAGCCGGGACCTCCATAAGGCCTCCCACGCCGCAGACCCCAACAATCATCAGGATGAAACACTGGCTCAATCGTGGAGCAGTTGTTCCAAGTGGTGACGGCTTCCACGAGATCACGTGATGAATTGAGGATGCAAAGTGCGCCCGGTCGGAGGCCAAGAATACCGGAGAGGCTATTTTCGCTCATCTTGTACGCTTCTTCGACTGTCTGACAAGACTGCAACATATCGCCCAATTCGCTCAATTCCTTGCTTTCTCTGGCGAGCGCCTCTGATTCTAGCAATGCCGCCTTTAACTGCTCGTCGGCTTTTTTGCGATCGGTGATGTCACGTAAAAAGACAACACCCCCTCGTTTCTCACCTCTATTGTTGAGCAGCGGGCCTCCGGCAGCGAGCATCCATCGAGCCTCTTCCTCGTTATGTGGACGAACGCAAATCTCCAACCCAGTTTCTGAACCTCCCGCCAGAGCCCGACTCAGCGGCAACTCTTCGGTCTTGAACAGCGTTTCGCGATCGTTCTTATACAGGCCTAGTAATTCAGGATATTTCTCGCTTAACTCGTCCGCAGGAGCGCCCGCGTTGTAACGGAGCCCGACCGGATTCCGAAGAATAATTTTACCGGAAGTATCGGCGACGATAACGGCGTCGCTACAACTATCCAGAATCGATTGCAACAGTTCCTTCTGTTCGGCAGCAGTATATTCTGCTTTTTCACGGCGGGAAAGTTCGCGGTTAAGAAGGCCAAGCGTGAGAATCAAGAACAAGAACACGGAAACACCCAGAAATGCATTGATCTTGGTTTTTCGGCTGTAGCTCATTTGTGCTGCGGCGGTTCGTTCCTGTAGAAGCCCTCGCTCCGCGTGGTCGAATGCATCTAGCAGCTCTGTGAGTTGAGTAGATATTCTAGCGCTTTGGTCGTTGAGGGCATCCTGCTGTTTGCCGTCATCGCGAGATCTCTGATGCAATTCCACTGACTCTTTCAAGAGTGATAACCGCGATTTTATGAGCGGTTCCATTTGTGTGAGGCTCATCTGCTGCTGAGTATTGTCTGCCGTTACCTTGCGCAGCGTCGCGAAATCCGCCAACGCTGATTTGTACGCAAGACTGAACGTATCGATTTGTGTTGGGTCTGCCCAAAGACTGTACGCTCGACGAGCAGCAGCGGCATCGTAAACGTGCGACCGGAGTAATTCACTAGCCTCAAGGACATCCCGGCTGTGAGAAACCAACCGGTCGTCCTCTTGTGTGCTGCGGTTTCTCTCGAAGGAAAACCAACCTATTATTGCGAGTGTAATCAGCGCCGCGAAGAACGCGATATTCGTCTTGTTTTTCAGACTCAAAGACTCAGCCCTGCCGTTTCGTCGTGCGGCAAATTGATTCTCTAGTAGAACTTAACAACTTATCCGATTCTAAATCCCTTTGCATGGTCGAAATTGACGGGATTAGTGTTGGTGTCCGACTGGACAATGGCATGCAAATTGACTGGGCATTGGAGCGGGACAGATTGACCGCGAATTGCGAAGTCTCCCAACCTACCGAATCTTCGGAAACGAAAGTCCGGCAAGGACAACCTTTGGGGCAACTCCGGGAAAGACGCATATATGCTCGCCGAGTTCTGTCGCCTGTTTGGCCGCATGAAAGATAGTGACCTGAGATTGGTGTTTTTCATGGCACAGAAGATGGCACGGCGGAAGCCCGTTTAGGCTGAAACGCCTTGAAGTTGGGAACTCCGACATGCGTGGTTCAGTCCGTTTTCACATTTGATGGGAGGCGCGAATGACCTGTCGGAGCGCCCGTCGCGCAGGCTTGTTTGATGGAGTCCAATCTGGAAATCTGGAGTAAGATGCAAGGCATTCGCTGTTCCAGGGAGATACAGATGAAAGGCGTCGTACTCGCGGGGGGGTTGGGCAGTCGCCTGAATCCGCTTACCAAGGTGACGAACAAGCATCTGCTCCCTGTCTATGACAAGCCCATGATTTATTACCCCATTCAGACGCTGGTGAATGCGGGCATCCAGGACATCCTGGTCGTGACGGGCGGGAAAAACGCCGGCGAATTCTTGCGGCTATTGGGCAACGGCAAGGATTTCGGCCTCCAACACGTGAATTACACCTACCAGGAAGGCGAGGGCGGGATTGCCCACGCGCTCGGCCTGGCCGAATTTTTTGCGGATGGAAAGCCCATTTGCGTCATCCTTGGGGACAACATCATCGAAACCAACATCTGCCGCGCCGCGGATGACTTCCGCAGGCAGCGCAAGGGCGCGAAGATCATCCTCAAGCAGGTCACGGATGCGGATCGCTTCGGCGTCGTGGAGATCAAAGGTGACCGCATTGTCGGTATCGAAGAAAAGCCCAAAATCCCTAAATCGGACCTGGCGGTGATCGGAATTTATTTCTACGATGCCACCGTTTTTGAAAAGATTCACCGCCTAAAGCCTTCCGGGCGCGGTGAGCTCGAAATCACCGACGTGAACAATTTCTATATCGAGGAGGGCACTCTCACCTACGATAAACTGGAGGGCTGGTGGACGGACGCTGGAACGTTTGAGTCGCTCCTCCAGGCGAACAATCTTGTGGCCAAAACCGGCGCGAACAAGATGACCGGAAACGCCGTACCGGCCGTGCCTGCCACACGTGGGGAATGAGCGAGATGAAACTCATCGTCGCCTGTAGTACGGGATTTATCGGCTCGAATTTCATTCGTCACATTCACGGACTTGGCAAGAAATGCAAGGTCGCCAAATCCGTCAAGCTCCCTTATTCATACCACCCCATACGATGAAGACGATTCGGCGGACCCGCTGAATGCGTACGACATGACGCCTTCCGTCAACTTGGTCTTCCGGCTCGCGGATGAACCCCCTCTTCAGAAAATACGATTAGTTGGAAGGTAACTCTAGACTTATCTTCCAGGCCTGTTTCTCCTTCATATTAGAGCAACCCTTCTGCCGCAAGACCTCAGCTTTTTGGTTTACTTGCCGATTTTTTTGATGGACTTCCGCTAAAATGGGGAGACTGTTCCGATGTGTGAACAAGACCGGCTCGATTTGGGGCCGCGGCATCACCGAAAAAGTTGTCTGGTGCATGGTGAAGGAGTGCGCGTCAAAGGCCAAGATTGAGAGATTGGCACCGCACGATCTGCGGCGGACATGCGCACGACTATGGCACGAGTCAGGGGGCGAACTGGAGCAAATCCAGTTCCTGCTCGGGCATGTCAGTGTGCAAACAACTGAGCGTTACTTGGGCTGCAAGCAAAGGCTTGCCCGCACCTACTCGGATCATAAGAAGGCCGCCGGTTTTGCAGAGCGGCAGAAGAAATCCCCAGTCGTGAAAATGGCTCGCGTCACACAAGTTAGCTAGCCCCGCAATGCTCATTCAGTCGCCCGACCTTATATTGCGTACATCTTGAGCCTTGTCACGATTGAAAAGACACATTCCGATAAGCGGACTTCCGGGACTTGGCGGCGCTCGCTTTTCTAAGCATGCGATGGGGACTTCGATCTGGAACAGAAGCGATGGTCACAATATTTGCATCGGTAAGCCCGGAAGCCCAAAGGATACAGAATGATCCGCTCCAATATGCCTCTCCGTTTTGTCCTATACACAACTCTCGATTTGCACTTAGGGCAAGTGAGTTCGGAAGCGATGTATAATCGCTTCATCTGATCCGGCTTCAACTTTAATGCCCTTGAATTCATACCGGGCAACAATCCCATAAGCCGTTCTATTGGCTGCTTGAGGCTACTGATATCCGCAATCTCACCAGTTTTAGAAGCTTGAATACCCTTGATAGATCCAAACGCCGATGGTACTCAGAAAGAGTATCCCCGACACCAAGGAGAGTGCGATGATAGGTCTCCGCAAACGCGACATCCGCGCAATGATTGCCTGTTGTTCCTGATAATAATGTTGCTCCGCATCGTCAAGAAAGATTTGATCCGCTTCCCTTGACGATAGCATTCCGCGATAAACCAGGGCACCGATCAGAACAACCGTAATGACACCCCAGGAACTAGACAGCAGCATGAGAATAAGTGATTTCACATCTAGCAGGCTGCTGAAAAAGTCGGAAATTTTGTAACGAAGCAGCGCAGAGCGCGTCCAATGCGCATGCGAGGAACCGATCAGCAGCAGAATCACGTGTTCAGCTACATTTCCCCGGAGCAGCGAGTGCGCAAAGATCATCCGCTGCGGCCGATCCGCACGATGGTGGACGAAATCCTGAAGCAGCTGTCGCCGCAATTCAACAAGATGTACGCAAAAGTGGGCCGCCCGTCGATTCCGCCGGAGCAGTTGTTGCGTGCGCAGCTGTTGCAGATGTTGTATTCGGTGCGCAGCGAGCGGCTGCTGATGGAAGAGATGGACTACAACATTTTGTTCCGCTGGTTTGTGGGGCTGAATTTGGACGATCCGGTGTGGGACGCGACGGTGTTCACCAAGAACCGCGACCGATTGCTGGAGGCCGAAGTGGCCAAGGAATTTCTGGCGCGGGTGGTGGGGCAGGCGCGCGAGAAGGGATGGACTTCGGACGAGCACTTCACGGTGGACGGCACGTTGCTGGAAGCCTGGGCCAGCTTGAAGAGTTTTCAGCCGAAGGAGAAGAAGAGTGCGTCTCCGCCGGAGGATCCGGGAAATCCCACGGTGAATTTTCGTCGGGGAGAAGCGCTCGAACCAGACGCACGAATCGAAAAGCGATCCGGAAGCGCTGCTGGCGCGCAAAGGCACCAGGCAAGGAGGCCAAGTTGAGCTACAGCGGAAATCTGCTGGTGGAGAATCGTAACGGATTGATTGTGTCGAGCCTGGTGTGGGAAGCCACGGGCACCGCCGAGCGGGATGCGGCGATGGCGATGCTGCAGCAGGTTCCGGAACCGGGCGGCGTGACCGTGGGCGGCGACAAAGGATTCGATACGGCGGAGTTTGTGCGCGAGTGCCGGAACATGGGCGTGACGCCGCACGTGGCGCAAAACCTGGGACGAAGAGGCGGCAGCGCCATCGATGGTCGAACCACGCGACACGCGGGCTATCGGATCAGCCAGAAGAAAAGGAAGCGCATCGAAGAATGCTTTGGCTGGCTGAAGACGATTGCCTTGCTGCGCAAGGTGCGACATCGCGGAACGTTGAAGGTGGACTGGATGTTTACCTTCGCCTGCGCGGCTTACAACCTGGTGCGCATGCGAAACCTGATGGCCGCCGCGGTTCCCGCGCAGTAAGTCCGCGCCGTAGTGTCTCTGTATGGCGCTGAAACGCCCACATGGGGAGCCCGGCAGCTCGAAAAACAACGCGAAAAACCGCTTAGCACTCGAAAATGCCGCAAACGAGGACAGAAATTGCTGCTCCACACAATTTTTCAGCAGCCTGCTAGCATGGAATCCTCCTTGGTGGACTAGCGGAACAGTTTCTGTCTATTAACTGACACTTCTCCGCGGGAGGCAACCACGGCTGGTAACAAGTTGTTGTTTTCGGCAACAGCGATCTTTGCCTGAAGGCCCATCCCTGTGCGGGTTGGCGAACAGCGCGGGCCGAGGAACGGTCAGCATTAGGCGGTATCTCCCCTACTGATCAATCTTCACTACCCTCTTGCACCTTACCGGGAATTTTCTCGCAATGTCCGAATGATGCTTCTTCAGTTCGATAGCTTGAATCCATATTCAAGATTTCCACGGCGTACTTATAGCGCAGAGTCTGCCAATTGAGGTTGAACCTGATTCGAATTAGCGTGTGCTCGTCCAACATGCGCTGATCGCTAATCCAGGACTCGTCGTCTTTCTCCAAGAACTCTTCGCCTCGCCACGGAATCCCCTTCGCGTAGCCGCGAACCATAAGGAAGTCCTCTTTGGTTGATTTTGGCAACTTGTCGGGAGCACCAGCAGCTAGAGTGTTATCCGGGGGACTTTTGCTTTCCCTTAAAATGAAGAAGCTATCAACCTTTGGATCATCTTGAAAGCAGGCACGGCCGCCCGCCACGTGGTCAAACCCACCAGCGGCATAGAGTTCTTTGTAATAGTCACGGGCGGTTAGACCTGTGCGATCCTGCGCAAGAACAGGAAGTAAGAAGGATACGAAAACGGTCAACAACAAACTATTGGCTCTCAATATACGCATAGGTGGGCCTTCCTATGCTCAAGTCTGAGGGACCAACAAGACTACAGTAATGGTACTGTGTCGTGTTTCAAACCTGGGTACAGTTCCGGTCGTATCGACAATTGCGTTTATAGAGTTTGTTATCGGTTGATAGTCGGTGCGGAGGTGCAATTGCGAATTTATTATACTTTCCCGATCGCTGCCTTTTTCTTCGTTTCTATCCCGATCCACGCCGGTGGATCGCTCGCAGGAATTGACTCGACCAATGCCTCTTCGACAACATCGAGTTCCTGATCCTGGGTCTGCTGAACCGGCTCGGGCTCCTCGTCTTGTTGTAGATTCCTCACCCACCTATAAACTCTCTCACTCACCGTGGTACAAAAACTCCATCAGGTCAGTCCGTCCTCTGCACCGCGGAAAGCCTCACTCGTTTCCCTTGCGTCATAAACACCACCTTTTAAGAAGAAGATTTATAGCAGATGGTGTTGCAGCGACCGGTTGAGCTGGCAGGTATTATCGGCATGTGGCCGAAGTCCAACTGGGGTGGAATCGAGAACCTCAATATTTCTCTGCGCGCTTATTCCCAGCGTTTAAGCTATGGCATCCTGTTACTAAGGGGGTGCCTCATGGACGTAGATGAAGGTAAGGTCGACGACATGGTACTGGCCCTGCTGTATCTCACTATGTTTGAAGACAAGCCAAGATTGAGGGCCTGGAAGGGCCACAGTTGGGGCGTCCTCGATCGTTTACACAGGAAGGATTACATCTCCGATCCAGCAACGAAAGCAAAATCAGTCTTATTGACTGAGGCAGGCGCAAAGCGGTCGCAGGAGCTTTTTGAAAAATATTTCACAAAATAGTTCTGGCAGAGGCGCCCTTGCCAAAATATCGCTTCCGGGCTATCCATCACCTGGGGAGGACCGGAAGGATTCCAGCCCTATTTTGTCATCGGCCGCTTCCCGAAACCGCTCACCGTCATTGTAAAACACAGTCACCTGCCAGTGAAGATGTTTTCTCCGTTTGTCTTTACCGAATCCCGGACTCTTCCAAATGGTCATTCAAATATATATATCACGTCGAACATCTTGTCCACAAACGAACCATTTTTATGGCCGGGGAGTCTAGGGCCTTCCGGGTTGTGCAGCACCCTCGATCTTTCTGATCATCTCGTCGGCTGTCAAGACCTGACCGAACACGAGGCCACCGAATCGGTTGGAGAAGAGGTCGATTCTCAGGTAGCAGCACCGCTGAAACGAGAACACCCAACTTGCACCGAGCGAAGATCGCTCACCAAAGAGTGCGGATAGAAGGATGGCGACAGAGGCGGCTCGGTTCTAAGGAAGACCACTCGACGACCAAAGGCAACTACAAAACCGACTTGACGCTAACCGGCCTTCTCATGGAAGGACTTATTCTGACCGCCTTAGCCTAATGGCAGGGTAATGTACAGCGTTTGCAGTATTTTTCTCTGAAATAAACCAATGTAGGATATCCGACAGGACGTCATGCCGACCCTCGCTGGATTGACTGATGCAAAAATCCGTCCTACTCGTAGACGACAGTCAAATAGTCCGAAGAGTCATGCGCGATTTCTTCGAAGCGCAAACAGATTGGAAAATCGGAGGCGAGGCTGGCGACGGCGCTGAAGCGATTCAAAAGGCGAAGGAACTAAGGCCCGATCTAATTCTCTTGGATTTCTCAATGCCGAACATGAATGGCATGCAAGCTGCGCCCGTACTCAAGAAAATGTTGCCAAAGGCTTATATCATTGTCTTTACGATGTATTCTGAAGCCTTGGGCTCGACACTGAGTTCAGCAGATGGTGTGGATTTGGTTGTTCCCAAGGCAGAGGGCCTAACGGTTTTGGCGAAAGCACTTCAGGGCCTAGTGGCAACCGCTGGGCTGATTAACGGTGGGGCCAACGCAAATCACTAAGAGTCCGGCTCTGCAAAGCATCCCTAGCTCCACATATTGCGATCCTTCTAGCTACTCAGATAATGGGGCCAAATCCCGATATGTTTTATGGGAATGTGGAGCTTTCCGGCAGGTGCGGCTCCAAATCAATTGCATTAGCTTGGAATCAGTTAATATCCGGGCCGAGACCGCCAAGTCTTGATAAGTCCGACGGTCTCAATGGGTCGATGCAACACTTGCCCAAAGTCCTCTCGTAGATGTTTAGGAGGCTGATTTCATTCGCGGGCGTCAACTCAAGGAAAACAAAAGCCCTGTTTAGGTTCTGATTGAATCCTGTCGCACAGATTGAATCTCGATTGGAAGTATTGTCAGATCAGATGGTTATATGCTGTTGCATCGACCGGTTGAGCTGGGAGGACTTCTCGGGACTTGGCTCCTGATCCACTGGTAGCCAGCATGTCGGAGTGCCCAGCCTCAAGACTATTCGGCTGAAACAGCCTTCCGCTTCGCCATCTTCTGAGCCATCGACAGTACCAATCCGAAGTCACCTTCTTCCATGCGACTGAACAAGCGGCAGAATTTGGCAAGCATACGCGCGTCTTTGCCCGAGCTGCCCCACACCATGTCATCGGCAGACTTTCGTTTCAGTAGATTCGGCAGTTTGGGTGGTTCTTCGCCATCGTAGAAGAGTTGGTACATCGGAACCTCTAGGGCGCGGGCGAATTTCTCCAGCGTCTCAACAGCCGGAACCGTATGCCCGTTTTCGACCCGGGACACGTAGCAACGAAGCAGGCCGGTCTTCTTCTCAACGTCCCCTTGCGAATACTTTTTTTCCTCACGCAATTGACGCAAACGATCTCCGATGACCACGTTGTTATCCTCCATAGCGAGTGAATGAATCCAAGAATCTACTTAGGTTGAATTGAGGACGGGAGAGATTACCCCAAACTGGGACGAATGGACAGAAATTTTTAGGCGAGGCCAACCTTTGATGGTGTGCTGGAAGATTTAATCCACCGATTCACGATTGAGTCACCTTCCGATAAGCTTATTGGAATGTGTCCTTTGGAGACTCACACAGTCAAATTCCCACATTCCGAGAGCGCCGATTTTCAGGGCCTGGCTGTCAGCCTGGATGGTGATGCTTGCAGCGTGAAGTGATTCACGCCTGGTTCAGGTGTCGTGCTAGCATGCTGCGAAACGGCGAACGGAAAGGAAACCAAGCTCATGACTCAAATCTGCGTAACCTGTGGAACTCAATTTCCACCCTCGGGCGAGATTCCGCGCAGCTGTCCCATCTGCCGGGATGAGCGTCAATTCATCGGACCGCAGGGGCAGGAGTGGATCTCGTTGGATGAGCTGCGGAAAACGCATCGTAATGTCTTCTTCGAAGAAGGCTGGTGCGTTTGGGGGATTCACACAGAGCCGGAGTTCGGAATTGGACAGAGGGCGCTGCTCTTGCAAAGACAGGGCGGCGGATTCCTTTGGGACTGCGTCAGCTTGATCGACGCTAGTACGGTCGGACTTGTGAAGGCCCTTGGTGGGCTATCGGCGATTGCGGTTTCCCACCCGCACTATTACTCTTGCATGGTGGAGTGGAGTCGCGCATTTGGCGGCATTCCAATCTATCTGCACGAGGCGGACCGTGAATGGGTGCAGCGTCCAGACCCCACGATTGTGTTCTGGAAGGGAGAAACCCATCGGCTGAGTGACGATCTCACGCTGATTCGTGTGGGCGGACACTTCAGCGGCTTTCAGGTGCTGCACTGGGCTGCCGGCGAACATGGCAACGGTGCGCTGCTGAGCGGTGACATGCCCCAAGTCTGTTCGGATCGCCGACATGTCAGCTTCATGTACAGCTACCCCAACTATATTCCCGTAGACAGTGCGACTGTGCGCGAGATCGTTCGCAAGCTTGAGCCTTACAAATTTGCCAAATTGTATGGCGCGTGGCCAAATTTCGTCGTCTCCGGCGATCCGAAACTCGCATTGAGGCGCTCGGCCGAGCGCTACTTACGTGCTATCGGCGACCGCGCGCCTTTAGATATCAGCCAGCACTCGGTGGCGTGACGTGATAGCCTGGGCCACATTCCGATAATCCGTTTCTCAGATGGGATGAGAAGGCCGGTCTCCGACGGGATGCGATACGCTCCCAATGATCGACGCGCTCGAAGCGCAACGGAAAGGAGACCGGCTTATGAAAAAGAGTAGCACTCTGCAGGGATTCCAGAACGACATTTTCAAGGACCTATCTTTGTCCAACCAGGTTTATAGCCGCGCCAACGGATGCGATTTCCGAAGTTCGCCCCTGTTGGCACGATGGACCTGCATCACAATTTCGCACAACTGCGAGAGTTCGGTGAGTTGCTTACCTCGCCTGATCCATGAGTCACTTATTTGGAATGGCTTAGGGCGATCTATGTTGGGGAAAACATTTAGGTCAATAATCGCACGGTTGCTTTCATTCAGACGGGCCAATAGTGTGATGAATTTCCGCTCGTGTTGGACTGGTTCAACTATCCAACGTTGCTACTCCTTCTTCACCTTGGCTTTTAGCGACATGGACACTAACAGTTTTGAAATCTCATGATTCAATGTCGCTTCAATTTTCGGAGACTTGCGTTCACTGCGTGCCACGCGGCTTACATAAGAAGGATGAACTCCTAACTTATCGGCCACGCGGCGATAAAGGCCTCTCATTCGAGACGCAAGTTGAAGGCGGGATTTACCCATTGACAAAGTCTAACACAGAAATTATCAGAGTGTCTTTCAAATTGTCATCATATATGACATAAGTGTCTTAACCTGTCGGTGGGCACTCAGCATGTACCGGAAGGGTCGTTCTCCCTAAGATCAGAAGCCAACTCCTAATAAGTCAGGGCTTCTCGGAATGTGCCTTTGCTAATCCGTCTTTCTCTTGCTCGTAAGCAAGCGAATCGAGAATCAATAGCTTCCGAGTTGGCCGATAGTTATAGACCCTAAGATGGAAGGGCGGCCCTTGCAGACCGCTCCCCATGTACTCCTATTTCTTGTCCTTAATCAAATTGGCCACTAACCCCCGCAGCTGCTCTGCGCTTCCTGCGGCGGCAGTGAGAAGCTGTGAAACCGTGAGGGGCCGACTGCGATCGCCGCCGGCGTGGCGTTCGAGATACCAAGGATTAGCTGCGATAACTGGAATCGTTCGCGGTTTGAACCTTTGTGTGGCAATGATATAGGATGCTCGACGGGAGCTCCGGCAGGTCATTCACGCCTCCCACCAAATGGGAAAACGGACTGAACCACGCATGTCGGAGGGCCCAACTCCAAGGCGTTTCAGCCTAAACGGGCTTCCGCCTCGCCATCTGCTGTGCCATGAAAAACACTAATCTCAGGTCACTTTCTTTCATACGTCCAAACAAACGACAGAACTCGGCAAGCATATATGCGTCTTTCCCGGAGTTGCCCCAAAGGTTATCCTTGGCAGACTTTCGTTTCCTAAGCTTCGGTATCCTGGGAGGCCCTTCGCGAACGTAAAAGAGCTGGTACATCGGGATGTCGAGAGCACGAGTCATCTTCTCAAGTGTCTTGATGGTCGGAACTGCACGGCCAATTTCCAGGCGCCAGACGTTGCAGCGAAGCAGGCCCGTTTTTTTCGCAATATCTTTTTGTAAGAGCTTCTTTTCCTTACGCAAAGCACGCAAGCGCTCTCCAATAATCACGGCTTGGTCCTCGCTAGGTTGTGAATGATTCAACTATTAACCGGGTTGAACTCGCGTCATGAAATCATAACCCAAACGTCGAAGGGCGTATATGAATTTTGTGATGCGCAGTTAATCCTTAATCCTAAATGGACCGCTGACCTTGATTGACTCTAATCGGACTCTCGCGTTCTTGGCTCGTGCCGACTCACACCGCAGATTGGGTGAACGGAGTTGCATCGAAATTGCTACACTTGCAGCGGCTAGCTTGTTGGGAGTGCGCCACAAAGGCGCCGGGCCCATCCCGCTCGATCGCTTTCCGACAACTTGATGGCGTCTATCCCGGAAGTCTCCAGAACCTAATGAGTCTGCACGAGTGTCGAGTTCAATTACACCTCGCCGAAACTGTTTGGGCGCCACCCGTTGAGGTACTTGTCCATGAGCGCGAAGAGACATTTGTCGCCTTCGGATTTGTCGCTTTGGGGGCTCTTCAATGCGTTGCCGCAATGTGGTTGCTCAGATCAACTTGGACAGGTACTATGCATCGCTTGGAGTGAACCAATTGCAAGGTGGCGAGCAACTGATTAGGGTCTTAGTGGGCGACGACTCAGCCATTTCCCGCAAGCTCGTCGAGCACACATTGAGTGAAAGACGGTATTCCTTGGTTTTCGCCAAAAGCGGGCGCGAAACTGTCGCCCTTTTTGCGGAGCATCATCCAGCTCTTGTAATTGTCGATTGGATGATGCCCGACCTGACAGGAATCGAAATCTGCAAGCATATTCGAACGAAAACGCAAGGATCCTATACTTACATCATCCTTCTGACCGGCATGTCAGGGAAGGAGAGTTTAATTGAGGGATTGGCAGCGGGAGCGGACGACTACCTTACGAAACCTTTTCACCCTGAAGAACTCATTGCTCGAGTCGGGGTGGGCCTCAGAATTATGGAGCTCCAACGAGAAATCGAAGTCAAGAATGCCATATTGCAAGAACTTGCCCTTACCGATCCTCTGACCAACCTTCCAAATCGGCGCGCAATTGAAGAATGGGCGGCTCGGCAACTGAACGGTGCGGCCAGGTACGGCTTTTCATTTTGGGTCGCCCTCGCCGACTTGGACCATTTCAAGACTGTCAATGATGCCCATGGACACGACGCGGGTGACACCGTCCTCAAGACGTTTTCTCAAATTCTGAAAAAAAAATCTAGACGCAGCGATATTTGCGGCCGTATCGGAGGCGAAGAATTTCTTTTTGTGTTGACGCATGCGACCAAGGAGGACGCCGTCCGTGTGATCGATTGTATCCGCGCGGAATTTGAGGCAACGAAATTCAATTTCAACGGCAACAGCCTGACAGTGACCGCAAGTTTTGGGCTTGTAGGCTTTGCTGGAACGAAGGCTCCAGACTTCAATCGCCTCGTCACCCATGCAGACTCAGCTCTCTATTCTGCAAAGCGCCTGGGGCGCAATCGAGTTGAAGTTGGAGAGATTCAACCCTTGTAAACAAAAGCCAGGCCCTCCCACCTCCTAAATCGGATGCCGGTGGCCAAACGAGGGATTGTTTAGCTTGAAATCCAGTCACTTTGAGCGAATGATGCCCGATGTACTCGAACCCACGGAATCCAACTCCAGCCTAAAACGATAACAAGAAGAAAAAGGAGCCCGGGGAATTGGGATTCATCTACTGGATCGTTGTGGGCCTCATCGCGGGCTGGCTTGCGCGTAAAGTGATGAACGGGGGCGTCTACGGCATCCTGCTCGACATCATCCTCGGCATTGTTGGTGGTCTCTTCGGAGGTTAGGCTTTTGGAATGCTCGGCATATGGCCGGAGGAGGAATCATCGGCTCGATTATAGTGGCGTTCGTTGGTGCGGTGATTCTCGTCTGGATCACACGCTTATTGAAGAAAGCCTGAACCGCTTCAGTGGGGGACGTGTTATTCCTGTCCTAAGATCGGTTAGCAGACTGAGTCTGACATCTTCGATGACTCCCTCATTTCTGGAATAAACTCTCACAATGTGGGCAACCCGGCTTCACGACACCCCTCTTAACGTGATTTTTGAAATGCGCCGCCTTCATTGATATTTCGGAGCGTTGCTCCGGAGTTCTAGAAGCATTCAATTTTCGCATCATCTCTGATCTGATTTCCGGGGCTATTGCAGCGTTCGCTTTCTTTGCCCATGCAGAACGTATTTCCGGGGCCGTGTTAGCCATTCGTCGAGATGTTGCGGCACTTATATTTGCGCGACGCTCGGGCGTGAACTTGATTCCTGTATGGGCGATGCTCATTTTCAAACGGGTTTCTTTCGTGTGCGTCTTACCTAAATGGATGGCGCTCATCTTTGCTCTCGCCTGCGGTGTATGCGTTCTTCCAGGCCTACCTCGGCGAGCGGCGCTCATCTTTGCTCTCGTTTCCGGTGTATGCTTTCTTCCTAACGTAGAGGCGGGCATCTTAGCTATGCTTTCCGGCATATACTTCCTATCCGAATCGCGTTCATTCGAGTCGTATTTCCGATGTAGGTGCCTGTTCCTGCCACCGAGAGTAAGGGGCTGAGCCAGGAGTTGGCGTTCTCTTTGATGCGGTGCGATGACTTGCCCATGTGATGATTCCCAGATCCCCCCGGATAACTTAACCCCGATTGCGACGCCTGGATCGCACAACCGCACATGGTGTTCGACGTGCTCCTGGTTCGCTACACTTGCGCGCTTTTACTGTAACCCCGATTGAGTCATCTTGACTCCCGAGTTCGTCGTGCCGGTCCCGCTCAATGTACCGAAATAGATGTTGGACTCACCAACACCGGCGCCCGCATTATCGACGATGATTCCGCTGGCTCCAGTGGCCTCCGAGGCCGTGGTCTGGCCATTGCCAGCGCCTTGGGACGTCCAAGACAATGCGGTCGTCCCGCCCGAAAGGTGGCCAGTCGGACTCCAAGTGAAGCCGGTAAGGGTGCCGCCGATGGCGACAGTGTTACCCGCCGCTCCGGCGTTGGTACCTGTACCTGTAGCGGTAAACGTGCTGCCAGCAGTATAGGTAAGCGTGACGTTGGCAGCATTGCCTGCTGCTGCCGCCGAGATATTCGAAGCCAGCGTAGCCGTGCTGACCATGGCTGATCCCGACCAGTATTGAAAGTTGGGGGCGGTATTCGAGCCGTCAGTGCCGAGTGTGCCAGTGCCGGCGCCGAGGGTGGTTGAAGCAATCGCAGAGCCATTGATGTGAATGGTGGCGGTGCTGCTAGTGGCCAGCACATCCGCATTCGCTCCCGTGCCCGGCGTGATGGCCGTTATAGTGACCGTATTAGCCGCAGAAATGGCCGTAACGGTCGGATCGGCGGGGCAGGCACCGGTGCCGAAGCAAGAGATACCCTTGATAGCGTTCAACAGGTTCGTTGCCTCAGTAGTAGTATTGGCCGTACGGAAAACACACTTTTGACCGGCATTACAATTCGTTGCAGTAGCGCGCCAATCATACACGGTTCCATTGATGGTGATTGTGGCACCAGCGCCCGGCTCCGATACAATGAGGATCGGGCTACTAGCAGCTGTCGGCGCGCTGGCCGTGAGGGTCAGTGTTCCGATCGTCACGGTAACGCCGTTGACAGGGCTATTCGCGGAGACAGTTCCGACAGCACTGGCATTGGTGGTGGTGCCGTCCGTCGTTGTTGTCGAGGTCCAAAGTGGTGTAGCCGTGCCACTCTGCGACCCGGCCACCCCACATCCGCCTCCAGTGCATTTTTGGAGCCGCCCGCTCGTATCTACGACTTCGCTATTTAATGCAAAAGCTGAAGATGGCGTCCAAGGGCCCACCGTGGGGGCGGTCCCACTGGTTATGTTGAAGCTCATCACGCAGCCGCCCTGCGTGGCCCCCGACGCGCCACACGAAGTGGATCCGACAGCCCCGAACAGCCAGTCGGTGTTCGTACTCGAGTTGAAGAACTCAGTGAGCGGCGAGCATCCAACGTTACTACTGGCAAGGACCGGTCCCGTTACCACTGAACCCAGAACGGGTCCGCCGGAATAAGTGATGGGAATTTGGTACAAGGTGGGATTCCCGCCCGGATTTCCACAGACATAGAGGTTTCCCGCGGGTTGTGCGAAATTTGATGATGTGAAATAAATGTGGTCGAAATCGCCGTCGTATAGCGGGACAGTGGCACTGTTAGTCCCTACGATAGCGGCCGCACCTGTGGTGCCGCTACCAATGTTTCCGCTAGAAATGTTGAAAACGACCACAGCGCTATTCGTGGGATCGACGACACTGGCACCAACGAAAACATAAACTGTTCCAGCGGTGCTATCCAACATCGGGGCATCCACAATACCTGTTCCGCTACCCACTTGGCCCGACGCGGTCACGCCACTCGATCCACTCCCAGTTGTGCTATTGACGGAGTACAGGAATCCCGCCGAGTCCCCGACGAACACTACGTTGTTGTCGTTTACGGGTGCAGTAAGAATCTTGCTGGCCTGGCTGGACACGATTGCGGGCCAGACATCGGCGCCCGAACTGACCACCTCGGCAGGAGTGCCGTTGAAGACCGGCGTAAATTTGTGAAGCTTTCCGCTGTCATCTCCCACATATGCCACGTCGTGCGCATAATCATAGAACGGCGATGAACGCGTGACGCTCACGCCGCCGTTCATGACCAGGGCTACGTCGGTCGCCGTGTTTCCGGTTCCCGGCGCGACTGGAGCGGAGATGGTGCCGTTACTGCCGCCGGTCCCTGCACCTTTAAGCACGTGGAACTTGGATCCGCCAGTTATGCTTTCCACATAGGCAACTTGGCCGACGCTGAGTCCGAGGACTGGGGAGGTTTGGACCATTCCCGCTCCAACAAAGTAGGAAAACAGCACCGTCGGCGCGGTGCCTGCACAGGCACCGGTGCCTCCCGCGTTTACGTACAGGTTTTGGTAGCCAACAATGTTCGGCTGGCTCCCCGAGACGCCGGCTTTGTTCACGCCGAACACCACGTAATCACTGCAACTAGGAGTGCCGGGCCCGTTGACAAACTGCCACTTTGCGGGATACATACCCGGTGCAACCCCGCCTGTACCGAGTGAGGCGCTCCAGTCCCTCTGAAAAGTGATTTCTTGCTCCCCCACCCTACTCCACTTTCTAGGCGGCCGATGCGCACCTTTCTTGAGCTGCTGGATACTGAAGCGCGGATCACTGACGATTTTGTTCCACTTCTCGAACGAGCCGCTTTTCACTGCCTCGCCAAACGTTCCAGGATTGGAGAACACCTTATGGTGGTGACTCCAGTCGTCGGGAACGCCGACGGTTTCTCGTTGCGCAAATAGGGGACCCGTCGTGAGTGCAGCTATCACCATCACACCTGCGAGTCGCAGGGCTGCATTCCTCACTTCGATCAAACCCTCGGCGAGAAGTTTCTGAAGCAGGCCAACCAAGTCCCGAGCGCACCGCTCCGGCTCGACTTCGTATTCGCCGGTGATCGCATTCTGAATCTCGGCGACTTCGCAAGGCTCCTGTATCAGATTCCAAATTCGGGCCCCCACCGGATCGAGACCGTAATAGACACCGCTCTTGATGTTCAGGATCGCGGCTTCCCCGGCAAGGTCGCAGGATACTTGGTCCTTGGCCGCTACGACGACCGAATGATCGGATATCGCCAGACTCATACACACTCTCCATTTCCACTCGAAGTCAGAAGCTGATTACTTAAATGAGTTCGCGCGCGGGATGCACTCGAATCCCGCAAGTAGCCCGCCTGCCCAGTTTGGGGAGACGCCGGCCAGTGCGCGGGATTGTAGCGGGTCTGGCGTGGAACGGCAATTCAATTTCGACATCCCCCAAGTCGCGGACATGTCAGAAGGCCTTGTTTCGCACCTTTGGATAGAAAACAAAGGCGGTCGGTGAAAAACTTCGCGCTCAGTCTAGCAAAAGTCGAAAAGCATTTTCCCTCTGCGGCTTCCGGATGGCGGGTGCTCCTGCATCCCACCTCCCGGACCGCGATTTTGGGCCATGCCTCGACGCGCGAGTCGTTGCCGCCGATCGCGGCATTGCTATTGTTCGCGGTCCTTTTGCTGCCTATCTCTTTCGCGATTTTTTCCTGGGCCCTGCGGCGGACGAAAATTACGGGCACGCTCACGCATTTTTGAAGTTGCCGCGGTCCTACCCACATTGAGAAGCGAGCTAAGAGGTTACAGTTGAGAGTTAAGAGTTTTCAGCTCAGAAGCGGCATTTGCTCTGAATTTTTGCTTGAGGAAAATAAAACTGCGCGATGAGGCCGGCCATTCCGGCCCCATCGCGCAGTCAATAGGAAGGAATTGTTACTTCTTCTTCGTCGACTTCGGAGGCGCCTCACCGATCTTTGTCGTGATGCCGACGCCCATGGCTTGCAGGGATTCCAAACCTTGCTTGGCCTGCGCGCCGATCGGCCCGTTGGGGTCGAGGTCAATCGCGTGTTGATAGGCTTCCACCGTGCCGGGCTGCATCACGGGAGTGATTTTGTCGCCCACGGTCTTGAATTCCATGGTGTTGACCAGAGCGATTCCGAGGAGCAACCATGCCGTCGCGTTCTTCGGATCGAGCGTGGTGGCCTTTTGCAGAGGCTCGATGGATTCCTTCATGCGGTTGGAGTTATAGAGCACGGTTCCGAAATTGCGCCAGGCCAGAGCGGCGTCCGTCGGATTCAGGTCAACGTACTTTTGATAGGCTGCCCGGGCCTCATCGACTTTCCCGAGTTTCGCCAGATCGTTCCCCAGGTTGTTGTAATTGGCGGCGACATCCGGCTTCAACGTGATGGCCTTCTGGTAGGTGTCCGCTGCCTCCTGCCATTTGTTCATGCTCTCGTAGGCTTCACCCAAGCGGGACAAAACGATCGAGCGGTTCGGATCTTCCGGCTTCTCCAACTCCAGCGCGGCGGAAAGTTCCGTAACAGCCGTGCCTCCCGCCGCAGTAATTTCGGCCTTCACGGGGTCTTGCTGTTCTTTCGGAGTCTGCGCCAGTTTCGTCTGTGCGGCTTTCATTTGCGTAATCGCGGCTATGCCGGCATCATAATGCGTCTTCAACGCCTGAAACTGCTGCTCCGCCTCCGCCTGCTTTCTGATGGCCTCGATGGCGGCAAGCTTGCCTTGCTCCTGAAGTTCTTTCAAATTGATGTCGAAGGTAGGAGAAGTGCCGGCCGTAAGCTTTAGCCCGGTCTGGTAAAGGAGCATGTCCTTCTGGTCTTTGTCTTTGCCCTTCAAGTCGACGTTGTAGGTTCCTCCGGCCAAGCCGGGAGCCGAGTAGTGTCCCTTAGCATCGGTAACGACGTCGGTTTCTTTGTTGGTTTCCACGCTTTTGATCGCCAGCGTAACGTCGGGGTAGGGTTTGCCCATCATGTCGAGCACCGTCCCCGACAGCGTGGCGTTCTGCGCATAGGCGGCAGGCGCCATCCACGCCGCCAACGGCCCGGCGATCAGTGCGAACAAGGCTGCCATCCGGATTGCTTTCATTCGGTTCATGATCTTCACTGCCTCCTAGCAACGCAGATCCGCGCGGGGAGTTACCCGCACGGTTCGTTATTATGTCTCAACTCGGACCCGATAAGCGATAGGATCGCCGATCCCCGCTTCGGCAAATGCACTGAGCCGCAGCCGGCAACTATCGCACGCCCCGCACGCCGCATCTTCAAACTGGTAGCAGGACCAGGTTCGATCCAGCGGCGCACCCAATTCCATGCCGCGCTTTACGATTTCCCATTTTCGCATACCGATGACCGGAGTCACAATTTCAATATGCGTCTCCGGACGCGTTCCCTCGCGCACCAATTGCTGGAAGACGCGGTAATATTCCGGCCGGCAGTCCGGATAGCCGGAACTGTCCTCCGCGACCGCGCCGATGAAAACCGCTGTGGCCCCAATGACCTCCGCCCAGCTTACCGCAACGGCAAGGAAATGCGCGTTACGAAATGGGACGTATGTGGCGGGAATTTCGTTCCCGCCAATTGGGGCTCCGGTTGACCCTTCCGGCACGGCGATGCGGGCATCAGTCAGGGCCGAACCTCCGATTTGCGCGAAGTGGTCCAATTGCACGACCAGGCGCTCGTGGATGGCATAAAAGTCGGCGATTTCGTCGAATGCCTGCCGCTCGCGGCGCTCGGTGCGCTGGCCGTAACTTGCGTGGACCAGGGCCAAGTCATGCGTTTCGCGCGCGATCGATGCCGTGACGCAGGAGTCCATCCCTCCGCTTAGCAAGACGACAGCCTTGGGTCTCCGACTCATGGACTGAGGCAGCCCTTCCTCTGTACTGTTGGATGCAACACTGAACCTCGGAGTCTATACGCCGCGAGTGGCCGGATGCCAGATGAATTTATGAATTTGCAGTCCTAGCCGTACCGGCAAACCGTCCGCCAAAATCCACTCCACTAAATCCTGTGAATTCATGCCCGGCCATGCGCCCTCGGGATCGGCGTGCACGGGTGACAATATCACTTGGTGGACGCGTCGCGCTAGATCGTGTTGCGATATAAAGTCGCGAGCGAATTCATAGTCGCGCCGGCTCGAGATCACGAACTTGATTTCGTCCTTGCTATCCAGCGCCGCCAAATTTTCCATTTGAAACGTGTCTGGTTCTCCTGAATCGGGACACTTGACGTCCACAATCTTGATCACGTCGCGCGGAAGCACCGCGACGGGCCGCTCGCCGCTGGTTTCCACCATGACCCGGTAGCCGCCGTCCAAAAGCTTCTGCGACAGCGGGATCACTTCCGGCTGAAGCAGAGGCTCGCCTCCGGTCAGTTCGACGAGCGAAAGTTTTTGCGAATTTCCCGCGGCGCTGGGTTGCGTCTGCGCCGGAGAGGTGGACAACTGATCTACCCGCGCCAGGACTTCTTCGACGGTCATTTTCGTGCCGCCGTGAAACGCGTACGCGGTGTCGCACCACGTGCAGCGCAGGTTGCATCCGGTAAGGCGAACAAAAATGCAGGGCAAGCCCGCTCGGGTGCCTTCTCCCTGAATCGACCGGAAAATTTCGGTGATTGTCATGACGCTTCTACTGGCTCCCGGGCGAGGCTTTTCGGCGCTTGCGCCTATGAACCAGGATGACCGCCGCGACAATCACAACTGCTGCACCTACAGAAACGAAATGGCTCCAGCTCATACCCAAGCCAACGAAGCACGAAGATATAGCCCAGCCCCACGGCGATGGCTGGCAGAATGATGATGAGGAAAGAGCGGTTCATGGCAAAAAATATCCGATCAAGACCAGTAGGTCGCCGAAGTCGTGTCCGTCTCCCAGACCGTGACGCGCGCGATTCGCGCTCCCTCGGGCATCGCCTTCATCTGCCGCGAAGTCTCGTCATAGAAAAACTTCGCGAGATTTTCCGCCGAGGGATTGATGACGTCAAAGGGCGCCTGATCGTTCAGGAACTTGTGGTCCACTCCCTCCACGATGTCGCGGATCACGCGCTTCAAATGCGTGAAATCGTAAAGCAGGCCGATGGAATCTAGGCCGGGACCTTCGAGAATGATTCGCACTTTGTAATTGTGCCCGTGCGGATTCTCGCACTTTCCCTTGTAGCCGCGCAGGGCATGCCCCGCGGAAAAAGATTCGTCAACACTGACTTGAAACATCGAATGTCCCTTTAAAATATTGCATCAAGTTCACGAAGGCAATGCAGGTTTTCGTAGCGCCGGCGTCTCGCCGGCTTTTTTTCCTGTGTAGATGACCGGAAAAATCGCCGGCTGAGACGCCGGCGCTACAATTTCTGCATGAACCGTTCGACTGCGGCGATGTCCCTGGTGGTCGCGTACGCCGGAAGCGATTCCATGAAGATTTTACCATACTGCATGCGCTGGATGCGGTTGTCGAGAATGGCCAGAACGCCGCGATCGGTGCGCGAGCGGATCAGCCGCCCGAAGCCCTGCTTGAGCGCCAGAACCGCCTCGGGCACCTGGTATTCCGCGAAGGCGTTGCGGCCGTCCTCCTGCAGCGCCTTGACGCGCGCCGCGACGATAGGGTCCGAGGGCACGGCGAACGGCAGCCGGTCCACAATCACGCAGGAAAGCTGCTCGCCGCGAACATCGACGCCCTGCCAGAAGCTCGAAGTGGCGAAGAGCACGGCGCCTTCCGTGGTGCGGAATTTTTCGAGCAGCGCCGTGCGCGGCGCCGAGCCCTGGATCAGCAGCGGGAAACGCACGCGCGTGCGCACGCGCTCGTACAAATCGTTCATCTGGCTGTAGCTGGTGAAGAGGCAGAACGCCCGCCCGCGCGAAATCTCGAGCAGCCGGACAATTTCCTGCGCCGCGCGTTCGGGAAACGCGGCGTCCCGCACATCCGGCAAAGTCGCGGGAACATAAAACAGGGCCTGATCGCCGAAATCGAATTCCGAGGGCAGGACGCGCTCGCTGGCCATGTCGATGCCGAGGCGCTGCTTCAGAAAATTGAAGCGCCCCTCGACCGCCAGCGTCGCCGAAGTGAGAATGATCGTTTCGAACGGCTCGAACAGGCGCTCGCGCAGCAGGGCGCTCACGTCGATCGGCGTGGCCGCGACGAACACGCCCTTGTTGCGGCGTTCGAACCAGTAGACGTAATTGCCTTCGCTCGATTCGAACAGGAATTTCAATTCGCCGCGCAGTTCCATTCCGCGGCGCGCGATGTTCAGCAGTTCCTCCGGCTTTGCGGGGAGCGAGGCGATTTCCGCTTCCAGGCTTTTCAGCGCGTTCACCAGGGCGTCGTAGGCCTCGCGGTTTTGTTCGAGGAAGCCCGCGCGCTGCGTCTTGTCGAACGGAAAGCGGCCCTCGCGCGCCGGGAAGGCCTCGAAAAAGCTGCGCGCCCTCTCGCGCATCCGCACGATCTGTTTTTGCAGAGGCGCGCCGCCGGCCTTGGTGATGCGCGCGGCGATCTCGGCGTCGCGCGCCAGCTCATCGAACCGGTAATTGGAAATCTGCCTGCCGAAATAATCGCTGGCGACATCCTCGATCTCGTGCGCCTCGTCGAACATGACCGCGCCGTATTCGGGAAGCACGCTGCCGAAATCGTCCTGCTTCAGCGCGAGGTCGGCGAAAAACAGATGGTGATTCACGATGATCAGGTCCGCCTCGGCGGCGCGCTGGTGCATCGCCGTGAGGAAACACTCTGTTGAACTCCGGGCATTTTGAACCGGTGCACGCGTCGCGGCGCGCGTCGAGGCGCTGCCACAGATCCGAATCGTCGGGCAGAAAATTGAGTTCCGCGCGGTCGCCCGTCTCCGTGACTTTTTCCCAGTCGCGAATTTGCGCGAACCAGTCCACTTCGTCAAGGCCCTTCAGCGCGGGCTGGTCGCCCATCCGGTAAACTTTCTCGCGGCACAGAAAATTGCCGCGCCCCTTCATCACGGCCACTTTCAATTCCGGCGCGAAATATTTCTGCAGAAACGGAATGTCCTTCTCGAAAAGCTGCTCCTGCAGCGATTTCGTGGCCGTCGAAATCACCACGCGCCGCCCGCTGCGAATCGCGGGGATCAGGTACGCCAGCGTTTTCCCCGTGCCCGTCCCGGCCTCGACAATCAGATGGCGCTTTTCCTTGAACGCGGCTTCCACCAGTTCCGCCATCTCGAGCTGCGATGGCCGGTGCTCGTAGCCCTCCGGCATGTATTTTTCGATCGCGCCGCCCGGCCCAAAAATTTCCGCAATCGTGGGCTTCTTCAAATCAGGCGGCTCCGAACGTGCTTGCGCACGTTCCAGCTGCACTGATGCCGCGGCTACAGCTTGGGCGTTTTCTTTGGCGCGTTTGGGCATCGGGAGAGGCAAATCATTCGCGTCGGGACGTTTCCTGCAAAATTTCTGGAAAACCGCGAACTGATAAAATAGCACACCCCGGCGGCACGCGCCGCTTTGCTATACTCGCGACGATGGCCAAAGCCGCCGCTGCGAAAAAAATCTTCCTTGTCGACGCGATGGGATTCATCTTTCGCGCCTACTTCGCGCCTATGGCGCGGCTGAACAGCCCCGCGGGCGTTCCCACCAAGGTTCCCTACCTGTTCTCGAACATGCTGCGCAAGCTGGCGAAAGAGCATGCGCCGGATTATCTCGCCGTGGTGTTCGACACGAAGGAACCTACGTTTCGCGACAAACTTTTTGACAAGTACAAGGCCCAGCGGCCGCCGATGCCCGAGGATCTCTCCGTGCAACTGCCTTACGTGCGGCGGATGTGCGAGGCCATGCGGCTGCCGATTCTCGAATATCCCGGGTTTGAGGCGGACGATGTGATCGGCGCGCTCTCCAAACAGGCGGCGAAAAAGGGGCTCGACGTCTCCATCGTGACGAGCGACAAGGACATGATGCAGCTCGTCGGCGGGAACGTGCGCGTGCTGCGTCCCGGCGCGGGGCCTGACAAGACCGATCTCGTCGTGGACGCGGCGAAAGTGGAAGAGATTATGGGCGTGCCGCCCGGAAAAGTCGCCGACGTGATGGCCCTGATGGGCGATTCGATCGACAACATTCCCGGCGCGAAGGGCATCGGCGAAAAAGGCGCGAAGGAACTGATTCGCCGGTTTGGATCGGCGGAAGCGGCGCTGGAACGCGCGAAGGAAGTCGAAGGGAAACGCTACCGCGAGGCGCTCGAAAACAGCCGCGAAGCGGTGGTGATGTCGAAACAGCTCGCCGTCATCGATACGGCCGCGCCGGTGAAGCTCGTGCTCGACGATCTCCGCGCGAGCGATCCGGACGTCGAAGCCTTGCGCGCGCTCTACGCGGAGTTGGGATTTACTTCGCTGCTTCGCGATCTCCCAGCCGCGCCGGCTGCCGCGTCCGCCACGCCGAGCGATTCCGCGGCGCTGGAATCTCCCGCGGCGCTCAAGAAATATCTGAGCGCCATTCCGCGCGGCGCCGAAACCGCCGTTTGGCTGACTCTCGCCGAGGGCGAGGGCGAACGCGAAGAAGAAGGCTTCGGCTCGCAAGTCGCAGCGGTTGAGATTTCGCCGAAGCCGGGCGTTTCGCGGACGGCGGAGCTCGACGCCAAGGGAGAGATGCGCGCCGCGCTGGCAGAATTTCTGCGCGACCCCGCGCGGCCGAAAATCGTGCACGACCCGAAGCTCGTCGAGTTGCTGGCCGGCCCTGTCGCCGGAATCCGCCACGCGACGATGCTCTATTCCTACCTGTTGCGCCCGACGACGTCGAAACACAGCCTGGCCGACGCGGTGTTGCGGCAGGAAAGCGTCACGCTCTCCGGCGCTCCCGGGGAACGCGCGGAACATTTGCAGCGCCTCGCGCCGCTCTTGCGGAAGGAAGTGGAGGCGCAAGGGCTCGCGGAACTGTACGAGACGATCGACCTGCCGCTCGCGCCGGTGCTCGCCGCGATGGAGCGCGACGGCGTGCGCGTCGATCCCAAAGCGCTCGACGCGATGTCCAAAACGATGGAGCGCGAAATCCGCTCGCTCGAAAAAGCAATCTGGAAACTGGCCGGGTCGGAATTCAACGTCAATTCGCCGCTGCAACTTGCCGAAATTTTGTTCGACAAAATGGGCTTGACGCTCGGCGGAAGGCGCCGGGGAAAACCGCGCTCAACCGCCGCGGACGTGCTCGAAGAGCTGGCGCTCCTGCACGAACTGCCGCGCAAAGTGCTCGAATACCGCGAACTCACCAAACTCAAATCCACTTACGTCGACGCATTGCCGAAACTGATTCATGCCGAGACCGGCCGGCTGCACACCAGCTTCAGCCAGACCACCGCGGCCACGGGCCGCCTCAGCTCCTCGGACCCGAACCTGCAAAATATTCCCGTGCGCTCCGAGCTGGGCCGCCAGATTCGCGCCGCGTTCGTGGCCAGCCCGGGCAACACGCTGCTTTCCGCCGACTATTCGCAGATCGAGCTGCGCATCCTGGCGCATTTTTCCGAGGACCCCGTGCTGGTCGAGGCGTTTCGCACCGGGCAGGACATTCACGCGCGCACCGCCGAGGAAGTTTTCGGCGTCGGGCCCGATGGCGCAAAACGCCGAGCACCGCCGCGCGGCCAAGGCCATCAACTTCGGCATCATCTACGGGCAAACGCCGTTCGGCCTCGCGGCGCAGCTGGGCATCGACCAGAAGGAAGCCGCGCAATTCATCGCCGCCTATTTCGCGCGCTATCGCGGCGTGAAGGAATATCTCGAGACGTTCGCTGGCCGAAGCGCGCAAGGCCGGCGTCACGCGCACGATGTTCGGGCGCATCCGCCCCGTCCCCGAAATCACTTCGCCGCAAGTCAACCTGCGAAATTTCGCGGAGCGCACCGCGCTCAACACGCCGCTGCAAGGCACCGCCGCCGACCTGATCAAGCTGGCCATGATCGCGATCGCGCGCCAGCTCGCGGAACAAAAGTTTCAAAGCGAAAATGATCCTGCAGGTGCACGACGAACTGCTGTTTGAAGCCCCGCACGATGAAATGGACCGCCTGCGCCCGCTGGTGCGCAAGGCAATGGAACATGTGCACAAACTCGCCGTGCCGCTGGTCGTGGATTTGAAAGCCGGCCCGAATTGGCGCGACATGAAGTAGAAGCGGGCAGGTTGCAGATTCTTTGCCCGTCTTATCGGAATCTGGGCGCTGGACTGGACTGTCGCGGGAGTCTCAACGACTGTACCGGAAGTCAAACATCGACCTGATCGCCCGATCAGGATTGACGCATTCGAGTAGTACCTTCCTTTAAATTCCCGGCACTGACTGGGCACATGGCTTACTTATGGCTAGTGTAAATCCCGGTCCTGGAAGGAGCAGAGATGAGAAAACAATGGTCAGTTGCAGCCGCCGTGTTGATCGCCTTTTTCAGTGTTCTTGGAGCGGCAGCGCAAGCCCCTCAGGGCGCAGGCGCAGAAAAAGGAGCACGAGAGCTCGGATGCACCGCACTCCTACAATCCAATCAAGTGGATGAAGAAAGGCCCGAACACGACGGCAGAAAAGCCGAAGAAAACGAAGAATAAAAAATCCTCAGGAAAGTCTGCAAACCCGGACACCCAGGCTCCGCCGCCGAAGGTTTGATCACGGAGAAGATTTTTCTCGATAGGTCGCGATAAGTCTCATCGGATTGTGGCTCACTCCGAGGGCCACTTTCCGATCAGGCTTGCGATGCCGCTCCGCGCTACTTCAATGCGATTTTCTTCTCGGGATCGGACCGCACGATCAGGTACGTAATGTCGCCTTCGGCGCTCGCCCAGCCCATGCGGCACGCCGCCGGGGATGATGACCACGTCGCCCTTGGAGAGCCGGCGCGAAACGCCGCCCTCAATGCCGTTGCTGCCGAGGTCTGTCCAATTGCCGAGACCCGACTGGCGCGGGGTTGAGGGCGCCTTCAGCGTCCCGCCGGTCACCAGTACTCCGGCGCCGTCGAGCATAATGTACGTCTCCGCGGCGTTGGTTTGATGCACGGTCGCGGTGATGGGGGCGCTCTTCGGGCGAAAAACGCCGAACACGCCGACGTTGTAGCCTCCAGCGTCGACCACGCGGATGGGCCGATCGCTGTTGCGATCCTGAGGCGCGCCTTTGATGAACGCCTGGACATCGGCGGCGGTAATATCGGTGGCAGCCTTGGGCGCCTGTGCCTTCGCCGAAGATGCGATGAGCAATACGAGAATCCCCAAAATGATGTTGCGCATGAGACGTCTCCTCTCTTCTTGCAATAGTTGCGGACAACAGACCTGTTTGTCGGCGGAGGATAGCACATTCCGGGGCGATCCCTGTGCTACTCTGTGTTTCCGCGCATCCGTGGCGGTCCGGGGGATTTCATGAAACACGCGACGGGATTTCTGACACTCGTCAATGAAGCGAAGGCACGCGTGAAGGAATTGAGTTTTCGCGAGGTGAAGCAGCGGCTCGACGCCGGCGAGAAATTCACGCTGGTGGATGTCCGCGAAGACAACGAATGGGCAAAAGGCCACCTGCCTGGAGCCATTCATCTCGGCAAGGGCGTGATCGAGCGCGACATCGAAATGGCGGTGCCGGACAAGTCCGCCACGCTGGTCCTCTATTGCGGCGGCGGTTTCCGGTCCGCCCTCGCCGCGGATAACCTGCAGAAGATGGGCTACACAAATTGCATTTCCATGGACGGCGGCTGGCGCTCCTGGACCGAGGCGGGTTTTCCCACAGAAACACCTAAATAAAATCTTCGCCGTGGGCTTGCGCGTTTTGCGTACAATGATTATCTTTTAAGGATTCGCAAGGACGTTGCGAAACCGCTGGGGCGTGGTCCAATTGGTAGGACACCTCACTGTTAATGAGGACGGTGTTGGTTCGAGTCCAACCGCCCCAGCCAATCTAACTCTCTGGAACGCTGCTAGTTAGCCGAATATCCTCCTTCCTTAGAGCGCCTGTAGAACGGCGCCTGCCGCTGCCCAAGCCCTTGGCTATGTTGTTGCCGATGCGCCGAGTATTTGATATTGAGCTGGCCTTCAGAGACCAGCGTGGCCTTGTTCTTTAGCATAAACACCTTTCACTAGCTAACGAAACGAAAAGGCTATATAGTTTCGTTGCGAGATTCCTAACGAAACGATGGTTTTGTGATGGCGAAGCCAACCAAACCGAATAGCCGTCTCGGGGCCTATGTCGTCAAGTCCTTCAAAGACGAGTCTTTCAGGGCCTTTGTGCCCCCGCCTTTGCCACCGGAGCCACCGCTATCCCTTCAACCGCTTTTGCCTCTACTTGATCAGGCAAACCAAGCACTCGGACGTTTGGACGGGCTCGCGTCCATTCTGCCGATCCCTCACTTTTCATTTACCTCTACATTCGGAAGGAGGCGGTGCTCTCTTCGCAGATTGAGGGCACGCAGTCGTCGTTTTCTGACTTGATGTTGTTCGAGAGTGCCGAAGCCCCCGGCGTCCCGCTACAGGATGTTCAAGAAGTTTCAAATTATGTAGCCGCGATGAATCACGGACTGCGACGGCTCCGGGAGGATTTCCCGCTATCTCTCCGTTTGATACGGGAAATTCACAAGATCCTCCTGTCCAAAGGGCGCGGCAGCGAGAAACACCCCGGCGAATTCCGTGAGACCCAAAACTGGATTGGCGGCACGCGGCCCGGCAACGCTGCATTTGTTCCGCCGCCACCTGAGAAGATCATCGACTGCATGGGCGCGCTCGAAAAGTTCCTGCATCGCGAGCGGGAAGATCTACCGATTCTTGTAAAGACCGCCCTGGCCCACGTGCAGTTCGAGACCATTCATCCCTTTCTGGATGGTAACGGAAGACTGGGCCGATTGTTGATCACGTTCCTCCTGTGCGTTGCTGGTGCTATCCATGAGCCAATTCTTTATTTGAGCCTTTACTTCAAGCTGAACCGGAAGAAATACTACGAATTGCTTGATCGCGTCCGCACTCATGGAGATTGGGAAACCTGGCTCGAATTTTTTCTTACAGGTGTGAAAGAAACCGCCCAGCAAACTGCGGAGACGTCGAGAGAGATACTGGCACTCATAGAAAGAGATCGCCGGAAGATCGAGGATCTCGGTCGCCCTGCTGCTTCAGTTCTGCGCGTCCATCAATATCTTCAACGAAAGCCCATCATCACGATCCCGGCGACAGCCGAACAGCTCTCGCTCTCTGCGCCTACCGTAGCGAAGGCCTTGCAGCACATGGTGAAGCTCGGCGCGGTTCGTGAGCAAACAGGCAAGCAGCGCCATCGACTGTTCACGTATCACCGCTACTTGGAAATTCTTAACCGTGGCACGGAACTACCAAAAGCGAGTCGCTGACATCATCGAGATTGCCTTTTAAAAGCGGCCGACCACAAGATCGAATGTTTCAACGGTAGCCATAGCGAACCGAAGTACCCACTAAATTAGCACTAGCTTTCTCTCTCGACACGCGTATGGTAGCGATCAAGCTCTTGCACACCCTCGTTTGGGCGATCATGGCGGGAAGCATCCTGGCGCTTCCAATAACAGTGCTGCTCCAACGGTTCGACGCCGCGATAATCTTGACCGTGATCATTGTCGCCGAGTGCGGCGTGCTCGCCTTTCCATCCCGTCTCATTTGAGAGAAGCGGTCGAAAACCTTTCGCGATTGGTGACCAATGGTAACGAGTTGCCCGAAATCACGAAAAGCATTTGGCGTCCGTTACAGCGTGACGCCTCTCTTCACACTTGGTCGTCTTGTTGCTATGGGCTTCTCTGTTCCCACAGATTAGTTACTGAGAACGCCGTGTGCCCCATCACATGCTCCTGATCCGATTCTCAAAGCCTGTCGACGAGAATTTGTGGTATTCGTCTTGTATCAGGCGTGTTGGTCCCGCCGAGCGTAAAAAGAGCGGGGCACCGCGTTTGTAGCGTTCGCAGAGGAGCGGAAAGAGCGGAAGTTACGCGTTTTCAAGGCACAAGGACGGTTCGAGTCCAACCGCCACAGCCAAATTTTCCCCCTCCCGCAGGCCTGCATCCCTTCGATTCGCACCAAACTACCAAAGATGTTAAACTAAAGTTGCAGGACTTCCGGAAGTCTCCGTACCGTCTGTGTTCTCTGTGTCAAAAAGTTTTTGTTATTTTGCCGTGGACGCGCGCGCGTACTTCCGCCGATAGGTATGGTCCATTGGGTGTGGTTTTGGGGTAGGCGGCGGAAGCAGGTCGGAGGGAAGATCGTGCCGGCCCAGCCCTCAATCCCCTAAAGGGATCCTCGGCTCGTCTTCCCTCCTACGGTTCTTACTGTTTGCACGCGGCAGGCCAAACACAAGACGCTGAAAACACAGTGTTTTGTTTTGCGTACCCCGGGTAAAAAAAGCCAGGGCGCGGGAAAATTTTCCGGAGGGAAATTATTTGCATGCGGGAAACGCTTTAGAAGCCCCGCAGAGCGTCGGTTGCCTGGGAAAATTGTTTCCCGTTCGCAAAGATTCTGCAGGAACCATGATGGTTCGCGAAATGCCGGAACCCCCGCTGGCGTAATTGACTCCCTCTCCGCAGCCTGCTACGTTGTAGGATTACGATGGGCGTATTTTACCCGCAGTGTGCTGAGCCGGCAGTGGGGGCGGTCTTCGCAATATGGGCCTGACGAAAATAGTCATCCGGGGCGCGCGCCAGCACAACCTGAAAAACATCAGCCTCGAAATTCCGCGCAACACGCTGACCGTGATCACCGGGCTTTCCGGTTCTGGGAAATCGTCGCTCGCGTTTGACACGATTTACGCCGAGGGCCAGCGCCGCTACGTCGAATCGCTTTCCGCGTACGCGCGGCAATTCCTCGACCAGATGGAGCGGCCGGAAGTGGATTCCATCGAAGGCCTCTCGCCTTCGATCGCCATCGAGCAGAAGACGACGACGCGTTCGCCGCGCTCCACGGTGGGCACGATCACCGAAATTTACGATTACCTGCGCGTCGTCTACAGCTCGATCGGCACGCCGCACTGCCCGAAATGCGGCAAGCCGATCTCGCGCCAGTCCACCGACCAGATCGTGCGCTCGATCCTGCAAGGCGAGCTGGCCAAGAGCGGCGACCGCGTCATGATCCTCGCGCCCATCGTGCGCGGAAGAAAGGGCGAGTACCGCGTCGAGCTGGAAAAGCTGGCGCGCGACGGCTTCGTGCGCGCGCGCATCGACGGCGACCTTTGCCCGCTGGACGATCCGCCGCGCCTCGACAAGCGCAAGAATCACACCATCGAAGTCCTGATCGACCGCCTGCTCGTGAAGCCCGGGATCGCGGGGCGGCTCGAGCAATCCATCGCCACGGCGCTCAAGCTGGCCAAGGGGCTCGTCACCGTCGTCGTGGTCGGCGGCACCGAGCAGGTTTTCTCCGAAAAAATGGCCTGCAGCGAATGCGGCATTTCCGTGCCGCAGCTCGAGCCGCGCTCGTTCAGCTTCAATTCGCCGTATGGAGCGTGCCCGGCGTGCAACGGTCTCGGCTCAAAATACGATTTCGATCCATCGAAAGTGATTGTCGACTGGACGCGGCCTCTCTTTGAAGGCGGACTCGGTCCCGGCTCGGGCTCCGTGTTTTTGAGGCGCAACCTGGAGCTGGGCGCGATGGCGCACGGGTTCGACCTCGCGACCCCATTTGAAAAATTTCCGCGCGACGTGCAGAACCTGATCCTCTACGGCAATCCGCCCTCGAATGCGAAGAGCAATGGCGGCGGCATCGTCGCGGGCAGCCGCCGCGAAGGCCGCCTGGGAAAGCTCTTCCCGGACTGCATTTCCAGGGCGTGGTCGGCTTTCTCGAATCGAACTTCGAGGAATCGGAGTCGGACACGTACCGCGAGTGGATCACGCAGTACATGTCGCCCGTGCCGTGCGCGGTTTGCGGCGAGCAGCGGTTGCGCCCGGAAAGCCTCGCCGTGAAAGTGGGCGGCCGGTCCATCGCCGAATTTACCGGGCTGGCGATTTCCGACGCGCGTCCCGCCGTGGATAAGATTCGCAAAGGCTTGACCGAGCGGCAGATGGACATTGCCGGCCGCGCCCTCGCCGAAATCGCCGCGCGCCTCGATTTTCTGCTCGCGGTCGGCCTCGGCTACCTCAGCCTGGATCGCTCCGCCGCGACGCTTTCCGGCGGCGAGGCGCAGCGCATTCGCCTGGCGACGCAGATCGGCTCGCAATTGCGCGGGCGTGCTCTACGTGCTGGACGAGCCTTCCATCGGATTGCACGCGCGCGACAACGATCGCCTGATCACCTCGCTCGAAAAATTGCGCGACCTCGGCAACACCGTCCTCGTCGTCGAGCACGATGAAGAAACCATTCGCCGCGCCAACTACGTGGTGGACCTCGGCCCCGGCGCGGGCAACGCGGGCGGCCACCTCGTCGCCAAAGGCCGCCCGGAAGAAATCGAGCGCAGCGCCGATTCGCTGACGGGGCGTTACCTGCGCGGCGAACTGAAAATTTCCGTGCCGCCCCAGCGCCGCGCGCCCAACGGAAAAGTCGATCCGCATCCTCGGCTGCGAGGCCAACAATCTGAAGGACGTCGATCTCGAATTGCCGCTCGGCTTGCTTACCGTCGTGACGGGCGTTTCCGGCTCGGGAAAATCCACTTTGGTGAACGACATTCTCTATCGCGCGCTCGCGCAGTCGCTCTACCGCTCGATGGAGCGCCCCGGCGCGTTCCGCGAAATCCAGGGCGCGGAAAAAATCGACAAAGTGATCGAGATCGATCAGGCGCCCATCGGCCGCACGCCGCGCTCGAATCCCGCGACGTACACCGGCGTCTTCGCGCCGATTCGCGAACTCTTCGCCATGCTGCCCGAATCGCGCGAGCGCGGCTACAAGCCCGGCCGCTTCAGCTTCAACGTGAAGGGCGGCCGCTGCGAAGCCTGCCAGGGCGACGGCCTGCGCCGCATCGAAATGAATTTCCTGCCCGACGTGTACGTCACCTGCGAAGTCTGCCGAGGCCGCCGCTACAACGCGGAAACGCTGTCCGTGCGCTACAAGGGCCACTCGATTTCCGACTTGCTGGACATGCAGATCGCCGACGCGCTGAAAATTCTGGAAAATATTCCGCAGATTCGCGCGAAGCTCGAAACTTTAGTGGACGTCGGCCTCGGCTACATCCAGCTGGGCCAATCCTCCACCACGCTTTCCGGCGGCGAAGCGCAGCGCATCAAGCTCGCTAAAGAGCTTTCCAAACGCCAGACCGGCCGCACCCTCTACATTCTGGACGAGCCCACCACCGGCCTGCACTTCGACGACGTAAAGAAACTCCTCGACGTCCTGAACCGCCTCGCCGACCTCGGCAACACCGTCCTCGTCATCGAGCACCACCTCGACGTAATCAAGCAAGCCGACTGGATCATCGACCTGGGCCCCGAAGGCGGCGAAGGCGGCGGCCGCATCGTCGCGCAAGGCACGCCCGAGCAGGTCGCCAGGGTGAAAAAATCGTATACGGGGCAAGTGCTCGCGCGGGTTTTGAATGGGGCAAATGGGAACCATTCTGGTGGTTAGGGCGCCCGAAATTCAAAATCAAAGCCTGGGCTGCCCGTCCTGTTAGCTCCAGCGGAAACGTTCCGTCTAGGAAAGCTGCATCCAGGACGCTTTCGTTTTTTTCGTGCGGTGAAGCGAGCGAAGCAGCGCGGCGGCGGACCGGAACGGCCCGTCCACGCGGCCCCGCCGGATGTCGTCCAAGCTCTCCGCCAGACGTTTTTCGACGTGCGCCTTGGCGGTGCGAATCATGCGGTCACCATCCGACATTCTCGTTTGAATTCTTCAAGCAGAGTGATAGGCTGAATTTGAAGGCCCAAAACCTCATTCTCGCCAGTGATTGAAGGATATCCATGAAGCACAAAAAACACAACACATCCAAACAGGAATCGGCAAGTGAGTATAGTTTCACCGTGTTTTTTGAACCGGCCGCCGAGGGCGGCTACGTGGTCACCTGTCCGGCCCTCCCAGGCCTTGTCACTGAGGGAGATACGCTGGCGGAAGCGCGGAGAATGGCCCAGGACGCGATTCGCGCCTATCTGGAAAGTTTGCGTAAGGATGGAGAAGCAATTCCGAGCGATCCGAAATTCGTTTCCGACCCAGTAAAAGAAAAGATCAGCGTCGCGATTCCCGCATGAGGCAGGTGGCGCGGGCTTCAGCCTGCAGGTTCTGGACCTTGCCAGGACAAAACCCCACAGGCTGAAGCCTGTTCCACTGATTAGATTTGTCCGTAGCCGCCATCCACGTTGATTTCCACGCCGGTGATGTACGACGCATCCTGCGAAGCCAAGAACGCCACCGTAGCCGCCACTTCTTCCGGCTGGCCAAACCGCTTCATCGGAACGCGCTGAACGACTCCCTTAGCGAATTCATCGATGGCTTCCTGGGGCAGGCCGGTCCTGCCAAAGATCGGGGTGACAATCGGTCCCGGCGCAACCGTGTTTACGCGGATGCCGCGGTCCACGAGTTCGGCCGCCGCGGTTCTGGCGAGGGAGCGCAGGGCTGCTTTCGTTCCCGAGTAGGCGCTGGCGCCGATGGTTCCGTTGCTATCCACCACGCTGGTATTCAGGATGATCGATGCGCCGTCGTTCAGATACGGCAACGCTTTCTGGATCGTGAAGTACGCGCCCTTGATGTTGATGTCATATTGTTCGTCGAAGGCGCTTTCGGACGTGTCGGCGAGCGGAGCGAACTTGGCGACTCCCGCGTTCACGAACAACACGTCAATTTTCCCAAACTTCCGCGAAACTTCCGCAAACAGGCTGTCGATGTCCGCGAGGTTGGCCACGTCCGACTGGACGGCCAGCACGCCGTTTCCGATCGTTTGCACCGCTTCCGCCAGCGTTTTTTTGCTGCGGCCCGAGATGGCTACTTTTGCTCCTTCTTCCTGAAAGCGCTTCGCTGTCGCGAGGCCGATGCCGCTGTTTCCGCCCGTCACTACCGCTACTTTTCCTTCAAGTCGCTTCATTTTCGTCTCCTTTAGCTCTCTGATTTCCCGGCCGGCCTTGTCCGGAGGCATCCATGCCGCCGTGGCCGGCATCACAATGATTTCGATACTTAGATGATTATCGAAATGATAGGATGCAGGTCTTCCGGCCTTATTTTCCGGGACGGATTTCCGGCTGGCGCCGGGAATATTGATTTCGTTACACTTGGAGTAGTCCCATGGACCGTTCCGAGATCGAAAAAATATCGAAAGCATTGGCCGATGAGACCCGCCTCAGGATTTTTGAGGCCATCTCGGCACGCAAGCACATGACTTGCGGCGAAATCGTCTCGATGCGTGGCGTTACTCCCGCGACCGTTTCCCACCATCTCAAGATTCTGAGCGAAGCCGGGCTGATTACCTGCCGGCGCGCAGGGCAGTTCGTGCATAGCCACGCGGTTCCAGAAACCATAACCGCTTACGCACGGGCGCTCGCAAAAATCGCGCGAGGCAAAAAAGCAACTCGCCGGCGCTGAATCGCGCAGATATTTGTGGGAACGTGGAGGTAATCCGGCGGGCGGCCCGGGCTTTACGGGATTTTGGACTTGTGTGTGCCCCGTCCTTCGGTGTTTGAAGGGCGGGGCTTTTGTCGGTGTTCACCTAATCCTGGGACAAGAAATCAAACCAAGAAACCGTCCTTGAAAAACGTCAAGGACGAGGCACGCGGGTTGCCCAAGTTTAGATCCAGGCAGAGAGCGTTCTGCCGGACGGCAAAAAAAACGGGCGCCCGCGAATGGTGGACGCCCTTTAGTAAGAAAGCTTCCGGATTACGGTTAGCTCTTTTTGGTCAGTTCGGTGTAGATCACTTCGGTCAGGGTGGCGAAATTCGGTCCGCCATTCGGATTGGGCGGCGGCGCGGCGGTGGGCTCACCAAATGAGGTCTTGATGTCGTCGATTGACTTGCCCTGCGCAACCATGGCCTTGATCTTGTTGTACTTGTCCTGAACGAGGTCGATCTTTTTCTGAATGTCGGCCTTGGTCATCATTTCGCCGTGGCCGGTCAGGTAGGTATCCGCGTCAAGACCAAGCATGCCCTTGGCATTTTCGATCCATCCGAGGGTGGAGCCGTGCTTTTCGAGGTGAATCAAAACGTCGGGGCGGTTTGAGATCAGCATGTCGCCGCCGAAGACGATTTTTTCGCCGGGGAGATAGACGACGGTATCGCCGCTGGTGTGGCCCGGCGCCCAGTGGTGAAGAACGATATGGACGCCGTCGATGGTCAGCTTATCGGTCTTGTCGTAAGTTTTGGTAGGAAGGCGATTTTGGGGCGCGGGGTTTTTGCTGCCGGCGGACTCTTCCATTTCCTTTTTGCAGTTTGCCTGGGCAATGATGGTTAAGCCATCCGGAAATGCGGCGAGCCCGTTTACGTGGTCGCCGTCACTGTGAGTGATAAAGACCGTATTCACGGCCTTGGGGGTGATTTTGGCGATTTCGGCGATTACGCCCTTTTCCGAATCCACCGTGGTCTTGGTATCCACGACAATCACGCCGGTGGTGCCCACAATGAAGCCGTCATTGGAGCCCGCCCCGCCCTGAACCCAGTACACATTGCCCTTGACGTTCGTCACTTTGAGGGGTGAAGGCTGCTGCTGCGCCCCGGCCACTTGGGCAAATAAGCATAGAGCCGCAACCGCCGCCAGCCCGAGAACTGGTCTTGCCACATTCTTCATGAATTCCTCCTCCAACATCTTTCCTCCGCAGTGGCGAACCCTCTGCCGCGTTCCGGATCAAGTCCGCCGCCTTGGTTCATGGACGCAAATCCGCGAATTTCCGTTTCACCTTCTGGCTGGGTGGCCGGGGCATTCGGGGATTTTGAATTTGGGGTGGCCCGTTCTTCGGTGTTGGAAGGGCGGGGCTTTTGTCGGGCTATCCTGACCTTGGCACTAGAAATCAATCCAGGCACGGACTAGGAACTCTTGGTTTTCCTGGTCCGGCGAAGTGAACGAAGTAGCGCTCGCACAGATCGAAACGGCCCATGCACGCGGCCCCGCTGGATGTCGTCGAGGCCTTCGGCAAGACGTTTTTCGATATCAGGGGAAAGAAATCGCTTCATAGATTTTGGCATTGTCGAGTTTGAGCGTGCCGGGCTTCTTTGACGGTACAAGCGGGAGCTTCACCCTCCGGCGGGGCTTCCGGCTTTTCTCCTTCACCGTGAGGGCAGTTTTTCCGAGTCGCTTAGGCGAGGCGGCATACGCGGCTTTCATTCCGGCGCGCGCTTTGGCAGTCTGCATTTGGGCCAACAAGGAATTGAATTCGGCGTTCAAAGAGTCGAGCCTCGTTTCTGCCGTGCGCGAGAGCGCGCCGTATTCCTCCATCGAAAGCAGGACCGCCTTGGGAGTCTCGTGTCTGGTGATTAGCACCATGCCGCCCTGAAGAACGCTGTCGAGAAGGTCTCCGAATCTGTTCTTGGCCTCGGTCGCGCTAATCTTGATCGGCTCCTCGCCCCGGCGACTGCAAATCGCAGGTGCGGGACTTCGCTTCAAACGGCCTCGTTGGATCGCCAACTGCATTCACCTCTTGAGCAAGCCGTGGCTGCTCGTTCTTCATTTTGGATGTTTTAGCTAAATTGATGATATTAGTCAAATTTGAAAGGCAGGGATTAATACGACAGCCAGGAGTGGCTGTCCTACATGACTTCCCCACACTTGCGCGGGGCGAAAACTGCCGCTACAGTGATTGTAGTGTCCTTGCGCGCCTGTACCCGCCACAGCGCCTTGCCACTTTGAAATGGCTTACAACGATCACAGCCCGTCCGGTGCAGCGCCCGTCAGGGCTCGTTCGAATGAACCTGTGGACAGCGCCTCGGAAGACGTCCCATCGTCCGCCATGGAACCTCACGAACCTGCGCCGCAGAACCTGCAGGACACTCCCGTTCCGCCGACCGCGCCGCGGTACCGTACCGGAATCTCCGACGATTTACGTGTGCCGTGGGGCTGGCTCGAGGTAGCGCTGTTCGTGATTCTCGGCGTGATTGGCAGCGTCGTGATCACTTGGGGAATGGCTCAGGTCGCGGTGCGGTTTTTCGGGGTGAATTCGAACGAGGTGTTTGGAGAGACGATAACCACGGCGAAGTCAGTCGTGGTGCTCCTCAGCCAGGCCATTCTCGACGGCCTCGCGATCCTGTATCTTTACCTGATGCTCGCTGCGCGGACGGCGGCGCCGTTCTGGCCGTCGATCGGCTGGCGCGAGATGCGTACCGGCTCGGGACACATTCGCGACAGGGCGCTGCAATTCCTGGCGGGCGGCGCGGTGCTGGCCATTGCGGTTTCCTTCACGGGAGGGTTTCTCAATTCGAAAGTAACGCTCCCGGTCGAGGAGCTATTGAAGGCGCGCGTCAGCATTCTCTTGTTCGGCATACTGGGCGTGCTGGTTGCGCCGCTGGTGGAAGAAACAATTTTTCGCGGCTTTCTTTATCCGGTGATTGCGCGCCGGCTGGGCGTCGCCGCCGGAGTTGCGATCACGGGGACGCTTTTCGGGTTGATGCACGCGGCGCAGTTGTGGGGCGGGTGGGGGCAGATCGCGCTCTTGATTCTGGTGGGCGTCGCGCTGACGTGGGTGCGCGCGCGGACCGGCACCGTGGCGGCCAGTTATTTTGTGCATCTCGGCTACAATGGCTTGCAGCTCGTCGGCTATTTGATTTATGTCGTAAGCGGGGTGCGTCACTGAACATGCTGCGCAGAAACCTAAATTTCAGGGGCTTTGTAGCGCTCGCCTTCAGGCGAGCACTTGCTTGAAGTGAAAGTGCTCGCCTGAAGACGAGCGCTACATGATTCAGTATGGTCACGCGGAGTCTGGAGTATCCGGAGGCAATTTCAAAATTTTATGAATGTCGCGCAGCCCATTGAATGGACCGGCGAGGGTGTGGTCATGCTCGACCAGCGCCGCTTGCCGGGAGAAGTGATCCACCACACCTACACGGACTATCGCGACGTCGCGGCGGCGATCAAGGACATGGTGATTCGCGGCGCGCCAGCGATTGGCGTGGCCGCGGCAATGGGCGTGGCGCTTGGCGTCGAGCGCTCGAACGCGCGGACGCTCGAAGTGCTTCGCGCGGAGTTCCCGGGCATTTGCCGGACGATTCAGCAAACGCGACCGACGGCTGTGGATCTTTTTTGGGCGCTCGAACGCATGACGCGCCGGTTCGAGCAACTCTCGGCGGCGAACACGCCGCTCGATGCCGTGCGGCGCGCGATGGTGGAAGAAGCGCGCGCGATCCATGCCGAAAAGCGCGCCATCGACGAAGCGATGGGCCGCTTCGGTGCGGAGTTGATGCCTGCCGCGGGCCAGGTCATGACGCAGTGCAACGCGGGAGCACTCGCCACGGCGGGGATCGGCTCGGCGCTGGGCGTGATTCGCGTGGCGATCGAGCAGGGCCACAAACTGAGCGTCTTCGTGCCGGAAACGCGGCCCTACCTGCAAGGCGCGCGGCTCACCGCGTGGGAGCTGCACGAGGGCGACGTGCCGCTCACGCTGATCACGGACAACATGGTGGGACATTTCATGAAGGCGGGAAAAGTGAACGCGGTGGTCGTGGGCGCGGACCGCATCGCCGCCAATGGAGACACGGCCAACAAAATCGGAACGTATCAAATTGCGGTGCTGGCGCACGAGCATGGCGTGCCGTTCTACGTCGCCGCGCCTGTTTCCACTTTTGACTTGTCCTTAGCGACTGGCGAGCAGATCCCGATTGAAGAGCGTCCCGCCGAAGAAGTGACGCACTTTCGCGGCGTGCGCATCGCGCCCGATGTCCCCGCGGCGCATCCGGCATTCGACGTCACGCCCGCGCGTTTGATTACGGGCATCATTTGCGAGCGCGGCGTCGCGCGCGCGCCGTACACGGATTCGTTGCGACGCTTGGCGGGGTCGATTGCAATCGCAATCCCTGGATAGTCCCGGTAACGTGCGGATGGCAAGGTTACTTGCTCTGCTTCGATTCCTCGTCGGTTTGATCCCAGACATAGCCGCAGGATTGGCAATTCCACCGTCGGCAGCTGATCTGGATGGGAAGGCCGAGAAGGAATGTGCTGGCATACGTTGCAGGCTTGTTCAAGTCCTCGTAGGAAATATCGAGAGACTGACATTGCGGACAGCGCGGCTGTTCAAAATCTTCGGCGCCTTCGACGCTAAACTTCTCTGGAATCTCCTGGCTCAAGATTTGAGCGGCGGCTTCGGCATCCTCCCGATTGACGCAAAGCTTGACCCCGCCCAACAGGTTGGACCATAACCAATCCATACGAATCGTGGTCTCGTCAATCAGAAAGCTTTCTACTCCTGCCGACGCAAGAAAGCTTTTGGCGAGGAGAGCTTCTGGTAAGTCTCTAAATTTGCGAAGAGTGACCACGTTGCTCAGTTGACCTACCGGGGCCGCAGGCGCAGCCGTAGCCAGCTCAAATTCCAGTCCCCTTCGCACCAGTTCCGCGCGCAACAACTCTTTTCCTATCACGGTCAGTGACCATGCTTCATCGGCGAGAGTTTTCAATTCACTTTCGCTCATGCTCGCGTACAGCCGGGCGATTTGGTTTCGTTTCTCTTCAGAATCATCCATTGTGGCGGAATCATAGGTTAAACCGAGTAATTAACCAAGCAGAGAACAGAATGAATTCTGCCAATGAGATTCTATTAGAGCAGAGGGAAATATGTGATCAGGTTCCTGCCAGAACCGCGTACTGCTCTTTCGTGAGAGGGACGACGGAGAGCCTGCCCATGCGGACTAGCGGTGAATCCTTGAACCGTTTGTCGGCTTTGATTTCCGCAAGTGAAATTGGTTTTGGATTTGCTTTTCCCGCTTTGATTTTGACTTTGGGATTTTTGGGATCGGAAGCGTCGACGGAAACGACCGTTGCGGTTCCGACAGCGCTTTTTCGCCCTCCGGTCTCGTAGATGATCAGCCTCGCGCCGGGGCTCATTTCGCGCAGGTTCTTCACCGCGGCCGGATTGGATACGCCTTCCCACTCGGTCGTGGCGTCCCGCTGAAGGTCGGCGAAGGAATATTCCGAAGGCTCCGTCTTGAGCAGATAGTCCTGGGACATGAAGTTCACCTCCACTGAGGCGGCCTATTGTAGCGCCAACCTTCAGGTTGGCACTTTGCAATCGCGAGCAGATGCCCGTCCGCCGCGGCGGACGGGCGCTACAGGAATCGAAACGCTTTTTGATTGGCGTTCCACGGACAAAACGATATATTCTCCGGAAGTTCGCGTCACCGCAAAATCATAGGACAGACATTTGGGGCTTCACGCTGCAACTCATGCGTTCAGCGCGAAAGAAGAGCCCACGACTAAAAGATCAGGGAGGTTCAGATGAAAAGGTTTGCGCTCGTTCTAGCGTTTTTTCTGTGTGCGCCGCTGGCGCTCTTCGCCCAGCAAGGGGCTCCGGAAATCCCATTCGATTCCGCGCCCAACGCGCTGAAACTTCCGGCCGGCATGTATCTCGGCGAAGTTTCCGGCGTGGCCGTGAATTCCAAGGGACACATCTTTGTCTTCTCGCGCGGGAACACGACCGGCCCGGCCTACGCCGCCAGCGCCGCGCAGCTTCTGGAATTCGATAAGGACGGAAAATACCTTCGCGAGATCGGCCACAACTTGTACGCCTGGTCGTTCGCGCACACGGTGCGGGTCGACAAGGACGACAACATTTGGGCCGCTGACAAGGGCTCCGACATGGTGATCAAGTTCAATCCGGAAGGCCAGGTCATCATGGTGTTCGGGCGGAAGCAGGAAGCGTCCGACGAAGGGACCGAGGCACTCAAGCATCCCAAGCCCCCGCTGCCTCCGGTGGATGGAATGTTCCGGCAGGTGACCGATATGGCCTGGGATGCCGCCGGCGATACGTTCATCAGCGACGGGTACATCAACTCGCGCGTAGCCAAATACGACAAGGACGGCAAGTGGATCAAGTCGTTTGGAGAACCCGGCAACGGGCCCGGGCAGCTCAACACGCCCCACAGCATCGCCACGGATAACCAGGGGAATGTATACGTCGCCAACCGCGGCAATTCGCGGATCGAAGTGTTCGACGGCGACGGCAAATATCTACGCCAGATCAAAATCAGCGAGCCGTTTGATTATGCGAATACGGTCCCGATCCTCGGCAACAAGCCGCCTGTGGATTTGATCGGAACGATGGGGAACGGCGCGCCCTGGACGGTCTGCATCACTCCTGGGCCGAATCAAGTGCTCTACGCGTCGGACGCTTTTCCCGGACGAGTCTACAAGATCAGCCTGGACGGCAAGGTTCTGGGCAAGATGGGCGGGACCGGCCGGCAGCTGAAACAATTCGGCTGGATCCACGAAATCGCGTGCCCGTCGGAAAATGAAATCTACGTCGGGGAATTGATCAACTGGCGCATGCAGAAGCTGAACCTGCATCCCATGAAGTAGGCGAAAAACAAACCCGTAACATTTCTCGATGCCTGCCCGTCGAACGTAACGGGCTTTATACAAATTTTCACCACTACCGCGGACCGGACCGATCCATCCGGATGGACTCATGGTTGTGTCGCTTGAGCCGGGAAAATTCCTATCGAAAGTCGGAGGTCCGCATGAAACGATTTGCGCTGATTGTTCTTGCCGTACTGCTGTTTGCGCCCGCCTGGCTGCGCGCCCAACAGGCAGCCCCTGAAATCAAATTTGACTCAACTCCGAATCTGCTGAAGCTCCCGCCCGATTTGTACCTCGGCGAAGCTTCCGGCGTCGCCACCAACTCCAAAGGACACATCTTTGTCTTCTCGCGCGGCAATTCCATCGGGCCCGCCTATGCAGCCTCGGCAGCGCAGCTTCTGGAATTCGACAAGGACGGCAAATATATTCGCGAAATCGGCCACAACCTGTACGCCTGGTCGTTCGCGCACACCGTGAGAGTGGACAAAGAGGACAACATCTGGGCCGCGGACAAAGGCTCGGACATGGTCATCAAGTTTTCGCCCGACGGGCGCGTGGCCATGGTCTTCGGCCGCAAGCAGGAAGCCTCGGACGAAGGAACCGAACCGCTGAAGCATCCTCACCCGCCGCTTCCGCCGGTGGACGGCATGTTCCGCCAGGTGACCGACGTGACCTGGGATGCCGAGGGCGACGCCTTCATCAGCGACGGCTATATCAATTCCCGCGTGGGGAAGGTGGACAAACACGGCCGCTGGCTCAAATCCTTCGGTGAACCGGGCGAGGGGCCCGGCCAACTGAACACGCCGCACGGCATTACCGCCGATGCGCAGGGAAATGTTTACGTGGCCAACCGCGGCGATTCACGCATCGAGGTTTACGACAAGGAAGGCAAGTACCTTCGGGAGATCAAGATTAATGTTCCGTTCGACTATAACAAAGAGGTCGCGGCCATTGGTCCGAAGCCGGTTCTCGGCGGGACGGATATCTTCGCCCGGCAATTGGGACCGGGATCTCCCTGGTCCGTTTGCATCACGCCCGGGCCCAATCAGGTGCTGTACGCTTCGGATGCGTTTCCGGGGCGCGTCTACAAACTTAGCCTGGACGGGAAAGTTCTGGGCTGGATCGGTGAGTCCGGCAAAGAACTGAAACAATTCGGCTGGATTCACGAAATCGACTGCCCATCGGAAAACGAGATCTACGTGGCGGAGCTGCTGAACTGGCGCGTGCAGAAACTTACGTTGCATCCGGGGAAGTAGGCCTGTAGCACAGACTTTCAGTCTGTGAGTTTCCGTCACTTAACCCGGACCAAAGCGCTGGGCAGGTAGGAGGTTTGACGGCCCAGGTTGGCCGGGGCTTTTTGCAAGGACTGGCGGAACCCCACAGACTGAAGTCTGTGCTACCTAGAGTCTGTGCTACTCAGCGCGAATCGCCGGCTTCGCGAACCACTCCGGCTTCGCCCCTTTCACGCGCCATGTATTGATCGAAGATCCAGCGATACGTTTTTTCGAGTCCCACTCGCAGCGGCGTGCTGGGCTGCCAATGCAGATACTTCTGGATCAGCGTGTTGTCGCTATTCCGCCCGTTCACGCCCTTGGGCGCGGTCAGATCGTACTTGCGTTTGAGCTTGATTCCCGCGATGTTTTCGGCGATGTCCACGAGTTGATTGATCGTTACGGCTTCGCTGGAGCCCAGATTGATCGGTTCCAGAATTTCGGAGTTCATGATCCTTTGAATGCCGTCGGTGCAGTCGTCGATGAACATGAAACTGCGCGTCTGGACTCCGCTGCCCCAAATTTCAATTTCGTGCTTGCCGGAAACCTTGGCTTCAATCACTTTGCGGCAAATCGCCGCCGGCGCTTTTTCGCGTCCGCCGAACCATGTCCCCCAGGGGCCATAGACATTGTGAAAGCGCGCCACGCGCGTCGTGATGCCGAAATCTTCCATAAAGTGCCGGCACATTCTTTCCGAAAATAATTTCTCCCAGCCATAACCGTCTTCCGCGAGCGCCGGGTAGGCATCTTCTTCTTTCAGGGAAGGCGCCTCAAAGGTTTTCTGCTTGTCCCCGTTGTAAACGCACGCCGAGGAAGCGTAAAAGAAGCGCTTGGCGGCCCCATGCTTCACCGCCGCTTGCAACAGGTGCGTATTGATGAGCACGGACAGCATGCAGAGCGCCTTGTTGTGCTCGATGAAGCCCATGCCACCCATGTTCGCGGCCAGGTTGTAAATCTCCACGGCGCCCTTGGCAGCCGTCTCGCAGTTTTCCTTGAGGTTTAAATCCAGGGACAGATTCTCCACATCGTCGAAGCGCTGATACCATTCGTCGAACGGTTTGGAATCCACGGCTCGCAGATCGCGGTACCCTTGTTTGCGTAGCAACGCAATCAGCGCCCCGCCAATAAATCCGCCCGCCCCAGCCACTAAAATTTTGTCGTTGATTCCCACAGGTTTCTCCCTACCGCAGCGTCAAGACCAACGAATGATTTCACCATGCAGAAGATTTATGAGCAACTAATAATTGGTGCAATGATGAGGGGAAGCATCGAGCCAAGGGCTCACTTGAATTTCGTACGTGAGTCTAAACCAATGGCTGCCCATGTGGTTTGGTAATCCCCTTGCAATGATATAGACCGTTGGTATATACTAATTTTACATGGCGAAGACCAAAGTTGCGAAACTGTTCAAAAATGGCCGCAGCCAGGCCGTCCGGCTTCCCAAGGAATTCCGTTTCACCGGGAGCTCCGTGCGTGTTCGCAAAGTGGCCGGCGGAGTCTTGCTCGAACCAATGGATTCAGATCCGGCGGAGTGGCTTGCGGAATTGAAGCGCTTCGGACCAGCCGATATCTTTCCAAAGGGTCGCAAACAGCGGAAACCTCCCATCCGCAGGTACTTTGATTGAACTATATTCTAGACACTAACGTTTGTATCGCGTTGCTCAACGAAAACTCTCCGCCAATTGAAACTCGGGTGCTGAGGGAGTTGCGGGCGCACTCCCTACTGTCTGTATCTTCTGTCTCGGTGTTTGAACTGTGGTACGGCGTGGCAAAGAGTGCCCGCCGCCCGTCAAACACACAGAAATTGAAGACATTTCTACGGAGTTGGGTGAATTTACTCTCCCTGGACGATGAAGACGCGAGAATTGCCGGAGACCTTCGAGCGGAAATGGATGCGATCGGCCGCCCGATTGGTCAGTACGATTTGCTGATCGCCGGGCAGGCGTTACGTCACAACATGACCCTGGTCACGGCAAACGTAAGAGAGTTCGGACGAGTCAAAACTCTTTTGTGGGAGGATTGGTCGAAACCTTGAAGCCTGAGGATTCAAAGTAGCCCCACTTATGCCTCCATACTTTGAAAGTACAGCAGGACTCACAATTTTTCCACGAAGTATTAGTATGCCCCGGACTTCTGCTTGACATTTAAGGAACCGATGCTATTATCGTTGGGCTGTACGGTAGCCTGCCTGCTGGACAGGAGGCCTTAGCTCTTTGACAAACTGGGTAAGATGAGATGTGCCAGAACCCGTTCGATTGACCTTGGCATGCAAGTGCCAGGGGATTGAGTGAATCGAGCGATAAAAAGTTCGCTTGGAAAACTTAGGTCCGACTCTCAGAAATGACAGTCGGGCTTTTTGCTTTCTAAGCAGCCAGTTTCACACGAGAGTTTGATCCTGGCTCAGAGCGAACGCTGGCGGCGTGCTTAACACATGCAAGTCGAGTGCGCGTCCGTAGCAATACGGATGGCGCACGGCGCACGGGTGCGTAACACGTGGGCAATCTGCCCTCGGATGGGGGATAACTCGCCGAAAGGCGAGCTAATACCGCATGACATTCCGAAGACTCCGGTCTTTGGACTCAAAGGCCGCAAGGCCGTCTGAGGAGGAGCCCGCGCCCGATTAGCTAGTTGGTGAGGTAACGGCTCACCAAGGCTTTGATCGGTAGCCGGTCTGAGAGGATGGCCGGCCACACTGGAACTGAGACACGGTCCAGACTCCTACGGGAGGCAGCAGTGGGGAATATTGCGCAATGGGCGAAAGCCTGACGCAGCGACGCCGCGTGGGGGATGAAGCTTCTCGGAGTGTAAACCCCTTTCGACCCGGACGAATGACCCGCAAGGGTTTGACGGTACGGGTATAAGAAGCCCCGGCTAACTACGTGCCAGCAGCCGCGGTAATACGTAGGGGGCCAGCGTTGCTCGGAATTACTGGGCGTAAAGGGTTCGTAGGTGGTGCGGCAAGTTGGGAGTGAAATCTCTGGGCTTAACCCAGAGGCTGCTTTCAAAACTGCCGTGCTCGAGTGCGAGAGAGGCCAGTGGAATTGCAGGTGTAGCGGTGAAATGCGTAGATATCTGCAGGAACACCCGTGGCGAAGGCGGCTGGCTGGATCGCAACTGACACTGAGGAACGAAAGCTAGGGGAGCAAACAGGATTAGATACCCTGGTAGTCCTAGCCCTAAACCATCAGAACTTGGGGTGGCCCGCGTAGGCGGGTCGTCCCGTAGCTAACGCGTTAAGTTCTGCGCCTGGGGAGTACGGTCGCAAGACTGAAACTCAAAGGAATTGACGGGGGCCCGCACAAGCGGTGGAACATGTGGTTCAATTCGACGCAACGCGAAGAACCTTACCTGGGCTTGAACCGCTACTGACCAACGGTAGAAATATCGTCTTCCCGCAAGGGACAGTAGTAGAGGTGCTGCATGGCTGTCGTCAGCTCGTGCCGTGAGGTGTTGGGTTAAGTCCCGCAACGAGCGCAACCCTTACTCGTAGTTGCTACCCGCAAGGGAGAACTCTACGAGGACTGCTCCGGATAACGGAGAGGAAGGTGGGGATGACGTCAAGTCAGCACGGCCTTTATGTCCAGGGCTACACACGTGTTACAATGCACGGTACAGACTGTTGCGAACCCGCGAGGGGGAGCTAATCGGATAAAACCGTGCTCAGTTCGGATTGCAGTCTGCAACTCGGCTGCATGAAGCTGGAATCGCTAGTAATGGCGTATCAGATCGACGCCGTGAATACGTTCCCGGGCCTTGTACACACCGCCCGTCACATCACGAAAGTGAGCTGTACTAGAAGTCGCGCAGCTAACCGCAAGGAAGCACGCGCCCAAGGTATGGCCCATGATTGGGGTGAAGTCGTAACAAGGTAGCCGTAGGAGAACCTGCGGCTGGATCACCTCCTTTCTAAACATAGCGGCAAACGATCCTGTGCAGGTGTGCAGGTGAAGTTGCCCAAGCTTCGGAGCCTCTCACGGGGATCCGAGGTCATCGCTCGAACGATTCGATCTTCGAGCGGGTTCTGTCAGATCTCATCGCCCGGTTTTTCAAAGAGTTATTTGGATCAAAGCCCGCCATTTTGGCGGGCTTTTTTATTTGTAGGGTGTCAATATGGAGCCCACTTGACAGACCAGCAGACCGATCTAACGCTGCATTATTACTTGGTTGCGTTTCTCGACGTCCTTGGGCAACGCGAAAATCTCCGCCAGATTCAGCATCTGCCTCACACAGCATCGGAATACTCGGAAACTGTAAAATTGCTCCAAAATACTGTGGGCGTTGTATTGGGACTCCGGAGGACATTTCGACAGTATTTCGACGCGTTTGGGAGGTTGAGACTTCCAGATTCCGGGGGAGATGTCGCCCTCCGCAATGAAATCGAAAGGGCCATGCAATCCTCTGTGGAGATTCGTGTCTTTTCAGATTCATTTGTGATCTCGGTGCCTCTTCGGTCTGACGAGGAGCCCGTGGCTCCAGCCATCGGGATATACAGTGCATTGATATCAGCTTGTTTCGTTATGATTGTCGCTCTTAAGGGTGCTCATCCTATTCGAGGCGGAATCGATGTTGGATTAGCAATGAATATTTCCCCTGGTGAAATTTACGGACCAGCCCTAGAACGGGCTCACTTTTTGGAAAGCAGTTTTGCTAAGCATCCTCGCATCTTGATTGGAGACGAGCTTTGGCAATATTTAACTCTGGGCGAGAATACGCAGGCGACGACTCCTTCTGGGCGAATTGTAAGGAAACTCACCCAAATGTCGAAAGACCTAGTAGTGACCGATAGCGATGGACTCAGAATCCTGGACTACTTAGGGCCTAATTTCTTAAGACAATCAGCGCAGAATTTTGCAAATGACTTGGTTAGGCCAGCGTACGAGTTTGTCGTTCAACAACACGAACTTTGGCGCTCCGCCGAGAACGAGAAATTGAGTGTGCGATACGGGAATGTCCGCCAATATTTTGAATCTCGTCTGCCGTCGTGGGGCTTACCTGTGAGCAAACATCAAGGTGGCTGATTAGATAGCTATTTCGAGTGCCCTTCATCGTGTGAGGAATCCCTCCTTCTCACAGATCGAACCGAATACAGATTCTTCGCTCCGCTTGGAACAACAGGTTGTCGCGCATTGGTCCGGCGTTCGAGACGATTTACGCCGGGTGCGCCAGCCTTTGAACTTTCGGGTGCCCCATCCTTGCGCCTTTTGCAAGGGTGGGGTTTTTGGGGTCCGCCGTCCCGTGAAACCACGCAGGCCACGGAGAGATTCCTCACCTCGTTCACAATGACAAAAAGATTGTACTTCTTATCACCAATCGAGGCGCTGGAGTCCGGCAACAAAATCGAAGTGCTGGTCCCGGCTTACAAGTTGGAGGGAATGCTGGCGGCAGAGCGCGGCGATCCAAAGATCGTTAGTGGGAATGGGCTTGCCTTTCCTTTTCAATTCGAGGCCGATGGCTGAATAGGAGTGGGTGGTCCGATCGTCAATATCCAGAACCGTAACCGCCGCGATCCATTGGCGAAGCCAGCCCTCATAGCTGGCCCGGTGGCGAGACTGTGCGATTCCAAGGCGGTATTCGCCCAGTACGATCACAGGGACAGCAACGCGATCGGCGCCGGCAACCAGTTCCATTGCGGAAGCTTGGCCATCGGCAACGGCGGAAAGAGCGTCGGTATCCAAAATCAACGCCACATCTCCGGATCGATCTTCTCCGAATCCTGCTCGATCAGGCGGTTGATGCGAAGCGTCTCCTTGTGCAAGCGCTTCAACTTGCCCATATGTTTCACCCAGGGCTTTTCACCGGGCCGAACCTCGGCTGCCAGTTTGTCCTTGACCGCTTCCGTCACGAACTCCCGCAATGGAATTCCTCGTGCCGCGGCAACGGACTTGGCGCGCCGAAAAACCGGGTCCGGAATCTCCAGTGTCGTCTTCATGAAGCGACTCTCCCATATTTATGGGAGCCGGTCAACCGGGCTACAAATGCTCGCTGCCACGCCTGCAACAGCCGGGTGCGCCAGCCTTTGAGTTTGCGGGGACCCGGTCTACGCGCTTATGGAACAATCACGTCCAAGTCGCGTGCGATGACGACCGGGCCGCTGTATTTTTGCCGGATCTCGCGCACCATGTCGTCCTCCTTGGCATTTCCGAGCAGCGTCCAGTGCGTCAGGATGAGCATTTTGGCTTTGGCTCTTGCGGCAATTTCTCCAAGCTCCGGGGCGCTGGTGTGGAACTCACTCTCGTACTTCATCCATTGCTCGACCGGCACTGAAGGTTTCGAGGGATTCTGCGCCCTTCCGGAATATACTTCGTGAATCAAGGCGTCGCAGCCGGAACAGGCCTCGACCACCGACTCGGCCGGCGAAGTGTCTCCCGAAACGACAATGGATTTTCCTGCTGCGTCGAAGCGGTATCCCAGGGCTTCTTTCCAGGAACCGTGCTTTGCGAGAAAAGCCTTCACGCTGACGTTCCCGTCCTGATAGATATTTCCCGGCTGCACGTCGTGCGCGTCGACTTTGTAGCCGGTCGTGTTGCCGCCTTCGAGTCCGGTTGTGCGCACGTGAATGTCTTCCTTAAAAGCCTCGAGAATGTGCGCGGCCATTTCTTTCGTGCCTTCAGGTCCATACAGCCGCAGGGGCTTCGTCCGTTCCTGAATCCACGGAGTAAGAATCAAGTCAGGCAATCCGAGCGTGTGGTCGCTGTGAAGGTGCGTCAGGAACGCAATATCCAGCTCGGCGGGGCGGAGAGCGGGAATCCCGCGCTGGAAAACCGAATTGGCCTGGCGGACAACGCCCGATCCGGAATCCACCAAGTAGGCTTTCCCATTCGCAACGATCGCCAGCGAAGGGCCCTGGCGATCCGCATTGGGAACCGGGGTTCCTGTTCCTAGAAAGGCAATCTCAACGCCTCCGGAAGACGGTGCGGGCGTCGCGGATCGTTGCGACTGCGCGCCAAGCGAAATTGCGGCTGCGACGCACAAGATGAGATACAAAAAAGAATTCAAATAATTTGCGACGGGTCGAATTCGCATCTGTGAACCTCCTCGAAAAGTAGCACAGCCACTCCTGGCTGTGCTACGAAGCCTCTCCCCCTGCATGAAGCAGGCGCATCAGGCCCACGGCGGCGTGAGAGAGACGCGCACCGCGGCGCGACACCAAGTACAAAGAGCGCGGCATCTTGAGTTGCCGGATACGGACTTCGGCAAGCTGCTTGCGTTCGACTTCCCAGCGGACGCACATGCGCGGGACGATCGCCACTCCCATGCCCATTTGCACGAAGCGCTTGATGCTTTCGATCGTCGGCATTTCGATATCGCGATGCAGCGGAACGCGATGTTTCTCGAATAGTTGAATCACGCGCGAGCGGTAGGGCGACTCCACGTTGTGGGCGATGAAAGTTTCTTCACCGAGTTCCTTGATGTCCACCGAGCGGCGGCGCGCGAGGGCGTGCCTGGGCGGGACGACGAACGTCAGCTCGTCGCTCAGGATTTCCACGGCCGCGAGCTTGGGGTCCTGCGGCACATAGGAGACGGTGCCGAGGTCGAGGCGATAATTCAAGACTTCCTGCGGGATGTCGCGCGAAAGCGTGCGGTGCATGATCAGCTTCACGCCGGGGTACAGTTTCCTGTAGCGGGCTAGCGCCGGGAGCAGCGCGTGGATCGAGCTTTCATTCACGCCCAGGCGAAGTTCGCCGCGGCCAAGGCTTTTGAGGTCCTCCATTCCCTTCTGGATTTCGTCGCGCAGGTTGAGCAGGCGCTCGGCGTAATCGCGCAGGAGTTCGCCGGCGTCGGTGAGTTTGACCTGGCGGGCGCCGCGGACCAGCAGCGGCTGGCCCACCGATTCCTCGAGTTTCCTAATGACGATGCTCACCGCCGGCTGCGTGCGGTAGAGTTTTTCCGCGGCGCGGGAGAAGCTTTGCTCTTTTGCAACCGTGAGAAATACTTGCAATTGGGATAGGTCCATTTGGTCCTTTCAAGTGGAACAGGCTTCAGCCTGTGGGGTTAGTCCTTGGAAGACCTAAGGCACACAGGCTGAAGCCTGTTCCACTTGTGCCTCAATCGATCCATAACGAGAGTTTATGGAATGCCCCTGTATCATAAATCAGATGTGGAATTCAAGATAGGCGGATTAAACGGAGGCGCGGCCGGATTTTGTCGTGAAGTACGCGGCGAGAAACAAAAAAGCAAAAATCCAGTCCACCGAGCCGATTGCAAGAGTGGAAAGCGCGAGACGGCCTTGCCAGAATAAAACGATCAGCGCCGTCCCCCACGCGACTTTTTCAAGAATGGACGGGAAGGATCATGGGGCGGTATCGCACGGGATCTTTGGACAGCACTAAAAATAGCACTTGCCAGGCCAGAGCTACTCCCACAAATCCATAGAAATATTCCGGATGAGTGATTGGGGGCGGCGCGTCCCGCCCGATTTTGTTCTCCAGGAAATACATCGGCGAGAGGATCAGCAAACCTTGGATGCCCGCGATGAGAAAAACAATCTTCGCAAATTTCATCTTTTCCTGCCGCCTTCGCCAGCTTCCCCAAGGGAAGTGTGGAAAAATAATTTCGAGCAACCGCGCTTCTTTATCACCGCGGTTCTGAACACGCACTCGTGGCCGGGCCCGCCGTAAAGCCACACGAAGTCGCCTGGTTGCAACGCCTTTTCCGGGCCTCTGGGGGACTCCGACGAAATCGAGGCGGCATCGAGCGCTACGATCACCGGGGGCTCCAAGGGACGAGAGGGAGTCCGCCAGCTTCATTGCCAGCCTCATGGATTGATGAGGAAGCACGCGGACTAGTTGCACGCGAGTTTCACTGGACTCGTTCAGCGGCTGGCTGGTCTAAGCCGAGGACGTCTTCCTGGCAGTATCCGGGCAGTTCAGGCGTTGGCCGGTTGGTATGGCCGCGGTCACGAGCCGGTTCCCGACGTCAATGGCAACCGTGGCCTGGTCGTGGCTGTGCAGAATGATCGAGTCTCCGGGCGAAACTTACACATTGCATACATTCCCGTAATCATTATGGAGGGCGAGATGGTGGTGGGGCTCCTGGTCCATCGTGATGACGTCAGGAGTTTGCGCAAAAAACGGCACCGGCAGGAGCCATATTACAGCAATGCACACCGTCGGAGTTCTCATGAGTTTCCCCATTTCGGCCGCCTAACTATGCCGGATCGAAGAATCTGTTAACAATTCATCTAAACAATTTTAAAACATATACATAGGGCCATCCCGCAGGCTCCATTTAGAGGGCGGGCGACAACCCAATTTGAGCTTGTAACACAGAATTAACATTCCTCTCATGGGCCATTAAGGGCCCGCCGATAGTGTCCTCCCAGCCCAGAGGTGTCTCGGAAGTGTACCGATTTGAGAATGGGGACTCTTTCCTTTCCGAGATGAGGTCTTGCACCTAAGTACTCTGTGGCGGGGCAGTCGGAGTAGGCCGTTCCCCAATGGGGATGAGGCCATCACGAGCAAGCGGTCTCGTTCAATCTGCGCGGGGAAAGTTTTTTGAACGGTCAGCAGTCCCAATTCAGAGTTTATGGATGAAAACTAGTCATAGGACTTCATTTTCAGGAGGAAATGAAATGCGAGTATTCGCAGCAGTGTTGCTGGGCATGAGTCTCGCGGCATCGCCGCTTCTGGCGCGCAATGCCGGCGAAACCGGGAAGGAAGACACGCCCGTAGCGGTGAGTAGTTCGTCGTCCCTGCCGGATAAACCGGCGGCAGTGAAGCCGGAGGCGTCGGCCATCGAGAGCGAGGTGCAGGACCTCCGCAGCCTGGTGGAGGAGCAAAGGGCGGAACTTGAGTCGCAGCGCGCCGCGCTCAAGGCGCAGCAGCTGAAGATGGAAGCGCTCGAGGAAAAGCTCGGCGCGCCGCCTTCAGAATCCGTTGCTACGCCGGCGGCCAGTCCCGCAGCCACACCCGCAGTTGCTTCGACGGCAGTCATTTCTTCGACGCCCTCCGAAACCACTGCGGCTCCGATAGGCGCGACGACGGCATTGGCGGCGATGACCCCTCAAAAGGAGGGTGAGTCGCCCCTGTTTTTCAAGATCGGCGCCGCGGAATTCTACCCTCTCGGCTTTATGGATTTGACGGGCGTCTTCCGCACGACGAATCTCGGGGGAATTGGGACGAACTTCGGCTCGATTCCGTTTAACAACACCTTCCCCGGGCGCCTCAGCGAGCTGCGCTTTTCGGCGCAAAACTCGCGTATCGGTTTGAGAACGCACGCCAAGTTCGGCGAGGCGGATGTGACCGGCTACCTCGAGGCCGACTTCCTGGGCTATCAACCCGCAAACGCCAACGATACGAGCAACAGCAATACGCTCCGTATGCGTTTGTACTGGGTGGACGCGAAATGGAACAAGATCGAAGTCTTCGGCGGACAAAGCTGGAGCTTCATGACTCCCAATCGCAACGGATTGTCCGCCCTGCCCGGCGACCTCTTCTACGGCCAGGAAATGGACACGAACTACTTGTTGGGCCTGACTTGGGCTCGCCAAGCGGCATTTCGCGTGATCGCGCACCCGACCAAACAGTGGGCGATCGGCGTTTCGCTCGAAAATCCGGAACAAACTTTGCCAGGTTCCGTGTCAGTAACCTGGAAACGTTACTTCCACGGCCAATAGTTTCCAGGAGTTTGACAGCAATAGCGGCAATACCAGCAGCGCCACCGGCGTAAACAACCCCAATACGCCCAATCTCGCCCCAGACGTGATTGCAAAGACTGCATTCGACTTCGGCCCCAATGGACATCACGTCCACTTCGATGTCTCAGGGTTGTTCCGCAACTTTCAAGGCAATCAATCTGGTTCAATCGACTCTAGCTGGCTCGACCGTCACCGCCTCAAACACAGTTACCAACACGATTCATGGCGGGGGAGGCGAGATCGGACTCAACGTGGAGTTGATTAAGAACTTCCGGATCATCGGCACTGGATACTGGAGCTCCGGTGGGGGACGCTACATCGCCAGCACCGGCGGTCCTGACTTTATTATCAGGCCGGACGGAACGCTTTCCGGAATCAAAGCGGGGTCGGCGATTGGCGGCTTCGAATACCAGGTAAAGCCAAATACGATGCTTTACGGATATTACAGCGGAGCCTATTTTGGCCGCAACGTTTCTTCCGTCACGGCAAATGTGGCTGCAACTGGAGCCGGAGCTTCGGGCACTTGCGCAGTCACTACCAACTTCGGATATGGCTATGGTCCTGGTTCTTCGGTCCTTAACACCGGAGCGACCGGAACCTGCCCCGCGGCTCCGGGCGGCTCCGCGAGCTCTGCCGACCGGGCCCTTTACGAGCCGACGTTCGGGATAGTCCAGACCATGTGGAGAAATCCGGCCTACGGCGATCTCAAGATCATCACTCAATACTCCTACGTGTCCCGAGCGCCGTGGTTCGTTGCCACCGGCCAACCGAGTACCGCCCACACCAGCATGGTGTACATCGACCTCCGCTACGATTTGCCATAGCGCGGGCCGGAAGGACACCGAAAGGACGTAGAAACTCCAAGGCAGCCGCCGGATTTCCGGCTCTGCCTTGGAGTTTTGTTTTCTGCGGTGAACAATTTGTGGCACGGGCTTCAGCCTGTGGGTGTTAGTCCTTGCAAGCACTAAAACCCACAGGCTGAAGCCTGCGCCACTACTCGGCTTCGGGATCGTAGTTCAAATTTGGGGCTAGCCAGCGCTCGACGATGCGCAAATCGAGGCCCTTGCGGCGACTGTAATCTTCGACCTGGTCGCGGCCGATTTTTCCGACGGCAAAATATTTCGATTCGGGATGCGAAAAATAGAAGCCGCTCACCGAGGCCGCCGGGTACATCGCGAAATTTTCCGTCAGCGTGATGCCCGTGTTTTTTTCCGCGCAGAGCAGGTCGAAGAGCATGCGCTTTTCGGTGTGATCGGGCAGCGCAGGGTAGCCGGGCGCGGGACGAATGCCGCGGTACCGCTCGCGCACGATATCGTCGTGGCTCAGATTCTCGTCCTTGCCGTAGCCCCATGCATCGCGTGCGCGCTTGTGCGTGAACTCAGCGAGGCCTTCGGCGAGGCGGTCGGCGAGCGCCTTGGCCATCAGGGCGCTGTAGTCGTCATTGTCTTTTTCAAATTTTGCGACCAGTGGTTCGATGCGCAATCCTGCGGTGACCGCGAACATGCCGAGAAAATCGATGCGGCCGCTCTCTCGCGGTGCGATGAAATCGGCCACGGCGTAGCTGGGCTCCTGATTGGCCTTCGCGAGCTGCTGCCGCAGCGTGTGGAACGTCGTGAGCAGATGGCGCGATTCGTCCGCGTAGACTTCGATATCGTCCTGAACGCTGTTCGCTGGGAAGAATCCGATCACGGCGCGCGCTTCGAGCAATTTTTCGCGCACGATGCAATCGAGTAATTTTCGGCCGTCGTCGTAGAGCTCTTTCGCTTTCGGGCCAACGCCTTCCTGCTCAAAAATTTTGGGATAGATGCCGTGCAACTCCCAGGCGTGGAAAAACGGCGTCCAATCGATGTAGGGAACGATTTCTTCGAGAGGCACCGGACTGTGCACGCGCGTTCCGAGGAACGAAGGGCGCGGCGGCTCGTACGCGGACCAATCGTAAACGGGCTTTTTGTTACGCACTTCCGCGAACGGCAAGAGGGGCTGCGCTTTCCGCGACGAATGTTTTTCCCGCGCGCTCTCCTGTTCCTTGCGGTTTTCTTCCGTGAAATGATCTTTCATCTCGGCGCTGAGCAAACTCCCCACGACGCCGACGGCACGCGATGCGTCTTGCACGTGGATGACTGGCTGGCGGTACGATGGCGCGATTTTCACCGCGGTGTGCGTGCGGCTGGTCGTAGCTCCGCCGATCAGCAGCGGAACGCTGAACCCTTCGCGCTCCATTTCCTTTGCCACGTGCGTCATTTCCTCGAGCGAAGGCGTGATGAGGCCGCTCAGTCCGATCAAATGGGCGCCCGTTTCGCGCGCGGTTTTCAGGATCTTCTCGCTCGGCACCATCACGCCGAGATCGATTACCTCGTAGTTGTTGCAGCCCAGCACGACGCCCACGATATTTTTGCCGATGTCGTGGACGTCGCCTTTTACCGTAGCCATGACGATGCGGCCCTTGACGGACACGCCGCCCGCCTGTTTTTCCGCTTCAAGGTACGGCTGAAGATACGCGACCGCTTTTTTCATCACGCGCGCGCTCTTGACGACTTGCGGCAGAAACATGCGCCCCGATCCGAACAGGTCTCCTACCACGTTCATCGCATTCATGAGCGGGCCTTCGATCACCGCGAGCGGCTTGCCGAATTTTTGCCGCGCTTCTTCCGTGTCTTCTTCGATGTAATCCGCAATGCCCTTCACGAGGGCGTGCGTGAGGCGCTCTTCGAGAGTGCCCTTCCTCCATGCATCTTCTTCCACCTGCCCTTTTTCTTTTGCCCTTACGTTTTCGGTGAACGCCAGCAAACGTTCGGTGGCGTCGAGACGCCGGTTCAGCAATATGTCCTCGACGAGAGTCAGCAGGTCCTTCGGAATTTCTTCATAGACCGCGAGTTGGCCCGCGTTCACGATGGCCATGTCGAGGCCGGCCTGAATCGCGCGGTATAAAAACGCGGAGTGCATCGCTTCGCGCACCACGTTCTGGCCGCGGAAGGAAAACGAAATGTTGCTGACGCCGCCGCTCACCTTCGCATAGGGGAGCTTGGCCTTGATCTGGCGCGTGGCTTCGATGAAATCGACGGCGTAATTGTTGTGCTCTTCGATCCCAGTCGCCACGGTCAGAATATTTGGATCGAAAATAATATCTTCCGGAAGGACCCCGGCATTTTCCGTAAGAATCCGATAAGCTCTCGTGCACACTTCCATTTTGCGCGCGAGCGAATCCGCCTGGCCCTTTTCGTCGAACGCCATCACGACCATGGCTGCGCCGTATCGCTGCACGAGCCGCGCGCGCTGCCGGAAAGCCTCTTCGCCTTCCTTCAGGCTGATGGAATTCACGATGCCCCGGCCCTGAATGCATTTCAGGCCGGCCTCGATGATTTTCCAGTTCGAGCTGTCAATCATGATCGGCACGCGGGCAATGTCGGGTTCGGCCGCGATGTGATGCAGAAACGTGGTCATAGCCTGCTCGGAATCGAGCATGGCTTCGTCCATGTTGATGTCAATGATCTGCGCGCCGTTTTCGACTTGCTGCCGCGCCACTGAAAGCGCCGCTTCGAGTTCGCCGGCGAGGATCAGCTTGGAAAATCTGGGCGAGCCGGTGACGTTGGTGCGCTCGCCGATGTTGACGAAACGCGAATCCGGCCGCAGCACCAGCGGCTCGAGGCCGCTGAACCGCGTGTAGCGCTCCGGCTTCGAGAGACCGTGCGGCTTCATTCCGCGCACGGCCGCGGCGATCGCCTTGATATGCGCGGGCGTCGATCCGCAGCAGCCGCCGGCGATGTTCAGCCAGCCGTTCGACGCGAATTCGCGCAGGTCGGCGGACATGGATTCCGGCGTCTCGTCGAATCCGCCGAACGCGTTGGGAAGTCCCGCATTCGGGTGGCAACTGATGGGGACGGGCGCGAGGTGCGAGAGCTCCTCGATGTACGGGCGCATTTGCTTGGCGCCGAGGGCGCAGTTGATGCCCACGCTCAGCAGGTCCATGTGCGAAACCGAAATCCAAAACGCTTCGACCGTCTGGCCGGAAAGAGTGCGTCCGCTCTGGTCGGTGATCGTCACGGAAACCATGACCGGCACGCGTTGTTTCGAGACGTCGAAATATTCCTCGATTGCGAAAAGCGCGGCTTTGGCGTTCAGCGTGTCAAAAATCGTTTCGAGCAGCAGGATATCCGCGCCGCCTTCGACGAGGCCGCGCGCCTGCTCGTAATACACTTCGCGCAACTTGTCGAAGGTGACGCCGCGCGAAGCGGGGCTGTTCACATCCTGCGACATCGAGGCGGTGCGGTTGGTCGGCCCCATCGATCCCGCGACAAGCCGGGACTGCCTGGGATGCGCCGCTTCGTACTCGTCGGCGACCGCGCGAGCGATTTTCGCGCCCGCGACATTGAGTTCCAATGTGTGATGTTCGAGGCCGTAATCCAGCGCGGAAATTCCGTTCGAGTTGAAGGTGTTGGTCTTGATGATGTCCGCGCCCGCTTCGAGGTACTGGCGCTGAATCGCCTGCACGATGTGCGGCTGCGTGATATTCAGCACGTCAAAGTTCCCGCGCAAGTCGCGCGGGTGCTTTAGAAATTGCGAGCCGCGAAACGCCGCTTCATCCAGCTGCTGCGCCTGGATCATCGTGCCCATGGCGCCGTCCAAAATGACGATCCTCTCCTTGAGGAGTTGCTTCAGCGCGGCGATTCGTGTTTCTCTTCGGTCCAACGAACTTCTCCCATGTGCAAGGTGGCCTTGGAATTAGGCCGGTCATGCGAATGCGGGACACTTTCTGCCAAGAATACTGGAAATGTCGCACTTGTAGTTTACCGGAGAGAGCCTAATCACCGCACAGCCATTCTCAAATTGCGTCCTCCACGCATCGAACCATGCTCCTGCCGCCGGATTGACCTGCGGCGAGCGAGAAGGGTAGACTTCAAAGTATGAGAACGAGGAGCTCATTGATCACCGGCGCGATCGCCTTGGCGATCTGCCTGGTATGCCCGCTCGTCGAGATGTTCGATCAATGGGACCATACTCTCCAGACCGGAAATGATACCGAGTACTTGTTTGTCCTCCTGGCGTTATGCGTGGGAGCGGTATTTGTGTTGGGGCAATTTATTGCCGCGCTCGACCTTAGTTTCTTGAAATCAAGTGTCCGCTTCACGCTTCAGTCCGCTTTGAATTCATTGCCTTTTGGGGTTCGGCCCACATTATTGCCTCTTGCTTCGGCAAGTCCCCCGCTTAGCCTCCGTATCTAGAACTGCGTCAAAATTCTCTCGCGAAGCGCGTCTTTGGGGTCCGGTCGCCGGACATTCGAAGTCGAATGGTCAATCTTCGGCAGGCCGTCGGTTTCGGCGCCCATTTCTATAGCGCTAAGGACAGAAGCATGGAATACCCAAATGCTGGGGCGGAAGCGAACCAGGATATTGCGGTTCGTTGCCGCGAAGTCACCAAGGGATACGGAGAGGGCGATGCAAGCGTGATGGCCCTTCGGGGCATTGACTTGGAGGTGCGTCGCGGCGAGCTGCTCATGGTAGTTGGGCCTTCCGGATGCGGGAAGACTACCCTCATCTCGGTCATCGCGGGAATTCTGGACCAGGATTCCGGCCAATGCGAGGTGTTCGGCCACGATTTAAGGCAGATGGATCGAAATGAGCGCGCGCGCTTTCGTGGCCTGTCGATCGGGTTTGTCTTTCAGCTCTTCAATTTACTACCCGCGCTGAGCGCGGTCGAGAACGTCTCAGTTCCGCTGCTGATCAACGGCATGGCCCGCAAGAACGCGGAAGCCCGCGCGCAAGAGGTACTCGAAGCGGTGAGTCTCGGCTCACGCCTTGACGCGCTTCCGGGGAAGCTCAGCGGTGGCCAGCAACAGCGCGTGGCGATCGCCCGGGCGCTGGTGCATGGACCGAAGCTGATCGTTTGCGATGAGCCGACAAGCAACCTCGATCACGTGACCGGCCACAGCATCATGAAGCTCCTGCGGGATGTCGCCAAAAGCCCCGAGAGGGCGCTCATCGTTGTGACTCACGATCCGCGCATCTTCGAATTTGCCGACCGCATCGCGCGCATGGACGACGGAAAGATCATCGAGATCCTCGATGGCAACACTAAGGAGCGTCTAAAATGATTCGCAAGTATGTACTCCCTTTGCTGGCGATTCTCGGCGTTGGTATCGCCATCGTGATGGTCATTCTGGGCAACCGGACGGCGCCGGCCCAGAATGGCGTCCCGCCAGCCAGCGCGCCATTCGCCTCCTACATCTACGGTTCGGGCATCGTCGAAGCCAGCACCGAAAACATTGCCATTGGCACGCCAGTCTCCGGAGTTGTAAGGGCCGTCTATGTGAAGTGGGGTGACCGAGTAAAAACGCGGAAACCACTTATTCAAGGTCGATGCCCGCGATCTGGAAGCCCAACTCCTTCCGGCGAAGGCGAAAGTGAAGGAGGTAGAAGCCCAGTTATTCCAGGCGACAGCTAAAGTCGACGAGTCGGAGGCAACGCTGGCAAAAGCAGAGAATCGACTCAAGGTTGGAGAGGGCCTGGAACGCGGAGTATCCATTAGTGTCGAGGAAATGGCGAACAGGCAGCTTGATGTCGGAATAAATAAGGCGATCCTTGCCTCAGCCCAAGCGCAGGTCGAACAAATCAAGGCCCAGATTGAATCGGCCAAAGCCCAGGTCGAGCAGATTGAGCGTGAGATTGAACTGCGCACCATTCGTGCCCCCATTTCCGGCCGTATCCTCCAAATGAAAACGCGCCTGGGCGAGTACGCCCAGAGCGGTGTCCTTAGCACGCCGTTGATGTTGCTCGGGGATGACACGCGATTGCATGTGCGCGTGGACATTGATGAGAACGATGCCTGGAGACTCCAGCCCTGTGCATCGGCAGTGGCTTCGGTGCGAGGCAATCCGGAAATAAAGACGCCACTGCAATACGTGCGCACCGATCCAGATGTGATCCCGAAAGTGACGCTTACTGGCGATACCACACAACGCACGGACACTCGAGTCCTACAAGTGATCTACAGCTTCGACCCCGCCTCGCTGCCTCTCTATGTCGGGCAGCTGATGGACGTGTTCATCGAAGCGGCACCGGTTGGCGGAGCGACATCGGGTCCACAACAGCGAGTCAGCCCCTGCGGTGATTCGGCAAGCGGGAATCGCAAGGTCCGACCCGTCGACGGGAGGAAACCCTAAAATGCTGCGTGTCGCCGATGAAAATGCTTCTGGGAGACCGCGCGAAGTACGTGGGATTGCTCTTCGGCATCACGTTCACTTCGTTCCTGGTCACGTTCGCCGGGTCATACTTCTGCGGTTTCATGACGCGTGGATTTGCTCTGATTGCCGAGAACCCCGGCGCGGACGTGTGGGTCATGGACCCGGCAGTCGAGTCCACCGAGCAAACCACGAACATACCCGACTCGGCGCTTTCCCGCGTCCGCAGTGTTGACGGCGTCTCGTCTGCCGTGCCACTGGCCCTGGCTACAGCGGACGCCCGATTTCCAAACGGGCGATTTCAATCGTTTCAAATCATCGGCCTGGACGACGCCACACTCTTCGGGCTTCCTCCGCTGCAAGATGGCGTTTCACCTACGGTGCTGCGCACTCCGGATGCGGTCGTGGTCGATCCGGGTGGCACCGATGGCAAGCTCGAAACGCCTGTTTCGACGGCGGATCAATGGCCCATGGTCAACCACACCTCGACGCGCCTACGCGCGAGCTGGCAGCGGGCGACCAGTTGCTGCTGAACGATCACCGCGTGGTGATTCAGGGCCCGCTCGAACGCTCTGCCGCGGTACCCGCCTCGCCCGCTGATGTATACGACTCTCTCGAACGCATCTCGGACACTGCTGGCTGAGCGGCACTTGATTACTTTTGTTCTGGCAAAGGCCGCTCCAGGCGTACTGCCGCGCGAATTGGCCGCACGCATCCAGGCGCAGACCGGCCTGAAAGCGCGCTCCTCGGATGACTTCAAGGCCGACACCGTCAATTGGTTCCTGGTCAACTCAGAAGATGTTGGTGACATCGCTTCCATGCTGTCTATCGCCATGTTCGTGGGATTCGGTGTTACCGGAGTCATGCTCTACATGTTCACAAACGAAGCCTTGAAGCAGTACGCCGTGCTCAAAGCCATGGGCGCGACCTCGAGACTCTTGCTCACCATGATCTTTATGCAGTCTGGTCTGTGCGCGCTTCTGGGCACGGGTCTGGGTCTCGGGTTATGCGCCATCATCGGCCAGATCGCCATTGTGGAGTTCGACTATCCGTTCCGCATGATGTGGTTCACGCCCGTCGTGGGGGGAGTGATGGTAGTGCTTGTGAGCATTGTGGCCGCAGTCATCAGCGCCCGCCCAGTGCTGAGGCTTGAGCCCGGCGTGGTATTCGCAGGACGTTAGATCGTAAGGACCACTGGTTTTCAGGGACTTATTTTGGCTTGCTTCGCGGAGAGATACCCGATGGCAGGAATACGAAAGCTGTTCGTCCCCCTTTTCGGAGTTTTTTTAATAACAGGGTGCGCGGCGCGGCGGTATCAGCCAGCCCCTATCGTTGCTGGCACAACGGCGTCGCAGTTCGAATCGAGAAGCCTTGCCGATGCCGGGCTCCGATCCTTTGAAGAAAAGAATCTGCGGTCAACCGGCGCTTTCCTGGCCGCCAAAGACCTGGGATTTGCAAAGCCTTTCGATTGCCGCATTGTATTTCAATCCCGCACTCGACTTGGCTCGCGCGCGACTTGCGCGTGCGGACGCCGCCATGGTGACGGCTGGTTCGCGGCCCAATCCGACACTGGGCATCTCACCCGGCGTTCCGAGCCCCTATCTCCTAAACTTGGATTTTTCCTTCCCGATCGAAACAGCAGGCAAGAGAGGGTATCGCGTCCAAGGCGCAGGCAATCTTGATCAGGCCGCACGACTGGATCTTGCCGATTCCGCGTGGACAGTGCTGAGTGGTGTTCGTCTCGCGCTGTTGAACTATCTTCTTTCGTCTCGAAATTTGGAGCTGCTGCGTTCAGAAGAACAATTCCGCGCAGACCAAGTCAATATTCTGGATCGGATTTTATCCGCCGGGGAGATAACCAGACTCGATGTCGATTTGGTTCGAATCGAACTTTCAAAAATAAAGGTGGCTATCCGGGCGGCTGAAGGTCAAGTTGCAGAAGCCAAGGCAGCACTGGCAGCCTCGCTTGGGATTCCAGTGGCAGGCCTCCAGGATGCTCAGTTCGCGTGGCCGGACCTGGACACGCCGCCAAGCCCGGAATCACTTTCCTTAGCGGAGATCCAACGCGAGGCAGTCCTAAATCGCTTGGATGTTCGACGCTCGCTGGCGCAATACGCGGCGGCTGAATCCGATTTGCAACTGGAAATCGCCAAGCAATATCCCGACATCAACATCGGACCGGGATACACCTACGAGGAAAGAAACAGTTTCTTTACTGTCGGTTTGTCGTCCGCCATACCACTCTTCAATCGAAACCAGGGTCCCATCGCGGAGGCCGAGGCTCGGCGGAAGGAAGCCGCGGCTGCGTTTTTGCAAACACAGGCGCAAGTCGTCGCGAAAAGCGAACGCGCGCTGGCCGTTTACACGGCGGCGCTGCGGGAAATTGCGGAAGCGCAATCCTTGTATCAACTCCAGGAAATACAACTCCAGACTGTTCAGCAGTCGATCCGTGCCGGCGCCGACGATCGGCTGAGTCTCGACAGTGTGCAAATTCAACTGTCTGTCTTAGCGCGAGCGAGGCTGGACGCAGTGGGGCGCGCCAGCGAGCCCTTGGCGATCTCGAAGATGCAGTCCAGCGGCCGTTGGATCGCACGCGGAGTGCTTCCGATCCAGCCCGAATCTCCGGCGCTCAACAGGCAATCGGACGCACTACTAGAACAAATCGAGGATTTCCTCGTAGCGCTTAAACGGAGGAATCAGGTAAGCGCCGGCAATTCCCAAAGAGCGAGCTCCTCTCGCCCAATCCAGCAATTTGCGCGCGAGGGCGAAACCATGTTCGCGCGCGGAGCCTCCCGCGGCCTCGAGCTGCTTCAATAGCGGCTCCGGAATCACGATGCCGGGCACCTCATTGTGCAGGCGCAGGGCCTGCTTATAGCTGCTCAGCGGCCACAGGCCGACCAGTATGGGTATCGGCGATTTTCCGCCCATGCGTTTTAGAAATTGCTCCCAGTGATCGGGATCGAAAATCGGCTGGGTCATGGCGAAGTGCGCGCCGGCTTCGACCTTCAAGTCAAACCGGCGCAATTCCTCGTCCAGATCCTCGGCGAGAGGATTCACCGCGACGCCGATCGTGAAATTCGTCGCGCCGCCAAGATTTTTTCCGCCCCAATCCTGTCCCTGATTCAGTTTGGCCATGACTTTCACGAGGCCGATGGCATCGACTTCATAGACGCCCAGCGATTCCGGGATAGCTGCCGAGCGAGGGCGGATCGCCCGTGATGGCGAGGACGTTGCGCACTCCCCCAATGGCCCACGCGCCGAGGAGCATGGCCTGCAAGCCGATCAAATTTGAGTCGCGCGTCGTGAGATGCGGGATCGTTTCGATGCCGCGCGCTTCGAGCGCGCCGGAAAGCGAGAGCGCGTCCATGCCCACGCGCGCGAGCGGCCCGCTATTGATGTCGATGGCGTCCACTTTTTTCGAGGCCATTACGTTTTGCACCTGCTCGAGAACGCGGTCGATCGACGTTCCTTTGGGCGGATCGATTTCAACCGAAACCACAAACTTCCGCGCCTGAATTTTTCGCCACAGCGTGCTTTCAGGTTCCCGCGCCGCCGCGGGGCGGACCTCCGGGGGCGGCTTCCACCACGGTCACCGCGCGGGCGCCCGTGGACGGTTGCATCCCTTTTACCGCCTGGACCATCGCGCGAATATGTTCCGGCGCGGTGCCGCAGCACCCGCCCAGAATTCGCGCGCCCAGCTTGACGGCTTCGCGCGCGAACAGATCGAAATATTCCGGCGAGGATTTCGGATAGATGATGCGGTCGCCGGCGCGCTGCGGAAATCCCACGTTGGGCATCGCGCTCGTCGGAAACGAGCCCGCCACAGCGGCAAGTTCCTGCAGAGTACGCAAATGGTCCTGCGGGCCCACGGAGCAGTTCGCGCCGATCACCTGCACGCCTCGCTCGTGCAAAAGCGCCCATGCATCTTTCGGCCGGGCGCCGCTGAAGGAGCTGCCTTCCTCGGAGTACGTCATCTCCGCCACGATGGGGAGCTGCGAGAACGAACGAATCGCTTCGACTCCCGCCAGAAGTTCGGCGGGATTTCCGAATGTTTCCAGGACGAAAAAATCCACGCCGCGTTCTTCGAGCGCCTCGGCCTGCTCTCGGAATATTTCCCGGAAATGCTCCGGCGTCGCTTCGCGCTCATCCCGGAAGACCCCGAGCGGCCCGATCGATCCGGCGATCAAGACTTCATGGCGGGCGGCCTCTCGCGCCTCGCGCGCGATCTTAACGCCGCGATGATTGAATTCCGTGACGCGCTCTTCCAGGCCGAAAGCGCTCAACTTATTCCAGTTCGCGCCAAAGGTATTCGTTTCGATGATGTGCGCGCCGGCTTCGAGATAGGCCATGTGGACGCGAAACACTTCCTCGGCGCGCGTGGCGTTCAGTTCATCTACGCAGCGCTGCGGCCCCAGGGTCTCGTAGAGCAAGGAGCCCATGGCTCCATCCGCGATCGAGCACGGAGTCGCGAAGTCTCTGCTGGAATTCATCAATTCGCATGGTCGAGAACACTCTCCCGGATATTCTGCCGAAATGAATTCTTCAGTATACAGGTTCGCCGTTCCAGTTGGCATTCGCCTCGTGGAATGTTTGTGGGCCGTGGCGTTGCAGCCCGCCTGATAGCGTCCGAATCTTTGTAGGGCACGGCTTCAAAAGCCGCATTGAATCTGTCCCCGTTTCGGCACGGCTGAAGCCGTGCCCTACAAACCAGCGCATTCAGCGGCTGAATATTCCTCCGGCAAATTTGGATGGAACATCAGAATCGAGCCGACGGGGAAGAGGTGCTATTTCAGGCGCGATATAAACAGCATCAGAGCCGAAGACGACCACGGGTATTAAGGCCAGCATAATGTAGAACAGAATTTGCCGCGCCACGGGCGAGCGTCTCTGCTTCCAATTTTTCATTTCGGCCCGGTCGGCCACGCCGACTTTTTCCGGGTGCTGCAAATCCAGGGCAAATTCGTGGGCGTTGGGATAACGCTTGTTGGGGTCGCGCTCCAGCGCCCGGTAGATGATTTCCTGAAGCTGCGGTGAGATTTCGGGGTTGACCTCGCGCGGCGGGATCGGATTGTTCAGCAAGCGTTCGTTCATGATGACGAATGGATTGGGGCCGGTGAAGGGGACCTTGCCGGTCAGCATTTCGTAAAACATGATGCCCAGGGAATAGACGTCGCTCCGGGCATCGCCCCGTTTTCCCCTTCACTTGCTCGGGCGAAATATAGTCCGGCGTTCCCATGGCCTCGGTCAGCTTGGCAAAGGTCAGGCGGCGCGATCCGGCGTTCGCGGCGATGCCGAAATCGATGAGCTTCACTTGATCGTTCGGGCCGACCATGATGTTTTCAGGCTTCAGGTCGCGGTGGACAACGCCCTGGCTGTGAATGTAGTCGAGGGCATTGCACAGGGCGAGAGTAATGCGGATGGCGCGCTCGGGAGGAAATTTCTTCTGTTCGTTCAGGATTTGGCGCAACAGGCGGCCGTCCACCCATTCCAGAACCATGTAGCGCCGGCTGCGATCTTCGTCGTTGAATACCCGAACGACGCCGGGATGATCGAGCTTTTTGCCGATATCTTCTTCCCGTTTGAACCGGTCGAAGAAGATCGGGTCGGCTTCCATTTCCGGATGAGGAACCTTGATCGCGACCGCCCGGCCGTCGCGCACGTCCGTGCCGCGGAAAATAGATGCCATGCCGCTTCTGGCGACCAGGCCATCGATGCGGTAATGATCGAGCTGATCGCCGGGATGGAATTCACTCATTGGGAAGGCAGGTCGGCGGCAAACACAGAGAGAGCAGCGAACCTGTATCAGTACAGTTTGTAGGGCCGTCCGCGATACATTCCCATTCGCTCGACGCCCCGGATTCGGATCAACTGAACGCTGATATTATCGCCGCCGCCCCGATCGTTGGCAAGAGCAACCAATTTCTCCGCCGCGAGATGGAGGTCCTGGCCCTGGCCGCAGATCGCAGCCATTTCCGAAGCTTCCACTAAGCCATGCAAACCGTCCGAACATAGCAGGAGAACGTCCCCGGCAAAAATCTGGTGATCGTTGGTGTCGACATTTGCAACCAATTCGGTTCCGAGCGAGCGGCTGAGGATATGGCTGGTTTCTCCCTCGGCCGCTTCTTGCGCGGTGACCAGGCCCAGGCGCACTTGCTCGCTGGCAATGGTGTGGTCGCGCGTGATCTGCGCGGCCTTGCCATTGCGAATCAGATAGCAGCGCGAATCGCCCACGTGCGCCACGGATACCCGGTCGTACCGCAGGGCGCAAGCCACGATGGTGGTCGCCATGCCGGCCGAAGTGCGTCCGCCAGTCACGGCGGCCTCAAAAACGCGAGTGTTGGCCTGCTGAACGAGCCGTTGCAGAACGGCGGAATGCGATTCTCCATCCTTGGCGTCGTGGAATCCTGCGACCATGCTTTCGACCGCGGTTTTGGACGCGACTTCCCCTTTTTCCTGGCCGCCCACTCCGTCCGCCAGCACAAACATCCACCCGTGCGTGCGCACCTGCGCGGGAGTCGCCGGCGACGCGTAACCCAAATAGTCTTCGTTGTGGTCGCGGACTCGCCCGACATCGGTGCGTTCCACGAATTCGAGGTCAAGCATATGGCCGGAGGCGGAGCGTCTTATGGAGGAAACCCAGGAGGAACTGCTCTGCTGAGCGGTTCCCGCGGGTTCCCCAAGAATTTCACTCACATCTGAAACGGAAATTCGGACAGGTGCAATCGCCTGTCCGAATTTCCTCGCTAACTGAGCTAGATTCATACTACACCATTACGTGCGACTGGTGACTAGCGTTGTACGCCCCGAGGCTTTGCTGGACCTCAGGAAGTAAATCCCTCCATAAATCGCCCAGACTGCGGCGATTCCCAAGGCCAGGAACGGTTCCATCTTGGTGCCATATCCCATGAACGGCAGCACGAGGTAGGCCCCCATGCAAATCAGGTTCGCGGCGACACCAAAGATGGGGATGAGCATGTGTTTGAGGAAGCTGAAGTTCGGGTGCCTTTGTAGCAAAAGATGCAGGTTACGCAGCTTAGGCCGTAAAGCAGGAACGTCCCGAAGTTGGAAGCCAGTGTAATCGTGAGCAAGCTGTTGGGCATCTTCGCCATGGTGTCATGAGACACGTACCCGAAGCTCGACCAGAACCCATGAGGCAGGGCCTGGATCGTGGCGTCCGCGATGGCACCGCCATCGCCGAAGAGCATCGTCAGTGCGAGAACGCCGAAAATCGCGGAAATCATCGCCAAGGCCCAGATCGCGCGGTGAGGGCTCAGGTTCTTCTCATGCAGCATGCCGAAGTGTTCCGGCACTTCGCTGTCCTTGCCCATGGCGTAGGTGACGCGCGCCCCGGTGTTGATGCAGGAGAGCGTGGTGCCGATCAGCGCCAGGAAAACGGTTACGGCTTCGATCAGCATGAAGGCTCGCCCATGGCCGTTGAATAGGGCATCGCCGACCATGATCATCATGTCGCCGATCGGGGCCGCCGAGCCGGTTGCAGTGGACATCGGGTAGCCGCTACTTAAGAAGTAGTTTGCGGCGAAATACTCGAAGAGATAACAGAACGCCCCCTGAACCAGCAGCGAAGTGATGACCGCGATCGGGATGTCCCGTTTGGCGTTTTTCGCCTCGCCGCCGAGTGACGTGCAGGATTCAAATCCGACCAGAATCAGGATGGCGACCGTGGCCTGCACGAACATCCAGTTGAAATTGTGTATTGCGACTACGGATTTGGCGTTCGGATGGGCCTGGAACACCGGCGGATTGCTGGTGTCATACGTATCGTAATTGACATGATAAGGAACAGGCTTGCCGCTCGCGTCGAGCTTTGGTTGCGGCACCATGTTGGCATCACGGGTGATGACATCCGTCGCTGTTCCATTGACCGTTTGGCTGGTGGTCGCGAATTCGTAGTTATAGCCGTCGCCGGAAACCGAATCAAACTGCCACGCTTCGCTTCCCGGGGGATGGCTCATCCGATAGCTGATGGCCATGACGGAGAAAACAATCAGCGCGGAAATTTGAATGACGTTGATGGCGACGCTGACCGCCGTGGACCCGTTAACCCCGCGGTGCGCGATGTAAGCGACGGCGAAGGAAAACAGGATCGCAACGAGCATCATGAACATCGGACCGGGGTTCGACGCGCTCATGAAGTTCGGCCACAGCGTACCGGTGATGTAGCCGCACGAAAACTCCCGTGACGGCGACCATCACGCCGGGGTAAATCCAGTAGTAGAGATGCGAGCCCCAGCCGACGATGAACTTCATCAGGCGGGCGTACTTCCATGCCTTGTCGTGATTCAGGAAGGACTGCTCCGCGAAATAGTAAGAACTGCCGGTGCCTGGATACAGCTTCGCCATTTCCGCGTAACACACCGCCGTCGCCAGACACAGCAGAAGCGCAAAGAAGATGCCAATCCACATTGCCGGTGCCGTGGCACCCTCTGTCGCCTGCGGTGCAAACGTAAGCCAAAGGAAAGCACCGGGTGCGATGAGCGCCATGGCGTTCATCGTCACCCCGGTTAATCCTAAGGTTGGTGTCATTTTTACTTCGCCGGTATTCTCCGCCATGTATTCTCCTTATTTATTCTTTATCTCGCCGCTGAATCGTCGTGCCGCACATCAACTGAACGAACTAAGTTGTGCCGAGGAACGAGATACTAGATGGGTGTTCGAGACTAGTAAAATGCAACGTTTCGATGTCCCAAATTACGGATTCATATGGCTGTGATCCGCGCCAGCAAGGGGCACCTTGAAGACGATTTGGAGAGGACGAGGGTAACTCATAGGTTCCCAAGCGATTGAGTCGATCTTTATATTTTATTGATTACAATGGAGTTGCGGGAATCCTGCCTCAATCGGTCCTGCATCGGCCCCGGTTTCTTCGAATCGCATGGCAGGTAGCAGCCTTGTTGACCCATTCACTTCTTTGATTCCTTGCATAAGGATATAGGAGGAGCCCCTAACGGATCTCGTGTTATCCGCTGTCACGCCGGACCATCTCACATCGCGCGATGCGATGCGCAGTCCACGTTCAATTTTGTTGGAGCGGAACGTTGGTTCTGGTGCGATTGTGATATTTTAGCCGGCGTCGCTAATGCCCATATGAGCCTCTTTGCTTTGAACTGGGAGATTTCGGAATGAAGGTATTGGGTTTCCTGTTGCTGCTGGCGGGATGGTTTCTCGTGCTGGCCGCGATCGTGCTTTTCGCTTCGCCGCCTTTGCGGGCCGCGTTTGTCCTGGCCGGTATTGCGGTGGAGGTGTTGGGATTGGTCCTCGCTTTCCGATCGCATCTGAATCCGCGAGAGGAAAAAGGATAAATTCCCATGCCCGCCCCGAGACTCACGGAAGTCACGACGGTCGCTTGCCTCTTCTTCATCTTTCTTGTTCCCCTCGCGGCGGCCGGCCTGGCCCTCATGAACGTAGGCCTGGGACGGTCGCGCAGCGCCGGTCACATGATGATGGCCTCGCTTTGCGCTCTCGCGGTCGCCGGCCTGGCTTATTTCGTTTGCGGATTTTCGTGGCAGGGGTTTATCGGCGGTCCTGGCGCATGTCCTTACTTTGTCGGGAAAAAGTTGGAATTGGATTGCCGCGGAGCCTTTCTTTTTTCGCAATCTTTCCTTCGACGGATCCGCTACCTCTCTCGCCGCATTATTTCAAATTTTTTGCGTGGGCCTCGCCGCTTTGATCCCGTTGGGGAGCGGCGCGGACCGCTGGCGTCTTCGGGCCAGCTGCCTTTCGACGGCATTGCTTGCCGCCTGGACGTATCCGCTCTTCGCGCATTGGGTGTGGGGCGGCGGGTGGCTTGCGCAGCTCGGCGTCAATTACGGAATCGGCCGCGGATTTCTTGATGCCGGGGGAGCCAGCTCGATTCAGGTTCTGGGCGGCCTCACGGCCCTGGCGGTCACTTGGATTCTAGGTCCGCGGCGCGGGAAATATTCCGCGGACGGCATGGCGCCCGCGATCCCCGGTCACAATGCGGTGCTTGTGCTGTTTGGCTGCGTGCTGGCGCTGGTCGGTTGGATTGGACTCAATTCCGCCGGCGCGATCCTGTTCACGGGAAGCGAGCCTTCCGGGACCGCGTTGATTGCCATCAACACGATGCTCGCCGCTTCGGCTTCGGCGCTCACCGCGGCGTTCATCACGAAAGTTCGCTTTGGCAAGCCGGACGCTTCGCTCACCGCCAACGGCTGGGTCGGCGGACTCGTTGCCAGCAGCGCGTCCTGCGCGTTCGTGAGTCCCGCCGAAGCCGTCGTGATCGGCTCGATCGCGGGCGCGGTGATCACGTTTTCGATGGAGTGGTTTGAGCTGCGCATGGAAGTGGACGATCCGGGAGGCTCTGTTTCCGTGCACGCCGTGGGAGGGATTTGGGGTCTCCTGGCGCTGGGCGTGTTCGGCCAATTCCAGCGGCCCGTGTTGAATGTTGCGGGAGATACTCTGCCCGGAGCGATGAATGGAATCGTCTCCGGCCAATGGCTGGCTCAATTGATCGGCGTGGCCACGCTGCTGGGTTTTGTATTGCCGCTGACCTACGCCGTGAATAGGCTCCTCAATCGCTTCTATCCTTTCCGCGTGTCGGTCGAGGGAGAGCGCCAGGGCATGGACCTTCATGAATTGGGCGCCGGCGCTTATCCGGAATTTGTGACGCACACGGACGAATTTCTTCCGCGGTAAACTATTCAGCTGAATTTCCCCGTTCGAGCCTGGGAACGCCAATCTCCTGATTGGCGTTCCCAGGCAGACCAATAATCTTTTCAATCCAAGCTATCCGTTCTTTGAGTTTGTCTTCGCGACCGCAGGCTGCTGCAACCTACATAAGGAAGTTATAAATAATTCACAAAGGACTGATTGGTGGCCTTGGGACATTTTGCGCTGTACTTCATCTCCAGAAAGGGACCGCTGGTCCAGGATGCGATGCGGCAGCCACGGGCCTTCGCTATGGGATTGCCTTGGCGTGCGTGGCGGCGGCGCTTTCCTCGAGCTTGCTCCTTCAGCGCTTGTTTCCCTATCCGTTTTTGTTCCTGTTCTTCGCCGCGGTGATGGCCAGCGCCTGGTTTGGCGGCACAGCGCCGGGCCTGTTTGCGGTCTTGCTTTCCACCCTGGCCGTGGACTATTTTTTTGTTCCACCCTTTCATTCCTTCGCCATCAACGCCACGGATAGCGCGTATTTTGTGGCCTTCGTCCTTTGCGCCCTGGCGGCGAGCTGGGTGAGTTCCTCGAAAAGAAATAGTGAAGAGGCGCTTCGGGAGGCGCGCGACCACCTCGAGGCGCGAGTGGCCGAGCGCACCGCGGAACTTCAAAAAACAATCGCCGAATTGCAGGAAAATGAACGCCAGAGGGAGCAATTGGTAAGCGAAAAATCCGCCCTTTCCGGCCAGCTGGAAGCCCGAAAGATCGTGGAGCGCGCCAAGGGAATTCTGCAGCGCGAAATGAAAATCGGCGAGGAAGAAGCCTATCGCACGATGCAACGGCAAAGCCAGCAAATGCGCAAGTCCATGAAAGAAATTGCGGAGTCCATCATTTTGAACGATGAACTGAAGCGCGGCTCTCCGTAGATTCGCGCATTGCGAATCGTGGCAATTGAAAGTTTGAATTTGACTGGAAAGCGCAGTGGACTGCAAACTGCGCGGGCAAGTCAACCGGTCGCATCGCCCCACGAAGTCCTCGCTTCGCCGATGAAGAGAGGCGCAGGCGGTGTGAACCTCAGGCTGCTTTGTTTTTCTCGGACACGACGCCGTGTCCAACCAATAGAAACATAACGCTCGACGACGAGCCGATACGCTAAGCCCTGAACGGCGCTTGGACGGGTCTATCTGTTCTTGATCCCAAGCGATTCCCGTTTTTGGCGGGGCTATGCCCTAAGCAGGCTTGCGGAAGGATGTCAGTACAGAATATGGAAACGGTCCTTGTTTGAACTGCTTATCTCTGGTTTCTTTGCCGTTGCGTGCATTCGCGCCTGTGTGCCCGCAAGTCCCGGCGGACAAGCTCGGCTCTCAGCGATCTGTTCCGATTCCCGGGGCGGCTGGAACGGCTGCGGCGCACTCGATGGCAGTGGTTCTCGATGGTGGCGGTGCTGCTGATTTTGCGTCTTCAAGCTGGATTGCCCCTGGTGCTGGAATTGATTGTTGCCGCGGAATTCATGGTTTTTATGGCGTTGCCGGTGAGGGCAAAAACGACGGATGCGCAAAAGGAGAGGCAATGCGGCAATTGTGGGAAGTCGCTGACTTCCTCCGCACGATGCGGAGGCGAAATGCGCTTCGGCGAGATTTCGCGTGCACCGCTGCGATTGCTTCGCGTGGAGTGGCGCAACGAGACTTTGGAATGCGACTGGGTCACGCGGCCGCCGGACGTCTGGGATTCCAGCTTGCGGCGCTCGGACCGAGACCGCAATGAATCGCTGCAGATTTTGGTGGATGCGATTGCCATCCGAAATCTGGTTTTTGATGTGCTCCCAGAGATTGATTGTGCCGTGCTGCGGGCTTTTCGTCAGCCCGCGCGCGAGCCTCCCGAGATAATTCTTCTCGGCACGGTTTCCAGGGAAATGCCGGAAGTGCAAAGGGTAAGTTCCCTGGCGATGCGAGCGAAGCTGTATGGGTTTTGTTTCATTTTGGAAGACGGGTTCTTGAGATCACTGCAAGTAGGGGAAAGAAGCGAGGAATTCATTTCTTAAGGATAGACCCAGCCGGGTCAAGGAGGAATTAGCGATGGCAGCAAACAAACAGCAAGGAAGTTATTTAACCATGTTTTGGACGGGGGTGACGGCGTTATGCGCAGGCCTCGCCTATCTTACCGAAGGATTCGGCAAGTTGGTCTTGGTGCTCGGGTTGGCGGCCGTGGCCATCAGTCTATATTGGGTTCCTGAAGATCAAGCCGATGGAGGGAAAAACGGCGGGTGTGGCAGGCAACCCCGTCCTGAAGCTGCTCGGAATTGCAGTTGCCTTGGGCGGATGGTTCGTCACCATCGCCGGCCTGCACATCACGACTAGCGTCGGCGGGCGGCTCGTTTTCGCCTTGGTGGGCATCGGCATAAGTCTGGTCGGGGTCCTTGGCGTATTGCCCGTCGCGTTCGGCAAGAGCATGGCGGGAAAAGCAGAACCTTCGAGTTTTGTGGCAGCCAAAACCTCAATGGAGCATTCACGATGAAAAAAATCCTTCAATAAGTTGTTGTCTCGGTCTCTTTCTCATCACGCTGGGTCTGACGTTAGGCGCGGTTGCCTCACGCTCAGACTCCGGCACCGGCTGCCCGCTGCAGCCGCTGCGGCTCCCGCGCCACGCCCTTCTCCGGCGGATGCCGAACTGAAGGACGCCGCCGGTAAGGCGCCCACGACGGCAGATCTGGCCAAGGGCGATCCCGGAGGCACGATCACCGGCACCATCAACGACGTCCCCGCGGCCGATTCCAAAGCCGGCGTGACGCTTCCCGATGTCGCCAACCAAGTCGGCCAGAACAAGATCGCCGTCAACTTCATTTGGACGCTGGTCACCGGCTTCCTGGTCATGTTCATGCAGGCCGGCTTCGCCATGGTGGAGTCGGGCCTTTGCCGCGTGAAAAACGCCAACCACACCTACATGATGAACTTCTTCGTGTACACGTGCGGCCTGTTCGCCTACTGGATTATAGGCTTCGCCATCCAGATGGGCGGCGCCGCCGGCAACGGCAACCTCGGCGGCCTGCAATCCCTCAACCGGAGAACACTCTGATCACGTTGTTCGGCAAGACTTGGGGCATCTTCGGCGTCAGGCGGGGATGTTCCTCGGCGGCCACACTTATGACGTCGGCGTCATGGTGATCTTCCTGTTCGAGATGGTGTTCATGGACACCGCCCTGACGATCGTGACCGGCGCGTGCGCCGAACGCTGGAAGTTCCTGGCGTTCGCCGTCTCGTCGATCCTCATGGGCGCGATCACCTATCCGCTCTATGGCAACTGGGCTTGGGGCGGCGGCTGGCTCTCGCAGCTCGGCACCAACGTCGGTCTGGGCAAAGGCTACTGCGACTTCGCCGGATCGGGCGTCGTGCACGCGGTCGGAGGAATCACAGCGCTGGCCGTATGCCATGATCATCGGCCCACGCATCGGCAAGTACAACCGCGACGGATCGAGCAACCCGATCATCGGCCACGACATTTCGGCCGTGCTGATCGGCTGCTTCATCCTGGCCTTCGGCTGGTTCGGATTCAATCCCGGCAGCACGCTGGGCGCTTCCGCCGCCGGCAACCTGCGCATCGGCACCATCGCCGTTGACACCATGCTGGCGGGCTGCACCGGAACCATCGGCGCAATCCTCTACATGTGGGCGCTCAAAGGCAAGCCGGACGCCTCCATGAGCGGCAACGGCCTGCTGGCGGGCCTGGTGGCCATCACCGCGCCCAGCGGCTTCGTCAGCACCACGGGCGCCTGCATCATCGGCTTGGTCGCCGGCGTGCTGGTTTGCCTGAGCTGCTCGTTCGTCGAAAACGTTCTGAAGGTCGACGATCCGGTCGGCGCCATCTCCGTCCACGGAACCAACGGCCTCTGGGGCGTGCTCTCGGTCGGCCTCTTCGCGGACGGCACCAGCAACTACGGCGGAAGCTGGAACGGCGTTACTGGCTCGGTCACCGGCCTGTTCTACGGCGATGCCAGCCAGCTCGTCGCCCAGCTCGTGGGTGTCTCGACGCTGATCGGCTTCGTATTCACCATCAGCTTGGTCATCAACCTGGCCATCGAGTTCTTCATCGGTCAGCGGGTTTCCGCGGAAACGGAACTGGCGGGTCTTGGACATCCCGGAGATGGGGCAGCTCGGCTATCCCGAGTTCGTCTTCCGTCCGGAGCCCGCGAATGTCTGGCGAGCCTAGACCGGTTCCTGCCGTAAGCCGGAACTGGCAGGGCGTGGCGTTTGTCCACGCCTTGCCGTTCCAGAATTTTCGCAAGCCGCTGCCATAGCGGCAGTAGAATGAGATGAATCAGCTCGACGAGGCGAAATCATGATGATCATTGACAGCCATCAGAGCGACGATCGAGCGCGAGGATCGCGCACGTGTCGTCCGCGTCGCGTCTTCGCCCGTGCTCGCGCACATCCCGCGCGAAAGCGCAGGGCTCGCTGCTGCGGATGTTCGCGGACCCGCACCTGCTGGAAAAGGCAGAGCGCGCCGAGCTGGTGCAGGACTTGCGCGAATGCGTCGCGGCGAATCCCGAAGTTTCGGAACTGCGCGTCCTGTTGGGAATGGCGCTTCTGCGTCAATTTTGAAGTGGAGGACGCCATCGAGGAACTCACCGAAGGCCGTGCGGCTGGCCCCAGACAGTTACATCGCTCAACTGAAAGGGCGAGCTGTGGATGCGGCTTCGCGTCATGCGAAAAGGCCGAAGAGCACACGCAGCAGGCCGCCCTGCTGGCGCAGAATCATGGTCCAGTCGGAAATGGCGCGCAGGCAGGCGGCCACAATCCGAACCATGATGCACAGACGGAATCGAGCGCGGGGTCCCAGCTACAAGGGTCCCTGGCACATCGTGACCGCCTTCGCAAACTGTGGAAGCGGAGCAGGCTCGAGGTCGAAGCCCTGGCTGCCGCGGAATCGAGACCGGCCGACGGCAACTTCACGCAGCAGGGTCGGAAGTTCGGCCGAGGCGATTGCCACGCGGAGAGTAATCCTTGGCGACAACTCCGTCCCGGTTCCGGAGTGATCTTCCTACCCGGGAGTAACTCTCAGAGCGCAGGCGCCTGCCGAAGTTGTCAATGTTGTCCGGGCGCGGATTTGTCGGTGGCTGCGCTGCTGCCGCCGGCGTCCATCTTGTTCGCCGGGCCGGATCATGCCCGTCTGGCTCCTCGCCGCGGAGGTCCTGGCGACCATCCTGGCGCTGTTTCTGCTCGGCTCGTTCAAATATCAGGTCCACAAGAATGCCCTGACCTATGGAATGTTGCTGGTCATCATCGCCACGTTTTGCAAGCTCGGCACGTCCGAATGGCACGTCGAGATTCGCGAAAGCGGATGGTGGCATTGGGCGCAGCTCAATCTGCTGTCCTTCCACGGGCTGGACGATCTGATCCACGCGGATACCATGCTCTTCATTCTCGGCTTGACTTTTTTTGTCTCCGTGATTGCCCAGACGCGCTTGCTGGAAGGGATCACCTTCGCCCTGCTGCGCCGCAATCAAGGCGCGATTGTGCCCACGGTCATTTCCGTAACCGCTTTCGTGGCGGTCGCGTCGGCCGTTTTCGGCGGCGTCTCCATGATTGGACTGACCATCCGAACCCTGGTCATCGTCCTGCTTCTTGCCGCCGCGCCGACCTCCGCGATCCGCTATGCCGTGATCGTCTGCACCGCGATCACCACGATTTGCGGCGTATGGGTGGCCTACGGCGAACCGCCGAACCTCATCATGAAGGCCAATCTCTATCCTCTGCTGGGAAACGCCTTCTTCGTCATCTACTGCGCCCCCGCGGCGATCGTCAGCTATCTTTTGATTGCCCGCCAGCTTCGCAAGAGACTGCGCAACCAGCACGTGTATCCTCGACACTGCTGGATGTCATCGAAGCCAACGCGCAAGACGTGCGCTTCCTTCAGGCGACGCGCCACGGCGAGGTGTCTGACTCCGATCGAATTTGTCGAGGATCACGCCGCGGAACTGGGCGCGCCACGCCGAGGGCGTTCTGAAATGGCTGCATCAAGGTGAATCGTTGGGCCTTTCGCTATTTCGCGAAAATGTCCCGGAAGAGACTCGTAAGAGTCTGCTGGGGCATTTCGTCAGCGAAGAACTTGCCGATTCCCTCGACCGCCACTATCAACTGGCATTCGCGCGCGACTTGGAAGGCGCGAAGCAGGCGGAACGCGGCGTCGACGAAGCGCTGGCATCGCTCGCCCACGTTCGCCGGCGCGCGCAAAGGATTGGCGCCCTGGCGCTGGGGCCATTCATAGGCCTCCTGATTGTGCATGCCATTTACGATCGCGTGCCGTTGTTCTGGGCCTCCTTTGCCGGCTTCCTGTGCGCCCTGATGGGAATTGCGCGGCATTCCCAAAATGCGCGGCGCTGGCGTTGCACGAAGCCTATGTCGAATATGCCGAATACTATTTCCTGTTTCCGTTGTTCCTCTCCATCACGCTGCTGACCAAAGCGGGCTTTTTCGATCTGATCCAGACCTTGGTCCACAAGGGAATTGAAAGCATGGGGCAGGGACACGTCGCCTTTGCGCAATTTCTTGGCTGCACGTTCCTGTCGGCGATTCTGGACAACAACATCGTTGCGGATTTCGCCTCGCGCGGGCTGCACGGGTTGAGCCCATCCGTCTTGCATCTGTTTGCCATGGCGCAGATTCTGGGGTACGCACTGGGCGGTTGTTGGACGCACATCGGGTGCGCCCAATCGGTGGTTGCTTTTGCGTTTATCCGCCGCGACGTGGACGAGAGCTATACGCCGCTTCAGTGGATCAAGGATATTACGCCGATCATCCTTGAAATTATGGTTGCTCTGACGGCGTTGATCTACGTAGAGAACGCTCTTCTGCGCTGGCTTTACTAGGATCCGGCTCTACGCACAGGTGTGGGCGAGATTCGCATATCGCCTGGATGGCATCGCGAGATGCTGGACGAGGCGTGAACCGAGGAGATGGATGGCGCGAGTGCACAATCCGAACGGGATGGCGGTCGGTGTGGGCGACCAACTGGACCACTATAGTATTGAGAGTGTGGTCGCCAAGGGCCGCGCCGCGACCACGTTCCGTGCCACCGATGTGTCCACAAACCGGGCCGTCGCTCTCGTTGTCCCGAATCCCGAAATCGAAGCCGACCCGGTTCTTGCCGAACGCTTCCAGCGTGAAGAAGAAATCGACAAGGCGCTCGACCATCCAGGGTTGATCAAGCTGATCGAGAAGCACGGCCGCGAAACGGGGAGCGGCCAATCCTATTTGGTCCGGGAATGGTTCGAAGGGATTTCCCTTCGAGACCTGCTGGCGAAAGGAAAACTTGCGCCTGAACGGGCGATTCGGATCACCGTGGCGATCTGCGAGATTGCGGATTATGTCCACAGCCACGGGGTAATCCTTCGCGACCTCGAGCCGGAACACATCTTGATCGGCGAGAACGACGAGGTCCGGTTGATCCATGTCGGCGTGACGTCCAAGCTTGGGGCGCGGCGGCTGACGTTTACAAAACTTTCGCAGGTGATTGGCGCTTCGCGATACATCTCTCCCGAAGAACTGGTTGGAAAACACTCGGACATTCGCAGCGATGTGTATTCGATTGGCGTCATGCTTTACGAAATGGTGATGGGCCAATCACCATTTCCTGGCCCGAGGATCGAGGACCGTCTGAAAATTTATCCGGTTCCGCCGCGGGAATTGGATCCGGGTATTTCTCCCCAGTTACAGGAAGTGATGTACCGCGCGCTGGAGCGCGATCCGCAGAACCGTTATGCCAGCACGCGCGAGTTTGCATGGGATCTTACCCATCTTGACCAAGTGGGGGTGACGGACCGGGCGGAATTGCGTGATTGGAGAGAGCAACAAACATCATTCATCGGAAAGCTTGCGCTTTACACGGGTTTGGCCCTGATCCCGATCGCGATTCTCGGCTTGATGCTCTATTTCGCGAATCGCTAGGGCTGCGTTCAGGATCGGATTGGGGAGTTTTGGCTTGATAGTTTGTGAGTTTCACGCGGGGCCGAGTCTCGCTCTGACCGCCATCACGGCGAGACCCGCGTGGGTCAAGTAGCCGCGGCGTATCGCGGAAGCCCGCCGGTCTTCTGCGGACGCCGCGGCATTCTGACCGCTTGTATGGTGTTGCAAGTTTCTGTGGCGCGCGAGGGCGCGACTCCGTAGCTGTTTTTTGGAGTGCCAATGAAAAAGAAGACTCGCAATCAGCGAAAGCTCCGGAAGTCCGCGCGGCACGAAGTACCCACTGTTCACGCGAAGCGGCGGGGGAACGCGCAAAAAAAGAAAATCAAATGCCCGTCAACGCCATGGCTCCGGATTGTCCCCAGCGCCATCGAGGACGACCCGAGTACAGACGTTTCCCGAAGATTGTTCTCGCTTCGCAAGGGCAGGCGTCAGCCGCGAGATCTGGACCTGTATATACCGGAAGCCGATTTACAAAGCCGCTAGAAATTTCCGCCTTGGCACTTTCTTAAGGGGGCCGCCTTCAAACGGTTTCTTGCTATAGTTACGCCATGCCTTCGAGAGAAACACGGACCGGAAAATTGGCCCCGATTTGGCGGGCGCTGGTAGAGGTCGGTTTCATAATATTTCTGTTTTATTCAAATCTTCTGATGGGTGAGTTTACTCGCGTCAATGAACAAGGCAAGACCCTAGCTTTTGCCGTAAGAGATATTTTCACAGCCGAAAACTTTGTCGTTGCAGCCATTTCCGGACTGATTGGACACCTGGTTTTTGAATATCTTCGAAAACGGCTTTAGGCTTTGCCAGTGGCGCAGGCTTCCAGCCTGTGGGTCTTAGTCTTTGCAAGGACTAACTCTCGCAGGCTGGAAGCCTGCGCCACTCTCACCAACTCAAATCCGTTTCGGTCGGCTGTTCGTAGTCCACGCCATCCACTTCAAAGCCGAACAAGCCGCGGAACTCGCGCTGGAATCCGGCGAAGGCGCTGATTTCGCGAAGATTTTCGGTGGTGACCCGCGGCCACACCGCTGCGACTTCCGCTTGCACGTCCGCGCGCATCTCGCGATCGTCCAGGCGCACGCGCCGCGCTTCGTCGAGCTTCGGCGCTTGTCCCGTGCAAAGAAAATCGGTAAACAGGCGCCGCATCTGTTCGAGCGGCCCTTCGTCCAGATTTTTCTTTTTCATCACCAAGGGAAGCAAACTCAAGTACAACGGAACAACTGGAATCGCCGCGGAGGCCTGCGTTACGACCGCCTTGTTGACGGATACCCAGGCGTTGCCTCCCAATTGTTTCGCCAGCGCGGCATCCAGATCCTTTGCCGCGCGCTCAAGATCTTTCTTCGCCTGTCCAATCGTGCCGTCGCGATAAATCGGCCACGTAATTTCCGGACCGATGTAGGAATACGCCAGCGTGCGCGCCCCCGGCGCCAGCAGTTTTTCCCCGAGCAGCATATCCATCCAGCGCCGCCAGTCATCGCCGCCCATCACCGCGACGGTATCCGCAATTTCATCTTCGTTCGCCGGCTGCAACGTGACGCTCACCACTTTTTCCGAATCGAGCTCAATGGTGCGATTGGTATAAGCCTGCCCGACCGGTTTTAGAACCGAGCTGTGCACCTTGCCCGTGCGGGGATCGGTGCGCTTCGGCGAGGCGAGCGAGTAAATCACCAGGTTGACCGGAGCCATTTCCTTGCGAATCATTTCCGCGGCGGCGCGCTTGATTTCGTCGGAAAATGCATCGCCGTTGATGCTCGCGGCGAAAAGTCCATCGCGCTTGGCGATCGAATGAAGGGCTACGGTGTTGTAGTGGCCCGCCGTCGCGGTCTTGTCGCCTTCCGGCGGGCGCTCGAAAAACACCCCGAGCGTTTTTGCTCCATAGCCCCATGCCGCCGCGATGCGCGACGCGAGCCCGTAGCCCGTGGACGCGCCGATGACGAGCACGTTTTTCGGCGCGTTTTGCCCGGCGGAACTTTTCCCTTTTATCCCGGCAATCCAACGCTCGACGTTGCGCCGGCATCCCTCGGGATGGGCATTCACACAGATGAAGCCGCGCGAGCGGCGCTTGATGATTTGCAGTGGCATATCGGAAAGATAATACCGTAGCGCGGGCAGCTGTGTATGTTCAAACGTTCAGGCAGGGCGAAGAATCATCTAAGAAGGTGGCCCGGGAACGCAAATCTCCCGATTGGCGAAACGGAAACCGCCAATCGGGAGATTTGCGTTCCCGGGCTTTAACCGACGCGGTTACTTGTTTTGGTTGGAATTGTTGGCCTCATTGATGAGGGCATCGGCCTGGTGAATGCTGCCTTTCTTAAGATTCGTCTTCACCACTGATTTCTGTCCGGCAGCCATGGTCACATCCGTCTCGAAACTCTGGTATCCGGGCAATTCGATCTTGATTCGGTGCGTGCCGGGACTGAGCAGCATGGAGTGAAAAGCCCCGCCCAATTCCCCCGCATGCCCCAGAAACCTGTCGTCCACGAAAACGGCCGCGCGATCGGGTTGGACGTCCACTTTCAACTGAGCGGTCACGCTTGGCCAAGTGTCGCTCGTTTCTTTCTCCATTTTGACGGGAACAAGCAATAATTCCTTGGGCTCCACGGTGAGCGTTTCGGTGAAGTCCTTATAACCTGCCTGCCGCACGGCGAGTTCGTGGTCGCCAGGAAGCAACAGGATCCGCTTTGGGCCCCACAACTCACCCAAATATCCCACGTACTTGCCGTCAATCCACACACCCGATGTTTTTTCCACCTTCGACGCGCCCTTGAATGTCAATTCCCCAAGAACCGTGGTCTGCGCTTGCATTGGCGCGACCATCGGAAGAATAGTGAAATACGAAACCAGGATGGCCAAAACCCCCATCCATCTGGGCTTATATTTTACGAGTAATGTCCGCATCGGTGACTCCTTTCGCAGGCCTGAAAAAAGCCTTCCCCCGTGTCCGATAGTACTTCTTCAAGCAAGCTCGCTTCCAAAGTCTTAATGCGCTTGTGTCTCGTAATTAACTGGCCCTAAAAGAAATAATCTGACCTGTAGCTTTCGGCCCCGGCCGGAAACTGGACCTGGTTAGAATTTTTTACGCATTCGCGGACAGTTACGCCGGGGCCAGGAATTTTGGGGAACTGGCAGCCGTTACGATATGATTTCGTCCAATGGACATTCTACTAAACGGAGTGGAAACCAGGGTACTCGGCTCGCTCGTCGAAAAAGAGCTCACCACGCCGGAATATTATCCGCTTTCGTTGAACGCGCTCGTCAACGCTTGCAACCAGAAATCCAATCGCGATCCCGTCATGAATCTTGACGAGGAAGCCGTGCGCGAGGCCTTGCGCACCCTCGACAAGAAGGGCCTGGCCGGCGCCGCCGACAACATGGTCAGCCGCGTGAGTAAATACGAGCATCGCTTGCAGGAGGCCTACAACTTCACGCGGCATGAAATCGCGATCCTTGCCGAGTTGCTGCTGCGCGGCCCGCAAACGCCCGGCGAATTGCGCAGCCGCGCCGACCGCATGCACAAGTTCGAGGACCTGGGCATCGTGCAATCCACGCTACAGCGGTTGATGAAGCGCGAACCGCCGCTCGTCAAGGTGCTTCCCCGGCAGCCGGGCACGAAGGAAGCGCGCTACGCGCACCTGCTCAGCGGGGACGTGGAAGTGCCGCCGCCGGATTCCGCGGCGGGAGTTGCGGTGACAAGTAGCACGAGCGGGGGAGATCGGATCGCGCGCCTCGAGGATCAAGTGGAAAATCTTCAGTCGGAAATTGCGGATTTGAAACAGCAATTCGCGGCGTTTCGCAAACAATTCGAGTAGTCGCTTTTAGTAGCACAGACTTCAGTCTGTGGATTTTCGCAAATGCACGCTTGCCGCGCACTCCAGCCAAGATCAATTGGAACCCCACAGGCTGAAGTCTGTGCTACTTCACGTCTCGCAGGAATGCGGCGAAGTATTTCTGCCAGGCAGCCGCCTGGAAAAAAGTGTAGTGCCCGTACGATTCCGGAAACGACAATAATACAAATTTTCCGTTCTTCACCTTCTTGATTTCCTCTTCCGCAATGCCGAGCTCCGCGGGATTCCAGAAATCCTCCTGCGGATTGATCAGCAGCACTTTGGCGCGGATTTTATCGATGTCCTTCGACGCATCGTAATTGCGCGACGCATCATACTGGTACATGAAATCGTTCGCGTCCGTGGTCTTCATGTTTTGTTCGATGTAGTCATTCACGTATTTGTCGGCCGCCGCGGCTGTCGGATATTGCTTTTGCCAGCGCGTCGGCACGCTTCCCACGACGAGCAAATGGCCGAGCGCGGCGCGCAAACCGTAAGGCTGCTCGGTGTAATTGCCGTTGTTCCATCCGGGATCAAGGCGTATGTCATCCACCATGATTTTCCGGACCATACGGTTGCGGCTGGCGACCTCTACAGGCAGGCAGGAAAGCAGGAGCATGGCGTCCATGTCGTCGGGGTTGGACTCGCCCCACATGAATCCCTCCATGCAACCCATCGACGCGCCGACGAGCAGATGCAGATGATTCACCTGCAATCCCTGCGCGAGAAGGATCTGCGACGCGCGGACCATGTCCGAATAATCGTAGTGGGGGAACTTGGCTCGCAATCCGTCGCTCGGCTTCGTGGATTTTCCGAGGCCGGCGCCGAGCTGGTCGGGAAGAATCAGATAATATTTCGACGCATCGAGAAGCTGGCCGGGGCCAAAGAGCACTCCCGCGAACGAGGGGGTCAGCCACACCCGGCCGGCCCGATTCGTGCCGTGCAGAATCAGCACGGCGTTGGTGACGCGGCCGTTGGCGTCGCGATGCGGCGTGCCGATGGTTGTGTAATGCAGGCGCACCTCCGGAAGCGTCTGGCCGTCTGAAAATTTGAAATCGTGCGTGACGAAATCGCCTTCCTTGGGCGGAACGGCCGTCAGCGGCGCATTCTGCTGCGCCGAAGCGCAAGCCGCCGCGGAGCAAAGCACAGCCAACAAAAAGAATTTCTTCAAAATAAACTTTCGCATTTCGATTCCCTCCCGGAAATTCAATCCGTGTAGCGCCCGCCTTCAGGCGGGCATCCGAGCCGCACGCAAGTCGCATCTCCGTGACAACCCTACTCCCAATCGCCAGCGGCTAAAGCCGATTTTTTCCAAGCCGCTTACGTCACGGCTTGAAGCCTTGACCCACAAAAACTTTCGCGCCGAGCGCGCGTTAGGAACCGCGCTCTCACCAAGCTTTGTGGGTCGCGGCTTCAGCCGCGACATCAAAATCGAAGCAAGGCCGGGCTTTAGCCCCTGGCGCATCAAGCCAAGCACGCAAGAGGAATCAATGAGAGACAAGTCCCAGTCGGCTCGGGCCTGTGGTGAACGCCAGCGTCAGCAACGTTTTCTGTTCGAGCTCGTGCGCCTTGGCCGAGCCCGTCGCGGGACTCGCGCTGGCCGAACGCTTCACCGAACGCACCGGAATGTCCGGAAAATATGTTCGGATGCGCGGCAGGACGTACGACAGCGCGCCCATGTTCGCCGGCTCTTCCTGCACCCAGACCATTTCGCGCGCGTTCGGATGGCGCGCCATTTCCGCGCGCAGCTCGTTTTTCGGAAACGGGTAGAGCTGGTCGAGAAACAGGATGGCCGTGTTGGTATCGCCGCGGAGTTTGCGTTCCCCGCGCAACTCGTGGCCGATTTTTCCGCTGCAAATCAGGACGCGCTCGGCGGACGTGACTTCGCGGTCCGGGACCACCCACTCGAATCGCGGCCGCTGGAAATCGTCGATCGGCGAAGACGCGTCGGGGTGCCGCAGCATGCTCTTTGGCGTGAACACGATCATCGGCTTGCGCCAGCGCCGCAGCGCCTGCCGGCGCAGCAACTGAAAATATTGCGCGGCATTCGACGGCTGGCAAACCTGGATGTTGTCCTCGGCCGCGAGTTGAAGATAACGCTCGATCCTCGCGCTGGAATGTTCGGGCCCTTGCCCTTCATACCCGTGCGGCAGAAGCAGCCCCACGCCCGACGGCAAGTCCCACTTGTCTTCGGCCGCGCTGATGAACTGGTCGATGATGATTTGCGCGCTGTTGGCGAAATCGCCGAATTGCGCTTCCCACAGCACCAGCGCTTCCGGATAGTCGCGGCTGTAGCCGTATTCAAAGCCCAGCACCGCGGCTTCGGACAGCGTCGAATTATAAATTTCGCATCGCGCCTGTTCCGGCGCCAAGTGTTCCAGCGGCACGTATTGCGCCTCGTTCTGCGTATCGACAAGGGCCGCGTGTCTCTGATTGAAAGTGCCGCGCCGCGTGTCCTGCCCCGTGAACCGCACCGGCGTGCCGGCCAGGAGCAGCGTTCCGAACGCGAGCGCTTCCGCCATGCCGTAATCCACTGGGCGCTTGCCGTGCCCCATTTCGGCGCGCTGCTCGAGCAGCTTTTTCACTTTCGGGTGAATCGCGAAATCCGAAGGATACCTGGTCAGCAAATCCGCGATCTCGCGCGAGTTCTTCCGCCGCGACTCCGGTGTCCACTTCATACGCGCTGTCGTAGCGGCCCCGTTTGTATGGCGACCAGTACGTGGGCAGCTTGCGCAGGCGCGGCTTTTTCTGCATTTCGCTTGCGGCCTGGTGCGCGCTCTCGAGTTCGTTGCGCACGGCGGTAACTGTCGCCGACGGATCCGCTCCAATCTCTTTCGCGTAAATCTGCCAGAGCTGAGGATGATCCTTGATCTCCGCGTACAGGAGCGGCTGCGTGATGGTGGGGTCGTCCACTTCGCTGTGGCCGTGGCGCCGGTATCCGATCAGGTCGATCACCACGTCGCTGCCAAACACGGAACGATACTCGAGCGCGATTTGTCCCACGCGCACGACCGCGTCCGGATCCTCCCCGTTCACATGAAAAATGGGCACCGCTTGCCGCTTGGCCAGGGAAGAGGCGAAGCGCGCGGATTGATATTCACGCGGCTCGGTGGTGAACCCCAGCAAATTATTTACGATCACATGGATCGTGCCGCCGACCGAATACGCACCGATGTCGGAAAAATTCAGCGTCTCCGCCCATACGCCCTGCCCGGCGAAGGCCGCGTCCCCATGCAGAACGATCGGAAGAATTTTCTTCACTCCGCCGGGAGTTCCGGCGCGCGTTTGCTTGGCCCGCGCGCGGCCCACGACCACGGGATCGACCGCTTCGAGGTGGCTTGGATTCGATGCCAGATGAACGCTGAGTTTGCGCCCCTCGCGAGTGCGGTATTCCCCCGTTGCGCCGACGTGATACTTGACGTCGCCGCTGCCCAGCACGCTGCGCGGGTCCACATCCTCGAAGCCCGCGAAAATATCCGCCGCGCGCTGCCCCGCGATGTGCGCCATCACGTTCAGCCGCCCGCGATGGCTCATCCCCAGCACCACTTGCTCGGCGCCCGCCGCCGAGGCCGCCGAGAGCACTTGGTCAAGCAAAGGAATGACCGCGGTCACTCCTTCGAGCGAAAATCTTTTGCTCCCCAGATAACGCGCCTGAAGCACCTGCTCAAAAAGCTCCGCGCGGATCAGCCGTTCGAGGATAAAACCGCGATCGGGCTGCGGCGCATCGCACTCCAGCCGCTCGGCAATCCAGCGGCGGCGCTCGGTATCATCAATGTGCACGAATTCGGCGCCGATCGTGCCGCAGTAGAATTTTCGCGCAGCAGTGGCGGCTTCCCCGTTGACGATCAGTTCAGGATGAACGATTGGCGTCAGGAAGCCGAGCGGATCCAGATTCGCCGCAAGATATCCCCAGCGCCGGTAGCCCTCAAATACGCGCTCGTCCTCGGCGCTTTTCTTCATGATCGCTTCCGGCATTTTCGTGGGTACTCCAGTTTCCTGTGCAAGAACGCGTCCGGCGATTCCGCAAACGAGCCAGGAAATCACATTCTATCAAACATGCGTGAAGTGAGGCCTATCCGGCAGAAATCAGGGGGTGGATGAATCGCTTTTGTAGCGCCCGCCTTCAGGCGGGCACCTTGGAATCAAGAGCATCCCCGTCCGCCGCGGCGGACGGGCGCTACATGAACCAATCACGAAGGCTCGTCAGGGACGACACATGCGGCTCAACATCAGGAAACCAGCTCAAACGGAAAAAGGCGCTGCGATCACCCGCCGTGAATCTGCTGCATCTTCCCGGCCAGCTCGAAATCATTTTTCGTCAGGCCGCCGGCGCTGTGCGTGCACAAATCCACCGTGACTTTGTTCCAGGCGTTGGACCAGTCCGGATGATGATCCATCTTTTCAGCGGCGAGCGCGACCCGCGTCATGAATCCGAAGGCCTCCGAGAAATCCTTGAACTCGAACACGCGGTGCAGGTTTCCATTCACCACCCTCCAGCCGCTAAGTTTGCGCAATTCCACCGCAACTTCCTTCTCTGAAAGTTTTACCGCAGCCATGAAAGCCTCCCCCAGTTGTTCGACGCGTTATACCGCTCCACTCGGATCCCCCGTGCATTATCCGCCCCCGGCAAAAACTGGGCAAGCGAGCCCAAGTATCACAGGCATCCGCCGCGGCGGATGCCTGTGATACTTGGACATTCTCCGAATCGACTTTCCTGCAGGATGAAGAGGTACAAATCACGCCAGCCGCCGCGTCAACATCGTCGGCCAAGAATTTACAGATGCGTAATCGCGGGTCGAGGGTATACTCTGCCAATTCATAATTTGGTTGGAGGGCCATGGCGATCCTTCCTGGCACACGCCTAGGACCATACGAAATTCTCTCCGCCATTGGTGCGGGCGGAATGGGCGAGGTGTATCGCGCCCACGACACCAAGCTCGCGCGCGACGTGGCCATCAAAGTCCTTCCCGCTAACTTCGTAAATGATCCGGAACGCCTCGCCCGCTTTCAGCGCGAAGCGCGCATGCTGGCGGCTCTGAACCACCCCAACATCGCGACAATTTACGGCCTGGAGCAGTCCGGCGGCGTGACCTGCCTCGTGATGGAACTGGTTCCCGGCGAGACGCTGGCCGAGCGCGTAAAGGCTGCCCCGCTCCCCATCGAGGACGCGCTGAAAATCGCCGCGCAAATTGCCGAAGCGCTGGAAGCCGCGCACGAAAAAAACATCATTCACCGAGATTTGAAACCGGCCAACGTGAAGGTGACGCCGGAAGGTAAAGTGAAAGTATTGGACTTTGGTCTGGCAAAAGCATTCTCGGGGGACGCAGCAAACGAAGACATTGGCAATTCGCCGACGCTGAGCATGGCGGCGACGATGCAAGGCGTGATTCTCGGCACAGCTGCTTATATGAGCCCTGAGCAAGCCCGTGGAAAATCGGTCGACAAGCGAACTGACATCTGGGCCTTCGGCTGTGTGCTTTTCGAATTGCTCAGCGGGAAAGTGGCATTCCATGGGGAAGACGTAACGGACATCCTGGCCGCCGTGGTCCGGGCCGAACCGGACTGGCACGGATTGCCCTCTGCGACTCCAGCAAAGATTCGTGATCTGCTGCGGCGTTGCCTGCAGAAGGACAAGACGCTACGGATGCAATCCGCTGGCGACGTGCGGATCGAAATTCACGAGGCACTGATCAGTTCGCCGACGGCAGAACCGGCTGCCGCGGCGAAAGGCTCCCGCGCCTCAGGATGGCGGGTGCCTGCTCTCAGCTTGGGCGTCTTGTTGTCAGTCGTGATCGCGAGCTTGGTTGCTTGGACTCTGAAGCCTTCGCCGGCGCAGCCTGTCACCCGCACGGTGATCGCGCTCCCACCGGGCCGAGTACTGGCAGGTTTCGATAGCGGCTCCGCTGTTGCCATTTCTCCTGACGGCACCCATCTTGCGTATGTCGCGACGCAAGGAGGGATTCAGCGGCTATATCTGAGGACAATGGATAGGCTGGAGGCACAGCCGATCCCGGACACGGAAGGTGGCTCCTCCCCTTTTTTCTCTCCCGATAGCCAATGGCTTGGATTTGTCACGGGTGGAAGGCTGAAAAAGGTTTCGGTGAATGGAGGAGCTGCGCTGACGCTGAGCGATTCCCCAATTGGCGGCGGGGCCAGTTGGGATGATCGTGGGACGATTCTATTGGGTGGAGCAGCTACGGGTGTGGGTGTCAGGCAGGTTTCGGATGCGGGAGGAGCCTGGCAAGCGCTGACTCGGCTTGCGGGCGGGGATAGCAGTCACCGATGGCCAGTGTTCCTGCCTGGAACGAAAGCGATCCTCTTTGTGGCTGGGTCAATTCCTCTCCCAGTTGTTGCAGTCCAATCGATACAATCAGGCGAACGCCGAGACCTAATTCAAGGGGCAACATATCCCCGCTACGCTTTGTCCGGGCATTTGGTTTATGCGCAAAGTGGGAACCTGATGGCTGTACCTTTCGATCTAAAGCGGCTGGAGGTAACGGGTGCAGCGGTCCCTGTTGTAGAGAGTGTCCTGGAATCTAGGACACAAGCTGCTCAGTACAGCCTCTCCACCGCCGGATCACTAGTTTACGTTTCCGGTGGCGTGCAGGGAGCCCAACGCAGCCTGGTGTGGGTCGACCGCAAGGGAACTGAACAACCCTTGGCTGCCCCCGTGAACGGTTACGAGTCCCCGCGGTTCTCCCCTGACGGTCAACGCCTTGCAGTGGCCACTGATGGGCAAATCTGGCTGTACGATCTTTCCCGAGAGACGTTGACCCGGTTTACGTTCGAGGGCAATGATAACAACCGCCCGCTTTGGGCGCCGGACGGCAAAAGAATAGTGTTTTATTCAAACAAGGAGGGGCGGCTGAACATCTTCTCGCAGCTTGCCGACGGCAGTGGCGGGCTCGAGCGATTGACAACTAGCGAGGACATCAATGTTCCCGGGTCCTGGTCCCCGGATGGCCAAACGCTGGCGTTTCATGATGCCGATCCCACAACGCGCAACGACATCTGGATGCTGCGGCTGAGCGACCGCAAGGCACAGCCTTTCCTTCGGACGCCCTTCAACGAATCGGACCCGCGGTTTTCCCCCGACGGGCGCTGGATCGCGTACATGTCCGACGAGTCGGGCCGTTATGAAGTTTACGTCCAGCCCTATCCCGGCCCGGGCGGAAAGTGGCAGGTTTCCAAGGATGGTGGCAGGGAACCAGTGTGGAACCGCAACGGGCGCGAACTGTTCTATCGCAGCGGAAACAAGTTGATGGCGGTGGAGATCACGACTCAGCCAAACTTTGCGCTAGGTAATCCACGAATGCTTTTCGAGGGGCCGTACGTGCTTGCCACGGCTCCGGTCTCGAACTACGACGTGTCCCCCGACGGCATGCGGTTCCTGATGATTAGGCCCACCGAGCAAGAGCAGACGGCGCCGACGCAAATCAACGTCGTGCTGAACTGGTTTGAAGAGTTGAAGCGGCGCGTGCCGGCCGGGACGAAGTGAATCCAGTAGCTCAGACTTCAGTCTGAGGGGTTCCATTTGATCTCGGCGGGACCGAGGCCGGAACGACAATTCCAAAGCCGGGCAATCCTGTCAGTCCGGACCACTTGCGCTGCCTGCGTGCGGTGATGAAAACCCACAGGCTGAAGTCTGTGCTACTCGAATCCGGTTGATCGCGCCTCGCGTTTGCTTTATCGTGTTCGCTCCAAATTTGGGAAGGAACAAACCGCCGCCCCGGACGCCGGCGAAAGCGAATCCGCGAAAAAACGCGACGGAGCCTGCCTTGAAAAAGAAAATTCGTGCGGTGCAGTACGGCGTCGGTCCCATCGGTGCGGCCATCGTGCGGCTGATGCGGGAAAAGAGTTCGGTCGAGATCATCGGGGCGATCGATTCAGACCCCGCCAAAGCGGGGCGCGACTTGGGCGACATTGTGGAAGGCGCCGACGCGCCTTGGGGCGTGCCAATCACGGATGACGCTGAGGCCATGCTCGGCGAATCCCCGGACGTGGTCATCCATTCGACTTCTTCCTACCTGCCGAGCGTGATGGATCAATTGCTGGCGTGCCTGGCCGCGGAATCGTGCGTGGTCTCGACGTGCGAAGAGTTGGCGTATCCGTTCCGCAAATATCCGGAACTTGCCGCGAAGCTCGATGCCGAGGCCAAAACCTGGGGCGTCGCGCTGATCGGCACAGGCATCAATCCCGGCTATGTGATGGACAAGCTGCTGATCACGCTCAGCGCCGCATCGCAGGTAATCGAATCCGCGCGCGCGGTGCGCATCGTCGATGCATCGAAGCGCCGCCTGCCGCTGCAGAAAAAAGTGGGCGCGGGAATGAGCGTCGAGGAATTTCGCGCGCAGGTCGCGGCGGGCGCGATCAAGCATCACGGCCTACCGGAGTCGGTGGCGATGGTTTCCGACGCCCTGGGCCTCGCCGTGGATGACATTTCGGAAACGATCGAGCCGGTCGTCGCGCGCGAACGCGTGAAAACTTCATTCCTGGAAGTCGCGCCGGGTCAGGTTGCCGGCGTGCACCAGATCGCGCGCGGTTACGCCGGCAACAAGGAAAAAATCTACATGGAATTGCAGATGTTCGTCGGCGCAACCGACCCCGGCGACACCGTCGAAATCGCCGGCAATCCCAACCTGACGCTCACCATTCCCGGCGGCACGCACGGCGACATCGCCACCGCCTCGGTCGTGGTGAATTGCATCCCCACGATCCTGGACGCCCCCGCGGGCCTGCGCACGTCGCGCGATCTCCCCATGTGCTTCCTCCCACCCGACGCGAATCCGTGAAGTAACTTTGCGGAAATGCGCGCCGAACCGTCGCGGACGAAAAGGAAGTAGGCCATTTCAAAAAGGTAAGCCAAATACAAAGATGACTTACATTTTAGAAAGCGTAGGTTGAAAATAAAATTGGCTTACCGCGAGTGCTTCCAAAACGTAGCGAGCGCTGAGAAATCCACATCCTCGGTCATGGCGCCTTTCACGGCGTTCAACACTTCGCGCGAGGCCGCGGCGGCGGGCAGCGGCACTCCCAGCTGGTTGGCGAGATCGATTGCCAGGCCCAGGTCCTTGTGCATCAAGCGCAGAGGAAAGCTGGGCTTGTATTCGCCTTTCAGCATGTTCGCGCCCTTCAAATCGAGCACGCCCGAGCGGCCCATGCTGGACTGCATCACTTCAAAGAGGCTTTGTCCCGGCACGCCCGCGCGCGTCACCAGCGCCAGCGCCTCTGCGAACGCTTCGACCTGCACATCGAGCAGCAAGTTCATCGCCAGCTTCACCGTTTGCCCCGCGCCGACCGGGCCGAGATGAAACCAGCGCTTGCCCATTGCGCCCAGCACCGGCTCGACGCGCTTCAGGGTGCTTGCTTCGCCACCCACCATGAAAACTAATTCGCCCTTTTCCGCGCCCCACGTCCCGCCGGTCACCGGCGCTTCCAGGAATTCCGAGCCTTGCGATGCCGCCGCCAAAGCCGCTCGTTTTTCCAGGCCCGGATTTACCGTGCTCGATTCGATCACCACGCTGCCCCGCCGCAATCCGGCGAATACCCCGCTCTCTCCCCACAAGACCGACTCGAGCGCCGGCGGATCGCTGACGATGGTGATAACGAATTCCGACGCCGCCGCCAATTCGCGTGGCGTCGCGGCTCGCCTCGCTCCTTGCGCCACCAGATCATCGCCGCGCGATGCCGTGCGGTTCCACACCGTGAGTTCGTGGCCGGCCTTTAACAAGTTGGCCCCCATCGGGTGGCCCATCAATCCCAATCCAATCAATCCTACCGGCGGCTTCATGGCGAGCATCCTCCTCAGCGAATAAATTTCTGGAACGCAGCAAGAGGGAAAAGTTTACAGGAGTTCGCCAGAAAACCGGATGAAAATCGGCGGCGGAAGCGGGGCGGTTAGGCGGGGCGGTTCTTGAGTTCGAGGGCGCCGGGCTGCCGAGCGGACTCTTCGGAGGCTTCCCGGGGTTCCTTGATGGAAGCGGACGGCCTGGGAATTTCGGGGCACTCTTTCAGCTCGACAATGCAGGGGTAGGGGATCTCCCACCGGAAGGTCTTTACGCTGCCCTGCTGCTGGTAGCTCTCTTCCAGAAATATGGATTTGCCCGAGTCGGCGGCCAGATTGCCGGTCGCCGGCAGGATAATGTCCCCGGCGCGGTAAGTAACCACGATGCGGCGGCCTAAGATAGCTGAGTACCGAGCCATAGCAGGCAGTATGGCGGGCGGAGTCCCAAGCGGGCAATAGTACGATGGTGTCAATGGAATTAGTACTAGTGGGTCGTATCTACTGCAAATGCAAGGGATAGATGTACTCCTGGACGGGGCTACCGAAAGGCTGCCGCGCACCCTTCAGCACAAACCGCATAAGTTGAACCCGGGAACGCCAACCTCCCCGCCGCGGCGGGCGGCTTGCGCATCGCCAATCGGGAGATCGGCGTTTCCGGACGGACTGACATTTGGATCAATGATGCCCGCCACCATGATCCCCCGCGCCGTGTCCCGCCGGACTGGGAGCATGGGCAGGCTCGGCAATAGGAACCAAGGGGGCATTGCGCAGATTTGCCGTGAACATCAGCACCAACGGCGAAACGACGCCGAACGCGAGAAAGGCGTACAGCGTCGGCAGGGTGCCGCCCAGGTCGGTCGTCGAACCGGCGGAAAGTCGCCAGGCGATCGCTCCGGCGACAAGACCGGCCAGGGTGGAAATGTTGCGCGATCCGGGCGCGACCTCAAGCCGCGTCCCGCACTTCGGACACACGATATCGTTCGAGCGCGCCGCCGCTTCCGACGCTGAAATTTCCGTCTTGCAATGCGGACAGATGCGAACGGCCAAGGCTCACCTCCCGATGAGAATGCCTACGATAGTCGAAAACGCGGCCGAATGAAAAGGGGAGATAAAAGGTGAAAGCGCGTTGCCTTCATTTGCATCCAATCGCCGCGGGGTAAACGTAACGCGTATGCATTCGTGGAGCTCAAAGACCGAGAAGTAGTAAGTGGCGCAGGCTTCCAGCCTGTGGGGGTTCGTCCTTGCAAGGACTAAACCCCACAGGCTGGAAGCCTGCGCCACTAAAAGCTACGTCCGAAGAGACGGAATAAACAGGGCCGTTATTTACGCATGCGACAAAGCCTCGTCACCAAGTTTTCCACAAAGCTCTTCGGGCGATAGAATGATACCCTCTCGGTGCATTTCGGGAGCCCGCGAGAAAATCTTGAACGTCATGGAGCGAACAATGAAACTGAAAATCCTGAGTCTTTCCGCCCTGGTGGCGCTTGCACTGGCCATGTGCTTGTCAGTGACATCTACTCCCGCATCGCCCAAATCGCCTGCTGCCGCCGCAGCTCCGGCAGCAACGCCTCAACCCGCGGCCGCGCCCGCAGCTTTGCCCGAACCTCACCCCGAAATCCGGGAAGCAATCGAATCACTGCGAAGGGCCAAGGACCATCTGGAACACGCCGCCCATGATTTTGGGGGACACCGCGTGGAAGCAATCAAGGCAATAAATGAATCGCTCCGCCAGCTCCAGGAATGTTTGAAATACGATAAGTAAATTGCGCGAACGGCGAACCGCCCTGAAAGCGAGCGGTTTGTCATTCACTGAGAATCGAGAACATTCACCCGTCCACCTCGAGTTCGAGGTGGACGGTTATTTTCGCGGGCTGCGAACCGCAATCCTCTTACCCTTCCGCGCCGCGCAACGCCGCCAGCTTTCGCAATAGGAAACGCTGCTGGGGTTCGGTGCGCGCAAAATCCAGCGCGCGGTGGAAGGAAATCTCCGCTTCGCTCGAGTGCCCGAGCCGGCGATGAAATTCGCCTTCCGCGGCGTGCAGGAACGGATACCGTTCGAGCTGGCTATCCACGGGAATCGCTCTCAATGCGGACAACCCCGCAGCCGGACCTTTCACCTGTGCCACCGCGACAGCACGGTTGATCAGAACCACGGGCGTCGGCTGTTTTTCTTGCAACAAGTCATACAGCGCCAGAATGCTTTCCCAATTCGTGAGCGTGAAATGCTCCGTGGTCGAATGCATCGCGGCAATCTCCGCCTGGAGGTGATACGCGGAGAGCTTGTCGCCGTGCGCCGCCTGTTCCAGGTGAACGAGGGCAAGATGAATCATGGAGCGGTCCCACAAACTGTGGTCCTGCTCCTCGAGGAGAAGTAAATCACCGAGCGCGTCGGTTCTGGCGGGAAGGCGCGCCGCCTGAAAGAGCATCAGAGCCAACAGCGCATGGCACTCCGGCTGAGCGGTCGCGGAATTTTCCGCGAGGGACTCGGCCAGACGGATCGCCTCGGCGCACAAATCATTCTTGATCAGGCGATCTCCCGCGGTGGCCGCGTAACCTTCGGTGAAAAGCAGATAGAGAACTTCGAGCACCGCGCCCAGCCGCTCGTCGAGCTGATCCGGGATCCGGAACTTCGCAGCGAAGCTCCTCATCGCGAATCATTCGCTTGGCGCGCACGAGCCGCTGCGTGATGGCGGTCTCGGTGGAAAGAAATGCACGGGCAATTTCTTCGACTCCAAAACCGCAGACCACTTTGAGCGTGAGGGCAACGCTCGCGGGACGCGGCAGGGCGGGATGGCAGCACACAAAAATCAGCGCCAGCCGTTCGTCGGCGACCTCCTGTGAAAACCGGAAAGACTCCGACGGACCCGATGGTTTGCAATTCCTCGATTTGATTTCTCAGCTCGAATTCGTTCTCGTCGTCGTAGAAGCGCAATTTTCGTTCGCTCTTCAAAACGTCAAGCGCGCGATGGTAGGCGACTTTCGCCAGCCACGCCTGCGGATATTCCGGCGCGCCCTGATAGGGCCAGAGTTGGAGCGCCTGGAGCATGGCGTATTGCACGGCGTCTTCCGCCATGGCCAGCCGCGGCGCGCCCAAGATGCGCGCCAGCCGCGAAACCATCCGGCCAAATTCCTGGCGGAATAAATGGTCCACCAGCTGATCTACGTTTTTGGAACGCTGCGCCACTGATTCTCCAAGCCTCAGTAGCACAGACTTCAGTCTGTGGGTTTTGGGCCTTGCAAGGACTAACCCCCACAGACTGAAGTCTGTGCTACTTACCCCCTAATGCACCGCATCCACTTGCCGCACTTCGATCCACTTGCCTTCGCCCAGGTGCGGGCACGTCCGGGCGATCTCGACGGCCTCTCCGTAATCCGCCGCTTCAATCATGAAAAAACCGCCGAGAATTTCCTGGGATTCGCTGAACGGCCCGTCCGTCACCGATATTTTCCCGTCGTGCGCGCGCAAGTGGCGGCCACCGTCGTTCGTCAACTTCTCCCCCGCGCGCATCTTATTCCGCTTCACCAGGGCATCCCGCCACGCAATGTAGCTGCCCAGGATTTTCTGAATCTCTTCGGGCGACAAATTGCGGAACCTCCCCGGCGTTTGGTGCAGCAACAGCAAGAAATTAGCCATCTCTCGATCTCCTTTTGAGAACAGATGCGTTTACCCGCGCGGTCCGCATGGCGCGGCCCAACCGGGCCAGACGCCAGCCGTCATGCTAAACCGGATTCGGACCCTCTGATATTAAACGATTGGGGCCTCCCGAAATCGACAGGGGGATGCCCTCTCATGCCGGAAAAATGAATCCGGACAAATTAACGACAAATCTGTCGATTTTTCGCAAGTGCGATCGTCTACGGTATAGGAGCGCATGCAAGAGCGCTGAAAATTGGCAAAGGGATAGCGGGAACGAACATTCTAATTGGCATCATTCAACTTCAAAGGAGAAAGACATGGCAAACCCCTTCGTGCACGTGGAATTGAACACGACAGATGTGAGCAAGGCAAAAACGTTTTACGGATCACTCTTCAATTGGAATTTGGAAGACGTCCCGATGCCGGGCGGAAGCTACACGGTGATCAAAGTCGGCGAGGGAACCGGCGGTGGGATCATGAAGCATCCCGTGCCGGGCGCGCCTTCGGCATGGCTGGCGTACGTGCTGGTCGACGACATCGCCGCCGCAACGAAGAAAGCCAAATCGCTGGGCGCCACCGTGATGAAGGACGTAACGGAAGTCATGGGCATGGGCTCGCTGAGCATCCTCATCGATCCCACGGGCGCGGCGCTCGGCCTGTGGCAGCCGAACAAGAAGTAAGGGACCGGCTGTCTCGCAAGATTTTGCTGCCAGGGCCAATCGTGAAGAACCTACGCGATCGGCCCTGGTCTCTTGCGATACTCCGCGATTCGAAAATTCGCGGCGGGATTGGTGGCGCAGGCTTCAGCCTGTGGGGGTTGGGCCTTGCAAAGTCCAAAACCCGCAGGCTGAAGCCTGCGCCACTTTCTTGCCGACATCGTCGAGATCACTTGGCTGAACGCCGTCCATAACTACTACACCCTGATTAACATGCCGGTCGAGATCGGGTCCGATGGCTTTTGCGAAATCGCCCAGGCGCGGGCGGCCTGATGCCGTCAAGTAGCACAGCCACTCTTGGCTGTGTGGTTTTCTCCACTTTCAAACTTCCATATATTATCGACGATTGCAAAACCCACACAGCCAAGAGTGGCTGTGCTACTCGTTGCTCAAGGCAACGGCGAAAACTCGACGCGGCGGCGGATGGGGTCGATGCGTTCGGCGCGGACGCGGATGCGGTCGCCGAGTTTCCAGATGTGGCCGGCGTGCGCGCTTCCCCGGCCGGATTTTTTCTTTTGGCCGGCGCCTGCCGCGGACTTGGCGTCGCGCGCGCCGCTGCGTTGGCCGCTGCCGCTCACGATGGCGTGGTCCTGCTCGCGGTAAAAAACGTGTTCGCCGGTGAGTTCCTCGATGCGGTCGATGGGGACCATGCCTTCGACGAAAATTTCCGTCAGCTCGACGAAGAAACCGAATTTCTGCACGGAGATAATCAGCGCGTCGTACTCCTCGCCGAGATGCTGCTCCATGAACTGCGCGGTTTTCCAGGCCATCAATTCGCGCTCGGCGGTTTCGGCGCGGCGCTCGGTCTCGGAAGTTTCCGCGGCGACGGCTTCGAGTTCGCCGCGGCGATAGGGGCCGAACGTGGATTCTTCCTTGCTTGGACCTGCATGGGGCGCGGGTTTCGTCTCGGGATGATCGAGCGCCCACTTCAAGACGCGATGCACGATCAGGTCGGGATAGCGGCGGATCGGCGAAGTGAAATGCGTGTACTGGTCGAAGGCCAGCGCGAAATGGCCGAGCGGGTCGGCGGCGTAGCGCGCCTGCTTCAGCGAACGCAGCATCAGGTAAGCGACGATGCGCTCCTCGGGCTTGCCCGCGATTTTTTCGGCCAGGCGCTGGTAATGCGAGGGGCGGATCGCGATGTCCATCGCGCCCGGCAGCGAAACAGTCATCGGCTTCTCGCGGCCCGCCCCGCGACGGCCGTGCCGCGCGCCGCGATCGAAACGCTGCTGCGGGCGGGAACTTCCATGCTTCACTTCGATGCGCCGCTCCGCAAGATTTTCGACGCCCAGCGAATAGCCGAACGTCTGCGCCAGCGCCTCGAATTCCAGAATTTTCTTGGGGTCCGGCTTTTCGTGGACGCGATGCAGCGATCCGATGCCGCGCGATTCGAGATAGCGCGCGACGGCCTGATTCGCGGCCAGCATGAATTCCTCGATCAGGCGGTGCGCGATGTTGCGCTCGCTGCGGACGATGCCGATCATTTGCCCGTCGGGATCGAATTCAATCACCGGCTCGGGCAAATCGAAATCGATGGAGCCGAGCCGCGCGCGCCGCGCGTTCAGAATCATGGCGAGGTCGCGCATGGCGCGGAAATTTTCGGCCAGGTGCGCGTACCGCGCGGTGGCGGCCGCGTCATTCTGAAGCACGGCGTTCACCGCGGTGTACGTCATGCGTTCGGCCGAACGAATCACGCCGCGCGCGAATTCCGACGCGACGATTTCGCCGTTCGCGTCCAGTTCCATGACCGCGCTCATCACCAGGCGGTCTTCCATCGGGACGAGCGAGCAGATGCCGTTCGAGAGTTCTTCGGGCAGCATGGGCACGGCGCGATTCGGAAAATAAACCGAAGTGCCGCGCAGCCGCGCCTCGCGGTCGAGCGCCGATCCGCGCCGCACGTAATGCGACACGTCGGCGATGTGCACCTGCAATTGCCAGTTGCCGTTCTCGAGGCGCTTCACGTACACGGCGTCGTCGAAATCGCGCGCCGTTTCGCCGTCGATCGTGACGATCGGCAAATCGCGGAAGTCGCGCCGCCCGGCGCGCTCGGCATCGCCCACGGGATGCGCTGCGGCGGCGGCTTCCGCCAGCACGTCCGCAGGAAATTCATGCGGCAGATGATGTTTCCGGATCAGGATCTCGACGTCCACGCCGAATTCGCCGGGGCGCCCGAGAATCTCGATCACTCGTCCGGCTGGAGCCACGCCGCCGCGCGGAAAGCGCGTCATCTCCACGTTGACCACGGCACCGTCGAGCTCGGGCAGCCGCAAACCGCGCCTCGGCTGATGCAGGCCCAGCTTCCCTTGCAACTCAGGCGTCAATTCATCGCCCGGCGGGATGATGATTTCCTGCAGGAGACGCGATTCGTACGGCGCAACAGTATTTCCGCGCGATCCGTACCTGAACAGCCCCACGACCGTCGTATGCGCGCGGCCGATCACGCGCAGGATGCGCCCTTCCGCCCTGCCTGGCCCAGCACCGTCGCCAAAGCGCTTGCGGCGCTCGATGCTCGCCAGCACATGATCCCCGTGCATGGCGTCGCCTATCGCATCACGCCCGATGAAAAGGTCGCCATCCAAATCTTTTCGCGGCGTATCCGGCACGACGAAGCCGTACCCATCGCGATGCGCGACGAGGCGTCCCGTCAGTTGATTCGCTTCCGGCCTGACCGCCGGGCGCGATTCCGCGCTGGGTTGCGGGCGACGTTCTGGACGAGGTTCCGAGCCGTGCCGGTGCGGCGCAACTTTTTGAGGTGGCTGCGCGTATTGCGCACCCTGTTTTTCCTTGGGCAAGCCAACACGCCCGTTCGGGTATTCGTGAATCTCACCGCGCTTCTTCATTTTTCGCGCCAGCTTCACCAGCGCGCGGCGTCCCGAGTGGCGCAAGTTGAGCGCCGCCGCGATTTCGCGCAGGCTCTGCGGCTTGCGGGATCGCGCGAGATGCGCGACGACCTCGGCTTCGGTGACAGGCGCGCGCGGCTCATCGTGGCGTGGCATGGAAACGGCCATTGTATGCGGTCTTCAGTCAAAACGCGAAGGCCGAGCGAAAGAAGAGGTTCACGACTTGCACCGGCAGGGAACACAGATGTCCGGCAATGGAAGGCTTACTCGCATGCAAAATACAGTAAAACCTGTATATCGGTTCTATTTTTAACAACTGCCGCAACTTTTTTGCGAAACCGGTGTTCAAGTAAATACATCAAGGCTGTAACGACTCGGCTTTCCTCCGACTGGCCGGGTCAAAAAGTGAGGGGGCGAATCGACCTGGATCGCCCCCTTCATCCTCGAATGATCCAAATGAAATAATTGGCAACCACTCTGCGGAATGTTCCTGCCCAGGCGCGAAAATTCAATTCGGGGGATGCTCATTGCAGAGGTGGTAGATCAGGCGTGTCGTGAACGTGAGGGCAGTGAATGTCGTGTTTGCGTTGCTCACCGTTCGGAACGTGCTGGCCCCGCCGACGTAGAGGTTCGACGTCCCAAACACCTTCAAGTTCCGGTCCACCACGCCGTCCAGTTGCGATGTTCCCATCACCGTGCCGCCCGCCTGGTGGTACGTGTCGTGCATCGTGGACATGAACTTCGGATCCATCGCCTTCAGGTCCGGGTCGATCGTCAAGCTCGCCAGGCCGCCGCCACGCAGGGCCTCGTCCGCCCGCGTGGCGAACTCCGCGATCGATGCCTGCTCGAGCCCGCTCAGACGCCAATCCAGGACCACTCGCGGCAGCCCATATTCGTCCGTCACGCTGCGGTCCAGGCGGATTCGGCTCTCCGCCACCGGGCCTTGCTCCGCCTGGACCAGAAGCGAGATCTTCGACGTGCTCGGCACGAAGATCCTGTGGTCCCACACGTACCGCCACATCAGCGGCAACAGATATTTCGAGCATGCCGCCACGTTTTTGAATACATCTCCCAGGTCTTTGATCTGGCGGCTGAAGACCGCCGCCTTCACGAACTGTTTGAGGTAAACCAGATTCTCCGACACCGAACTCTCGAACCCGAACAAGCCCTGCACGTTCACAATGCGATCCCGCGCAAGGATATCATTACGCAGGCGGAATTTTGGCTGATACTTGTGCCCGCCGCGCCAAATCGTGCAAAACGTGTTGAAGAATTTTCCTTTGTCATTGGGCTGCACTGTCGCCACCTTGCCGCCCAAGTGGTCCTGGAAATACGCACCGACGTTTTGATTCTGCCGCCACGGACACTCCCAAGACTGGTCCGCCGCGGCGTGCAGCAGCAACCGCGAATTCTCGATCGTGCCCGCCGCGAGGAGGAACGTCTCTCCCGGGATCGTGTGGCGTTTGCCGCCCGCGTCCACCACACGCACACCTGTGATCTGCCCTCCGGCGCCTTCGAACCCGACCCCCGTGTGCCCCGTCAGTACGGAGAACTTTTCACTCTTTTCATACTGCTTCGCGTACAGGATCGCGAAGCTCGGAATCTTGAGCCACCGTGTTAGAAAAGCTTCGAAGTCGTCGCCGAGGCGCGGCCGCTCCGCCGAAATGCTCTTCCAGACTGCGTCGTCGTTAAGCGTCTCCCGCTCGTTCCCAAGGTTCTCGTAGGTCACGCGGTAGAAGGGCGCGATCTCCTCGTACTTCACCGGCCACGCGCTGCCGGGCAACCAGTCGCGCCCCGCGAAGTCCACCGGCTGAAACTCCACCAATTGCCCGCCCCAAAGGTTTGTGGTTCCACCCAGGCTGCGGCTTCGCGCGACCTTGATCCCGTCGTGCCGGACACCGACCGAATCGTAAGACTCGGAAGAAAAGCCCCCAAGATGCACTCCGCCCGATTCGACTACAATCACGCGCTGCCCGCGCTTCACCAACTCGCTCGCCGCGTACAGCCCGATCGCGCCCGAACCGATCACCACCGTCACCGGTTCGCCGGTGCGGGTCGACTTCAACTGAGCCACATCGGTCAATAGCATCGAGGATGATCCTCTATCATTTCGGCATGGAACAGACCAAACACCCGTCTTCATGCCCACGACAGCAGTCAATCCACAACCAAATGCAGCAGCAGGCCATCTGGGATTCACATATTAGCTACCGGCTTGCGATTATGCGAGCAATGCGTCCTTTCTTTTTCTGCCAGGGAACGACTCCGCGCCGCGGATCAATTCGAAAACAGCCGGGTACAACCGCACAATCCGCCGTAGAATCAGACTGTAGACGACGCGGAGGACCCCATCGAACCGGGCAGTCCCAGGGGAATGCATGTTTCATAGGCGACATATTGTGATGCTGGGATTATGTTTGTTTGCCGTGGCGTCGTGGGCCGGCACTCCGAACGCGCGGGCGCTGCCCAGCGGCCAGGGCGCCGTCATTACTGGAAATCCCGCGCCCAGTCCCGAGCAGATTCACTCCCTGATCATGCGAGCCATCGAAAATCAACATCGCGACGACCGCGAACTCGAGGAATTTGAGCGTGTGGAGCGCATCGTCACGCGAAAGGCTGAAAACGCCGAGGTCGTCACGGACATTACGGAACGTGTCGTGCCTTCCGGAACCGGCACGGTCAAGTTGAGGACGATCGAGAACGGCGTGGCGGTTTCCCCGGAGCAGTATCGCCAGGAATTGGAGTTTGCCGTCAACGCACTTGGCCTCGGCGCGCATCCCAACGAGCGCTACTCGGAGGATCAGGAGAAATTTGAACGGCGGCGCCGGCAGCACGCCGAACTCGTGGATTCGTCGACGAAGGCTTTCCGCGTAACCTGGCTCGGCCGCGAAACGCGCTCCGATTCGGGCGGAGCGCACGGACCAAGAACGCTCATGAAACTTGGGCTGGAGCCGGACCCGGACTTCAAGCCCACCACTCGTTTCGCGACCAGCTTTCAGCACGTTCATGCCACGCTCTGGGTGGATGAAGCGCAGGCGCAATTCGCGCGCCTCGAAGCCGACATCGTCACGGACATTCCATTTGGCGGAGGGGTCGCCGGAAAGGTTTATCACGGGGGCCACGTCGTGATGGCGCAAGAGGAAGCGGCGCCGGGGATCTGGCTGCCGACGCTTTTCGATTACGACGTGGACGGGCGCAAATTCCTGTTCGCGTTCGACGTCCACGAGCGCACGGAAATTACCCGCTACCGCCGTGTCGGTCCGCCGCCGCAGGCCGGCGAAATCCTTCGCAATGAATTGAACAATCTAACGGCCGTAAGCCCCGCCCGATAACGCGAACACGACAATTTAGCGCCCTGCGATAAAAACAATTCCAATAAAAATTAAAGCGCCGGTCCCCGCACGCAAGACCGGAGCGGTCCATTTCAAGGTCTCACGAATTGCAAGTCACGATTGATGGGTCACCAGTCACGATTTCCTACCTCGCCGCTGCCGCAATTTCCTTTTCAAGCGGCGCGCCCACCAGGTTGCGGAGCCTTTCGGGAACTTGCGCGGGCACGCCGGTGTCCAACATATTGAGGTTTCGGTGGCAACCCGATGTTTGCGTCACGCATCGCAATTGGCAGGGTGGTTACGGTCTAACTTTAAAAATTAAAAAGGGGGTTGCCATGCGAAAACTACTCGCATTGGTGTCTTTTGCCGTGGTGTGTCCGTTTCCGAGTGGCGCGCAACAGCGGCACCGCGTAGTTCCAGCGAAAGTCTCCGTGGATGCGGCACCAGAAGTTCAAGCCCCGGATCTGCCGGTCCGCCGCGTCGTCCTCTACAAGAACGGCGTTGGATACTTCGAGCATCTTGGCCGCGTCCGCGGCAACCAGGATATCCATATTGATTTCACCAGCGGCCAGTTGAACGACGCGCTGGCTTCTCTCACCGTGCTCGACCTCGACGGCGGCCGCATCAGCGGCGTCAGCTACAACTCAACGGCGCCTTTCGACAGGCGCCTCGGGGCATTGCGATTGCCTCTCGATGAGCAGACGTCCGTCTCAAAATTTCTGAACGCCCTGCGCGGCTCGCGCCTCGAGGTGGCGAGCGGCGCGGACCCCATTTCTGGCCGGTTGCTGAGCGTGGAACGAAAGACTCGGACCGCAGGGGGAACGACGCTCGAAGTCGACATCATTTCACTCGTTACGGACAGCGGTGAGATCCGCGAAATTGAAGTCACACCGTCCACGCGCGTTCGCCTGGCGGACTCCGGCCTGCATGGGGAAATGAATCGTTACCTCGGACTGCTGGCCTCGGAGCGCGAACAGGACCTGCGCCGCATGACGCTGGCGTCCACCGGCACGGGCGAGCGCCAGCTATTCGTGAGCTACATCAGCGAAGTGCCCGTATGGAAGACAACCTACCGACTCGTTCTGACGAGCAAATCAGCGAAGAAGCCCTTGTTGCAAGGCTGGGCGATCGTAGACAACACAGTGGGAGAAGATTGGAACAATGTCGAGCTGTCTCTGGTCGCCGGAGCGCCGCAATCGTTCATTCAGCAACTCTCGCAGCCCTACTACGGGCGGCGCGCCGTCGTGGCTTTGCCGCAGGAATACGAAACCGTTCCGCAAACGCATGAAGCGAGGCTGCTCGGCGGGGCGCAGATCGCCGGGCGCGTCATTGATCAATCAGGGGGTGTGATCGCCAATGCGCAGGTGCGCGTGCTGGACAACAGCGGGCGAGAGATCGGCCGCACCACCAGCGACGACCACGGCGAATACGGCATTTCCGGCCTGCCCGATGGAGTCTATCAGCTTGAATTTGAGACTCAGGGATTCAAAAAGCTGGTCATGAACAATTCTCAAATCCGGAGTGGGATCGGCGGGGAACTGGACGCAACTCTCCTGCCGGGCGAGGTGTCGCAAACTGTAACCGTGACAGCGGCAATGCCGGAAATTAATACGACTTCGGCCATGTTGGGGAGCAATGGGGGCAATCTGGGTTCTGGCCGCGGCCTTGGTACCGGGCAGTTCGCGCCACCGCCTCCGCCATCCCGAAAATCAGTCGGCGGAGTTTTTGGAGGCGTACCAGGCCAGGGGATGGTCAACATGCCCATGAATGGGAGAGGCTACGAAAATCTGCTCGCGTTGCGGCCGGGCGTTTCGGGCGGCAATTTCAATAGTCTGATGCAAGCGAGCACTCCGTCAGCCGCCGAGGGGGAAGATCTCGGCGATCTCTTCGAGTACAAACTAAAAGACCGCGTCACAATCCGCAAAAACCAGTCGGCCATGGTGCCGATCCTGCAAAGTGAAATCCGGGCGGAAAAAGTTTCGGTATGGACACTGGGCCACAGCTCCGCGCATCCTTTGCGCGGCGTGTGGCTTACCAACACCAGCGGCGAGACGCTCGACGGTGGAAATTTCAGCGTGCTTGATGACGAAATCTTCGCAGGGCAAGGGCTCCTCGACCCGATCAAGCCGGATGAACGCCGCCTGCTTTCGTACGCCACCGACCTCGGTATGCTTGTCCGCGAGACGGGATCAAACACGCCACAACGCAATCTCCGCGTGGCCATCGCCCACGGCGTCATGATCCGCACGAGTGAAGTGCGGGAGAAAAACACATACACGATACGAAACGAAGATGCGTCGCCGCGCACACTCATTATTGAGCACCCCGCGCGCCTCGGATGGAATCTGTCCAAGGACACGCAGCGGCCGGAAGAAACTTCCCTGGGCACGTACCGCTTTCGCGTGATTGTCGGACCAAAGCAGGCGACCACGCTCGAAATCAATGAATCGCATCCGGTGGAAACACGGGTTGAGTTGAGCAATATCACCGATGACCAGGTCGCGCTGATGGTGAAAGAAGGCGCCGTGAATCCGGCGATCGAGCAGGCGTTGCGAAAAATCCTCGAACAGAAGGACCAAATCGCCTCTCTCGATTCCGAGGCCGAAAAACGCGGCAAGGAAATCGAGAATATTTACAATGACCAGCAAAGGCTGCGCGAAAATCTGAAGGCCTTGAAAGGGACCGCGGAAGAAAAGGCCCTGACGCAACGTTACACGAAGCAGCTTTCGGACCAGGAGACGCGCCTCGACAAACTAAACGTTGAAAAAGAGGATTTTGAGAAGAAGAGCGCCGATGCGCAGGATCAACTCGATAAGACGATCGAGGATCTGGCGATCGAAGCAACGCTCTAATCCGGAAATTCTCGCAATGTTGGGGATGGGCGCGAATCGAGCGATCAGGATGCTGTTACTGTAAACCCATCGGATGGGAGAGAATCATTCGGTGAAATTCCCCGGGAACACCACTCTCCTGAATGGCGCTTTGCAATCCGCCAATCGGGAGAATGGCGTTCCCGGGCTTCAACCCTTGCGGTTCGCGGTATTGGTGCAGTGATTTCTTTCGGTGGCACCCCGTATCATTCGCGCATCGGCCTGCGTAACGAGCCGCCCACGCATGAATTCCTCCATGTAAAATTGAGAGATGGCACCCTCTCGGAGGCGGACTGCAATGCGGCGCGCACGTCTAAGTATTGCGTTTCTGGTATTTGCTGCATTTGTGTCCGCAGGCGCGTGGGCGCAGGTACCCAAGACTGCCAAGCAGAAGCCGGGCGGATTGGACGGCAAGGTAGTCAACGCGAAAGGAACGCCGGTGGCCGGGGCGCAGATTTTGTGGCAGGCGGCGGATGGCGAAACGCCGCATGTGTTGCATAGCGACTCACAAGGGCAGTTCCATATTGAGGCGCTGCGCTCAGGTTTATACAGTTTGCGCGCTTCCGCCAGCGGCACCTGGTCCGAGTGGGAACATAACGTCCTCGTGCGTCCCGGCAATGACACCAGTGTGACGTTGCGATTGACTTTTAAGCAGCCTCCTGCCGCGGTGGGCGTTGAGCTGAAGGGCGTGATGCATGTCTGGGAAGCGCCTGTGCCGGGATCGGTGCCGCACGATTCCGCGGTCGATGCGAAGGGCAACGTCTGGTTCACGCTGCAGGAGACGGGGCACATCGCGCGGTTTAATCCGGACACGCACGAATGGAAATTGTTCAAGGTGCAGACGCCGGACTCCGGTCCGCATGGCCTGGTTCCCGACGCATTCGGCGATATCTGGTTCACGGAAAATTATGCCGGGAAAATCGGCCGGCTGGATCCGGAGTCCGGCGCGATCGCGGAATTCACTCCCCCGTCGGCGAAGGATCCCCACACGCCGGTGTTTGGACCCGACGGCGGCCTGTGGTTCACGGCGCAGAATTCGAACGTGATCGGCCGGCTGGACATCGAGACTGGAAAAATCGCCGAGTACGGCGTGCCGACGCAGGATGCGCACCCCTACGGCATCGTTTCGGCGGACGATGGCGCTCTCTGGTTCTGCGAATTGTCGGGCGGAAAGCTGGGCCGCGTCAATCCGGCGAGCGGAGCGATCGCGGAATACGGTCCCACTGAGTCAAACGTAGCGCCGCGGCGACTGGTCGCGGTCAAAGGCGCGATCTATTTCACCGATTCCGGAGGCGGACGCCTGGGCCGCATCACGCTCGCCGACATGAAATTCAAATTCTGGGAAAGCCCGTCGGGAAGCCATTCCGAGCCTTACGGGATAGCGGCGGATTCCTCCGGCAAGATCTGGTATGTGGAGAGCGGAGCGGCCGCCAACAATCTGGTCCGCTTTGACCCTGCCGTCGAGGTGTTCAGGACGTATCCGATGCCGGCGCCGAATTCATCGGTCCGAAACATGGCGCGCGACGCCAAGGGCCGCCTTTGGCTGCCCCTTTCCCTGGCCAACAAGATCGCAGTCGTCGAGTAGATTTCGTCTCGCAAGTCATTCCTGTATAATAACTTACATGTTGGCTAGGCCGTTTTGTGAAGGCGGTTGCGCCGCGCCACCACCTCCACGTGTTCCAGGACTGCAAGGCCTAGTACTACAACCCGGGTCCCAAAATTTTTGACTCGACTGGCCCATTGAGCCATCCGGTTCATCCTGCCAAGATTCATCTCACAGTGGGTTGGGATTGCGCTGCGGGGACGACGGCCCCGAGAAATCGGGTTCGTAAGCGCTCTACCCAACCCGCCAAAACCTTCCGAGATTTCAGATTCTTCACTCCTCTCGCCGGCTAGGAATATCCGTCCTCCCAAGAAATTCCCGCCTTACAGGCTCAATGGAAATTGGGGGTTGAATCACTTTGCTCTCCTTCTTCCTTTTACCTTCTGTTCATCTCAATTTCGGGTAGGGACGTGATTTAATGTCAGAGTGTGGGGTGTGCTCACGGGCCACAGGAAAATCAAACGGGGATCCCCCCTTCATCGGGAGAAGGTGCGTCGCTTCACTGCCCAATTCGTGCTGTTGCTTCCTTGCTTGCTAGGTGTGCGCCTGGCCACGCCGCTGTCCGCGCGCGCGAAGGATGCGCCGGCGGATCAAGCGCCTGCGCAAGCCGCTCCGGCTCCCGCGGATGATTCTACTTCGGCCGATCCAGCGACTCTTTTTCCGCACTCGGAATCGAGCCGCTTCTGGATTTCGGGCCAGGCAAATATTATTACGCAGTGGCACCCCGCGTTCCATTCTCCGTACGTGGGGCCAAACAGCCTCTCGCCGGAAGCGCAGGATGCCTCTTCGCGCGTGCTGACGCTTTTCACCGGCGTGGAGGCGAGTAGCACAACGGAATTCCTCCTCGACGTCCAGGAAACCGGCGGGCATGGGATCGGGGAAGCTCTTGGCCTTGCGGGCTTTACGAATCTGGACGTTGTCCGGAATCCGACGCTGAGCAAAGCTCCCTACGTGGCTCGCCTGATGTGGCATCAAATCATTCCGCTCAGCGGCGAGAAATCGTCTGCCGAGAGAACGCCTCTCTCGCTCTTCACGCAGTTGCCGGTGCAGCGCCTCGAAATTCGCTTCGGTAAATTCAGCCTTGTGGATTTTTTTGATTTGAACACGTACGGCTCAGACAACAATTTCCAGTTCATGAATTGGACGCTCGACAACAACGGCGCCTACGACTACGCCGCGGACACACGCGGCTACACATATGCCGCGATGGTGGAATACGACGACCGCCATTGGTCCGTGCGATTCGCGGAAGCGCTGATGCCCAAAGTGGCGAATGGCATTAACATCGACGCCGATCTTGGCCGCGCCCACTCCGAAAATGTTGAGCTCGAGCTGCACCATTCTTTCCTGCCGCGCCGCGAGGCGGTGGTTCGCCTGCTCGGCTACGCAAACCACGCCAACATGGGAATCTACAGCGTGGCCGTCGCGAATTTTCTTGCGGGCGACACGCCGAAGCCGGAAATCACGGCGCATCCTCTTCAGACGACCACCAAGTACGGATTCGGCGTCAACGTCGAACAGCCGCTGACGGATTGGCTGGGAATATTCGCGCGATGGGGATGGAACGAAGGGCAGCACGAATCCTACGCCTACACCGAAGTGGACGAAACAGAGCAAGTCGGCGCCGGGGCGCAAGGGGCTGAGTGGAAAAGAAAGCTGGACCGCGCGGGCCTGGCGTTCATCTCCAACGGAATTTCACGCGACCACCAGGAATATCTGGCCCTCGGAGGCATTGGCTTCCTGCTCGGCGACGGCAAATTGAACTACGGCCGCGAGAACATTGTCGAAACCTACTACACGCTGCACGTCTGGCGCGGCATCTTCACTTCGTTCGACGCGCAATACATCCACAACCCGGGGTACAACCGCGACCGCGGCCCCCTGTTCGCGCCGGCGTTGCGGCTTCATGTCGAGTTTTGAGGGGTAAGTAGCACAGGCTTCAGCCTGTGGATTTTAGTTCTTGCTAGGACCAACCCCCACAGACTGAAGTCTGTGCTACTTAAACCGGCCCTTGCGCAGCCTCTTCCGCAAACGATTCAGCCGGCTTTTGGCGAAGTCTGCGCCGCGGCCGCACTTGCCGTCGTCGGGGCGAACGCGGGCGCCTTTGGAATGATGATCCATGCGATGAAGTAGGCGAGTGCGCCGCCAACAAAGCCGCCTGGGACCACGGATAGCGCCACCCAGATCAACCGCACAATCGTGGGATCCACGTCCAAATATTCGGCGATGCCTCCGCACACGCCAGCCAACTTTTTGTCCGTGGCGGAAAGCGTCAGTTGCTTGTGTGAAGTCCTCTGGCGCTGCCTGGCTCCGCAAGAGGAACAAAAATTGGAAGAGTCGGCGATTTCCCTGCCGCAATGAATGCAATACATAGCGTCACCTCCTGAAGACGGCCATTCGAATGGTGCCCGTCATTTCGAACTGTTCCCACAGTGCCATTCTAACGCGACCTGCGAGGGTACGGCGATGGTTGGCAAATTTTCAGTGATCGCGTCACCCAAATCCCCTTCATCGCAATCGCGCGGTTTCCCACGCGATCTTGTAGTAACGCTGCTTGGACTTGATGCGCTCGGAAGCGGTCACCAGCGAAAACAGCGAATAGAGTGACCATTTCCGGAGGATGCGCGCGCGATCCAGGAAATAAATGGCGTTGGCGTGAAGCGGCCCGTAGAACTTTTTCAGGTAGAGATGTTTGCTGTCATAGAAAAGCGAAACGGAATCCGCCGGTCTTGATTTGCCGCCGATATGGATAATGGTTGCGTCGGGGATTACAAAGCACGGAACCGCGCGATTCAGCAAGGTGTGGGCCAGCGCCGTATCCTCGTAGAAAAAGAAAAAATCCTCGTCAAACAGCGCCGGCGGCGGGATGACGGATCTCCGGATCAGGAAAAACGCGCCCAGCACGCCGTCGACTCGCAACGGCGCGGTGGCCTTCGCTATTTTCAGTTTCGAGTATCTCGCCAGCGCTTTCGCAAACCAGTTCGCGTAGAGTGAAAACAGTGAACGTTTGAACAGCATTCCCTGGATCCGTCCATCCTCGTAGGTGATCCGCGGGGCGCAGACTCCGACATCGGGCCGTTCTTCGAGGAAACGCCAAAGCTTGATCAATGCCTCCCGGTTGAGGATGACGTCCGAATTGGTCACGCAAACGTATTTGCTGGCCGTCGCCGCCACTCCCCGGTTGATGGCGCGCCCGTAACCTAAATTTCCTCCAGTTTGGAGATAATTTATTTCCGGGCGAGATTGCAGGAATTCCTGGGATCCATCCTTAGATTCATTGTCCGCCACGGTGAAAGTAAACGTAAATGGCGCATCCAGGCTTTTGAAGAAGGCGGCCAACTGGTGCACGCACTCCAGAGTGTTGTAGTTGACCGTGATGAACGCAATATCGACCGGCACGACGGAATACTCCCTTGCCATTGGGCAACGTGGCAACGACCCCTAAACATGAAGTATACCTCTGCAAGAAAACCGCCCGGGAAGAAAGAAGAGGATCAATAGACTGAAATTTATTTCTTAACTTCAAAACCCCTAGACGCTAAATATTTATTGCAGTGTGCGCGCAAACACCGCTATGGCGTCGGCCATGGCTTCAGGCTGCTCCGGAACTAGGGCGTGGCCGGCGTTGGGGATTACGACGACGGTGACGCGGTCGCCGAGCGCGGCTTTCAGCACGCCCGCGAATTTGCGCGGGGCGACGGCGTCGTCTTCGGCTTGCAGGTCGAGGATGCGCGCGGTGCCGCAGGCGAACCAGTCATCGACGGGCGTGGCGCGTGATGCGGCGTTTTCCGCTTTCTCGGTTTCGGGGTGCCAGCCGCCGAGCCAGACATGCGGATCGTGTCCCGGCGCGAAGAATGCCAGCTGCAAATAACGCAGGCGGTCGGCTTCCGGGAGCGAAAGGTCTCCGCTTTTTTCGATAGCCTCTCGCACTTCGGGCGAGACGGACGGCTCGTGAACGCCGGGCGGAACTTTGCCCGCCGATGCCGCGGCCAGAACGACGCCGCGTACGAGATCAGGCCGGTCAGTCGCCAGCGTGCCCGCGACGAAGTGGCCGTAGGCGTGGCCCACTATCACTACTGGTCCCTTACGCTCGTGCTCGATCACGGCGGCGACGTCGGCAGCGAAATCGTGCAGCGTCAGGCCCGTCATCGGTCCGGTGCTCGCACCGATGCCGCGCGGCTCGGGGCGCAGGACGCGGAAGCCGTCCCGCGCAAGCAGCGCCGCCACGACATCGTAGTCTTCGGCGCCGCGGCCGAGCGACGGCAGAATCACGATGACTGGGCCTTGTCCCTGCGCAATCACCTCGATGTGCGCATCGCCGCGTTCCACCATGAAACGCTGTTCCACGGTCCGATCGATACTGACGTATGAGGAAGACTTCGGTGTGGATTGCGCACCGGGAGTTTGCGCCCGGGAAACGGGGCAAACAATCGTGGCGAGCAAACAAAGTAGCGGAAGAGCGCGTTTCATTTTGACGGTCCTCAACGGAATTATTTGCATTCTACATCGGGACGGGGGCGTGTCGTCACTGAATGTGCCGCCCTGACGGGGCTTTTTCATTGAGGCGGGCATGAATTCCCACCCCGACCGGGTCACGGTGGGCTACGATATGTCGTCCCTCCGGGACTTCGAGGCACAGGTCGACCGGCCGGCCCGCGATTAACGCTCTTTGCCTTCTCATCACCGTGTCTTTTTGGTTTCCTGCTTTGCTGTTTCCTTGCTTCATTGCCTCTTTTCCTGCTGGCAGGCGCGCATGGAAGATATCCTGTGGAAATTGAGAGCAGAAACTAAAGGGGCTTGGCGCGGAGACCGATCCACTAACATACATTGAATCAATATATTACGTAGAATACCTCGCGGATTATGGCACGTTTTCCATATTTCCACAGGTCTTGTTTTTCCTGCGACTGGACCAGGCTGGACGCTTTAGAGTAGGATTGGGGTGACCCCCAAGACCTGACGCTATCTCTGCGAGGATTGAAAATGACCATTGAAACCGAGCGCCCAACATTTCGCGGAGTGGTATGCCTTCATTGCAAGGCTCCGGTTCCCGTTCCCGCCATCGTAGGAAACCTGCAGACAGCAAGTGATGGAGCAGAATCATCCCAACGAAAATCTCAGGTCTTCAATCTCCGGTGCCCCACCTGCCACAAGGAAAAGCCGTACCGGACTCGGGAAATTGTCGATTTTGAGGGAACCCCCGAAACGATCATGGCTCCGGAGCGCCCTTCCCCGGTGCGCTGGTATGCGCAGGACGGAATGGCAAGAGCGGCCAAGGCCTGATCCGGAACCGTTTTTTCCTCGAATTCATATATTCGCTGGTGGTATGGCGTCCGCTTCTTTTGTTTTTGCCTGGATAACGTCAAGAAACATGCCCAGCACAAAAAATTTCCGAGTTTCGCTGGTCGCTCCCATTTTTGCTGCGCTCTTCCTTTTCTTGCCGGCGATTGTCCGCGCCCAGACCACGGCCAAAAATACCGTCGCAGCGGCGGGAACTGCCGAGCAGCGCGCCGCACGGGCGTATGAAGCCGCGCGCGCGAACCCGCTCGACCTCGAAGCGTTTCTCGCGCGAATGCCCAAAGGCTCGGACCTGCACTACCACCTGACCGGCGGAGTCTACGCCGAAACTTACCTTCGCGACGCCGCGGAAGACGGCTTTTGCGTGGACCTTGCGAGCCATTCGCTTGTGGCGCCCCAGCCCTTCTGCGGCTCGGGCCAGGTGGCCGCCGCGAAGGCTTTCTCGGATCAGAATCTGTACGACACGCTGGTCAACGCGTTTTCCATGCGCAGCTTCGTTCCCTCGCCCGGCGTCAGCGGGCACGACCACTTTTTCGATGCGTTCGGAAAATTTGAAACATTGAGTAACCGCCACGGCGGCGAATGGCTCGACGAAATCGCTTCGCGTGCGGCAGGGCAAAACGAACAGTATCTGGAAATCATGGTGACGCCCAAGTTCATCCACACGATTCAGATCGCGAAGGAAATCGGATGGCGCGACGATTTCGCCCAGCTCCGCGACGCGCTGCTTGCCCACGGATTGCGCGATGACGTTTCCGTGGCTCGCGCGGAGCGGGATGAAGCCGAAGCTTCCCGACGCGCGCTTGAGCATTGCGGCACGCCCGAGGAAAGGCCCGGCTGCAAGGTCACGATTCGCTACCTCTATCAGATCCTGCGCGGCTTCCCGAAGGAGCAAGTCTTCGCGCAGACGCTGCTCGGCTTCGAAGCCGCCTCGGCCGACCCGCGCTTTGTGGGGATCAATTACGTGATGCCGGAGGACGGCACAATCTCGATGGCCGACTACGCGCTGCATATGAAGATCGTCGGCTTCCTGCGGGGGCTCTATCCCAAGGTGCACATCAGCCTGCACGCCGGCGAGATTGCCCCGGGCCTTGTGCCACCCGAGGGGCTTTGCTGCCACATTCGCCTGGCGATTGAGGAAGCGCATGCCGAGCGCATCGGGCACGGCGTCGACGTGATGTATGAGGATCGTCCTTACGATTTGTTGAAAGAGATGGCCGCAAAGCACGTGATGGTGGAAATCAACCTCACCAGCAATGAAGTGATTCTTGGCGTGGCCGGAAAAGATCACCCGATTCCCATTTACCGCAAGTTCCACGTTCCGGTGGCGCTTTCGACCGATGACGAGGGCGTCTCGCGCATCAACATGACGCACGAGTACGTGCGCGCCGCTGAAACCTACGCGCTCAGCTATGCGGAACTGAAGCAGATGGTGCGCACCGGCCTCGAGCACAATTTTCTCCCCGGCGCGAGCCTGTGGCGTGAGCCGGATGCTTTCACGCGCACTGCCGCTGCATGCGCGTCAGACGCGGCTGGCGCCGCCAAACCTTCAGCAACGTGCTCCGCCTTTTTACAATCCAGCGAAAAGGCGCAGCAGCAATGGGAGCTTGAGCGGCGCTTCCGCGAATTTGAAGCCGGCTTTTGAGGGTCGTACTTGCAAGGACCAAACCCCACAGGCTGAAGCCTGTGCCACTTTATTTTTATTAATACTATGTTAAAGATTGGATCGCGGTATTCATGATAGAATCCGCGTCCATCTGGAGGAATTGCCCATGCCTGAACCGTTGCCGGAACACCAAAAAACGCAGTTGATTGTCCGTTCCCCACTTTCCACCGAAGGATTCGTATCGATTTATTTTTCGAGTCCGGACGGAAGGCTGATGAGCGAAGAGGAATGGTGGAATCTGAAACAGCTCATCGAGCTGACTAACCGGGTTTGCGTGAAGCAGCAGGCGCGCGCTCAATCTGCCTAGGCATAGGTTAGTGCGCCGGATCGCCCGTCCCGCGTGCGGGGCGGGGAGTGCAGATTCGAGCGCATGCTCCTCCGCCTCGGCCGAAAAGTCCTACGGCGCATGCCCCGGCGGCGGTATCTTGGGTTGAGAGTCCCTGGGAAGATCGGCCTACATTAAGTGAAAACTTTTGCCTAGGAAGTGCTGATTTACCTTCCTTTTGTCCTGAAATCATTCATTCCAAAGGATTTGATATCTGTGCCGACCTGGCACGGGAATTGCCATATTGATAATCACCTGAAACGCGCCGCCCAGGAGGCGGCCCCATATGGCTGATCACGGACCGAACAAGACTGTCGATGAGCGCGGAGCGGCTGTATTGCTGGGCCTTACACCACCTGAGGTGCGATGGTTTTCGCGGGTGCTTGGGCTGGGCCGCAAGCAAGAAGGCGGGGAAACCTCGCAGATCGTCTTTACGTACGAAGAATTGAAGCGGTTGTCATCCGCGGCTGCCGCGTCGGCAAAATAGCTCTGCAATCGATATCCGGGCAGTCTTCCTCCCGCCTCACCCTTTCGCTCCAATTTCCGCCAATTTTTATAAATTCACGTCATTTGGGATTTCGCCAAAGTCCTTGTAACACTTTCGTTTAGCCAGACGTTCAGAAAACAGGCCGAAGAAATTCGTGCCACCAATCGAGGTCTGATACATCTGATTCAGGGTGTCGTATTATATGGAGTCTGGGATCCTTTGCTTTGAGAAATGATAGGAGATTGATGCCTCGCGGGAACAAGACATTTTATTTGGCTTGTGTTTTGGGTCTTCTGCTCACAGCTTGCGCCAAGAAAGATCCGCCGCCGTTTGAAAGGCCGCCTTCCCCCGTGACGGTGGCAACGGCCACCGCGCAGGATGTGCCGCTTTATCTCGATGAGGTGGGCCACACGGTCGCCCGGGAAGTGGTGTCCGTACAACCCCAGGTTTCCGGAAAGATTACGGAAATCCATTTCGCGGACGGCGCCGATTTGAAGAAGGGCGATCCGCTGTTCACGATCGATCCGCGGCCCTTCGAGGCGCAACTCAATGCTGCGCAAGCCAACCTTGCGCAATCGAAGGCGGCGCTGGATTTTGCGCGGATCGAATTTGACCGCGTGAAGGACCTGGTCGAGTCAAAAGCGATCGCGCGGCAGGATTACGACACGCGGAAAAACGCGGTGGACGTGGGCGAAGCGCAGGTCAAGCAAAACGAAGCGGCGGTGGAGTCCGCGCGCCTGAATCTGGAGTACACCTCGATTCTCTCGCCGATCGATGGGCGCGCGGGGCACCGGCTCGTCGATAACGGCAACGTGGTGACGGCCAACACGACCACGCTGCTGACCATCGAGCGCATGGACCCGATCTATTCCGACTTCACGGCAACAGAGAGCGATTTCTCCGAGGTGCAGCGCAACTCGGCAAAACGCGCGCTCCGAGTGGAAGTTCGCCTGCCGGATGAGGCGAAACCAGAGATCGGGCAGCTCACGTTTCTCGACAATTCCGTGCAGGGCGCGAGCGGAACGGTCATGCTCCGCGCCACCGTTCCAAATCCCGCACGGCACCTCTGGCCGGGCCAGTTCGTGAATGTGCGGCTGGTGCTGGCGACGCTGCCGAAGGCTGTGCTTGTGCCCGCGTCCGCGCCGCAAGATTCGGCGAAGGGTCCCTTCGTGTACGTCGTGAAAGAAGACTCGACCGCGGACCTGAGGCCCGTGAAGCTTGGGCAGAGGCAAGGGGAAATGGTGGTCGTCGAACAGGGCGTGCAGCCCGGCGAACGCGTCGTCCTGAATGGCCAGCTTGGAGTGATTCCGGGCGGCAAGGTGCGTGTCGTTACGGGCGCGGCCGCGGCGCCGCCGGCGGGACAATCATGAACCTTTCCGAACCATTCATTCGCCGCCCGGTCATGACCGCGGTTCTGACGGTTTCCGTCATCGTTTTCGGCGTGCTGAGTTATTTGCGCCTCCCGGTCAACGATCTGCCGGTGGTGGACTACCCGGTAATTTCCGTTCAGGCGAATTATCCCGGAGCGAGCCCGGACACTGTCGCCAACAACATTGCCACGCCGCTCGAACGGCAATTCATGCAGATCAACGGGCTCGAACTGGTGACCTCGCAGAGCACGCAGGGCCATGTGAGCTTCACGCTGCAGTTCGCTCTGGACAAGAGCATCGACGCTGCCGCCACGGATGTGCAAACCGCCATTTCGCAGGCCACCGGCAACCTGCCCACGGATTTGCCGTCGCCGCCGACCTACTCGAAAACCAACCCGAATGATCAGCCGATTCTGTACATCGCCTTGACGAGCGACTCCGTCACGGGCGGCCGGCTCTACGACTACGGAAGCACGCAGGTAGGCCAGCGAATCAGCATCCTGCCCGGCGTGAGCAGCGTGAACGTGTTTGGCACGAAGTCCGCGATCCGCATCAAGGTCGATCCATCGAAAATGTGGGCGCGCGGAATTTCGATCGATGACCTCAACAACGCCGTGAAGAACGGGACAAGCTATACCGGAGCGGGGCAGTTCGACAGCTCGTCCGGCACGGCTCTGCTTCAGCCGAAGGGACAACTGGAAAACGCCGCGGCGTACGGGAATCTGATCGTCAGCAGCACCAGCGCCGGACCCGTCTATTTGCGCGATGTCGCCGACGTGGAAGACACCGTGCAGGATGAGCGCATCCGGATGAAGTTCTGGGTGCGCGGGTACGGTGAGCCGGCCGCGACCGCTATCGTGGCCGTGAACCGCCAGGCAGGATCGAACGTGGTGCAGGTGGCCAAGAGCGTGCGCGACCTGCTGCCGATCATCAGCGCCGAGTTGCCCGCGTCCGTGCGCGTGACGCCGATCTACGACCGTTCGCAGACGATCGTCAATTCCGTGGCCGACGTGCAGGCGACGCTGATGTTCGCGTTTGTGCTCGTCGTCGCCGTGATTTTCATATTTCTCGGCAGGGCCACCGATACGCTCATCCCCGCCGTGGCGCTTCCGTTGTCGCTCCTGCTTACGTTCATGGCCATGCGCCAGTTCGGGTACAGCCTGGACAACCTGTCGCTCATGGCGCTAACGCTGGCCATCGGATTTCTGGTGGACGACGCCATCGTGTTTTTGGAAAACACGGTGCGCCTGATGGAAAGAGGGATGAAGCCGCTCGAGGCGTCTCTCGAGAGCGCACGCGAAATCAGTTTCACGATCCTTTCCATGACGGTTTCGCTCGCGGCGGTATTTTTTCCGCTCGTGTTTATGTCGGGGCTTGTAGGACGAATCTTCCGCGAATTCGCGATCACCATTGTGGTGTCGATTTTTGCCTCGGGCCTGGTCTCGCTGACGCTCACGCCGCTCATGTGCGCGAGGCTCTTGAAACCGAGAGGGCACGGCGTCAAGAAGAACTGGGTGGAGCGCATTGTCGGCCGAGTCGAGGAAAAAGTTCTGGGGGTGTACGGGAAATCGCTGTGGTGGTTCCTGCGTCATCGATGGATTTCAGCCCTGACGTGGGTCGCCTGCATGGCCGGCACGATTCTTCTCTTTTCCGCCGTGCCAAAGGCGTTCTTGCCCGTCGGTGACAGTAGCTTTATCTGGGGCGTGATGATCGGAAAGGAAGGCTCGTCGCCCGCTCAGATGCATGCCTTGCAGGATCAGGCGGGCGTACTCATGCGCGATGATCCCGCGGTCGGGGCCACGTTCACCATGAGTGGGAACGGGCAATTCTTGGCTTCGAATCAGGGACTCTTGCTGGCGTTTTTGTACCCGCCGCAACGCCGCGCGCCGATTCAAGCCGTCGCGGGCGGCTTGATGGGCCGGTTGGGCACGATTCCCGGGATTTTTCCTTTTCTGCGGCCTTTTCCGGTGCTCGAAATCAGCACGGGGGCGACCAATACGAATCAGGGCCAGTATGCGTACTCGGTTTCGGGAGTGAATTCGCAGCAGGTTTATGACGTCGCGCAGAAGCTGATGGCCAAGATGATGCAGTACCCGGGCTTTGCGACCGTCAACAGCGATTTTTTCGATCACACGCCGAATCTGGAAATCAATATCCGGCGCGACCAGGCCCGCACCTACGGCGTTTCGGAAACGCGAATCCTCAATCTCCTCCGCAACGCGTATTCCCAAAATTATCTGTATTTGATCAAGAAGCCGGAGGATCAGTACCAGGTGATCCTGGAGGTGAAGGATTCCGAACGCGCCCACGCGAGCGATCTCTCGCTTCTTTACATCCGGTCGGATGACGGGAAGAATCTGGTGCCGCTCAGCGCCCTCGTGGATTGGAAAACCACGCTGGGCCCGCAGAACGTGAATCACCTCAACCAGTTCACCGCCGTAACGATTTATTTCAATTTGAAGCCCAACGTGGCGATCGGCGACGCCACGGACTTCATTTCCAAGGCCGCCGCCGAAGTTGTGCCCGTGACGGTTCGTGCGAGCCTGCAGGGAGAGGCGCTGACGTTTCGCGACACGGTTCGCGAATTGACGATCCTGATGGCACTGGCCGTGTTCGTCATGTACGTGATCCTGGCGATTCTGTACGAGAGCTACGTCCATCCGCTGACCGTACTCTCGACGCTGCCGACGGCGCTCGTCGGCGGGTTGCTGACGCTCTATTTGTTTGGCGAGCAGGCGTCTTTGTACGCGTTCGTGGGAATGTTCATGCTGATGGGCATCGTGAAGAAAAACGGAATCATGATCGTCGATTTCGCACGTCAGCGCGTGGACGCCGGCGAGACCGCAGAGAACGCCATTCATGAGGCGAGCCTGGACCGCTTCCGTCCGATCCTCATGACCACGCTCGCGGCGGTCATCGGCGCCGTGCCCATCGCCGCCGGCTACGGAGCCGATGGTGCGTCGCGCCGCCCCCTGGGCATGGTGATCGTCGGCGGCCTGGTGGTCTCGCAATTCATCACGCTGTATGTGACCCCTGTGATTTATCTGTATTTGGAAGAGTTCCAGGAGAAGGTGTTAAACCGCACGTCGTTCTTCCATTCGGGACATACTCAGATTCCATCCGCGGGCGGACAGATTACCGCTCAGGACGGGGCGGCGGATTGAAGCACTTGTGGCGCAGGCTTCAGCCTGTGGGGGTTAGTCCCTGCAAGGACCAAAATCCACAGGCTGAAGCCTGTGCCACTGTCGGTGCATCGCAAATTATGAATCGGGTTCACATCCATCGGAGCGCGTTGTTTCTTTCATCGCTCGCAATGTGCGCGCTCGTCGTTTTTCTCTCCGGCTGTACGGTCGGCCCCAATTACAAAAGGCCGAACACCGACGCCCCCACCGCCTTCCGGGGGCTGACGCCGGAGGAAGCGGCCAGCGCCTCGACGCCATCGCTCGGCGAACAAAAGTGGTGGGAAGTTTTCCAGGACGAGGAGCTGCAGAAGTTAATCCGCACGGCACTGCAGCAGAATTATGACGCGCGAATCGCGGCGACTCGCGTCCTCGAAGCGCAGGCGCAAGTGGGGCTGGCGCGCGCGAATCAGTTGCCCACTGTAAGTGTTAGTGGCACCGGCACCGGCCTGCGCAATCCCGCGACGGGGCCCATTCCTTCGTACAGTTTCAATTTTGGACGGGTGACGGCAAACGCGGCTTGGGACGTCGATTTCTGGGGAAAGTACCGGCGGGGCACGGAAGCCGCGCGGGCAAATTTGCTTTCGACGGACTGGGCGCGCGAGGAAGTGAACGCCACGCTCGTAGCCAATGTCGCCGCCGCCTATTTTCAGCTTCGCGAGCTCGATCTGGAACTGGATATTTCGCAAAAGGCGCTGGCCTCCCGCAAGGAATCGCTAGAGCTGACCAAGACGCTCGAGGAACACGGCATCAATTCGATTCTGGACGTGCGCCAGGCGGAACAGCTCGTCTACACGGCCGGGACAGGCATTGCCGATCTCAACCGGCGCATCGGACAGCAGGAAGATTTTCTCAGCACCCTCCTGGGAAATAATCCGGGCCCGATCACGCCGCGCGGCAAGGTGCTCATCGACCAGCCGCATCCTCCGTCGATTCCTGCCGGCCTCCCCTCGGCGTTGCTGGAGCGGCGTCCGGATATCCGCCAGGCGGAAGAGTCGCTGGTTGCGGCGAATGCGCGGATCGGGGTCGCGCGGGCCGCCTATTTTCCCGACATTTCGCTGACCGCGCAGCCCGGATTTCTGAGTTCATCGCTCACTGGCCTGTTCAGCGGCTCTGCCGGGTTGTGGACATTCGCGGGAACGATCACGCAGCCGATTTTTGAGGGCGGAGCGCTTCGCTCCAACGTTCGTTTGGCCGAAGCGCAGCAGCAGGAAGCGGTGCTGACCTATCAGCAAACCATTCAAGGCGCGTTTCGCGACGTCTCCGACGCGCTGATCGCCTACCAGCAAAACCAGGAATTCCTCGACCAGCAGGAGTTGCTGGCGCGCGCCGCCGAAGATGCGGCGCAGCTTTCGGGCCAGCGTTATCAGGCCGGCACCACGAATTATCTGGAAGTCCTCACCAACGAGACGAACTACCTGTCCGCCGAACTCGGCCTCGCGCAAGCCCGCCTTAACGAACTCCTCGCCCTCGTGCAAATCTACAAGGCTCTCGGCGGCGGCTGGCAGCAGTAGTGACTGCACTATCTTGTCCTTGCGAGACACTTCATCCAATCGGGGCCTCGTAGCGCCTGCGAGACGCCGCCGCAACGGAAAGAAGAATTCGGGCTAATCGCTGGAGAACGACGCGGCGAGGCGGAGCTGGCGCAACATCGAGCGCTTCTTTTCCTGGTGCGCCTGCATGCGCCGGAGAATGTCGGCGAGGACGCGCACGGCCATCACGGCGTAGGGGCCTTTGTTCAGCATGACGCATTCGGCGCGCTCTCCCATGGCGGCGTCGGTGATTTCCGAACGGGACGGAATCCCTTTTTTGGCGAGACTCTCCAGAACTTGCGTGGCCCAGATGACGGGAACGTGAGCGGCTTCGCAGATCCACAGGATTTCTTCCTGAATTTCCGCGAGGCGCTGGTAGCCGCACTCCACGGCAAGATCGCCGCGGGCGATCATGATTCCGAGGGACTCCGTGCGCATGGCCGCGAGAATCAGGTTTGGCAAGTTCTCGAAGGCTTTGCGCGTTTCGATTTTCAGGACAAGTCCAAGGCGCCGGCCGCCGAGCTGTTCGATGCGATCGAGAAGCTGGCGGACGTGGGTCTCCGTGCGCACGAAAGAACAGCCGACGAGGTCCGCGTGTTCGACGATGAAAGGCAACGCGGCGCTGTCTTCGTCCGTGAGCGCGGGGATGTCGATCTGCGTCTCGGGAAGGTTGATTCCTTTTTCAGCGCCGAGCTTTTCGCCTTCCGGGCGCGCCTGGGCGATTTCAACCGACACTGAGTCTTTGTTGACGGCGCGAATCACCCCGCCGATTTTGCCGTCGTCGAACCATACGGGATCGCCCACCTTGGCGCGATCCAGAATCTGAGGGATAGAAACGGAAATTTGCGCCGGCTCGAGCAGCCCGCCGGATTTGCCATAAAGCGCGGGCCTGCCCGGTGTGTTTGCGCGAGTGAGCACGAGCGTGTCGCCTTGCTTGAGCAAAAGTGTTTGAGTGCGATGGGGAAGCTTGCCGATACGGGCCTTGGCAAGAACCATGCGAAGGTTCGCACGCGAGGCTTTGCGCGGCGCTTGTTGGATCTCCAGGCCGGGCACGAAGTAAATCGTTTGGCGGGCTTCGGCCCAGGCGCCGCGAGGATCTACGTGGGTGATGCGCAGGGAGCGTTGCGCCTTGCGCGCGTCGCGAAGACGAAGCGTCGCGCCCGCGCGAAGCTTTTTGAGAAAGGAGGTTGGCAGCGGCAAAGTCGCGGCAGCCAGGGCGGCAGCAGGTTCGGGATTTTCATTGGAGGTGAGCCAGACGCGGGCGGGAGCGGCAATGCGGCCAAATTCATCTCGCTCGGGGCGGCACTTGACGACCGCAGCGCCCGGATCGATGGGTCCTGTGCGGAGCTTGGGGCCGGGGATATCCATCAGGATGCGGCATTCGCGTCCGGTCTCCTGGCGGGCGCGTTGCAGGTTTTGAATCATGCCGAGCCAAAGGGCGGGATTGTCGTGCGCGCAATTGATGCGCATGCAATCCATGCCGGTCTGGACGAGCTCGCGGACGAGATCGTAGTCCGTGGCGGCCGCAGTGGCCATCGTCACCATGATGCGCACGGTGCGGCCCGGAGGAGGAGGTCCCAGGAGAGCTTCGGTGTGCTTTTCGAGAAGTTCGGCCCCTTCCACCATGCCAACGGCAGCATCGGCCGGGAGCGGGAGTAAAGCATCAGAGCCGAGCAATTGAGTAAGAACATGATGCACGGTCTGAAAAGCATCAAGGACGTGGCCCTCCGTGCGCCCGAGCGAGGAGAGGCCCAGACTTGCGAGATGCGATTGCAACTTGCGGACATCGTGCCGGCGGAGCGCCAGGTAGTGAGCGAGATTTCGGGCGCTGGGGCGATTCGCTTCGTGCAGGGTGAGAGAACGCTTCAGGAGAGACGCCTCGAGCTGGACCATGTCATTGCAGAGAGAGGCGAGTTCGCTGGAAAGTTGTTGGAGCAGGGGTTTGTCTAGTTCGCGCATTTCCGAAGGGTGGGACGACCCTTTTGGAAGGTTAGGCCGTGATTGTTACGGGCGGATGAATGAGGATATCCCAGCCAAGACATCTAAGCTTTCGGTGGAGGCTGAACTTCGCGCAGGCGGCGCTCTAGAAATCGGCGCTCGGTGTCGTTGGTGACTAACGCGAGTGCTTGTCCGTAACTCTTCGCCGCTTCGTCGAGCAAGCCGAGGCGGCGGTGCAGATCGGCGCGCGCGGCGTGCAGCAGGTGATAGTCGTTGAGATCGTTCGCGGCAGCCAGGGCATCGATCATTGCGAGGCCTGCGCGAGGGCCTTCCGCCATGGCGACTGCCACGGCGCGGTTCAGGGAAACTATGGGCGAGGGCTGCACGCGTTCCAATTGGTCGTAGAGACGGACAATCTCGGCCCAGTCCGTGTCCGCGGGTTGAGCAGCTTTACAATGCACCGCGGCAATAGCAGCCTGCAGGGCGAATGGGCCCGGCGTTATGCGCGGCCCGTCCTTTACGAGAAGCAAGCCCTCGGCGATCTGCTTATAGTTCCAGCGGCCGCGGTCCTGTTCCTCGAGAACAACGATTTCTCCCTCCCCATCGAGACGCGCTTCGCGCCGCGCGTCATGAAGGAGCATGAGCGCGAGGAGCGCTTTGGCTTCGGCAGGGGGTTGCGGCTCCATTAGCGTGATGACCAGGCGGCCGAGGCGAATGGCTTCGGCGCAGAGATCGGTCCTAACGAGGGACGCCCCTTTGGTAGCCACATAGCCTTCATTGAAAACCAGGTAGATCACGGTCAAGACGGCCTCGAGCCGCTCGGCGATGTCGCTCGTTCCGGGGACTACGTACGGAATGCCCGCGTCGCGAATCTTGTGCTTGGCGCGGACTAGCCGTTGTGCCATGGTCGTCGGAGAAACGAGAAACGCACGTGCAATTTCGTCCGTTTCGAGGCCACACAAAGTGCGGAGAGTCAACGGCACCTGCACTTCCGGCGCGAGTGCCGGATGGCAACAGGTGAAGATTAGTCGAAGACGGTCGTCGGGGATTTCGTCGTTGTCGTAGTACGGTTCCTCGGCGGCCCGAACCATCCCGGAAACGGCGTACGAGTCAAGCTTTTCCGCATATGCCCCCTTGCGGCGAATGCGATCAATCGCCTTATGCCGGGCCGTCTGGATGATCCACGCGCGTGGGAGGTCAGGGACGCCGGACTCCCGCCATTGGTCCACGGCGGCTGTAAAGGCTTCCTGTGCACACTCTTCCGCCAGGTCGAAGTCGCCGAAGAGCCGGATCAATGTGGCGACAATCCGGCCCCAATCCGAGCGGTAGACTTCCTCCACGGCTGAGGCGGCATTGACGTTTGCAGACATGCCCGATTGTATGTATTTTTTGGGATAGATGTCGATCTGGCCCTGCGCCGTTCGACTTACGGGTAGGGGATTGGATTCAGGACGCTCGGGAGATTTCCGCGAGGGATTCCAAGACTGTACAGGAGGCCTCATGCCAACCGGCCGGGCTACGCCCAAGAACATCGACGAGTACATTGCATGGTTTCCGCCTGAAGTTCAGGCAATCCTCAAAAAGATACGGCTGACGATCAGGAAGGCTGCGCCCGGCGCGCAGGAGACCGTCAGCTACAAGATTCCAGCGTTCAGGCAGAACCGCATTTTGGTGTACTTTGCCGCCTTCAAGAACCACATCGGGTTATATCCACCGGTGAAGGGCGATGCAAAGCTATTGAAGGCGGCGTCGGCCTATGCGGGAGAGAAGGGCAACCTGCAATTTCCACTTGATCATCCGATCCCCTATGGCCTGATCGAAAGAATTGTGAAGTTCAGAGTGAAGCAGAATTCATCGAAGGCGGCCAGCTCTAGTCGATCGTAGGAAGGTGTTTCTCACTCGTCAGGCGGAGGTACAGAAATGAAATACATGTTGCTGATTTATCAGGATGAGAACGGGCTGAGCGAAACGCAGCGGGCGAAATGCTATGAGGAGTCCGCGCAGTTCGCGGTCCAGCTCAGCAAGAGCGGGCAGTATTTGGGAGCGGGGCCGCTCCACCCGACCTCCACGGCGACCAGCGTCCGCGTCCGGGACCACAAACGGCTGGTGACCGACGGCCCGTTCGCGGAGACGCGCGAACAGCTGGGCGGCTACTACCTGATCGACGCCAAGGATCTCGACGAGGCCATCGGGATCGCCGGACGGATCCCGGCGGGGCGCTGGGGAACCGTTGAAATCCGCCCCGTGATGGAAATTCCGGGCCTGCCTGCGGAATAGGCAGACCAGCGTGTCGATTTCTCGATTCGTCGTTCGACTTAATAGTAGAAAGCGAGTTCAGCCGGCCAAGAACTTTTGGCGGGCCGGGCGAAAAGGGAGATGATGCAATGCAAAAGATCACACCGTTCTTGTGGTTCGATGGGAAGGCGGAGGAGGCGGCCAATTTTTATGTCTCCATTTTCAAGAACTCGAAGATTGGAAAGGTCAACCGTTACGGCGACCATGGGCCGGGGCCGAAGGGAACGGTCATGATCGCGACGTCCCAGGTGGATGGGCAGGAATTCATCGCGTTAAACGGCGGCCCGCAATTCAAATTCTCTCCGGCCATCTCGTTCGTCGTGAATTGCGAAACGCAGGAAGAAGTCGATGACCTGTGGGAGAAGCTTTCCCAGGGCGGAACGAAACAACAGTGCGGCTGGCTGCAGGACAAGTTTGGCGTCTCGTGGCAAATCGTTCCGACCGCGCTTCCCAAGTTGATGAGCGACCCCGATCGCGAAAAAACCAGCCGGGTCATGCAAGCCCTGATGCAGATGGACAAAATTGACATTCGACGCTTGCAGCAGGCATACGAGAAGGCGTGAAGCACGCTACTTAAAAACAGGAGACATGACAATGCGATTCATGATGATCGTCAAAGCAAATAAGGACTCCGAGGCGGGGAAGATGCCGAGCGAGGAACTGCTCACCGCCATGGGAAAGTACAACGAAGAGCTGATGAAAGCCGGCGTGCTGGTCGATCTCTCGGGCCTTCAGGCCAGTTCGAAGGGCGCGCGCATCAAGTTCTCGGGCAAGAAAATAACGGTGATCGACGGGCCGTTCGCGGAGACGAAGGAGCTGATCGCTGGCTACTGGATCATCAACGTGAAATCGAAAGCTGAGGCCATCGAATGGGCCAAGCGCGTCCCGAATCCCCACGGCGAGGGCCAGGAAGGGGAGATCGAGATTCGCCAGTTTTTTGAATTGGAGGATTTTGCGCCGAGCCCTGCGGTTGACCGCCACGCAGAACTGGGAAGAGAGCTCGCGAAAACCAAGAAACAATCGCAGTGAGGCCGTCGATTTCAATGCTTCCCGTTCGACTATCTATTGAAGGAGCAAGATCCTCCTGAATGGCGGCGCGCAAAACGCCAATCAGGAGATTGGCGTTCCCGGGGTCGCATGATTTGCGATAAAGGAGAAATATAATTTATGCGCGCAACTGCTGAACCGATTATGCAAACGGCGACGCAACCCGGCTCCCTTTCGAAGAAAGCTCTGTGGACCGGGCGCATTTTCAGCGGCCTCGTCACGGCATTTTTGCTTTTCGACGCGATCATCCATCTGCTTAGGCCGACGCCTGTCGTCGAAGCCTTCGCGCGGCTCCACCTTCCCCTCAGCCTCGCGCTGGAACTCGGAATCATCGAGCTTGTGTGTATCGCGCTCTACGTGATTCCGCGAACATCAATTCTTGGCGCGATCCTGTTGACGGGATATTTGGGCGGCGCGACCGCCACGCAACTGCCCAACTCAAATTCGCTCTTTGGCGAAATTCTGTTCCCCGTTTATGTCGGCGTGATCGTCTGGGGCGGGATTTATTTGCGCGATGAAAAGCTACGCGCCCTCGTTCCCCGGCGGCGTTAGTTTGAACCGGATGGGGAGAAAGTTGCTCGCTGGCTATCGTAAAAATTTGGTCCATAATATTGAGACTTTTAGAAAGGAGCCGGGAAAATGAGCAAGGTACGGGTACTGGTGGGCACACGGAAGGGCGCATTTCTTTTGTCTTCGGACGGCAAGCGGGAAAAGTGGGATGTCTCCGGACCTCATTTTGCGGGTTGGGAGATCTACCATCTCAAAGGTTCACCCGCGGATCCAAACAAGATTTATGCGTCGCAAACTTCCGGTTGGTTCGGGCAGATCATTCAAACTTCGGATGACGGTGGCAAAACGTGGCACCAGCCGGGATCGGCACCGGGCGAACAGCTCGAGCCTGGCAAGGCAGTCGGTGAGAGCAACAAGTTCGTGTACGACTCATCGGCCGAGACCGGCAAACCCTTGACCACGCATCAGTGGTATGACGGTACACAACATCCCTGGGAGTTCAAACGCGTCTGGCACCTCGAACCATCGCTGACCGAGCCAGAGACTGTTTATGCCGGGATTGAGGATGCCGCATTGTTCCGCTCGACCGACGGCGCGAAAACATGGAAGGAACTGCCCGGCCTTCGCGGCAACGACACCGGACCTCGCTGGCAGCCGGGAGCCGGAGGGATGTGCCTGCACACGATCTTGCTGGATCCAAAGAATCCGAAGCGAATTTATATCGCCATATCGGCTGCGGGCGCGTTTCGCACCGATGACGGTGGAAAATCTTGGAAACCTATCAATCGTGGGCTGAAATCGCAATATATTCCCGACCCTAACGCCGAGGTCGGCCACTGCGTTCACCACGTGACGATGCACGGCACACGCCCGAGTACACTGTTCATGCAGAAACACTGGGATGTGATGCGCAGCGACGACGCCGGCGATAATTGGCACGAAATCAGCGGGAACTTGCCCACCGACTTCGGTTTTGTGATCGACGTGCACGCGCACGAGCCGGAGACGATCTACGTTGTTCCGATCAAGAGCGATTCGGAACATTTTCCACTCGAAGGGAAATTGCGCGTGTATCGCAGCCGAACGGGCGGGAACGAGTGGGAGCCGCTAACGAAAGGGCTGCCGCAAAGCGACTGCTACGTCAACGTGCTGCGCGACGCGATGGCTGTGGACTCGCTTGACTCCTGCGGAGTGTATTTCGGCACGACCGGCGGGCAGGTCTATGCTTCGCCGGATGCCGGAAATAATTGGGCGCCGATCGTCCGCGATCTTCCGGCTGTGCTGTCCGTCGAGGTTCAGACGCTGCCATGATCCGGGTGGTGTTGCCGCAGCACTTGCGAACGCTTGCGCGTGTGAGCGGCGAGGTGACGATCGAAGTCAACGGCCCGGCGACGCAGCGCTCGGTCCTGGACGCGCTCGAAAACTCCTATCCGGTGCTGCGCGGCACAATCCGCGACCACGTCACACACGAGCGCCGGCCGTTTTTACGATTCTTCGTATGCGCGGAAGATTGGTCCCACGAGTCGCCGGACGCTGCCTTGCCTCAAGAAGTCGCTTCGGGCAAGGAGCCATTCCTTATCGTTGGAGCGATTGCCGGAGGATGAATTTGGGACACGAGGGCGTCGAACGAAAAAATTCTCAGACGACGTGACGCAACTTTTCGATTTTCCCAGAAACTTCGCCGCTCTGTGTGGATTTGGGCGCGGCTGCAACAGGCGCAAAAACTCGGACCAGCTCCATATCAAGCCATCCACGTTCGGCTTCGTTGTAAAGAGTGGCCAGCGCTTGGCTGGCGGTGAAGGCTTCGCGGTAAGGGCGGTCCGTGGTCAGCGCGTCGTAGATATCCACGATCTGAAGGATGCGAGCCGGGAGCGGAATGGCGTCTCCGCGGAGGCCGTCGGGATAGCCGCTACCGTCCAGGCGCTCGTGATGGTGGCGAATGATGGGAAGCACGCGGCGAAACGATTTCAACGGTGCACAAATGCGCTCGCCTTCGACGGGATGCCGCCGCATGATCGCGGTTTCCTGAGGGGTGAGCGGCCCCGCCTTCAACAAGACGGAATCGGGGACGGCCACTTTGCCGACGTCGTGAACGATCCCGGCGACGCGAAGCGCTTCGACCTGTTCGTTGGACAGGCCGACATTCAGTCCCAATCGCACGGCTGAGGTCGCGAGCCTTTCACTGTGGCCGCGCGTGTAGCTGTCGCGCGCTTCGATCGTGCGGGCCAGCGAAAGGACCACCGCTTCGGCCTGTTCGTCGATGTAGGTTTTGAGCTGTAGCAACGATTGAATCCTCGTAATCGCCTCCCAGCGCGTCGGGCGCGCTCCCCACACATCATCGGCTTCTGCGCCCTGCAAGGTCGACAGAGATGGATCGCCGGACAGTCCCTCGATCAAAATAACCGGCGTGAGCTTGTTGCGCGGGTCCTCTTTCAGCCGGCGGCAAATATCGAGGCCCGATACATCCGGCAAGCCGGCTTCGATCAGCACGAGGTCCGGCCGAAGATACGCGCACAAATCGGGGACCCGTTCCCCGGTCGCAATCGCAACTGTTTGATAGCCTTGGTTCTCCAGCAGTTGCTTCCAATTTTCGCGTTTCTCCGGATCAGCAAATACAACCAGAATCGACGCGTTCATCCCGTTTCATCCCCCCTCAGCAGGCACACGCAGGCGAAAACCTGGCAAACGTCTCGTTTGCCGATCCTCCGTGACGAGGAGCGCAAGCACTGCGTTTCGCGCCCGCTTTCGCTTTGCAAGGCCCGCGAGCGGAGGCCACGGGGACGACAGGGGTCGAGGGAGGCAGACTTTTGAGGCAAAAACGAGGCCAAACCTTCATCCTATTTCGCAGACTGAAAACGAAGGGCTCTACAGGATTATTTCTAAGTCACTCAAGTAATTCGGGTATTTTTTTCTCGTGAGAGGGAAAAAGTGCCCTGTGGAAAAGAGAAATGATTCGACGGCCTACAGCGGGCCGTTCACTCCGCTGACGAATCCGCCGACGTGCCCGGTCAGGAGGGTTAGAGCAACCGCCACGACTTCGACAGCCAAACGGAATGCTGGTGAATTGGCTAGTGGCTTGTGTTGTTCCTTGATATGCAGCCAACAGACGAGCCAGATCAATACGCTCGAAGATAGTGCCAGGAACATATGCAGCTTGAGATTTCCCCGTGGCGCCTTGCCCTCGAATTGCAACTGCCAGGCCAGGATGCCGGTTGCGACAGTGGGAACGGCGGCGATGGCCGCCGCTATCACCGTGTAATACGCTGCACGAAGCAGAGCGAGATTCTGCTGGCGCAGCGATAACAGATCGAACGCGACACTGACAAAAATCAGCGCGATTGGAAAGTGGACCATCGCCACGTGCTGCGCATGTTTGGCGAGGAGCACCGACTTCAAGTCAAACGGATTCATTGAGGTCTCCTCGCATCACTGCACTACGATTTTAGCTGTCATCTTCGGATGGATCGCACAGTAGTAGTTGTACGTACCCGGTTTTGTGAATGTAAACGAGAAATGGTCGTCCGTATCGAGTGCCTTTGACTTGAACATCTTGTTGTCATCGCTGGAGACGACATGCGGAACATCGTCGTCGTTTGTCCATGTGACGGTGCTCCCGGCTGGAATGGTGATGGTCGCCGGGCCAAAGCTGAAGTTGTCGATCTTAACTGTGGCGTCACTGGCGGGTATTTCGCTGGACGCCAAGGCCGGGTTGGGCCTGGCTCCTGCGATTAAAGCAAATGCCGTCGCCAGAATTGCCGCCGTTCCAAAAATCCATTTGATTCTCTTCATCTTTTTTCTCCTTTTAGATTTTCCATGCAAAATGGAAATCCACTCGATCACGCCAGTGGAGAATTCACGATCGCGAGCGAGTGTTTGCCTTGAACGTAGTTCACATGCGAGATGCCCAGCACGCTGCGCAATTGATCCGCGGGCACTTTCATGGGGCCCGGCGAGGGCGCGGTGCCCGGAGCCGGTTGCGGGAACGCGGTGGACAGCGCGGTGTGGAACGTGACGTTGCCTTCCACCTTTTGCATGATCTGATGGATATGGCCGTTCAGGACGGAGACCGAGCCGAAACGCTTCAAATATCCAAGCGCCTGTTCGCTATCGTCCGTGCCCCAGCCCCATTCGGGATAAACCGCCCAGAGCGGGATGTGCGCGAACACAATGACCGGCGTGCTGCTTTGTAAATCCCTCACGTCATCCTGGAGCCATTTGAGCTGGTCGGAGCCGAGCGAGCCGAGGCCGCCTGCTTTGAGATCCACCACGTTGACGAGGCCAATGAAGTGCGCGCCTTTGTGGTCGAAGCTGTACCAGCCCTTTCCCTTCGTGTCCTTGCCGAAGCGATCCAGGTACTGCTGGCCGTCGTCGGTGAGGACGTCGTGCTCGCCGGGCACGTAGAAAATACGTCCCGCTTTGGCGCCCTTGAGGACCTGCTCGGCCGTGTCAAACTCGGACGGTTTGGACAGCTGCGAAATATCGCCCGTGTGCAATAGGAAATCCGGGGGCGCTGCGGCGCTGTTGATGCGATCGATAGCGATTTGCAACGTCGCGGTGACGTCGGGATTGGCTTCCTTGCTAAAACCGATGTGGGAGTCGCTGATCTGTATGAAGCTGAAATCCGCGCCCTTCATGTTCGCCATGTCCTTCTCGCCCATGGCGCCCTGCATCAAGGGCAACGATTTCAGAATGCCGCCGTGAACTGTATAGAGCACTCCTGTGCCGGCCCAGGCCATGCACTGCAGAAATCCCCGGCGGTCAATGCCATCTTTGTTGGTGTTGTCGCGAATAAAGTCAGCCATGTCGTTATTTCTCCTCCGGCGGGCGTGGGCTGTAGAATGCTTGCCTCACGCGGCCTTCGGGATGTAAGACTTCCGCCGGCGGCGCTTATTCCCCGCGAAGGGGCGGTTTCGTGGCCGGGAATAAAAGAGCCGCTGCAGCAGTCTTACTAGTGCCCGATTAGAAAGCTGATTAGAGATCGGCGAGACGCACAGGAGTGCAAGACACAGCAACACGCGAACGCTTTGAGCAAGCCGTCCTGCCTCATCTGGACGCGGCGTACAACCTCGCGCGATGGCTGACGCGGAACGAGCACGACGCACAGGACGTGACGCAGGAAGCCTTTCTGCGCGCGTTCCGATTTTTCGACGGCTACCAGGGCGGAAACATGCGGGCCTGGCTGCTCACCATCGTGCGGAACACGTGCTACACGTGGCTGCACCAGAACCGGCCGCCCGACTCCGCCGTGGAATTCGACGAGGAAATTCACAGCAGCGAATCGTCCGGCGGCGCCGACCCTGAACTTCAGGTGCTCGCCAGCGCCGACAAGGAAACCTTGCATCGCGCGCTCGAGGAACTGCCGGGAATCTTCCGCGAAGTTTTGGTGCTGCGCGAGATGGAAGGAATGTCCTACAAGGAAATTGCCGACGTCGCGTCGGTTTCCATTGGCACGGTGATGTCGCGCCTGGCGCGAGCGCGGACGCGTTTGCGCGAGTCCCTGGGCGCCGCGCTTGGCAAGGAGTCTTGATCGTCAAGGAGTCGTGAAGTGAGCTGCAAGCTGACACAACGCTTTGTTCCCGGCTACCTCGATGGCGAGCTAGATCTGTCGCGCACCATCGAGATGGAAACGCACTTGCAGGTTTGCGCGGAATGCGCACGGGAACTCGAGAGGCTTCAGGCTTTGCATGCCGCGTTCCAGCGCGGTTCGCTCGCATATTCTGCTCCGTCAGCTCTGCGGGAACGGATTCAATCTTCGCTGCGTTCTTCCGTTCCAACAGAATTTCGCGAACGTGCGAGCGTCTGGCATCCTTTTCAATACTTGCGCCCGCTTCTACTCTTACGATGGGCCGGCGCATTTGCCGTACTCGCGTTGTGCGTAGTCACGGCCTGGCAAGTGCTGCCCGGCTTGCGCGGACCCACGAGTGATCAGCGACTTGCGGCGGAAATTCTCACCAGCCACGTGCGGTCGCTCGAAGCCAGCCACCTGATGGATGTCGCCTCCACGGACCAGCACACGGTAAAACCCTGGTTCGACGGCAAGCTCGATTTCTCGCCACCCGTCGAAGACCTGGCGAGCGACGATTTTCCTCTTGTTGGCGGACGTCTCGATTATCTCGAAGGCCGCCAAGTCGCCGCGCTGGTCTATCAGCGGCGGAAGCATTTCATTAACGTTTTCGTGTGGCCCGGCCCGACTGGGTCGAGCTCCACGCAAACCATCGCGCCGCAGCAGGGTTACAACATGATGCGCTGGTCGCGCGGCGGCTTCCAGTTCTGGGCGGTATCGGATGTAAGCGCGCAGGACCTCGCGGAATTTGTCCGCCTTCTGGAAAGTCGTATCGCCCCCGAATCGAAGTAGCAATGGCGGCGACGCTCCTCGAAAAACTCCTACAGGACCGAAATCGCATCATTTGTGTTAAACTGTGTACAAGAGGTTACATTGATGGGAAATACGACGACCGTCACTGTGCGCGTTCCAGCCGCTTTGAAGAATCGCCTCGACAAGTTGGCTGACGCCACTGCTCGCAGCCGCTCCTGGCTTACTGCCCGCGCACTCCAGGTCTACGTTGAGGATCAAGAGTGGCAGCTTGCCGCTATTCGCAAGGGAAAGAAAGACATTGAGGAGGGTCGCATCGTCTCTCACGAAAAAACGGCGCGCTGGCTGCGCTCCTGGGGCAAGAAGCACGAATTGCCCCCACCGTGATGCGAATCATCTGGTCCGAGACGGCCATCGCCAACCTCGTCGAAATTCGAAAATTTATCGAGAAGGATCAACCCGCGGCGGCGCGCCGCATGGCGCAACGTATACTCTCCTCCGTGGAACGACTTGCCAATCATCCCCATCTCGGCCGCCCCGGCCGCGAACCGGAAACGCGTGAGCTTATCGTGGCAGGCACGCCGTATATCATTCCTTACCGGATTCACAGGAATTGCCTCGCAATCTTAGCCGTTGTACATGGCGCTCAGGACAGACCTGCAGAATAGTGCGGCGCGTGGGTTCCGTCTCGTCCGTGGAGCGATTCCGGAAAGTTAAGACCGGATGCTAGATGATACTTCGATCGACCCACCTTGCGTGGCCACTCCCATTGGCTGTAGCATGCCAGAATCAGGCTATCGGCCTTGGCCGCCTGTGAAACTGCGGCGGCTGACGGACCGTCTATTTAGGAGCTACCTCTATGAGGCTCCTCGCACCGATTTCGGCGCTTCTCCTGCTTGCGGGCGTGAGCACGGGCCTTTTGGCCATGCAGCGCGGCGGGCAGCAATCGTACGACGAGTACGGCGCTCGGGAAGCATTTTCTTCCAATGGGGATCTCGGTTCCGGGAAATACGAATACTCGTGGTCGCGGCTGCGCTATTCGATGGCCGGCGCAGGCGGTGGCGGGTACGGATATGGGCGCTGGGCAACCTGGTCGCGCGACTATCCCAAGGCCGACCGGCAATTCCTGATCGCGATGAAGCGGCTCACGCGCATCAATGCGCGGCCGGTCGAGCAGGTGGTGGACCTCGACAGCCGACGGCCCTCAGGCCATTGAAAATTTCCCGTGGGTGTATGCCGTGCAGGTGCAGACGTGGACGTTCACCGAGCCGGAGGCCAAGCGGCTGCGCGAATATCTGCTCAAGGGCGGATTCCTGATGGTGGACGATTTCCATGGCGCGACCGACTGGGAACACTTCATGAACGGGATGCTCATGATTTTCCCGGACCGGCCCATCGAAGACCTTACCGACAAAGACGAAATTTTTCATGTCCTGTACGATTTGACCGACCGTTTCCAGATTCCGGGCGAGCAGTACGTCTGGACGGGCCGGACGTATGAGAAGGACGGCTACGTGCCGGAATGGCGCGGCATCAAGGACGACCGGGGCCGCGTGATGGTCGCCATCTGCCACAACATGCACCTGGGGGACGCCTGGGAATGGGCCGATGATCCTCGCTATCCGGAGAAGTTCGCTTCGCTGGCGTTTCGTTTGGGGATCAATTACGTGATGTACGGAATGACGCACTAACGGCGAACTTCGGGCCGCGAATCCAGCCGGTAATTTTCAGGGACGAGTGGCGCAGGCTTCAGCCTGTGGGGGTTGGTGGAGCACGGAGACCCTTGCTGCAACCAAAACCCACAGGCTGAAGCCTGCGCCACTTATGCTTGCAATTCTCTCGGCGATCTGTGAAGGATGGATTTCCTGTTCGCGAGAAATCGCATCTGAAGAGTAAGAAACTGACATGTTCGAGTTTCTATTCAAATATCCGCGCGCGGTTTTTTCGAAGGGCACCCTGGTGCTGCTGGGCGCCTGGCCGTGGTGGGTCTACGTGCTTTGCGTGTTGGCGGCGGGCGCGGGGCTGGGCTGGCTGATTCGCTCGAAACTGCCGGAGGCCTCCAAGCAAGTCAAAAACTGGAGGGCGGGCGTCATCTGGCTGCTGCAATTCGCGCTGGCGGCGCTCGTGTTGCTCTTGCTGTGGCAGCCGGCGGTCCTGGTGGCCGAGCTTAGGCCGCAGCAGAACATTATCGCCGTGCTGGTGGACGATTCGCGCAGCATGTCCATTGCGGACACCGGCGCGACGCGGGAAGCGCAGGCCATCAAGGCGCTCGAAGGCGGCGTGCTCGACCAGCTGCAAAAGAAATTTCAGATTCGCATCTACCGGCTCGACCGGCAAATCTCGCGCGTTCCGAAACTCGACGACCTGAAAACTTCGCCGCCTGCTTCCGCGACGCGCATCGGCGACGGCCTGAAGCAACTGGCCGGTGAAGCGGCCGATTTGCCGATCGGCGCGGTGGTGCTGCTCAGCGACGGCGCGGACAATTCCGGCGGGATCGATCTCGATACGATTTCCACGTTTCGCAGCCGGAGAATTCCGGTGCACACCGTCGGCTTCGGCCTCGAGCAAGTGGCGCACGACGTGGAGATCAACGACGCCGTGGTCGCGCCGCGCGCGCTGGCCGATTCGCGGCTCGCCGCCAAGGTGACGCTGCACCAGCGCGGCTACGCCGGGCAGAAAGCGATGCTGACGGTGCGCGACGGCGGCAAAGTTCTCGCGGGGCGGCAGATCACTCTCGCCGGCGACGGCGCGACGCAGAACGAAACTCTTTTGTTCAATCGCGGGCGACGCCGGGGCGAAGACGCTCCAGTTTTCCGTCGATCCGCTTCCGGGCGAGGAAAATCGCGACAACAATTCCGTCTCGCGCCTCGTGAACGTCGAATCCGCCAAGCGCCGCGTCCTGTACGTCGAGGGCGAGCCGCGCTGGGAATACAAATTCATCCGCCGCGCGGAGCAGGACGATCGTCTCGTCACGATCGTTTCGATGCTGCGCACGAGCGAAAATAAAATTTATCGCCAGGGCATCGAAGATCCGAAGGAACTCGCCGACGGTTTCCCGTCGCGCGCCGAGGATTTGTTTCCCTATCAGGCGATCATCATCGGGTCGGTGGAAGCGAACTACTTCACGGCGGCGCAGAAGGAACTGATCCAGCAATTTGTGGATCGCCGCGGCGGAGGGTTGCTTTTTCTCGGAGGCCGCGCGTCGCTCGGCGATGGAGGCTGGGCGGCATCGAGCCTCGCCGATCTTGCTGCCGGTTACTTTGCCCAACAAGAAAGGCACATTTCATCGCGATCCTGCGACGGTCTCGCTGACTCCGGCCGGCGCGGACAACATCATCACGCGGCTCGTCGAAGATCCGGCGGCGAACGTGGAGCGCTGGAAAAAGCTTCCCTATTTGATGGACTATCAGGAAGCGGGCACGCCGAAACCTGGCGCAGTGGTGCTGGCGGAAATGACCGCCGCTGGCCGGAAGATGCCGATGCTGATCACGGAAAATTATGGCCGCGGGCGCACTGCCGTGCTGGCCACGGGCGGCACCTGGCGCTGGCAGATGAGCCAGCCGCTCGAGGATCAGACGCACGAGGAATTCTGGCAGCAGTTGCTGCGCTGGCTGGTGACGGATACGCCGGGGCGCATCGTGGCTTCGGTTCCCAGCCAGATGCTGCTGGACGACGGCCGCGTGCAATTTTCCGCCGATGTGCGCGACAAAAATTATTTGCCCGCGGCGGACGCGCATGTCGAAGCGCACATCCTCGGGCCGGGAGGCTCGGCGGCGCAAATCGAGATGACGCCGGACCCGAACGCGCCCGGCACATTTCATGCGGAGTGGACCGCGGACCAGGCGGGATCGTATCTCACCGAAGTGATTGCGACGCGCGATAAGGATGAACTCGGCCGCGATGTTCTGACGTTTGCGCGCATGGACGGCGTCGCCGAGAATTTCCATACCGAGCAGAATCGCGACCTGCTCGAAAAACTTTCCGCCGAAACAGGCGGGCGCTACTGGACGCCGCAGGACGTTTCCAGGCTGCCCGGCGAAATTTCGTATTCCGAAGCGGGCATCACCGTGCGCGACACGAAGGAGCTGTGGAACATGCCCATTGTTTTCCTGCTCCTGCTGCTGTTGCCGTCCGCGGAATGGCTGCTGCGGCGGAAGTGGGGCGTGGTATGAGGAATTTGTGGAACAGGCTTCAGCCTGTGGGGGTTTGTCCCTGGCAAGGCAACCAAACCCCCACAGGCTGAAGCCTGTTCCACCAGTTTTTGCGCAGTCTTGTGAGAGTTGATGTGACGGTGATGAAGAATGCAGGCTAGAAAAAGGACATGGCGGAGTAGCCGCGTTGCTCGCGTTGTTCTGTATCGCGTGCGCCGGGCTTGGTGCGCGTACCGCGCAGGCCGCGCCGTACTACGTCACCGTCGCGGGTCTCGGCGGCGAGCCGGATTACGAGCAGCGGTTCACCGCGCTCGCGAAAGACCTCGACAAACTTTTCAAGGCCGCGGCGAGCGACGCGCACGTCTACACGCTTACGGGAAGCGACGCGACGAAGGCGCATCTGACCGACACGCTCGGCCAAATCGCGCGCGAGGCCAAGCCCGAAGACGAATTTACGCTGATCCTGATCGGCCACGGCTCCTACGACGGCGAAGAGTACAAATTCAATCTGCCCGGGCCGGACATTTCCGGCGAGGACCTGGCCATTTTGTGCGACCGCATTCCCGCCAAGCGGCAATTGATCGTGAACACGACGAGCGCGAGCGGCGGCTCGATTGGCGCGCTGCAAAAAGCCGGGACGCATCGTGATCGCCGCGACGAAAACCGGCACGGAGAAAAACGCCACCGTGTTTGCGCGCTACTGGGTGGACGCGCTGCGCGACGGCTCCGCCGACACGGACAAGAACGAAGCCATCAGCGCGCTCGAAGCTTTCGTCTATGCCGATCGCAAGACGGCGGCATTCTACGAATCGCAAAAGCGACTGGCGACCGAGCATGCCGTGTTCGAAGATACCGGCAAGAAGGAAGCCGTTCGCGCGGCTTCGCGGAAAACGGAGAAGGGTTGCTGGCCGCGAATTTCGTTCTGCTGCGACTCGGCGCCGCGCAAAAGGCGGCGAACGATCCGGCCAAGCGCGCGCTGCTCGACAAGAAGGAAGAACTCGAACGCAAGATCGACATGTTGAAGTACCAGAAAGCCGCCATGTCCGCGGAGGATTACAAGAAGCAGCTTTCCGACGCGCTGCTGGAGCTGGCGCGCGTGCAGGGGGACCTCGACAAATGAGCGGGCACGCCACGCATCGCGCCGCGCGGATTTTTTCGCGCGTCGCCGTGTGCGCGGCGTGTCTTGCCAGCGCGAGTCTCGCGTGGGGAGCGACTGCCCGAAGATTGCCATGCCTTGCGCAAGCACGGCCATCGCGCCGAAGCGCAAAAGTGCTACGAATCGCTGACCACCGCGCGCGATCCCTTATCTTCGCGCCGAAGGCTTCTGGGGCACGGAAATGTATCAGGAGGCGAACAACCAGTTTCGCATCGCCACGGAGCAATCGCCGGCGAACGCGATGATTCGCGTGCGCTGGGGCCGCCTGATGCACGAGCGGTTCAACAACACGGAGGCCGACAATCTTGTTCAACGAGGCGCTGGAGCGGGATCCGAAAAACGCGCAGGCCTACTACGGTCTCGCGCTCGTCAGCGCGGACGGTTTTGACAGCAAGGCGATTGAATATACGAGAAAGGCGATTGATGCTCGATCCGAAATTGTACGAAGCGCACGAGCTGATGGCCAACCTGCTGCTCGAGGACTCCGACGAAGCAAAAGCCTTCGACGAAGCCGACGCCGCGCTGAAAATTTCTCCCGAGGCGCTTGACGCAATGGCAATTCACGCGGCCATCGAAGTGCTCGCCGACCGTTCGCCCGATGCGTGGCTGGAAAAAATCCGCCAGGTCAATCCCACATACGGCGAAGGTTACGCGCTCGTCGCGTATCATCTGGTGCTGAACCGCCGCTACGAGGACGGCATCGCTTATTACCGCAAGGCGATTGAAGCGGACCCGCGGCTCTGGTCGGCCCGCTCGCAGCTCGGCATCAACCTGATGCGCCTCGGCCAGGAAGACGAGCCGCGCAAGCAGCTCGAAATGTGTTACGAGAACGGCTTTCGCAACGAAGAGACCGTCAACAGCCTGCGCCTGCTCGACAGCTACAAGAATTTCGTCACCTTCAAGGAGGGCGACACGATCCTCAGGCTCAACAAGAAAGAAGCGGACCTGCTGCATCCTTACTTTGAAGCGGAGATGAAGCGGATCATCGCCACGTACGACAAGAAATACAAAATGACGCTGCCCGGCCCGGTGCAGGTGGAAGTTTATCCGGACCACGAAGATTTTGCCGTGCGCACCATGGGCATGCCGGGCCTCGGCGCGTTGGGCGTCACCTTCGGCCTGGTCATCGCCATGGACAGCCCGTCGGGGCGCCCGCCGGGCGAATTTCACTGGGCGAGCACGCTGTGGCATGAGATGAGCCACGTGTACATCCTCACCGCGACAAATTTTCGCGTGCCGCGCTGGTTTACCGAGGGGCTCGCGGTCCACGAAGAGACGGAAGTTTCGCCGGAATGGGGCGACCGCATCACGCCCGATGTTCTCGTCGCCATCCGCGAGAAAAAACTTCTGCCCGTCGCGGACCTCGACCGCGGATTTATTCGTCCCGAATATCCAAATCAGGTGATCGTGTCCTACTATCAGGCGGGCCGCATCTGCGATTACATCAAGGAACGCTGGGGCGCGGACAAGCTGCTGGACATGGTGCACTCGTACGCCGACCACAAGACCACGCCCGACGTGATCCGCGCGGACCTGGGGATGGCGCCCGAGGAATTCGACAAGCAATTTCTCGATTGGCTGGACAAGGACGTGGGCAAGACGGTGGCGAATTTCGACCTGTGGCGCACGAAGTTGAAGGATCTCGCGGGGCAGGCCAAGAACAAGAATTACGACGAGGTTCTCAAGGAAGGCGAGGAAGTGCGGCGCTTGTACCCGGACTACATTTATCCCGCGAACCCGTACGAATTCATGGCCGAGGCCGACGTTGCGAAAAACGACAAGCCGGCCGCCGTCGCGATTCTCACGGCGTACGAAAAAATCGGCGGGCACAATCCTCCGGCTTTGAAACAACTGGCTTCCCTCGAGGAGGAACTAGGAAAGCCCGCCGACGCGGCCGCCACCCTCGACCGCCTCAACTACATCTATCCGGTGGACGAAGAACTCCACCGCCATCTCGGCGATTTGTGGTTCGCGCAAAATAATTTTCCCGGGGCAATTCGCGAATACAATGCCGTGATCGCCATGGGCCCGATCGACAAGGCGTCCGCGCAATTCAATGTGGCCCGCGCCTATTTCGCCGCGGGACAGAAGGACAAGGCCGAGGATCACGTCCTCGCGTCGCTCGAAGTCGCGCCCGATTACCGCCCGGCGCAGAAATTGCTCTTGCAGCTGAAGGATTCCAACGAAGGGAAATAAAAAATGGCCTCTATCGCACAGCTCGATCCGGATTCCGCGGAACTGAAAAAGCGCATCGAACGCTTTCAGACCGTGCGCGACAACATTCTCGGCCAGGTCCGCCAGGTGATCGTCGGGCAGGAAGAGGTGCTCGACCAGATCCTCATCTCGCTCTTCGTCGGCGGCCATTGCCTGATCACCGGCTTGCCGGGCACGGCGAAGACGCTGATGGTCCGCACGATCGCGCAGACGCTGGGCCTGGCCTTCAAGCGCATCCAGTTCACGCCCGACCTGATGCCCTCGGACATCACCGGGACGGACATCATCGAGGAAGATCCCACGACCGGGCACCGGCGGTGGACGTTCGTGCCCGGGCCGATCTTCGCCAACATCGTGCTGGCCGATGAGATCAACCGCACGCCGCCGAAAACGCAATCGGCGATGCTCGAAGCCATGCAGGAACTCTCCGTCACCGTGCGCGGCAATCACTACAAATTGCCCGCTCCGTTCTTCGTGCTGGCGACGCAAAATCCGATCGAGCTGGAAGGCACGTATCCGCTGCCCGAAGCGCAGCTGGACCGCTTCCTCTTCAACACCATTCTCGATTATTTGAGCGCGGCCGATGAAATCAAAGTGGTGGACTTGACCACCACGACGCACGTGCCGCAAGTGACGGCCGTGACTTCGGCCGAGGAGATTCTCGATTTCCAGCAGCTCGTGCGCATGGTGCCGATCGGAGACTCGCTCGCCCAGTACGTCGTCAATCTGGTGCGCGCGACGCGGCACAACAGCGGGTCCGCGCCCGACTTCGTCAAGAAGTACGTCAACTACGGGGCCAGCGTGCGCGCCGCGCAGTTCATCGTTCTGGCGTCCAAGGCGCGGGCGCTCGCGCATCGGCGCTACCACGTCGCTTACGAGGACATTCTCGCGCTGGCAATCCCGGTGCTGCGCCACCGCATCCTATTGAACTTCCACGCCGAATCGGACCGCATCGATTCGGATGAGATTTTGCGGCAACTTCTCCAGCACATGCCGCCGCCGTCAAAGGCTTAAGTAGCACGGCCACTCTTGGCTGTGCGGGTTTTGAGGCATGTCATTCTGAGCGAAGCGAAGAATCTCTCTGCAGGGTTGTGACGTCGAGGCATTGATCTGCGATGCGAGGGCAATCGAAGAGGGATTCTTCGCTTCGCTCAGAATGACAACGCTTGTGTAAGCGGCTTGCAAGGAATTTTGAAGAAGGGAAAGAAGGTTGATTCATGCTGCAGCGCTTCCTCGATCCCGCGGTGCTCGCCGGAATTTCCGGACTGGATTTGGTGGCCAAGACTGTCGTTGATGGATTCGTCAACGGCCTGCATCGTTCGCCGGATTTCGGCTTCAGCCAGGAATTCGCCGAATACCGCGCGTACTCGCCGGGCGACGACCTGCGCCACGTGGACTGGAACGTCTTCGCCCGCACCGAGCGCGCCTACCTCAAACGCTACCGCGGCGAAACCAACAGCATCCTCACCGTCCTGCTGGACGCCAGCAACTCGATGAAATTTTCGTCTCACTCCGTGAGCAAGATGGACTACGCGCGCTTTACGGCGGCGTCGCTCTTCTATCTCGCGATTCAGAACCAGCGCGACGCGGCGGGCTTGATCGTCTTTGACGACGAGATTCGCACCTACATTCGGCCGTCCACGCGGCAAGGGCAGCTGCATCGCCTCTTGAGCGGCCTCGAACAGGCCGAACCTCACGCGCGCACCGATTTCGCCAAGCCGCTGAATCATTTTCAGCAGTTCCTGCGCCGCCGCGGAATCGTCATCTTCATTTCCGATTTTTACGATTCGCCGGAACACATCGTGCGGACGGTCGAGCCGCTGCGTTTCCACGGCAACGAAGTCGTGCTGTTTCATGTCCTCGATCCCAAGGAAATCCGGCCGGAAATCGGGGAGCCCTCGACGCTGATCGATCTCGAAACGCAGGACCGGATCGAGATCACGCCCGAATACGTGCGCGACGAATACCGCAAAAAATTTGACGCGCACGTCGAAGCGCTTCGGGACAAAGCGCGCGGTGCAGGGATGGATTACCACTTGCTCGTGACCGACCGGCCGCTCGATGACGCCCTCCGCGAATATCTCTCGATTCGCCAGGGGAGGAACTAGATGGGCCTCCTTGCTCCCTGGTTCCTGGCGGGCATCGCGGCAGTGGCTTTGCCGTTCTATGTCCACTTGCTTCGGCGTCACACGACTATCCCGCGCCCGTTCAGCTCGCTCATGTTCTTCGAGCGGCGAACGCAGAGTTCGATCAAGCATCGCCGTCTGCGCTATTTGCTTCTGCTGTCTCTTCGCACGCTGCTGTTCCTGCTGCTGATATTGGCGTTCGCGAATCCGTTCATTAATCGAACGGCCGCGAACATGAATAGCGAAAAACTTCAGCTGCTGGTGATCGACAATTCGTTCAGCATGCGCGCCGGAACACGCCTGGCCGACGCGCGGCGCGAGGCGCTCTCCGTGCTCTCTTCGCGAAGGCCCTCGGACAAGGCGCAGGTCATGTCGCTCGGTTCACAGATTCAAGTTCTGACGCAGCCGTCGCTCGATGCGGGCGCGCTGCGCGCCGCGGTCGACAATATTCAACCGGGCGATTCGCGCGCCAGCTACGGCGAACTTGCGCGCGCGGTGCGCTCGCTTGCGGAGTCGGTGCGCACGCCCATCGAGCTGCACTTTTTCAGCGACATGCAAAAATCCGCGATGCCCGGAAGTTTTTCGGAACTGGCGCTGCCCGCCAACGTTTCGCTCGCGCTGCACCCAGTCGCTAAGGAAACCGCGCCCAATTGGACAGTGGAGAGCGTCAACGCGCCGGGACAGGTCTGGGATCCGAAGAAAGCGCGCGTGCAGGCCGTCATCGCGGGGTTCGGCACCCCGGCCGCGACACGCACGGTTTCGCTCGTCGTGAACGGCAAGACCGCCGCCACGAAGACTGTGGCGGTGCCCGCGAATGGCCGCGCCACCGCGGAATTCCAAACGCTCGATGTGCCTTACGGCTTTACGCGCTGCGAAGTGCGGATCGACTCGGCCGACACTTTTCCGGCGGATGACGTGAGTCTTTTCGCCGTCGAGCGCTCCGACCCGCGCCGCGCACTCTTCGTTTCCGACGCGGGTGACTCGCGCTCGCCGCTCTATTTCCGCTCGGCCCTCGGCTCGGCCGCGGAGTCCGCCTTCACGCTGGACATGGTCAGCGCAGGCGAGGCGGCGAATCAGCCGCTCTCGAAATTTGCTTTCGTTGTCCTATCGGATTTGATCTCGGTCCCTGCGCCTTTTGAAAGCGCGCTCATGCGATACGTCCAAGCCGGCGGCAGCGTGTGGATCGCGGAGGGAACCTCGGCGGCGCACACCACGCGCGTTCCTGTCTTTGGCGGCAACATTCTGGACTCGCACGATTATTCCCGCACCGGCGATCGCTACCTGAACGTGGCCGACGCCGATCCCTCGCACCCGTCCGTGGAAAAGGCCGACCACTGGTCGGGCGTGAAATTCTATTTCGCGGTCCGGGTCGATCCGGGCGACGCGCGCGTCGTCGCTCACCTTACCGACGGAACTCCCTTGTTGATGGAAAAGAAAATCGGCGAGGGGAATGTGCTGCTGTTCGCGTCCGGCCTCGACAATCTGACCAACGACTTTCCGCTCCATCCGGTTTTCGTGCCCTTTGTCGAGCAAACCGCTCTGTATCTGTCCGGCACCGAACGCCGCAGCGGCGCCCGCGTTGTGGATTCCTACCTCGAGCTTCGCAGCTCCAAGGAACAATCGGTCGGCGTCCAGGTGATCGATCCCGCAGGCCACCGGCCTCTCTCGCTGAAAGATTCGACATCCGCGCAAACCTTTCAACTGGCGAGCGCCGGATTTTACGAACTCCAGCTCGCGAACGGCCGCCACGACGTGATCGGCGTCAATCCCGACCGCCGGGAATCGAATCTCGAAGTCATTCCGGACGATGTTTTGGCGCTCTGGCGGGGAAATTCGGGCACGGGAGCGGCTCAGGCGGCGGCCGGAGGTTCCGGACAGGAACAAACCCAGCCTTACCGTTTATGGTGGTATATTATGCTTCTAGTATTCGCCGCGGCCATCGCAGAATCCCTGCTTGCGGACCGATACTTAGGGGCCCAGCAGCAGGAGGACTTATGAGCTTCAGGGACCAGCTCAACTCCTATATTCACCGACTGGAGAGACGGCTGCGCCTGGGCGCGATGTTTCGCGGGGCCGCGATTCTCACCTCGGTTGCCCTGGCCGCCACCGTTGTCCTCGTTCTGATCACCAACGCCTTAGCGTTCTCCCGGTGGAGCATTACCAGCGCGCGCGTCGCGCTGCTGTTTGCGCTGGTTCTGGCCGTGACGTTCGGAATTGCCCTGCCCCTCATTGCGCTTAACCGGCGTCGCGCCGCCCGCCAGGCCGAGGAAATGTTCCCTGAATTCAAGCAGCGTCTTGTGACGTTTGCCGAACGCGACGTCGAAAAACGTGAGCCTTTTCTGGACTTGCTGGCTCTCGATACGCTTAACGTGGCACGAGCGGCCGAACCCAAATCCCTCGTTCCTGACAAGAAGCTGGCGACGTTTCTTGGAGTCGGCGCAGTGTCGCTGTGCGTGCTGGTGTGGTTGATCCTGGCCGGGCCGGGATATCTGGGCGAAGGAGCTGCCTTGTTGTGGGCGGCGACGCCGCACAGCGGGACGGCTCCCTTTTATGACATTCAAGTTGTCCCCGGCGATATTTCCGTGCGGCGCAATTCCGATCTGATGGTGACGGCGCAGCTCATCGGCCTGCAAACGCAGAACGTGCGCTTGTACGCGCGCTATCAGAGCGCTTCCAAGTGGGATCAGGTGCCGATGAAACCGCAAGCCGGAGGCACGGGCTTTCAATTCATTTTTGGAGGTCTCCCGGAGAGCGTCGAGTATTACGTCGAAGCGGGGCCGCTGGACTCGAAACATTTCAATATCCGAGTGCTCGACCTGCCGAACGTGAAAAACGTCCGCGTGACGTACCGCTATCCTTCGTGGACGCACCTGCAAAATGTGACCGAGGAGCGCGGCGGCGATTTGCGCGCGGTCGAAGGCACGGACGCCGATCTCGAAGTGGAAACCGACAAGCCCATGCGCGACGGCATTCTGGTGCTCGATGACGAGCAGCAGATTCGGCTCACGGCAGGCGAAGGTAATGTGTACAAGGGCACGGTCCGCATGGCAAAGGACGGCGTGTATCACGTCGCCGCCCTCGACCAGGGCCAGCCCGTACGCCTCTCCAACGATTTTTTCATCGAGGCGCGCAAAGCGGAGCCGCCGAACGTGATCATCGCGCGCCCCGGCCACGACTACCGCGCAAGCCCCATCGAGGAAGTTACCGTCGCGGTGAAGGCCGACGACGAATTCGGCGTCTCTGAAATGACGTTGCACTATTCGGTGAATGGCGGGCCCGAACAGACGATTGACCTCCTCAAGCAGAAAGGCGCAAAGCAGGCCGACGGTTCCACCACGCTATCCCTCGAAGATTTCAAGGCTGTGCCGGGCGACGTCGTCAGCCTCTACGCGATCGCCAAAGACGCGCACACCGAGTCGCGCACCGACATTTCCTTCATCCAGGCCGATCCTTTCGAGCGCGAATACTCGCAATCGCAGGCGGCGGGCGGCGGAGGTGGTGGCGGGGGCGGCGGCATGGGCGATCAGAACGACATCTCCCAGCGCGAAAAGGAAATCATCGCCGAAACCTGGAAGCATCAGGGCGACAAGAAAGCAACGCAGCAGGAAGCGGCCGACGCCGCCAAATTCCTCTCCGGCGTGCAGGCCAAGCTGGGCGAGCAGGCCAGGTCTCTCGCCGGGCGCATGCAGAGCCGCGAATTGTCGCAGGAAAATGAAGAGTTCAATAGTTTCGTGAAGGACATGAACGCGGCTGCCGCTGCCATGGGTCCCGCCGCGGATCAACTGCAGCAACAGAAGTGGAAGGACGCACTACCGAGCGAACAGAAAGCTCTTCAGAACCTGCTGCGCGCCGAGGCCACCTTCCGCCAGATTCAAGTGGCGTTCGGCAGCTCGGGCGGCGGAGGCGGAGCGGGTGGCGGCGCCGGGCGCGACCTCGCGAGCCTGTTCGATCTGGAGCTGGACACCGAAAAGAATCAGTACGAGACGGCGCAGACCGCGGGCGGTTCGGCCAGCCAGCAGCAAAAAGAAATCGACGAAGCGCTGCAAAAACTCGATCAGCTCGCGCGCCGCCAGGAAGAGCTGGCCCAGCAGCAGCGCAACAACCAGCAAAGCTCCGAGCAGCGCTGGCAGCAGGAAATGCTGCGCCGCCAGGCCGAAGAGCTGCAGCGCCAGATGGAACAGATGGCGCGCAACAACGGTCAGAGCGGGTCAGGTTCGCAATCGAATTCGCAGCAGGGTGGCGCGCAGGGCAGTTCTTCTTCGGGCGCTTCCGGGCAGTCGGGTTCATCGGGACAATCCGGCGCGGGAGGAAAGTCGGGCGATCCGCGCGTCCAGCAGTCGCTTGACCGGCTGCGCCAGGCGACCGACGACATGCGCCGCGCCACATCTCCGCAGCAAAGTGAAGCGGAAGCGCGCCGCGCCGCCGATCGCTTGAAGGAAGCCACCGACCTGCTCGGCAGCATGCGCCAGCAGCAATCGGCAAATAAGGTCGATTCGCTTGCCGATGAGGCCAGCCGCCTCACTCAGGAAGAGCGCGACCAGGCCGGCCGCATTCAGCAAGGTTTCGGACAGGGCATGGGCTCGCAGGCTGGAGCAGCGGAACGCAGGAAGCTCGCCGACGATCGCGAGAAACTCGCCAACGATCTCGGCGGCCTGGAAAAAAATCTGCAAGACACCGCGCGCGAACTCGCCACCAACAATCAGAATACCGCCTCCACCAAGCTGCGGGAAGCACTCGGCGACATGCAACAGTCCGACCTGCGCGCACGCATTCAGCGCGGCGCGGACTGGATGCGCCGCGGCATCGATCCCAACGCGAATGGCATGGAGCCGGAAATCGCCGCGGGAATGCAGCGCCTCGAAAAAGAAGTGCATGACGCGCAGCAGGCCATGGGCGCGGCCCCGCAGCCGGGAAGCGATTCGCAGCAGGGGATTGAAACCGCGCTGAATCGCGTGGAGCGGCTGCGCAACCAGCTCGGCGGTCTGTCGCGCGACGGCCAGGGACGCCAGCCAGGCCAGGGACAAGGGCAGGGCGGCCAGGGGCAGAATGGCGGGCAGCAGTATGGCCGCGGCAATCAGGGCGCCTGGAGCCCCAACGGCGGCCCCGGCGCAAGAATCGGCGGCGGCGACAACGGCGGAGCCTATGGGAATACGAACAATGGCGGCGGAGCTTACGGCACGGCGTTCGGCAATCTAGATACTGGAAACAACACGCCGCGTGGAGGCCCGCCGGTTCAGCCTGACAATTCGCCGGTTCCCCCGCAGCGCGCCTATGAAGATACGCTGCGCGATTTGAATCAGCTTCGCCAGGCCGTACGCGAAGATCCCGAAACGGCCAAGCAAGTCCAGGAACTCATTCAAGAAATGGAACGCCTCGACCCGAGCCGCTTCCCCGGCAACCCCGCGCTCGTCGAGCAGCTCCATTCCCAGGTGCTCGCCGACGTGGACAAGCTCGAACTGCAGTTGCGCCGCCAGCTCGACGACAAGGACGCGGGTCAGGTGCGCAGCGGCGACACGAAAACCGTGCCGCAGGGCTACGAAGAATCCGTCGCCGAGTATTACCGCCGCCTGAGCAAGAACAACAAGTAGCTCCAAGTAGCACAGACTTCTGTCTGTGGGGTTCTGTCAGTGAACCCAGATCGACCGCGCAAGCCAAGAATGATATTTATACAAGTTTGAGAAAATCGGCGCGCCAGCCAAGACCAATTGAAAACCCACAGACTGAAGTCTGTGCTACTCAAACCTACCGTCTCGGCAACGGCTTGCGTGGAAGAAGCTGGTCCGCGTTCGCCGTCATGTAGACAAACGAAGCGACAATCGCGGCCATCTGCTTCAAGTCCGCTGCCTGGATCCGTTCGTACACATCCATGTTCGTGTGGTGCGTGCGCGTCTCGTATTCGATCGGATCCTGAATGAATTGGAAGCCGGGCAAGCCGGCCTCGTCGAAGGAAACGTGATCGGTGCCGCCAACGCTCCGGGCCGATAGCGTCGTCATTCCCTCGGGCCTGAACGGCTCCATCCATTTCTCGAAGATGGGCCGCACGGCTTCGTTGTCCTGCAAATAAACCCCGCGAATTTTTCCCGTGCCGTTATCCACATTGAAATAGGCCGAAAGGTTCGCGTCGTCGGGCTTCAGGGCCAGCGTATTGCGATCGGCGAAATGCTCCATGACGTAGGCGCGCGACCCGAGGAGTCCCTCTTCCTCGCCTGTCCACAGAGCGAGACGCACTGTGCGCCGCATCTTCGCGTTGCACGCTTTCAAAATGCGCATCGCCTCCATCACGACGGCGGAGCCCGCGGCGTTGTCCGTGGCGCCTGTGCCGCTCGCCCATGAATCGAAATGCGCGCCGAGCATGACCACTTCATCGGCTTTGTCCGTGCCCGGGATTTCCGCGACGATGTTGAACGAATCCTGATTGTCGTCGTAAAACTTGCTCGCGATGTTGATCCGCAGCGTCACCGGAATGTTTTTCTCGAGCGTGCGGAAGATGCGTCCGTAGTGTTCGACATCCACGGCGACGCGCGGGAGCACCGGCGCGGCCTTCGGATCGCGCGGGCCTCCGGTCATCACGGTCATCGTGCCGCCGTCATGCGGAGCGGGTTCGAGCCATGCCGCAGCGCCTTCGTCGGTCAGAAATTTCACCAGCTTATCGTTGAACTCCTGTTGCTTGCGCAAGCGGTCGCGCGCGCCTTTGTCGGGAGGGGGCTGGGGCGGGCGCGGCTGCGCGAGATCGGCCAGTTCCTGATCCGTGAAGCGGTGCGCCGGGGCCTCGAACTGCGCTTCGACCACGCGCATGGGCGCGGTCAGCACAAACATGCCTCTGAGCCTGCCGCGATAAAAGGCGAAATCTTCTTCTCTTTCAATTCTTGCGTAGATCGCATCGGCCGTGATGGGTCCGTTCGTGCCCGGCGTCCAGGCTTTGGGATACGCGATCAGCGGAAAATGCCGCGGCGCGATTTCGCTCGCTTCAAAGAGTTCGTTGGACCAGCCGCGCCCAAACGGACCCCACATTTCTTCGTGCACATTCGCGAGGCCCCAGGAGTTGAGCGTCTTCACGGCATACTCACCCGCCTCCCGGATATTCGGCGAATTGGTCAGCCGCGGCCCGTACACGTCCGTGAGATTTCCCGCCACCTCCATGACGTGCGAATGCTGCGAACTCTCGCCCTGGAATTTGCCGATGACCGCAGGGTCGGGCGCAAGCCAATCGGTCTGCGCTGCCGCCGCCCAGGCGAGCGAGAATGCCACGGCCGCAACGGCGGCAAGTCGCACGTATGCGCGAGTATTTCGTTTTTCCATGACCGCCCAAATTCTACCCTGAGAACGGAATCGCACGTCACTCATTCGCGGCTTCGGTGCCGGCTTGAAAGCCTCCTTCGGCCGCTGGTCAATCTTCAGAGTTCTGAGGACTTGTGGCCAAAGTGCTAATGCCGGATCGGGCTCGCAAATTACCCCAAGAATAGTCTCAAAATCGCAAAGTCGTTTGGATGGCGTCACTTCGAGCCCCAAGCAAGCTTTGCGATAGCTTCAGCCTCTCGGACAGGTACATTTCTCTTAATTCTTCGGTACATCCGTACCATGGCCGCCGTCCAGTAATACTGCAAATATCGTGAGCCGATGGAAATCAAAATGAAATGGTCAAATCCGACGGAACACTGCGTTCCGAAGCCTAAGGAGGTCTGGAAGCAAATGCGGTACCTATCAAAAGCTCTTGTCGTTGCAATTGCCTTACTCGCAATCGGTGGCATCTCTTCGTCCCTTCGCGCCAACGATATGCTGGTTGGTTCATTCACACTTAACCATCCCACTCTGTGGAATAAAACCATGCTCCCCGCCGGCACGTATAAATTCAAGCTGGTCCGTACTCAGACGGACGCCAATATGCTTGTGGTTACTGGCGAGAAGCAATCCATGGATGTATACGTCTTTGCCCAATCGGCCTGTGAAACCTGCCGGAACGCCGGGTTGACGATCGAAGTACAAGGCGACCACCGCGCAGTTACCTCGCTGAGACTGCCTGGATTTCACGTGGATTTCAGTGCGCGCGGGTCACTCGTGGATGCCAAAGCAGAGTCGGAACATGTCACTCCTTATTCCGAGCAAATCGATGTTCGCGTGAATCCAAACTGAATTCGTCGCCCCGTCCCGCCTAGCTGCCTTTTTGCTCACAGCTTGGCGGGAGAGCGCACCGCAGTGCGCTCGTCCCGCCCGCAAAAAACCTCTGAGCAGCGCCCCACAGGGGGATAACTCCCAAAAATCTCGCGTATTGAAGACTCGCCTGGTACTCGGGCCGCCATTGGAAGGTTTCTGAACAACGTAGCCGAATGCTGTGGTAATCTTAACACTTCGGATGCACTTGTAATTCCTCTCGGAATCGAACGTGGGGGCTGCAAGTTCGCACTTGCAGCCTTTTCTGTTTTCATCGCTTATTCCGGCGGGCTTCAAGTAAAGCCCGCACCCGGCTCCGAAACGACAATCGAAGAGAAAGCTAGGATTCCATGCCACAGATTCGCAATATCGCCATCATCGCACACGTCGATCACGGGAAAACCACGCTGGTGGACGCCATGCTCCACCAGAGCGGCGTGTTCCGGGACAATCAGGTCGTCATGAAGCGCGTGATGGACTCGAACGATCTCGAGCGCGAGCGCGGCATCACCATCCTGGCGAAAAACACGGCGCTGTTCTATCACGACACGAAAATCAATATCGTGGACACACCCGGCCACAGCGATTTCGGCGGAGAAGTCGAGCGCGCGCTGAAAATGGTGGACGGCGTCCTTCTCCTCGTGGACGCGAGCGAAGGCCCTTTGCCCCAGACGCGGTACGTCCTGCAGAAGGCGCTCCAGGCAAAGCTCCTGCCCATCATTGTGCTGAACAAGATTGACCGCAGCGATGCGCGCACCGCGGTCGTGCTCGACGAAATCTACGATCTCTTTATCGACCTCGAAGCCACCGAAGACCAGCTGGATTTTCCGGTGCTCTACACGAACGCGAAGACGGGAGTCGCGCACCGAAAGCTGGACGATGGTTCGACAAATCTTCAGCCGCTCTTTGAAACCATTGTTTCCGCGATTCCCGAGCCGAAGGGCGATCCGAACGGCGTTCTGCAAGCGCAGGTCATGAATCTGGACTACAGCGATTTTCTTGGGCGCATCGCCATTGGGCGTGTGTTCAACGGCACGCTGCGCCGCGGCGCCGATGTAGGCATCGCCAAGCGCTCGGGAGAACTCATCCCCACACGCCTCACGAAGCTCTACACCTTCTTCGGCCTCGACCGCGTCGAAACGGAGGAAGTTCCCTGCGGCGACCTCGTCGCCGTCGCCGGCGTCGAGGGAATTCAAATTGGCGAAAGCCTGACGGAGCTCATAAATCCCGCGCCGCTTGAACCCCTGGTCGTGGACGAGCCGACCCTGGCAATGAATTTCACGGTGAATACAGGGCCGCTGGCTGGACGCGAAGGCCAATGGGTGACTTCACGCGATCTGCGCGCGCGCCTGCAGAAGGAATTGCTCACCAACGTTTCACTGCGCATCACCGATTCGGAAACCACCGACGTGTTTCGCGTCTTTGCGCGCGGCGAATTGCAGCTCGCCATCCTGATCGAAACGATGCGCCGCGAAGGCTACGAACTGATGGTCGGCAAGCCGGAAATCGTGGTGCGCGAGGAAAACGGCAAGAAACTCGAGCCGCTCGAGCGATTGGTGGTCGATTGCCCGGAATCGTTCGTCGGCGTCGTAATGGAATCGCTCGGCAGGCGCCGCGGCGAGCTCGGAAAAATGGTGAATCACGGCTCGGGCTGGGTGCGCATGGAGTTCACGATTCCCTCGCGCGGCCTGATTGGATTGCGCGGGCAGTTGCTCACGGACACGCGCGGCACCGCGCAGCTGCACACCTTGTTTGAGGGCTGGACCGAATATGGCGGCGAAATGGCCTCGCGCCCGACCGGCGCGCTCGCGGCTGACCGCGCGGGCCACACCACAGCCTTTGCGCTGTGGAACCTGCAGGAGCGCGGCGAACTCTTCGTCGGCCCGGGCGAGGAAGTCTACGAAGGCATGGTCGTCGGGGAAAACTCGCGCGACGCCGACATGGACGTCAATGTCACCAAGGAAAAAAAGCAGACCAACATGCGCGCGTCGAGCGCCGACGAGGCCATCCGCCTGATCCCGCATCGCCAGTTGAGCCTCGAACAAGCCATCGAGTTCATCGCCGACGACGAGCTCGTCGAAGTCACGCCGAAATCCATCCGCCTGCGCAAGAAAATCCTCGACACCAAAAAACGCCCGAAGTGCTGGCAGCAGATCCGCGCCAACGCCGAAGCTTCGCAGTGAAGTAGCACAGACTTCAGTCTGTGGGTTTCCATCAGACCTTGGAAAGTGCACGACCTTGGCAGGCACAATGGCCCCGGCTCACTTACGGACCCCCACAGACTGAAGTCTGTGCTACTCGAATCTACTCGCCAGCCGCATGCGCCTTCGCAATTTCCTTCTTTTCCTGATCCTGGCCCAATTTCGCGACGTACTGCTCAAGGACCCGCGCGATCTCCTGCGGGTCCGCCCCCGCTGAAAATTCCACAGGTTTCCCGATGTGAACGCAAACGCGTCCGGGGCGATTGAACTTGCTCCCCGCTTCGCGAATTTCATACGCGCCGTCGATGCGCATTGGCACGACGGGAAGTTTCAGATTGCTCGCGAGCAGGCCGATGCCGGCGCGGAACGGCTGCAATTTTCCGTCCGGCGTCAGATCGCCTTCGGGAAATACAAGTATGTTCCATCCGCGATCGGCCAAATCCCCGGCGAAGCGGAAGCTTTCGCGAAAGTCGGATTTTTTGGGCAGTGGAAACACATTGAAGAGGGAAACAACTAGAAAATAATTCATCCGGTTGAGCCAGCGCCGCAGAAAAAACCATTCGCGCGGCGGCCGGCGCATTTCCGTGAGACGTTCTCCGCCCATCGCCACAGCGAGGCGATGGCGCAACCGTACGGGAAGCGCGGCCAGCACAAATCCGACGTCCAGATATATCACGTGGTTGGAAATCACGAGTACGGGACCCTTCACGCCGCGGAGATTTTCTCGCCCGAGGACACGCGGATGAGCCAGCAAGTGCGTCGCGGGCCAGGTCAGCAGGTAATAAAAGAATGTGCGAATCCACGTCACCGGCCAGCGCTGCGCCCAGCGGGGAAACACAAATTCGGATCGGACAGGCGACGCCCCGCGCACCAGGCTCTCGAGTTCGCCGACGGTTCTGGCCGAAGCGAAACGCATTTCGTTCAGGTCCACCTGGTAGCGGTCTTCAATCACGCCCAACAGCTCGACGCGATCGAGCGAACTCAAGCGCAGATCGCTGTCGAGATTTGCGTTCGGATCAACTTCGGTGCCTCCCCCTTTTACACGCGCGATCAGCTCCCCGATTCCACCGGTCGTAGCCGGCCAGTTCCCGGCGCCATTCCCATTGCCCCATTGCGCTTCGACCGACGCGCGAATCTCGGCGAGCTTCGGTTTGCCGGTGGATGTGCGCGGAAAATCCGCTTCGGGCCACAGGAACCACGTGCGCATCCTCTGATATTCCGCCAGGGATTCGTTCACGCGCGCCACGATGCCCGCGGCGTGGCGCGGCTGTTTCACCCGCTTCTCGTCGTTCAATAGCAGAACGCCGCAGGGCTCGGCGTTGCCCCCGCGTTCGAGTCCCACCACCACGCAGTCCTTCACTTCCGGTTCGCGCCGCAATAGAGCTTCGAGGTCCTCGGGATAAACGTTCATGCCCGCCGCGGTGACGATGACGTTTTTCTTGCGCCCCTTGAAATACAAATTCCCTTGCGCGTCGAGCGCTCCCAGGTCCCCGGTATGAAACCACCCTGCATCCTCGCCGTTTTTCGCGACGGCTAGAGTCTCGCCGTCCTCCCAGTATCCCGCCGCGATATTTTCTCCGCGCACGAGGATTTCGCCGTTCGCGTCCAACTTCACTTCGTGGCCCGGGAGCACTTTCCCAATCGAGCCGCGCCCGATACGAAACGGGTGATTCACGCTGATCAGCGAAGTCGTTTCCGTCAGCCCGTAGCCTTGAATTGCGGCGAATCCGGTACGCCCCCAGAATCGCTCCGTTTCGAGGTCGAGCGTCGCGCCGCCTGAAATCACGGCCCAGAATTTCCAGCCGAACCGCCGATGAATCTTCCGGAATCGCCACATACGGCCAAGAACTTTTTCATTCTCGGCGGCGTCAAAATCCTTGCGAAATGTTTCGAGCGCCCCTTCCGCCTCGAGATCGCGCTCGATCTTGCCCTGCAGCGCTTCGAGCACGCGCGGCACCGCAACTAGAACCGACACGCGCTCGTGGCGGATCGTCGAAATGATTTCCGACGGGTTGAGCGAATCTTGAAAGTAGACGCAGCCTCCAAGCAGCGGCGGAATCCACACGCCCATGAATTGCCCGAAGACGTGGCTGACGGGAACCAGATCGAGAAACCGGAGCGGGTGAACGAAGCGTTCCCACTTGAGGTAAGGCTGGATCCCCGCTTCGAGCGGCTCGAGGTTGGCGAGAATGTTGCCGTGCGAAATCACGACGCCTTTCGGTTCAGCCGTTGCGCCCGATGTAAAGATGATCTGCGCGATCGAACTGCGGGTCAGAGGAGGAGAAGCGTAAGGTTCGCTGGAGTGCTGGCCCACTGCTTCCCGGAGGGCATCGAGCTGGATTGCGGGCCGCTGTTCACCAATCAGCAAATTCTCACGGTCCACCAGCAGGAGCCTGGCGTCCACCTGCCGCGCCACGCGGCCGACGAACTCCGCCGTGGCCCCTTGATCCATCGGCACAGCGACCGCGCCGCGCAGAATGCATCCGAAAAAAGCGGCCACCCATTCCGCGGAGTTCCGTCCCCACAACAGAATCCGGTCACCGGGCGCAATTCCAAGCCGCTCAAACTCCCGGGCGCATTGCGCTGCAAGACCCGCGACATCGCGGTAAGACAAGCGAGAAGTCCGGTAGCCGGAGCGCTGCACAAATGCCGTGCTGCGGCCGTGTCTCGGGTATTCCTGAAGGTAATCGATCAGTGACTGGCGAGGCATGGCTGGGGTCCTGCTCCTCCCAGGTGGGCGGCGTCTCAGAAGAAGAGTAACCCCAATTGGCCCATCCTGACGAGGCGCGGCGAAAAACAGCACGCGGACAGGTAAATAGCGAGCGTATATGGAGAGTCAAACAAGAATGTTAAAGTACGCTAAAAATCCTGTAACATAATGAAAATAATGTGGGTTAGTGTGTGCCACACTCCTGGAAAGGCCTGTATTCTCTTGATACGATCCATCTAGACAATATATGCTGTTTTTTGGTAAAATTGCCTTGCGTTTGTTGCTCTTGTGATTCCTTTTGACTCGTTCAACGGGGCTGCAAGTCTAACTCTTGCAGCCGTTTGTTTGTACGGGCTAGAGGCAGTCAAGGCCCCCGCTCCCCGCCCTGCGAGGTGCGCCGGTCGGTACGAGAAGCGCAAATAGCTTTTAAAGCGAGGTAGTAGAAGTGAAAGAACAAGGAACAGTGAAGTGGTTCAATGCCAGCAAAGGCTACGGGTTCATCCAGCGCCAGTCCGGCGAGGACGTATTCGTCCATTTTTCGGCAATTCAGATGGACGGATACAAATCTCTAAACGAAGGGCAAGCGGTTGAATTCGAGGTCCGCAAGGGCCCTAAGGGCCTGCAGGCGGAGAACGTTACCGGCCTCTAGTCTGACAAACGTGGGTCCGTCCCGCCCGCCTAGGCGAACGGGACGGACTCGCTCCCTCGCAGCAAGTGCTCCGTAGGTGCCAGAAGCAAACAAGGAGGCAGTTGTGCAGGTTCTTTCCGAAGGGCAGTGCATCAAGCACGAGCAGTACGGATACGGAATCGTGGCGGAATCCGATGGCGAGCGCACGACGATTGATTTCGACAGCGTCGGCCTGAAGAAGTTCGTCACCGGCCTCATGGCCATGGAGCTTGTGGGCGAAGCGCCCGAACGGCCCACCAAGCCACGCCGGCGCAGCAAGAAAGCCGGCGCGACAGCCGCCGCAAAAGTAGCCGCGGCCAGCAAGTAAATCAGGGACACGCGAAATTTTCCAGCCAAGGGTCGCGAGCAGAACGCCATTAAGGGATAAGTGTGCGCCTGCAGGGGCGTATCAAAGATCGCCTCACCCCATGCTGAACGCGGAAGTTTTGTCCTGAGCTACGCCTTGGCGGCTTTCCCGCGAAACGCGGGAGCAAACACTTCGGCCACAAACGTCTCCAGCGTCGTAGCCGTGGTGTTCCGGGCCGAGCGCGGTTCCTGTGACTTCATGTGGCCCGTGTTCAACGCGTCGGACATTTCCAGAAGCAGATCCACCATGTTGGAAGACATGCCCATCTGCATCATGGCCGGCTTCAGGACGGTAGCCGGGACCTGCCGGTAGGTCAGATCGGGTTTCCCAATCGCGGCGCCGATGATTTTTGCCGCTTCCGTGTAGGTCACATGCCGCGCGCCCAGCAGCTCCTGCGTTTGCATTCCAACGAAATCCAATTTCAAGAGCGATTCGGCCGCAGCCTCGCCGATATCACGCGTATAGATCATCGGCAACGGCACGTCCACGCGGACCGGACCCGCCATGAACCCAAGCGATTGAATGATGCCGACCTGAGGGAGTAAGTTCTCCATGAAGTAGCCGCAGCGAAGAGAGCGCACGTTGAGCTTATCAATTGACTGAAGTTTCTTTTCCAGGCTGTGGACACCCATGACGGGCCCAGTTCCGTATGTCTTGTCCGCCCCGGTGCTGCTGAGCGCGACTGCGTAAGGAATGCCGTTGTTTCGTATGGCTGAGGCCAGCGAGTCGGTCACTTGTTCCTGGTAGGCGCGGACGTCCGGCGAGGTTACGTTCGGCGGCATGACGGCGTAAACGCCGCGCGCGCCGGAAAAAGCTTTGGCGAGTGCTGCCGGGTCGGTCATTTCAGCCACAACGGCTTCCGCGCCTTTCTTCGTGAATCGCTCCAGCCGCTTGGCGTCCCGGCCAATGACGCGCACCTTGGCTCCTGTGGCCAGGAGCTTATCCGCCGCTACGCTTCCCGTATGCCCCGTTGCTCCAGTAATAACGAACATAGCGCCTCCTCACCGAAGTGGTCTTAAACGGCTATTGTTGTCCTGTAATCTAAGAGTACTGCCGTTTCACGCGGTTTCAAACTAAGTTCTTTTAGCGGAGCAAGACCGCGCGTAACCGCCGGTCGCGCACGCAGCCCCACCGGTAGCGGTAGGTTCCGCGGGAGTCTCGGTGCTATACTTTGATGCGGCAATCGCAGTCCCCGCATTGCATTTTCGGCCAATGATTCCGCGGAGAGGTGCTGGAGTGGCCGAACAGGGCTGACTGCTAATCAGTTTCACCCCAAAAGGGTGACGGGGGTTCGAATCCCCCCCTCTCCGCCAGATTCCTCAGTGATTCTGAATGGTTTACAAGGTCGAAATGGGTCGGGTGCACCTATTCGATTTTTGGAATCCTCATCGCAATTCCTTTGTATGCGCGCAAATCCTCCGAAAAATCCCGCCCGCACCGTAAGTGAGAAAACAAACAGTCAGTCGGCCACTGAACTTACTGTCGAAATGTATTTGTGCCCCAGATAGGTCTTTTTACAACCTCCTTACAATCCTTCGAGGCAATCATCTGTATTCTGTGCAGGAGATTTTCGATAACGGGATGCGATAATGACTGCAGCCAAACAAGAACTTATGGACGCAAGGCAACTGTATTCGGGCTTTATCCGCCTTCATATTCTTCACCACGCAGCAAAAGAGGGAATCTTCGGCTTGGGTATGATCGAAGAGCTGGCGAGGCATGGTTATAAACTCAGCCCGGGAACGTTGTACCCGGTGCTTCACGGACTCGAAGAAAATGGGCTGCTCCGTTCCGAGGAGCACAACTTGGCCGGGAAAATTCGCCGCGTGTATCGAGCGACTCCAGCTGGTCAACGGGCATTGAAGGCCGCGAAAGAGCAGGTCCGGGAACTGTTCGGCGAACTCTTTGAGGCTGAGCCCTTGATGGAACTTCCCCGGACGCGAACGAGGGTTGTTGCACTCCAGACCGCGAACTACAGAAAACGCAGGGCTGCGACCGCAACCCTTTAGCCGCCTGAGAATCGATCTATTCAGGATAACGATCTTCAGCCCTCCTCCGGCCTCCTCCTGCTTCGTGTTGTGTTCCCAATGGAACGGTCTTCTGCCAGGCGCTCTACCATTGACAGGTCTTCCTTGGTCTCCTATTATCGGCCTGCGATAACGACAATCGATAATTGAGGGAGATTTCAAGAGTGTCAGTCCGCCGGACAGGCCTCGCTTACATCGTCGCATATTTGTTTTTATTCGCACCGCTCCTCCCAATGGCAGAGGCCCAGAATCAGAAGGCACCCCAAAAAACATTCACTCTGGAACAAGCGGTAGACTACGCGCTTCAAAACTATCCGGCCGTTCGCGCATCTTTGGAGCGGGTGTCCGCGGCGCGCGCTGGAGTCACCGTTGCCCGGACAGGCTATCTCCCGCAGTTGAACGGTGTGTACCAAGACAGCCGCGCGACTCAGAATCAGGTTGAGGGCATCTGGTTGCCAACGCCCATCACTCCAACGGTTGAGGGCCCGGTTGGCGCTTCGAGTGGACAGAGTTTCTGGGGCAGCCAGGCTGCGGCTCTTTTTTCCTGGGAGCCTGTGGACTTTGGATTGCGCTCGGCGAGGGTCGGACAAGCGCAGTCCGCCGAGGCCAAGTCACAAGCGGATCTTGCTCTGACCCAACTCCAGGTCGCGGCCGCGGTTGGAAACTATTTTTTGCTTGCCGTGGCGAACCAGCAGGCTGTGATGGCGGCGCAGGCCAATCTCGAACGCTGGCAGGAATTCCATAAATCCATTCATGTCCTCGTTGACAATCAACTGCGAGCTGGAGCGGATGGCTCGCGCGCCGATGCTGAACTTGCACGAGCAAAAATTCAACTGTACCAATCCCAGCAAGCGGAGCGCCTGACCCTGGATACTCTCGCGGCGCTTATGGGGACGGCAGGCAGTGAAATTAAATTAGACGCAGGACGCTTACTTGATCTTTCACCGGCTGGTTCACTGCCCGATGCCTCTGCCTCGGAACACCCTTTAGCGCGCGATCAAATGGCCGATGTGCGCCAGATTCAAACGGAAGAGAGAGTTTTGCAGCGGACTGATTATCCTCGCCTATACCTTCAGGGAGAAGTGTTCGGCCGCGGCAGCGAGGTCCCGAACAACGGAACAATCCTCGGTAACTGGAATGGGCTTGCGCCAGCACGCGAGAATTGGGTGACAGGGATAACCGTAATGTTCCCGGATGTCTTTGGTTTCAAAGCACTGAGCGCCCAGAAACAAATTTCGAAAGCCAATGAGCGGTCGCAAAAAGCCCACTATGACCAAACGATTCAAGACCTGACGGGCGAGATTCAAGCGGCGCGCGACCAACTGAAGGCCGCTCAACTCGTCGCTCAGGAAACTCCCACCGAATTGGCGGCGGCTCGGCAATCCGAAACACAGTCGCGTGCGAGATATCAATCCGGTTTGGCGACGCTCGTGGAAGTGGCGGATGCGGAGAATCTTCTTGCCCAGGCTGAAATGGAGGATTCCATTGCCCGGCTAAATGTATGGCACGGGCTTTTCGCAGTCGCAAGCGCGCAAGGTAACTTGCAGGATTTCCTGCAACTCTTGCGTAACGTGCCGCCAGGGGGGCGTTAGTCATGTGGCTGATTCGGGCAGCGTTGCGCAGGCCGATTACGGTGATCGTCATCGTACTCGCTCTGGCTCTTTCTTCCATTCTTGCGCTGCTTCGCACGCGTATCGACATTTTCCCGGACTTGAATCTGCCCGTGATTTATGTGGCCCAGCCCTATGGCGGCATGAGCCCGCAGCAAATGGAAGGCTTCCTCTCCTACTATTACGAGTACCACTTCCTGTACATCAATGGAATCGAGAGCGTGGAGGCGAAGTCGATTCAGGGCATCGCGCTGCTCAGGCTTACCTTCCATGCCGGGACGGACATGAGCGAGGCGCTGGCGCAGACGATTTCCTATGTGAACCGCGCCCGCGCCTTCATGCCTCCTGGCACCGTTTCTCCATTTGTGTTCCGTTACGACGCCGGCACGCTGCCGGTCGGCTATCTCGTTTTTTCCAGCAAATCGCGCACGCTCGGAGAAATCCAAGACCTTGCTTTAAACCGCGTGCGGCCTGTTTTTGCGACACTGCCGGGAGTTTCGTCCCCGCCGCCTTTTGGAGGCAATCAACGCACGATCGTCGTCAGCGTTGATCCGGCCAAATTACACGCCTACGGTCTGTCTCCACAGAGTGTCGTGCAGTCCCTGGTGGCAGGAAATAGTATCGAACCGGCGGGAAATGCCAATGTCGGCAACTATCAGACAATTGTCACGACGGATTCAACCGTTGGGCAAATCACCGATTTGCTCGACATACCATTACGCACCGGCTCAGGACCGTCGGTCTACCTGCGGGATGTTGGAACGGTTTCCGATTCCTCGGACATTCCTGCTGGCTACGCTCTGCTGAACGACAAACGAACCGTCTACATTCCGGTAACGAAACGCCCCGACGCTTCGACAATTACCGTGGTCAACGAAGTTCGCGCGAGCCTCCCCCGATTTCAATCTCTGGTTCCCGAGGACATCACGATTACGTACGAATTGGATCAATCCCAGTACGTTCGCGACGCGTTGCTCTCGGTGCTGCGCGAAGGTCTACTTGGCGCGATCCTCACGGGCCTTACGCTGCTTTTCTTTTTGCGCGATTGGCGCAGTTCGCTGGTCGTCGTCATCACGATCCCATTTGCTCTGCTTATAGCGGTGGTCGCTCTGTGGGTCACGGGACAAACCATTAACATCATGACTCTTGGCGGGCTTGCTCTTGCCGTAGGAGTGCTCGTGGACGAAGGGACGGTGCTTCTTGAAAACATTCATGTGCATCTGGCCCAAGGCGAAGCGAAGCCCCGCGCGGTCTTGGAAGCAAGCCGGGAGGTCGCGATCCCGCGATTGCTTGCGATGCTGTGCGTCCTCGCTGTCTTCTTGCCTTCCTTCTTCATGGTCGGCCCGGCCCGATCCCTTTTTGTTCCGCTTTCGCTTGCAGTCGGATTTTCGATGGGAGCGTCGTACCTGCTTTCCAGCTCTCTGGTGCCGGTGCTTTCCAACTGGTTTCTCAAGGCGGAGAAAGTGCACGGGGACAGCTCCGCGGAGACGGGTTTCGACCGCTTTCGGAAAAAGATTTTACAAGTGGCTGGATCGTCTCATGGCGCTTCCGGCTCTGCTCCTAGGCGGTTACTCGGCAGTGGTGATCGCCGTGCTGCTTTTGGTCGGTCCGAGGCTCTCGCGAGAAATTTTTCCTTCAGCGGCGGCAGATCAATTTCGCCTGCGCTTCGATGCTCCCGACGGCACGCGTGTCGCGGTAACCGAGGAGATGGCGCGGCGCGTGCTCGATACGATTCATCGCGAGGCGGGACCCGGCAATGTTGCTTTGACTCTGAGTTACGTGGGCACGCAAGGTTCCTCCTATCCAATCAATGCAATATTTCTTTGGACGAGCGGGCCGCACGAAGCCGTCATGAACGTCGGGCTTCGTCCCGGCGCATCCATTTCTCTTCGCGACTTGGAAGAGAAACTCCGCAACACTTTGCCGCAACAATTCCCGGGATCGCACTTCTCTTTCGACCCCGGCGATCTGATCAGCCAGACGCTGAATTTCGGCACGCCGTCGGTGATCGAGGTGGCGGCCACCGGGCCACAATACAACGACGTGCTGGGCTACGCGGAACGAGTCAGGCAAGAGCTTGCGAAAATCGATGAACTGCGCGATCTCGGATACGAGGAGCCGCTCCACTACCCATCCGTGGATGTCCGCATAAACCGCGTGTTGGCGGGACAGCTTGGCGTAACCGCGGATCAAGTTGGGCAGGCGGTGGTATCGGCAACCGCCTCAAGCCGGTTCGTGTCCCCCAATTACTGGCGCGATCCGGCGTCCGGCGTCAGCTACCAAGTGCAGGTGGAGGTACCGCAGGCACAAATGACCTCCATCAAGGATATCGAGACAATACCAGTCGCGAGCGCAACCGGAGCGGATCCGCTCGTCAGCCAAGTGGCTTCTGTGCGCGCCGGGAGCGTGCCCGGTGAACTCGACCGTCAGAACGGACTTTGGATGATTGGCCTTTCCGCCAATCTTGCGAAGAGCGACCTGGCTCGGGCAGCCTCTGACATCGACCAGGCGATCGCCCGCGCTGGCAGCCCCCCGCGTGGGGTAACCGCACAGGTGCGAGGCCAAGTCAGCGCCATGCGGCAGATTTTCGGCAACTTGAGCATAGGACTCGCACTTGCCATCTTCGTCATCCTGCTGTTACTCGCGGCGAATTTTGAGTCCATCCGGCTCTCGCTGATCGTACTATCCACCGTTCCCGCCGTGCTTGCGGGCGTCGTCCTCATGCTGTTAATCACGGGGACAAGCCTGAACCTTGAAAGCTTCATGGGCGCAATCATGGCGATCGGCGTTGCCGTTGCAAACGCGATTCTGTTGGTGACGTTCGCCGAAAAGAACAGGAAGAATGGCGCGGACGCTAAGACCGCTGCACGAAATGCCGCCGGCGAGCGCCTCCGCCCCGTGCTGATGACCAGCCTTGCGATGATCACGGGAATGATCCCCATGGCGCTCGCGATCGGGCGCGGGAGCGAGGAAACCGCGCCGCTTGGCCGGGCCGTCATTGGCGGGTTGATATTCGCCACCGCGGCGACGCTGCTTGTCCTGCCGACTGTTTTCGGACTCGTGCAAAAACGCGCTTCTCTTGTCTCGCCTTCGCTCGATCCTGAGGACCCGGATAGCCCGCATGCGACAGCATTGGAGCCTTCGTGATGAGATCGCATTTCTTAGCGTTTGTCTTCAGCCTCATGCTCATCGGCTGTAGTAGTTCCGCCGTCGAGCAGTCGCAGACCAATGAAGGAGCCGGTGCAGGGTCTCCTCAGCAGGTCGCTACAGCAACGGTCGAATCTCAGAAGCTGGATACGACCCTGAGTCTTCCTGCTCAGATCACGCCGTACGAGGCTGTGGATGTATACCCGAAAGTAACCGGATTTATCGAGACGATCCTCGTTGACCGCGGATCGCGCGTAAAAGCTGGCGAAGTCATCGTCCGCCTTTCGGCTCCGGAACTAGTCGCGCAGCGCAGCCAAGCGGAAGCCAGCCTGCACACCGCCGAGGCGCAACTCGCCGCCGCACAGGCGAAGTTCGCGTCCGACCACGGAACGTATTTACATTTGGCGGCGGCTGCAAAGACGCCCGGAGTTGTCGCGGGAAACGATCTTCAAGTGGCTGAACAAACGGCCGCAGCCGACAATGCGCAACTGGAGGCCGCTTCCAATAATGTGCAGGCGGCGCGCGAAAGCTTGCGCAGCGTCGCTCAATTAGAGTCCTACCTGGAAATCCGAGCGCCGTTCGACGGCGTAGTCGTCCAGCGAAACCTGCATCCGGGCGCCCTTGTCGGGCCTGCTTCGGGGCAGTCTGGGGCACAGCCAATCGTCCGAATCGAAAGCGTTAGCCGCTTGCGAGTGGTCGTTCCCGTACCGGAGGCATACGTCGCGGGAGTTCGAGAGGGCCAGCAGGTCACTTTCAACGTGCCTGCTTATCCGGGACGCACCTATCGCGCTCCCATCGCGCGCATATCGCACGACATCAATCAAATCACGCGAACCATGCAGGTGGAGCTCGATTTGCGCAATGCCGACGCTCAAATCACGCCGGGAACATTTGCAAATGTGGAATGGCCCATCCATCGGTCCTATGCCACGCTGTTCGTGCCCTCATCCGCCGTGACGTCGGACCAGCAACGGACATTCGTAATTCGCGCGAATCAAGGAAAGGCGGAATGGGTTGACGTCAAGACTGGCGTGACGGTGAATGGGAAGACCGAGGTCTTTGGTGGCTTGCAGCCCGGCGAGGTTGTTGTGGCCAATGCCACGGATTCAATTCGAAGTGGGACGGCTGTATCAACGCAGCCCAAGTAGTTCGTATTCTCTTTGCGCTGCGCCATCCAACAATTCGCGTGCTATCAATGCAAGCGAGGAGTTCGAATCCCCATTTCCGCCAGAATTTTTCCAAATCAATAAGAGAGACATGTGGATCAAGACACGCCATGCGCCGACGGCGGCGGATCGTGCTGGAGGAGGTGTTTTCCTTCTGCCATAATGAAAGACGATCGGTGCATAGCGGTGAAATCAGGACGCCCACGAATGAGATTCTGGGACGACAGCTCTTGGATTTTACCAGCGCGGAGAAGTACGCAAGAGCCCGGCCGGCTGCCGCGCCAGCGCTGGAATTTGGTTGTCCTGTGCGCGATTCCTTTCTTCCTGCTCGCTTGCGGCAATCAAGGCCACCCGCTGATCAGCGCCCCGACCGTTACAGTCGGTTCCACGCTGGCGTCCGAACAAATCCTCAATCGCCATCTGGAAGCCGACCCACGCACGCTCGATCCGAGTCTGCTTACCGACGTCGTGGGGCAGCGCGTACTCGACGACCTGTTCGAGGGACTGGTGACCCTGGATGAGCAAGGGCACAACGCTCCGGGCGTCGCGACGTCGTGGGAAACAAGCTCCGACGGAAAAACATGGACATTTCAGTTGCGCGACAACGCCAAGTGGTCCAACGGCCTGCCGGTCACCGCGGACGATTTTGTCTACGCCTGGCGCCGCCAGGTAGATCCAGCCACGGGCTCGGAATATTCCCAGGCGCTGGCGCCGATCGAGAATGCATTGGACGCGGCCGCCGGGAAGGTGCCTCCCAGCAAGCTGGGGGTGGAGTCCGCCGGACCGCACACTCTGGTCGTCCATCTTCGCGCCCCGACCGCTTACCTCCTATCGCTTCTGACCAATGCATATCTGGGTCCGATCTATGAGCCTGCGGTAAAACAATGGGGTGATAGCTGGACGCAACCGGGGCACCTGATTTCAAATGGGCCCTTCTTTTTGTCCGAACGGGTTATCAACGGGCATATCACTCTCGACAAGAACCCATACTATTGGGACGCCGGGCGCGTGCGGTTGACAAGAGTGATCTACCACAATGTCGGCGACAACGACGCCACCACCAGCCAATATTTGGCCGGCAATCTCGACTTTACCAATCGATTCAACGTCTCCGAAACGGAACTGCTGAAGCAAGTCCTGGGCAGCCAAGTCGTGCTCTCCACCAGTTTTGCGACGGCGATGTTCAACTACAACTTCGTGAAACCTCCTTTTCAGGGAAACGTTAAGTTGCGATTGGCGCTCAATATGGCCGTGGACCGTGAAATTCTGGAGAACTATATCGACCATGGGGTAGGGATTCCCGCCTATAACATGATTCCGCCGCTCGAGGGGTATACCCAAGCCATTCCGGATTGGGCGAAACTTTCTCCGGATGCGCGTCATGCCCTTGCTCGCAAGACGTATCAAGAGGCCGGATACTCCGACGCACATCCCCTCGAAGTGGTGCTCACCTATGCCAGCGGGGGGCCCGGAACGCGCCGCTACATGGAAGCGCTATCGGCAATGTGGCTGATGAATTTGGGCGCCAAGGTCCAGATCTACAACGAAGAATGGAAGGTATTTCTGCAGGCTCGCCAGATGAAACAGCCCGAGTTCTATTGGGCGGCCTGGAGCGGCGACTTTCCCGACCCGTTTACATTCATGCAGCTATACCAGACCGGATTCGGGATGAATGAAGGAAGCTACAGCAACCCCAAGTACGACGCGCTGGTCGACCAGGCCGCCGGAATGGAAGACGGTCCCGCGCGCTTCGCTGTATTCCACCAAGCCGAAGAGATTCTCAATGAAGACGCGCCGTTCTTGCCGGTGTATTACTATGTGAACCCGCATTTGATCAAACCCTATGTGAAGGGCTGGCAAGCGAATCTCTCGGATCGCAATTTGTCGCGCTACATGTATATTCTGACGCACCAGGAGAGCTAACTTGCTGCGCTACGCCATTTCCCGACTGCTGGGCGCCATACCCACAATCCTGGTCATTATCACACTGGCATTTCTCCTGCTGCACGCCGCCCCCGGCGGGCCTTTTGATTCGCAGAAAAAAATCCCCCCGGAGATCAAGCAAAATATCGAGCGGAAATATCACCTCGATGAGCCGCTGTACAAACAATATTTTCGGTATCTCGGCGGCATCCTCCAAGGTGATTTCGGGCCGTCCTATCAATACCGCGACACCACCGTGAACGAAATCATCCGACAGGGCTTCCCGATCGATATCGTCATCGGAGGATGCGCGCTGTTTGGCGCACTCCTCATCGGTCTGCCGATCGGAATCATGGCCGCGCTTCGGCGTGACACCGGGTGGGACCACGCGTCCATGGGATTTTCGATGATTGGAATTTCCCTGCCGGTTTTTGTGGTTGCTCCGATTTTGATTCTGGTTTTTGCCGTGAATTTCCGCTGGTTGCCGGCGGGCGGATGGGGAACAGGTTCGCCCAAAAATGTGATTCTGCCGGCGGCGGCCTTGGCGGCTCCGTACATCGCGTACGTCGCGCGGCTGATGCGCGGCAGCATGGTCGAGGTGCTGAACAGCCCTTTCATTCTGATGGCCCGGGCCAAGGGCGTGCCGCAATACCTGGTGATCCTGCGCCACGCGCTGAAGCCGGCGCTGATGCCTTTGGTTTCCTTCCTGGGTCCGGCCGTCGTCGGCGTGATCACCGGATCGATCGTGATCGAAACGATCTTCGGCCTTCCGGGGATTGGCCGGGCCTTTGTCGACGGAGCATTGAACCGTGATTACACGCTCGTGCTGGGCGTGACGATCCTGTACGGCGTTTTGATTGTGTTTTTTAACCTCTTGGCGGACTTGAGTTATTCCGTGCTCGATCCCAGGGTGCGCTACTGATGGCTGCCGCCACCGATGCCCTGAACATTTCCGCCGCGCCCGCAGGCCGGAGCCTCTGGCAGGACGCGTTCGCCCGGCTGATGTATAACCGCACCGCAGTGGCTAGCGGCGTCGTGCTCGGCGTGATCGTGCTGGCTTCGATTGTGGTTCCGTGGATTTCTCCTTACAACTATTACACGCCCCAGTGGGCTCTTTTGAATACGCCGCCCACGTTTCACGGTGGGCATATTTTTGGAACGGACGATTTGGGCCGTGATCTGCTGGTCCGCGTGATGTGGGGATGCCGCGTCTCCTTGCTGATCGGGATGGTGGCCAGCATCGTCAGTGTGATCATCGGCGTTTTGTGGGGAGCGGCGGCGGGATTCGTTGGCGGGCGCGTGGACTCCTTCATGATGCGCATCGTGGATATTTTGTACTCGGTGCCGTTTATTCCGTTCGTCATCGTGCTGGTGGTCATGTTCGGCAGAAATCTGCTGCTCATTTTTGTGGCGATTGGCGCGGTATCGTGGCTGGACATTGCCCGCATTGTGCGCGGCCAGACGCTCTCGCTGCGAAATAAGGAATTCATCGAAGCCGCGCGCGCGTCGGGAGTTCGCGGACCAACGATCGTCACGCGGCATCTAGTCCCCAATCTTCTGGGCATCGTCATCATTTATGCGACGCTCACCGTTCCCTCAGTGATTCTCTTCGAGGCCTTTCTGAGTTTTCTCGGCCTGGGCGTGCAAGCGCCCATGACTTCGCTGGGCGTCCTGGTTTCCGACGGCGCGAGCGAATTGCAATCCTATCCATATCTGCTCTTCATTCCCGCTGTTTTCCTGGCGTCGATCGTGTACTGCTTAAACTATCTTGGCGACGGGCTGCGCGACGTGCTCGATCCGAAAGAGCGCTGAGATGACCGACGCCCCACTTCTCCAGGCGCGCAAGCTGAGTGTGGATTTCGCCACGAGGGAAGGCGTTGTCCGCGCCGTTTCGGAGGTGGATCTGGACCTGGCCGCCGGCGAAACGCTGGCGATCGTGGGGGAATCCGGCTCCGGCAAAAGCCAGATGCTCTTGAGCATGCTCGGCCTCGTCGCCCGGAATGCGATTGTCACGGGAAGCGCGAAATTTAAAGACGAGGAACTGTTGACCGCTCCCGAAAAGCGCCTGAACGAAATCCGCGGGTCCGGCATTGGGCTCGTCTTCCAGGATCCCATGACCTCGCTGAATCCATACCTGTCCATCGGCCTGCAATTGACGGAGCCAGTGCGCATTCACAAAAGCGCGGATCGCGCCGCCGCTGCCGCGCAAGCCATCGAAATGCTGAAAGCTGTGCATATTACGGAACCGGAGCGGCGCATGCGGCAATATCCGCACGAGCTTTCCGGAGGAATGCGGCAGCGCGTGGCCATCGCCATGGCCCTGATTTGCCGGCCCGAAATCCTGATCGCGGATGAGCCAACCACCGCGCTGGACGTCACTGTACAGGCCCAGGTGCTTTCCCTTTTGCGCGAGATCCGGGAACAGTTTGGCACCGCGATCATCCTGGTGACGCATGACCTGGGCGTGATCGCGGAACTGGGCGACAGGGTGAATGTGATGTACGCGGGAAAAATAGTGGAGCGAGGATCGGTGGACGACATTTTCTACAACTGCCGCCAACCTTACACCGAGGCGCTCGAACGCTCGATTCCACAATTCACAAAGGTCCGCCCCGCATGCCTGACGGCCATCTCGGGCAACCCGCCGAATCCGCTGCACCTGCCTCCCGGCTGCGCGTTCGCGCCCCGTTGCCCCTATCGCCTGGATATCTGCGACAAGAGCGTGCCTCCACTGGAAACTGTTTCGCCCAACCACGCCAAGGCGTGCTTCTACGAGGGCCCGCTCGGAACGGCGGCGGAACTGTCCGCATGAGCGAGCCTATCCTTTCGATTCGCAATTTGTGCGTGTACTTTGACGTTTCCGGAGACGGTTGGTTTGGCCGCCGGAAGGTTTTGCGCGCCGTCGACGGAGTAAGTTTCGACCTGGACCGGAGCGAGACGCTTGGAATCGTGGGCGAGTCGGGCTGCGGAAAATCCACACTTGCTCGGGCGGTTTTAGGTTTGGTCCACATCACTTCCGGTGAGGTGCGCTTCGCCGGGCAAGATCTGGCCCGCCTCGATTCCGAAAAAATGCGCGAACAGCGCCGCCACCTTCAGATCATCTTTCAAGATCCGCTGGCTTCCCTCGACCCTCGCATGAACGTAGGGCAGATCATCGGCGAACCCCTGCGCAGCTACTTCCCCCGGATGACCCAGGAGGAGCGGCAAGCCAAGGTCGTCGACATCATGAGTCATGTGGGCCTGCTGCCGGAGCAAATCAATCGGTACCCGCACGAATTTTCAGGCGGGCAGGCGCAGAGAATCGGCATTGCCCGCGCCCTGATCCTGCAACCCGAGGTCGTCGTCTGCGACGAGCCGGTCTCGGCGCTGGATGTTTCCATCAAGGCGCAGATCGTGAATTTGCTCGCGGATTTGCAGTCCAAATTTGGCGTGTCGCTGCTCTTTATCGCCCACGACCTGGCATCGGTGCGCCACGTGAGCCACCGCGTGATGGTGCTCTACCTCGGCAAGGTGATGGAGCTGGCTCCTTGGGACGAAATCTATCGCGCGCCGCGCCATCCCTATACGCAGGCGTTGATCCAGGCCATTCCACCCGCGGACCCGAAGCGCGCGCGAGCCAATCCTGCAAAACCTCTAGGCGGAGAGCTTCCTTCGCCGATTGCGCCGCCCTCCGGCTGCGTGTTTCGCACGCGGTGTCCCTACGCGATTGAGCGGTGCTCGCAGGAGGAGCCGGTCTTGCGCCGCATCGGGGAGAGCTTTGTCGCTTGCCATCTTGCGGAACAGATTCCGGGTATCCCAAATTCGTAGTATTATGCGGCTGGGGAGTGTGGGAAGTTGATCTGGCTGCGTTTTCCCATTCAGCCCGGTGGGTTCGAGCCCACCCCCTCTCCGCCACATCCAGCATAGGGTACGTGACTCCCAGATATGCCTCAGAGTGAGACTCTGGAATGTGACTCACCGGCAGGAGAGCCACGACACCCTGATTGCGGAAAATGAGCCATGACGGACGCACTGGCAAAAGTTAAAAAGAAATTGCAGGACGAAATCACGACGCTCGAGCATGAGATGAGCGTGGAGCTGCCGAAAGAGCTCATGAAGGCGCGCGCCCACGGCGATCTCTCCGAAAACGCCGAGTTCAAGTACGCCAAGGAGCGCCAGGGTTATGTCTCGGCGCGCCTCGGCCAGTTGAAGAAGCGCCTGGGCGACCTCGGCATGCTGAACCTGAACAATATCCCCGCCGACCGCGCCGGCTACGGCTCGCGCGTCTGGGTGCTGGACACCAAGAAATCCGTGGAGATCGAATACAAGCTGGTAAGCACGGAGGAAGCGGACGTCACGCTCGGATTGATCTCAACCACCTCGCCGATCGGAAAAGCGCTTCTCGGACGCAACGTCGGCGATGAAGTGAAAGTGCAAACGCCCGCGGGGGTCAAGGAATTCGAGATCGTTCGCTTGAAAACCATCCACGAAGACGAATAGCGGCTCGGAGTTTTGTGTTCCGCATTCCTGTAAGGAGAGGCTGATATCGATGCGTCATGTAGGTCTGCTCGGCGCCGTTGGAGAGACCATGGCCCTTCTGGGCATCGGCCTGCTTTGGACGTACCGCGCGCAGGCGGCCGTCTGGCTTCGTGAGCTTCTCGACATCTGGCGCGGAGAGATTTCGGGACGCGACCCGCATCTCTCCGATCCGCTCTACCGCCGGGCGAAGCCCCGGAGGCCGCCCGGCGCGCTTGCGCTCGTCAGCGCCGTGGCATTGGTCTTCATCGGACAAATCCTCTTCCTCATCGATCTCACGTTTTAGTAGGACAGGCTTCAGCCTGTCGGTTTTTCGCTGGGAATTCCACAACGCCAGTGACAGGCTTAAAAGCCGCGTCGCAACAGCCGAATCTTTGTAGGGCACGGCTTCAAGCCGTGCCGTAACGCAGTCAGAGCGAGTGCGGCTTTAGCCGCTGGCCAGTTAGGCTACGAGGCGTCCCAAAAATTCTTCAGCCTCTCCACGTTTGCTGTTTTCGAACGGAAACCCGACAGGCTGAAGCCTGTCCTACTGAAAAGAAGGAAGGTCGCGGGGCCCGCTCCATAAGAGCCAGCCCCGCACGGTGATTGAGGTCCCACGTCGTCAGTCCACGGGCCCTTTTGCCCCCCGAGATGTCGTCGCGGAAATTGAGGATGTAATGGAGGTGGTGTTCGAGGGTGAAACAGAAGACCGTGTAGAACCCGACCTAGAAACCAAATCGGAGGCAGCGGGCGCGCGCCGTTCGCGCGGCATCCCGTATCGTTCGATTCTCCGATTGATTTCCATGGCGGCTCCAAAATTCTCCGCGGCGCCTTTCACGAACCGCGGAGCTAAGACTGCAAGCGGGCCGCCCAGAAAAAAATAAATGTGACAAACCCGCTCATCCCCCACGCACGGGAGAAAATAAGCTTCACTCTTCTCAGTCACTGCAAGATGCACGAATGCTTCCATTCATAGGATCGAACGGAAGAGGTTCGTTAAACCTGCTTCTCTGAAAGAGTTACTGCGGATTTCTGATTTTGGGAATCGGGGGATTGCTGTAGTACTAGTCCTGAAATTCTTGCTCGCTTCGGCGCGTTTTGTCGGATTGCCGACACCTTGTCGATCCGGGTAGAACAGGCTTCGGTCTGGCGGGTTTTGCCTTACTTTCGGAAAACCCACAGGCTGAAGCCTGTGCTACTGAACCCGAATCCGCAACTGTTCCAGCGAGGGCCAGATTCAAATAATTGCACGATTTACGAGTCACGCTCATCCTTGCGAATTCGTAATGACCTGGGCGGCGCGGAAGACGGCGGCCAAGAGTTCCACAACGATACGGCAGTACACGATCCACAGAAGCATGGCTGGAACGCCGAGAATGAGCGCCAGCAGGCCGTTGGACGTTGACGTCTGGAAACCGCTGAACACGAACCAGACGGCAGCGACTAATCCGATCAGCAGATGAACGCTATACAGCAGTTTCAGCATGCGCGGCGTCACCAGCCGCTGGAACGAAAAATCCATCAGGTTCTCAATCAGGCCGTTTTCCCGGGGGAGCGCTTGCCCTTCGATGTAGGACGGTGCGGTAGCCATGGCGTGATTCCTCCAGTCAAGAATTTGCGAGCAGGGAATTCCATGGTACACAAATGCGCGGTGCAGGCCTCCTCGTCCGAAGGACGGGCCTGTTCAAAGAAGTAGCTGGCCAATCGTACAGGCCGCAAGGAACTCGCTGAAACACGTCAGAATTTTTCCTCTGGACCCCCGCTCCGACCCGCGCTATAAACCGGCAGCAGTTTGATCGCGCAGCCGCCGCGGCTGCCTCGAGTGAGGCGAATCATGTTCTGTCAACGGTGTGGTTTGCGAGTAGAAGAAGGCAATCGATTTTGCCAGGGCTGCGGTCTGGAGGTCGGCGCTGCCATAACCGCATCGCCTATGGCCGCAATCCCGCCCCCTCCGCCGATCGCGGCGAGCCCACATGCTCCCGCGGCGCAGCCGTATGCCGGATTCTGGTTGCGCTTTGCCGCGGCACTCGTCGACGGTCTTATTCTTGGCATCCCATTCTGGATCGTTGTGGGTATTTTGATTTTCATGCTTGGCGGAATTGGAGTGATTCTCCACAGAATCCCGCAGGGTTCGCAGCCTCCGGATCCGCGCGAGGCCATGGCTCTTTTCGGGCCGTTCTTCATGGCATTCATCCTCGGGTGGTTCGTCTTCTTGATTTTGCAGTGGCTCTACTTCGCGGGAATGGAAAGCTCGGCGCGTCAGGCGACCTTTGGCAAGGCTGTGATGTCCCTGCGCGTGACCAATGCTGAGGGGCAGCGCATTTCGTTCGGCCACGCCACCGGCCGATTCTTCGCGAAAATTGTCAGCGGGATGGTTCCGCTCGGCATCGGTTATATCATGGCCGGATTCACGGAAAGAAAGCAGGCCCTGCACGATTTGATCGCCGGAACGCTGGTGTTCAAGAAATAAGGGTCTAAGTAGGACGGGCTTCAGCCTGTCGGGTTTCGGCTTTCTAGCTCATGCACAAAGGCGACAGGCTGAAGCGTGTCCTACTTGGCTACGGCAATAAGCCGAACACGGCCACGCTGTTTGCCGTCGCGGCAAACACCTTGCCGTCGGCGATCATGGGCGTGATGAATTTGTTGCCGCTGCCGAAATGGTCGCGGTTGCTGGGCGCCTGGTTGCTGTTGTAGAGCTCTTGCGTCAGGTCATTCGCGGCGAAAGCGTGCAGAACGGCGGTGCCCGTATTTTCAATCGCCCAGACGATGCCGTTGGAAGTTCCATTAGCCGACACGCTTGGCAGCACGCCGGGATAGGTGAATGACGCGCCGGTATGGACAGGCGTGGTGGCAAGCTTTCCATTTGCGATCGAGAAAGATTTCAGCGTCGCATTGACGTCGCAGTAGTAGACCGTGCTATTGAAATACGCCGGCACGCCCCACACTCCATTGGGAACAGCGCCGGGCAATTCCTGATAGACGTTGTTCGAGGATGAGCTGAACTTGCCCATGTTGTTGCGGTTCACGACGTAGATGTTTCCGTCTTTCCCTGCGCCAACCGCTAGATTGAGAGTGCTCGCCGTGCCGTAGGCCAGGTCAGGCAACACCATGGCTCCGCCGGAACCGAGGTCCACGTCTCCGCCCGACTCGTTGACCGTGTTTGACATGTCGAAATAATCCGCTACTTTGAGAGTACCGCCCGCCGTGGAAACCTTGACGAAACCGTTGCCGTAGTCCTGCTTGTTCGGGAATCCGTTCGCGTCGAGGGTTGTGTCAAACGTGCCGTTTGCCATCAGGGCGTAGATGTTTCCCTGCGGGTCGGCCGCCAGGCCTCCGCCGCTCTGCCAGATCGATCCTTCACTGCCGTTAGGAGTGAGATTGAGCACGCTCGTCTGCGCCAGGCTTGTCTGGTCGTAGCCAATGATCCACGCGGTGTACGCGTTGAAGTCGCAATGCGAAGCCCAGCTCGTATAAACCACGCCGTTCAGAAGGAGCAGCCCGGCTCGTTCCTTGTATTGCTTGGGATCGAAGACAACTTGTCCTCCTGAGCTGTTGGCCCCGGTCCCTGGATACATCGCCTGAACCGTGACGGGGCCGCCCTCCAGTTCGGCGCCGGTCGTGATGTCGAGGGCGTGAAGGCGCTGGAAATATGTCGAGCCATTTTTCGACATGGCAACGGCATACAGAATGCCGTGCGCGCCGGCCGCGCGGTCGATCACCGGCGTCGAGGTGATGCCGATTTCCGGCGAGACTTGGCCGCAACCGCGATCGTCGCTGCTCGTTTCGCCCGACCCGAGCAGCGAAACTTTCCAGAGCTGTGCGCCAGTGTCGGAATCGAAAGCATAGGCCGAGCCGTGCTCGGTCATGATGAAGACGACGTTGTGCGCGCTGCCCGCCACGGAGAGTTGCGACAGGTACAACGGTTCCGCATCCACCCGGCCGTCCACGGCGAGGTTGCGGAGCAGGCCGAACGTCGTCGAGTTCACGTTGGCTTGCGTCAATATTGTTTCCGTTGTGTTCTGGCCAGTGCGGGCTATGTCGTTGTGATAGGTCGTGACGTCGGTTCCGGGAGAAGTGACCACCGGGTTCACCGTCAGCGTTGCCGGATTGCTCGTAATGTTGGTGACGGGGTTTGTGACGATCACACGGAATATAGCGCCGTTGTCGCCGGATACCGTTGCCGGCGTTGTGTAGCTCGCCGAGGTCGCACCGGAAATGTTGGCGTTGTTTTTCTGCCACTGGTAGGTGAGGGGCGCGGTTCCCGCAGCCACCACGGAAAATGCTGCGGTCTGTCCCACGGTCACCGTCTTGTTGGAAGGCTGCGTAGTAATGCTGGGCGCCACCGGAGCGGGATCTACAGTTAAAGTAGCCGCCGTGCTCGTCGCGCTGCCGGCAGAGTTGCTGACGAGCACGCGAAACGCCGCGCCATTGTCGCCGGAAACCGTTGCAGGGGTTGTGTAGCTTGATGATGTCGCGCCGCTGATGTTGGCGCTGTTTTTCTGCCACTGGTAGGTGAACGGCGCGGTTCCAGTCACCGTCACGGAGAAGTTCGCCGTGTGTCCCACAAAGACGGTCTGGCTTGCCGGCTGGATCGCGAACCCGGGGACCGCCACTTTCGTCGTTAACGATGGATTCGTCGTGCCGACGCAGCCCCACAGCGCCAGCGCAAGCCCGAGAAAGCATGCGGCCGCAGCGAATTCCTGTTTGCGTCTAGTAGGCATAGTGAAATTCCCCGTGAGACGGTTGGCTGGCAGTTCTTAGTCTAAGCCAGAAGGTCGTTTGGAACACCTGTTCGCAAGGCCTGATTTGGTCGCCTGTTCAGGAAGGGCACGTTTGGAAATGGTTGAGGGCAATGCAGATGCCCGTTCCGTCCCGGCAAACTCGCCCTTCGTTTCATCGAGTGTCACAGTGCGACCTCGCTTTGATCCCCGCGGGGATTGGATGCGCCGCGCGGTTATGCTAACGTCTTTCCCTTATGTCCCATCGCATTGGCGTGCTGCTGTCGGGGCGCGGGTCAAATTTCGAGGCGCTGGCCGACAGTATTGCGGCCGGGCAAATCCCCGGCGCGGAAATTGCCCTCGTGATCAGCAACCGCGAAGGCGCGCCGGGACTCGGGCTCGCGGTGGCTCGAGGAATCGCGTCGAAAGCGATTCCATCGAAGGGTCTGGCACGCGAAGATTACGACCGGCTTGTGGTGGAAGAGTTGCGGAAAGCGGGCGTCGAGATCGTTTGCCTCGCAGGGTTCATGCGGCTGCTCTCGCCTTATTTTGTGGCGGCGTATCCGCAGCGCATCCTCAATATTCATCCGTCGCTCTTGCCGTCGTTTCCCGGCCTGGAAGCGCAGCGGCAGGCGCTGGAATATGGCGTGAAATTCAGCGGCTGCACGGTGCACCTGGTGGATGAAAACCTGGACGCCGGGCCGATCCTCGCGCAGGCCATCGTGCCAGTGCGCGAGGATGATACAGACGAAACGCTGTCGGCGCGCATCCTGGCCGAGGAGCACCGCATTTACACTGAAGCCGTGCGACTGGTCCTTTCAGGCCAGTATCGCATCGAGGGCCGCCGCGTGATTGCGCTCGGAAATCCGTCATGACAACAACGCCGCAATTCAAGCCTGTCGACGAACAGCTCGCCTATCTACGCAAGGGCGTGGCGGAAATCATTCGCGAAGAGGATTTGCGCGCGAAGCTGGAATCTTCGCGGAAGGCCGGCAAACCGCTGCGCGTCAAGCTGGGCGTGGACCCGACGGCGCCCGACCTGCACCTCGGCCATACCGTCGTGCTGCGCAAGCTGAAACATTTTCAGGATTTGGGCCACACCGCGATTTTTCTGGTCGGCGATTTCACCGCGATGGTCGGCGACCCCACCGGACAATCCGAGACGCGCCCGCCGCTGACGCGCGAGCAAGTGGATGCCAACGCGAAGACGTATCTCGAACAGGTCTACAAAATCCTGAACCGGGAAAACACCGAAGTCCGCTACAACAGCGAGTGGCTTGGAAAACTTACCGGGCACGACATGATTCACCTGTGCGCGCACTACCGGCTCGCGCGCATGCTGGAGCGGGAGGATTTTCGCTCGCGCCTGGCTGCCAATCACCCCATTTCCGTTCACGAACTCCTCTACCCGCTCCTGCAGGCGTACGATTCGGTCGCGCTCCACGCCGACGTCGAGCTGGGCGCCACCGAGCAGAAATTCAATCTGCTCGTTGGCCGCGACATTCAGCGCGAGTACGGCCAAGTTTCCCAGGTGGCGCTGACGATGCCGATCCTCGTGGGCCTGGACGGCCAGCGCAAGATGTCGAAATCGCTGGGCAATTACGTGGGCATCAGCGAAACGCCTTCGGACATGTTCGGCAAGCTGATGTCTCTTTCGGACGCCATGATGTGGCCTTACTTTGACCTGGTGACTGACCGCACGCCGGAGCAGATCGCTGCGCTTGCAGACGAAGTGAAAGCGGGCGCGAAGCATCCGATGGACGTGAAGATGTCGCTGGCCAAGGAAATCATCGCCGGATTTCACGGCGACGCCGCAGCCGAAAAAGCCGCCGCGGAATTTCAGCGCGTCTTCCGCGATCGCGAAGCACCTGATGAAGCGCCCGAGAGAAAAGTCCCGCGCGGACCGGCAAAGCGTCTCACGGCATTCCTGGTCGAACAGGGCATTGCGCCGTCGCGCAGCGAAGCGGACCGTCTGGTGAAACAAGGCGGAGTTGAACTCGACGGCACGCGCATCTCCGACGTCAAATACGAAGTCGATCTCACAAAATCGCGCGAATTCCTTCTCCGTGCAGGTAAGAAGAAATTCCTGCGCATCGTCATCGAATGAAATGTCGCGGGCGGGTTTTGTAGCACAGACTTCAGTCTGTGGGTTTCCATTTGATCTTGGCTGGCGCGCGCGACCTGGGTTCCGTGGCGGACCCCCACAGACTGAAGTCTGTGCTACTAGATGCTACTCCATGCTTGCCATGCGCGGCGGAACAGAACAAAATAGGCGGTCCAGCAGGGAGCGTACGGAATGGCGAATCGCGTGAAAGTGGAAATTTACGGGCAGAGCTATTCTTTGGGCGGGGATCTGGACGAAGCCTACGTCCAGAAACTGGCGCGCTACGTGGACGAAAAAATGATTGCCGTCGCCGAGGCGACACAAACGGTGGACTCCGTGCGCGTCGCCGTGCTGGCGGCCATGGCGATTGCGGACGAACTCCATTCGCGCCAGCAAGATACCGGCCACCGGGACGACACGCTCCGCGAGCGCGCGCAGCAGTGCCTGACCATCCTGGAACGCGCTCTGAAGCAGACGGCGTAGTAGGACGGGCTTCAGCCTGTCGCACTTAAGGTGGGTGGTGCGACAGTCTAAAACCGACAGGCTGAAGCCCGTCCTACTTGTGGTTACTTTTCGGGCTCGCGTAACGGGCAACGCTTTACGTACGTCCCACATCCAGTTAGTATTCAACAGGTCCCTGGCCGGGCTCAGACCGGCCAAACACACTGTGAAAAAGACCATTTGCATACTCGGGGTTTCGCTCACGCTCATCGTGCTGCTGGTCTTCGCCACGGGTGTGGTCAGCGATTGGAATCACAAGGGCTCGACCGACGACGCGCATTGCCCGTACTGCCACCTGGGTCACCAGACCCCGGGGCAGTTAGTCGTTGCGCCAGCCGTGTCTCTGCTGAAGCCGGTGGCTTCCTTGCCGCTGCCGCAAGATGCAGTTCTGGCAGCAGGCCCTGTTTTTTCGCAGACTTCGCCACGCGCGCCTCCCTCCGCTTAGTTTCCACATCACAGCGCTTTTTGTACCAGGCGCTATCCACATCGAAATTCAACTAGATCGAGCCTCTTGAGTTTTTTCGGCGCTCAAATTAGCCGGAATGCCGAATCGGGAGCTTCGACTGTTCCTCGCAGGAGAGAAACAATGCAAATGAAGTCTAGGGCCCGAATGTTGCAGCCACTTATCGTACTTGGAGTTTTGGGGTTGCTCGCTCCCCCGCGAGCCGCGGGACAGGCCGGAGCGCAAGCTGCGCCGCCGCAGAACCCGCCGGCTCGAGTCACGCTCGACCAGGCCATCGATCTGGCGTTCCAACACAACCATTCGTTGCAGGCGGCGCGCACCACGATCCTGCAAAGTCAGGCCCAGGAAATCACAGCCAATTTGCGGCCCAATCCGGTGTTCCTGGTCGATGAGCAATACATGCCGTTCTTTTCGCCCAGCGCATTTACCTCGGATTACATCAATCAAAGCGCTGTTTACGACATGGGTTTCTCCTACCTCATCGAACGTGGCAAGAAACGGCAGCATCGCTTAGGTGCGGCACAGGACCAGACTGCGGTGACGACCGCCCAGGTGTCCGACAACGAACGGACGCTGACGTTCAACGTAGCGTCCCAATTCATTTCGGCCTTGCTCGCGCAGGCGAATCTGGACTTGGCGGAGAAGGATCTGGCGAGCTTCCAACAGACCGTGGACATCAGCCAGTCATCCTTCAATGCTGGGGCCATGAGCGGAGGCGACCTGCTGAAGATCAAGCTGCAATTGTTGCAATTCCAAATGGACGTCTCGGCAGCCAGACTGGCACGGGTTCAGGCGCTGGCCAGCCTGCGCCAGTTGCTCGGCTACGAATCCGTGCCCGAATCCTACGAAGTCGTCGGCGACCTTGAATACAAGCCGGTGAAACTTGGCGAGGACGATCTGAAAGCAATGGCGCTGCGGCAGCGCCCGGACGTGCGCGCGGCGCAGTTGGGAATAACCGCGGCGCAAAGTCAATTCACGCTCGCGAAGGCCAATGGCAAGAAGGACCTGGGCGTCACTTTCACTTACAACCACCTCGGCGGCGTCAACACGGGCTCGCTCTTCTTTAACATCCAAATGCCGATCTTCGACCGCAACCAGGGTGAAATCGCGCGCACGCAGTACGCCATCACGCAGTCACAAGAGCTTTCGAGCGAACAAGCCTCGATAGCGCTCACCGATGTTACTAACTCGTATGAAGCGCTGCGCACCGATGACCAAGTCGTGCAGCTGTATCAATCCGGATATTTGAAAAATGCCGAGGATTCGCGAGACATCAGCCAGTACGCCTACCAGCATGGCTCTGCCAGCTTGCTCGATTATTTGGACGCGGAGCGGACCTATCGCGCCACCGAGCTTGCCTACCGGCAAGCACTCGCAAGTTACATGGCGTCCCTCGAGCAATTGCGCCAGGCGGTGGGAACCAGGAGTTTGCCATGACGAAGAACTGTAGGGATGTGAACCGAAGCCGGCCGCACCTTGCGCGGCGTTCCGCCATCTTCTGCGTGGCGCTGGCCGCAGCGTTTGCGCTCGCCGGTTGCGGCGGCGCGGGCGAACAGGCCAACAAAATGACTTCGTTCTCCACCACCGAAAGCGCGGCAAGCAAAGCCGAATTATTTTCCTTGCAGGCCGATCAAATGTCGCACATTCAGATTTACACCGTCGCCACGGCGCCGCTCGAGCGTATCCTGCGCCTCACCGGAGCGGTGGCCTACAACGGATACGTGACGACGCCGGTGATCACGCAAGTGGGCGGGCCCGTGAGCCGCATCGTGGTCACGCCCGGCGAACACGTGACCGCGGGCCAGCCGCTGCTGTACGTGGCCAGCCCCGACTACTCGCTGTTGCGCTCCACCTACATCAAGGCGCGCGATGCCTCTCAGCTCGCGGACAAATTTTACAAGCGCGCCCAGGACCTCTTCGCGCACCAGGCCATCGCGCAGGCCGATCTCGAGCAGGCCGAATCCAACAGCACGCAGGCGCAGGCGGACCTGCAATCCAGCGAACAGGCCATTCGCGTTCTGGGAATCACGAATCCGGAAAGCATCCTGACGGCTCCTTCGTCCGCGGAATTGCCGCTCTTGGCGCCGTTGGCAGGAGAAGTGGTGGAACGGCTCTGCTCGCCGGGGGAACTGCTCCAGGCGGGCGGAACACAATGTTTCACGCTTTCGGACATGAACAGCGTGTGGGTGCTCGTCAACATCTACCAGAACGACATCGCTAATGTGCACGTCGGCGAAGATGTGACGATCGATAACGAAACGTATCCCGGCGTGGTGCGCGGCAAGATTCAGTATGTGGCGCCGGCGCTCGATCCGACCACGCGGACCCTGCAAGCGCGCATCGAAGCCTCCAATCCAGGCGAGCGTCTGAAGAAAGACATGTATGTAACCGCGGAAGTGCACGCTGGAACAATTCCAAACGCTCTTTCGGTTCCCGACGCGGCCGTGCTGCGCGATACCGAAAACATGCCGTACGTTTACTTGCAGACCGGCAGCAACCAGTTCGCGCGGCGCATGGTGACGATTGGCGAAAGCCAGGGCGGAAAAACGCAAATTTTGACCGGGCTGCAGGCCGGCGACAAGATCGTCGGCGACGGCAGCCTGTTCCTGCAATTTCAAAACTCGCTCCAGCGGTGAGCCAAGGGCGCACACAACTATGATTCATCATTTCGTTCAATTCGCTCTCCGCCAGCGCTTTCTCGTGCTGATGCTGGTATTGCTTGTCGTCGTCGCGGGCGCTCTTTCTTTCCAGCGCATGCCCGTGGACGCTTATCCCGATCTTTCGCCTCCGATGGTGGAGGTCATCACGCAGTGGCCGGGTCACGCGGCCGAGGAAATCGAACGGCTGGTAACGCTGCCGATCGAAGTCGAAATGAACGGCGTGCCGCATATGGAAGTCATGCGGTCGATTTCGCTCTACGGGCTTTCCGACGTGATCATGACGTTCCAGGAAAGCACCGACGATTATTTTGCGCGCCAGGTGGTGTTTGAGCGATTGGCGGACGCCCAACTGCCCTCGGGCGTGACGCCGAGCCTGTCGCCGCTGTCTAGTCCGTCAGGACTCGTGTATCGCTACGTCCTGGAAAGCCCGGATCGCAGCCCGCAACAACTGAAAACGATTGAAGATTGGGTCGTCGAGCGGGCCTATAAATCGGTGCCGGGAGTGGCGGACGATTCCGGGTTTGGCGGCACCGTGATGCAGTACCAGGTGCTGCTCGATCCCGCGAAGATTTACAACTACCACATCCCCGTGCCCCAGGTGATCAATGCCTTGGCGGCGAACAACGCGAACGCGGGCGGCGGATTCTACACGCAGGGCTCGCAGTTTTTCTACGTGCGCGGATTGGGTCTGGTGACCAAGACCGAAGACATTGGAAACATCGTCGTCGGCAATAACAGTGGAATTCCCGTGCGGATTCGCGACGTCGGCGAGGTGACCATTGGAAACGCGCCGCGCCTCGGGGAATTCGGCTTCCAGAAAGATGACGACAGGGTCGAGGGCGTGATCCTTATGCTGCGCGGCGAGCAGACGCAAAACGTGCTCAAGGGCGTGGAGAAAAAAACGGAAGAGCTGAACAACGGCATCCTGCCGTCCGACGTGAAGGTGCATCCGTTCTACGACCGCAGCGACCTCGTGCGTCTCACGATTGACACGGTCGAGCACAACATGCTCGTGGGTATGACGCTCGTTCTGATCGTGCTGATCTTTTTCCTGGTCAGCTTTCGCGCGGCCATCATTGTGGCGCTGACGATCCCGCTCAGCCTGCTCTTTGCTTTCATCTTGTTACACGGGCGGGGCGTGCCCGCCAACCTGCTCTCGATCGGCGCGATCGATTTCGGGATCATCATCGACGGCACCGTGGTGATGATGGAAAACATCTACCGCGAGCTGGCCGAACGCGCGGGGCAGGATTACAAACTGCACGAAGTCATCGCGGCGGCCGCGCGCGACGTGGACCGGCCTATTTTTTATTCCGTCGCCGTCATTCTCGCCGGATATCTTCCCATCTACGCCCTCACCGGCCCTTCGGGGAAACTGTTCGTTCCGATGGCGGAGACGATGTCTTACGCCCTCCTGGGGTCGCTCATCTTCACCCTCACCCTTGTGCCTGTCCTCGCCTCGTACTGGTTCAAAAGCGGTATAAAAGAAATCGTGAACCGGCCCTACGAATGGGTGAAGGGAGTTTACGCGGGAGAGCTCGACTGGTGCCTGGACCATCCGAAAATAACGATGATCGTCGCGGCGATTATTTTCGGCGCCACGCTTCTCTTGATACCGTTTATCGGCGGCGAGTTCATGCCGCACCTGGACGAGGGCGCGTTGTGGGTGCGCGCCACGATGCCCTATACAATTTCTTTCGAGGAAGCGTCAAAGTTCGCCCCGCAAATCCGCAACATTTTGATGTCCTATCCGCAGGTGACGGAAGTCGGATCGGAATTGGCGCGCCCGGACGATGGCACCGATCCCACCGGATTTTTTAATTGTGAATTCTATGTCGGCCTGAAGCCGTACAAGGACAAGGTGTGGGATCAAGGCCCGATCCGCAACAAAGCTGAACTCACCGAGGATCTCCAAAAGAAGCTCGATGCTTATCCCGGCGTGATTTTCAACTATACGCAACCGGCTGAGGACGCCGTGGATGAGGCGCTCACCGGCCTCAAAAGCGCGCTCGCAGTGAAAATCTACGGGCAGGATTTACAGGTCCTGGAAGACAAGGCCGTCGAAATCAAGCGCATCCTTTCGCAGATACCCGGTTTCACCGAGCTGACCGTCGTCCGCGAGTTGGGCCAGCCCAGCGTGCAAATCGATGTGGATCGCGAAAAGATCGCCCGCTACGGGATAAATGTGTCCGATGTAGAAGGTGTCATCCAGGCCGGAGTCGGCGGCCAAGCTGCGACGCAGGTCATTCAAGGCGAACGTCTGTTTGACCTGGTCGTGCGCATGAAGCCGCAATACCGCTCCAGCACGCGGGCAATCGGCAATCTGCTCGTGCCTACCCCATCCGGCCAGCAAGTGCCAATTTCTGAGCTCGCCAACATCCATCAGGGAAACGGCGCATCGTTTATCTACCGCGAAAATAACTCGCGGTACATCGGCGTGCAGTTCAGCATCGAGGGACGCGACCTGGCGCGTGCCGTGGACGAAGCGCAACAGGCGGTGCGCCGGTCAGTGGCGCTGCCGCAAGGCTACACGCTCGACTGGGGCGGAGAGTACAGCGAATACGTCGCGGCGCGGGAACAGTTCGCCATTATCGGACCGCTCGCCATTTTGCTGATCTTTATGATCCTCTTCGCGCTCTACGGCAACTTGAAGTTCCCGGTAACCGTGGTGATCGGCGTGGTGATGACCGAGCCGGTCGGAGCGTTGATCGCGCTCAAACTTACGCACACACCATTTAGTGTGAGTTCTGTTTTGGGTTTGCTCGCGCTAATGGGAGTTTCCGTGGAAACGGCCGTGATCCTGGTGTCGTATATCAACAAGCTGCGCCTGGAAAATCACGATATCCGCACGGCGACGCGCGAAGCGGCGCTGCTGCGCCTGCGGCCCATCATGATGACCGCTCTGGTCGCGTGCCTGGGCCTCTTGCCGGCGGCGCTCTCGACCGGAATCGGCTCGGACACGCAGAAGCCGTTCGCCATCGTCATTGTCGCGGGGCTGATCTCGCGCCTGTTCCTCGGCTTTTTCGTCAACCCGGTGCTGTACGAAATGGTCGCGAAAGAGGGTGACGTGCTGCAAGTGTAGGGGAACAATCTGGCACCTCAGCGCGTCCGTTACTTTTCGGGGTTGGGTATCAGACAACACTTTACCCGGATTTAACATCGAGGTACTATTATGTGGGTTTCGGTGCCCTCGCGCGAATCGACCAGAATGACTGTACGAAAGACAGTTCGCTTACTTGGGGTTTCGCTCGCGCTTATCGTCCTCGTGGTCTTTGCCACGGGCGTCGTCAGCGATTGGAATCACCAAAGCCCGAGCGACGACGCGAATTGTCCGTACTGCCACTTGGGCCATCAAACGCCGGTGCAGTTAGAAGTTGCGCCGTCGGTCTCTTTGCTGAAGCCGATTGCTTCCTTACCGCTGTCGGAAGACATTGTTCTGGCCACGGGCCCCGACTTTTCGCAAACCTCTCCCCGCGCACCTCCTGCCGCGTAGACAAGAAGCTCTCTCTCCGACTCGTAAATTGCCGCGCTGACACAAGGATTGGTCCGGCGCACACGCCCATCGATTTGGGCGGCAACCTCTGACCATTTACGGCTACGCGTTCCCCTAGGGGACAGAGGAGTTTTGAAAATGAATTCCCGCGCGACTGTTTGGAAGACAATTCGCTTCCTTGGAGTTTCGCTCGCGCTTATCGTCCTCGTGGTCTTCGCCACGGGCGTCGTCAGCGATTGGAATCACCAAAGCCCGAGCGACGACGCGAATTGTCCGTATTGCCACCTGGGCCATCAAACGCCGGTGCAGTTGGAAGTCGCACCATCGGTGTTCTTGTTGAAGCCGGTCGCTTCTCTACCGTTGCCGGAAGACATTGTTCTGGCTGCGGGCCCCATCTTTTCGCAAACCGCTCCACGCGCACCCCCTGCCGCGTAAGTTCTCTTCTCTTTAGATTTACAACTTGATGCGCCAGCCCAGAAGCAGGGTTCGGCGTACCCGCCCATTTTAGGGCGGCCACACTGGTCACCGCGATTACGCATTCCCCACAGGGGAAGAGGAGAAATACATATGAATTTCCGCAAGCTTGCACTTTTAGGAGTGTTTGTTTTCTGCACGTTTGTTTTTGCGACTTCAGGCTGGGCGCAATCGTCCGGGACCATAACGGGTGTCGTGAAGGATGCCACGGGTGGGGTATTGACTAAGCGCGACCGTCGAAATTTCTGACGTAGTCAGCGGCTACCATCGCGACACGACGACCGGGGTCGGCAGGAGACTTTCGTTTTACGAACATACCGTTCAATACCTATCACCTGGTGGTGAAGGCGCCCGGATTTTCCTCCTACACGCAGGACGTGGACGTTCGCTCCAGTGTTCCCGCCACGGTCGAGGTCAGTCTGAAAGTAGGCACAACCTCGGAAAACATAACCGTGGAAGCTACAGGCGCGGATCTGGTGGAAACCGAGTCGACTCCTCACACCGACGTGGACCGCGAACTTTTCGACAAGTTGCCCCTGGAGAGCGCGTCTTCCTCATTGAGTTCACTCGTTACACTGGCCTCGCCCGGAGTGGTGGCCGATTCCAACGGACTCTTCCACGGACTCGGCGACCACGCCGAAAATTCTTTTTCTGTCGACGGACAACCCATCACAGATCAGCAGAGCAAAGTTTTCTCCAACCAACTCCCCGTGGATTCGATCCAGTCGATGGAGGTCATCTCCGGTGCGCCGCCGGCGGAATACGGTGATAAGACGAGCCTAGTCATCAAGGTCACGACCCGCTCCGGCCTCGGGCAAACGCAGCCCACCGGGAGCGTTACGACCTCCTACGGCTCGTTCGGTTCGGCGACCGTCGGCGGAAATCTCGCCGTCGGGGGCTCCAAGTGGGGAAACTTTGTCTCGCTGAACGGCTTGAACACAGGGCGTTTTCTGGATCCTCCGGAATTCGTGGTCATCCACTCGAAAGGAAATGAAGAGAACGCGTTCGACCGTTTCGATTTTCAGCCCACGATGGCGGATTCCGTCCATTTGAACTTTGGCTACACGCGTTCCTGGTTCCAGGAGCCGAATTCATTCGATCAGCAGGCCATAGGCCAGGACCAGCGCGCACAGGTGCAGTCCTTAAACGTGGCTCCCAGCTGGACCCATCTTTTCAGCTCGACCACGCTTCTGACCGTCGGAGCGTTCGTCCGTCGCGATGTCTTTAACTATTACCCGAGCGCTAACCCACTTGCGGATATCTCCAATACCGCGAGCCAGCACCGGATCCTGACGAACGCTGGAATTCATGCGGATGTTTCCTACGTGAAGGGCGCCCACAATGTGAAGATTGGGGGAACATTTCAGCACACCCTCCTCACCGAGAACTTCTCCGCCGGCCTTACCGATCCTACGATCAACGACCCCTGCTTGGCTCCAGGGACCAATCCGGACGGTTCAGACGGTCCCGCCGGGGAAACGAATGTCATCAGTCCTTCTGGATGCGCCGCCCAATCTTTGATTCCCAACGACGGCACAGATCCAAATGCCGGGCCTCTCGCCGGCCCCGTGAGTCCTTTCAATCCCGTTCTTGGCTGTATAGACCTGACCCGGCCAACGGTTTCGTGCACTGGCACGCGCGGGTTGTTTCAGTTCAGCGGGCACGGCGACGTCAAAGAAGTGGGGCTCTTCCTTCAAGACACGATTACGGAAGGGAGTTGGTCCTTCAACATCGGGATCCGCGGCGATCTTTATCGCGGCATCTCCAACAGCACGAACCAAGCGGAACCTCGCGCCGGAATCGCCTACAACATCAAACGGACCAATACCGTCCTGAGGATTTCTTACGCTCGCGTGATGGAGACTCCCTTCAACGAGAACCTGGTCCTTGCCAGCACGGTGGGGAATCCCGTTGCCGAAGCGCTATTTGGGGCGACGGCGCCAATCCTTCCCGGACAGCGTAATGAATTTCACGCCGGCTTTCAGCAAGCCTTCGGGAAGTACCTCGTGGTCGATGCCGACTACCTTTGGAAATACACGCACAACGGATATGACTTCAGCGATTTCCTGAACACGCCAATTTTCTTCCCGGTTGCTTGGGATCGTTCCAAGATTCATGGGCCTTCGGTCCGGGTGAGCCTGCCGAACTTTCATGGCGTTACGGCATTTTTCACAGCCAGCAGCGTCGCGGCGCGCTTTTTCGCCCCGCAAGTCGGCGGCCTGGGGACCGATTTGACGGGGGTCGGGGCCTTCCGCATCGACCACGATCAGAGGTTTCAACAAACCACTCACGTGCAGTATCAGCCCTTTAAGGACCTGCCCTGGATCGCGGTCAACTGGAGGTACGACAACGGCCTGGTTGCCGGGGCTGTGCCGTGTTTCAACATTACCAATCCTAATACCGTATGCGCGGGAACGTCTTTCCTTAGTGGCGGAGTTCCGTTCGTGGATCTCAGCGGTTTGACTGCGGATCAGCAGGCGCAGGCCGGCCTCACTTGCAATGGAGTGGCGGCTACCCTGACGGCGGCGTTTGCGTCATGCCCCGCATCCCAGTACGGCTCGACACTGATCAAAGTTCCAGCACCCGGAACTTCGGATGACGACCACAACCCGTCGCGCGTTGCTCCCAGAAATCTATTTGACATTAGTTTGGGAGACGACAATCTGTTCCGCAAAGATCGGTACAAGTGGAGCCTGCGCCTGACGGCCATTAACGTGACCAACAAGGTCGCGCTCTACAATTTCCTCTCCACGTTTAGCGGAACCCACTACGTCACGCCGCGCGCTTTAACCGCGGAGCTTGGCTTCCATTTCTAAGCCGCATTCGCTCCCGCAGGGCGGTCATTAGGCCGCCCCGGTGGAGCAGGGCGAATTCGTCGTTTTCCACGCTTGTCGGAGAGGGCGGTGGAAACGGAAATTCGCCTCAAATGTGGTGGTTGGAAGAACCGTTCCTGCCGGGAGGGGTTGGAACATGCCACGCCCACTAGGATATAAGCGCCGCGACGCGAAAAAGTTAGAGGCCCGCCGATTCGCAGCCCTGGCTCGATTGAAGCGCGGCGAATCTACGGCAGCGGTGGCCCGCTCCCTGGGGGTGTGCATACAATCGGTACAACGATGGGCTGCGTGGTATCTCTTGCGCGGAGAGGAAGGATTGCGCCGCCGGCCAAAGACAGGAGGCCCGCGCCCGAAGCTGGGCCGTGATAAATTGGCGCAACTTCCCAGCCTGTTGGCCCAGGGCCCGTCCGCGCATGGATTCGACACGCCCGTCTGGACCACCGAACGCATCGCCAGTCTGATCTGGCGCCGTTTCCGAGTGCGCTATTCCCGCGATTATCTGAAGCACCGATTGATGCCGCGCCTGGGCTGGAGGTGGCATAAGCACACCTGGCTGCCAGAGAGAACGAGAAAGGACACCCACACCTGACGAGTCATGAGCCGACAGTGACCCCTTTTCTCTGCACTTCCACGTGGTGGCTGATCTTGTGGAATTAAAGTATCGGCCGGGAATCGCCGATTTATCTCTCCGACGGGAATCCCTGCATGGATCACGCCGCGCTCTATGTCGTTGACGAGAAGAATGTTCTCGAGGTTGCTGCAGAGAGGATAAATGGCTACTAGCAAGGACCCAAGGGGCCGAACGGAGCTGGTCACATCGAGTACCACGGTCGACATTGTCTCGATCCCCTGGCACTTCCACGCGGTGAAGTACGATCACCTTGACCAGTTGTTTCTTCCCCTGCTTTCCTCTGCCCAGCAAGCCAACGATATTTTGGGAGTCCGGACTGGCGGCACCGAATCGGCTCTGAACGCCGCAGCCCATCTCGCCGGCGAACTCCTGCGCGATGTCAGCTTTGCTCCCGTTCGGTCGATGACCATCAATGCCGCCAACGCCTACCTGGTCGATTTCGGAGAAAATTCCTTTCAGGTGGAGGCGAGTATCAGCGCCCAGGATGGACACAGATCGTCCTTGTTCCGCGTGAAAATCATGGGAGCGATTCGAGGGGACAAATTCATGGTTGCGGACCCTGTAACCAAAGCCAGTCTTTTTTCCTTCACACGATTCGAGGCCAATAAGCCGGAGTTCTTTTCCAGCGAGTTTCCATTCATCGCCCATGAGTCGCGCAAAAACCCCGCCATGTTCGCCGGAGACGATTCGGCGATGGTTCAAGGGGTGATCGATCTAGTCCTCGGCGTCCCCGTGGAAGGGGAGACGATTACGGTTCGCGTCCACAAGCAATCGGACACTCTTTCCGTCGCGGTCAAGAATCCGCTCACCAATGAAACCGTCATGAGCATGCCGGTCGCCGCGCTTGGCAACATCAGCAAGCTGGTGGAAGCCATCGCGCAGCATCTGACCGCGAATGCGAAGGCTCGTCTTGCGCTGGGTCCCGGCGTTGCCTCGCTGCGGAAGAAAGAAGAAATATCCGGTGAAATCAGTTCAGTACCCGAAACCATTCCTGAAGAAGCTCCCGCCTCAAAGTCATCCTCCTGAATTCCATACTTGCGTTGTGCGGCTTCCTCCCCGCCTCCAGTTGAACCCTTCTCGCTACCCTGCGGGCCAGCACGGCGAGCCGGGCACTCATTTCCGAGCAGCCGTGGAAACGATTCGGCGGCGAAGCACTCGCCCGATCCGTGGATTTGCTAGAATGAAATTTGGAGTTGGCCTGCAACGCAGGTGCTGGACGCGACGATCTTTTGAACCAATACTGAACCTCCGGGTGCCCGAGTCAGACGGCTCGTGTGCATGGCCCGCGGCGGATTTCGGTTCGCTGCGGGAAAGCCTAAAGGCCGGCGCAGGGCGCCCACTTTTTACAGGTGGTTCAGGATCGAGCTCCACACGGCGAAGTGGACCGCTCCATTTTTTGTGAAATCGAAAGTGGCTCAGGCTTCAGACTGTGGGGGTTGGTCCTAGCAAGGACCAAAACCCACAGTCTGAAGCCTGCGCCACGCACCGCCATCAAAGAGAGCAAATGAAAATTCTGTTTATCGGCGACATCGTGGGTTCGCCCGGCCGGGATATTGTGGCCGACCGGCTGGCCGATATTGTGCAAGCGCGGCAAATCGACCTGGTGATCGCCAATGGCGAGAACTCCGCCGCGGGCTTCGGCATTACGCCCCGGATTGCAGAGCAACTGTTCGCGGCGGGCGTCGAAGTCTTGACCGGGGGGAATCACATTTGGGACCGAAAAGAGATTCTCGAATACATCCCGCAGCACCCCCGTCTGGTGAGGCCGGCGAACTTCCCGGAGGGCAATCCCGGCTCCGGCCTGTACCTGGGCACGGCGCGGAACGGGGTTCCTTACGCCGTGATGGACCTCCAGGGCCGGGTCTTCATGGCCTCAAATGATTGTCCCTTCCGGGCAGCCGATCGGGAGCTTGCCCGCATCCCACCGGAGGTCCGCGTGATCTTCGTGGACATTCACGCAGAAACGACAAGCGAAAAGGAAGCCATGGGGTGGTATCTGGACGGACGCGTGTCAGCGGTGATCGGCACGCATACGCATGTGGCCACGGCCGACGAGCACGTGCTGCCCAACGGGACCGCGTTCCAGACCGACGTGGGTATGACCGGCCCCCACAACGGCGTCATCGGAATGGACAAGGCCGCGATTTTGCGGCGCTTCCTGGACGGCCAGCCGGCGCGGTTCGAGGTGGCCACAGGCGACATCCGGATGAATACCGTTTTGATTGACGTGGACGAGACCACCGGCCGCGCCCGAGGAATCGAGCGCCTGCGCTTCCGGATCGACTGAGGCAAACTGATCATGTACCGTTCACGGAGAACGTTCACGGTGAACCGTCTGCATCCACTTTGCGCCGTGGCCGCATTGGCCGCGGGACTGGCTTTGGTTCTCTCTTTTCCTGCCCGCGCGCAGGAACAATACCAATATGAGAGTGATCTGGTTGCCAAGCGGCAGCTCTATCGCAACGTGGGCGCCGGGTTTCGCGAGATTCGCCGCGGACCGAACGGAAATTATTATCTCCTCACCGCGCCTGCTCCAGCCGTGCTGATTTACGATAAGTCCGGGAAGGGCATCGGCCAGGTTCCGAGTGTTTCCGCGGCCGCAGCCAAAGGTGCGGCGCTTGTTTACGGCGAATCCTTCGACGTGGACCATGAAGGCCGCGTCGTTGTGTGCGACCGCGGCGCGAAGGCCGTCAAGATTTATTCGCCGGACGGAGCTCTGGCTACTTCGGTCCCGATGTCGGTGCCGGTTTCCGTCGTGTTTCTTCCGGGGGATGAAATTGCCGTAGCCAGTCCGGATGCGGAGCACTTGGTTACCGCATACGACTTCGGAGGAAAAGTGGTCCGCGATTACGGCGACCGTGAAGAGATCGCCGATCGCGCCGACGTCAACACCCAAGTGAATTACGGCCACCTCGTTGTCGATGATATGGGTAACAACTATTTTTATTTTGAATACCTGCCGGAGCCCACGGTGCGCAAGTTCGACCATGTGGGCTATCTCACCCAGGAGATTTCTCTGAAGACGCTGGAATTTGAGCCCGCCGCACAGGCCGCCCGCAAGGCCATCGTGCGCTCGGAAGACTCGGAAAAAAGCATCCCTTCTCTGCACCGCATTATCAGCGCCGTTGGCGTGGACCCTCAAACGCAGGAGCTTTGGATCGCCATCGGCACCTTGCTGATGAGATTCGATAAGGACGGTGAGCGATTGTCGAGCTTCCGGACGTACACGCCCTCGGGAGCGCGCCTGGAGCCATCCCAGATCCTGGTGGAGCCCGACCGGCTGCTGATCGGGGCCGACCCTCAGGGAATCTACGAATTTCCAAAACCGGAAAAACTTCCGCGCTGAATTTTACTTCTCCGTAATCTTCGTTTCTTCCGCTATTTATTTTTTCAACATAAGCACGGAGCGTGGAAGCCGGGCACGATTGGTGTCAAACACGACGAAATACATGGTTTTATGTATGCGCGCCAAGCAAGATGTTTAGTTTGTTTGAGATACATCGTTGTGGAAAAGCTGTGAATCTTCTGTGGGAGGTGCGCGTGTGCTCCCGAAATTTTCACTTGCCGTGAAGCGCGCGTTCAGCGAGAATCCACGCTCGTCTTAGGAAAACCAGTCTCGCAACTGGCACCCCTGTGGACGCCGTGACGCGAACAGGAAGTTGAAGTACCGAGTGGCAGGCCCATATTGGGCCGATCGGGCGAAGGGGAGAAGGTCACGGGGTTCAACCCAGAAACTGACTGCAGCCACAAGAGGCCTTTGTGGTTGTGTTTTTCCACAGTTTTTCCACAGTTGTGGAAATAGCTGGCGCGGGCTTTTTTCGCTTTCTTCGGGTGCGGACTGCACTGGCAGCCTGCCTACAAAGAGGACTTTGAAGGAATGAATTCCTGGGAAAAAATTTTGCAGCATATGGAACGGCGGGTCAACCCGCACAGCTTCGCCACGTGGTTTCGGCCCACGCGTCAGGAAGGAACTGAAAACGGCAGGCTCGTGGTTCGCGTCCCTACGCGACTCTTCCGGAAGCGTCTGACGGAAACTTACGGCGAGTTGTTGCAGGCCGTTCTGGTCGAAGTGGGCATGCGGGATACGCACCTTGAATTCATGTGCACGGAAAACGAACCTGCTCCTGCGGGAACCGGAACCCCCTTGAAACAAACGCGGCTGGATTTTGATTCCGTCGACCATCAACTGAATCCCCGCTACCAATTTGAGTCGTTTGTCGTGGGCGCGTCGAATCAATTCGCGCATGCTGCGGCGCAGGCGGTCGCCGAACAGCCTTCCAAGGCGTACAACCCGCTGTTCCTGTACGGCGGCGTGGGAATGGGCAAAACCCACTTGATGCAGGCGGTCGGCCACCTGATCAAGAAGCGCAATCCGGCGGCGCGGCTCACCTATATCAGCGCGGAAAAATTCACCAACGAAGTCATCAATTCGCTGCGCTTTGACCGCATGATCGGATTTCGCGACCGCTTCCGCTCGGTCGATGTTCTTCTTGTGGATGATATTCAGTTCATCGCCGGGAAGGAGCGCACGCAGGAAGAGTTCTTCCACACGTTCAACGCGCTCTACGACCTCCAGCGGCAGATCGTGATCAGTTCCGATTGCCCGCCGAAGGAAATTTCCGCCATCGAAGAGCGCCTGCGCTCTCGGTTCGAGTGGGGCCTGATCGCGGACATCCAGCCGCCCGACCTTGAAACCAAAATTGCCATCCTCCAGAAAAAAGCGGAAAACGAACGCGTCATGATTCCCGATGACGTCGCCGAATACATCGCCCGCGCGATCAAGTCCAACGTGCGGGAGCTCGAAGGAGCGTTGACGCGCCTCATTGCCTACGCGTCGCTGACCGGCTCCATCTTGAATCTGGTGACGGCGCAGCAGGTTCTGCGCAACATCATCGCCACGCAGGAAAAGCGCATCACCATTGACCTGATCCAGAAAAAAGTCGGCGAGCAGTTTGGCCTGCGTGAGCAGGATTTGAAAATTCGCTCGAACACGAAAGCGATCGCGTTTCCGCGACAGGTCGCCATGTACCTGGTGAAGCAGCTCACCTCGGCGTCGCTCCCGGAAATCGGCCGCCAGTTCGGCGGCAAGCACCACACCACCGTTCTCCACTCCATCAACAAGATCGACGCGCTGCGCCGCAGCGACAAGGATTTGAACCGTACCATCAACAAGTTAGTGGATTCGTTCGGCTGATCCGCGGTTTTGATAGCACAGACTTCAGTCTGTGGGGTTCCGTCAGCAAGCCCGGGCTGTTCCCGGGGGTCATGATCGACGGGCCGCATACAACCTAAAACTCGCTCAAATCTAAAATTTCGGCTAGCTCCAATGGAACCCCACAGACGAAGTCTGTGCTACTAAAACCACTCTCCTGTCCTTGTTGAAATCCTACTCATAATGCTGTGCTCATCCTGTGCATCGTCCGGCCTCACTGAGGAAAAGTTATGGTGCAGCGCGGCATCCGGACCGATTCGCGGCGAATTATCCGATCAATCCTCAATTTACTCTCTCGCGAACGCACAGGGCAAATGCATCCCTGCCTCTCGATGCGCGCGATTTCCTCATTTCCACAGCGACGGCTACTACTACGGTCTTTATACATCCTATAAAACAGGGTACAGTAGCCCTTCGCAGTAGCAGTGGTGTTTGCGCCTTCCGGCGGAGGAAATCCAGCGATGGAATTCAGCGTGAAGAAGTTTGACCTGCTCAATGAGCTCAGCCTGACCCAGGGAGTCGTCGAGCGGAAAACCACGATTCCGATCCTCGGCAATCTCCTCTGCGAAGCCTCCGGCAACCGCATCACGCTGACGGCTACCGACCTCGAGCTTTCCATCCGCACCTCATGCGAAGCCAAGGTAAAAAAAGAAGGCGCCGGAACCATCCCCGCGAAAAAACTCCTTGAGCTCGTGCGCCTCTTGCCCGACGGGGAGATCCGTTTCAAACTGCTGGAAAATCATTGGGTGCAAATCCTCGCCGATCGCAAAACCTACAAGATGGTCGGAATGGCCAAGGATAATTTTCCGGCGATCCCCGCGTTCCCGCATCCCATCGCAAAAATTCCGGCGGCCATTTTGTCGTCGCTAATTGCCAGGACGGCCTTCGCGATCTCGAACGAAGAGTCCCGCTACACGCTGAACGGCGCACTCTTGCTTCTGAAGCCCGAGATGGTAACCATGGTCGCCACCGACGGCCACCGCCTGGCCGTGGCCGAGATCGATCACAAATTTGAAGGCTTGACCCGGGAAGTGCGTCCCCTCGTCCCCAAGAAGGCCCTGGCGGAAGTGCAACGCCTGGCGAGCGAGGCGGGCGAAGACGCCGAAATCGAATTCGCGCTCGACGAAAGCCATCTTTTCTTCCGCGCCGGAGAACGCCTGCTCATTTCCCGAATGCTCACCGGACAATTCCCGAACTACGAAGCCGTCCTGCCGCGCGACAACAACAGAAAAGTAGTGATCGAGCGCGGCGAACTGAATGACGCAGTGAAGCGTGTCGCGCAGCTTGCCGACACGCGCTCCCACGCCGTGAAACTTTCCGTCTCGACGGAAGGCATCGAAATTTCCGCGTCCAGCCCCGAATACGGTGAAGCCAAGGAAACGATCGAGAAAGAATACAAAGGCGAGCCCCTCGCCATCGGCTTCAACGCCCAGTACATGATCGATTTCCTGGCCGCCGCCCCCGAAGGCCCCATCAGCCTCGAACTAAAAGACGAACAATCCGCCGGACAGATGCGCCCCCTCGCCGATGAGGCCTACCGCTATCGCTACGTGATCATGCCAATGCGGATATGAAGTCCGCAGGTGAATGCGGAAGATAGACGGAACAGTGCGCCGTCCGAAGTCCAATCGGAAGAAACCTGACAAAGTCTCACCTGCGCCGTCCTGCAATTGTGCTTGTACTCGGTGCGATATTGGCTATCACTGTGGGAGAAAGCCGGACTGCCACCACCCATCACCTCGTCAGTGAGCTCAGTCTAAACAGGAATCCGCGCTTCGTGGCCGATTTCTTGCGTGGAATTCTTACCCTGTTTTGACGCCCACTCGACGAACAATTGTTGAAATTCCTTCTGCGTGTAAATTCCCTTGTGAATCAACAATGTATTCATAGCATAAACGGTCGCCCTAAACCTGTCATCGCGCGACAAAAGATCCAAACTTTCTTCGTAGGACACGGTTAGAATCCTCCAGAACAACATGACCAACGGTGTGATTTTATATCCGGGTGCGAGGACTGTACATAAAATTGTCAGCGAGTTAATAGCAGCGATCGCGTAAATATTTTTGTGAAAATCGCCCGGGAATCCAAACGAAACACGTCACTCAGTTGTGCCACTTTGGCGGTCCCCAAGGCACGCATAAGTGATAGTAAATAAATAAGTTAGAGCGCCATATAGACTGAGAATTGCCTTGAGAATATGCCTCGCCCAGAGTAGAATACCTACGGTCAGACGGTTCTTTGGTTTCCTCCAGTACGGCACGTCGGCCAGGCTGGCAGCGCCCCTGATTTGCATGCCCGCGCCAGAGTATCCTCGCGGGATCGCTCAGTAAGGGGACATGCCTGGAGGAAAGCAGTCTTCGCCGCGTCCGCTTTCCCGCCTGGGCGGGGAATCCGGACGGGATGGAGCAGAAACCCTTCGAGCCCCGGCAGTGAGAATTCGCCGAGGGCCACAGGGTAAGGTGACGGTCGATTCGATCGTTGCGGGATTTCCTTTCACACGGGGTGTTTCAGTGAAGTGTGAAGCCCGCCAGCAAAAATGACAGCGCCTTTCCCCGGGTGTGGGCTATCGCCGCGACGACGAGCCCGCCTCAAGCAGATTCCGCAGGAGCACGCACACTATGGCAGAAAAAGCAGCGGCAGTGGGCAACGAATCCGAACACCGCTACGACGCGGCATCGATCAAGGTGCTGGGCGGCATTGAAGCCGTGCGAAAACGCCCGGCGATGTACATCGGCTCGACGGGCGAGATGGGGCTGCATCACCTGGTGTGGGAAGTCGTCGACAATTCGGTCGACGAAGCCCTCGCGGGATATTGCGACGAAATCAACGTGGTGGTGCACGAGGACAACAGCGTCACCGTCACGGACAACGGCCGCGGCATTCCCGTGGACATGCACGCCACGGAAAAACGCGCCGCCGCGGAAGTCGTGATGACCGTGCTGCACGCGGGCGGAAAATTCGACAGCGACACCTACAAAGTTTCGGGCGGCCTGCACGGCGTCGGCGTTTCGGTGGTGAACGCGCTCTCCGACTGGCTCGATCTGGAAATCTGGCGCGACGGCGAAGTGTGGGAGCAATCCTACAACGCAGGAAAACCCAAGGCGAAGCTGAAGGCCACCGGGAAAACGCGCAAGACCGGCACGAAAATTACCTTCCATCCCGATCCCGAGATTTTCGAGAGCCACAAGTACAGCTACGACATTCTGGCGCAGCGCCTGCGCGAGCTCGCCTTCCTGAACAAGGGCCTGAAAATCACGCTGACCGACGAGCGCAGCGATAAATCGGTCGAGTTCCGTTTCTCCGGCGGCATCGCCGAATTCGTCAAGCACCTGAACAAGGGCAAGCAGGTGCTCCACGATTCTCCCGTTTACATGGAAGGCAAGAAAGACACGGTCGAAATCGAAATCGCGCTGCAATACAACGACAGCTACACGGAAAATGTTTTTGCGTTCGCCAACACGATCAACACGGTGGACGGCGGGACGCACCTCTCCGGCTTCCGCTCAGCACTCACAAGAACGATCAACAATTTCGCTTCGTCCTCGAACATGCTCAAGGAACAGAAGGACGAAGTTTCAATCACCGGAGATGACGTGCGCGAAGGACTCGTCGCGGTCGTTTCCGTGAAATTGCCGCAGCCTCAATTCGAGGGCCAGACCAAGGGAAAACTCAACAGCGACATCAAGGGCCCTGTCGAGCAGCTCATCAACGAGCGCCTCGGCGAATATTTCGACAAGCACACGACCGTGGCGCGCCGCATCGTCGGCAAGTGCATCGACGCCGCGCGCGCCCGCGAAGCGGCGCGCAAGGCTCGCGAGCTGACGCGGCGCAAATCCGCCATGGATTCCGGCGGCCTGCCCGGAAAACTCGCCGACTGCCAGGAGCGCGATCCGGCGCGGTGCGAATTGTTCATCGTCGAGGGCGAATCGGCCGGAGGCTCGGCCAAGGGCGGGCGCGATCGCAAATATCAGGCCATCCTGCCGCTCAAGGGAAAAATCCTCAACGTCGAAAAAGCGCGCTACGACAAGATGCTGGGCCATGAGGAAATCCGCGCCATCATCACGGCGCTCGGCGCGGGGATCGGCAAGGACGACTTCGACATCGCCAAGCTGCGCTACCACAAAATAATTCTGATGACCGACGCGGACGTGGACGGCAGCCACATTCGCACTCTGTTGCTCACGTTTTTCTTCCGGCACATGACCGAGCTGATCAAGCGCGAGCACATCTACATCGCGCAGCCGCCGCTGTACCGCGTGAAGCGCGGAAAGATGGACCGCTATATCCGCGACGAGGATGAATTCAACCACGAGCTGATGTCGCGCGCGACCGAAGACCATGTCGTGAAGCCCAAGGAAGGCGGCGCGATCCAGGGCGCGGCGCTCACAAAATTCCTCCTGAACGTGCAGGAATACGTTTCGGCGGCGGCCAAGATGGCGCGCAAGCTGCGCGAACCGCTCCTGGTGGATTTACTCGCCGCGAGCGACTTCGAGAAGAAAACCGATTTCGAGGACAAGAAAGCGCTCGAAAAACTTTCCAAGGCCATCGGCAAAGCGAAGCTCGACATCGACCCGAAAATCGTCTACGACGAAGAGCACAGCCTCTACGACCTGCTGATCCCCGGCAATGCGGCGCGCCCCGGAGACAAAAAAATCAACTGGGCCTTCGCCTCGACGCCGGAGTACAAGCGCCTGCGCACGTCGGCGAACGCGATCAGCGAATTCGATCATCCTCCCTTCACCGTGACGCGCAACGGCGACAAGGAAGTGAAGGAAAAAGCGTCCGATGTTCTGAACTACATCCTGGAAGACGCGAAAAAGGATTTCACGATCACGCGGTTCAAAGGCCTCGGCGAAATGAATCCCGACCAGCTCTGGGAAACCACGATGAACGCCGAAACGCGCACGCTGCTCAAAGTGCGCCTCGACGACGCCACAGCCGCCGAGGAAATTTTCTCGACGCTGATGGGCGAAAACGTCGAAAGCCGCCGCAAATTCATCGAGGAAAATGCTTTGGAAGTCGTGAATTTGGATATTTGAGAACGGACTCAATATGGCAAGAAGGATTGCGCTTTCAGGGGAGTACCGAGCGACCAAAGAATTATTCGGGCCGGTCGCTGGGTCGGGACTCAACGTGAGCCTGGACACTTTTGGCCATGGTTTCCTGGTGTACGCAATTGGCTACAAGTCTGCCGGGGACACTCTTGTTCAAAGCCTTCGCAGGTCTGACAAACAGGTTTTGGTCTTTCCCGTCTGCTACTTGTACCGTCATTATTTAGAACTGATGATCAAAGGGCTGACCCGACTAGCAAATTCTATCCTCAACGGAAGAGCTGTTTATCAGGGCGGTCACCCTCTCGACGAGTTGTGGAAAGAGTGCAGGCCTTTGTTAGAGAAAGCGATGCCACGGTGTTCGAAGGAGAGCTTCAGCGGCGTGGGAAAATGCATCGAGGCCTTCGCCTCAATCGATTTTGACGGCGAATTTTTTCGCTACCCAGAGAACATACAGCGCCGTCCTTGGTCGCAGTACGGGGAACGCATAAATCTTCAAAAGATACACGACGCGGTGTCTGATGCTGCGGAATGCTTGGACAACTACTATCTCGAAATGAATAGCATGCTCGAACATCGCGCGGAAGCAGCAGAGCCCTGATGAAGTGGCTGATGAATGTCGCGGCTGAAGCCGCGACCCACAAACCGTCGAACCGATTTTTGGGGAAATGATCTATCAATTGAGCTGGACGACGCTGCCGGGGCTGCGCGGATTGGCATGCTCGGAGTTTCGCGCGACGCCGACTGCGGCGCCGGACAATGAACATGGCGTGGCTGTTGAGTGCGAGACCGAAGCTCAGCGCGAGGCATTCCTGAGTGAGCTTGAAGTGCACTTTGGGCCGCATCGGTTTCTAAACACGGCGGCGGCGTTTGACGCGGTGAAGGACTACGTCGCGCAGCGAGTCGCGCGAAGGTAGGTACAGAAACTTGATCTCCAAAATGTAGGGGCACGGCATGCCGTGCCCCTACACGACGAAGGACGGATCGATGGCGGACGAACCGAAACAGGCACACATGATCCCGGTCGAAATCGAGGCCGAGATGAAGAAGTCGTACCTCGATTACGCGATGAGCGTGATCGTGGCGCGCGCGATTCCCGACGTGCGCGACGGCTTGAAGCCGGTGCAGCGGCGCATCCTGGTGGCCATGAACGATCTGGGCCTGGCATCGAATCGCGGCTACCGCAAGTGCGCGAAAATCTGCGGCGACACTTCGGGCAATTACCATCCGCACGGAGAGGCCGTCATTTATCCGACGCTCGTGCGCCTGGCGCAATCCTTCAACATGCGTTACCCGTTGATCGACGGGCAGGGAAACTATGGCTCCGTCGACGGCGATCCGCCCGCGGCGATGCGGTACACCGAAGCGCGCCTCGCGAAAATCACCGAGGAAATGCTCGCCGATCTCGAAAAAGAGACGGTCGATTTCATACCGAACTTCGATCAGACGCGCGAAGAGCCCGTCGTGCTGCCGTCGAAAATTCCGAATCTGCTGGTGAACGGCGCGAGCGGCATCGCCGTCGGCATGGCCACAAACATCCCGCCGCACAACCTCGGCGAGATCATTGACGCCGCGGTGCTGCTGGTCGATAAGCCGGACACTTCGCTCAAGGAAGTCATGAAGCTGGTGCCCGGTCCGGACTTCCCCACCGGCGGATACATTTCCGGCACCGAGGGCATCCTCTCGGCCTACAAGGGCGGGCGCGGCAGCTTCACCATGCGCGCCAAGGCCGCGATTGAAAGCGTCGGCAAGGACCGCGAAAACATCGTGGTCACCGAAATTCCCTACCAGGTGAACAAGGGCCGCCTGATCGCGCACATTGCCGAACTCGCGAATGCCAAAAAGATCGAAGGCATCTCCGAGGTGCGCGACGAATCCGACCGCGAAGGCATGCGCATCGTGATCGAAGTCAAGCGCGGCGAAGAGCCCAAGCTGATTCTCAACCACCTCTACAAGCACACCCAGATGCAGGAATCGTTCGGCATGATCCTGCTGTCGATCGTCGGTGGGCAGCCGCGCGAACTGGGCCTCGTGCCGATGCTGAAGCTGTTCATCGACCACCGCGTCGAAGTGGTGCGCCGGCGCACGCAGTTCGAGTTGCGCAAGGCCGAAGCGCGCGAACATATTCTGGTCGGCTACCATATCTCGCTCGATCACGTCGATAACGTCATCAAAATCATCAGAGGGTCCGCCAGCCGGGCGAACGCGCGCGAGAATTTGCACGATTTTTTTGAAAATAAAGAAGTCAAGATTCTGACCGCCGGCAATCGAACCGAGACGCTCAAAGGCATCAAACTCGATCGCAAGAAGTACGGCCTTATCGATGTCGGATTCGGCGCTACGCAAGCCGGCGCTGGGATTGGCCTGAGCTACGCTCAGATCGACGCCATCCTGGAACTGCAGTTGCACAGGCTGACGCGGCTTTCCGTCGACGAAATCCTGAAGGAACTGGCGGAGATTCGCGCGCTGGTCGCCGAGCTGAAGGAAATTCTGGCCAGCGAAAAGAAGCTGAAGGCCGTGATCGTGAAGGAGCTGCGCGAAGTCCAGAAGGATTACGCGGACCCGCGCCGCACGGAGATCGTCGAGAACGTCGAGGAGATCAAGCTCGAAGACCTGATCGCCGACGTGGACATGGCCATCACCGTCAGCCACGCGGGCTACATCAAGCGCACGCCGGTGGACGTGTACCGCCACCAGTCGCGCGGCGGCAAGGGCCGCATCGGCGCGAAAACGCGCGACGAGGATTTCGTCGAATATCTCTTCGTCGCCTCGGCCCACAGCTACATCCTGCTCTTCAGCTCCAAGGGCCGTGTGTACTGGCTCAAGGTGTACGAGATTCCCGAAGCCGCGGCGGCCACGCGCGGCAAGGCGATTTCCAACCTGGTGAAATTTCAGGAGGACGAGCACCTCACCGCCGTCGTTGCGGCGCGCAATCTGGAGGAGGAAGGAACGTTCCTCTTTTTCGCGACGCGCAACGGCACGGTGAAGAAAACCGCGCTCAACGAATTCTCAAACCCGCGCTCTACCGGCATCATCGCCATCAACCTCGACCAGGACGACGAGCTGATCGGCGCGCATCTCACCGACGGCAAGCAGATGATTTTCCTCGCCAGCCACGACGGCCAGGCCATCCTGTTCCGTGAAACCGAAGTGCGCTCGATGGGCCGCAACGCCGGCGGCGTGAACGGCATGGACCTCGCCAAGGGCGACTACCTCGTGGGAATGGAACCCGTGCAGCCCGATTTTGAGATCATCAAGAAGGAAGCGAAGGCGGAAACGCAGAATCTCGACGAAATCGAGAACGAGGCGATCAAGGATTCCCTGACGTCCCTGATGCTGACGGTTTCCGAGAAAGGGTTCGGCAAGCGCACACCGCTCGCCGAATACCGCATCACCTCGCGCGGCGGCAAGGGCGTCATCAACCTGAAATCCACCGACCGCAACGGCCCGGTGGTCGCGGCGCTGCAAGTGACCGAGGAATCCGACGTCATGATCATCACCGAATACGGCAAGGTGATCCGCGTTCACGCCAACGAAATCCGCGAAGCGGGCCGCTCGACGCAGGGCGTGCGCCTGCTGCGCCTCGAAGAAGAGGACAAAATCGCCGCGGCCGCATCGATCCGGGAAGAGCCCGAAGTCGCGGAAGAAAAGAAGTAGGGGAACGCGGCGCAAACAAAATAAAATGGTGCGCATGAGTGGCGCGCGCGAACCGTTACAGCCGATTTTCACCGCACAACTTTTTCCGAAGCTGGAAGCGAAGCTGCTCGAGCTTCTGCGCTCGCTCTCGCCGGAAGACTGGGAAAAGCAAGCCCTCGCTCCCAAGTGGAAAGTAAAAGACGTGGCGGCGCATCTGCTCGACACGCAAATCCGCAAGCTGGCCGCGGCCCGGCCCGGCTACAAGCCTGAAAACTCACAGAAACTTTCTCCCGCGAACCTCGTCACGCTGATCAATTCCCTCAACGCGGAAGGCGTCCTCCAGTACAGCCGATTGCAGCCGGAGGAATTGATTTCGAGAATGGAAGCAGCGTCGCGGGAAAGCGCGGAATACCACCAGGCGCTCGATCCTTTCGGCACGGCCATGTTTCCCGTGAGCTGGGCTGGCGAGGAGCAATCCGCGAACTGGTTTGACACGGCTCGCGAATTCACCGAGCGCTGGCACCATCAACAGCAGATTCGCCTTGCCGTAAATAAACCGGGGATCATGACGCGAGAATTCTACTTCCCTGTGTTGGACTGTTTCATGCGCGCGCTTCCATACGCTTACCGAACGATTGCCGCCCAGCCCGGATCCCTCGCGCAATTCCAAATTAAGGGGGAATGCGGCGGAAGCTGGTATCTGTTCCGCGACGGCGAGAAGTGGACATTGATTGCCTCACCAGCCGGAGAAGAAATTTCGGAGACGACGATTCTGCAGGAGATTGCCTGGCGCATCTTCACGAAAGGGATTGCCTTCGATGAAGCGAGGGCGCAGGTGCTTGTGACGGGAGACGAAGCAGTTGGACTTCACATCCTTAGGATGATTTCGATTGTGGGTTGAGTAGCACAGACTTCAGTCTGTGGGTTTTCGTCATCAAGCCCGGGATGATTGACTGCGAGAGCCGAGCGTCCACCGGCCACACAGCGCCGAAATCCCGCCAGCATCAAAATTTTGCCAAGTTTCCGTGGAACCCCACAGACTGAAGTCTGTGCTACTGGAAATCATTTCGCTTCGAGGAAGTATCCCGGCCGCGTGCGGACTTTCACCCCCGGGCGGTCCACCGTGACTTTGATCTGGTGATAGCCTGGCGCATCCGAACCGGTGGGGCGATAGCTCAGCATATATTGCGAGTTGAGTTCGCCGCCGATGGCGTCGACCGCGACTTCAATCTTGCTGTCCTTGAACTCGGATTGGTACGTCCCGCCCGTGGCCGTGGCGGCAACTTCGAGTGGACGATCCTTAACCACCGCCGTGGCGTTCCGCACCGCCCATTCCGCCAGCCCCAGGAGATCGATGTTGCCGCCGTATTGCTGCTGGCTCGTGGGCGTTTGCGCCATGCCCGGAAATGACGGACCGCCGAACGTACCCGGCGGCGTGGCCGGTGCCGGCCCGGCTTGCGAAGGCTGCGAGCGCAGCGCCGCCGCAGTGGTGGAAAGCCCCACGCTATAAATGACAATGTTTGAAAGCTGCGCCTCGCGCAGCACGCGGCCGAGCTTTTCCTCGCTCCCGCTGTCACTGGCTTCCCCCACGACGACAATCGCGCGGCGCTGCCCGATCGGGCGATCGCGCAGCAGTCCGACGGCGGAGGCGAGCGCGTCATAGAGGCGAGCGCCGCTGTTGCCGGGCTTCAAGCCGGCGATTGTCTTTTCGATTTTGTCGTTGTCGGTGCTGAATGGCAGCAAACGGTTGACGCTGTCGTCATAGCTGAGGACTGTGGCCTCTCCCGAGGGGCCGACCACGGTTTGCGTGAAGACAATCGCGGATTTCTGGATCGCGGGCAAGAGCGGCGCGATGCGCGAACTGGTCTCGAAGACGAACACGGCTGAGACCTTCTCCCCGCCCAAATCGAATGCTTCGATCGTCTGTGCCACGCCGTCATCGAGGACGTGGAAGTCTTTTTGTTGGAGGTCGAGGATAGGCTCGCCCTTGGCGCCGACCACGACCACCGGCGCCGTCACCAGCGCGACCCGGACGCGAATCGTGCCTTCCGGCGCTTGTTGCACGGGCGTTCCCGGCTTGGGCGCTATGGGCCCCTGCGTTTGTTGAGAGTGCGCAGTCACGGCCGCAAGCGCTGTTCCCACTGCGAGTGTGGCGAGGTAAACGGCAAGAGTCCGTCTGAGAGTCATTTAAACCCCAGTCTACTACGTTGGAAGCGAAAACGCGCCACCGCGTTGGCCGAGCCCCGCGGGTGCGGGCTCCACGAGCCGCCACAGCCCGCCGAAAGCAAGTATAAGAACGGAACACGTTGAGACCGTCTCACTGGCGTTTCCGCTCGGCGGTTGCGTAGAATGTCAAATTGCAGTCACTTGCAGTGGAGGATGAATGAGCCGCAGGCGCCGTCAGAAAGAAATCGACCCACCCTATCGCGATCCTCTTTTCATGGAAAGCATGCCGGCGCGCCCCGTGCGCATCACCACCGAATATATCGACCCGCTCGAGAGGCTTCGCCGCGAGAAGGTAGGAGACACCATCGTCATGTTCGGGTCGGCCCGCATCCTTTCGCGGAACCAGGCGATGGCGCACATCCACAAGCTGAGAAAGGAAAAACGGCGTCATGCCACGCTGGAATATCGGGCCGCCCTGCGCGACGCGAAATCGGCCGTCCAGATGTCCCGCTACTACGAAGAGGCGCGCGAGTTGGCGCGGAGGATCACCTCCTGGGCCATGTCGCTCGGCGACCATCCCCGGCGCTTCGTGATCTGCTCCGGCGGAGGCCCAGGAATCATGGAGGCGGCCAACCGGGGCGCGACCGAGGCGGGCGGGAAATCCATCGGCCTGAGTATCGAGCTGCCTCACGAACAGCGCCCGAATGACTACATCAGTCCGGAGCTGAGTTTCATGTTTCATTATTTCTTCATGCGCAAGCTGTGGTTCGCTCAGCTCGCCAAGGCGCTGATCGTATTTCCCGGAGGTTTCGGCACCATGGACGAGCTCTGGGAAATGCTCACGCTGATGCAGACCGGGAAATTGCACCGGCGAAATTTGATTTTGATTTACGGGCGCGAGTATTGGGACCGCGTGCTCGACTGGAAACACATGCTGCGTTGCGGAACCATCAACAAGCACGAATACGGCCTGCTTCAGTTTGCCGACACGGTGGACCAGGCCTTCGATCGCGTGCGCGACGACCTCGAGAGACATCACCTCGAACCGGACACGCTTCTGCAATAACTCGCAAAGCGTATGCCCCGCAAACGAAGAACCACTCTAATTCTCCCAGCCAGTCCCGTCAGGGACTCGGTTTTGATTCGTGTAGCATCCGCCTTCAGGCGGGCGCTACAAAAACCGAGCCAATCTTGGGTTCTCACGCACACTCTCCGAGGCTGCGAATGATCGCGCGGCGTAACCCACCGTTCAAACGTTGGGATACGTTGTAACGTCCCTCCGTGACTGCCGGAAGCCAACAGAAACAAAAACGGGCCACCTCGATAAAATCGGAGCGGCCCGTTCTTGTAGTTGGAGGAGCGAACCCGGAAACTTAATTCTTGCTTGGCACCAGATCGTCCGAAAACACGCCTTCGAACCGGCGCTTTTCGTCCTGGTCGTGCAGCAGGACCACGGGAGCAATCCGCAACGAATGCCGGCACGAGTGGCAGGCCGCCATTTCCCCTTGCAGGTCCTGCAGGAAACCATCCGTGAAATGATATTGGTCGGGGGTGCGTCGCGCCGCCTTTACGCCGTGCTCACCGCAGTACGGACAGGTGTATTCCAGGGTGTCCTCTTGCGGATCGCGGCCCAGCGCGGCCCAGCCCGTGTATCGAATCCCGACAGCTTCTTTCGAAGGAAGACGCATAATCTTGTACCTCGCCAAAATATGGAAACTGCATATGTGATGCATGAACATCGGAAATTGGTGCATAGAAAGCGAAAACTTGCAGAACGCTGATAATAATGGACATAACTGTACTTGGTGGACAGATCGCGCCGGAATCAGTACTTCGGGGAACCCCGCGAACGCAACGGTGTCCAACTAAACGAGAGCGCGCTCCTCAAAATCCCTACCAAAGCCGGCCCTGACCGCTGCGGTGGCCAGGGCTGACGGAATTGAGGAGTGTCCATGCAAAGCCCAGGAAAAGGAAATCCCGGCCCAGAACAGGCGAGGTCTGACCTAACGCTAGGCCGCTGCCTGGTCGAAGGCGATCCGGATGCATCATTGCCCGCTCGCCGCAGCCGCCGGAAGGCCTTTGGACTATCGCTCGCGATCGAAACTTCGCTTCTGATGGTGCTTGTTGCGGCGCCACTGCTCACCAGCGTCGCGCAACCCCAAATTCACCAGATCCTTTCACCGCAGCTGACGTTTTTCGGCCCTTGGCGCGCTCACAACCCGGCGCAACACGCGGCACCTCTGACAACAGCTCCCAGCCCGGCGATTCAGAATCCTTTTCCGCCGCCTGCGCCTCCCGTCGCGATCGTGGATTTTCGCCGTGACGATGCGCCGAAGGTCCCGACCCTGAATTTGCCTGGAGAATACGTGCCGGGAGCCATTCAGACGGCACAAACAGGAAGGCCGCTGCCGCCGGTTGAACCTCCTCACGCCGCGCCACTAGTGCAGCAGGAGAAGCGTCCGGTGAAAGTAAGCGAGGGCGTACTCCAGGCGCAACTGGTCTCCCGAATCGAGCCGCGGTTTCCGCCCTTGGCTTTGCAGTTGAGGCAATCAGGAACGGTGGTCTTGCATGCGATCATCAGCCGTGACGGACACATCAACGCACTGGAAGTTGTGAGCGGCTCGCCCTTCTTCGTGCAAGCCGCGCTTGACGCCGTGCGCCAATGGCGTTACCGGCCGACCATGTTGAACGGAGAGCCGGTCGAAGTCGACACGACGATCACGGTGATCTTCCAGTTGAAGCCCTGAGCGCAAGCAGTGAAGATAAAAAGGGCCGAAGAAATCGGTGCTTCGGCCCTTGCAATTTCCGGCGCGGGTCCTCCCACGGCGCGCCGGGGCACAAAAAGAGACACAACTTCTTATTTCCTCTTTCCGTTGTTTAGGATTTTGGGTTCAGCGAATTCCCACAGACCCATTTGAACGTGACGGCGGGACTTCCCTCAGGCATCCCAAGCCGTTTGAAAAAACAACGCTCGTAATTTGGGATGCGTGGATTTTGCATGCCGGTTGCCCGCTAAAAAAGAATTTACAAGAGAGGTTCGCGCGCGAAACGGGCGATGATTTCCCGGGCCGAATCGCGCACGCGCACGATTTGTTGCCAATCCTCGGCCGAAGGTGGAGGAGCGATCGGCGGGCAGATCGTAATGGTGATGCGTCCGCGGCGCGGCAGCCAGGTGCCGTCCCGCAGCGCGCGCCGCGTTCCGTCGAGAGCGATGGGCACAATTTCGCGCTGCGCCGCGATGGCCGCTTTGAACGCGCCGAGATGAAATGGACGCACGCCGGATTGCGCGGTGAAGGTTCCTTCCGGAAAAACGAAAACGGATTCGCCGCGCCGCAGCGCGCCCTCAATTTGTTCCGCTTGCAGCAATCGCGAGCGCGAGTCTTCGCGGCGAAATGAGAAATGGCCGAGCTTACGAAGGAACGTCCGGAAAAACGGCATGGACATCACCTCCGCTTTGGCGACGAAATGGTAGTCCGTGCCGAGCGCCGCCATGAGCACGACAATATCCGCGTAGCTCGTGTGATTGGCGACCAGCATGCGCGGGATGTTTTCCCGCAGATGCTCGCGGCCGTCGACTCGGACGCGCCATCCCGCCAGTTTCAAATACGCGCGCAGCGCCGCCGTCGTCACGCGCGCCGAACTCTTTCGCGATGGCGAAATCAATACGCACAGCCATACGGGAAACAGCAACAGGGCAAACATTGCGAGGGCGTAGCATCCGTACGCCACTTCGGTGGTCCGCCGCAAAGCGGAGCGGATTCGTCCGGCGCTCGATGCCGCCGCGAGACGCGCGACCTGCAGCCAAACAGGCGTCTCGTCGATGCACAGTTCGCCCGAAAGGAACAGCTGCTTGGTGGCGTCGCGGCGCAGCTTTCCGCTTGAAGTTTTCGGAATGACGTTTGGCGGAATGACTTCGACCACGTTGGGAGGCAGTCCCAACGTTTCAGTGACCCGCGCCGTGATGGCCTGCGCCAGCCGCGCCCGCGCGTCGCGGTTACCCTCGCGCGATTCGGCGACGATCACGAGACGTTCAGTGCCCGCAACCGGATCGGCAGCTCCGAATGCCACCACGCAGCCCTTGCGTACGCCCGGCACTTGCGCCACCGCGTCCTCGATTTCGTGAGGATAAAGATTGTGCCCCGCGTGGATGATGATGTCCTTCACGCGGCCGGTGATGTAGATCTCGCCGTCGGCGCGATACGCGCGGTCGCCGGAGTTGACCCATCCCGCCGCCGCGCCCTCGGGAAGCAGCGCCGCCGTCGCAGCCTCGTTTCGATAGTAGCCCTGCGTGGTGGAAGGTCCGCGAAACCAGAGCTGTCCCTCGACGCGCTCTCCCGCATCCTCGCCACGGTCATTCGCGATTCGCACTTCGTGCCGCGAAATGGGCGGGCCCACGGAGACGAACGAAATCACATTCGGATCATCGCTTGAGTTGGGGCCGGAAGCGTCCGGCGGGGCCGGCACCGCGCGGCCTTCTTGCGCAAACGCGGCGCGATCGAGGCGGTCCACGCGCGGCCCGCGTCCCATCGGCGGAATCGTCACGGCCAGCGAAGCTTCCGCCAAACCGTACACAGGCAATAAGGTTTCGCGGCGGAAGCCGCAAGAAGCAAATCGCGCCGCGAAGCGGTCGAGTGTCGCGGGAAGTACGGGCTCCGCGCCGTTGAGCGCCGCGCGCCACGCGCTCAAATCGAGACCCTGGATTTCTTCATCCGAAACTTTGGCAGCGGCCAGTTCGTACGCGAAATTCGGAGCCGCGCTGATCGTGCCGCGATAACGATGGAACGCGCGCACCCATCGCCCCGGTCGCGAAAGAAACGCCAGAGGCGACAGGACCACCACCGTCAGGCCGAAATACAGCGGCATGAGCCACGCGCCGATCAAGCCCATGTCGTGATAAAGCGGCAGCCAGCTCACGCCGACGTCGTCATTGCGCAGCCCGAGTGCCTCTCCGATCGCGCGGACGTTGGCCAGCAGATTGGCGTGCGTCAGCATCACGCCCTTGGGATTGCCCGTCGAGCCGGAAGTGTATTGCAGCAGAGCAAGATCCTCGGCGCGCGAGTGCAGTTGCGGCCCGAACGGAGCCGGAGCGCGCGATTGGGCCAGTGTCTCGGCTGTCACGACGCCTTCGAGCGACGGTACGAGCGGCCTCAGCAGTTTGGCCACGCTGGCCGCTTCGCGGAACGTCACCAGCAGGCGCGCGCCCGCGTTCGCCAGGATCGCCGATTGCCGTTCCGCGTACTCCGCAATCCGGTCGGCGCGAAACGGCGGGTAAATCGGCACAGGAGTCGCTCCCGCAAGAAGCGTCCCGGCGAACGCCAGAAAAAAGTCGCGCGACGTCGGCAACATCAGGGCGACAGTATCGCCGCGCCCGATGCCGCGCTGCGCGAGATCGGCCGCAACTCGCTCGGCTCCTTCAAAAAGTTCGCCGAACGTCAGCGAGGCACTTTCACTTTCGTCCTCGTAAAATATCAGGTGGGTTCGAGATGCGTCCGCGCGCCCGCGATGCCGCAGCACTTCTTGAAACGTCTCCGCGAAGGGAACTCCTTCCGCCTGGCCAGGAAAGGAAATTTCCGCCGCGCGCACGGAAGCTTCCGCGCGCATTCCCAAAGCGCCAGATGAGTCATTCGCGGCGCTCAAAGCGGCGATCAGATCCTGCACCGTATCCGCTCCGGCCAGCACCTCTTCATCGAGCCGCGTGCCAAACAATTTTTCCAGGCGCAACAGCAATTCGACGCGTTCCAGGCTGCCGAGCCCCAAATCGCGGTCGAGATGCGACGCAGGCCCGGCCGATCGAAGGGCCGACTCAAGCCCCAGCTCGGCGACAAGATCGCGCACGACTTCGAGCACACGCTCTTCATCGGCTACAGAGTTAAATTGTCGAGCGGGAGACACCATCAGAAGTTCCCCAGGTACAGCGAGCGGACTGGAAGGGCTTTGCTATGTGTAGGCTAACACGCGCTGAAAATGCGTTCAATGGTTGGGGGCCCAGGTAGCACAGGCTTCAGCCTGTGGGTTTTAGTACCTGCAAGGACGAACCCCCACGGGCTGAAGCCTGTGCTACTCCCATTTTGATAAACTTGTGCGCGCACATTGCGATCTTAGCTGGAAAACAAAAAAGGAGACCGAGCATGGGAGTTGTGAATCCGCTGACGAAAGAGCAAGCCTCGCCGGAGTTGCAGGACACATTTGAAAAGCTCGCCGCGCGGGCGGGGAAAGTCCCGAACATCTTCGCGGCCATGGCGCACCGGCCCGAGGTTCTGGCCACGTTTCTCCCGCTGTACAAAGCCGTCATTAACGAGGGCACCGTCGAAGCCAAGTACAAGGAACTCGCCTACCTCCGCGCGTCGATGGTCAACGGGTGCGAATACTGCACGCGCGCGCACATCGCTTCGTCGAAGCGCGCCGGAGTCACGGCGGACCAAGTCGCCGCGCTCCCGTTCTATTCTCGCAGCGCCCTCTTCGATGAAAAGGAAAAGGCCACGATCCTCTACGCCGACCGCGTGACGCGCGGAGCCACCGGCATCCGCGCCCCCGAGCTTCAGGAATTGCGCAAGTTTTACGACGAAGGACAAATCGTCGAGCTGACCCTGGCTATCTGCATGGCGAATTTCACCAACCGTTTCAACGACGCCCTCGAAAATATTCCGGACCTCGGCGTGTAGGGCTGGAACTACCGTACGAGAGTACCGACGCGAATGTAACCCTTGGCCCATTTGCTCGGGCGGGGTTTCCGGGCAGAATGATCGCGTGGTTGAAGCTGTTCGGAGCATTCGCGGGCTTCCAGTAAAGCCCGCGACCGACGGCCGAGGACCCCGATGATTGTCGTAGTCTGCATCTCGGTATTCGCTGTGCTGGTCTTCTTGAGTTTGATCGGTTCCGTTGGCAAGTCCGGGTCCCGATAGCTCCGGCTCAACTGCATCTTTCTTGAATTTGCCCATGCCCCACGAGCGGCCGGAACCCTCCACCGGCCGCTCTCCCCATTTCAGACGTCGATTCGGAGCGGATTTTAGTAGCACAGGCTTCAGCCTGTGGGTTTTGGTCCATGCAGGGACGAAACCCCACAGGCTGAAGCCTGTGCTACTCAAGTTCCCAACCGCCGATTTTTAAGGAAAGGAATTGCGGGGACGGCTCGTCCCGTCCGCCGCGGCGGACGGGACGAGCGGCCCTGAGGAGCGCTCGCGGCGATTACCGCTGCCGTCCGGGCGAACGGCCCGGCGGACGGTAACTGCCCAGCGAGCGAGGACGCATCCGCAGGCGTGGGCCCAGCGGAGGCGGGACATTGTGGAGCGGAGCGCTACAATTGCTGCAGAGTTCTCCCCCGGAGTCGGTTGCCCGCAGCCAGTGGCCGCGAGCCGCGCACTCCGGATTGATGCACTGCACGGTCCATCCCGGCAAATACTGCACGCTTTTTCCCCCTGTGGAATGACGCGCCATTTTTTCCGTTCCGGTCCCCTGGACCGGATGCCCACGGAAAAAGTTGCGGGGATTCTGCGCCGCTGCTCTTGTGGTGTCAAGAGAAAAGATACAATCCCTAGTGGTAGGGTTGCCAGAAGGCCAAAGCGCTACGGGATCCTTTGTCCGGTCATAGAGAAAATTCCCGGCGAAAGCTTCTTTCCTTCTTTACAACCCTTTGGGGCTTGCCCACAATCTGTGCTTCCAACATGCGGAATGAAAGGACAGAACGTATTCGAATGCCGAAAGGGATGCGGTGCGCGATTGCCGGCGCATTTTTCTTGCTCGCGGCTGTGTCCGCGGTCCGGGCGCAACAGCAACCGGCCGGAAGCAGGGATCCAGACGCGCCCTCCGCGCCGCAGCCGGCTGGTAACGCCACTCCAACGGATCAAAAGAAAACGGAAGAGCCCGCTAAGACTGCCAATCCGCTTGCGCCCGGCGTTCACCGGTTTTGGGACCGCGAGAATGATTGGTTGTTCGCAGCCGTTGGCGCGGGGCGGGCCCTCGATTACGCATCGACTCTCAATCTCCGCCGCCGCGGCATTAATGAAGTCTTTCTGACGAACTCCATCGTGGACAACCATGCGCTGTTTGCAGGGATAGAGGTGGCGGCTACGGCGGCTTCCATCGGCGTGTCCTACCTGTTCCATCGCACCGGCCATCACCGCCTGGAGCGCTGGACTTCCGCGATTCATGCGGGAATCGCGATAGGCGGCGCGGCGCGCAACTACGCGCTAAAAACACCGCATCCCAATTGAAAGGCTGGACCGACCTGCGCAGTGCCCGGGTAGCGCCGACATCTTGCCGGCTCCCTGCATTTCCTGGCGCTCGAAAAATTGCCGGCAAGATGCCGGCGCTACGAAAAACATCGCGCCCCCGCGCTTGCGCCTGCGGGGCGGGTTGCATCATACTCCGCGCGCTGCGACCGCTTTTCATTTCCGGCGCGGCATCGTCGGAGGACGACAAGTGAATCGCCGAAGCACTCAAGCCGCGGCATTTTTTGCCGCGCTTTTCATTCTCCTTGCGGCCAGCCTGCTTTGCGCCCCGCCAAGCCGCGCGCAGCAGCCGCAGTCTCCCGCAACCGCGCAACCCCCTGCCGCCGTCCCGCCTGGTACCGGACAAGTGCAAGGCTACACGCTCACGCCCGGTCAGGAAGCGCAAGCCATCGCCTACGCGCATGCCCGGCACGAACTTTATTTTCTCGACGTCGCCTATGGACTCCTCCTGCTTGTGCTGATCCTGCAGCTTCGCGTCGCTCCCGCCTATCGCGATTGGGCAACAAAATGGACCGACAGCGGCTTTGGGCAGATCTTCGTCTTTACGCCGCTCCTGCTCGCGACGACCGATGTCCTGGGCTTGCCCACGGCGCTTTGGGAACACCGCCTGGCCTTGCAGTATCAGCAGTCGATCCAGGGATGGGGATCGTGGCTCACGGACTGGGCCAAGGGCGAGGGCGTGGAGATGGCGATCGCCATTCTGCTTGTCTGGGTTTTGTACGCGGTCATTCGGAAGGCCCCGCGAAAGTGGTGGTTCTGGTTCTGGCTGGCCGCCGTGCCGCTCATTATTCTGGGCGCGGTTGTCGAGCCCTTAGTCGTCGAGCCGCTGTTTTTCAAGTTTACGCCGCTCGCCAGTTCCGAGCCGCTCCTCGCCAGCAACATCGAGCAGATGACGATTCGCGCCGGGGCTCCGATTCCGCAGAGCCGCATATTCGAGATGAACGCCAGCGCAAAACTCAGAGAGCTGAATGCCTACGTGACCGGCCTCGGCGCGAGCAAGCGCGTCGTCGTTTGGGACACGACCATCCGGCGCATGAGCGGAGACGAGGTTTTGTTCGTGACGGGCCACGAAATGGGCCACTACGTTTTGGGCCACGTGCGCGACGGCATCCTGTTTGCCTGCGCCGTGCTCATTTTTTTCCTCTATCTTGCCTATCGCCTCCTGCACTGGATGCTCGCGCGCTGGGGAGAAACGTGGGCGATTCGCGGCCCCGACGACCTCGCTTCGCTGCCGGTGCTGATCCTCCTGCTGACGGTGTTCGGGTTCCTGTTCACGCCAATTTCAAACGTCTACAGCCGTCACCTCGAGCATCAAGCCGATCAGTACGGGCTCGAAGTGATCCACGGTTTGGTTCCCGACGCGCCCGTGGTGGCGGCGCACGCGTTTCAGATCCTGGGCGAAGTCGACCTCGAGGAGCCGAATCCTTCGACCGCCGTGAAATTCTGGTTCTACAATCATCCGCCGCTCGACGAGCGCATGCGCTTCGCGCAGACGTACGACCCGTGGTCCCAGGGCCGCGCGCCCGAATTTGTGACGGGCGCGGGCTCTACTTTGAGACCGCCGGAATAAATGAACCGGCCGACCCTCGCCGAAAGAAAAAGGAGAACTGCGTTGAAAAATCGAATCCGAGAAATGGTGTTGCTGTCCGCGCTACTTGGGTTTGCCGCGCTTCCGGCGCCGGCACAGGATGCGACCGGGACCGTGGCCGTGTCGATGCCCGCTGCGGCCGCCGCCGATCCGGCGCCGAAGCCGGCATCCTGGGGGGTGCCCGAAGGACGAATGTTTTTCCCCCACGACTGGGTGCGCGGCTACGTAAACTTCGACGTCGCCCCGTCCCACAACGAACCCGACCTCGGCCGCTGCTCGCAGTCGCACGCCGTCATCGTCATGGCCGGCGGAGCGAGTTCCGACTGCAATGCCTACGCGCGCTATCTGCTGGGCGGCTACCTCGAAGTGCAGCCCTTCGGGAAAACGTTCGCGCGCCACGTGTTCGTGTTTTTCACGCCCACCTTTTCCTTCGGCAACAACGTGCCGCAATTCAAATACACCGCCTCGATGGCCGGGATCGCCTTCGAGCGAGCGGTGGGGATCGGCATCGAGCTGCCCAAGAATTTTGAATTTCGCGTAACCCAGCATCAGGTGGACTGGCTCGGAAAATACAAAAATAACGTCGGCCTCGCCGACCTCGGCACCTCCGGCCCCTTCGGCCTGTATGCAACAGTTGGGGCGCGCTGGTACTTCGGCGGTTACGGCCGAGCGCGCGAAGGAAGGTAGAACGATGCGTCTCAGTGGCGCAGGCTTCAGCCTGTGGGGTTTAGTACTTGCAAGGACTAACCCCCACAGGCTGAAGACTGTGCCACTAACCTCTCGAAATCAGCGGTAGCTCCGTGTAAAAAGCAATGAGATACATGGCCCTCTCATCCGCCGAGCATCTAATTCCGTACTAGAATGTGAACTGAAGAAGTGTTGCCGAAGTCCGATGGGGATGTTTGATGATCCTTCGACCAAGTACGGTTGCTGTTTTCGTCGCGGTGCTTGCGCTATTAGCACTGGTGGCGCGCCGGCCGGGGATTCCCGGCGCAGCTGCGGCAGACGCGAAGGATGCGTCCGCTGCACCAACTGCGGCAGACGCAGCGGCCACGCCCGTCCTGGTCGAGCTGTTTACTTCGGAAGACTGCTCGAGCTGCCCGCCGGCAGATGCGCTGCTTTCGCGACTCGACAAAACGCAGCCGGTCCGCGGCGCCGACATCATTGCCCTCGAAGAGCATGTAGACTACTGGGACCGCCTTGGTTGGAAGGATCCTTTTTCTTCCGAGGCCGCGACGGCGCGTCAGAGCGAATACGGCGAAGCGTTTGGCGGGAACCAAGTCTACACGCCACAAATGATCGTGGACGGGCGCGCGGAATTTGTCGGCAGCTCCGACACGGACGCTTTGCGGGCGATTCGCGCCGCGAGCCAGGCGGCAAAACCGGATATCCAACTCTCTTGGGATACGGGCGACACGCTGGCAATCCACGTCGAGCCTCTTACCAACGCTTCGGCGGCGGACGGCGCGCAACTTTTCCTTGTTGTTGCTGAAAACATGCTGCACTCCGACGTAAAGCACGGAGAGAATGCCGGCCGCGCCCTCGAACACAACGGCGTCGTCCGACAACTTTTGCCGCTCGGCAAAATGGACGCCGCGCCCGCGGGATTCTCCTCGGCGGTTGCCGTGCACACCGCTCACGAATGGAACCGCGCGAATCTGCGCGCCGTGGTTTTCGTGCAGGAACGCCGCCGCCGTCACGTCCTCGCCGTTGCTGCCATCCCCTTTCCCAAAGTTTGAGTTCTGGGATTTTTGAGTAGCACACGCTTCAGCCTGTGGGGTTTTGGCCTTGCAAGGACTAACCCCCACAGGCTGAAGCCTGTGCTACTTCACACCGTTTTTTTGTCCAATCCTCGCTCATGATAAAGTAGCGCCCGCTCCATGGCGCGAATTGAAACATCGGTGCAGATTGCGGCTCCTGCCGAAGTGGTGTTTGCGTTTTTCGTGCCGCAGCGAATGCCGTACTGGTATGGTGCGGACATGCAAGCGAGTTTTGAAGTGCAGGATGGCGCTTCGGATTTTGCCGTTTCGCAAAAGTGCACATCTCGGGAAATTTGGGCAAGCGCGAAGTCTCGCACACGGCGGTCGTGACGGCGCTGGAGCAGGCTCGCGTGTTCGAGTGGCGATTCAGCGACCGCTACGGCGTCAAGGGTCTGGAACGCTGGGAGTTGGAGCGAATCGGCGCGCCATCGCCGCAGCGTCCGCCGAAAACAATTGTGCGCATGCGCAGCGACTACACGATGCCGGGCTTCATCGGCAAGGCGATGGACTGGCTTATGACGCGCCATGCCGTTGCGCGGCGCAATCAGAATTATCTCGCGCGTCTCAAACGATACGCCGAGCACGAGCCGGAATGAATTCATGACCCCAGAACAAGATCCGGAAAACACGGCGACCCGGCTCGTGATCGGCCCGCCCGCAGGCCCCATGACCGGCGCGAAAGCCATTTTTTGGAATGAGCGCGAGTTTCGGGCCGGATGGCGTCTCCTGATTTACCTCCTGATCTTTTTCCTGTTTGCCCTGGGTGAAACCTTCCTGACGATGGCTCTGCATCTTCCGCAGCTAGCTCGCACGGGCATGACGGCAACTTCCATGCTCGTTCAGGAGTGCGTTTTGTTGATCGCGGCGCTCGCAGCCGCAGCGGTCATGGCAATGATCGAAGACCGGCCATTCGGCGGCTACGGCCTGCCGCGCGCCGGCGCGTTCGGCGCGCGCTTCTGGCAGGGCGCGGCGTGGGGAATCGCGATGATTACCGGAATCATCTTCCTGATTCGCGCGTTCGGCGGATTTTTTTTCGGCGAATTGGCGCTCGTAGGTCCGGCGCTATGGGGTTACGCGGCGCTTTGGGTCGTGGCATTTCTCTGCGTCGGCCTTTTCGAGGAATTTCTATTTCGCGGATACGCGCAATTCACGCTGGCCACGGGGATCGGATTCTGGCCCGCGGCCATGGCGCTTTCCGCCGTGTTCGGGGCTACTCATCTCTTCAATCGCGGTGAAGACAAGGTCGGTGCGCTCAGCGTGTTCGTCATCGGAATGTTTTTCTGCCTAACGTTGCGGCGCACCGGCAGCCTGTGGTTCGCCGTGGGACTGCACGCCGCCTTCGATTGGGGCGAGACGTTTCTGTTTTCCGTGCCGGACAGCGGCCTCGTCGCGCCCGGCCACCTGCTGAATTCCTCTTTTCACGGCCCCGCCTGGCTCACCGGCGGCACCGTGGGCCCCGAGGGCAGCGTCATGGCGTTTGTTGTAGTCGGGATCGCCGCCGCGATATTTTCGTTTGTGTATCCGCCGGCGGAGCGAATCTAGTAGCACAGGCTTCAGCCTGTGGGTTTTGACTTTCGATGCCGATACGCACCCCACAGGCTGAAGCCTGTGCTACTTGGTAACGTTCTTGAGAAGAGTAGGTTACGCGCGCAAGCTGGCGCCGAGCTTTTGTTCGAGCGCGGCGAGAATCCGCGAAGAAAAATCCGTCAGCTGCGCTTCGGTGAGCGTGGCCTGGCGGCTTTCAAACCTCACGCGAACGAGCAGCGCAAATTTTCCTTCCGGCACATTCTTGCCGCGAAATAAATCCACGGCGTCAATCGAGGAAATTTCGGCGAGACCAAGCGCGCGAATTGCTTCTTCGATGCCGGCAAACGTAGTTCCATCAGCGAGGATCAGAGAAAAGTCGCGTTCGACCGCCGGAAAGCGGGAAAGCGGTTTGTAACGTAGCGCCGCGCGCGCCGATTTGTAACCCGCGCATAGCGGCTCGAGCTCCAGTTCCGCGATGTACGCGTCCTGCCGCAACTTGAATTTTTCGGAAACCCGCCGCGAGAGTTGACCGGCATGCCCGATCGGTCCCGCCGGGCGCGCCGCCACTCCGTCCGCGCGCAGGGAAATCATTCCCGCATGCGCGCCATGAAGCCACTCCGGCCCGCCCGCCATCCACGCGAGTCCGCCCGCGAGCTGGCCGATCTGGTCGAGGTCGCCCTTCAAATCGGCAAACGCGTAGGCGCGTTCGGTTTCGGCAACGCCTTTTTCCCGCGCGAGGCCCGTTGCGCCGAGTGTCACGACGCGCGTCTCGACCGGCTGCGTTCCATTCCAGCCGTAAGTCTTGCCGAATTCAAACAGGCGCACGTTGCGCTGCCCGTGATTCAAATTCCATTCCAGTGTTCGAGCCATGGTCACCGCGCCGGTCGAGCGCATCACGGATGCATCTTCGGCGAGCGGATTCGCAATGCGCGCAGGCGCTGCGCTTTCCGCGCGGAACATCGCGTCGCTCGGTTCGTCCACAATCGGAATCGTGATGATTTCCTGATAGCCGAGGCCGATCAGAATTTCGCGCAGGCGGTCGTCAGCTTCCGCGTATTCGAGGCGCGCGGCGGGCAGTTTTGCCGCGGGCAGGCGCGCCGGAAATTTGTCGACGCCGTAAATTCGTGCGACTTCTTCGACGAGGTCCACTTCGCGCGTCACGTCGCCGCGCCAGGACGGCCGGCGGCATGTCCATGTCGCCGCCGGAGAATCCGCGTCTCCGTGCGCGGCGTCGGCGCGCATCGGCCCAAAACCCAGCCCCTCCAGAATCGCTTCGATCTCCGCGCCGGGCACATCCGCGCCCATCACGCGCAAAAACTCCGTGCGGGTCATCCTGATCATCGGCGCTTCGACACGGCCCGGATAGACATCCACGACACCCGCGAGAAGTTCGCCGCCGCCCAATTGCTGAATCAGTTCGGCGCAGCGGCGCGAAGCCGTCTCCGCCATTTCCATGTCCGCGCCGCGCTCGAAACGCATCGAGGCTTCCGTGCGCAGGCCGAGCGCCTTCGACGTGCGGCGAATCGAAATCGGATCGAACCACGCCGATTCGAGCAGAATGTTGCGGCTCGCCAAACGAATTTCGGAGTCGCCGCCGCCCATCACTCCGGCGATGGCCACGGCGCGCGTCGCGTCGGCGATCACGCACATTTCGCTGGTGAGCGCGCGCTCGATGCCGTCAAGCGTGCGCATTTTTTCTCCCGCTCGCGCGCGCCGCACGACGATCCGCTTCTCGGCCAGCAAATCCATGTCAAACGCGTGCAAGGGATGCCCGAGTTCGAGCATGACGTAGTTGGTCGCGTCCACCACGTTGTTGATCGAAGCCTGCCCGAGCGCTTCGAGGCGCTGGCGCAGCCAGTCGGGCGACGGCCCCACCTTCACGCCGCGCAGAACGCGCGCCGTGTAGCGCCCGCACAATTCGGGCGAATCAATCTGAACGCGAGTGGCCGCCGCGACTTGCTCCGAGGATTCGCGCGGGCGGGGATCGACGCGCTTGAGCGGCAAACCGTATAGCACCGCCGCTTCGCGCGCGATCCCGTAGTGCCCCAGACAATCCGCGCGGTTCGAGGTCAGCTCGGCGTCGAGCAGCGGACCGGCTGCGGTTTGCTCCAACGCCTCAACAGCCGTGCCGGAAAGCGAGAGCCGCGTGCGCAGTTCTTCCGGCGCCGCCGTCAGCTCGACGAATTCTTTCAGCCAGTTGTAGAGAACTTTCATCGCTCTTTCTTACGTCCCCGAGACCAATCGATGCGCACCAAGGAAAAGATCTTTGTGGGTCACGGCTTCAGCCGTGACATGAATGCCTTGCTCAATTCGGCTTTAGCCGCTGACGCATTTGTTTGGGTTCCGAATCGTCAGGGGCTAAAGCCCAAGTACTCCAACCGCTGATGTCGGAGCTAAAGCTCCGACCCACAAATCTGATCCCCCGAATTACGACCGTGCGCAGTGCTTAGTAGTGCCCAACGATTCGTCCTGAAAACGCTAAGCGAACTGCCGCAAAAACCGCACGTCATTCTGAAAATAGAGCTGCAAATCGTTGATGTTGTATTTGAGCTGCGTCAGTCGCTCGACGCCCAGGCCGAAGGCGAAGCCCGAAAATTTCTTCGCGTCATAATTCACGAATCCGTAGACGGCGGGATCGACCATGCCCGCGCCGAACAATTCGATCCAGCCCGATTGCTTGCACACATTGCAGCCCTTGCCGCCGCAGAACACGCACGTCGCGTCGACTTCCACCGAAGGCTCGGTGAACGGAAAATAACTCGGACGCAGCCGCGTCTTCACTTTCGGCCCAAGAAACTCGCGCACGAAATATTCGACCGTGCCCTTGAAATCGCAAAACGTGATGCCCGTATCGACGGCCAGGCCTTCGATCTGGTGGAACATGAAGCCGTGCGTCGCGTCGGGATTGTCGCGGCGATAGACTTTTCCCGGCACGATGATGCGCACAGGCGGCTGTTGCTTTTCCATCGTGCGCACCTGCATCGGCGAAGTGTGCGTGCGCAATAAGAGAGGCGAAGCGGCCGGTTGACCCTGAGCGCTTTCCGCGAAGGGGGCGGCCATGTAAAACGTGTCCATGTTGTCGCGCGCGGGATGGTGCTCGGGAATATTGAGCGCCTCGAAGTTGTAGTACGGAGTCTCCATCTCCGGCCCTGCAACCACGGAGTAGCCGAGCGAAAGAAAAATCCGCTCGATTTCCTCGAACGTCTGCCGCAGCGGGTGCCGCGAGCCGAGCGGCCGCACGACGCCGGGAAGCGAAGAGGTCTTCGCGCTCGCGCGCGAGCGCCGTTTTTTCGGCCGAGGCTTCAATCGCCGCGCGCCGCGATTCGAGCGCCGCTTCGACGTGCGCCTTCAGTTCGTTGAGCGCCTGGCCGACCGCGCGTTTCAGCTCCGGCTTCGAGGGCTTGAGCCAGTTCTCAGTGACGCGGGTAAGCACGCCAGACTTGCGGCCGAGCCAGGCGCCCCGCAGGTCTTCCCACTGATTCGCACTTTGTTTAGCTTCGAGCTCGGCGGCGAACTGGACCTTCACATCCGCGAACAGGCGTGCTACTCCGGAGGCGTCAGCGACGCCCAGTTCAGCGAGTGTCTTCGCTGTCGGGTCGTTCGTCATGGAAGCGTGGGAATCGTTACGCCTTGGCTTTTGTTCCGAGCGACGCCTTGGCCTGCTCGACCAGTTGCGTGAATCCCGCGGCATCTTTCACGGCGATGTCGGACAGAATTTTGCGGTCGATTTCGACGCCCGCGGCCTTCAGCCCGTGCATCAGCTGGCTGTAGGAAATTCCCGCATTGCGGGCCGCCGCGCCGATTCGCTGAATCCACAGCGTGCGGAACTGGCGCTTGCGGACGCGGCGATCGCGGTAGGAAAAACGCTCCGCGCGATTCACCGCTTCCTGAGCGGACTGGTAGAGCTTGGATTTTGTTAGAAAAAATCCCTTTGTGCGCTTTAGAAACTTCTTGCGGCGCGCGCGGCGTTTGGTTCCGCGTTTGACTCGTGCCATTTTATTTTCTCCAGTGCGGAGGCGCAGCGCATTCCGGAGCATCGAGGCAAGTCCCCGCGCACGGGAACCAGCGCACAATCGGAAAGCGAGAGCGTCTCCACGGCGTGTTTAGAAGCTCAGCGAAAATTTCGCGGTTCGCGAAATTCTCGCGAGCATTAGCCCGGTCCTCCTTCTATTTGGACCGAACCGCCGGCCGGCAGGCCCACCGTGGCGGGTTGCGCTCTGCCTGGCTCAGCAAAAAGCTTTTAGTAGCACAGCCACTCTTGGCTGTGTGGTTTTTGCGATCTTCAGCGATATCTTGGGCTGGCCAAGGTGCGACCTACAACCCCATACAGCCAAGAGTGGCTGTGCTACGGAACCTATCCGTACGGCAACATCTTGTGCACGTTGCCCGAGTCCGCCGGGGAAACCTGTTTCATTTTTTTCAGGCGGCGCATCCGGTTGGCCTTCTTGGTGCCCAGCAAGTGCCGCTTGCCGGAGTGCATGCGCATCACTTTTCCCGTTGCCGTGATCTTAAACCGCTTGGCCGCGCCGCGATGCGTCTTGAGCTTGAGCTTCTTTACCTTTTTTGCCACGAACGTTTCCTCTCTAAATTTCTTCCAAGTAGGACAGGCTTCAGCCTGTCTGCTTTTAGGTTGGGCGCGACGGAAAACCCGACAGGCTGAAGCCCGTCCTACTCCAGGCTCAGGCCTGGCCGCCTGCTGGCTTTACCGGTGCCGCGCCGCCGCGTTTCGGCGCCAGCAGCGCCATCAAAACATTCGCCTCCATGCGCGGGCCGATTTCGACGAGCGCGTGATCGGCGATTTCCCCCAGCAGCCGGTGCATTTTCGCGCGGCCCACTTCCTGATGAGCCATTTCGCGCCCGCGATGAAAAATCATCGCCTTGACCTTGTGGCCTTCCCCGAGAAACCGGATGATCTGGTTCTTGCGGACCTGGTAATCGTGTTCCGCGGTCGCGGGACGGAACTTGACTTCCTTGAGCACCGAGCCCTTCTGATGCTTTCTCTGCTCGTGCGCTTTTTTGTTGGTCTGGTAAAGGTATTTTCCGTAGTCGGTGATCTTGCAAACCGGCGGGTCGGCGGTCGGCGAAATTTCCACCAGATCCAGACCCTTCTCGCGGGCAAGCTTAATCGCCTCGAACGGCGGCATCACACCCAACTGCCCGCCATCCTCATCCACCACGCGAATTTCACGCGCGCGTATTCGATCGTTGACTCGAATCCGGTCTGCCTGCCGAAAACTCCGTTCCGCGATAAACCCACCTCCGAGAATCGCGCACCGCCAGCCCCAAAATCCCTGGCCCCGCGCCGGCTTCTTCCGTCCCACCCCGCTTCCGCATCGCATTCCGAACGGCCTGGGGATGGGTCACAAAGTATAGCACGGCAGCAAGGCCCGGCAATACGGTGAGATACGTAGCCTCTGAATATCTTTTCGAACTCCAAGGCTTTCGAAAAGCAAAGCTGTTAAGGCCCCCCGGTCGAGGCTACTTGACGGTCACATTCACGACGGTCGAGATCGTCGCGGCGCCCGAGGTGCCAGTGACGATGAAGGAAGTAGCGCCTGCTGGCGTTCCTGGCGTCACAGGTACGCTCGAACTGTAGCTGGACGTCCCGCAGCCGCCAATCGCGATCGCCAGCGCGAATGTTGCAAGGCAAGCGCAAGGCACGAGCCGCCATCGAGGCGCTTGCCGCCAAACGAGTGCGCCCATGGCGAAGAGCACGGCAAGCAATTTGGCAAGTCCGAAGCCCGGCAGCGCAGGGTGTCCATTGAGCGGTTTAACGGGCGGCAGTTTCGAACTCGCCATGGTGGTGAGAGTCAGGTGAACCGTTGTCCCGCTCGGACCCGGCGCCACTGGATTCGTGTCGAACATACAAGCCGTCTTCGCCGGGAGACCTGAACAACTCAGCATGAAACTCATGGTCGAACCCGAGGGGGCAAACACAGTCAGGGGAATTACCAGGCTCTGTCCCGGAGTGACGGTTAGATTTGAAGGAGGCGGCGCGAACCCTGCGACAACTAGCGCTAGAGGTGCCGAATCCCCAGGCGCAAAACTGGAGTCGCCACCATATTGCGCGACAATCGAAACCTGCCCGGCGGCCAGCGAGGAAGTTGACAATGTTGCCTGCCCGCTTGGGTTCAGCGCGCCTGATCCGAGTGAAATTCCGTTGGCAAAAAAAGTGACTGTGCCCGTCGGCGTCGCGGCGGCGCTTGAGACCGAAGCGGCGAGCGTGACCATCTCCTGCGCCACGACTGGCCCCTGCAATGGATTGAGTGTGGTCGTGGTGCGCGCGGTTCCGGGCGTTATCGCGGTCACAAAAACAGCTCTCCGCGCACTGCCGCCCGCGATTCCCGCCTCGAAGGCAAACTTGCCGGCATCTCCTGCCGCGAGCCTCGGGCTCATGGAGAGTCCCGACAACACTCCCCCTCCCGGCAGAAAATCGCCCGTGGACACCACTTTCAAAAGAGTTCCGTCGGGGCGCGCAACAAACATCCCCTGCTTTGCGCCCGAAGTGTCCGTGAATAGGTTTACAAACGCAAGAGTGCCGTCAGGACCGAGCGCGAAATTCGCGCCCAGATTGCTTAGAACAGGGATCGTGCTGAATGTTCCGCCGCCGGGCGCTGCCTGTCCTTGCAACACGACTGGCTGCAGAGTGCCTGTCGGGTCGCTCTGCAGGACTCGGAACAATCCGGAATCCGCATTCCCTCCTGTGATTGACGCACCGAAAGCGACGTCGGATTCGCCGTTGATTGCCGCAAAATTCTTGAAGGAATTGATTCCCACTGGGATCGTCCCGGTTGGGGGATTTGGGACGATCACTCCCCCTGACGTTAGCGAGAATGTGCCCCCGCCCGGAATAGGAGCAGCGCCTCCGTCGAGCGCAAGTGTCTGAATCGAGCCTCCAGCCGGCGCAAGAAATAAGCCATCCGCCGACCCGCTCGTAGCGGCAGTGAAAGCAAGATTCCCGTTGTCACCCAGTCCGGCCACGAAATGAGGGAATCCGAACGTCGCGCTGGAGCCCGGGACGGCATCGCCATCTTCGACTATGGTTTGAGTCGTGCCGCCCGGCTTCAGAATGAAGAAGCCTTCCAAACTACTTGTCTCCGCCCCGAACGCCACCTGCCCGGGCGAATTCACGGGAACTGACAAAGAAGGAACCAGAATGGTCGGGAAACCTTCGCCAGGCAGCGTATCGTTGGCCGCCGCGATTTCAGTGATTGTGCCTCCGGGATTATACAAAAATACTCCATCCGGGCCGATTTCTGACGACAGGCCGGGATTGCCGCAAGGCGGGCAGGGGAAGGGCCCCAGATAGCCAGACTGGCTGGAGAAGGCGAGTTGACTGGATTTATTCAGCGGTGACGGAGCACTCGAATTCAGACTAGGACACAAAAAGGTGTCTCCGGGAATCGGTGCGGGATCACCAGGCGTGACGACTTTGGCCAGACCGTTCGATGGCGACCACAAAAAAATCGTTGCGCAATTGGACACGGAGTTCAGCCACGCCGGGTTCAAAGGAGCAGAACCAGAGGGGATTCCAATGATAGTGATCGATATCCCCGTTGATGCATTCCCGCCGATGGTCTGAAAGGCGATCTGTCTGCTCTCACTCAAGAAGAAATTCGAGGCCAGCACCGTATTTCCGGTAGCTCCAGCGGCCGCCACCAGGGCGGAATCGTTGTCGCTTACCACCCGCGTGATGGCTCCCGAAGTGGTGTCCGCCAAGAGTAAGTTGCGTCGCCCCGCTGCCGGTTGTGCAGTGAATGCGACAAAGTGCCCGGCTGCCTGAGGAGGCGTGCTCCCCAGTATGGTCCGCGCTCCGGACGGAAGCAGATCCGCTGTGCTCATGAGCGATTGCACGTTTCCGGGCATTCCCAAATACACTGCGAAATCCGCTGCGCCGCTTGTCAGATACGAGGCGAAAAACACCGACCCATTGTTCAGTATTTCTGTCTGACCTGTGGTCGGAAAAACGGTGGATGAAAAAATGCCTACACCCACTCCAATGTTTCCACTTACCACTCCAAAAGGAAGCGCGGAAGTTCCACTGAAGACGAAGGAAATAAACTCTGGAGCGGCGGAGCCAGTTTGCTTGTAGATTCCATTTCCACCATTCGTTAAGGAAGCATTGAAGCTCACGCTTCCGTCATTCGCCATGGACACGCCGCTGAAGGCGGATAACGATGCCAATTCGGTGAAACTGCTAGCGCAAGACGCAGAGAACGGAAAAGCAGTGAATAGACTTCCATTGGTCCCAGGCGCGGGCTCACAATTGTAGGCGACAACATCTGTCGGCGCGTTCGATTGGTGATATCTCAAGAGAGCAACTGTCGGGATGGTGGTTCCCGAAATCGGCGCTTGAAAAACGATGTCCCCGGAATCGTCTAGTCCCAACGCAACTGGGGATGTAATCGTGCCGCCAATGCTGGCCGGTGCTGGATCTGCTGCAGTAATCGCCGGAGTTGGAGAGCCTCCGCCCGACGGAGCTACACAGATGGCAGCGCTCCCTGAATTCGGCGGGTTTGTGAAAGCGACTACGCCGCTGTCGTTGAGGAAACCACTTGTTATTGGCAATGGCCTCAAAGAAGTTCCAGTCGTGACGGCTTGGGGGCTGCAAGGTCCCGAAATTGCCATCGGCACCAATGAAAGTCCGTCCTTGCTGCCGATGAAAAGGCCTCCCCAGAGACTGAGCAGCATCTGGCCATTGTTGTTCAGTCCAGGAACGAATGTTCTCCCAATAAGAACAGCTGACCCAGTAGGGGTTCCAACGAAGAAATTTCCCAAGGAACCGCTGGTTGTTGTAACACACCACGTACATGCCGCCGGCGGAGTGTCGCTCAAGCCCACGATACGCACGGCTGTCCCCCCGGAAGGAACGATATATAACGCGGCCGCATTCGTCCCAATCGGCACTGCATAGAAATCGATGTCCCCGCTGTCGTCGATGCTGCCGGGCACCAACTCGATCCCATAAGCAGCGCCGTTCGATCCCGGCGCGATCGCGTCGGACGTCACCACGGTATGATAGTTCGCGCCGTCATAGGTCAGCAGCGCCGCATGGGCCAGATTCTCCCCGCCGGTGAATCTCACTCCAAAGAGCAGCGACCGCGAAGAATTGATTCCCAGTTCCGGGAAGAACGTCAGGATCTGGCTTCCCGGAAATCCCGGCACTTCGTCGTCGATTTGAAGCAGACGCGTTGCTGCCGATGACCCGGCGGCGCGCAAGAAGAGAGCCGTATCCCCGTTTCCGACGAACGCAAAATCGCCGGCCTGATTGATAGCTGTCGCGGCGGGGACGCCAAACTGGTTCGAGAGGTTGAGGGAAGTTTGGTCGGTGGCAACGGTGACGAGCGGGACGCCGCCCTGCGCGTGGCCCGTGCTGGAAAACAATAAGGCTAGCCCCATCAGTAGGATGCACGAAATTGCCAGCCTGCGGAGAAAGGCATCCAGACGGAACGTCCGGGTCACTCGGGGAAAGGGCTGGGTCGGCGCCATCCGAATGCTCTTTTCAGAGACGGCTAGACGTCTATTTCCTGGACACTGGGGGACATCAGATTTCTAGCAGCGGAATGATAAATCGTCAAGTATGTTTATTACAGTGGCAACACCGCCACCGGATCTTCATATTCCACTGAATGGACATTACATCTGTAGAATAGGGATTTGAAGTGGCGAGTTCGCGGAACAATTTGGGTGCACCTTCCTTGACAGTTGTGAAGAGCGGGCCTACAATCACCCGTTTGTAATAGCGGCAATTGGGTGGATGGTGGGGCCCTGACTTATGGATAAGAAGCGTCTGGATTATTACAAGAAAAAATTGCAGGCCCGGCGCGAGGAATTGATCAAGACCATTGCGCGGACCGAGGAAGAAGGCCGGACCGCGGATGACGATCCCACGGTGGATCTGGCGGACAAGGCCGCGAACTCCTACACCAAGGAATTCCTGTTCGGGCAGACCAATACCGACCGGTCCATGCTGGCGCTGATTGACGAGGCGCTGAAACGCATCAAGGCCAATACCTACGGCAGTTGCGTCGAGTGCGAAGAGGAACTTCAGCAGAAGCGGCTGGAGGCTGTTCCCTGGGCGCGCTATTGCGTGACCTGCGCGGAAAAGCACGAGCAAGGCCTGCTTTAACACCTATCCAAAAAACTCCAAAGGGTGTCATTCCGAGGCGCGCTTCATGCCGAGGAATGACGTCGAGTGCGCTTTTTCTGCGGCCTACAGTAGCACAGACTTCAGTCTGTGGGTTTCCATCTGATCTTGGCCAGCACGTCCAGCCTTGGCTGCGGAACGAACCCCCACAGGCTGAAGCCTGTGCTACTAAAACCGCATTGACACGAATCGTGACATATTTTCCTTTCCCTGGAACCGCGTCCGAGGTAGGCTTGGCGGACTGTGGCCCTGGTCGCCGATTCCTTGCGATCCCATTTCCGCGGAATGCGCGAGGCGCTTGCCTCGCTCGTCTTTCCCGCGCCGTGCCGGATCTGCGCTCGGATTCTGGACACCGGCAGCGCCATCCCGTTCTGCCAAGCCTGTCTGGATGCCCTGCAACAAACGCTCCGCGAGCCGCTTTGCGCGCAATGCGGCAGGCCCATCGTTTCCGCCGCCGTCGCCGAGGGAATTTCGCAGCCTCTGTGCCACCTTTGCCGAAGCGGGGTGTACGCCTTTGACTTCGCGCGCAGCTTCGGCGCGTACACCACCCGAATGTCTCGCGCAATTCTGCTGCTCAAATACGGAAACGTAGCTCCGCTGGGGAAATGGTTCGCCCGGCGCCTGGCTGTCCTGGTAGCGGGTCAGCAGCAGGATTTTGCCGCGGATGCCGTTGTTCCAGTACCTCTCGATCGAGGCAGATTGCGCGAGCGGGGTTATAACCAGGCGGAATTGATCGCCAAGCCGCTCGCGCGTATGCTGGGTATCCCGTTTCGATCCTATCTGTTAGTGCGCACCCGGCCGCGGCCGAACCAGCTTCGCCTGACCCGCCGGGAACGCTGGGAAACCGTCCGTGGCGCTTATGCAACGCACAAAACCGCTCAGGTTGACAAGCTACGGGTTATACTGGTAGATGATGTATTTACCACCGGGGCGACTTTGGATGCCTGCTCCCGGGCCCTTAAGGGGGCTGGAGCTGCCCGGGTGGTTGGTCTGACCGTTGCAAGGGCGTTGCCCTTGACGTCGGCTCCGGAACCCGGACTGGCAGATCAGGACCTTGGGGAATGAAACCACCGGGCCAACTCGGTAGGCTTCCCCGGCCGAAACTCTCGCCGGATATCCGAGGGGAGGTGCGCCCACCGGGCGCCGTACCCCCCGCAGTGCGAAAACCGGCCATCATGCAGGAGCCGGTCCTCGTCCTGAACGCGACCTTTGAACCGATCAACGTCACCGCGGTTCGACGCGCCATGGTCTTGATGCTCAAGGGCGTGGCCCAGGCGGAAGAAATCAACCACACCAAGGTGCACTCGGCTTCGCGGGCGCTGGAGGTGCCTTCGGTGATTCGCCTCCTGGCCTACCGGCACATCCCGCAACAGACTCGAGCGCTCTCGCGGAAGAATATCCTCCTGCGGGACCGGAATACGTGCCAGTTCTGCAAGAGCATACTGCCTGCGTCGGAGCTGACGCTTGACCACGTGGTGCCCCGCTCGCGCGGCGGCAGGTCCTCGTGGGAGAATCTTGTGGCTTGCTGCTACCAGTGCAACAACCGGAAGGGTGACCGGACGCCCGAGGAAGCCGGGCTGGCCCTGGCTCGCCGGCCGCGTCCTTTCACTTTGCACACCTCGCGGCAGTTGATGCGCCTCATCGGAAACAAAGACGAGAAGTGGCGCAAGTATTTATTTTACTGAGGTTTGAATCCCTACAGGGTTTCCCCGAGCTCCGGCGCGAAATAAAAAATTCGCTTTTTTCTAAAATTTTTCTAATCTGTGCAACCTTTTCATTCTTTCAGCGTCTAACTAGACAAACCACTTCAAGGACACACCCCGGGAAGCAGCGTTGGCTCTGCCAAGGCTGCTTCTCTTTTTTTACGCCCTTTTTACTGGAAATTCGCGGGTTTTTAACATTCCTGCGTCTTCATTGCCGGAAAACGACGTGCAAGCCGCGTCGCCAGTTTTCCGCGAGCGCGACTCGCGCGATTTCGATTTCCGGAGATAAGTATCGTAATACGATATCTATAGAGGGATGGAACCGGAATCCGGGGGCCACCAGAAAAAGCATGGGGGGCTTTGCGTTCAAGGGAATTTCAGGAAAATAGCCGTACCTGCGAAAGTCGTCCTGCTCGTGGTGATAACGCACCCGCAGCCAGTAGTCGACCGCCTGCATCGCCAGCTGAATGTCTTCGGAAGCCTTCAGTTCGAGGACGGCCAGCCGGCCATCCCGCGTGACCCCCAGCAAATCGATGATTCCGCGATCTCCCGATGAAAACGCCGGAACCTGCGCGTAAATGTGCCGGGGGTCGAGCCGGGCATCGATCCGCGCCGGGTCGGCGGCAACCATGGTCTCCAGCCAGCGTTCCGGCTGGGCGCGGTAGAGGCGGTGTTTGGTGTCGGAAGCCAGCGGGTGGCGGTGGGTTTCGAGTTGCCGGACCAGAGCTTCGAGGGTGGGCCATTTGTCAGGGGTCAAGGGATCCTGGCGGTCGCCGAGGCCATACCACATCGCGCCGAGGCGCCAGCGGGCGAACTCCATGCCGCGAAAGCGCAGGGTCACTTCCTGCGTTGCCGGAGCCACGCCCACCCGGATGGCTTCGGGGGCCACACGGCGGATGCGCTCCGCCATTGGCATGGCGGCGGCAATGGCTTGCTCGATTTCGCGGCGCGGCACGATCCAGGTGGCCAAGTTGCCTGCGTTGGATCGGGCGATTCGGCGAACGCGCCAGTACGGCCGTTCGTATTCATACAGCTCAACTTCCTGAGGAGAAGCCAGGGCGGCCATTCGATGCGCCGTGATAGTGGAGCTGCGGTGCGGCAAGAACAGGCGCAAGCCGTGAACCGAATACTTCCGTGCGCGGTCTCGCGTGTGCTGGAGCCAGATCAGGCCGAACGTCAGGATGCCGTCGATGGTTGCGCTATCTTCATTGGGCGAGGCCGCAAGCACGGCATGGGCTTCCGAACCACGGCGGACGAGACCGCGCGTGTAGGAACCGGAAATGGAATGGTGCAGGTCCGCGGACGCTGCCAGCGACTCCACGGTTTCATCGGGGAAATGATCCGTCAGGATTCGGCGCAGGCGGCTGGAAAATTGTTCGCGCTCCACGCGGCGCGTTTCGCGAGGGGCGCCGCCCGCGACGAATTCCAGTTGCGCGTGCCTCGAGTAGCCCAGCCGGCTGACTTCGAGCACGACGCGCTCGCGCGATTCTTCCGCGACGCGGAGGACGCGGCGAACCAGGGATTGCTGGCCGCTCCACAAATGCAACAGAGCCGATTCGCCCTGCGCGCTCACTTCGTATTTCACTCCTTCGAGGCCTGCCAGCCATTCCCCATTTTCGCGCACTTCGGGCGCACCATCGGCGCAAAGACCATCGAGGGCCCGTCGCAATTCGCCGGCCAGCTGCATCGGCGCGAATTATCGAATAGGACAGCGAAAAGTGGAAGTCATTTTTCGTGACTAGGAGTGAATTGGTGGCGTGGGTTTGGTAGCGCCGGCGTCCCGCCGGCAGTTTCGCGCCGCGATACAGACTGCAAAAATTGCCGGCGGGACGCCGGCGCTACCAAACCGTTTTCTGGTCCGTGGTTATTTGAATGAGAGACCGCTTACGACGATCGACGGGAAAACCATGTTCCACTGCGGCGGGATATGTTCGTAGGGGATCTGCACGTCCCTTTGCTGGCCGGGAAGAAAGGGCTGGGCCGTCGGAAGAAACAGGCGCTGCTTGTCGCGCAGGATCACCTGGTTGAAAGGGTCGTGGAATTCCACGGTGATTTCAATTTGCTGGATCTTTCGGTTGCCGTCGTTTTCGACCGTGCAAAACACATAGGTCACTTCCTGATTCAGAAAATTCGCCGCCCGGCTCATCTTGGGCTCGAGAAAATGGATTTGCGACCCGTAGGCTTGTTCGGCCGGCCCCACCGGCAAGGGCTTCTCGACTTCCGAACCAGCCGGAGTCGAGTACTTGCTGATCAGCACGGCCCCGCCGACGAGCAAAGCCACGACGACAATTCCGATCATGAATGCGATCGGGAGCCGGCTGCGTTCTTCTGTGGGCATCAAGTCGGAAGTCCTCCTCTTTCGCTTTCTGTAGCGCGCGCCTTCACTCGGGCATCGTAGATTCGAGCACCTGCCCGCCTGAAGGCGGGCGCTACAATATACCGGCTAGCGGCCCGCTCCGATTCGCTCGACGAGCGGAAACGGCAGGCCGGCCTTTTCCATGCGTTTTTGAACAGCGGCAATATCATACGGAACGCGCCAAAATTCAATGATGTGGTGCTCCAGATCGGCGATGGCAAACGCGGCGCGCGAATCGCCGTCCCTCGGCTGGCCGACCGAGCCCGGGTTGAGCAAATACCGCGTCCCCGGTTCCATCCGCAGGGCTGCAAACTTCGGCCCGTGATCCGGGCGAAGTTGAATCATGCCGATTTGCCCGGCGCGGTAGGAAAAGCCGCCTTGATGATGCGTGTGCCCGAAAAATGTTACGTCCGTGGGCGATTCGAGAAGCCCGCCCATGGCCTGCCCCGGAACGAAGACGTATTCATCCTCGTCCTCGAAGGCTCCGTGAACCAGCGTAATGCCGTCCACGGAAACCGGCCCAGCGGGCAATTTTGCGATGTACTCGAGATTGCCGGGGTGCATTTGCTGGCGCGTCCATTGCGCCGCCAGTTGCGCCACGGGATTGAAATCTTCCAGGTCGGTCAGTCCGGCAACGGCTTTGTCATGATTGCCGCGAATGATGACAGGAGAAAGTTCCCTGACGCGCTCGGTCACTTCGTTAGGGTCGGGTCCGTAGTCGACGATGTCGCCCAGGCAAAAGACACGCTCCCAACGGCCCTTTACCGCTTCGAGGGCGGCATCGAGAGCAGTGGCGTTCGCATGAATATCGCTCAGCAGGAGAAATCGCATCGTTGACGGCGTACCCGAGCCACACCCTCGACCCGGCCCCGATTATAGACGAAATCGGAGATGGCGCACGTGTGGGTTGGGAAATCCCTCGCGCGCGGAAAAATAAGACCTATTTCGCGGGCCTCTTTTCGGCGACTGCCCAAATCCAACGCCCGAACGGCAGGTGCAGCGTCGACCAAATTTCTCCTAGAAAGCGCATTGCGAAATCGCGCGTATCGGAAATTGCTTTCGCGTGGCCGGCGCGCCGCCGGTAATTCAGCAGAGATTCAAGATCATCGTCGATCACGCGGCATTCGAGGACGCGGAATCCCGTTTGCTCGAGCGCCGATCTGATTTCCGCGCGCGTATATTCCCGATGATGGCCGTCATAGGTTTCCGCGTCGGCGCTGGTGTTGAAAAAATAATCGAAATTATCGTTCACGCTGGCGCCGTACAAGAGCTTGATCCGGTTGTAGACGGAAGCGTGGTTCGGTGTTGCCAGAATCAACCGGCCGCCGGGAACGAGAACGCGATGAATTTCGGCGAGCACGCGCTTCGGCGAAAACGGGTGATGCTCGATCACGTCCGTGTACACCGCGAAGTCGAACGAATTGTCGGCGAACGGGAGCGGCTCGCGCCCGAGATCGCACTGGCGATAATCCACGCCGCGATCCGCGACGGCTTCGCGAAACGCTTCTGCGTACATTCCGTAATCCACAGCCGCGGCGCGCCAACCCAGCCGAGCCGCGTAAATCGCGAGCGCGCCGAATTGCGCCCCGAGGTCGACGAGGCGCGGCGTTCGATTTTCGGACGTGTGCGCCCGGATGTAGCGCAGGATCCGCAATTTTCGCCCGCCGTAGCGCAGCGTATCGCGAATCCATTCCGCGAAATTCGGGGGAATCCTCGAGTCGCCGGCGATCTCCTCGAGTATCTCCTCCAGGCCTTCGAGCGTCGGCTGCTCGCGGCGCATTACATTTCGGCCTGCGTTTGCATCAGGGGGTTCCACGTGGAAGGCATTCTACACTAACGGTTTCCGGCGCTCACTCGGCGCTTGCCGGGGGGCGCTGCAGCTTCCGTCGCGACGCTTGCCTTCAACCCGAAGGTGTGATTTGACCTCTAACTCACAGGTCGTTTGGTTCCCGCTGTCCTCGTCATGACAGACCTGCCACCTGCCCCTTCTCGGCCAGTCGCGGACTTTCGCCTCGCCTTGTTCTGTCCGTTAGTACAGTAGCCCTCGTCCTGCAGGTTCTTATATTCTCTTGCCCGTTGGGGGGCCATCCCGCCGAGTTGGAGATCGAACATGACTGACAACGTAGCTCTTATTGAATTCAAGCAAGGCGTGCGAATGTTGCGCGACTCGCATCCGCACAGCGCTCTCGAACACTTCCGCAAAGCCGTCGACCTGGACCAAAACAATCCCTACTACATCTCGTTCGTCGGAGTCTCGGTGGCTCGCGCAGAGAGAAAATGGGAGCCCGCGCTGAAACTCTGCGAATTGGCGCTGAGCATGAAGCGCAACGAGGCTCAACTTTATTTAAACCTGGCGGAGGTCTATACGTCCGCCGGGAGGCGAGAGGAAGCACTCATCACCCTGGATAGGGCCCTTGCATCGCTGGGGCCTCAGGCGCGCATCCAACAGGCGCGACAGAAGCTGGGACGCCGGCGTTCGCCGGCCCTGCCATTTCTCGATCGTCAAAATTTCTTGAATCGGTATTTGGGCGTCTTGCGGCACCGCATTCTGTCGTGGACGCATAGCTCGCAATCCCCTCTGCTTCATTCTTCTTGACCGCTCGCTGCCGCGCGGCAGTCCGATCCTCTGAATGGCCTTGTCCGAACCTGGCCCACCACCGGGGAATCTACTTAATCCACATGCAATCGCCGTAGCTGTAAAAGCGGTACCGCGCTTCGACGGCGTGCCGGTACGCTCGGAGAATAAGTTCACGGCCTGCGAATGCGCTGACCAGAATAAGCAACGTGGATTGCGGCAAATGGAAATTCGTCAGCAGTTGATCGACCACGCGAAACGTGTGACCCGGCTTGATGAAAATGCCCGCTTCCGCGGGGCCGGGCTCGACGAGACATTTTTCCGGGTCCCACTTTTCGCCATCCCGCGCGGCGGATTTTTCCGCGGCATCCTCGAGCGCGCGCACTACGGTTGTCCCGACGGCGAGGATTGGGCGGTCCTCGCGGCGCGCCTTGCAGATCGCGGCCGCCGCGGCTTCGGGAATTTCGTAGCGCTCGGAATGAATCTCGTGCTGTTCGATTTCCTCTTCGTGGATGGGTTGGAATGTGCCGAGGCCGACGTCCAGGGTGATCGTGGCCATTTCAATGCCGCGTTGCCGCAACTTTTCTAGAATCGCGGGAGAAAAATGCAGCCCGGCGGTCGGCGCGGCCACCGCACCCGGATGGTCGGCGAAGATCGTTTGGTAGCGCTCGCGGTCCGCCGGCTGGTCCTCGCGCGAAATATAAGGCGGCAAGGGAACGTGGCCGAGGCGCTCGATCGCTTGCGTGACGTCCCCTTTCGCCGTCAGGCGGATTCGCCTTAGCCCATACTCTCCGCGGCTGAGGACTTCGGCGAAAAGTTCTCCATCTCCGAAGTCGATGCGCTCTCCCACGCGGATTTTCCGCCCAGGCCGGACCAAAGCTTCCCACTCCTGCGGAGCGACTTCCCTAGTCAAGAGAACTTCGATTTGCGATGACAAGAATTCACGCGCGGCGCGGCGGTTGCGGCCCGGCTTTTCGGAGCGAACGCCTTCCCGGTGGCCGAACAGCCGCGCCGGAATGACGCGCGCGTTGTTCACCACGATCAGTTCATCGCCCCGCAGCAAGTCAGGCAACGAGCGAAATGCCGAATCCTCCCAAGTCTGTTTCTGGCGGTCCAAGATCAGCATTCGCGAGGCATCCCGCTGAGGGAGCGGTTGCTGGGCGATGAGGCCGGGAGGAAGGTCGAATTGGAAGTCGGAAATGCGCATGGATCAGAGCCGTGACTATAAGGCAGTCACTATGTGGAGTGCAAATAGATGTTTGGATCGTCTTGCTAAGCCATTATTTTGCAAAGGTATAATTGAACTTTTGACGGAGCTGAAGGTTAGAATAAAATACTTGACATTAACACACTAATATTTTATGATCTCGTTGCAGTTACATTAACAAACTGATTCGATGGAGGATATCTAATCATGGCTACCATTGCTCGGCTCGAACCTTTTCGAGGGCTTTCCACGCTGCAGGACCAATTCAACCGGCTTTTTAACGAATCATTCCGAAATCAACCCGAGGAGTCGGCTTTGACGACTTGGGCTCCGGCGGTCGATATCTATGAGACCCCGAATGAGCTCGTGGTCAAGGCGGACCTGCCGGACGTGAACGAAAAGGACATCGACGTACGCGTCGAGAACAACTTGCTCACAATCCGCGGGGAGCGTAAGTTTGAAAAGTCGGTATCGGAGGAAAACTTCCTGCGCGTCGAGCGCACGTACGGCGCGTTCAGCCGCAGCTTCTCGCTGCCGAACACGGTGAACGCGGAAAAGATCGGCGCCGAGTACAAGAACGGCGTGCTGACCGTCACCCTGCCGAAGCGCGAGGAATCCAAGCCGCGCCAGGTGAAGGTGACCGTCAACGCCGCAAGCAACGTAAAGTAAGCTTCTGGCGCTGCGTGGCGGGATGGCGTGATAATCCAGGGGCCGGTTGGAAAGCCGGCCCCGCCGTTTTCAGTAGCACAGACTTCAGTCTGTGGATTTTTGAACGGGAGGTAAAAACGTAATGGTCCGCTTCGACAAATTCACATTGAAAGCCCAGGAAGCCGTGCAATCGGCGCAGGACATCGCCGCGCGCCACGATCACCAGCAGATCGAGCCGCTGCATTTATTGGGCGCGCTCGTCGCGCAGCAGGATGGGGTCGTCCCGCCCCTGCTCGCGCGGCTCGGCGTGCGTCCGGAGACGCTCGCGAGCGAAATTGAAACTCGGCTCGGGCGCATCCCGAAAGTGACGGGAGCGGTGCAGCAGCAGATGAGCCCGGCGGCGAACAAAGTTCTCGAAGGCGCTTTCGTCGAAGCGGAGCAATTCAAGGACGAATACGTTTCCACCGAGCACATCCTGCTGGCCATCGCCACGATTCGCAAGGATGAGGCCGCGGAACTACTGGCCAAGTACGGCGCCTCGCGCGAAGCGATCCTGCAGGCGTTGACCTCGGTGCGCGGCAGCCATCGCGTCACTTCGCAAAATCCGGAATCGACCTTCCGCGCGCTCGAACAATACGGGCGCGACCTGATCGAACTCGCGCGGCGCGGCAAGCTCGATCCGGTGATCGGCCGCGACGATGAAATCCGCCGCGTCATGCAAATTCTGGCGCGCCGCACGAAAAATAATCCGGTCCTGATCGGCGAGCCCGGCGTCGGAAAAACCGCCGTCGTGGAGGGCCTCGCGCAGCGCATCGTCGCGGGCGATGTGCCCGAAGTGCTGCGTCCCGAAGCGCGTCATCGCTCTGGATCTCGCCGCGCTGGTCGCCGGCGCGAAATATCGCGGCGAATTCGAGGACCGCTTGAAAGCGGTGCTGAAGGAAATCACGGAATCCAACGGACAAATCATTCTGTTCATCGACGAATTGCACACGCTGGTGGGCGCGGGAGCGGCCGAAGGCGCGATGGACGCTTCCAACATGCTGAAGCCGGCCCTGGCGCGCGGCGAATTGCGCGCCATCGGCGCGACCACGCTCAACGAATATCGAAAATACATCGAGAAAGATCCGGCGCTCGAGCGGCGCTTCCAGCCCGTCCTGATCGCCGAGCCTTCCGTCGAAGACACGATCGCGATTCTGCGCGGCTTGAAAGAGCGCTACGAGCTGCACCACGGCGTGCGCATCAAGGACGCCGCGATTCTGGCCGCGGCTACGCTTTCGCACCGCTACATCACCGACCGGTTTCTTCCTGACAAGGCGATTGACTTGATCGACGAATCCGGCGCGAGCCTGCGCATGCAGCTCGATTCGCTGCCCGTGGAGATCGACGAAATCGAGCGGCGCATCATGCAGCTGGAAATCGAGCGGCAGGCGTTGCTCCGCGAGTCCGACGCGCATTCCAAGGAGCGGCTGAAACAACTGGAATCGGAGCTGGCCGGACTGCGCGAGGAATCCAACGCGCGCAAAGCGCAGTGGCAGGTGGAAAAAACCGCCATCGCCAAGATTCGCGGCGTCAAGGAACAGATCGAACAGCTCAAGGCGGAGGAGCAGCGCCTGGAACGCAGCGGAGAACTGGCGAAAGTCGCGGAAATCCGCTACGGCAAGCTGGCGACGGCCGAGCGGGAAATGGCCGCCGCGCAGAAAAGTCTCGAAGACGTGCAAAAGAACGGCGGCATGCTGAAGGAAGAAGTCGGTGAAGAAGACATTGCCAAGCTGGTGAGCAAATGGACGGGGATTCCCGTCGGGCGATTGCTCGAAGGCGAAGCGCAGAAACTCGTCACCATGGAAACTCGCCTGCGCCAGCGCGTCATCGGGCAGGATTCGGCGCTCGAACGCGTCGCGAATTCCATCCGGCGAAATCGCGCGGGGCTTTCCGATCCCAACCGGCCGATCGGGTCATTCATTTTCCTGGGGCCCACGGGCGTCGGGAAAACCGAACTCGCCCGCGCGCTCGCCGAATTCTTGTTTGACGACGAGAAATCCATGATTCGCCTGGACATGTCCGAATACATGGAAAAGCATTCGGTCTCGCGCATGATCGGCGCGCCTCCGGGCTACGTCGGCTATGAAGAGGGCGGGCAGCTCACGGAGCAAGTGCGCCGCCATCCGTATTCCGTGATCCTTTTCGACGAAATTGAAAAGGCGCATCCCGACGTGTTCAATATTTTGCTGCAGATTCTCGAGGACGGCAGGCTGACTGACGGCAAGGGCCGCACCGTCGATTTCCGCAATGCGGTGCTGGTGATGACTTCAAACGTCGGATCGAGCGCCCTCTTCGATCTGGCGGGAAGCGATCCGGAACGCGCCCGTAAGGAAGCGATGGAAGCCTTGCGGCAGGCGTTCCGCCCGGAATTCATCAACCGGATCGACGACATTGTGCTGTTCAATCCTCTGGGGAAGGAACAGCTCAACAAGATCATCGACCTCGAACTGGCCAAAGTGATGCGGCTGCTCGCGGAGAGAAAAGTCCGAATCGAGCTGACGCCCGCGGCGCGCGAGAGGCTCGTCCGCGACGGTTACGATCCGGCCTACGGGGCGCGCCCGCTGCGCCGCACGGTCCAGCGCCTCGTCCAGGATCCGCTGGCGATGCGCATCCTCGACGGCAGCGTTTTGCCGGGGGACCTGGTGCGCGTCGATGTCGATCCGAATTCGGACGCTATGCGTTTCGAGCGCGCGGAGCAGAAAGCGGCGCAGGAGCCCGCGGCAAAAGCGGAGGCAGCCCAACACGTCGTTTCCACGGCGAAATCCGGACGCCGGCGGTAAGTTCCAGTTTGCCCGGTTCTTGTAGGACAGCCACTCTTGGCTGTCCAGCGCGATCTCATCGGGGGAAATGCGGACAGCCAAGAGTGGCTGTCCCACAAAACGAGCCGAACCACTCTCTGGCGCGCCCCGGTTTGACGCGCCGCGGGGAAACTTCTAGACTGATTCTGCGTATCTACAGTTAGGTGGCGATCATGCGAGCCGTTAAGACACTTTTTCTGCTGACTGCACTTACGGTCCTGCTGGTTCTGGGCGGCGAAGCGATTGCCGGCCAGCAAGGGATGACCTTTGCCCTGATCATCGCCGTGGTGATGAACGGCGGGGCCTACTTTTTCTCCGACAAGATCGCGCTGATGTCGAGCGGAGCGCAGCCGGTAACGCGCGAGCAGCTTCCGCGCCTGTACGAAGTGATGGAGCGGCTGGTTGCCAAGGCCAGGCTGCCAATGCCGAAACTGTACGTGATTCCGCAGCCTGCGCCGAACGCCTTCGCCACCGGGCGCAATCCCTCGCACGCTTCGGTCGCCGTCACCGCGGGCTTGATGGAATTGATGAACGACGACGAACTCGAAGGCGTGATCGCTCACGAGCTTTCGCACGTCCGCAATTACGACATTCTCATCACGTCGATTGCTGCAACGCTGGCCGGCGCAATTACGTGGATCGGATACATGGGCCGCTGGGGCATGATGCTGGGAGGTTTCGGCGGACGAGATGAGCGCCGTGGCGGAGGGCTGTCAGCGCTGTTGTTGGTCATCGTCGCGCCGATCGCCGCACTGATCATTCAGTTCGGAATTTCCCGGCAGCGCGAGTTTGCCGCCGATGCGGCTGGTGCCAGGATGGTCGGGCACCCGTATGGTCTTGTCAGCGCGCTCGAAAAGCTGGGCGCTTACAACAAGCGAATCCCCATGGCTGTTTCCCCGGCAACAGCTTCACTGTTCATCGTCGCGCCCTTTAGCGCTGGCCAAGTGTGGTCCAGTTTGTTTGCCACGCATCCGCCGCTCTCGGAGCGAATCGCAGTCCTGCGCAACATGACGGTCACGCGCTAAACCACTACGCAGCATCGAGTTAGGAGTGGCCGGAAATTCCCTTGCCATCGCTATGTTTGGAGACTTGGGCGCGGCGGTAAGAATGCGTGGAAGAAGGAAAAAATTCTCCCTCGCAGAGCTGATTGCGCAGACTCTTCCATCCTGTGAAGACCACTTAAGCATTTCATTACAGAAGGCTTACAAATATTTCAGTCCTGTAAACCCTTTGGCTTACGGCGTGCATGTTTAGAGGTTGCTCGGCACCGGGGGACCGCCATGAGCATGACCTGTAAGGCTACGATCCGTCTTATTTGCGAGTACTTGGAAGGCCGGCTGGCGCCTGAAGTCGCCGGCGAGGTGCAACGCCATCTGAGTTACTGCCAGAATTGCCGCACGGTTTTCGACGCCGCAGCCCTTACCCTCGAAGTCTATTTTGACCGCGAATTGGAACCCGTCCCCGCTGATCGCTCTCGTGTCGCCTGAGTTGCCTAATCCGTTACTCCTCTGAGACTTAGAGATAGCCACTCCTGTATAATTTCCAGAAAATGAGTGTCAGCGCTCAAGAGCAATGAATTCAAATCTTTATCGGTGATACGTCCTTTTTCGTTGGTAAAACTTACACGTTGAACCCCTCCCCACTTCATCGGCTATCTGCTCTCAAAAATAAAATAAATCCCTTTGTTTGTGTTTGATAGCCAAGTATCAGGGTCCGAATTTGGATTTGGTTCTGCGCATGCACCTCTCCCTACCGCGAGGGAAATCGCAAAGGAGATAAAAGAAATGTTGGATCAAATGAACGACCAAGGGACAACGGAAGGTTCGCCGCGTTGGATGGGAATAGCTACGGTAGGGTTGGCGATTCTCTCCCTCGTAGGCGTTGGGCTGGCATGGAATGCCGGCGGCCACGCACGGGATGCTGAGCAGGCGCTCTCGGCACAAGCCAAGACTTTTCAGGCGAGCGAGGATGGAATGAGCCAGCGGATGGCCCAGGCGGAACGCACCAACGCCGAGCTGCAATCCGAAGTGAATCTGGTGGGTGACAAGCTGAAACTTACCGAGGATCAGCTGGCGAATGCCCGCAGCCAGGTGAAGCAGAGCCGCGCCGATTACACGAAAAAGCTGAACGATGTGCAAACGACTTTGGCAACGAAGGCCAGCGCGGATGACGTGAAGGCGCTCGGCACTGACGTCAACGGCGTGAAGACCGATCTCACCAACACCAAGGGGAGCATCGATCAACTGCGCGGCGAGCACGGCGAATTGATCGCGCGCAACCACGAAGAACTCGAGCAGCTCAAGCGCATGGGCGAGCGCGACTACTATGAATTCAACCTGACCGCGAAGGGCCAGAAGGAACACGTTGGCCAGACGATGCTCGAATTCCGCAGCGCCAGCGCTAAGAAGCACCAGTACACGATCGCCATGTACGTCGACGACACGCGCCTGGAAAAGAAGAACCGGGCCGTCAACGAACCCATCTACTTCTACGCGGGCGGATCTCGCCAGCCGATGGAACTGGTGGTGAACCAGGTTACCGACAAGAAAATCTCTGGCTACCTGAGCGCACCAAAAGCCATTGCAGCCTCCGCGAAGCCAAACGGAAACTAACCTACGTAGAGCTATCGCTGGTTGCGTATGAAGAAAGGGCCGCTTCGGCGGCCCTTTTTTTGTTCAGTGGCACAGGCTTCAGCCTGTGGATTTTAGACCTAGCAAGGACCAAACCCACAGGCTGAAGCCTGTGCCACATGTCACAGCAGCAGATTCAGGCGCTTCAATTCCGAACTGTCGGGAAACAGGCGCAGGCCGAAGCGGACGACTTTGGCGGCGGCGGCCAGATCGCCCATCGCCTTATCGGCTTGAAAAAGCAGCGGGTAGATTTTCTCATCCTCGTCGGGGAAATAGCGCATCACGAATTCCAGGTGCCGGCGCGCTTCCGCCCATTTTTCCTGCCGGGCCAGCAATTCGCCGAGGTTGAGTTGCGTCTGATAGTTGTACGGGTCCACTGCAAGACAATCCAGCATGGCGCGGTAGGCTTCGTCGAGTTTGTCCTCGCGCAACAGAATTTCCGCAAGCTCCGCGCGCGCGGCTGCGTCCGCATGCGGATCGGCCGCGATGAGGCGGCGCTGAAGGTCTTCCGCTTCCGACCAGCGCGAAAAATCCAGATCGAGTTTGGCCAGCGACGCGAGCGCCCGCAAATTTCCGGGATCGCGCTCAAGAATTCGCTGCAATCCGGCGCGCGCTTTTTCGTTGTTGCCGAAGCGCCGGTCGGTTTCGGCCAGGCCCCACGCGGCTTCCAGGGAATTCGGATCGATCGCCAAAGCGGCGTCGAAGGCGCGGAAGGCGGTCTGAAAATTCATGTGGGCCAGCGCGGCTCGCCCGCGAATCGTGGCGATGGCGGCGGTCACAGGACGCGTTTCAAGTGCGCGCAGGAAACGCCCGGCCCCATCCGCGTCGTCCTGATTGACCGAGGTTGCGGCGGATGCAGCGAGCGCAGCGTCACGCGCCTCCGGCGGAAAATCCTCGGGCAAGGGATTCTTCTGTTCCAGCAGAATCGCATCGCGGTTCTTGTCTTCGAGGCCATGGACGAGCAGGGATCGCGGGGCGTGATATTCGAGCAGCGTTCGATCGTCCGTATTGATTTGCGCGCCGGAAGAAAATTTCCGCAAACCCGCGTCATCGAGCAGGTAGAAACCGAAAAGTCCAGACGCTTCTTCCATGCCAAGCTGCGCGAAATCGTCGTGCAGACGCGGCAGGCCGTACAGACTTTGCGCGCGCATGAGAATTTCGCTGGACGGGGGACTCGGTGCCATCAGGATCATGTCCGGAGCGTCGCCGTGCCAGAGCGTGGCGCCATGAAATTCGGTGAGGAACGTCGCGAAGAGCATGCGCAAATCCTCGGGATACAGGGAATAGGCCTGCATCCATTGCACGAATACGCCGTCCGGAGCGAGACGTCCGCGGACGGCTGCGTAAAATTCGCGCGTGAAAAGCGTGGCGACGCCGGCGATCCAGGGATTGGACGGCTCGGAAATGATCAGATCGTATTTCTGGCGCGTGGTGAAGAGAAAATTGCGCGCGTCGTCGAACGTGACATGCACGCGCGGGTCGAAGAGCACGTTGCGATTCAATGGCGCGAGCAGCGGCGCGGCGCCGACGACGGCCGGCTCGATTTCCACGACGTCCAGGCGTTCCAGCTCCGGATATCCGACGAGCGCGGACGCCGTCATGCCGCTGCCGAATCCGATGAGGAGCACGCGGCGCGGCGGATGCGCGAGGGCCGCGAGATGGCCGAGGAGAAGCTGCGTCGTCGAGTCGTGATTCGAGGCGTCCACTTTTCCGTTGGTGCGAAGGGCGATGTAATCGCCGGTTCTGGCGACGGAAATATTGGCGTTCAAGCCGTCGCGGAAATAAACGATGTCCAGCGCGTGCGCGTTTTCCCGCAGCGTCAGCGGGCGGTCGTAGAGATTCCAATACATCACAGTGTTGAACGAAGCGACCGCGGGATCGTAAAAATAATTCGAGAAGCCGATGAAGGCGGTGAGAACGATGAGGAGAACATTTCCCGCGACAGCTGGAATTTTCCACGACAGCCGCTGCGCGGACGCCAAAGAAATCGCGGCGGCCAGAGCGAGGTTCACGCCCGCGGTCGCCGCGAGCAGATGAAAACTTCCGAGGCGCGGCATCAGCCAGAAGCCCGCGGCAATCGCGCCAACGATTGCACCGAGTGTATTCCACGCATAGGCGCGGCCCACCGCTGCGCCCGCGCCGTTTCCACTGGCCGAACGCGGGCCGGCGATCAGCACCACCACGGCCGGGAAATTGAAACCGAAAACCACGGCTGTCGGAAGCATGGCCAGCGCGCTGGTGACAAATTGGGCGAGCACCAGGCCGCGAAACGATTCGTGCGTCGCGCGGAGAATCGGCGGGAGCACTTCGATCAGGCGCGTGAAGAACACCAGGAAGGCGAGCGCGGCAAGCGCCGTCAGCGTTTGCGTGACGGCGAAGGTCATCGAGCCCGGCTCGCGGCGGCGGCTCCATCGCTCGAACAGCGCACTTCCCAGAACGATTCCCGCGAGGAACGTGCCCAGCATCAGCGTAAACGCGTACGTGGAGCTGCCCAGTTGCGTCGAGAGCAGGCGCGTCCAGCCGATTTCGTAGGACATGGCCGTGGCGCCGACGATGGCAAAACAAATCAGGAAAAATCTTGATGGCGCGGAGGAAGGGGGAGCTTCCAGTTTTTCCGGCAAGCTCATTTCAATCGAAGAGGCTGGAGCAGGCTCATCGCGCGCGAGAATAAGCGCCAGCGTTCCCGCGGCCAGATTCAGCGCCACGGCGATTCCGAGCGAGCGCCGCAAACCGAGCGATGGCAAAAAAGAAATCCCGCCGCGAATGTTCCGGCAACCGCGCCTGCCGTGTTGATCCAGTAGAGGCGCGACAGGCGCGCACCGAGTTCCGCCGCATTCCGCGTGAGCCCGCGCACCAGGACGGGCAGCGTGCCGCCCATCAATAATGTCGGCAGGAACAAGACCAGCGCCGATCCAGCAAATCGCAGCATCAGCAAAGCGCCGGCGTTTCCACCGGCGTAAGGATACGCGGCTACATAGACCGAGCGGACTCCAGCGAGCCCCGCAAGAGAAATTGCTGCGGTTGCGGCCACGCCAAGTTCAAGCCATCCATAGAGCGCGATCGGCCGGTTCCAGCTATCGCCTCGCCGTCCGATCCACGCACTCCCCGAAGCAAGGCCCGCCATGAACACGGCTAGGACTGTGGCGACGGCATACGCCGTGTGGCCGAAAATCAGTCCGAGCGCCTTGCTCCACACCACCTGATCGATTAATCCAGCCGCGCCGGAAAAGAAGAAACACACAAGCAAAGCGGGAAACAAATAACGGCGCGGAGGTGTTCCTGGCATGGCGGGCCGCATGGTAGTCTGGCCACCGAAAGGCGTCAAATATAGCAACGTCTTGACGGGGCCAAATTCCAACAACCGCGTTTATCAAAATTTGGCGCTAAACAGCGCTGTGTATGGACTTACCCTGCGTGAGAGCCTATCTGACGAGGGACGGTCTGTCAGCGTTCATCTTTGCGATCTTTGAAGATAGGAAGGAGGCTCTGGTGGACACGCTCGACGGCCTGGAAGAACTCATCAATCCCCACGGTTTCGCGAGCTAATTCGTGCGCGGCCGAATCCGCGGTGATGGAGTCGCAGAGCTGCGTGGCGCGGCGGATGCGCTCCGCCGTCAGCAACGGGAGCACGGTATCTGGATCTTGTTCCCGCGATTGGCGCTCCTGCCACTCTTGAACGGCCCACGCCGTCTTGCGCACATTGTCCACGGCATCCCGGAATTCCCGGAGGATGTTCGGATCGACCGGCCCCGAACGCATGTCATACTCCAGATTGACCAGCTCGGCGCAGGCCTTCTTTAGCCGGAAATTCACGCCCCAGAAATTTTCATTGGGGACGAGCAGTTCGACGCCAACCCCTAACAAGCGGCCCTCGCTGCTACGACGGACGCCAACCACGCGAGCGTGCGAGGATTCATGCGAAAGCAGATTCGTCAACTCAATCTGACTTCCGACGGCAGGGTAAATCTTCATCTCCAACAATCCACCCTGAGCGCTCACTTCCGTGGCCCGTCCGGATTCCCGTAATATTTTACCGTCCGCCTCCTGCCACGTCGCTTCCACCGGGGAGATGAAGGGGAAACGCCTGCTCCGCCGCTTTCCAGTTGCTGATGAGGGCTCATTCGCGATTGGCTGTTCCATTAAAGGGCCTCCAGCGAGCCGATTGACCGGACCAATCCTACTACACAACTCTCTTTGCAAAACTATACAGCGTTTGATTGCGTAGGCTGAAGGTGCTTGGAATTGACCAATCAGCGGAACACCATCAGGCTCGACGGTTGTGTAACAGATCCGCGACGCGCCGGTAGAGGCCCTCGACGGCTCGGAGGGACTCGTCAATTTTCGAGGTTTCTCGGCCCGATTGGTGTCTGGCCAAGTCGCGATAGTTCCCGGGCGGAATCCAGGGTGAACTGAGAAGTACTCCCAGTCATGTAGAACTGTCAGCCTCGGAATTCTATTTTTGCGCCGCATCGGCGGCTAGCTCGTCCAGCAGGGTTGCCGCTACGGACACGTTGTCAACCCCGAAGACCAGCATCACCAGCGACGATCCCGGCTCCACTCCGCAATAGCTGTAGTCGATATTGACCTGCTTTTCCCCGAGCCGCGATGCGGCGCGAGCGAGCCCGCCCGGGCGATGCGGCAGCCTGGCGACGGCGACGTCCGTCTCTTCAAAGTTCATGCGCAAGTTGCCGAGCACCGTCTTGGCGGTAGCCGGATCATCCGCCAGGAATCGGACCAGGCTCTCACGCTCTTCTACGTAGGACTGAAAAGCCAGGATGTTCACTCCGCGCTCGGCCAGGGCGAGGAAGCATTTGCCCAGAGCGCCCGGTTTGTCTTCAATCGTTACCCTAAACTCTTTCGCCCTTGCCATGTGACTTGTCTCCCTTTCTATTCCAGTCGCCAACATCCGTCCAGATAAGCAAAGAGTTTACGCCCTGACGGAAGTCCTGGTAAGCCACTTCTCGGAAATTTACCCAAGACGATCCGCCAGAACCAAGCTATCTCACAACCATGTCTTGTGGGTCGCGGCTTCAGCAGAGACGTCATCCCGCCAAGGAAAACCGGGCTTTAGACCCTGAACCGTCGGGCATGCTACATCTTCGGAAACATGCGGAACACTTCGAGGTTGAAGTGTTGTGGCGTATACTCGCGCCCAACTGAAATTCCGGCATTTTTGGCGGATCCGCCTTGTATGGCGCGGCGCCATGGCCCGGCGCAATGCCTTTTCGGCGCCGGCATAGGGAAGGAAAAAACCCGTTCGCGAACAATCGTCCACGGCTCAAGCGAATCCCCCATCCGGCGAGGCCGGCACGCGCTCCGCTGCCATCGCGATGTATGGCGTGTTGCTCCTCGCCTACAGCGTGAATGCTGCGGACCGCCAGCTTTTCCCGCTTCTTGCTCATGATGTCCGCGTGCAGTACGGCTTTTCGCTTTCCGACACTGGGCTTCTCACCACGATTTTTACCCTGGGCCTGGCGGTTGCAGGATTGCCGACCGGTTATCTGCTAGCGCGTTTTTCCCGCAAGACGGTGCTGCTCCTCGGGATCGCAATTTTTTCCGCGGGGACGGCGCTCACGGTTCTGGCGCTGGGATTTCCGGACATGCTGGTCTACCTCGCCGCGACGGGTATCGGCGAGGCCATGCAACTGACGGTGATGATCGCCATCGCGGCAAACTATTTTGTGGGCTACCGTGCCGCCGCCATCGGATCGATGAATGTATTTTTTGGACTGGGCGCGTTTACCGGCCCCATCGTGGGCGGCGTCCTGCTCACATCGTATCGAAACTGGCATGCCCCGATGATCGTCTTCGGAATTTTTGGTTTTCTCATGATCGTGGTGATCGCCCTGACCGTGCGGCCGTGGTTCAGCGAGACGCATCGCGCCGCCGACGCCCGCACCGATCTCCTCGGCGCGCCCACGCTTCTGAACAGAAATACATTGATTTTGACGGTCCTCAGCGTGATCGGCGGCCTTGTTCTGTACGGTTTTACGGGGATGTACGCGACGTACTTGCGCGAGGCCTTGCACTACACGCCCAAGGCAGCGGGGTTTGTCCAAAGTTTTTACGGCGCGGGAGCGCTCCTCTCGATTTTTGGCGGCTGGTTCGGAGACCGCTTCTCGCCGCGCGTCGTGCTGAGCGCGTCATTCTTCTGCATCGCATGCCTCGGTTACCTGTGCTTTCACGGCTCGGAAGCGATCGCGCCACACGTGATTCTTACCTTCGCCTACGGCGCAATCGGCAGCGGCACGATCTACGTCAACCTGGCCGGGTATCACGTAAAAGCGGTGCGCAGCAGCTTGTCCAGCCGCGCCTCGGGCATGTTCGTGACGAGCCTCTACGCCGCGGCCGCCGCAGCTGGCTACCTAATGGGCGGAATCGCCAGCCACGCCGGCTGGTCTGTGGCAGGGGAGATTCAGATATCTTTGCTATCCATGGTCGCTGGAAGCTTGGCGTTGACTCTGAAGCCAGATCGAATGTCATTGTAAGTTGCAGGCACGTTGGTAGCCATATTTGTTCCATCAGTCGACTGAAAATCCATTGCGCCAATCGCGCACTTGGGGATTCAATCCGCCAGCACGGCACGCGATTTCGCCCAATCCCTTATGGCTTGAATCTCTTCCGCGCGAGTCACGCTGAGCGGCTGCGTACCGCGGATCTCCTCGAGCAAGACTGCCGTGGTGAGCTGCTGTTTCCGGTCGAACGCCGTGTACAGGCCCGCGACGATGGCCTGCTCGATCTCGGCTCCAGAAAATCCTCCACTGGCCGCCGCGAGCGCCGCGACGTCGAATTCTGCCGCGTTCCTTCCGCGTTTCTTCAGGTGCAGGGTAAATAGCGCCGCGCGCACTTCGGCGCCGGGCAGATCGACGAAAAAAATCTCGTCGAAGCGTCCCTTGCGCGTCATCTCCGGCGGCAGGATCGTGATGTTGTTGGAAGTCGCGGCCAGGAATACATCGCCCTCCCGGTCCTGCATCCACGTCAGAAAAGTCGCCAGAAGCCGCTGCGACAAACCGGCATCGGCGTCGCCACTCGCGCCTGCCGAGGCAAACGCCTTCTCAATTTCATCGATCCACAGGACGATGGGCGCGAGCTTTTCCGCCAGCTCGAGCGCCTTGTGCAGGCGCTTCTCGCTCTCTCCCACATACTTGTCATAGAGCGCGCCCACGTCCAGCCGCGCCAGCTCGACGCCCCATTCCCCCGCCACGGCGCGCGCAGCAAGACTTTTTCCGCAGCCCTGGACTCCGCTGATCAGCACGCCTTTCGGCGGCGCAAGCCCGAATCGCCGCCCTTCCGGCGTCAATGCGCTTCGTCTTTTCGCCACCCATTCCCGCAGGTGCTTCAGGCCCGCCACATCCGTGAACGATGCATCGCGGCGCACGGATTCGAGGGGCCCCTCCAATTGCAGGGCCTCACGCTTGGCATCCAGCACATCATCTAGCAGTCCGCTGTCCGCGTTGCCACGCTTCAGCACGCACTTGCGGAGGGTTCGTAAGGCTTCTTCTTCCGGCAAACCTACGAGGTTATGCGCCAGCTGGGCGATGCCAGCGGCATCGAGCGCGACATGAATCCCATTTTCCCGATTCGCGTCCGCCAAAACCTTCCGCACACCAGGGAGCAATTCGTCCGCGTCCGGCAATCCAAATTGAAACGGCGCCGACTCGCTTTCCAGTTCGGGAGGCAGCTTCATCGAAGCCGCTGTAATCACCAGGGACCGCCGGGCCACGCGAAACGTGCCGGCCAAATCGCGGACGCGGCGGCTGATCCGGTCGTTATCGCAATAGCGCGCAAAATCCTTGAGCAGAAAAATCGCGTCGCCAGCGATCAGCGCGATGTTCGCCAGCGCCAGTTCCGGCTGGTCCGAGCCATAGATGGGCGCGCCATTGAACCTCGCAAGGCCCGTGATCGCGCTCCACGTGTAAAGCGGCACGTTGAGCTCGGTCGCGATCATCAGCAACAGGTCCTTGAGCCGGTCCTCTTCCGTGGTTTCGACGGTGATGAGAGGATTTCGCGAATTGATCAGCAGACGCAACTCATCGTGCTTGCGATTCGGCCGCTGGGCTGAGGTCGATAACGAATTGGCGGCCGATCCGGACGATATTTTCTGGTTCGACGCCGGCGTTTTTCGCGTGAGATCGTTTGGCAAGGCGAAGAGCCTCGGTTTGCATCAATTGATCGAGCCAAGATAGGGAAAGCCGACGGACGGCCCCAGGTGAGATTAACAAAAATTGGCATCGAAAATGGGACGCGTTATGAACGTTGTAACTAGTGTGCCATCCCGGAAATTATTTATGCGTGGGTGGAAGTAGGACAGGCTTCAGCCTGTCTTCCGTTCGCAGCCAACGAAAAACAAAACCAGACAGGCTGAAGCCTGTCCTACTTAAATCGCGTTTTTATTTCGCGAGCTCACGATTGATCAATCCGTAGGGCGTATCGCCTTTGAGGCAAGCGAGTACCTGCTCGATGGCGCGGAGTTGGAGGGTCGCGCGAGCTTGCTCGCTGAGCCAGGCCGTGTGAGCCGTGACAATCATTTTGGGATGGCGCACGAGGGCGCTGCGGATGGGCGTCACGGCGGTTTCCGATTCCAGAACGTCGAGAGCCGCGCCGGAAATTTTGCCTGCGTCGAGCGCGGCGAGAAGCGCGGCTTCATCGATCAGTCCGCCGCGCGCGGTGTTGATGATCGACGCGGTTTTCTTCATTTTGGCGAAGGCCGCTTCGCCGAGGAGATGGTGCGTGCTTTCATTGAGCGGCGCGTGCAGCGAAATGAAATCCGCGCGCGCGAGCAGGGCGTCGAGCGTGACGAGTTCCGCACCCATTTCGCGCGCGCGGGGCTCGCTCAGATACGGATCGTGAATGATCACGTTCGTTCCCAGCGCGGATATTTTACCGGCTAGGAGCGAGCCGATTCTGCCGCAGCCGATCAATCCGCAGGTCTGGCCGCGCAATCGCTGCAGCGGCGGCATTTTCGCGACCGCCCAGGTGTCTTCCCGGGCCAGCGCAATCGCGGAAATCATCTGGCGGCTGAGCATGAGCAGGAGCGTGAGCGCGTGGTCGGAGACTTCGTCGAGGCAGTAGTCCGGAACGTTCGCTACGAGGATGCCTCGTTCCGTTGCCGCCGCAACGTCGACGGTGTCCACGCCGATTCCGTAGCGCACGATGATGCGGCAGCGCTGCATGGCGGTGATTGCGCGCCTGGTGATGGGGGCGCGCGCGGTCAGCACGCCGTCCGCATCGCGGCACAACTCCGCGACTTGGTCTTCGTTCACCGCTTGCCCGGTGACCAGCGTGCCGCCCGCGGCTTGCACCGCGCGCCGCTCCTGGTCGACGTCTGGGAAGCGGTAATCGGTGATGACGATTTTCAAGTTCTTCTCCCCTGCATATTTCAACGTGCCTTGAGTAGCACAGACTTCAGTCTGTGGGTTTCCATTTGATCTTGGCTGGCGCGTGCGGCCTTGGCTGCGGAACGAACCCCCACAGACTGAAGTCTGTGCTACTTAAGGCCCACAAATTTGACACGCTCCGGCTAATAATGCTAATGCAAGTGTGCATTTATTTTCGAGGAGGAACACGCTGTGTCCGATATTGGAATGATTCCGGTCGATTGGGAAGTACGATTTGATCCGCAGCGGATGCTGCGCGAACGTTTGCAACGCGCCAAGGACGCGCTCAACAATTCCGATCTTGACGCGCTGTTTGTGTTTCGCACGGAAGATGCGCGCTATTTGACAGGGTATCGCCATCATCTCGGCCCAGCCTTCATCATGGGCAATGCCGTCACGGTGCTGTCGCGAAATCACGATCCGATTCTGTGGACCATGGACTTCGAGCACTGCAAGCTGCGCATGCCCTGGCTCAGCGCAGATCAGATTCGACCGCGCGCGAATTTCCGCGAAAAAATCGGGATGAAACGCTGGGCCGAGCAGGTCGAAGGCCTGGTCGGTTCGCTCGCAGGCAAACGAGTCGGCATCGACATCTGGGATATCAACATGGAGGCGGCGATCCGCGAAGTGTTCCCCAAAACCACATTCGCCGACGGCTATCAGAGCGTGCTGATGCGCGCGAAAGAAATCAAGACGCAGGACGAAATCCTCTGCCTCAAAATCGCCAACGCAATTACCGAGGCGGCGCTGGACGAGGGAATTCAGGCGCTGCGTCCCGGGATCAAGGAATGTGAAATTCTCGCGATCATCTGGGGGAACAATGACGGCGATGGGCAGCGAATGGACGCAGTGCTCCAACATTATCTGCTCCGGCCCCTACACCGCTCCCTACCGGCGCTTCACTTCCGACCGGATTATTCGCAACGGCGATCTGGTCATCATGGACATCGGCGCGGGCTACAACGGCTATTGGGGCGACCTGACGCGCACCTGGGTTTGCGGCAACGTGAAGCCCACGCCCGAAATGCGCGATCTTCATCAGAAGTGCTACAACGCGCTGTTCAATGCGGGAAGCAAAGTGCGCCCCGGAGCGACCAACGCCGAAGTTTTCGCGGCGGCCGATCCGTACGTGCTGGACAGCCTGGGCCACGGTTCCGGCGTGAACCCGTGGGAGGCGCCCTACTTCAGCCCCGCTTCCAAGGATGCGCCCGTAGTGCTCAAGGAAGGCATGGCGTTCAACCTCGAGCCGTACGCGGGGAAACCCGGCATTGGCGGCATTCGCCTCGAGAACGACCACATCGTCACGCCGACGGCGTCGACATCTACACGACGTATCCGTTCGACGAACGGCTCGTGAACGATCTGCATCCTCTCGACACGACCACTGGACGCACGAGATAACCCACTCCATGGCGCCCGAATCCACTGGTGGCGAGTTACCCTCCTTCCGCCTCGATGGCCGCCTGGCTGTCATCACGGGCGCGAGCGATGGCATCGGGCGCGCGTTCGCTCTCGTCTATTGCCGCTCTGGGGCCGAAGTTGTATTGGTGAGCCGCACGCGCGAAAAATTACTGGACGTGCAGCGCTCGGTCGAGGCTGCGGGAGGCCGGGCGCACGTCATCCGCGCCGACGTGGCCAAGATCGAAGACATTCGGTCGATCGAGCAAGAAGTGTCCCGGCTCATTAAGGGCAGGGATCTCGCCTTAGTTCTCGTCAATTGCGCGGGCTTCGGATTCACGAAACCCGCGCTCGATATCACCGAAGAAGACTGGGACCAAATTCTGGACGTCCACGCCAAGGGCACATTCTTCTGCTGCCAATCTTTGGGGCGTCTAATGATCGAGCGCGGCTACGGCAAGATCATCAATCTGAGCTCGACATGGTCGGTGAGCACCGATATGGGCAAGAGCGTTTACGGCGCCGCCAAGGCCGGCGTGTCGTATCTCACCGCCGCTCTATCTACGGAATGGGCCCCCCTCGGCGTGCGCGTCAACGCGATTGCGCCGACCTCGACGCTTACGGAAAACACCAGCCGCTCGTTCCGTGAAAACGAAGCGCGCGCGCAGAAGTTGCTGAGCCGGATCAAACTGGGGCGATTTGCGGAGCTTTCCGATTTGGTTGGCGCAGCCGTCTTCCTGGCAAGTCCGGCCTCGGATTTCATCACCGGGCACACGCTATTTGTCGACGGCGGCTGGCACGCCGCCCTCTGAGGAGTGGCACAGGCTTCAGCCTGTGGAATTTAGTCCTTGCAAGGACAAAACCCCACAGGCTGAAGCCTGTGCCACTTCAGGCCGAACCTTCATGGAGCGACGTCAAATACCAAAATTTGCGCCGACTGTGAGTCTTTTGCGGGAACACCGACGTAATATTTGTTGAGCTCGGGCACGAACCGGGCGGTCTTCGCTCCCGGCTTGGTGGGGACTGTTGCAATCAGTTGGTAATTATCCGCTCCACGCTGCTCGACTACTGAGACTGCGCCGTTTCCGCCTCCGCCCGGCAAGTAAAGGCGGTGGTGGGCGGCATCGTAAGCCAAATCGTCGACATAATCGGCGACGTCCAGATTCGCGACTTCCTTCCCGTTGTCCGCATTTACGACCACAAGCTTGGATGGTTTCCGCGTCGCTAGAAACAAGCGGTGCGTGGCTTCGTCGTACTGCAGCGGGACATTCTCTTTACCCGCGGTGATGGGCCAGGTCTGGACGACCGCGCGCTTTTCGCGGTCCACCACACCGATGGAGTTGATGCCAGTCATGTTGACGAATAGACGATTGCTGGATTTTTCGATGGCCATCGATTCCAGCCGGTTGGTTTCCAGTTTCATGTCCGCCAGTTTCTTGCCCGTGGCGATATCGACAACGCTGATGAGGCAGGTTGGCGTTTTGGCTTCGCGCCCTCCGTTGACGACGTAGAGATATTTGGAAGCGGGATCGTACACGACCGGATCGGCGTCGATCGTCAATGCGATGTGGCCGATCAGCTTGTAGGAATCGTAGTCGAGGATCTTGATCTCCGACGCTTCTCCATCCACGACGAAGATCTTCTTCAGTTCCGGGAACGGCAGAACGTTGTGAGGTTCCTTGAACTCGGTGAGGGATTGAAGATGCTTGTTCGTCCGCAGATCGAAAACCTCAACGGCCGGCTCTTCCTCCGAGCTGACAAAGAGCCGGTTTCCCTTGAGGTCCACGCCGAAATGGTCCCAGTGCCGCGCGCCCGGCACGTCAATCGTTTGTGCCAGCCTGAGGGGCGTTTTTTCCTGGGCCGGGGATTGCACCGCGGAAGCTAGCGCCAACGCAAGAATGAATAGAAGCTTCTTCATTGGAACCCTCCAAATTGACTGGCTCGATTTCCGACGGCGGAGTTCAGGACTTCGCCACCGATGAATAAGGATCGGTTTCGAGGCAATCGTCCCCCCGGGCGCATAACCATGCCCTGATCCTAAACCGCCAACCTGAAGGTTTCCTTTAAGCTATTCTGGTCGGGGGAAATTCCCAAACCGCATCTTTTGAGGCTGAATCCTGGGATCGAACGCAATGGGATTGGCAGAGCGAAAGCCTGGCTCTCGGCTCAACCGCAACCATAAAGAATGCGCACACCGTCGAGAGCCAGGCGTTACTGCAGATTGTCAGCGGCCGCTTACTTCACCAGCTTGAATTTATCCACGCGCCGGCCGATATCCGTTTCGGCGATGTAGATGTTGCCCTTGGAGTCGATGTCCAGCGTGTGACAATGTGTGAATTCGCCCAGTTGGTGGCCGGGCCGGCCGAACTTCGTGATTTCGTTCCCTTCATGATCGAGGATGTGGACGAGTTCGTTGCGGCCATCGGCGACGATCATGTATTTCTGCGCCGGATCCCGCGAAAAGCGCAACCACCACGCCGTGCCCCATGAATCGGGCGTTTCCTCGTGTCCCGACTTGATCCAGATGTTTTTCTTAAAAACCCCCATTTTGTCGAACACCTGAATCCGGTTGCCCTGGCGGTCGCACACATACACCAGGCCGTTGTTGTCCATCACCACGCAATGCACCACGCCCACGAACTTGCCGCCCTGGCCGGCCGCGGATTCATCCTTCGTGGCCTGCTCGCCAAACTGCCGCAGGAATTTTCCGTCCTTGTTGAACACGGCGATGCGGTGATCGCCATAGCCGTCGGCAATGTAGATGTCGCCGTTCGTGGGATCGACCGCGATGTCCGCCGGCTTGTTGAGGAGAGTGTTGCTCCGGTTCATGGCGATGCCGGTGATCAGGCCGGTGGAGCTGTCGAACAGGCCCTTGGTGCCGATCTGGAGCAACATTTTGCTGCCGTCATGCGTGTATTTCTGCACGACCGCGTCATCGTTGCCGGCAACATAAATGTTGTTTTCTTTGTCCACGATGCAGCCGTGGATGGAAGCTGGAGCAGTTTTGAAATCCCCGAATGTGTTGACCAGATTGCCGTCAGAGTCGTATTCAAGCACGGGAGGCGCGGGCGTGCCGACCAGCTTTTCCTTGTCCTGCAAGTCGCCGCGGTTGACTTCGAAGATGTGGTCCTGGGCATCCACGCAAATCCCTCCGGCCCGCCCGGTAACCATGAGGCCGGGCAAAGGTTTCGGCCAAGTGGGATCTACTTCGTACTTGGGAACCTGCGCTTGGATCGGATAGGACCCCGCCAAAACGATTGCCAGGCCTGCCAAAAGCCAGACCTTGCACGGAAAAGTCGTCTCTTTCTTCATTTTTGCCTCCCTAATCAATTCGCCACTGAAGATCTGGAGCAGATCGTTGCAAATCGCGAATGCCGAAAAATTAAGTAGCACAGCCACTCTTGGCTGTGTGGTTTTGAAAGTCGCACGCACAAGCTACCCGTTCCAATTTTGATCGAAAACCCACACAGCCAAGAGTGGCTGTGCTACTTGTTCTTCATGCCGATTTGCAATGCTTCGGCCAGGTGGATCGCCCGGCGTCCCGTCGATTGAAAAATTTGCTCACGGCAACTGAAGCCGTCGGAAACGATAAGTGCGTTCTCCGGCGTAGTTCGTACGGCCGGTAATAGGACGCGTTCGCCCACCGCTTGCGACACTTCATATTTTTCTTTTTCGAAGCCGAATGGGCCTGCCATCCCGCAGCAACCTGAATCGATGGATTGAACGTCGGCGCCTGTCTTGCGCAATACAGATTCTTCGTCAGTCATACCCATGAGCGATTTGTGATGGCAGTGGCCGTGCAACAGCACTTTCTCGGAAAGTTGCGGCGGCTGGTATCCGGGAGCATGGCGCTCGAGGAATTCGCTGAGAAGAAACGTCTGGCTCCGCAATTTCGTGGCGCGCGCATCCAGGGGAAACAGGTTTCGCAATTCGTCGCGGAAGACGGAAGCGCAACTTGGCTCCAGCACGACGACCGGAATGCCCGCATCGATTTGCTTGGCGAGGACGCTCAGGATTCGTTCGAGGTACTGTTTGGCCCTGTCGAGCATGCCGAAGTCGTAGAGCGGCCTGCCGCAGCACAAGTGGCCTTGCGGAATGGTCACCCGAAATCCCGCGTTTTGAAGGACCTCGAGCGCCGCGCGGCTGGTCTCAGGATGAAAATAGTTGTTGAACGTGTCCGCCCAAAGGATCACTTCGGGCTTTACTATGCCCTTGTCTCCATCGGAGATTACTCCGCCGCAGGCAGGATATTGCCGATTGCTGGCCCAACTCTGGAAAGTGGAACCGGCAAGCTGGGGCATCTTTCGCTGTGGCGCCAGATGCAAAACGCTCTGCAGGACGTGGCGGAAGCCCGGCGCACTGCTGAAAAAATTTGCAAGCCAGGGAACTTTCGAGCCGAGCTCCGCCCAGCGGTCGATCATGCCGAATGCATACGCATGCAGCGGCCGGCTCTTGCCTTCGTAATAGTGGGCCAGGAATTCCGCCTTGTAGGTGGCCACGTCGACGTTCGTCGGGCATTCCGACTTGCACGCCTTGCACGCAAGGCACAGGTCGAGCGCTTTCTTGACGTGCTCGTCCTTCCAGCCGTCGCGCACCACTTCGCCCTGCAACACCTCGAAGAGCATGTGCGCGCGGCCGCGCGTGCTGTGTTCTTCCTCGAGCGTCACCATGTAGCTCGGGCACATCGAACCGCTGTCGTGCTTGCGGCACTCGCCGAGCCCGATGCACCGCACCGTGGCCTTGGCGAAAGATCCGTCATCGTCCGGAAATTGAAAATACGTTTTGGGATCGTTCGGCTTGTAGTCCGCTCCCAAACGCAGGTTCTCGGTGGGCAGATACGCGTTGACCACCTTGTTCGGGTTCATTTTGTTGTCGGGGTCCCACGCGGATTTGAATTCGCCGAAGGCCTTGATTAACTCGGGACCGAACATTTTGGGAAGCAATGCGGCGCGCGATTGCCCGTCGCCGTGCTCGCCGGAAAGCGAGCCGCCATAGCTCACCACCAGATCGGCGGCGCGCTCGACGAATTCCATGTAATTGCGAATTCCGTTTTCGCTCTGTAAATCGAAACTCACGCGCATGTGAATGCAGCCGTGCCCGAAATGTCCGTAGAACGAGGTGTGGTAATTGTATTCGTCGAGCAGCTTCCGGATATCGCGGAGGTAGTTGCCCAATTTCTCCGGCGGGACGGCCGCGTCGTCCCATCCTTCCCATTCGGGAGGCGAACCCGGCGCGGCGGCGGCCGCACGCGGCCCTGCCTCGCGCAACTTCCAGACATGCCGCGCCTCAGCTTTTGTGTAGACCCGCATGTTCGGAGGATCGGCCGCCTGTTTCAGCTGCTCGACCAACTGGCGTGCGGCCCCCTCAGCCTCGGCCGGATCATTCGAACCGAATTCCACCAGCAAAAAGCCGCGCCCCTCTGGGATCAGCTCCAGATGCGGGGCGTTTTTCTTTTTGAGGCCATCGACAATGCTTCCTTCAAAGCCTTCGAGCCCAATGGGCTTGAGCGGCAAAATCTCAGGCACATGGTCGGCCGCCGAGAACGTATCGCGGTAGCCCAGACAGACGAGCGACCTGTGCTGCGGACTTTGGATCAGCCGCAGTTTGGCTTCGAGCACGATCATGCATGTGCCCTCTGTCCCGACCAGCGATTTCGCCACGTTGAATCCGCTGAGCGGCAGCAATTGATCGAGGTTGTAGCCGGAGACGCGCCTTGGAATTTGCGGATACTTCGCGCGGATCAGGCCGGAGTATTGATCGCGGATGGCCCGCAACTTGGAATAGATCTCGCCGCGGCGCCCGCCCTGCGCAATGATGGAATCGAGTTCGGCCTCGCCGGAAATCGCGCCCACCGTCATCTGCGTGCCGTCGTAAAGCAAAATGCGCAGTTCGATGACGTTGTCGACCGTTTTTCCAGCCAGCAAGGAATGCGTGCCGCAGGAATTATTTCCAATCATTCCGCCGAGCGTGCAGCGGCTGTGCGTGGATGGGTCGGGGCCGAACGTCAGTTGATGCTTCTCCGCGCGGTTGCGCAGCGTATCCAGAACGACGCCGGGCTGGACTCGCGCGAATTCTTCAGCAGGGTTGATCTCCAGAATCTTGTTCATGTACTTCGTGAAGTCCAGAATCACGGCGACATTGCAGGTCTGCCCGGCGAGGCTCGTGCCGGCTCCGCGCGGCAGGACCGGCGCGCCGAATTTCCTGCACGCGGCCACCGTGGCGATCACATCGGCGTCATCGCGAGGAACGACGAGGCCAATCGGAATCTGGCGGTAATTCGAGCCGTCCGAGGAATACAGCGCGCGGCTTCCGCGGTCGAAGCGCACTTCGCCCTTTACCACGCGTTTCAGTTCGCGATCGAGTTCGGCGGCCTGCGCGAAGGAATCGACGGGTTTCCCATGCGAACTGAGAGGCAGGGGCGATGAAATTTGCACTGTGCTCATGGTCGGTGCTGACGCAGCACGACATTCTGACTCGCCCGCACTTACATGGCAAGTAGTAGTCGCCGAAAAAAGATTGCTGCCGGTGAGGGCGCGGTGTATATCTGACAGACTGCAATTCATGCGAATCATTCGGGATTTATCTTCCGCGGTGTGATGGAGGAATGGAAATGGAGAAGCTTCACGAGTCCGGGCGAAGCCATGTGCGTTGGGTGGTGCTGCTTCTCCTCTGCTTGATGTACCTCATTACGTACCTGGACCGCGTGAGCCTCGCCAACACCGCTCCGCTGATCAGCAAGGAATATGGGTTCAGCAAAGTCACGATGGGAGTCATCTTCAGCGCCTTCATCTGGGCCTACGCGCTCTTCCAGGTTCCCGGCGGATGGCTGGGTGACCGCTTTGGCCCGCGAAGAGTCTTATCCTCCATCATGGTGTATCGCACCGTAATCGCCGTCGTCACCACGTTGGCTACCGGCTTTTATTCTTTGTGGGGGATTCGCTTCGCGCTTGGCGTGGGCGAGGCGGGCGCGTTTCCCACCGCGACGCGGGCCATGCAGATGTGGTACCCGCGGGACGAACGCGGCTTCGTGCAGGGAATCAGCCACGCCGCGAGCCGATTCGGAGCGGCGATCGGCCCGCCCATCGCCGTGGCGATCATGATTCACTACGGCTGGCGATCGGTCTTCTACGTGATCGGGGTCCTGAGTTTGCTGTGGTCTCTTCTCTACATGCTGGTGTACCGCAACATGCCGGAGCAGGACACCAAGGTGAGCCGCGCCGAGCTCGCCCGCATCCGCGGCCTCGACGAAAAGGGCGAGATCAAGCAAGCGAACATTGCCAAGCGGCCGAAAGTTCCGTGGAACATTCTGCTGAAGCACGGAAACATGTGGGCCGTGATGTGCGCCTACGCCGCCTACATTTATTCCCTGTGGTTTTTTCTTTCGTGGCTGCCGTCCTATCTCGTCGAATTCCGGAAATTCACACTGATCAAGACGGGACTCTTCGCTTCGCTGCCTCTTTTGGCGGGCGTGGTGGGAGACGCCTTCGGCGGCTGGCTGACCGACAAGCTGCTGGTGAAAACAAATAATCTGAAGTTTTCCCGCCGCTCGGTCGCCATCGTGGCCATGCTCGGCTGCGGGACATTCACATTATTCGCCGCGCTCTCGGCAAATCCGTTTACCGCGGTCTATTGCCTGACGGCCGCCATGTTCTTCCTCGAAATGACTATCGGCCCCGCGTGGGCCGTCCCCATGGACATCGGCGGCGAATTTTCCGGCACCGTCTCCGGGATGATGAACATGGGCGGCCAATTCGTCGGCGCTCTCTCCCCGACAGTGTTCGGGTATCTAGTGTCCAGAGGATCCTGGGTCGCTCCGTTCGGAGTGTCTGCCGGCCTGCTATTTGTCGGCGCGGCCATCTGGGCTTTCTGGATCGACCCCGAACAGTCCGTCATCGACAAAGGCCAAGGAATGACAGGCCCCCCAGTCGGCGTCCTCGCCGCGCCTGTGGCCACGGTAAATCGATAGAGGGTCTTCGGTTGAATCCCGGGAACGCCAATCTCCCGATTGGCGGTTTGCACAACGCCATTCAGGAGAATGGCGTTCCCGGGAAACCTCACCAAGCGACGTCAATCCGCAGGGTCGCTTCCGGAGCTTACAAACTCACAACGGTCTCCCTTCGCGATGTATCATTTTTGGTACATACTGGAACGTGAATCGGGATCGCGACATCATGAAAAAGAAGAACTCTCACATTGGATCGTCGCTCGATGACTTTCTGAAAGAGGAAGGAATCCCGGAAGAAACCCGCGCCGCCGCACTTAAAGAAGTGCTCGCTTGGCAGGTCCAGAAGGCAATGAAGAAGAAAAAAATCAATAAGGTGGAGATGGCGCGGCGCATGAAAACAAGCCGCGCGGCTCTTGACCGCCTGCTCGATCCCGGCTACGCGTAGGTTACACTCCAAACTTTATGCAAAGCGGCCAGGGCTGTTGGGCGAGATCTGCGGATAGAGCTTGTTTGACAGCTGTGTCCTTTTTTCGATGCCTTTACCGCGCCACAGTGGCGGGCTCGGATTTCCCATGAGGTGTAGCGAGTGAATTGAGAGCCGCCATGACCCCGCCTTCTTTGTGTGGCACGCCGGCCAATCGCAGGCCCATTTCCACGCCGCACAGCGTTCCTGCGAGCATCAAATCGTTGAAGCTGCCGAGGTGTCCGATGCGGAAAACTTTTCCGGCGTATTTGGAAAGGCCCGCTCCGAGGGACATGTCGAAATGTTCGAGGATCACCGCGCGCAACTTGTCCGCGTCGTGGCCTTCCGGCATGAACACCGCGGTCAGCGCGCTGGAATATTCGCGCGGCTCCTCGCAAACGATTTCCAGTCCCCACGCCCGCACGGCCGCGCGCGTCGCCTCCGCGTAGCGATCGTGCCGCCGGAAAATGTTGGCGAGGCCCTCTTCCCGCATCATGTGCAGAGCTTCCCGCAAGCCGTAGAGAAGATTGGTCGGCGGCGTATACGGAAAAAATCCGCTGCGATTTGGTTTCAGCATTTCCTGCCAATCCCAATAGGAGCGCGGCAAGCGGGCATTCTCGCTCGCGCGCAGCGCCTTCTCCGAAAGCGCGTTGAAACTCATGCCCGGAGGAAGCATCAGCCCTTTCTGCGAACCGGCAATGGTGACGTCGACTCCCCATTCGTCGTGGCGATAGTCGATGGAAGCCAGCGAAGAAATCGTGTCCACCAGGAGCAGCGCGGGATGGTGCGCCGCATCGAGCGCCCGGCGAAGCTCCGGGATGCGGCTCGTCACTCCGGTCGAAGTCTCGTTGTGTACCACGAGGACCGCTTTGATCGCGTGGCCGCGATCCGCAGCCAGCCGCGATTCCAGTTCCGCGGGGCTCGCCCCTCTCCTCCAGTTGCCGGGCACGTAATCCACCTGAATGCCGAATTTCTCGGCGACTCCGCGCCACAGAAATGAAAAATGCCCCGTCTCGAAGAGCAGGACGCGGTCACCCGGAGAAAGAGTATTTACAAGCGCCGCTTCCCACGCCCCCGTCCCGGAAGCCGGATACATGATCACCGAGCCTGAAGTTTGAAAAATCCCGCGCATGCCCTCCAGAACTTCCTTGCCCAGGCTCGCGAATTCCGCGCTCCGGTGGTCGATCACCGGAGCATCCATGGCCCGCAAGATGCGATCCGGCACATTTGTGGGACCTGGAATTTGGAGAAAGTGGCGTCCTGTGTGGATCATGGCAGCTCCGTTTGAAATTGAAATAAAATTGTACATGCTCGGTGAAGCGGAGCGCAACCGACACGGCATGTTCAAGTTGACGTGATAGCTGATCGTGGTGTACGAATAATCAAAGTCATTCGCGGCGGTGTCCTGCCGCAACCCGAGATCGGGCGCAGGCGTTAATTTGGGGACGGGAGTGTGTCATGACCAAACGGGTGAAAACACTATTGTCCGGCGCAATTTTAATGGGAGCCGCACTGTTGTTGTGGGCAACCGGGGGTAGAGCCCAAGGACAGAGTGCCCAGGGCAGTGGTGTCATTTCCGGAACTGTCACAGCCAACAGGGATTACGCCTTGAGCGAAGCGTCGGGAAACCACATCCCCGCGCTGTACGCGGTTCGAGTCAGGGCAAGAGATGCCGAGCGCCATATCACCTACACCGTCTTCACCCAAAAGGGTCACTACCAAATTTACAACCTGCCCCCCGGCACTTATCAGATGTCGGCGTTGCAGGACGGATTTGATTCGAAAGGTCCGACGATTGACTTAAAAGCGGGCGATTCGAAGACCGCCGATGTGGCTTTGCTCGTCCGGCCGGACAAGTTGCTGGCGGAACTGGTCGATTTCGATACTCTTTTTCCTCCCGGCTCGACCCGCGACTACCTGATGCAGAACTGCATGGGCTGCCACGGCTACGAGCATATCCCCTGGCAACGCATGGGAGGGGGAGCCCGCAACGCGGATGTTTGGGGCGCCGCCGTAAGCCGCATGTTCAACATGGATGGCACCAGCTTCACGAACCATACCGGTGTCCCCCAGGTGAACCCCGCTGCGATTCCCGAAGTGAAACGGGAAGAGATCGCCGCCTATTTTTCGAAGATTTTTCCGGAGGGCGGGAAGCGGCGCGACCTGAAGCTGGACGATCTTCAGCTCGACGAAAAGGCCCTTTCCCGCACCATCTATATCGAATACGACCTGCCTCCCGCGTTGCCCGGTAAGAATGAAGACGAGATTTCCAGCCACGACGTCTGGCCAAGCCGCATTTCTCCGACCGTCTACGTGGCCGAGATGGGCATGGATTCGATCCAGGGAATGGACAAGAACCGAATCGATTATCCGGGGCGGTTCCAGACCTTCATTCTTCCAAATCCTGACCAGGGACATCGCGTGCTCGGGCCGCACGGAATCACCCAGGCCAAGGACGGGCATGTCTATACGGCAGAAATCGATGAGAGCTCGATCGGCGAATTGGATCCGGAAACAGGAAAAGTAATCACGTATCCAACTCCGACCAGGAGCACTCCGCACACAATTCGTTCGGATTCAAAGGGCAACGTCTGGTTCACGGAAATGCAAGGGGTAAGCAAGGTTGGCAAGCTCGACGCCATCACCAAGAAGATTACGGAATGGGACCCCTCGCCGACTGACACGAATGCCCATTATTACGGGATGACGGTCGATCAAAAGGATCGTGTGTGGGCCGTGGGCATGACCTCACACAAGATCGTGGGCTACGATCCAAAGACCGACAAATGGTCGGTCTACGCAACGCCGACTCAACCTTCCGGCCCGCGCCGTCCTACGGTCGATTCCAAAGGCAAGGTCTGGTTCTCCGAGCACATCGGACAGGCGCTCGGAATGTTGGATCCGGATACGGGCAAGATCACGGAGTTCAAGGACCCGTTCAAGCTGGGCGGAGGATATGAGTGCTACGCCGACGCACAGGACAATATTTGGGTGACGCTCAGAAGCTACGGCGTTCTGGCCAGGTTTGACCAGAAGACAAAGAAATACACCTACTTCCCGGAACCCTTCCCGGACATTATGGGGCGGGAACATCCAGGGCCGAATGGCACGCGTCTCGGTGGTCTGTATCCGCCGAAGATCGAGCAGGATGCGCAAGGTACGTTCTGGTATGCGGGTATCCGGATGGCTACCCTGACCGCGTTCAAGCCGGATGGAAACGTCCCGAACAACCAAAGGGCGGGCAACTAGTTTCTATTGAGGTAGCCTGGGAACGCCAATCTCCCCGCCTCGGCGGGCGGTTTTCGCGACGCCAATTGGGAGATTGACGTTCCCAGGTATCGAGCCCGTGCGTTGCCGAATTATCCATAAGTCATCATAAAAAGGAGAATCAGTGCGCAACAAAATGTGTTTGACGGCTTCAGACGCGGAGAAAATTGTGGCCGGGTGCAAAGTCGAGGCGGCGAAAAATAAATGGAATGTCAGCATTGCCGTTGTGGACGATGGGGGATTTCTGGTTCACCTCGAACGGCTGGACGGCGCCGTGGCTCAAAGCGCGATGATCGCCACCTGTAAGGCCCAAACGGCCGCCGCGACGCGAACTCCGACCAAGGTTCTGGAAGAGATCGTCAAGGAGAGGCCGGCGACGGTTGCCTTTCCCGGCAGAGTGGCCGTGCAGGGTGGACTGCCGATCATGCATCAGGGCGAATGTGTTGGCGCGGTGGGAGTTTCCGGCGCCAAATCGCATGAGGATGAGCAAGTCGCCAGCGCGGGATTGAAAGCGCTCGAGTAGCCCAAATAGCACACGCTTCAGCCTGTGGGTTTTAGTGCTTGCAATGACTAACCCCCACAGGCTGAAGCGTGTGCCACTAGTCCCTCTACGGCTTTTCCGAGATATTCGTTTCAAAGTGCCCCACGCACTGCCAGCGCCCGTCTTTCTTGATGAAAACATTCAGAAATCTTCTGTTGCTGCTGGAGACGGCCCCTTGATACTCCACGACGGATTTGCTGATGCCGGTCAGGATCCCGGTATCTCCATGCACGGCCACCTTAACGTCTTCGTGCTTGAAAGAACGAAAAGTTAAAGTCCTGGCTTTGAGTTCCGCCAGGTGTTGCGCTTTGGTCAGGAGCGCGCCGCTGGCGTTGGCGTAAATCAAATCGTCGGAATAAATTCGATCCAGCGTGGCGACGTCGCCCTTTTGCAGAGCCTGGTTCCTTTCGTCATCGACCTTCAGGATTTCGTCCGTCATGTTTTCCGGCGGCGCTGCGCTTCGGGCCGTGCGCCACGCGATTGCGAAAAAACCAAGGACTGATAGGGCTACTGCAATGATTCGTCGCCACGTCATTTTATTTCTCCTATGCAAAGGATTGAATCCGAGTTCATTGAATAACGTCTGCAAACCTGATCAATCCAAATAGCACGCGCCCGCCGCGAGCGTCAAGGCAAAGCGCCTCCCGCCGAAACCGGGCTTTCCACCACGGACTGTTCGGGATTGATCAGGAACGTCCAGATCAGCGCGCCCAGGACCATCACGCCCGCACTCACCAGGAACGGCGCCACCCAGAAACCGCGGTTGAACAAACTTCCGTAGACGATGGCTGTGGACGCTCCGCCGAGGGCGCCGACCATATTCATCACGCCCGTCACCGTGCCGCTAAATTGACCGCCCACATCCATCGGGACGGCCCACGCAGGACCGATCACCCATTCGAGAAAGAAGAAAGATATGGCCAAACACTCAATCGAGCTGAATTTGTTCGCGGTCATTGCGGCGGGAATTACGAAGACGCTCGCCAGAAGAAAGCCGGGAGCGGCAACCACGCGGCGCGCCAGCTTGGCTTTGCCCGTGGTTTTCAAGATCAGATCGGAGATCGTGCCGCCGGTTATGTCGCCGGCCATGCCCGCAAACAGAGGAACGGACCCCCAGATTCCCAGCGAGCGAATGGACATGTGCAGATGTTCCCGCAGATAGGTTGGATACCACGTCAGATAAAAATTCGTTCCAAAGAAAAAGCAGAAATAGCCGAGAGAGATGAACCACATGTTGGGCGAAAGCAGGATTCGTTTCCACGGAGTCGCGAGGTGGCTGATCGCGGGCGGCTTAATGGTTCCATCCGGGTTCACGCCTCGGATGGTGGCCAGTTCCATCCGATTGACGCCTTTGTGTTCCTCGGGAACGTTGCGGTAGAAGAGGCTGAAGACAATCGCCCACACCACGCCCAGGGAGCCGAAAATGTAGAAAATTGCGCGCCATCCGAAGGCGATCAGAATGCTGCCGGCGATAAATGGCGTGACCGCTACTGCGAAGCGGCTGAAGAAATGCGTGGTGCCCTGGATCCGGCCACGTTCGACGCGCGGAAACCAGAGTTGCATGCCGCGGCTGGCGACGGGAAATGCCCCGGATTCGCTTAGTCCCAAAAGAAAGCGAGCCCCAAACAGGGAACCGAAGCCGAATGCCGCGCCGGTCATCACGGCGGTGGCGGACCACAGCGTCATGATAACGGTAAGCACGCGCTTGGGACCAAAGCGGTCGCCAAACCACCCGGAAGGGACCTGACCCAGCGCGTAGGCCCACGTAAAGGCGGCGAGCACGAGGCCCATGGCGGTTTTACTGAGACCAAATTGTTTGGCGATTTCCGGCTGCGCGACTGAAATATTGCTGCGATCCATGTACGTGATCAGGTACATGAAGCTGATCAGCACGAGAACGAGCCAGCGGGTCCTGGTGGGTTTGGATGCAGCAATTTCAAGGGTAGAGGTTTTTGGCGACGCGGACGTGGGAGTCGTGTCCAGCATTCTGTCTCTCGCCGATCTTAGGAGGTCCGGGCTTCAGCCCGGACATTCGGGCTGGCTTATCGCTGGGCTTTAGCCCCTGAGGCTTCATGGCCTGGAGGCCAATACATGCGACACTGGTTGTCCGACCTAAAGGTCGGACCTCCTTCATCGTAACCTTGATGCTGGATTGCGAGTAGCGTTCAAATTAGTTAAGCGAGTTGAAATCAATCCTGCGCTCGTGCAGGCGCACTGGCTCGAACGCCGACAATTTCCTTTTCCACGCTGCTTCGTTCTTTCTTGGGCCAGACGATGTCAATGGGCCGATTTTCGTCGGCCGATTGATCCGCGGCTTGGTAGACCTGCATGACCATGCGAGCGTGCTCGGGAGTGACGAGCGGCTGTTTGCCGCGCGCGACGCAATCCAGAAAGTGGATGGTCTCGGCCTCCATGGGCCCCGCATAGACGTGCTCCACTTTTTCGCCGGGCATGGTGGAGAGCGGGAACTCGATGCCGCGCTTCATCGTGTTGATGCTGACGTCGCGGTGCGAGTCGTCCACCATAATCGCGCCTTCGCTGCCGACCATCTCGATCCACGTGGACGAGAAATTCGGATACGCCGGAGGAAGCACCCAGCCTGCGCCAATCGTGAACACGCTGCCGTCGTCCAGCGTCACGATCATCCAAACGCAGTCGGGCGCGCCATTCGTGGGTTGCATGATTTTGTTGACGAGCTGCGCATAGACGCGCACAGGTTTCCGCGGCTCAAAGCACCACAGCACAAAGTCAATGTCGTGCGTCGCTTCCATGGCGGCCGGCGACAGCTTGATGCGGCCGCTGATTTTGTTGCCGAGGTTGCGCGTGATGTGGCGGCTCACGAGAGCGCTCACCGGCTGGCCGATCGTGCCGTCAGCGATCGAGCGCTTCACGTATGCGAATTTCGGGTTGAAGCGCTGCGAATATCCGATCGTGAAGAGCAGCGATTTGGACCGCGCCAGATCGATCAATTCATCCGCTTCGGCCAGCGTGAGCGAAATCGGCTTTTCGAGCAGGAGGTGTTTTCCCGCGAGCAGCGTTTCCTTGGCCATCGGGTAGTGCACGGTTTCCGGCGTGGCGGAGACGATGATGGCATTGATGTTGTCATTTTTCAGGAGCACGCGGTAATCCGTGGTCGCCGTGACGGGCTTGGTCTTCTCCGCCACTTCCTTCAGGCGCGCCTCTTTGATTTCGGCGATGTGCAGTTCGCTCACGTATGGGCTCGCGGCGCACGTTTCCGCGCGAATGCCCCCGCACCATCCCGTTCCGATGATTCCAATATTCACCTTTTGCATGTTTCCTCCACGCAGCCAAGTCTATATGTTAGCTGATTTTAGTTTCCGGGCGGGCCATATTACAACAATGCTTGCGGGTTTTAGTAGCACAGGCTTCAGCCTGTGGGGGTTAGTCCTTGCAACGACTAAAACCCACTGGCTGGAAGCCTGAGACACCAATTCCCTTTCATTCTTCGCGTGGATCAACGGGAAAATATTTAATGGGACATGGAGCGCCGTCATACACCACCGCGGCCGTATAGCCTTCAGCGGGATGAAAAGCAGCGATATGCCAGCGGGAATCCACGCCGCCGAGGAATTGCGCGGGCTTTTCGGGCAACAGGCTCACGGAAAAACTGTCAAGCGGAATCTGCAACCCCATCCCGGTAGCTTTCAAATACGCTTCCTTGCGCGTCCAGCAATGAAAAAACCCATCAACTCGCGCTTCGGGCGGCAACGTTCGCAGATCGCTCACCTCCCGGGCCGAAAAATATCGCTGTGCGATATCCTCCCCCGCCGATTCCGGCCGGACGTGCTCCACGTCAATCCCAAGATTTCGTTCTCTCGCAATCGCATACACGGCCAAGCCTGAGGAGTGAGACAGGTTAAAGCAAAGTCCACTCGAAGCGTTCTCTCCCGAAAGAAATGGTTTTCCGTGTTTTCCGTAGGAAAATTCCAGTGTTGCCGGAGCCTGCCGCAGATACCCGCCGAGCAATTCGCGAAGCAGGCCGCGCGCCGCGACGAATCGATTCCTGTCGTTCACGAAATGAAATCGATCCGCCCGTGCTTTCTCTTCCAGCGAAAGCGTCGACTCCAATTGGCCAAGAACTTTTCCTTCGCGGTCCAGCGCCGCGCGCCACACGTGGATTTCGTCCCCGATCTGTTCCCATCCCGTTGAGGATATTAGCTGCACCGCTCCCCTTTGCCTGCGTGCTTCCGGCCCGACCATCGAGCATCTTAAACGACCATGGGCGCGTCCGGTATCGCATCCTACCGGACCCATGCTTGTAACGAAACATGGGCGTTCGATTCCAGGGTGGTGCGCTGGCGATCTGCTACTTGCTGGGCTAACATTCTAGCTCCCCATGGCTGCCTACGAATTACCCTGGATGAACGACGAACTCAAGTTGTATCGCAAGACTGTCCGCGAATTTCTGCAAGCGGAATTTCTGCCTTGCCAGGCCAAGTGGCGCGAGCAGCATCGGCCCGACGCGGAAGCCTGGAAGAAGGCGGGCCAGACCGGCCTGCTGCTTCCGGATGTGCCCGAGGAATACGGCGGCGGAGGAGGTACGTTCGCGCACCAGGCGGTGGTGTCGGAAGAGCTGGCGCAAGCGGGAATCAACTTCGGATGCGGGGTGCAGAGCATCGTCTCGCACTACATCCTCAATTACGGAAGCGATGCGCAAAAGAAGAAGTGGCTGCCGGCGATGGCGCAGGGAGAACTCGTGGGAGCGATCGCCATGTCGGAACCTTCGGCCGGCTCGGACTTGCAAGCGATCAAGACGACGGCGCGCCGCGCCGGGAATGAATACATCCTCAGTGGTTCCAAGACGTTCATCACCAACGGCTGGCACGCCGGCCTCGTGTGCGTGGCGGCGAAGACGGACCCTAAAGTGGCGGGCTTTCGCGGCATCTCGATGATCGTGGTGGAGACGAAAGATCTGAAGGGATACCGGGTGGGCAAGTCGCTTGAAAAAGTGGGCATGCACGAGATCGACACGTGCGAACTTTTCTTCGACGATGTGCGCGTCCCGGCGGCGAACCTGCTGGGAACGGCGGAAGGGTCGGGCTTTTCGCAGATGATGGAGCAACTGCGCTACGAGCGGCTGATGATCGGGGTGGGCGCGGTGGCGACGACGGAGCGGGCCCTGGCCATCACGATCCAATACGCGAAGGAGCGGAAGGCGTTCGGCCAGACGCTGATTGAATTTCAGAACGCGCGGTTCAAGCTGGCGCAGTGCAAGACGGAAGCGCAGATCGGGCGGGTGTTCATCGACAATTGCGTCATGCGCTTTATCGCCGGGCAGTTGGACGCGGTGACGGCGGCGATGGCGAAATATTGGCTGACGGAGAGCCAGTGCCGCGTCGTGGACGAGTGCGTCCAGTTGCACGGCGGGTACGGCTACATGACGGAGTATCCGATCGCGCAGATGTGGATGGACAGCCGCGTACAGCGCATCTACGCCGGAACCAATGAAATTCTGGAAGAGTTGATCGGCTGGTCGCTCTGAAGTTTCCCAAAACTCGCGTGGATGGACGAATTTCCCGAAAACTTTCTTGCCACCGCGCCCAACGCCTTGCTCCTAATCCCAACTATTTGGAAAGCACAAACCCCCGCGCACTCCCGCGCGAGGAGTTCCCGCCGGATGCTTTGAAGTATTTTCGTTGCGACGCTTTCAATCGGATCGAGAGCTCTTTAGCAAGTCGCAATACGTTGGGTTCAAGCAAGAGGTTCTCCTGATGCCCGGGAACCTCGCAGACGTCCAATTTGCCGTGGAGAGTTCGATCCCAACCCAGATGCTCATCCGGCATCAACCCTGCCAACTGCTCGCCGGCGCGAATTAGCAGAACATCGCCGCCATACGGACCCGGCCGGTATTTGTCCATGGCTTTCTTGTGTTCCAGTCCCACCGCCTCAAACAAATAAAGTTTGGACCATTCAGGCGACTGGGATAGGTCTTTGCCCGTCATTTTTTGATAGGCGATCGAAGCTCGGGCGCGAACGGCGTCCCACAGATGCACAAGCCTCTCCGATGCATATCCCTTCGGATTGTGCAATAGATTCTCCCACTCGAGACCGGCGTCCTTCTGCACTTGGTACCACATGCGCTGGAACGCGGGAGTATTCGGTTTATTGTCCACCGCTTCGGGATGGGTTGACTGGATCATGATGACCAATGCAACTTTCTGCCCGGCTGCGGTCAGTTGCTCCGCCGCTTCCAGCGCCAACAATCCGCCCAGCGAGAAGCCGCCAAGAAAGTAAGGGCCCTCCGGTTGAAAGCTTCGCAATTCGGCGACGTAATCGGCAGCCATTTCTTCCAGAGCCGCGTCCTTAATTAAATTTCCATCGAGCCCTTGAGCCTGAAAGGCATAGACCGGCTGATCCGATTCCAGATGGTTCACCAGACGGCGGTAATCCAGGACATTCCCGCCAAGGGCATGCATCAGGAAAAACGGCGGCTTGGTCCCTCCCGCTCGCACGGGAACCAGCAAGGACCAGGAAGGAATGAAGTCTCTGTTGTGAAGCAACGCCCCGAGTTGCCCAACGGTGGGAGCCTGCAACAAAGTCGCCAGGGGAAGATCCGCCTCGAACTCTGCGCGTATCCGCGACAAGGCCTTGATCGCCAGCAACGAGTTCCCGCCCAGGTCGAAAAAATCGTCGTGAATCCCGACCTGCTCCACGTTCAGCAGTTCGGCCCAAATCGCCGCGACTTTCTTCTCGGCTTCCGTGCGCGGGGCAACGAATTCATGCGCAGCCGAGATATTTCCGTGCGTCGGAGCAGGCAATGCTCTGCGGTCAAGCTTTCCGTTCTGAGTGAGCGGAAAGGAATCCAGGAAAACGATCTGCGCCGGCACCATAAATTCGGGCAGCGATAGCTTCAGGAAATCCTTCACCTCTTCCGCGGACAGCGATTCATTTCCCTGAAGGATCGCATAAGCCACCAACTGTTTGTTTCCAGGCCTATGCTCGACCGCCAAAACCTTGCAGGATTGCACTCCCGGATGAGCGGCCAGCGCCGCTTCGATTTCGCCTAGTTCGATCCGGTATCCTCGCACCTTCACCTGGCCGTCCGCGCGGCCCAGGAATTCCAGCGTTCCATCCCTGCGGTAGCGCGCCAGATCGCCGCTCTGGTAGAGCCGCGCTCCACTTTTTCCGGAAAATGGATCCGCGATGAAATTTCTCTCGGTCAGCTCGGGCCTGTTCAGATACCCGCGCGCTACGCCATCGCCGCCAATGTACAGATCGCCTTTCACGCCGGCGGGTACCGGTTGCAAATTTCCGTCCAGAACGTAGAGCTGCGTGTTGGCGATGGGCCGGCCAATCGGGACAGGGCCTGTTCGTGGATCGTCGGTACGCACTTCGTAGACGCAGCATCCTACCGCGGTTTCCGTGGGCCCGTACTCGTTGATGAGGCGCGTCGCCGGAGCAAATTCGCGCCACAGAACCAGATTCTCCGCCAGCAGGGCCTCGCCGCCGATCACCAATGTTTTCGTGACGCTTGCCGCCTCTTGCGGGCTGAGTTGTTGGCTCAGCAATTCCAGTTGCGATGGAGTGATCTTCACAAGGCTGCGGTTCTCAGTCTTTTTCAAAGCCGCGATCAGGCTTTGCGCCCCGACGTCTTCGCGCAGCAGTTCGACTTTCCCCCCCGCAAGCAAGGCGGGATATAGACTCGTGACCGTCAAATCAAAAGAAATCGAGGAGTGGACCGGGACCGATTGCCCCGCCTCGACTCCATACGCGCCGATGGCCCAGGTCAGATAGTTGGCCAGGCCGCTGTGCGGAATCATCGCCCCTTTTGGTTCCCCGGTCGTTCCGGAGGTGTACATCACGTAGGCCAGGTTCGACGGCACTGCGCCCGATTCCGGATTCGCTGAACTTTCCTTGGCGATCTGCTTCCAATCCGAATCGAGCAGGATGGCCTTATCGTCGGCGGAGGGAATCAGGCGTTTCAGTTCGCCGCTCGTCAGCAGAAATTTCGCGGCCGAATCCCGCATCATGTAGGACAGACGCTCACGCGGGTAGGAGGGATCCAATGGAACGTAGGCGCCGCCCGCCTTCCAAATCCCCAGAAGCCCGATCACCAGTTCCGGCGCGCGGTTCAGGCAAATGCCGACTAGCACTTCCGGACCGACCCCGCGTTTCCGGAGATAGTGCGCCAGCTGATTGGCGCGCTCGTTCAATTCGCGATAGCTCAGCGATGTGCCCTCGGACACAACGGCGGTCATCTCCGGCGTTTTGGCGGCTTGCTGCTCGAACAATTCGTGTACGCAGATATTTGGGTACGCGGCGAGCGTGAGGTTCCACTCGTAAACGATTCGATTTCTTTCTTCGGGGCTAAGAATGTCCAGATCCGAAACGCGTTTACTGGAATCCGCGCAAGCACCGGTCAATAAATTCTGCCAATGCCGGCCCATTTCAGTGACGGTGGCGCGGTCGAATAAATCGGTGGCGTAGGTAATCGCTCCACAGAGTTGTTCGCCGCGATCTTCGAAAGAGAATTTCAAATCCTCCAGGAAATCAATACTCGAATCTTCAGCGGCGGAGACGCCCCTTGGAAGCGGCGACGTCTGAGATACCACTACGTTGAACAAAGAATTGCCCCCCGACTCAATGTCTGGACGAACTTCCTTCACAACTTCGGAAAAGGGGACTCCCGAGTGCGCTGCGGCGTCTAAAAACACCGCACTTACGCGGGACTGAAGTTCTAGAAAGTTGGGGTTGCCCGACAGATTCACACGCAGCGCGAGCAGATTTTCAACATTGCCCGTTGGACCCGCAAGCCCGCCAGGATTTCTTTCCGGGCTCGTGCCGCCGACCGTCATTTCATCCTGCCCGGAATAACGCTGCAACAGGACAGCGACTCCGGCCAGAAGGGTGACGTAGAGAGAGCAGCCCGATTTTTGCGCGAGTCGTCTCAGCCCTTGAGCCAAGCTTCCGGGAACGTCGAATTTTTCCATCGCGCAACTCTGGCTCTCTTTGGAAGGTCTCGGACGGTCGAACGGCAACTGAAGCCGCGGCCAATCGCCGGCCAACTGGCCGCGCCAGCATTCCATTAGTTTGGCGCGGCCCTCGGAGGAGCCGACGGAATCCCGCACGTTCGCATCGCCACCGTTAAGAGGCGCTGCGTGCGCCGAAGGCAATTCGTCGCGCTCGGATGTTTTACTTTCCAAACTCAAGGGATCTCACCCTTCATGCCAGTTGTTTATTAAATTATGCGGGACACCCTCGACCATGACGCGAGACGACTGGATTGGGCTTGCCCAATCAAGTAATCGGCGATTTTATTGGCATTCGGAAACTCGAGGACGCGGAGGGCCTTCGTCGCGACCTATGCAACTCACTTTGAATTAGGGGGTTACACGAAGACGAAATAGAAGGCGCGCTTCGAAAATTAATTTCGAATGGCAGCCGGAATAACGGTGTTGCCGGTGGTGAATCTACCTTGCACGTGAAGAATGGCTCGAAGCCTCTTGCCCATCATTCCCGTGGATGGACATCGCGCCACTGGGAATCGCCGGCACTTCGCCGTGCGCTTCGATGCTCCAACTCTTGGCCATGCGGTTGCCGCCGGCGGTGAGGCAGAAGAACGCCGATAGCTCGATAATTTCCGCGTTGCTGTAGAATTTTTTCAGCTCCGCGTAGACTTCCTTGTCCCGCCCGTCATCGAGCGTGAGCGTGCGCGCGTAGTGGAGGGCGGCGCGAGTCTTCGGGTCGGGATGCTCCCAGTTCGGCAGCGCGCAACTCCGCTTTTCTTCCTCGGTGATGGACGACGCGAGCGGAGAAGTTTGCCGCGCGCAGAATTCGCAGCCGACGATTTGCGCGATCTGGATGCGCGCGAGTTCCTTGATCTCGTGAGGCACGGTGCCGCCGCGGTGCAGCATATCCCAGTAGCCCGCAAACGCCTTGGCCACTTCCGGGTTCTGGCCCATGGTCCGGTACCAGGCCGGCGGCGGGCTCTTGGTCACCTTGGCCCGCTCGATCACATCGCGCAACCCGGGATCGGCTGCGTCGTCGGTAATTTGAGGAACGTTTGGGACATGCGTCAAAGTTGACATCCTGTGCCTCCGGATAACTTAGATGGTGGAAGAGCCTGCCCAGATACAAATAAAATACTCGATTAGCAAGCAACTCACTCCATGGGCTGAATTCGAACGATGCGCCCCGTGCTGTAGTCGGCATACCAAACGGTGGTCGGAGTTGTGGACTTGTCGACCCAAACCGCGCGCGAGTGCGAATAGGGCTCCGGCATTGCGTATTCCGTCCACTGGCCCGTTTTCGGATTGAATCGGAGAAACTCTCTCCCGTGCAATTCTCCGCCCCACACTTCGCCGTTCTTGTCGGGTTCCACGGAGTACAAATCCGTGTAGGGCTCGACAGGGCCGGGCGGATAAAATTCACGGATACGCTTGGCCTTGGCATCCAGCTCCACCAAAGTTCCGTTTTCGCCGCCGAACCAGGCATTGCCGAACGGATCGAATCCGCCTCTGCGGCCCGCCGATTTGCGGTCCCCGGAATCCAAATTCAGCATCTGGCCCGTGCGGATATCGAGAAGCTCCGCTGAATTTCCAAAAGTTCCGGAAATCGCGCCGCCGGCCCAGAAATTTCCGTCCTGGGAAATCACGCCGTCGTAGCTGAAGGGAACCTTCATCGGATATTTCTGCACGAGTTTTCCGGTCTTGGGATCGATCTTTTCGGCGGCGTATCCTCCGCCCATGCTGGCCCACACAAATCCATCGGGCGTGACGTCGAAATCGGCCATCCCCGCGGAGTTGATCGGAAAGGGCGCGGCGACGGGCACTTCGACCATCTCCCCGTTTCGAGGATCGAGCTTGAGCAGCTTGTGCGACCACGGTTCGGAAATGAGCACTTCGCCATTCTTCTCAACGTACACATGATGCGTGCCCGGCTGCGCGCCCGGCGTCAAGGGAGCCTGGTATTCCGTCACCACGCCCGTGCGCGTGTCGAGTTTTCCGAAGAAGCGGCTCAGATGGCTCGTGTACCAGATATTTCCATTGCCATCTCCGATAAACATCGTGGGCGCTTTGCAGCGCGCGGGGCAGCTCGAATTCCGTCACCACCACGCGATTGGATTCCCCGGTCAGACGCGGGAACGCGTACATCGGCCCGTCCACGGACTCCGGCCCGCGAACCCGCGCGAGCCATTTGGTGAGCAGCTTGTCGGTGGCCAGGGCGGAATCGCTCACCGGCTCGAGCGGATCGTTGATGAGCGGGCCGCCGCCGCGATGCAGCATGCGCGCCACCAGCACGCCCCAGCTACGCTCGTCATAGCGATTCTTAAAAATCTGCTGGAAGGAATGGCACCCGAGCGCGCAGGTGTTGTGCAGACGCTTCTTTTTCCTCGACGGTTCCCGGAAGATTCCACAAAATTTCCTCGCCGCTGAGCTGCGCTTCCACTTCCGGCGTCGCCGGCAGCGCCCGCGTCTTGGCAATTCGCTCCAGCACAATTTCTTCCAATTTCGTGGCGCCGTCGATTTGCACCGAGTCCCGCCGGTACGGCTTGAATTCCAGCGGGTTCGCGATCCGCAGGGTGTAGGCCCCGGCCTGCATCTTTGGGAATTCGTACTTCCCGTCTTCGTTGGTGTAGACCGTGGTTCGCACGCCATTCGGCGCGATGAGTTGCACCATCACGCCTTCCGGCGAATCGCCGCTGGCCACTCGCACCGTCCCGGTCGCCCCGCCGGAAAGGCCGTTCTGTACCGTCCATTTGTTTGTTTCCGATCGATACCACGGATTGGCCGGAAGGTGTTCTCCCTCGACGCAGCATTTTTCGCTGTGCAGATAGCTGACCACGTCGGCCACATCCGTGTCGGAGAGCGTGGTGCGAAACGACGGCATCCCCGGCCCGCCCTTCTTGATGTGCGCGGCGACATTCTCTTCATTGACGGGAACGCCGGTAATCAGTGCAGGTTGCTTGAAAAGGCCTTCGAGTGTCGGAGCGGCCTGCTGATATTTGTTGTGGCACGCCCAGCATTTATGCCAATAAATATTTTCTCCGCGGTCCACGCCGCTGTCTGCCACCTCGAGATAATGGTCGGTTCTGTAAGAGCGCTGAAGATCATCGCGGTAGGCAGCGGGAGTTGGCGTGTCTGTGGCGCCATCCGAAGAACGCCCGGCATTCGCCGGCCGGGCCATGGAAATCGCAAAGGACAGAAATCACCACGAAGGCACTCGTGCCCAGTAGCGCTACTCGTCGCCGCATATTCACCTCGACCGCAAGATTAGTCCGGACACCATTCCTCCGCGCAATCCCATCTGAACATGGAACTCCACGGGGCGATGGCATGTATTCTACAATGATCCTCGACGCGCCCCTAAAAAACAGTTTCCTGATTGGGTAACGGCGTTATACTCCCCGCACTTCAACTGAATGGAGTTCAGCGTGGCTATTTTGCCCGGGAAATCGGTGGGCCCCTACCAGATCCTCTCCGCGATCGGCGCGGGCGGCATGGGCGAGGTCTACAAAGCCCGCGATACGCGCCTGGACCGCACCGTCGCGATCAAAGTCCTGTCCGCGCACCTGGCCGATCGCGCGGACTCTGCGCGAGCGCTTCGATCGCGAAGCGCGCACCATCGCCGGTCTGAATCATCCCCACATCTGCACGCTGTTCGACATCGGCCATCAGGACGGAACCGACTTTCTGGTGATGGAGTACCTGGAGGGAGAAACGCTGGCGGACCGTCTGAAGAAGGGCCCGCTGCCGATGGAGCAGGTGTTGCAGTACGCGATTGAGATTTCCGATGCGCTCGACAAGGCTCACCGCAAGGGCATCACGCACCGGGATCTGAAGCCGGGCAACATCGTGATCACGAAATCGGGCACGAAGCTGCTGGATTTCGGCCTGGCCAAATTGCAGCAGGAAGCAAAACCCGCGACTCCGTTCTCGGAGCTTGCGACGATACAAGGCGGCGAGACCGCGGAGGGAACCATCCTGGGGACGCTGCAGTACATGGCGCCCGAGCAAGTGGAAGCAAGGCCGGTCGATGCCCGCACGGATATCTTCGCTTTTGGCGCGGTCGTCTACGAAATGGCCACCGGCAAGAAAGCCTTCGAAGGCAGGAGCCAGGCAAGCTTGATCGCCAAGATTCTGGAGACCGACCCGCCGCCAATCTCTTCCCTCCAGCCGGTGACGCCGCCCGCCCTCGATCGCCTGGTGAAGAAATGCATGGCTAAGGAACCGGAGAAAAGATGGCAGGCGGCGAGCGATATTTGCGACGAACTGAAATGGATCGCGGAGCAGGGCCAGGGAACACAGGCGGCGATGCCGGCATCCGGTGGCATAGCCAAACGCAGCGTCCGCGAGCGTCTCGGCTGGCTGGTGGCCGCGGTTGCCATCCTCGTTGCGGTCGTGCTCGCCGCAGCGGTCTTCTACTTCCGCCGGCCTTCGGCGGAACTGAAGGCCGTGCATTTTACTGTTGCTTCGCCGGAAAAGCAAAACTTGCCGTTGAATGGCCTCGGCCCGAACTTCTTTAGTGTGTCTCCAGACGGCAGTAAGGTGGCATTTGTAGCGGTGGACGCCAGTGGCCATTCCCAGCTTTGGCTGCGCGACTTCGATTCCCCAACCGCGCAGCCGCTTCCTGGGACCGATGATGCATGGGAACCCTTTTGGTCGCCGGATAGCCGCTTCATTGCTTTTACCGCTGGTGCTTCGCTCAAGAAGGTCCCGGCTACCGGAGGCCCCACCGAAACCATCACGGCTTCGCCGGCCGAATTTGGGGGAACCTGGAATCGCGATGGGGTCATCTTATTTTCGACCGGTCCCGGGAGTCCGATTCTTCGCATCCCTTCAGCAGGTGGTTCGCCGACTGCTGTCACATCATTGGAAGCATCCCAGCAGGCGCTCTGGTCACGCTTGGCCATACTTTCTACCGGATGGAAAACACTTTCTCTACACAATCATTGCTTCGAATTCGGAAAATAGTGGGATATACGTGGGATCGCTTGATTCGAAAGACACGAAGCTGATTCTGAAGGCCCACTCTTCCGCACTGTATGCTCCCCCGGGTTATCTTTTGTTTAACCGGGCGGGGACCTTGTTAGCTCAACCCTTCGACGCGGATCGCCTGGAGCTGAAGGGTGACGCCATCCCCATCGCCGAAGGCGTTCAGTTCAATGCCGCGAACGCCAAGGCGGCCGTCACCGTCTCCGCTAACGGCGTGCTGGCCTACCGGTTGGTACCGACAGCCGCACAGAACAAGCTAGTCTGGGTGGACCGAAAAGGAACGGAGCAACCACTGGCCGCTCCGCCCCACGCCTATCGAAACCCACGGCTCTCTCCCGATGGCCAGCGCGTGGCCGTTACGATTGACGAGTTGGGAAGCCAGGAGTGGCTTCTGGACACCGGACGGGGCACATTGACACGGCTCACCTTCGAAGGGAGCTACAACGGCGCTTTGGCGTGGACGCCCGATGGAAAGAGAGTCGCATTTGGATCGGACAGAGCGGGGCAGCGGAACCTGTTCTGGCAACTGGCAGACGGCAGCGGCGGCACGGAGCGGTTGGCGACGAGCGACCGATCGCAAGTCGCAAGTTCCTGGTCTCCCGACGGACAGACGCTGGCCTTCGAGCAAATCAACCCCGGTACTGGTTACGACCTATTCGTTTACCGGCTCGGGGACCGAAAAGTGGAGACGTTCCTGCAAACACGGTTCAACGAAATCGCCCCTAAATTTTCGCCCGACGGCCGGTGGCTGGCTTATGTCTCGGATGAGTCGGGCCGCACCGAGGTTTACGTCCAGCCTTATCCGGGGCCCGGGGGCAAATGGCAAATTTCGACGGAAGGCGGCACGGAACCCGTTTGGGCGCGCAACGGAGAACTCTTCTACCGGAACGGGGACAAGATGATGGCCGTGGGGACGAACACCAAGGCAAACTTTTCCGCGGATACGCCGAAGGTGCTCTTCGAGGGGCATTACGCCACATATAACACGATGCCCGCCTATGACGTCACGCCCGACGGCCAACGTTTCCTGTTGGCGAAGACCGCGGAGCAGGGCCCGCAGGAAATCAGCGTCGTGCTGAACTGGACGGAAGAGTTGAAACAGAAAGCTTCGACGGGAAAGCAGTAAGGCCGCTCGCCGCGAGACACATTTCGGATTCTACGAGGTCGTCTTAAATTTTGCACCCCGCCGTGTTAAACTACATTCCCTTTCCTTTTCATGGAAAATCAAACTTAGCTTAAGCGAAGGAGATTCTGGTGAACTATTATGGCGGCAAGGAATTAGCTGAAAGTTTTCGCACCGTCCGCAAGAACACGCTGGCGATTGCTCAGGACATTCCCGAGGACAAGTACGATTTTCGGCCCATGCCGGAGACGCGGAGCGTTGGCGAGCTGCTCGCGCACATCGCGCTGAGCAACGGGTTTCAAAAGGCGATCCATGCCGATCAACGCTTGACGACTCTGGCGGGATTCGATTTTCCGGCGTTGATGAAAAAGTTGTCCGCGGAGGAAAAAGCGCCGCGCACAAAGGCCCAGTTGATCGAACTCCTCACCACGGAGGGCGAGGCGTGGGCCAAATGGATGGAAGGGCTCGACGACAATTTCCTCGGCGAGATCATCACCATGCCGCCGGGAGGAACGCCGCCCGCGCGCACCCGCTTCGATATGATTCTCTCCGTGAAAGAACACGAAATGCATCACCGCGCCCAGTTGATGCTGATCGAGCGCATGCTGGGGATCGTCCCTCACCTTACGCGCCGGATGCAGGAGCGATTTGCAGCCAACGCCGCGAGAAAATAACAGGGCCAGGTAGGACAGGCTTCAGCCTGTCGCAGTTGACGTTCCTCTGAAATCTAAACCCGACAGTCTGAAGCCTGTCCTACTAGAGCGCCGGATCTCGTCCGCCGCGGCGGGCGAGCCCGGCGCTGTTTCCGTTCGGCACGGTTTCCGTTTCTTCTCTCTTTTTTTGCCGCGCCCTAAAGTAAATTCTCCCTTTGCCGAAGGTTACGTGCGAGAGGTGATACGCATGAGCAATCCCGTTCAACTGGTTCAGCCAGTCAACGCAGTGACGCAGACGCAGCCAGCAGCGCACCGCGCCACCCAAGACTCAGCAAACTGCAACCCAATCAGCAACCCCGCAAGACAAAGTCACGATCAGCCCGCAAGCACAGCAGGCGCTGGCGAACAACGCCAAGCCGGCCGCGGGAGGCGACGTAGACCACGACGGCGATAGCCACTAGCCACTTAAACCTCTTCATTTCTGTATCTTGGCGGGCGCTAAAGGTATTTCCTCGCCTGCCGATGTATAGAGCGATGAGGTAATCGGCCATGACCAGTTCCATTCACTCTGTTCAGGAAGCCCATTCGCAGTCGCAAACCGAGCAAACCGTTCAGCCGCCCAAGACCCTGCAAACGGAAACCGCTACGCAAGATACCGTCACGATCAGCCAGGAAGCCAGGCAGGCGCTTACGCACAGCACCACGCAGGCCGGTCGGCGGCGCGAACGAGCATAACCACTGATTCGCAATTACAGAAATATTCTAGGGAGTCGCGCTGACGTTTAAGTAGCACAGACTTCAGTCTGTGGGGGTCTATCGTCCTTGCAAGGCCGAAACCCCACAGACTGAAGTCTGCGCTACTACTCCCGAGCTTCTTGCATATCTTAAAATTTTGTGATGTGAAAAATGCGGGCTAGCTGGTTTTCCCTGCGTACTGCAATTTCACGCGCGCGCTTTTTTCGGCCACCGATTTGGCGAGTTCTTCCTTGTACGTGGTGAGCCGCTTGGCGATTTCCGGATCGGAAGTGGCCAGAATTTCCGCCGCGAAAATCGCCGCGTTGATGGCGCCGGGCTTGTCGATGGCCATGGCCGCCACGGGCACGCCCCCGGCATTTGAACGCTGGAGAGCAGGGAGTCGATGCCGGAGAGCACCGTGGTCGCCATCGGCACCGCGACGACGGGCAGCGTCGTGACCGCCGCAACCACGCCCGCCAGATGCGCCGCGCCTCCCGCCGCGACAATCACCACTTTCAGCCCGCGCGAAACCGCCGTCGAAGCGTATTCGTGCGTGCGCGCCGGAGAGCGGTGCGCCGAGGTCACTTCAATTTCGTATGGCACTTCAAATTTTTCCAGCATCTTCGCCGTTTCGCTCATCACCGGCAAATCCGTGTCCGACCCCATGACGATTCCGACGAGCGGCTTGCGGCTGTTCTTCGATTCACTGGCCATGAATGCTCCCTGCCTCCCTGGTTGGTATGATGTTCCTTATCAAAAATCAAATCGCGCCGGATAAAGAATCGTCGCTGCCGGCGATGCGGCGCGCGCGCCTTCTCTTCCATTTCAACACGATCGCCCCGGCGGATGCGGCCGGGCTCGACGACACGGCACAACAGGCCGCGCCGCCCGCGAATCGCTTCCTGAAGACCCTGCCGAATTTCGTCCATCAGATGGCACGGCGTGCACGGCTTCGTGACTTCGAGCAGAACTTCGCCGGTGCGCAGTCGCTGCCCAGGGAGCAAATGTCCCGAGCGCGATCCCGCGCGTCGTGATGTTTTCCCTGGCGCGTCCCGGCGCGATACCGAATTCCTCGAGCGTCTCCAGATCCATCACCAGAACCTGGCGCGTGCTTCCGCTCCGCCCGTGAAGGCAATCCTTGAATCCCTTATTTTCAATTGCCAAACACTTCCTCGAATTCGCGCATGGGCTTGCCGTGCGCCAGGCATTGAAATAAGTGCAGCACCTCAGCCACGCGGCGCCTCCGCCGCGACGCGCGTTTTGAGGTCCCCTTTGGCCCCGATATCGGTGCGGTACTGCGCGCCGTCAAAATGTATTTTATCAGCGGCCTCGTAGGCTTTTTGAATCGCCAGCGGGAGAGAATCGGCCGCGGCCGTTACGCCGAGCACGCGCCCGCCGCTGGTCACGACTGGAATCGCCTTCGCGCTTCGTTCCCGCATGAAACACGGCCACGTCCGGCAGCGCCGCCGCTTCCGCCAATCCCGTAATTTTTTTTCCTTTTTCAAAGGAGCCCGGGTATCCGCCCGACGCCATCACGACGCAAACGCTTGCGCCGGGCTTCCATGCGGGCTTGATCCTGTCCAGAGTGCGCGAAGCCACCGCGTCAAATGCCACCGCCAGATCAAAATCCATCCGCATCATGATGGGCTGCGTTTCCGGATCGCCCAGCCTGCAATTGTATTCGAGAACCATGGGTCCGCTCGCGGTCAGCATCAGGCCGAAATACAAAAAGCCGGTGTAGGGAATCCCCTCTTCGGAAAGCCCCGCGATCGTCGGGCACACGATGTCCTTGACGATGACCGATTCATATTTCGGCGTAATCATTCCGTCCATGGTGTAGGCGCCCATGCCGCCGGTGTTGGGGCCGCGGTCGCCGTCGAAGACTCGCTTGTGGTCGCGCGTCGGGGCCATCGGCAGGAAGGATTTTCCGTCCGTCAGGACGATGAAGGAAAGCTCTTCGCCCTTGATCGCGTGTTCGAACAGAATGCGCGAACCTCCGGCGCCGAGCTCGTGGTTCTGCATGAGCCGGCGAATGAACGACTCCGCCTCCGCGCGCGTCTCCGCCACGAGGACGCCTTTCCCGGCGCACAGCCCGTTCGCCTTGATCACCACCGGCCAATCCACCGCGTCGAGCGCGCGAATCGCTTCTAGCGGGGATTCAAACTCGCCGTAGAGCGTCGGCGTGGGGATGCCGTACCGGTCCATGAATTCCTTCGCGTAAATCTTGCTTCCTTCCAGGCGCGCGTCCCGCTGCGAAGGACCCACGAGGCGCATGCCGCGGCATTCGAATTTGTTCCGGATCCCCGCGACTAGCGGCGCTTCCGGTCCCACCACGGTGAGGTCCGGCTTGAGGCGCTCGGCCAGAGACACCAGCGCGCCGACGTCGGCGGCGTCGACGGGTATGCATTCGGCGTCATCTTCCATGCCGCCGTTGCCCGGCGCGCACCAGATTTTCTCGACTTCCGGAGATTGACGCAGCCGCCACACCATCGCGTGCTCGCGTCCCCCGCTTCCGACCACCAGGATTTTCACAGTAGGCTCACGATAGTCGGAGCCCCCGCCAGTGTCAACCCTGTTGCGAATGGTGGCGGCTCACTTCACCGCCGCTTCGGCCTCGATCTCCAGCATGTACCCCTCCTGGACCAGCGACGTCACGCCCACCAGCGTTCCCGCCGGCGGGTGCTCTGCTGAAAAATATTTGCCGCGGACTTCGCGGATGACGGCAACCTGTTCCGGCATCAGATTCACGACATAGTAGTTGGCCTTGACAACATCTTTCATTGTCGCTCCCGCTGCTGCCAGAGCTGTATTCAGATTTTCCATCACCTGGGTGACCTGCGCGCGGAAATCACCCTTGCCCACGACTTCGCCTTTGGCATTCAAAGGCACTTGCCCGGACACGTAGACCATCTTGCCCGTTTGGGCGACAACCACTTGCGTCTACCCCCTCGGCTTGCTCAGCCCCTCTGGATTTAGAAATTGTATCTTCGGGGTGTCTTTCGGTGTGCGTTCAGCCTGCGCGGCCGCGAGCTGCGCCATCAGGGCAATCATCCCTGCCAGCAACACGGAACGGAATACCGAACTCCGCTTGATCATGTTATTGCCTCCTCAAGAAACGGAATTTCCCAATGAGAGCGCTGCCATTTGGTCAACTTCGCCGCGCTTGCGCCACCATTTCAACCAAAACAGTTCTCGCTTCCGCCGGGCTGTGCACTTCACGGGAGAACGCGATGCGAGCGCCGCGCATGCCATCGGAAGTTTTCAGCCGCACATGAAAGCCGAGCCGGTCGACCGAAGTCATCGCCGCTTCCTCACACTCGATCCCGGCAAATGTGCGGGCAATTAGCGTGAGCGCATCCGCATGGTCAGTATTCATATGCTCGATGATGGCTGCTGCAGCGTCGGCCAGCGGATCTGGTTGCCCATCGGAATATTCCGAGGCCGAGACCCAGCCCATCACGCCGAAGCCGCCCACATAGTAAACGTCCATCACATCCATGCGGTAAAATGAAAAGTCTTCAAAGTCCACCCAGTGCTTGCTGTTGGGATAGCGCGCCAGGTAGAGCTTCCGAGCTTCGGCCACTTCCGGTTTCGGTATCGGCAGAACATTTCCTAACAACGTGACCCTGGACGCGCCCAAGGGATCGCCGCCGGCGTCAGGCTGAGTCACTAACAGGCTGGAGCGCGGGTCCGCTTGCAGATTTTGAGTGTGCATCGCCATCGTGCTGATGAGGAAAACAGGACGCCCCTTTTCGTCCAGGCCATAGGGCATCACGGATCCAAAAGGAAAGCCCGGCTGTTTGCGTGAAAGCGTCGAAAGAGCGCCGATTCGACCCAGGTACAAAAGGGTGCGCACCCTCTCGGCAAATGTAGGCTCCGCGGCTGCCGGCTGGTTACTCGCCGCGCCTGCCCCCGCGTGTTTCCCTATGGGTAGCGATGACATCAGCTCTCACCTTGATCGTCGGGACGCACTTGAATTCAGAGATAAGTTTCACCACTGAATTCGTCGGGCGCCCCGCGCTCCAATTGGAATTGCCATCCGTTGGTCACTTTGGGAATTATGCCCGAGTGCCCGCAGATCAGGAAGCGATCCGCTTTTCTGGTACTGACTCAGTTTGACGGTGAAGGTGCCCGTTCCGTCCCGAAATTCACGGGACGGAACGGCTGGTACAAAACCGTCCTGGACGGGCAGCCCGGCCTTTGTAATTGATGTTCGTGCCCCGTCCGTGACGTTTTTCGAGGGCGGGGCTTTTGACTCGGTTCTCAGGGCTTGCCTCAGTGCCTGGATCGGATCGAACCAGGCCCCTTCCTTCTTTGATTAGAATCACAAATTGAATGAAACCGCCCAAAACAAAAAGGGCCGGAGCGATCCGGCCCTTTTTGCTTCTGCCGTCTTACGCGAAGCGATTACTTGGGCGTCACATGAATCAGTGCGCCGGGGTTGGCGTCTTCCAGCATCCACAACGAGCCATCGGGGGCTTCTTCGATATCGCGGATGCGGTGACCCACCTCCCAGCGCTCGGCGGTCTTGGCGCCGCCATGGCCGTCAAAGACGATGCGGACGAGTGACTTAGTGAGCAAACCACTGACGAAGCCGCTGCCGCTCCATTGCGGAAAGGTTTGCGTGCCGGTGTAAAACATCAGATTGCCCGGCGCGATCACCGGCGTCCAATAGAGTACCGGAAGGGCAAAGTCGGGCTGTGTGTTGGGTTTGGGAACGGGCACGCCGTTATAGTTGTCGCCAAAGGACACGACAGGCCAGCCATAATTCCGGCCCTTCTCGATCAGGTTCAGTTTGTCGCCGCCCTTCGGGCCATGCTCGACTTCCCACAACTCGCCGCTCGGCGAAAACGCCATTCCGTAGGGCGTGCGGTGCCCGCTGGTCCAGGTTTCAGCCGGTGTTAGGTTGGGGCCGGGGAAGGTATAAGTGCTTACCACCGGCGCGGTTTTTGCGGCTTCGGTGTCCTTCGGCGGATCGATCAGGGGAATAGTGGCGGCGCCGATCTTGTCGAAGAAAGGATTGCCGGGGGCGGGTTTGCCATCGAGCGTCAGGCGCAGGATCTTGCCTTCGGGCTGGTTCGGATCCTGGGCGGGAGTCATGCGCTGGCGGTCGCCAACCGTGAGGAACAGATACTGGCCATCGGCCGAGAAGGCGATCTGAGCACCTTCCTGTCCGCCCTTGCCCTTGGGCATCTGGTGCCACAGGACCTCGAAGTTTTCCAGTTTAGCCGTGGTGTCGGTGACGTTCAGCTTGGCGCGGCCCAGTGCCAGGCCGCCGCCATAATCACCCGGCTCGGCATAGGTGAGATAGATGCTCTGGTCAGTGGCGTAATGGGGCGAGAGGAAGACGCCCAACATTCCGTTCTGGCCTTGCCAATAGACTGGGGGCGTACCAGTTACCATCGCGATCTTCTGTCCCTGCGGCGACACCAGCCAAACGGGCCCGACCTTTTCCGTGATCAGCATGCGGCCATCGGGCAGGAAGGCAATCCGCCAGGGCAATTCAAAGGTGTTCACCGTAGTCATGTTGAAGGGCACGGTGGCTTCGGGCTTCTGTTCGCCCACATTGACCTGGGCCCAGGCCGCCCCGCATGACAGGGTCGCCAACACGATAATAAGCAACGCCGCTTTCGCCAATTTCATCGTAATTTCTCCTTATTTCTACTTGCTTCCCAAGCGCACGACTCGACGGGCTGGGGAAAAAATGTCCTCTTTTGTCATTCTGAGCGAAGCGAAGAATCTCTCTTCGATTCAAGTATAAGAAAAGAAACAAGGAGAGATTCTTCGCTTCGCTCAGAATGACAGCGCTTTGAGTCTTTCCACAGACTGTTGAAGCGATCCATCTCGCGATTGCCGATTTTATACTACTGTCGGTGACATGCCAAATATGTGCTCTATGAAGGCATCAGGTGCGTGGAGAGTCTCCAGTCGAAATTCCAGTCAGCTGCTAGCTAGGCATTACGTGATATACGGTAAAAGTTTGACCCACCGGCGGGTACTTCTGAGCGTATTTTTTCGCTCTGATCTGGAGCACGGCTTCTCTTTCGGCCGGATCCGTGACAACCGATAAGGTTCGATCGTACAAGTCATTGCCTACCTTAAGACGCACATGGGGATCACGGGCCACATTTCGAGGCCATGATCTGACTGTGGCCCCGGAAGTAGCCACATAAAGCTGGCCATTGTAGGCGATACACCAAATCGTTACCGAGTGGGGAATCAGATACCAGGTGTTGGTCTGAAGCTTCACGGTTCGGATGTTTTCAGTGAAGGACCAGTCGGCGACCGGAGTCGTTACCAGATTCCCGCTGAGCCATAAGCCGGGATAACTCCCGGGACCGGGCGTATCCCCGTGAGGATTGAGGCCGGTGAAGCGCAGCGTCACCAGCAGTAGGACCATGCAAATCACGATTGCGCCGAGAATATTCGATAGCGTCTTCATGGTTGGCTCCCTAACGTCGCACGTGAGATAGCGTCCGTTTCCGCCCCGCCAACTATACGACTAACCCTATTTTCTCACAATGATTTGAGCACCCGGATCGATGATGCCGCGCTCGGCATTGGAGCGCGGGGGTTGGTAGCGCCGGCGCTACCAATTCCCGCACTTGCATTCAGTAGCCCGTCGCGGTGACCGGCGCGTGATTTGACGAGGAGTTGAGTAGCGGCATTGGTTCAACAGGAAGGCGCTCCTCTACGTCCGGATTCTCAAAAACTTTTCGGATTCCATACGTCGTTGAGCGCTCGGCGGGGATCCGTCCAATGGTTCGGATCATGGCGCGGAATTCGCCGGGCGAGACGTACTCGCCGAAATTCGCTCCGGCCATCTTCGAGATGCTCTCCTCCATCAACGTGCCGCCGAAATCGTTCGCTCCGGCTTGCATACATGTCAAGGATTGATCGAAACCAAGCTTGACCCAGGAAACTTGAATGTTGCGGATGTAACCGTGCAACAGCACGCGGGCGAGCGCATGAACGATCAAGTCCTCGTGGATCGAACGCCCCGCGCGGGCGCCTCCGCTCTGGAAAAGTTTGGTTTTGGAATGGATGAATCCAAGCGGAACAAATTCCGTGAATCCGCGAGTTTCCTTTTGAATATCGCGAAGCAGAAGCATGTGCCTGACCCAGTGTTCGGGAAGCTCGGTATGGCCGTACATCATCGTGGAAGTCGAGGGGATGCCGAGGCTGTGCGCCGTGCGAATGACTTCAATCCATTGCCGGACTTTCAATTTATTGGGACTGAGAGATCTGCGCACATCGTCGTCCAGAATTTCCGCGGCTGTTCCCGGAATACTGCCCAATCCGGATTCTTTCAACATCGCCAGATACTCGCGCACGGGCAGGCGCGTTTTCTCGACGCCGTAGGTGATTTCCATGGGCGAATAGGCGTGCACATGAAGTTCGGGCAAACGAGCCTTGATGGCGCGAAGAAGTTCAACGTAATAGTAGCCGTTGAGATCTTTTGGCAGGCCGCCTTGAATACACACTTCCGTGGCCCCGCGCTCGACCGCTTCGAGTGACTTGGCAATCAGCGTGTCCGTGGAATGAAAATAAGCTTCCGGCGAATCCGGCCCGCGGCTGAACCCGCAAAACGCGCAGCCGACGATGCAAACGTTGGTGAAATTCAAATTCCGGTTCACTACGTACGTGACTTGGTCGCCGACTGCGACCCGCCGAAGCTCATCCGCGACTTTCAGCAGAGCCAGCAGATCGTTCCCTTCGACGTTGGCCAGCGTCAGTCCCTCTTCGAGGCCCAAATCGTTACCCGCGAGGACTTTTTCCAGGGCCTCGGCGACGTTACGGCTCGCCGCCGCAATCGCTCGCTGCAAGGGAATTTCCGTCCATTCGGCATTCACACGTTTCAGCATGGGTTACACTCCCCCCGAGCATAGCCGTCCCCGCCCTGCAGCTTTTGAACATACGGTTGCAGTCGCTCGCTTACGAAATCCGGGCGCGAGGAAAATTCCGGCCGCTTGGAAAATTCCGGATAGATTGCCAACCGTTCGCGCAAGACGAACCCTGCCTTCGCGGTTCTCTCCGCCAGCGAAGAGATCTGCGGCCAGGCGGCTTCCGGGTTGATGAAATCTTTTGTCACTGGAGAAACTCCACCCCAGTCATTGATGCCGGCAGCCAGCAAATCCGGATAATCTTTCGAGAGCAGATTGGGCGGGGATTGAATGTTCATCTTGCCGCCAAGAATCAGGCGCGCGACGGCAATCGTGCGCAGTAAATCATCGTTGGAGGGCTCCGGCGCCAAAGCCATGCGAATATCCAGCTTGACGCGAAACGGCTGGACGATCACTTCCTGCACGTGTCCATACTTTTCATGGGCCGCGCGGATCGCCAAGAGCGCATCCACGCGTTCCTCGGGAGTCTCACCGATACCGATCAAGATGCCCGTCGTGAAGGCCATAGACAATTGCCCCGCATTTTCGATGGTCCGCAGGCGAAGCGACGGGACTTTGTCCGGCGCTCGCCAGTGCGCCCCGCCGGGACGCCCCAGCCTGGGACTTGCGGTCTCCAGCATGATGCCCACGCTGACGTTTGTCTCGCGCAGCCGGCGCAGGTCTTTTTCGCCCATCAAGCCCGGATTCGAATGAGGCAGTAAACCCGTCTTCGAAAGAACCAATTCACTCATCGCTGCAAGGTATTCGAGCGTGCTATCGAAGCCCAGCGTTCGCAGAAATTCTTTCGCTTCGGGAAACACGCGCTCGGGCTGGTCGCCCAGGCTGAACAAAGCCTCTTTGCATCCCGCGCGGCGGCCGGCTTCGGCGACCGCCAGAACTTCGTCAGGCGTCATGTACGCCGGCACACCGGGCTCAGGATCGGCACGGAACGTGCAATAGCCGCAATAATCGCGACACAGGTGGGTGAGTGGAATGAAGACTTTTCTGGAATAGCTGACCGAATTGCCTTTGAAGCGGTCCCGGATAGCAGCAGCCGTCCGGAGTAAGGTCTCTAACGGGGTTTCTTCCATCAGCGAAAGCGCATCTTTGCGTCCAATACCCCGGCCTTCTAATCCACTCTCAAGAGCGACATCCACATGGTAGGGAATGGCCACATCTGACATTGGAACGCCTTTGGAAGAATCTCCCGTTGAAACCAGCCCAAATCAAAGAATATGCGCCCACTCCAACAGTGTCAACTTAAAGGGAGGAGGTTATAAGGAAGGCGGATAGCCGTGAACGTATCACGCCTACAGCAGCGTTCTTGAAGGAGAACCGAACGCCTGATGGTGGCCCAGTTTCCGGCACGACTTATCGGGACTTGGGTGATCGTTTCCTACGGAGATCACAAGCGTTGGCAAGTCACAACTTCCAAGGCAAACGAAAAATCATCAAGATAAGTGTCACACACACTATGGTGATCGTATAGCCGATAGGATTGCTGTATGGCTCTGTTCGGGACATAAGGCCCGACGCAACCGAATAGTGAATTATTAGCAGTCCCATAGCCAAGGCATACGTTCCAGAAAGCAAAGTAGCGGGACGCAAGTCTCTGTGCGCCCTGCCATATTTGCGTGCAAAATACATTCCGCCGAACGTAGCGATTTGAATCGAGACAAAATAGAACGTTGGAGTTATTAGGGCGTTCCACGAGGTTGGCCCAGCGGCGTGAATACAGATGGCCAGAACTGTGCCTATTGCAAGAAAAATCGACGCACCGATCAGAATCCAGTTCTTGAAACTTCGATCCATCCATTCATCGACATTCATGGGTATACCTAGCGAGAATGTTAGTGGTGATTGAGTGTCGCTGCTTGCAGGCTTCCGTAAGGCTACGCCCATCAATCGGTTGATGTAAAGGGTATCAAGGCCAGTTTCCGAGAACGGGACTTCTCAGGCACGACGCCGCTTCGACTCACCAACCGCCGATTTTGGGCTCTACTTCCTGTAGTCCATTTCGAATGCACTCGCTTCTTGCTATTATCTTTCGCGCTTCCGGAATCGAAAATGGAACTCGAACTCTTAGCTGCTCTGCTTGTCTCCGTCGTGGGGATTGTTGCCGGAGTTTTACTGTTCACTCCGTATGAGCCTTTCCTCGAAGGTGCTATAGCGCTCGCCATCGTCGTGGCCGCCCTGGTGGGTTTCGTGATGCATCCGCGCAGGGAAGTGTATTACGTACACACTGCCGTGCGACTATTTGACGCAGATCGACGCCCGATTTTAGAGAGCGATCTCTTGTCCGTGAGAGTCGAACTTGTAAGGTTATGGCTATTGTTTGTGCCTACCTTTCTGTCGGTGACAGTTCTCGTGTTGCTCGCTGCAAGTGGCCCAGCGAAGTTTAGTTACCTCAATTCGGTTTTTTCATCACGATATTCATTCATTGTGCTTTGGTTCTGTGTGTATCCGCCCCTGCTCGTCTTTCTGTTACTCGTGGCCTGGATTGACGAGAGAAGGGTTATGAGAGACGCCGAGTGTTGTAACGCAACATCTTTCACCATCTATTCTCGCGCACGAGCTGGGTTAGTTGGACGAGTCGGCTACGCCTTCATGGGAGAGCACGGAGAGTATTACGGAGGGGATTGTTTGTACTTTGAGCTGCGACACGCCCCTGAACTGGCGACAATTGTTTTTCACGATGTCCGAAGACCGGAATTGAACAAAATCGTAATGGGATTTCTCTTCCACCGTTTGATCGTCATTGGACGCGGTCTAACCGACTTAGACACGCAAACCGTCGCGGCTCAGGCTGCCTTGGTGGAGACAACGCCCGCTTCTTAATTCCCGATTGGGGGACGAGCCCGAGCCAAGTCTTGATAAACGGGATTTTCGGAAACTGGCCCACCAACGAACGCCCCGATGAATGTCGTGGCGCGCCCACTTTATGCGACAATTCTAGGCATGCTTTGCAAAGCAAATTCTGGCCAATCCTGCCGCCGTTCGGACTCCTGATGGCTAATGCCCTGACAGCTGTTCGCCTGCTCCTTGTGGTCCCATTTGCGTTATTCATGAGCAGAGGAGACTTACGTTCTGCGGTTTTTGCATTGATTGTTTGGGTGGTGGCGCTGGCTACGGATTTTCTGGACGGACCCATCGCGCGCCGTAGGGGTACAGTGACGCCATTGAGCGGGACATTCGATCACACCACCGATTTTCTCTTTGTCACGAGCGGTTTATTTGCAGGCGCATTCCGGGGGGTGTTTCCCTGGATTCTGCCGGTTTTGATCGTTGCGGCCTTCTCGCAGTACATCATTGATTCGTACTGGATTCACCGCCAGAGAAAACTCCGCGGGAGCAAGCTTGGGCGGTATAACGGCATGCTGTACTTCGTCCCGACTTGCATGGAAATAATAATCCGCCTGGGTGTGCACTGGTTGCAGCCCTTGCTTACCATTCTGGTCTGGATGTTGGTTTTGAGTACGCTGGTATCCATGGGCCAGCGCCTGATGCTCAGCAGGCTACCCGAACATCTCCCGGCTCGCTCGCCGGAGAAATAGCAGGCCGACTCCGGCGTTAAAGAAGATGAAGAAATTGTGCATGACGAATCCAAACGCGGTCATCTGTCCGGGCCTGTCTGGAAAGAGCAGAACCCAAAAAAGGATGGCGACCGAGTGCATCGGCCCCGGCATGGCCGCGCCGAAGAAAATCACCGGCAGATATCCCAACATTTCGCCAAACCCGACCGTGCCTCCGAAGAGCCTTAGAGCGAGGGTATAAACAATCACGCCGGCGATGACCAGCGGCGCGCGCATGGCAATCACCGCTCCGTAGTGCCACACTTTAGCCAGCCGGAACGCGCGGAAGATCGGGCGCTCACGCAAAGCGATCCCCGCGCCGATTTTTCCGGTGAAGAAAAGATGGAAGAACACAAAGAAAATGCAGGAGCCTAGGGCGATCCAGGGAATAATGTGAAAAACGCTCTGAATGTTATTCCACCTCAGCAGCACGCCGATAGACGCCCAGAGCATCAGGCTGTAATACTCGCAAAACATGAGGAAGAGCATGCTGGAGCCGATCTCCCAGCCGGGCAAGCCGTCCCGCCGGTTCAGATATAGGGCAATCGCGCCTTTGCTGACTTGTTCGTTCACCAAGGAAAGAATGTAGGCGCTGGCCCGAATCGGCAGGATATCCGCATAACGTATTCTTGCGTTGAACCAGTTGATCACGGCCCAAACAACCAGGCTGTCGATCAGGAGATAAAGGAAACAGTAGGGAATCACCAAGGCCAGCCAGTGAAGCCAATTTACATTCTCGAAACTTTTCAACAGGTAGGCGAGCAGACTACTGCCTTCAGCCGCAGCGGCGCCCCTGAGACGCGTATAAAGATAACCGAAGCAGACCAGTGTAATTGCAAACGGCAAAATCCGTTGCCATGGCTTGGCTTTTTTGCCGGCTGGGATGGAAGCTGTGCTCGTCGTCGGGGCGCTCTCACTCATTTTTTCATCCTTGGCCTAAACTGTCTTTAATCATTTCATCGATTCCGGTGAGTTCGATTCCGAGCGCGGACGCGGCCGGCTGCGCATTCAGGCGCGTGTCCCCGGTGATTACGTCCAGAGCGTCCCGCGAAAACCCGGGCTTACCGATGCGCTGACGGATGGCCAGCACCAATGATAACCAAGGCTTTGGAATCGAACCGATCCGGACGTCGCGGCCAAGCAAGCGGGCGGCACGCTCGACAAGTTTCCGCTCCGGCAGGGAGACCGGGCCAACGAGGTCCAGAACAAGGTTGTTCGCCACCGATGGGTTTGTGGCGGCCACCGCGGCACGCGCCAGGTCATTTACACAAAGAGGCTGCTGATGATTGCGACCCCCACCGATCAGCTTAGCCCGGCTGTGGCTTACGTGCCGCCCGAGCGCCGCGCCTCCCGCAGTGCCGGGACCAAGCAAAAGCGGGGCGCGCAGCACCGTATAATTCAGTCCCGACGCTCGCACCAGAGCTTCTGCCTGCCCCTTGGTGCGGTAGTACCGATTACGAGAGGTCTCATCGGCTCCCGTCGCGCTCACCAAGACGATTTTCTGCACCCCGCTTCGCTTCGCAGCTTCCACGACGGCGCGAGTTGATCCAACATTGGCCTGCTCATAACGCGATTCCGGGGTTTCGATGAGAATTCCCGCGAGGTGGATGACTGCAAAAGCTCCCTGAAACGCCGTATCCAGACTCGCGGGGTCATCGTACGAGATTCGGACCACGTCCACGGCATTGCTGGTTTCCGAGCGGATTTGTTCGGCAGCGCGGGCAGAGCGGACCGCGGCGACAAATGTATTCGTCGTAACCTCGTGTTTCGGTCTGCATCGCAGGATGGCTTGACCGACAGCGCTATTGGCGCCGGTAATGACGATCTTCATGTAGGATCCCAATCATCCGACCACGTGAAACACGTCAATCGTCGCATTCGCTGGAACTTTCAACTGGTATTTTTTCTCTCTGACCCGGACCAGGGCATCCTTCTCCGCCGGATCGGTGACCAGAACCAGAGTGCGATCGTAAAGCTTATCTCCGATTTTTATACGCACGTGGGGGTCTCGCATCACATTCTCATCCCAGCTTCTACGTGCTCCCGCAGGACGAGTGGAGGAAACGTAAAACTGGCCTTGGTAGGCGAGACAATTGATTGTTACCGAGTGCGGAAGCAGAAATCGAGTCTGGGTCTGAATCTTGATGTTAGGAACGTTGTCAAGGAACGACCAATCGGTGACCGGAGTGGTGACCAGATCTCCTGTAAGCCAGAGACCGGGGATTCTGTCATGTGGGTTGAGTCCAGTAATGCGAAATACGACCAACAATAAGACCAGGCAAACTAGTACTCCTCCTATGATCTTTAACAAAATCTTCATTGCTGGCTCCTCAATTTGACGATGGCCCTTGCCCGAACACTGATCGACCAACAAAGACCTGAAGACTTTCCGTGCGTAACGCGCTCAATATAAACCATGATTCCTGACTTGAACCTCTCATTCGCGTATCGTAACGTTTCTCTCGTCTTGGACACAACGAATTCGCCACCAGATCACATCCCTTCGAGATAGGAAAGCGCTTATAGACGTTCGCTCGATTTCTCATCGATCGGCCCCTGGGAGCCGGACGCAGCTTGGACAAAACGAAATTTTTACAGATCGCCGATCGGTGGTGTAGCATCACGCGAGGCGATCATCGCTATTCAGGAAGCGACAGATGAAAATATTAAAAGTAGGAATCATAGTGATCGCAGTGATCCTGGCGGTAACGCTCTTGACGCTCCGCGTGACGGGTCTCGAACCGGAATACCTCGACTTGGACCAGCTTCGCGCTCACCACATGATTGCCCGCCCCGGCTTGTGGCTGAAAGGCGAAGTCGTCACCACACCCGTCACGGATTGGTCCTTCGTTGAGCAAGCACCTCACCCCGGACGCAGCCTCAACACCGTCCTGATCGAGACGCGAACGCCCTATTTCATTCCCCACTCGGTCCGGACGATGCCTACCGTACGCAACGGCGTGCTCTTCATACGTTCGCACCAGGATCGAATGGACGTGCAGTTTCCGCAGGACAAGTCCTGGACATCCAATGTGGCCCGCGATCCGCGCGTGCGTATAAAGATCGGCGATAAACTGTACGAAGCGACCATGGTATTGATCGCGGATCGCGCCGAAGCCACCGCCTTCTTCGGCAGGAACCCTGAAATTGTGGAAAAAGGTCCCGACGGGCAAGAACATATCGTGGGCTATGACCATGTCTATCGTGTTTTCCAAAGGGGCATCCGGGAGTATGGCGGCAGCCAGCCATCCCTGAGTTTGGCGGGTCTTGTCCCTGAGAATAAACCTTAGGAATTATGGCGCGGGCCCCGGACGGAACGGAGAAGAGAATCTGGAAAGATGTGACAGGGATTTCCTTTGGAAGCTGGAGTCTGGATTGCTCTTGGCGAACCTCTTACAGTGGGCTGAGAGAATATCCCAGCTGTCCGGCGTGTGTGTTAGCAGCAATGCATGTCTTCCGGTTCAGACCCTAAAATGTAAATTAAGCATTCATAAATGTTTGCAGGATACATAAAAAAAGAAGCGGAGCGAGTCAACGCGCGAGCATAGGAAAACTCGATAAGCAGTAGCCGACACGGTCGCTGTTTTCTGCCCGCTGCCGCAATCAAAAACATAAATCTTGACAAAATATCATATTAGATTTATTCCAATTGCTTGATGGACGCCCAGACGATTAAACGGTCCTTGGAGGGCGGCGGGCTGCGTTGCACGCCGCAGCGCTACGCCGTGATGGCATTCTTGATCGAATGCCACGGGCATCCCACCGCAGCGGAAATCTTCGAAGCCGTGAATCGAGTGGATCCGCGCTCTTCCAGGGCTACGACTTATAACAATTTGCGGGACTTGGTGCAGGCGGGTTTGGTGCGTGAAGTGGCCGCCGAGGGCCGCGCCGCGCGATTTGATGCGAAAGGCATGCGACATCACCACTTCATCTGCGACCGCTGCGGCAATGTGGAGGACGTGGAGTGGTACGACGTGCCCAGGCCTGCTTCGCATACTCTCGGCAAGCGGATTCTTCGCGAATGCGAGCTCATTTTCCGCGGGCTCTGCACGAAGTGCGCTCCCCGGCGGGCTTCCCGTTAGTTTTCGAAGGCGTGCGACCAAGCGCGGCAGCGATTGCGCGAATGGGAAACCCAGAATGAATTTGAAGTTCGTAACAGTTTTTGACCAATTCGAAGAAAGGTAAAAACATGGACAAAGAACTTACCACCTCAGCAGGGTCGCCAACGGAATCCCAGTGCCCGTTTTCTCATGGAAACGCCGCACACACAAACCGGGACTGGTGGCCGAAGCAGTTGGATTTTCAGATACTCCGCCAGCACTCTCCCCTATCGAATCCGATGGATAAGGAGTTCGACTATGCCAGGGAATTCAAGAGTCTCGATTTGCATGCCGTGATCAAGGACCTTCATGCCTTGATGACGGACTCGCAGGATTGGTGGCCGGCCGACTTTGGCCACTACGGGGGACTGTTCATTCGAATGGCGTGGCACAGCGCCGGCACGTACCGCATCGGCGACGGCCGCGGTGGCGCCGGAGCGGGCCAGCAGCGCTTCGCGCCGCTGAACAGTTGGCCGGACAACGTGAACCTCGACAAGGCGCGCCGGCTGCTCTGGCCGATCAAGCAGAAATACGGCCGGAAGATCTCCTGGGCTGACCTGATGATTCTCGCGGGCAATGTCGCGCTCGAGTCGATGGGCTTCAAGACGTTCGGTTTTGGCGGCGGGCGCGCGGATGTGTGGGAGCCCGAAGAGGACGTCTTCTGGGGCCCGGAAGGAAAGTGGCTGGGTGATGAGCGCTACAGCGGCGACCGCGATCTTCAGAATCCGCTCGCTGCCGTGCAAATGGGTCTGATCTATGTGAATCCGGAAGGGCCGAACGGCAAGCCGGATCCAATTGCGGCGGCCAAGGATATTCGCGAAACGTTCCTCCGTATGGCAATGAACGACGAAGAAACGGTTGCGCTGATTGCCGGCGGGCACACCTTTGGCAAAACCCACGGCGCCGGCGATGCGGCTCTGGTGGGCGCAGAGCCGGAATCCGCCAGCATCGAGGAGCAGGGCCTCGGCTGGAAGAGCAAGTTTCGCTCGGGCAAAGCTGGTGATGCGATCGGCAGCGGCTTGGAAGTCATTTGGACCACGACTCCGACGAAGTGGAGCAACAACTTCTTCGCGAACTTGTTCGGCTACGAATGGGAACTGACCAAGAGCCCGGCCGGTGCTCATCAGTGGAGACCGAAGAATGGCGCAGGCGCGGGTACGGTGCCGGATGCGCACGATCCGTCAAAGCGTCAAGCGCCATCCATGCTAACCACTGACCTCGCGCTGCGGCTCGACCCTGCTTACGAGAAGATCTCACGGCGTTTCTACGAGAATCCGGATCAGTTCGCAGACGCGTTTGCGCGGGCGTGGTTCAAGCTGACGCACCGTGACATGGGCCCGATCGTGCGTTATCTCGGCCCACTCGTTCCGAAGGAGACGCTGTTGTGGCAAGATCCGATCCCCGCTGTGAACCATCCGCTGATCGGGGCGCAGGACATTGCCGCACTTAAGGCGAAAATCCTCGCGTCGGGCTTGTCCGTTTCCGAGCTGGTGGCGACGGCTTGGGCTTCGGCGTCGACCTTCCGCGGTTCTGATAAGCGCGGCGGAGCGAACGGCGCGCGCATTCGCCTGGCGCCGCAAAAGGACTGGGCAGTAAACCAGCCGGCACAGCTGGCCAAGGTGCTGCAGAAGCTCGAAGGGATCCAGAAGGAGTTCAACGCTTCACAGACCGGCGGGAAGAAGGTTTCGCTGGCGGACCTGATCGTTCTCGCCGGTAGTGCGGCGATCGAGAAAGCCGCAAAGGCCGCAGGGCACAATGTGGAGGTTCCCTTCCTGCCGGGTCGCATGGACACGTCGCAACAGCAAACCGACGTCGATTCCTTCGCGCCGCTTGAACCAAAGGCGGACGGATTCCGAAACTATGTCAATGGCAAGCCGGTCCTATCGGCTGAGGAGCATTTGGTGGATCGGGCGCAATTGCTGAGGCTGACGGCGCCGGAGATGACGGTTCTCGTTGGTGGCCTGCGTGTCCTGGGTGCAAATGCCGGGAAGTCGACGCATGGAGTCTTCACCAAGAGGCCGGAGACGTTGACGAACGACTTCTTCGTCAACTTGCTCGACATGCGAACGCAATGGCAGCCGGCCTCTGGCTCGGAAGGCGTATATGAGGGGCGCGACCGGAAGACGAACGAGGTCAAGTGGACCGGCACCCGTGTCGACCTGATCTTCGGTTCGAACTCTCAGCTGCGCGCTCTCGCGGAAGTCTACGCGTGCGCGGATTCGAAGGAAAAGTTCGCAAAAGACTTCGTGGCGGCGTGGACCAAAGTGATGAACCACGATCGCTTCGACCTCAACTGATCTCGGCAAAAAAGAAAGCTGTCAACTTCGCGCTGTTGCCGTTGTTTGGATTGGTAAAACCGAAGTTGTACCCAAGAGAAGCTGTTACCAGCTTCAGCATAAGGAACCTGAAATTAATGAGGAAGAATGGCTCCTCGACTTGTACGATTTGCGAACCTTTAGGTTCGAATTTCCTTTGAGCTTTAGAAAGCAACGATCCAGCTCAAAGTGAGTCAAGGAATCGGCGTCATTCTACAGCAATGTCGTTTCGAATTCGCCTCGAAAACCGTTTTTTCGCATGATTCAAGCCGAAGAATTGGCCCCGGGCCACATTCCGATAAGCCGACTTCACAGGACTTGGCAAGAAGACTTTCTCCCTGATTCAAGGCGCGCCAGTGAGCGGCGCACTCTCCAGACCAGTGATAGAATCTCGCACGGTCAGAGACGAGAACATAAATTCCCGTTCATTCATTTCAGACGGTTAGGGGGGAAATGTCGAGCACAGCCGAGGCAGGGGAAAGCGTCAATCCTAAGACGCAGATGACTCACACAGAAATGAAGCGGTTCGTGCGCGACCACTTCGAGGAATTTATTAATCGCAAAAACCTCGATATCGCAGACATTAATTTCGCGCCCGAGTTCGTTGAGCACGGTACCGACCTTCCTCCCGGCTGTCCTCCGACTCGTGCCGGTACCAAGCAGTATGTGGCGGGGTCGCACAAGAAATTTCCGGACCTTCACGTTGAGATTCTCGACATGATTGCCGAGGGCGACAGAGTGGGAGTCCACAATCACTGGACCGGAACGGAAGCGGCATCCGGCGTGAAGTACGAGTTGTCGGGCATCGTTATTTGGCGTATTTCGCAACGGCAGTTTGTCGAGCGCTGGGCCTATCTCAGCCCGCCGCACCCAGTCGGTTGAGGCCAAAAGCCACATTCCGATAAGAGGACTTGGCCGAAGACACAAGTCTTTGCATTCGTCGTCTGAATCGAATTCCCGCCAATGCTCGGCGATTACAAGTCCTGCGCTGCCGATATTCGCTCGTGAGAAGTGCTGCCCGCATACATGGCACCAGCTTATGATAATGTGGCTTATTGAGGTCTTCTCTCTTATGGTTGAACCAAACCGCTACGGACAGCCAAGCGAACCAAAGCCGCAAAAGAGGTCACCCCTAACTTGTACATGATTCTCGACCTGTGAGATTCGACAGTCCTGACGCTCACTACTAAGACATTTGCTACCTGCTTGTTGGAGTAGCCCTCTGCAACCAGTCGAAAGACTTGCATCTCTCTTGCCGATAATCCTCCTAGATCGTCAATCACAATACCTTCCTGCTCGTCATGTCGCACTTTTCGCAAGCGGCTAAGACTAGACGCTAATAACACCCGGCTGTGGTTGAGTGCCTGGCACATCGTGACGAAGCTTCCTGCTAAGTCTGAGTGGATACGCTTATGGCTGGCAAGGTCTTCCATGGCTGTTTGTATTTCCTGCAAGGCCAGGTCGATGTCACGACCAAGATCAGTAACTACTTGTTGTAAATTTCGAGGTTTTTTAACATCCACCACTACTGCACACACCTGAATTACTTTCGACTTACTATTCGTGATGGGGAAGTAGTCTTCCACCCAATAACCCGGATTGGTTCTGTTGGGCAATGTGCCTTTCAGTTCAACACCGGTAATCGGCTTACCGGTGACGAAGACTTCCTCAAATTGTGGAAGAGTCAAGTCCGCGAAATTTCCGAGTACGTTTGGAACTGAATTCCCAATGTGCGCTTCCACCGGGAGGCTGTGGAATCGCGCAAGCGAATGATTAATGGCGCAAAATCTAAAGCGCCTGTCGCAGACAGCGACACCGATATCGGAGGTTTCTGGCGTGCGACTGAAGAAGCCAATCTGCTCACCCATAGCGGGTACAGGCCGCAGCGATTCAGTTCTTCCCATTCGTGTTTCCGCGCGCCCCATCCGAATCCAAGTGCGAGCTATTAATGAAACCGCTCGAAAGACTCTGGAACTGAGATTGGCCGGATGCTTGCGTTCGCAGTGTTGTGGAGCGGACTACAAGCAACTTGGGGATTTAGCGAAAGTACTGAATTCCCCTATATTTGGTCCGGTCAAGTTAGCTCGCTGGGCATTAAATATCATTGAAGATAAAGGGCGTCAACCTCCTAAAGAATTTGGTGTGAAGCTCTTTCGGCTCGTCAAAGTGGGGACTACGTAAGTATATCTACCTATAGCAGTATGCGGCCAATAATCAGTATTGTAATGAGGCTGGGTCCGCTGGAGGCCCCGTCTGGCTCTTTCCGGCAGGGCTACAAAGGGGTTGAGTTGTATGCCGTGCAAATGCGGATCGGTCAACCAGAAGAAGTTCATCGGGGAGATGGGCATTCGCTCTCCCGGATTGAAAGGCATTGTTAAGCCGACCGTTTGGGTGTTCCCCGAGCTGATCGTCTGCTTGAATTGTGGCACAGCGGAATTCGTCGTGCCGGAAGCTGAGTTGCGTGTACTTGCAAAAGGCGACGCCGCTGCGTCGGTATGACTTAGAGCTGATTCTTTGAAGCAGTCAACTATTTCTATTGAGAATAAACTGCTGAGTGTTCTGCACAGATGCGTTGGAAAGCGTGCTCATCCTCCACGCCGTGGACGCTGCCCAATCGATACGCGCACAAAATGTCCATCTCGTGTGTTTTGGCTAGATCGTTGCAGAGTTGTTCGAGCCGGATCGCCGCATCGGTTTTACCTTCCGCCCATAACAGACCTACACGTTCACCGCAAAACGCAACGCGGGGATGTTCTGGCTTCGCTGCATTGGAGGCAGCCTCAATCAGACCGGTGATGCCCTCGAAAAATAGAATCGGGTCAGGCAACCCATCCACCATGATTGTGTTGAGCGCGTCGGCTGCATCCAATGAAATGTAGGTACCCTGTTGAATGGCGCTATCTATGTCCACTCGCTCTGCCTTTAATCGCTGAAGAAGACCATCTCGATGTGGCTTCGTAGCGACCACAATAGCCGCGTGACCGGCATTTAAGGCAGCAGCAATAAAATGAGTAAAGCTGTCTAGAAAAACTTCATCATCAGAATAGAACTGAACCTCATGGCGGTGAGGACCATTCGCCCCCGGTGGATCAGGCAACTTGTCCCCTTCTATGCTGGCACTGATAAATCGCTCACCGCGAAGCACCGCTTCGACAGCCGGCAGTAGGTCCCTTTGGGCGTCTGCCTTATGAACGTAACCCTGAGCACCAGTGCTCATGGCTGCCTGCGCTACATCCAAAGAATTGCCCATAGTTAGGAAAACTATCTTGGAATTGGGAGAGACTTGCCGTATCCGGCGGGCAGCTTCAATTCCATCCAGTTTCGGGAGACCAATATCCAGCACAATTAGGTCTGGTTTCAGTTCCCCGGCTTTCTGGACGGCTTCAACCCCATCTGACACCTCGCAGACGATTTGCCATTCCGGCCGCACTAGAAGCAGCAAGCTGACGAAGCTCCGCCAATCCTTGTAGTCATCTACTATGAGAATACGAATGGATGGCAGAGAGGGGCTCCCGTCCTGCGGTGGACGTACGAGACTATATAACAGCGCTTTGTCAGTTTCCAGTTGTCTTCTTATCTCCCCCTGTGAAAAGCCACCACGTGCAGATTAGCTGGGAACAATTCAAGGCAGGCATTACCGGAATGTGGCTTTAGATCGCATTGTAGGTCGGCGGTCTGGAGGCCGCTGACCGATGAAGAAGAAACCATGTCGCTGGAAGCCCAAGCGAGTGCTTCGGCTGCCAGATCTGGATCATTCCAAGACAGCCGTCTTAAATACTCTAGGTTCGCAAGAATCCCAACGATCCTATCGATTCGCGATCGAAGACTTCATTGCTTGGTATTGCTCGGAGCCAAGGCTTGCTTTCAACAAGACCGTCGTTCTCCGGTACCGATTACAACTCGAAGCTCACCACCTGTCCGCATCCACGATCAATGTTCGTCTGGCCGCGGTTCGTCGCCTCGCCTACGAAGCTGCCGATAGCGGATTGCTCAGCCCTGAACTTGCTGCCAGCATTCGGCGGGTTAAGGGACCGAAGATACTCGGGGTCCGGCTCGGAAACTGGCTGACCGCAACTCAAGGAAAAGCGCTTCTCAGCGTTCCTGCTGCAAGCTCGGTCCGGGGCAAGCGAGACTTTGCGATGTTGGCACTACTACTCGGTTGCGGTCTCAGACGGTCTGAGCTGGTTCATTTGACGATGGAGCAATTACAGCAAAGAGAGGAACACTGGGCGATTATCGACTTGGTCGGCAAAGGCGGGCATGTGCGAACCGTTCCGATTCCAGCGTGGGTTAAGAAGGCCATCGACATCTGGTCCACGACCGCGAACATCAACAGTGGGAAGCTGTTCCGATGTGTGAACAAAACGGGTTCCATTTGGGGTCGAGGAATCACCGAAAAAGTCGTCTGGTGCATGGTTCGGGAGTGCGCCTCAAAGGCCAAGCTCGAAAGATTGGCGCCGCACGATTTAAGGCGTACCTGTGCGCGGCTCTGCCACGAGTCGGGCGGCGAGCTGGAGCAGATTCAGTTCTTGCTAGGGCACGTCAGCGTGCAAACGACCGAGCGTTACTTGGGTTGCAAACAACGACTGCGAGAAGCGGTCAATGACAAGATCGGTCTTGAAACCTTGTGAGCCTGGCCCAGCGTTTTATGCCGGGCCAGGCTCCCTACATGAGGCCCTCTTCTAGGGGCTTGATTCGCATTTTCCAGTGTGCGACGCCTCGTTAGGCGAATGTGCGCGTGCCAGGATGGCTGGACCGAAGCGCTCTCACGACATACCAAGCAAGAGCGTAGTAGCATGGTCACTAAGAAGGGAGTGAAGGAAATGGACGATGACATACTTAAAGAACTTCGCGAACTGGTTGGCCAACATGCGAAACTCGTCTACGATGCAATCAAGACCGGAACGGTGGGTGAACTCCCACATGAAAGTCAGCTCTACGCGCAAGCAATTCAAGAACACATGCATCTAAAACACATTCACAATGCCATTGAATTCGCAGACGTGCGTGAGGGAGAACAATACGAGATCACGGTAAAGGGCGAAACCGTGAATCCAATGGCCCATATCGCGGCGCATTCAGCCGTCAAAGAACAGATCGAACAGGATCCTTCGATTAGAGCCGCCTTTGAAAAAATGGTGGCCACTGGCATCTCAGCACATCACGCTGAACACGTTCTTGGTGCACTATTCTTCGAAATGGAGTGGGAGAGAGCCCGGGCCATCGAAACTGGGAAAGACGCACAGAAACCACAAGCTACCTACAATCGCAAAATTCGAAAGCTCATTCAGGATCCGGCCTTTCGCAAAAAACTCACTCGGCAGTTCTCGGAGGATCACTCTGTGTTTGAGTAGGGGCTCCCCGCCGCAGTCAGTGGTCCGGCACCAAAATGGATATTTCGGCTTTTCAGTTTGTGTAATTCCCACATTCCGGTAATCCCGTTTCTCAGGACTTGGAGATCGGAACGCGAATCTTTCTGTCAATCGCGCCACGCCACGAATCCACAGTGCAAACGACGAGTGTTCTACATCACAGACAGGCATACGGAGCAAGGTTATATGTTTCAAAGGGGTCGAGGTGAGTGTACAGCGTTTTTACAAAACTCGGTGATGGCGAGTTTCTTTTCGTAGCATCCCGCGAAGAACTTAAGCAGGCTGCATTGCTCGTACAGGAGCTCAACGACAACTGGCCCCATGAATATGTTATTCGGGATTCGAAAGGCAACGACGTTGACTCCCACAATCTCTAGCAGTTCACTGAAACCAAGTGTGAGGTAATGATATGGAGCAGGATTACGACATTTTTGAAAGATTCCCTGATGCTTCGGTGCGCTGCTTGATTCGCGTCCACGGGACCGGTCATGTACCCAAGGTATTAGAAGAACGGGGAAAGCGAACTACGAACGAGTGCTTCGCAATGAACACCCGCACAAGGGAAGTCATCGCTCGAGTCAACAACAAGGAGGCACGACGCGCACAATTGATAAAACAACTAACACACCTAGGACCAACAAGCCCTTTTCGATGACCGCGTTTTACCGCAAGCCCGAACGCACCTATTCCGCTGCAATCAGTCGGCAATAACCAACCGACGGAGTCCTTGGACTCCCTAGTCCCACATTCCGATAATCCCTGCCGGCTCAACCGGTCGATGCAACACCATCTGCTATAAATCTTTTCTCTAAAAGGTGGTGTTTATGACGCAACGGAGACGAGTGAGGCTTTCGGAGATGCAGAGGACTGAGATGTGGAGTCGTTGGAAGGCAGGACAGTCGTTGCACGAGATTGGGCGAGCCTTCGGCAAGGACCATGTATCCATTCAATTTATGTTGGCGCAGCATGGCGGGATTGCTCCGGCAGTGCGTCGGCGCTCGTCGCTAGCGCTCACGCTGGCGGAGCGGGAAAACATTTCTCGAGGGATCGCTTGCGGCTCCTCGATTCGTAAGATAGCCAAAGGGTTGCAGCGGGCCGTTTCGACGGTGAGCCGAGAGGTCGCCCGCCATGGCGGGCGACCTCTGTATCGAGCCAGTGAGGCTGATCAGAAAGCCTGGCAGTCGGCCTTGCGGCCCAAAGTGTGCCTTCTGGCCATTCACGGGAAGCTGCAGGAGATCGTTGCGGGTAAACTGATCCTGGACTGGTCGCCGGAGCAGATTTCCGGATGGCTGAAGATCCAGTATCCCGAGGACGAGAGGATGCGCGTGTCGCACGAGACGATTTATCGCAGCCTGTTCATTCAAGTGCGCGGAGTGCTGAAAAAGGAGCTGATTCAGCATCTTCGATCCCAGCGGCGTATACGCCGCTCGCGGCACGCGCGCGACAGTGGACACCGCAGTGGTCAAATCGTCGACGCCATTTCCATCCGGGAAAGACCCGCAGAGATCGAGGACCGCGCCATCCCCGGCCATTGGGAAGGCGATCTCATCGGCGGCACCAAGAACAGTCACATTGCAACGCTGGTGGAACGTCATTCGCGATTTACCATGCTGGTCAAAGTTTCCAGCAAAGATACAGCTACCGTGGTCGCCGCCCTGAGTCAGCACGTTCGCAAACTGCCCGCATCGCTGCGGCGCTCGTTGACCTGGGATCGCGGGCTAGAGATGGCCCAGCACAAAAGCTTCACGGTGGACACGGAAGTGAAAGTCTACTTCTGTGACCCGCAGAGCCCTTGGCAGCGCGGCTCGAACGAAAATACAAATGGCCTGTTGCGTCAGTACTTTCCTAAAAGAACAGACTTGTCAGGGTATTCTCAAGCGGAGCTCGACGAGGTGGCACTGCGATTAAATCAGCGCCCAAGAAAAACTTTGGGATTTCAGACTCCGGCAGATAGACTGCAAGCAAGTGTTGCACTGACCCATTGAGACCACCCCGTTTATCAGGACCTATCCAAGAACGTTCAAGAAGACAGACATGAGGGGTGCTTGGCTCACTTCACGGCGTGACCGTAGTCACATCATTGGCCGAGATTTTGAGCGTATTCTTACTTTTAATGCGACCGTCTCGCCGGTTGACTTGAACATTTCGATTGTGTCGCAGAATCGCTAGTGCTTGAAAGGAGCGGTATGAGTATCTCTCAATCCGCTGCATGCGCTCGTTGCGACAAAGTAGACTGCTCGGCTGTCGTGATCATCCCGGCTGTCCGAGACAACATGAGGAAGGTTGAACATGCCAAGCAACATTTCGAATTGATCTGCCCAGCCTGTCATCGTTTCTTTTCTGTTCCGTTTAGATATGTCGAATACCGCGACGTTACAGACGAAGAGCTTACACGGGGATTCGTCGACGGACGGCTCATTGATTCCAGGCAGGTGCACTAAGCTGGCCAACGTGGGACCGGGTGGTAGAGGGATCGTCGGGCAAATCTCTGCTTATCTTTTTGCGTATCGGGCTCTGTTGGAGAACAATCGTTGTGGGAGGAACATCCTTGGCGCGAATTACAAAGAGTCGAGTCTCGGTTGATGAGCTTGCAAGCAGCGTCACCCACGGCATTGGCCTGGGATTGAGCATTGCTGGATTCGCCGTTTTGCTGTTTCTAACCATCGTGCGCGGCGGAGCCTGGCAGATCGTGAGTTGCGCGGTCTATGGGGTCACACTGGTTTGCCTTTACGCTTGCTCGACGCTGTATCATGGGCTGCCTTCTCGAAGAGTGAAGCGCATTTTTAGGATATTCGACCACTCAGCGATTTTTCTCTTGATTGCCGGGACATACACACCCTTCTTGCTTGTCAATTTGCGCGGAGCGTGGGGCTGGTCGCTGCTTGGAATCGTCTGGGGACTCGCGACGGCAGGTATTGCTCTCAAGGTCTGGTTTGTGGACCGCCATCCGATTTTGTCCATGGGAGTCTATGTCCTGATGGGATGGCTGGCATTGATTGCTGTAAAGCCCCTCTTCCAGGCCGTTCCGACCATCGGGCTCATCTGGTTGCTGGCTGGGGGATTGATGTATACGGTCGGAGTTGCGTTTTACGCATGGAAGAGAATTCCCTACAACCACGTTATCTGGCACCTGTTCGTGATGGCGGGCAGCACCTGCCATTACTTTGCAGTGGTCTACTCAGTGATCCCGTAAGCGAGAGCTTACCCGGTTCTGCCCTCCTCCCTCGTGTCTGGTGACTTTACCCATGGGCCTGCGCCCACATTCCGATAATCCCGTTCTATAAAAAGGGATGTCAAGACAAATACCTCCCTCACGACGGTAAGACCGCGGGAAAATGGTCTTGCCATCCAGCCCCAGGAATGGGATGAGACGCTGTGAGTTTTCCTTTCCCGCAGATTCATTGTGCTTTCGTAACGACGCCCATCGGTTCCTGACGCAGACAAGCAGAGCGGTTGTGCAGTGCCAACCATGGTTCTATCTGAGACTTTTCGCCTATCGCTTTTTCTGGTTATCCGAGGGGGCATAGGGTTTCTCGAAAGACTCAGTGCCCAAAGCACACGCCTAACGGGATTCTGGATACTCGCCCTCGAACCAGAGCGTCTGGAGGACCTACCGGTCATCGCCCGAAATGAATCCAGGGATGGACTCTCCCCAGACGCTCAAGCTGCTTGTTGCTTTAGATATTCGGCGTCGAAACGAACTCCTTTCTTCCAAACGAGCAAAGTGATGGCCGCGATCTTGCGCGCCAGAGTGAGACGCGCCATCGTGGGCTTCATCCCTCTGGCTACTAAGCCGGCGTGGAACTCTTGGAACGGTCCGGGAACGGCAGCAGCCCGAGTCGCGGCTCCCTTGAAGATATTTTTCAGATCGTGATTGTGGTTGGCGTTGAGGCCGCGAATGGCCAGGAATTTCTTGGACCGTTTCAGCTGGCCCTCCACGATTCGGTATTCCCCGCTCGTGGAGGTTTTCAATGCCAAACCACAGTAGGCCCACAGTTGCCGCTTGGTGCGAAAACGATGTGGCGTCTGCATCAGAGCAATCAACAGAACGGCTCGAATGGGTCCAATCGAAGGAATCTGGCGCAGCAATTTCATCGCGCTGTGTTTCCGGCCTTCGGCCAACAGATCTCGTCGTACTTGCTCGCGAAACGATCGCAAGGCGTCCAACTGCAGGTAGTAGATCTCCGCACGGCGACGCACGCCGGCTTCGGTGATCTTGGCGAGCCATTCCGAGCGATAGCGTGGGGCGTACACGCGCTGCCCCGCGCAGGGAATCGCCCAACTCCTATAAAGGGCTTTTAAGCGGTTCATCACCCGTGTGGTATCGCGCGTCAATGCCAGGTAGCTGCGGGCCACTTCCCTGAGCGCGCGAATTCCTGTTTCGCCGTGATAGACCGGGTTGAGCTTGTTCAGGTACAACAGGTCGGCCAGCTTGCGAGCATCGACGCGGTCGCTCTTGTTCCCCGCTTTGATGAGCGCGTTCTTGCGCGGATCACACACCAACACTTGCGTGACGTGGGGCTTGAGCAGATCGTGCAACCACGCCGCGCAGGTTCCTTCTTCCAAGGTCACGTGCAAACTCCCACGCAGACCACCAATAAACTGGAGAATCGTTTCGGCCTTCGTTTCCAGAATCGCTTCCATCACCAGGTTGCCAACAGAATCCAGAACCGCCACCGAGATCGTTGCTTGATGAACATCCAGCCCAATATACTTAGCGTCATTCATAAGGGTGCTCCTTTCCGTAGGCGTTGATGCGAACGATCAAAACCTACTTCAAAGGGGCGCCCTTTTATAATGCGTTTCTCAGGACTTGGCCTGCCTTGAATTGTTTCCCGCTAATCTGCACGTGGTGGCTTCCCACAGGGGGAGATAAGAAGACAACTGGAAACTGACAACGCGCTGTCATATAGTTGACCTGCCCCCGAACTCCGCACGCGTCATAATACGACATCTGAACAGTCTCTTGCGTCCACCGCCAGACGGGAGCCCCTCTCTGCCATCCATTCGTATTCTCATAGTAGATGACTACAAGGATTGGCGGAGCTTCGTCCGCTTGGTGCTTCAATCGCGGCCGGAATGGCAAATCGTCTGCGAGGTGTCGGACGGGTCGGAAGCCGTTCACAAGGCCGAAGAATTAAGACCGGACCTAATAGTGCTGGATATTGGCCTTCCGAAACTGGATGGAATTGAAGCTGCCCGCCGGATACGGCAAGTCTCTCCCAACTCCAAGATAGTTTTCCTAACCATGGACAATTCTCCGGATGTGGCGCAGACAGCCTTGAGCACTGGTGCTCTGGGTTACGTTCAAAAGGCACGCGCCCAGAATGACCTGCTGCCTGCTATCGATGCGGCTTTGCGAGGCATACAGTTTGTCAGCAACATGTTAAGTGGCACCAAGTTCACTGATGCCACAGGAGAGAAAGCTCCTCACCACCATGAGGTTCAATTCTATTCTGATGACACGGTTCTTCTCGACCGACTTGTTCGTTTTGTCGCAACGGCTCTGAAGACCGGGAATGTGGCAATCGTAGTTGCGACCGAATCGCACAGGGGTCGTCTTGTCCAGAGATTGAAGACGCAGGACTTGGATGTTGATGCCTCGATTAAAGAGGGAAGGTATATCCCAATTGATGCTGGCGGCACACTCCCGATATTCATGGTTAATGACATGCCTGACTCGGTTCGCTTTTTCGAGGTCGTGGGTGGTCTCATTAGGGCAGCCGCGAAAGCAGGAAAGACGGAGCATCCCCGCGTTGCGGTTTTTGGAGAATGGGTGTCTCTCTTGTTGGCGGAAGGTAATACGGAAGCAGCGATTTGGCTTGAACAACTGTGGAACCAGTTAACCATGACCTATGAGGTTGATATTCTCTGCGGGTATGCATTGACCAGCTTTCACGGCGAGGAAGACGAACACGTTTTCCGAAGCATTTGTGCAGAACACTCAGCAGTTTATTCTCAGTAGCAAATGTGATTGAATCTTCAGGCTCCTGCCAGCTTAGCTTGTTCCGTTTGCGCCCCAGCCTGCAGAGGAAGGCGAACGTTTATCTCGGTGCCAGAACCCGGCTTTGATGTTATCGAAATCGCGCCCTTCACCAGTCTAACCCGTTCCTGCATGCTGATGAGTCCCAGTCCTTTGGTGCCTTTTGCCAATTCGGGATCAAAGCCCTTTCCTAAGTCCCGAACGGTAAGATGAATTTCCGTGGGCGATCCGCGCATCTTCACTTCGAAGAGCTTCACGCCACTGTGCTTCAACGCGTTGTTTAATCCTTCCTGCATAACTCGAAACAAACAGAGTGAAATATCCGGCGGCACACTAGGTGGCATGCCCTTGCTAGCAAAGGCGACCTCGACTTTGTGTTTTTCGCCGAACTCTTTGCAGAAGCTTTTCATCGCCGAGATCAGACCAAGATATTCTAGACGTGACGAGTGCAACTCATGCGACAAGGATTGGACTACAGCCGATATCTCCGAGGTCCGTTTCCCAAGTTCGTCCATTCGACTCCGAAGTTCTCCATACGTAATGGGGGAGACTTCCTTCATTCGTTGAATCTCGACTGACAATAATGCGAGCCGTTGATTGATATCATCGTGAAGTTCCCTACCGATCCGACTTCGTTCCTGCTCTTGCGCCTCCAGCAGCTTTAGGCTCATGCCTGCGAGGGCCTCATCCGCCAGTTTGCGCTCGGTTATGTCTTGAGCCGTGCCACGTAATCCGACGATGCGGCCTGTAGCATCGCCCACTGCTTCGCCACGAGTCCTGATCCATTTTGTGGTGCCATCTGGCCGGACGGTCACCAGATCGAGTTCGTATGATGTTCCATCTCGCAGAGCCTCTTCGACGGCACGCTGCAGTCGCTCCCAACTTTCAGCAGTGAGGTGGCGATGGTGCTCCTTGAAGACGGGAGCCGGCAATGTGGGATCAAGGCCCGCAATCCGGTAAAGCTCTTCCGACCAAGTCACTGTGTCATTCCGTGCGTCCCAGTGCCAGTTCCCCACTCCCGCTAAACGCTGTGCCTCTAAAAGTTCCCTGTCTTTCTGACGCAGTGCCTCTTCGGCCAGCTTGCGCTCAGTGACGTCGATGGCCGAGCCAATGTATCCCGCAAAGGAGCCATCTGCGTTGAATCTCGGCACGCCTGAATCAATGACCCAACGATATTCTCCATCGTGCCGCCGAAGCCGATACTGCATCTGGAATATCTCGCGGCGATCGAATGCCTGCTCGTAGGTCCCCAAGCACGGAGCTAAGTCTTCGGGATGAACACCTTCTGCCCAACCATTTCGCAGTTCCTCGCTGAGAGACCGCCCAGTGAATTCAAGCCATCTTTGGTTGAGGTAGGTGCAGAGCTTGTCAACACCCGACATCCAGATCATTACAGGGGCTGCGTTTGCGACGAGGCGGAAGCGTTCTTCGCTTTCGCGCAGAGCTGCTTCTGCCCGCTTGCGCTCGGTGATGTCAACTACGACCGCCACCCATCCGTTTGCAACTCCGTGGGAGTCTGATGTAGGAGTATAGGTCGCTGACGTCCATCTTTGTCCGATACCCCGAAATTTCGTTTCCCGTTCGTAATAGACTGTTTCCCCTGTGAGTACTCGCTCGAAATGTTGCCGCAGTGCGTTAAATGCTTCCATGCCCAATACGTCCGACATCGGGTGCCCCACGATTTTGTCCAATGGGAGCTGGAGCCAATTCGCATATTCCTGATTTGCCCATGGGTACCGGAAGTCACGGCTACAAAGACTCACAGCCACTGCCATTTGTTTGGTTACCAATTCCAGAATGTGACCGAGTTGCATGTCGGGTCTCGCGGCTTGTGCTTGTTTTTCTTCCATAGGAAAACACGTATAGCACCAGCACTTTCGAAATTGCAAGCAACGGGAGGCGATCCGAGCCAAGTCCTGAGAAGTCGTCTTATCGGAATGTGGCTTTTTGGCCCTCACTGACCCGCCTTTTTGTACGCTTGCGATGTGTTGATGCCGCGCCCATAGGAAAACCCACTCAGAAAGGGCAGGCGTTTCCTGGATATTTGGGCAAAACCAGCCAAGTGAGTAAGCTAGCTTGTCTCTGCGTGTTGTATTTGTTGTTTTCACTCGGTGAAAATTTGCAAAAATTTAGAATTGCAAAATGAATTGTGCGGAATCTTCGTGCAATCTAGATATTTCCGGGATTTTTGTTTGAACTATGCTGTAGCCAACGAATTATGAAGTGGATCGCGAAAATCCCCAGGATGGCCAAAAGGAGCCAACCGACAGGCTGTATTTCCCACCCGATGCCACCCATTTATTCCTCCCTGGCTATTCCTAACAGTTGGGCGTGCGCTTCGTCCACGATTAGCATTGCGCATCTGTCGCAATAAACACCCGCATGGCGAAGCACGAGAAGAAAATCTCTTTCCTTTGAAATCTTGGCATCCTTCTTTGAAATTCTGTGCTCGCAACTGGGGCAACTCAGAAACCCTGTTTTGCCCTTGCAAAGCGGGCAGGCAATCCCTGCACACCCGAAGACATCGAAATACCGCACGCGAATCATTCCCTTCGCCGTAAGCCCATATCCTCCTGATCTCCGTTCCAATAGACCTTGCCGCCCCAGATGCGAGAGATACGACCGCGCGGTGCCCGGACTGTAGCCAAACTGCCAGACAAGATCCTTGGAGTGTGCAGTACCTTGCTTTCGAACGAGCTGGAGTGTTTTATGCTTGTTGGTCTTCACTGCGGCACAACCTGAGAATTTAAACTTTCCGGTGTCTCGGACTCCGAGCATAACTGAGTCGAGTTCTTTCGCTCCCGCGCCAGCCGCTGCGCTCCTGTCAGTAGCAATGCACACAAACGCTGTCTCCGTTCCTCCAGCTCGTTGGCCGGGAGGGGAACGAAAAGCACTTCGACGACAAATGGCTCGCGTTTCGGCATGCGTTGCCCATGTGGCAATACTTAGGAGGTTAGCATGGCCATTGCCCATACGTCAACATTGACTGCTGGACAACGACAGGGTAAAGTGGGTTTCATGCGCCGAGCACCCAAACACACGGCTCCCGAAGGCTTCATTAACTTGCTTCAGGAAAGTATGAAAACGCGGAAGATATCCCTGAATCAACTAGCCGAGCGAGCGGGCTTCTCCCCAGCGTTCTTGAGTCGGATTCTGAATAAACAACGCGGCTTGCCATCGGACAAGACGATCCTGCGCCTCGCAGAGGAACTTGATCTCGAACCACGCGAACGGCTGCTCATCGAGGCTGGACGCATCCCGGAAGAACTGAAGCGGCCGTTGAATCGCCCTGAGATCCCCGCGCTATTGCGCGTTACCGGCAAGTTAAGCGACACTGACCTTCAGGAAGTTATGAAGATAGCCAAAGCACTCACCCTCAAGCAGCAACGGGTAAGGAAACGATCATGAATTCCAGCTTAGAAGTTATGCTTGAAGGACTGGAAATGATCTGGGCTCCCGGAACCGAGGCGGTGAAGGTGCAGCAGGCTTTAGGCGTGCGGTCCCTTGCGGACATGACCGCCGCCCTCGAACGGGCAGGGTATGAGGTTTGCTGCGTTGATCTTCCGGAACGGGTCAGCGGATTTGCCCAAGTAATTGAAGGGAAGCCTCATATTGTGCTCAACCGGGCAAAATCTGCGGAGCATCTGCATTACACCATGTCTCACGAGCTAGGGCACCACGTCTTGCATCTGGACGACTCCCGAGATTCTCAGACGAAACTCCCATCCGCAGATCTTATGGAATTTCAAGCGCATCAATTTGCGAGTCTGTGGATTTTGTACTTGGCAAATGACAAAGAACGCGAGGACGTGTTGAGTCAGAATCCGGAATGGTTGATGATCGGTTTCATTTCCTTATTGATGACCGCAGGCGCAATAGTGATACCGCTGATTGCGCATCTCTTGTTGTCTCTCAATGGGCTTCTTAGCCCGGCAACACAGAAATGAATACGGGCAATACCATCTGTGGGCTCTACACCCGCGTTTCCAGCAGAAATCAGGCGGACGCCGACTATAGTTCTCTGGAAACCCAACGGGAACGGCTCGAAGCCTTCTCCCAAAGTCAGGAAGACTACACAATCTATCGCGTCTACGAAGATGGAGGATACTCGGCAGACTCCCTAGACCGCCCAGCGCTCAAAGAGATGCTTCGGGATATCCGGGACGGTAAAATCAATTGCGTCCTCACCTATAAGATTGATCGTTTGACTCGCTCCGTGAAGGATTTCCATCAGTTGATGGACGTGTTTGATCGGAATGGAGTCAAGTTCGTCTCCGTCACGCAAAGCCTGGATACGCAGAACCCGATGGGCCGCCTGCTTCGCAATGTGCTCCTTGATTTTGCGCAATTTGAGCGCGAAATGACGGCAGATCGGACCCGCGACAAAATGTACCAACGGGCTCAAAAGGGACTCTGGAACGGCGGGCACGCCCCTTATGGGTATCGAGCGGAAAACAAGCGACTCGTGGTCAACACCGAGGAAGCAGTTCGCGTACGGTTCATGTTTCATCGTTTCGCAGATGTGCCCTCGCTCGCCCGATTACGAGACGAACTACATCAACGAGGCTGGTACACACGATCTAGTGGCCGATGGAGCAAAACGGCAATTGATCAGATTCTGCGAAATCCGATCTACTGTGGCCTCGTCCGTTTTAACGAGGAACGGTTCAAGGGTGAACACGAGGCTCTAATCGAAGAGAATCTTTTTAACAAAGTGCAATCGGTCCGACGAGATCGCAGTCACGGGGCGACTAAATTGAGTCGCGTCTTCCTCCTCAAGGGGTTGGTTCGCTGCTCCGAGTGCGGCTCATGGATGACGCCACACTATACGCAGAAAAGACATAAAGATGGTTCCGTCTACCGCATTCCCTACTATCGCTGCACAAAGACAATGCACTTCGATAATTCCGTGTGCTCGGTCAAACACGTGAACGCCGACCACGTAGAGAGTTTGGTTGTTCAGAAGCTCTCAGAGCTCAGCCAGAACGAAGCCTACTTGAGAATGACGGTCGAAGAATTGAATGGGGACCTTAAGCGGAAAGTGGAGCCCCTCGAAAAGGAGGCCGGGCGGATCAACAAGCGATTGGAGGAAATCGAGCAAGAAATCGGACGCTACGTCAAAGCTTTGGGGCAGGGCAAGATCTCGATCGGACGATTGGAGACGGAGATTAGCGGCTTGGAAGTGGACAAACAGGCGTTGCAACGGGAATGGGATGATCTCGAACGAAGAATAAACGAGTCAGCTAGCCGGGACTTTAGTGCTGAACTGCTGCAGCGGACTCTCAGAGACTTTCAAGCCACTTTTGCTGCCTTGGCTCCACGTGAGCAATCCGAAGCTTTACAGTGTGTTTTGAAACAAGTAGTCGTCCATCGCTCAAAGCTCCAAATGGAAGTCTTTGAATTGGAAGAGTTTCATCCAAGTTCGCAAAAACGTAAGGTTTGGCTCCCCGGGCAAGATTCGAACTTGCAACCCTTCGGTTAACAGCCGAACCACCAACTTCATCAGAACTTGCCGGAGTTGGCCCTAATCGAAGGAAATCAGCAAGTTGTGACTAAACCCGACGAATCACTTTCTCCTTCTTTATTCACCTTTCGTTCGCATTTTGCCACCATTCACCACCATTAGTATTACGATTTCATGACGGCACGACCTAGATGTCATTATTCCTGCTATTCTTTGAAAGCCGCTGCCTTTTCTAGGCCTGCGAGGACTTCAGACGTCTTCCATTCATTATCGGGCCACATGTCGGCCAGGGTTCCATCGGCAGCGAGCAAGATTGTATTCATGCCATGTGAGATCAGGCCGCTTTGGTTGTAATAGGTTAGGCCAAAACTTACGGCCAGTTTTTGCAGGTCCGCAGGCGTCGTGGAAACAAAATCCCAATGCTCGAAGCCTTTGGGATCATGCTCCAGGTAGGACAATCCATACTCGCGTAACACCTGTGGTTTGTCGTAATTTGGATCCAAGGTAATGCTGACCAAGTGCGTTTTTTTGTAGGCGTCCGGGTTCTTCGCCAACTCTTTTTGGATTGCGGCGAAATTTCTGCTCAACAACGGACAATAGTCCGGAAAGGGACAGCGTGTGTAAATGAACGTAAGAAGAATGACTTTGCCTTTGAATTGTACGAAATGCAGAGTCTTGCCGTCTTGATTGACCATGGGAACGTCGAGAACCTTGTCACCAACCCTTAGGACTTGCGGCGCCGCACCTTCGGCAGAGGACGGACGGGCTGCCTTGCCGATAACTGTCAGATGTTCCAACCAAAACTTCCCCGGCTGTTCCATAATGATGTCAGCACGGATCACATCTTCGGGCTGGACGCGTTGAAATCCATCGGGATCCTTTACCGCATAGGGCATGGTCATCGCGCCCATAAATCCGGGGATGTCGTCATTGTCGATGATAAGTTGCTGGGTTTCGGGTTGTTTGCTAATGACTCGTCCCGTCAAGGTGAATGTCTTCGGTGAATTCTTGCAGCTTGAAAGGAGCATCGAAGCACACAAAGTGAAAGCGAGTCCGGCAGAGTACGATCTTATCGATTTCATCATCATGTTGCCCTACTCTTTCGGGTAATCCTTCCAAAGGAAATGATCTTCGGGAACTCTCTCACCACCTGGCGCCGAGTAAGTTCCCGAACTCAGTTCAACCTCAGTAATGGAAGCGGTAACGAATCTCGGCATAAATCTCTCGTGGATTGTTCCAGTGGAAGCCACCGAACGTCTGGCTGTTGTCCAAATCCACCCGGCGACCAGTCACATTCAACGCGTTCAATGAAGCTGAGAACCGTTCGCCGAACTCCTTTCCGATTGAAAGATCGAAGGTCGTATGTCGCGGCAAATGGTCCCCGGGATACGGCGCGTCAGGAAACGCATTGCTGAATCCAGAACCGTAGTAAATGTTCGTGGAAGCAAACGATCTCCACGGAAGAGTGAGTTCGCCTCCGAAGTTGAGGGTGTTGCGCTGGTCGTGATCCAGGGGAAACAAATCGGTGGGCGGCGCAAAGTTCGTCAAACCGCCGGTGATCGGCAAAGCACCTTCCGCAATTTGATTCGAGTAGGCAACATGAATTTGTCCGCGACGGGCAATCCGAGGCGAGCGGAGAGTAAGTTCCCAGCCGCGAATGACAGCCTGGGAGATAGTAATGGGTATACAGGCCCCGGAACCGATGCAGCTATGATCGAAGAAATTACGAGCATTGGTTTTGAAGTTGTCGGCGTCTAGCGTCCATCCACGATAAGGAATGGTTACACCAAACTGATGCTCTTCGTCGCGCTCACCCTGAAGCGGGATGAACCCGCAATTGTTGGCAGTGCAGAAATCAAGTAGCGGACCGGAAATGGTAATCAGAGGTGGCGCTTGATAATAGTGGCCGTAAAAGGCCCGGAAGGTCCAGTTGAGGCGCGGGATGTTCAGAGCGACACCGAAGCGCGGGCTGATCGCCGTCTCAACAAATCCGCCAGAAAAACGAGTAGGCCGCAAACCGGCGGAAAGTGTCAGCCAAGGAAGAGGTTTGAATTTGTCATCCAGAAAGTAGGCTATGACGCTCCCAGAAGGATGCTCAGGGTCAGTGAACGGCGGATTCCCGCTTCCATCGTTGAAGATTGCTCCAAACAGCTCGTTATCATGCTGGTAGAAACTGTACAAGCCTGTCTGAAGGTCGTTTCTTGCGAAGCTAGTGCTAAACGAGACTTGCCCTCCAACATAAGTCGAAGTGCGATGGTCGGTCGATGCGATGGGCGCATCGTTTGGCGAGCTATCAAAATTGGCGCTGTTGTAGTGGTAGAAAGGCGAGATGGTCAGGAGTGTTTTCGCAGTTGAATGTATGTACCCAAGAAAAATTCACAAAGGCGTCGCCTTCGTGCTGGCCATCACGGAGCCCGATGCTTGGGTACTGCGCTACGAAGCCATTCTCAGGGATTGGTGCGTTCTCAACGTCGTTCGCGATTGGGGTCATAAGGAATTTGGTAGTAGTCCTTGCGCAACGAGGTCACAAACCGAAGTTGGTTGGAAGGATCGACGTTGAAAATTAGGGAAGCTGAAGCCTCCGTACCCATTAGCGGCATCGTGGACTACCTGTGGAACAGGCGGTTGCAAGCCCAGATCGCTTCGATTCCCATTCACACTGGCATAGTATGCAAAACGCTCGGTGTGACTCCCAAAGCTTAACTGTGCGTTCGTCTGGTAGAGGCTTCCTCCACTCAGAACCAGTTCCGCCTCGTTGTTGCGTTCGAAACCGGTGCGCGGGACGAGGTTGAATACACCATAGGTCCTATCGCCAAACTCTGCCCCGTAACTCCCACGATTTACTTCCATGTAGTCGAAGTCTTTCGGGTCGAGCTGTGGGCCGAGGTTTGACGCAATGTTGGTGTTCGGCACGGGCACGCCATCCACTAACCAACTCGTCTGGTGTCCACCGCGAATGTGGAGTTGGTCATGCGTGATGTAGGCTCCTGGGACATAGTCCGTGATAATCGCTAGACTGTTTGAGCGGTCGGCCCCGGGAGTGTCCTGAACGTCCTGGCGGCTCAGAAGCGTCGTGGGCGTTACGGAATCCAGCGTTGCGGTTACGGGTTCTCCAGTCACAACCGTATTTTCGGTGACACTGGCGAGTGCCAACTGAAAGTGCAGCACGGGATTTGTGGCGGACTCGACGATGACACTTTGCTGCGCTTGCCGGAAGTTGGCCAGCCTGACTGTAACTGTATATTCGCCGACAGGCACAGCACCGAAGTCGAATTCGCCGCTGCTATTGGTGTTTTCGTGTTGTACCCACTCGGAATGCTGCGCCTTCAGATCGACCGTTGCATCCTGAACGGGACGGTGCTGGGGATCATGAACGATCCCATGTACGGTCCCGAATATCTCTCCTTCTGCGGGCGCAGAACCAATGGTAAGTGCACGTACGACAAGAATCAAAACCAATGCCGTAAGGCCCAAACGCATATTGAGACTCATTTGCTCCCTCGCTTTTGGCTAAGAATCAGAGCCTCGCCGCATAGAAGAAACATCTACACGGCGAATTTCACCTTTTGAATGGAGATGATTTAATTAGCTCGGAAGCGTGCGAGGGGGCGGTGTGGAGGGGAGACTGGCTACGAATGGAACGAAACTAGACAACCAGAGCGGGGCGGCCTGCACCGTTGCTTCGTAAGAGATTGTAATGGGCGCTGCCAGAGTGAATAGAGCTGTTCCCACAGCTAGTTTAGGTGCGGGGTCGCAAGCTCGCATCGAACAATCGGCCGAACCGGCCTTGCCGTGCGCACCACAATCACTCTTGTCCGTCTGCATATCGCGGACCTGGCGACGGTGCATGGGACAATAGGCAGCGTTGCAGCAGGCGGGCAAATCAGAAGCGGAAAGCGACTCGGCGAGCGCCGGCGTACTCGCTGCCAACAACGCAAGAAGCGCCACCACTGCCAAGAGCTTTCGCGGAATGTCTCTCAGTTTCATGCGGTCACAATGCTGTAAAGGATACACTCTCCTCATGGCGAGATTCAACTGCCAGCCCGAAATAGTCATCCATGCGGCTCGACAAAAATCTTGCCAGACCTATTCCACTTAACTATCAGGTAAGACATTGTTTATTTCTTCTTTTTTGTTGCCTCATTTTATTGGGGTACACAAAAGCGAGCGACTGCTTTATGGGAAGGAATCGGGCTGTTTGGGAGGAACCGCACAGGCAGAAGCCGTGAAGCTCTTGGGCGCAGGAATTTGTCCGAAGCAGTGCCTAAGAAAATGAGCGGCAGGAAAGGGTGAATGTACAGGCATCAGTGATTCCGAGGAGAAGAGGTGATACGTCCGAGCATTACGCCCGTCTCAGGAGTGCTTTAGCGTGACGAATGCAGGGGTCATACAGGCCCTCTAACCGGAAAGGTCCTAACAAGAGTGTAAGAGTGCCATCGGGATGTGGAAAATGGCACCTAACGCGGGAGGCCATCCGGTGATTTTTCGTTGACACGTCCTAACGAAGAGCGGAAGATTCTTTGGTACGAATATCTCAAATTTGAATAAGGAGAGCGCCACGTCATATCACCGTTGACGTGGCGCTTTTATTTTGCGGAGTCCAGCGTTTTGGACCTGAGTTTCTTTGGCTTCGGGGTAACCATGTGTGTTCGTGCCATTTCCAGCCCAAGCTTGAGAGCAGGTGCTTCACATGATCGACAGAATAACGCACACGGAAGCGGCTCCAGATTAGACTGGCAATCCGCTCCGAGGTCCATACGGGTGTCTCAAAGCCATAGGCTAACGGTCCTCTCACTAACAGGCCGGAGAGCCGAATCAGCTTTTCACAAGAGAGCTTAGGGCGGAGCCCAGACTTCGGGTTACTGCGCAGCCCCGCAAAAACACTGGCTGCTAAGCCGTTATCGTGGACGCTTGTAAAGTAGTTTTCCGTTTGGGAATTTTCCGCCCCGTCCGCCCTCCTAGGACCAGCTTGGTTCAGCCGTTATGGGATCTCCTCGAATACCATCAAATGGGCTTCTTCGGTGATCCAATCGTGCACGCCGTATTGAGTTGTGGGCATCAGTTGAATGAAGTGTTTCGGAACCGCCGCGTAATATTTCTTCAGTTCCGGGATCCAGATCCCGGACTTGGCGATTGCCCCTGTCGGCACTTGTCCGAGAAGCCGGAAATGGTTCGGATCGTCCTCATGGAATACGTCCAGAGTCCCGGTGCTTCCTGAGAAGTAAATTCGCTGCGACGGAGCGTCAAAAAAGATTTCGTCACCGCCGCCGACGGCATCCAGCGTTTGAACAACCTTTCCAGTGTCCGTGTCCATGACAACCAGCTTTCCGGGTTCCACGTTATGTCCGCCCCCCAGCCGGCTGCCCATAAACAAACGATGATGAGCCGGGTCGAGACCTGCGACATGGGGCTGCGGGCCTCCTGCAGTGGACCACGCAGCCACAATCGCGCGCTTCCCCACGTCGACGACTTTGACGACACTCTCGCCGTTCACTACATCTCCCATGCCTGCGTACAAGCGATTGGCCACTGGGTCCAGTACGATGCCAGCAGGTTCCTGGCCCTCCATCGGGATATGTCCCACAAGCTTGCTCGCCTTGGTGTCGATAATTTCGATGGAACCTTCCTTACTTCCTTCCTCCCGAGTCCTGACGGCGACGTAATACAGGCCCTTGGCTGCGTCAAAGGCCGCGTTATCCGGGTCCCTGCCGGGCGCATTTTTCCCGCCGGTCAGCTCGATGGTCTTTTCGATTTCGAACGTCGTTCCGTTCAATGCGACTGCCGTATTGTCTCCGAGATCCACCCAGAGTTCGTTTGTCGCCGGATCGAAGAACGGTTTGCGGGGATTTCCACCAAGCCTGGTCTCGTGGATCACCTTGCCGGCTTTCATATCCACGACGACAACCTTCTTGTTGTTCTCGGCGGAAAGGAACAGGCGTTGGTTTTTCAAGTCATAGGTGAGGTGGTCCATGTAGCCTTCGGTCGGTAGCGGAATGGTCTCGACCAGCCGCAGAAGGCCCGCCATGTGCACCATTGGCGCCTGGCGATTGACATACTCTTTCGACTGCTCCTGAGCTCGTGTCTTCGAAACGAAGACCAGGCATAAGGTAAAAACGGCCACCGTAAAAATTCTGATATTCCCTTTCCTTAATCGCATTTAAGAATCTCCCTTATGATTTGCAGTCGCGTCCTACGAGTGAAGCTACGGCGCGACTACTGAAATCGCGCCGTAGCTCTTCCGTTGAGTGGTTATTCGATCATCGTCCAAACAACCCCACGTACGTCGCCTTCCCGACCACGTGCCCGTCCATGGCCTTCAATAGGTCGGCGCGGGCAGAACCGGCCGCCAGGTCGAGCTTCGTATCCAGCGCATAAATTTCAAAAATGTAATGGTGCGGAGTCGCGCCGGGAGGCGGGCACGGCGGCTGAAATCCATTGACTTTGCGGATGTTCACGCCCTGCACGATGCCGTCCGGTGAGGAATCCGGCTTCACTCCCCCCGCAACCGATGTGGAAGTCGCAGGGATGTTCCAGAAGATCCAGTGCGTGACATCCATGACGCCTTTCATGGGGGCGGCATCGGTGTCATGCATGATCACGGCGAAACTTGCGGCAGCAGCCGGCGGATTGGACCAGGAAAGCGCCGGTGAAGCCGCGTTGGGATCCGCGCAGGAATATTGGGTTGGTATCATGGAGCCCTCGGAGTAGGCGGAGCTCATCAATTTGAACTTGGAAGGCGGAGGCGGCGGTGCTGCAGGTTGTTGTTGTGCGGCCACGCCAACAACTCCCGCCACCATCAGAAATGCCAGAATAGTGAGCAATTGCACTGATTTGATTCGCATGGCGTTTCCTCCTCAGGTTTCACTTTGAATTTTCACGACTGCGTGAACAAATCGGTTTTTACACAAAATCTCAAGTTCGCCTCTCGTCCTAGAACAATTCGCTACAAATTCTTGAAAAAAAACTCGGCGATTCGGTTGAATAGCTCAATGCGCGCGGGCGAGTCGCCGATGGAATGGCCACGCCCCGGAAAAATCATCACGTCGGCGGGATAGCTTCCGTGAGCAATGAGCGCGTTTAGCAGTTCCGACGTATTCGCGAAGTGTACGTTGTCGTCGCCTGTGCCGTGCGCCAACATTAATTTGCCTTTCAAACTTGCGATCTGGTTCACCGGAGATGAATTCTTGTAACCTTCGGAATCGTCCTGAGGGCGTCCCATATACCGTTCGGTATAAATGGTGTCATACAGTCGCCAATCACTCACCGGCGCAACTGCGACCCCGGCCTTGAAAACATCCGGCGCATTGGCCATGGCTTCCAGTGTCATGTACGCGCCGTAGCTCCAACCCCAAATCCCGATGCGCGAGCCATCCACGTACGCAAGCGATTTCAGATAATTCACTCCCGTCAGTTGGTCTTGCAGTTCCACTTTTCCAAGCTGGTGATAGATCGAGGTTTCAAATGCATGGCCGCGGTTATAAGATCCGCGATTATCGAGGCGGAATATAATGTAGCCCTTCTCGGCCATCATCTCGAGCCAGAGGAAATTCCGGCCTTCCCAGGCATTTCTTACATATTGCACCTGCGGACCGCCATACACGTCTATCAGCACGGGATATTTGCGCGACGAATCGAAGCTGGGCGGCTTGATCATCATGGCGCTAAACTTTGTGCCGTCTTGCCCCGACACATTTACAAATTCGGGCGGACCGAGTTGATACTCAGACAGCTCAGGAATCACATTTTCATTGATTGGAGCCATGCGGGTTCCATTTGCACGAAAGAGGCTCTGGCGCGGAGGGGTCATTGAATTCGAGTACGTGTCCTCGAACCCAGAGTGATCCGGCGCGAACAAGACGTGGTGCGTGCCGGCCTCGCGAGTGATTCGCGTGATGCTATTGTCATGCAGAGATAGCCGGTAAAGCTGCGTATCAGTGAAATCATCCTTGTTCGAGAGAAAGTAAATCTGGCCGTTTGCTTCGTCTACTTCCGGATGTTTGACGGCGCCGGGACCGAACCCGCTCGTGCCCGTGATCCCCCAATTTCCGCTCGTCAACTGATCTGATTGCTTGCCCGACAGGTCGTAAAGGTAGTAGTGACGAAAGCCGCTGCGTTCGCTGGACCACAAAAACCGCTTGTTATCCGAGAAGAAGTAAAGGTCATCGCTGATGTTGATCCAGTAATTGTCTGTGTCCGTCAGGATGGTTTGCGAAGCGCCGGTCGCAGCGTCGCAGAAAAGAAGATCGAGACGATTCTGCGCACGGTTAAGACGTTCGATAGCGACGCGCCCGCCATCGTGAAGCCAAACGACGCGCGCGAGATAAACATTGGTATCAGCGCCCGTGTCCATCCATTTTGTCTGATTCGGCTGGCCGTCCGCCACGCCGGCCACTCCAACGCGCACAATCGGATTCGGCTCGCCCGCCTCCGGGAAGCGCGTATATTCCAGCGCGCCAACTGGTGAGCTCATGTCCATAATTGGATAACGTGTGACGGGCCGCTCATCCATTTCGAGGAACGCAATCTTCGACGAATCCGGCGACCACCAATAGGCCGTCGTCAAATCGAGTTCCTCCGGGTAGACCCAATCCAGCTTGGCCTTGAGAATTTCCTCACTGCCGCCGGTGCTGATCGCTTTTGTTTCTCCGGTGGCTGTGTTTACGACCAAGAGATTCCAATCACGGACGAAGCTTACCCACTTGCCGTCGGGCGAAAATTTTGGATCCTCAATGTCTCGGTCTCCATTGACAATTGTCCGAGGAGCCATCGTTTTCAGGTCCAGCAGCACGAGAGAAGTGCTGCCCGCGAAAAGCAGGGAATCGCCGCCCGGAGACCAAAAATAGCTCCCGGGCTCGATGCGGCCGAGGCCCGTTGCCTGGGTCGACTTCGTCTTTTCCGGGTGAGTAATGGTCTTAAGTGTTTCCGAGTTCACCAGGACCTTGCGCTCTCCTGTCGCCGCGTCCATCGTCCAAAGTTCGGTGCCCGTGTTGCTGCCCTGCGGGCCGCGTGCTAGATACGAAACGCGTTTCGAATCCGGGCTCCACTCAATCCCCGTCGTAGGACTACCGCTCAAACTCGGTTCCCCGTAGATTCGCTCGACGGTTAGCTCCCGTGTTTGGTTGGCTCGAGCCGGGTCCGATTGCTCAGAACTTCTAGCGCCGACACGAACGTATCCGCCGCATAGCACCAGCAACAGGATGGGAGTGAGGACACACGAGCGAGTGCTGAATGAACTTCGCCGACCGTTCGTGGCGTGGAACGCGAGATGCACTATCCCTCCCATGCGCAAATCAAAATCTTGATTCCCGCGCACCGGCACTGTTATTGAGGCGCCGGGCCACGGATAATCTGGACGAATCCATCGGGACGAACCCATTTATCGAAGGCGGCACGAACTTGATCCGCGGTCATAGAGAAATACAGCTTCGCGGCGCGCAAGGGTTCGTCGAGCGGCAGGCCCATCTGAGCGCGCGCGAGCAGCCCTCCCGCGACGCTGTCTTCACTCGATTCCGTCAGCGGAATCTGCCGCAAAAGCAGCGCCTTTGCTTGCTGGAGTTCGCCAGTTGTGACGTTTTCTTTCTGCATGGAAACCAAATCGCGCTGGATCAGTTCCCTGGCCTTCGACACGTTCTTTGGATCGCACGCATACGTAACGGTATAGATCGTTCTCGTCTTCTGCGCATTCAGGCGAACGTCCACGTTGTACACGTAACCGTTGACTTGCCGCAGGTCATGGTAAAGACGCGTCGCGTAAAAGCCCCCTCCAAGAACATGATTGGCAAGCTGCAGAGGGTAGTAATCGGGGTCAAAACGCGTAATCTCGACCATCTCCGAGAGGTTGACCGAATCTTGCAGCTCGCTTGGATCGGGGACATTCGCTGCCGTTGATTTGTTCAGCGGCACGCGAGGAAGCTCAACCTCCGGCTTAGGGCCCGCAGCCTTCCATGTTCCAAACCATTTCTCAATTACGCCCTTGGCTTCTTCGGGCGTAATGTCGCCGATCACCACAATGGTTGCGAGATCCGGCCGAATCGCCTTGGAGTAATACTGCTTTACGTCGTCGAGGGTTAGCGAGGAAACCGTCTGCGGTGTTGTTTCACGAAGAACGGGATCGCCTTCGGGAAGCAAGGCGGTATTGAGGGCGCGTCCAGCGCGGTATCCTGGACTCTTCATTCTGCCGGAGACGAACTGGGCGGTTTCCGGTTTGATCACGTCGAATGCATCGCTGGGAAGTGCGGGATTCAACTCGTTGTCCGCCAGCAATTGAACTCCTCGCGAAAAATCCGGCTTCAAGACTTGCAGGGAGAAGTTGAATCCGGCCGATTCGTCAGCCGCAATATCATCGAGCGCCTTCTGAAATGCCAATCTGTCCAGATTCTTAGTGCCGTAGGAAAATAGATCGTTGAGAACGTCACTGACCCCGTCCTTGCCAGGCGCCGTCTCGACTTGAGGCTCGTGACGGACGCTTCCGAGAACCGTGATCGTGGGAGTGATTTTCAGCGTTCTGACAATGAGCCGGATGCCATTGGACAAAGTCATGTCGGCGGAAGGAGGCGGAGACGCAGGCAACTCGACTGTCAGCAGACGAGAGCCGGCCCATGGAGGCAAGTCAACGGGCTTGGTAGGTGCGGAGGTCAATTGTTCGCCGCCCCCGAATCCCTTGGAAACCACGGCTTCGCCGGATGGAGCAGGTTTCAATTCCGCCGAGATTGAGTTTTGGTCGACGAGGAATTGCTTGGCAACCCGATTCACATCTGCCACCGTGACGCGTTTCATGGCCTCGACATCGTCGTCAGGAGAGTTGCGCCCCTCCGCGGCCAGTGCGTCCGACCACTCCGCAGCCAAGCCTGGAATGGAGTTGCGGCGAAATTCTTCGCCTGCGATTTCCCGGCGCTTTGCAGCTTCTACCAGTTCCGCCCGCACGCCATTCGCGGCGTAATCAGCCAGAATCTTGCGCATCTCCGCGATCACGGGCGGAGCGTTTCCGTCCGCGGGCAAAACGGCAACGGAGTAGGCCACGCTGGCTTTTGCATATGCCTCCGCGAAACCGAATTCGGTTTGCAGCGCCTTGCCCTGGGGTACCATCGCATACAAATTGCCCCGTTGGCTTGATAGAACGTCGCCCAAAATTTGCGCCGCCGCGAAATCCGGGCTGTCGGTTCCAGGCATCCGGAAAGCGACAAACGCCAGAAGATAAGGCAGATTGCTGTCCAACGTGAACGATTCCGGCTTTACTGGTTGCAGATTGATTGCGGGCCGCGTTGGCAGCGCCTTCTTGGGTATGTTTCCGTAATACTCCTTGACCTTCGCCAATGCCGCACTCGGATCCACATCGCCCGCAATCACCAGTACCGCGTTGTTGGGGGCATACCACTTTTTGTAAAAGTCCTTGAGCATCTCTCCGGTCGTCGCGTCGAAAGAGTCCTTGGTGCCAAGCGCGTCATGGCTATAGACCGTTCTGGAGAACATGTCTTCATTCAGCCGCGTGGTGAATTTGTAAGTGGGATTCGACAAATCGCGAGCCACTTCCTGTTCGATGGCGGGCTTCTCCTGGGCCCATTCGCTTTGTGCATCCTGAATGTCCCGCATGCAGTCCGCGTTGACCCGCAAAGCGATGTCGAGATCCGCGGCGGGAACAGTGGAGAAGTATTGGGTGATATTCTGCTGCGTGTCGGCGTTGCCGAAACCGCCCAGTTGAGCAAAGATCGCGGAAGTCTGGTCTGCTGATAGTGAAGAGCAACCTCGAAACGCCATGTGCTCCTGCGCATGCGCCATGCCCGGGAACCCGTCGGGAGTTTCGTTCGCTCCGACGACGTAATTCTGCTCCACTGTCACAACGGGAGCCAGCGGATCGCGGACGATGACGACGCGCAATCCGTTGTCGAGTGTCGCGCGTGTAACGTCGGTGTCTCTGCCCGGCTTGTCCTGCGCGAACAGCAAAGACACTGTGATGAAAACGCCCGCTAACACTTTGAACGTTGTAGACAACTGAATACCTCCAGCAATCCGCACTTTGCCTTTACTCCTTCGACGCATCGTGGTTGCGGCATGTTGCACAACTTCGGCATAGACGCCGATTTAGCCAGTGCGAACCCGCAACCATCGTGGCCCCAGAGGCTTGGAGATAGTGCATGGTGGCAGAACCTTTCAGCAGGCAGATCGCTGCCAGAATCGAGAGGATGCCCGCTACGGCGACGCCCACTGGCAGGCATCTCTTGTGTAGCCCGATACCGCCTCGGTGCGCCTGAATGGCGACAATCGCGGCGATCAAAACCATGGTCCAGTCAACCCATGCGGAGTCGAGCCATGCCAATCCCAGTGCGGGCAACGCCATCAAGACCAACGGCAGAGCGGCGCAGTGCACCGCGCAAGCAATCGAGGCCGTCATCCCCGCGCGATCCAGAACTTCCCTTGAGTGTATTTCAGCGTGTTCCATTCGTTTGGCTATCCTCCGTGGATTTGTAAACTCTATGTTGCAAAGTCTCCGCTCTGCTTCCCGCGGACCGGTCCATGAGTCGTCATGTTTTGATCTCGGCGGCGGTCACCACATCACCTCCGTTATCCGCGAGCGGTTCGCGAGCGGTTGGGCGCGTCACAGGTCGCACCGGTTCGTCTTGGCTGCCGAATTTCAATATTCGAGCGCTGTTGGCAACGACCGCGAACACGGCCAAACTTTGAGCCAGTGCTCCCGTCAGCGGATCGAGGATACCCCGCGCTGCCAGCGCAATGAGCACCACCGAGAGCCCAAACGCCAGCCAGACATTCTGGCCGATGATGCGGCGCGTGGTGTCGGCCAAGCCAATGAGCTGCGGAAGTCGCCCGAGATCCGTTCCCAGAAGGGCCACGTCGGCTCCGCCGAGAGCGACTTCGTTAAGCTCGGCGCCAATGGCTACTCCCACATCGGCCCCACCGAGGGCCGGCGCATCGTTCACTCCATCTCCGACCATCATGACGGTGCGTCCAGCGGCCTGCTCAGCCCGCACCACGTCGAGTTTTTGGGCAGGAAGGACTTCGGCGACGACTTCATCCATGCCAAGCGCATCGCCCACTTCTCGAGCCGCTGCCGCACGATCACCCGTAAGCAGCACCAGGCGATCGATTCCCAAAGCTCTCATGGCGGCAAGCGCTTCACGCGCTTCGGCACGGGGCTTGTCGCGAAGCATAAAGCGGCCAAGGCAGCGCCCGCCGTAGGCCACCCAGACCTGCGATACATCTTCGTCGGTTTCCGATCCGACGTCGATGCCGAGCTCCTTGAGCAGTGCCCTGCGCCCGAGGACCGCTTGCTGGCCATCGACCGATGGCGACGACGCCGAGGCCCGGTTTCTCCTGGAGATCCTTCGGAGGAGCGATGACGATTCCGCGCGCTAGAGCCTCGGCCACAACGGCGCGCGAAACAGGATGCAAGGAGCCAAATCCGCACGACGCCGCCACGGCGAGCAGCCTCTCCTCGGATTCGCCCTGCACCGGTTGGATATGCGTGACGGCCGGCGCACCGACCGTAACGGTGCCGGTCTTGTCGAGAATCAACGTGTCGACGTCGGAGGCGCGCTCGAGGAAATCCGCGCTCTTGATGAGGATGCGGAGGCGCGTCGCCACGGTCATCGCCGCCACCACGGCAGCTGGGCCAGCCACCACGAGCGCCGTCGGAGTTGCCACGACGAGGACGGCAATCGCGCGCGAAAGTTCATTCGTGAAAAACAGCGTGGTCGCCGCCACGGTGAGCACCAGCGGCAGCCAGACTCCTGCGCGACGCTCGAAGAGCCGGAGCAAGGGGACCGAAGTGCGCTCCACGTCGGCCAGGAGCTGAACGACCCTCCCGAGAACGGTATCGGCGCCCGCCCCGCGCACCTGGATCTTGAGCAGCCCATCGAGCGCCACGGTCCCGGCGAAAACAGGGCTGCCGGGCCCCACATCCTCGTGGAGGGACTCTCCCGTGATGGCGGATTGATCCACCGCAGCGCGCCCCTCAAGCACGGTGCCGTCTACCGCGATTCTCTCGCCGGGCCGCACGAGGATTTCGTCTCCGGGCACAAGGCTGTTCGGATCGACGCGCTCCTCGATGCCGTTGCGCCACTTCACCGCCTGCCGCGCCGCAAGCGCGCGGATTCCGTCGATGGCAGCACGAGCGCCGAGTGAACTCCGCTCTTCAAAGAGGCGCCCCAATTCAAGGAAGAGTGGGATTAGGGTGGCGGTCACGAAGTCGCCACTCGCTGCGGCGGCGAGCACGGCGATGGCAACGAGCTGGTCGGTGGCTCGGCGCGTGTCTCCCGTTACGATTCCGCGAAGGCCCGAAATAAGCGTCGGGATGCCCACGACGGCCGCCGCCAAGCCTCGGCAAAGCTCTCCGATCTGCCACTGGTCGGGCATTAGATGCACCAGCAGCGTCCCGAGGGCGAGAAGCCCGATACCGACAAGTCCCGCGCCGAGCCGCGTGCTGATGCGGCGGCGCTCTTCGGGAGCGAGGCTCCGTAGGCAGGCCCTCGTTATTCGAAGCAATCAGATCGAGCGCAACATCACTCATTCCAGACGATCTCCCTTCTTGCGGCGCTCGCCGGTGGGTTAATTTCCGCTACCGGATGGCCCAACCGTGATGCGCAACCCTGGTAGGTGCCGCCAACCGGGGGCGGTACCCACCGAACTTTGCTGGCATTGCGAAAGCGCCTGCTCCACGGCATCCCGGTAGAGGCGCTCGCGAACAACTCCAGGGTTGGCACGATATTCCCGATCAAGCGCCCGAAACGCCCCGGCATCGCCATTCGCCGTGGCCAGGTCGTTGGAGCTGGTGCCACGGGCAGCCTGCAGCAAGGCGTCCGCTGCGGCCTGGGCCTGGGGATTATGTTCTCGGCATAGGCCTGGGCATCTTTCTTCTTGTTTCCGCGCCGATGAAGGCGCTTTGCACGGCATCGAAGTCGTCGGCCAGAGGCAACGGGGGGCTCGAGACGCGTAAGTTCGAGCGACGATAACTCAAGGCCCGAATGGGCAGCATCCAGGCCCGCTTGCGCGCGGCGTGTGGCTGTCGCGATGAGGTCCTTGCGGCCATCGGAGAGTACGCGGTCGACCCCCATCTCGCCCAGCGAACGAACCATTGCGGCCGTAACCTCAACGCGCAGCACGTCCTCGGCCTTAGGCCCGTAGAATGCCCATTCGGCCGGGTCACGCACGCGGTAGCGGGCCACCATCTCCACATGCACAATGTTCTGGTCCCCCGTGAGCGCGTAGCCTTGCGTCAGCGGATCGAGGGTTGCTGCATTAGCCGTGGCCTCGCCGGGTTCCGCGTCTTCATCTTCACCCTCAGCCTGGGGGACTGGACCTCTCGGAGCCGCACTGCTCTGCGCCGAGTACTCGCCTGCCGCGAGAGTAGTTACAGGAACTTCCCAAACGTGCTTGACCTGTACACGGACGACCTCGTCCACCGGCCGCGGAAACGCGAAGAGCAGACCCGGCCCATGCTGCTGCAATGCGGGTATTCCCCCGACGAGGCGCCCCCAGCGCAGAACCACCGCCACTTCGTCCGACTTCACGATGGTAATCCCGGACAAGCAAGTAGAGAACCGCCATGGTGGCGACCCACCAGTGCATCCGCTGCCACGCCCCATCGAGCAGACGCGCGAAGGGGCGCGACAAACTGACCGATCTCCGAGGGTGATTTCTGTTTTCTCACTTGCCTTCCTTGTTCTGCAGGAGAGAAAAAGGCTCGGAATCGGTGCGGAGGATCAGCGATGTTCCCGCGTAACGAGCTTGTCGAGTGAATCAAGCGAGCGCGTGAAGCGGTAGAGTTCCGGATCGATGCGGTGAGCATCAGCATAGGTCTTGGCGACCTGCGCTGCCGATTCGCCGACGGATGCGCGCCTGCTCTTCGGCGCTTTTGGCGTGGATGCGGGCGGCTTCGAGGTCGGCCTCGGAACGAATGTGGCTGGCCTCGCGCTGCCCTTCGGCCTCGAACTTGGCTGCAAATTGATGCCGCTCCGCGCGCATCTGCTCGAACACCGCCGTCACGTTTTCCTCTGGAAGCGCGATGCGCTCCAGCCGAATCTGCTCGATGGCCACGCCGTAGTTGCGCAGTGCCATCGGCGCCGTCGACGCCGAGCAACTCGGATTCGATCTGATCCACTTGCAGATCGCCGGGGTTCGTGGACACCAGCGCGGACAGGTCATGCCCTCCCAATGTCCCGATGGCCGCATTGGTCAGCAAGCCGTCAAGTTTGCCCTCCGCTGCGCCCTCGTTGCCGATCGCTTGGGTGAAAGTAAGCGGGTCTCCAATCCGCCAGACCACGAACGTGCGCGCGATGATGTTCTTTTTGTCGCGCGTGAGCATCTCCGTCTGGCCGGTCTCATACACGCGCCGCCGCATGTCGAGCGTTATCTGCGCATCAATGGGCCACGGAAGTTTCCAGTGAAGGCCGGCTTGGGTGGCGGCGCGCAGGGGGCGTCCGAAACGGGTGATCAGCACCGCCTGTCCTTCTTTCACGACCACCGCGGTTGCGCTAAAAAAGATCGCCGCGAGCGCCAACGTACCGACGACCGCCCGCAACCATCGTTGCGTTCTCATTGCGTCAACCAAAGTTCACCTCCATCCCGCTGAAAGCGGGAATCGACCACCGTGAAATGCTTGCCCGCGAGACCCTTCTCAAGCGTCTCAAGACGCCGGCGGAAGAAATATTCTTCGGGCGCGGAGCGATATTGTGACTCCAGCGTGCGAAAGCTCCAGGCCTCGCCCGCTGCCGAGCGCGAGGGAATCCGCGCCCTTCGCGCGCGCCATGTTTTCATACATCATGGCGCCAGCCTCGGCAGCAGGCACCTTTTGATTGCGATAGGCCTGGGCCTCGACCACCGCCGTGACTTTACCGAGCTCGGCGGACACAACAGCCTCGTAGTCGGGAGCCACCGGCACGGGTGGATGCATTCCGCCAACTGTGAATCCCATGATCTCGACGCCCAGGCCAAGCGCGTCGGCATCCTGCTGCACCATGGCGCGCATTTGTCCGGTCAGTGTCGCGACGTTTTCGGATAACGCATCGGAAAGCGTGCGGTTTACCGTGGATCTCATGACTGCCCGGTAGGCGATTGCGCGCAGCGCATCGGCTGGGTTTTGGCAGTGGTAACGCCAGGCCCGCGCATCGGTAATGCGATATTGGACTGCGGCATCCACGGTGATGAGGTCGCGGCCGTTGCCGAGGAGCAGCGTGTATTCGTTAGGGGCGTGCTCGACCGCCCACAGCACGTTCTCCGGTCCTTCTTCTTCCTGGCCCTCGTGGCCGACCTGCGCGGCTTGCACACGCTGCACAGGAATCCGAAATACTTGATCGACCGGCCACGGCCAATGCAAGTGAAGGCCCGGCTGAAGGACTTCTCCGCTCACAGGGACACCTAGGCGCTCCACCAGACCTTGCTCGCCCACACCGACAACCGTCAGCGACGTTGAGAGCCAGCCTAAGAGGAACAGTCCGATGAGCAGCGGTTCTAGAGTTTGGCGGACAACTGTGAGTGCCCACGTGGAGCGCAAGTCGATTCCGAACTGCCGTTCTGCAGAGTCAAGAATGCTGCCGAGAATGTTCGGCCTGCTCCCGAGGGCTGAGAAAATGCCGAGGTCTGCGGGAAAGGTAGCAACCCCCTCTATCTTGTGATCCTTTGCGGTAAGGAGGCCATAACACACTGCCGCATTGATGGCCAACACGGCGTAATGAACGATTTGAAGGATCGTTGTCAGTCCTGCCCATTCCAAGCCTGCTGAGATGGCACCCAGCACGAGGATCCAAGCAATCACTCGCGCCCCCCGGCAGAGCCACGGACCCTCCGCGAGGCGTTCCGCATCGATCGTTGCGAAGTAGCGGGCTCCCATGCCGGCCAACGCAGCCGCTGCGAGGCAAAGCGCTGCAGCAACCCCAGCATCGATGGGAAGTGGCGGGACTTCCGGAAGTGTGGGACGTATTGCGAAAAGAATGCCCGCCACTCCAGCGCTCGCCGCTCCTATTCGGATCGTCTCAATCAAGTCAAGATTCCTCATCCGGCTCAAGACCCAAGCGCGAACCGCCGTTAGACGAGGGCTTACCTTTGCCGCATCATATTTTGGCGTCTCCTCTGGTTTCGGCGTCTCCTCTGAGATCGCAGGTGCTTCTGGCTTCGCAATAGGTTCCACGCTTGTGGCTTTCTCATCGCTCTTTGAGGGCCTCTCCCGAATGGTCTGTGCTACAACGGTGCCGGTGAGGATGCCGGTCGCAAGCCCCAGCGTAACTGCAATGTCCAGAAGCACAGGATTCAAAAGCATATAGCCGCCGACGGCGGCCACGACCGCTCCGAGTAACGCAGCCAAGAGAAGGGCGAGCAGCACACCTCGATACGGATTCCGCATGAAGCCCAAGGGGGGAGGCTGCCGACCGGCTGTTCCAGTCATGGCAACTTCGGCGCCAGGACGACTAGATGAGGATGGCGAAGTCGAAACGGTTCCCATGAAGAGATCCTTCCTAATGCGCCTAATACGGGCTCGATCATTGGAAAACCGATCAGGCGGAAAAATTCGGCCAGATGACCAGCATGTTAACTTCTTGATTTAGTTGGGAGCGGACCGATCAGAGCGAGGGAGGGGCGCGGCCTTGATTCAGCGAGCGCCAAGCGAAGGAAACAATGGAATTCTTATAAAGAACGAAAAGAGGGTTCTCAACCGCCGTAAAAATCAGCGTGATACTCGGAGTAGCGACCACATGCGTGGCGCTATGCACCGCCATGCACATCGCGCAGTGAGACTCGTCTACCGATTTAGCATCGGTATGACCGTGAGCCAGCGCAACCGTTGAAACCGCCAGAAAACATAACGTCGCGAGCACGACTAATGCTCGTCGAGCGAATCGATTCAAGGCGGTATTCATGCTCAATCGCATCGTCGTATGGGTATTATGGGCGCTCGCAGATACTGAATGCTTGTTCCTTCTATTGTCAAGATAATTCTGCCGCTCTAAAAAACCAGTGTCATGTCGAAAATTTATTGCGGTCCGGATCGAACCCCACACCCGGTGGACAGCCTTGTGAATTCTAGTTTCCTGAGGCAGCTTGAGGTGTGACGGCTACCAGTTCGTTTTGTTCCTGGGCATCGGGCGGATTGATCACAACGCGGTCCGCCACATCAATTCCCTGAAGGACTTCCACGGAATTTCCGAAATCCCTGCCAATCGTGATTTTCTTCAAGCTGATTCGGCTGTCGGGCCCAACGACCGCGGCCATGGGTCCATCCGGGCGAAAGAGGAGTGCGTTAATGGGAAGAGAAAGGAGTTGGCCGGTTACCTTGACGTCAAAATGCACTTCCGCGTATGCCCCGGGCAAGAGGGCGCCGGAAGCATTTGGGACATCAACTTCGGTCAGGAGAGTTCGCGTGTTAAGGTCAATCGAGTTCGCGGTTCGGACGACTTGTCCGCAGAAATTGCGCTGCCTGAGTTCCCGCAGAGACAGGCAGGCTTTCAACCCAGGACGGATCGAGGGAGAGTAAGCCTGCGGCACCGCCACGTACACGCGCATGGGATCGATCTGGGCGAGATCGAACATTTCTTTTGTCGCGGCACCGCCGTTGCCGGCGTTGATCAGCGTTCCGGGGTCGACATCCCGCTGCGTGATAATTCCCGTGAATGGAGCATACACGTGCTTAAAAGATTCCATCTCCTCCAGCCGCTTGACGTTGGCTTCAGCCGATTCAGCCATGGCTGTTCTAGCGGCCAGGTCGCCGTTGGCGTTGTCGAGATCCTGCCGCGAAACGGAATCTGATTTGATCAAGTCCTGGTAGCGCGCAGCCGTTAAATTAGACAAGCTTAGATTTGCCTTTGCCGTCACCAGATCGGCGCGTGCTTGGGCAAGTTGCTGGTCAATTTCAGGCGTATCGATCTCGGCCAATATCTCGCCCTTCTCCACGTGGCTGCCGATGTCCTTGTACCACTTCTTCAGGTAGCCGTTGGTCCGCGCGTAGATAGGAGACTCGATAAAAGGTTTGAGGGTCCCCGGGAGCACCATTTCGGAGTCGGCGTCGATGGGCGTGGCGTGAATCACCGAGACGTATGGGACAGCCATTTGTTCCGTTTGTTGCGCAAGCGCTTTATGTTCGGTCGCGCGTTGGGAGAGGACGTAGATTCCCGCAATGAGAAAAATCAAAAACAAAATAAGTGACCATCGAAGCAGCGCGCCCACCCCTCTGCCGGAGGAACCCCGGTTATCCGCGAGTCTTGGAGCGTCTTGCTGCTCGACAACATTTTGGGATATTTCCGATTTATCCACGGAATTCATGCCTCCAATAGGAAGGGCTGGGCCCTGCTGCGGAGTGCGCTGGCCACCTGGACGCCGCTTGTGAACCAGGGAAAATACACACGGCACGAAATACAAAGTGGCAAATGTGGCGACGATCAGCCCGCCGATCACGGAACGGCCCAGCGGGGCGTTTTGTTCGCCGCCCTCTCCGAAAGCAAGCGACAGCGGCACCATGCCAATGATCATTGCCAGGGCGGTCATCAAGACGGGACGCAGACGGACAAACCCGGCTTGAAGCGCCGCCTCCGCCGAACTCCGTCCCTCACTCAAACGCTCGCGCGCGAACGAAACCATCAGGATGCTATTGGCTGTAGCCACTCCCATGCACATGATCATTCCGGTCAAGGACGGCACGCTGAGTGTGGTATGCGTGAGCAAAAGCATCCACACGATCCCCGCCAGGGCCCCCGGCAGCGCCGAAATGATGATGAAGGGATCAAGCCAGGACTGAAAATTCACGACGATCAGGAGATAGACAAGGACAACCGCGACACCCACACCGGCGGTGAGGCCCGCGAACGACGAGGCCATTGTCGCCACTTGCCCGCGCAGTTCAAGAAGCGAACCGCGTGGAAGTTTGCTCTGAAATTCGTTTAGCACGTTTTCGACGTCCGCGACTACGCCGCCTAAATCGCGGCCTTCGACAGAGGCGTACACATCGATCATCGGCTGGGCGTCGTAATGCGAGACCACAGCGGGCTCGACGTTCAGGTCCAGTGCCGCCAGATTTCCCAGGACTTGCGGCGTTTTCGTTGACACAGATGAGACGGGAATGTTGTTGAGCGCCTGCAGGGAATCGATCTTATACTGCGGCACCTGCACCGTTACGTTGTACTCGTTGCCGTTGGCCGGGTTGACCCAGAACGAAGGATTAATCTGAAAGCTCGAACTCAACGAAAGCAAAACGCTGTTGGCGACGTCTTGCTGGCTTAGCCCGACCGACTGCGCCTGCGAACGGTCGACGTCCAGGAACAATGTCGGAGATGAGCGCAACTGGTGCACATGAACATCCACGGCTCCGGGAATGTGCTGGAGGCGTTTGGTAATATTTTGCGCCAGTTGATAATTGATTCTTTCGTTGGCTCCGATGAGCTGGATGTCGATTGGGGCGGGTACGCCAAAGTTCAAGATTTGGCTGATCATGTCCGCGGGCTGGAAAAAGAATTGCGTTCCGGGGAATTGCTCGGCCAGATGTTCGCGCAAATGGTCGACGTAGTATCTGGTTGGCCGCTTGCGTCCGGGCTTCAGACTGATGAGGATTTCGGCGTCGGATTCGCCGATGACGCCGGAGTTGCTGTAGATCATGTTGATCGTGCTGTTAAACAGTCCGATGTTGTCGAGAATGTTGCCGAGGTCCCCCGGAGGAATCAAGCTTCGGATCACACGATCCACTTGATCTGTTTCACGGGCCGTCTCTTCCACTCGCTGGCCCGCGCGAGCTCGCATGTGCAATCGAATTAGTCCGGCGTCCACGCTCGGGAAGAAGTCACGGCCCAGCGACGGAATCAGGAACATGGAAGCAGCGCAGAACGCGAGAAACAAAACCACAAAGAGCCACGCGCGCTCCAAACAAAAGGCCAGCGACGCGCGGTAGCTGCCGCGCATGCGGTCGAACCCGCGCGTAAACGCGCGCTGCACTCGGGAGAAAATATCGTTCCCAGTGGCATGCTCTTCGCCATGCTGTCCCTTGAGCAGGTACATAGCCAGGGTCGGCACCAGAGTTCGCGAAAGGACGTAAGACGCTAGCATGGCGAAAACAACTGCTTCCGCCAGCGGGACGAACAGGAATTTCGCGACTCCCGTGAGGAAAAACATGGGCACAAAAACAATGCAGATCGCCAGGGTCGACACGAACGCCGGAACGGCGATTTGCTGCGCGCCGTCCAGAATCGCCTGGGTAGTTTCTTTTCCCTGTCCGAGATTTCGGTTGATGTTTTCAATTTCCACAGTGGCGTCATCCACCAGGATGCCCACCGCGAGAGCCAGACCGCCCAGGGTCATGAGATTGATGGTCTCGTGGAGTGCGCTAAGCGCGAAGATCGAGACGAGAATTGAAAGCGGAATCGAGACGGCGATGATCAGCGTGCTTCTCCAGCTCCCCAGAAACAGCAAAATCATGAGTGCGGTCAAGCAGGCGGCGAGCAGCGCCTCGCGGACCACACCCTGTACGGCAGCCCGCACGAAGATCGACTGGTCGAATAGTGGCGTTATCTTCAGTTGGGGAGGCAGGAGAGAAGCAATGTGCGGCAACTTCGCATAGACCTTCGATACAACATCGAGTGTGGACGCGCCTCCGATTTTATAGATCGCAACCATAACGCCGCGCTGTCCGTCCATACGCGCGATATTGATTTGAGGTGAGAAGCCGTCGCTGACGTAAGCGACGTCTCGAACATAGATGGTCGCGCCATTGGTGGTCCGGATTGGCACGTTGTTCAGTGCGGCGATGGTATTCGTCGAACCGTTCATCTCGACGTTGTACTCGGTTGGACCCAGCTTGACCGAACCCGAAGGCAGCGCCAGATTTTGCGTGCTGATGGCATTGATGACATCCACCGGCGACAGCCCCTTTGCCTGCAATGCCGGGATGTCGATGTTCACAGACACCTGACGCGGTTTTCCCCCGAAAGGAAAGGGGACGGCGGTGCCGGGGACCGTCGCCAACTGGATACCAACAGTGTTCACCGAAAAATCGAATAGTTGCTGCTCGGAGAGGCCTTGTCCATTCATGCCGAGCTGAAGAACCGGCACGGCCGACGCTGAGTAGTTAAGGATGATTGGAGGTGCAATGCCAGGCGGTAACCCCCGAATAACGGATTGCGAGATGGCGGTGATCTGTGTAAGTGCGACGTGAACGTCCGTCCCCGGCTGGAAGAACACCTTGGTAACGGAGCGGCCAGCCACCGTTTGTGATTCGGTGTGCTCTATGTTGTCCACCGTCTTGGTCATAAAGCGCTCGAAGCCAGTGACGATCCGGTCCTCCATCTGTTGTGGAGACAACCCGTTGTAGTTCCACGCGACGCTGACCACCGGTATATCGATATCGGGGAAAATATCCGTCGGCGTGCGCCGCAAGACGATCGGCGTCATCAGCAAAATGACGAGAGCGGCCACAATGAACGTGTAAGGCCGCGTCAGCGCAATCCGGACAATCCACATGCGTCTGCCCTCTTACTTACTGAAATCATTGTCAGCGAATGAATCCTTAAGAGCGGAAATCAGCCAACATATGACTCCTCACTCACCTTGAGGGATTAACTTGTTGGTGTGTTGAGTTATGGACGCGGAACGATGACAGATAGGGGAGGGGCGCGGTATTGATTCAGAGAAAGCCAAACGAAAGGAACCGGAAAACTCTTCGGAGGAATGCAGAGGGGGTTCTCGACAGCCGTAATACACAACGCGATAGTCGGTGCGCTGACTACATGCGTTGCGCTATGTACGGCCATGCATACTGCGCAGTGGGACTCATCAGCCGATTGGGCATGAGTGTGACCGTGGCCTAGCGCAAGCGTCGAAATCGTCAGAAAAGCAAGAGTCGCAAGGAAGACTAAAACCTGGCCAGCGGCTCGATTTCGGAGATTACCCATGCCTAATCGCCTCGACTTGATAGCGTTCGAGGATAGTGAATGCTCGCTCCTTCGATTGTCAAGACAATCTTGGTTTCGTCGCCAGATGGCTTGTTTGCGCTGCTCTAAGAGTGGTGACTAGGATCACCGCATCAACCTCGCGCCAGTTGAACCAAGAGTTTTGGGCGCGCACGGTGGGGCAGGGCAGATCGGCCAACCTCCAAGAGTGCTGCTCTAAGAAAATGGCCGCCTACTCGTTAAATCTTCAGGGACCTGCGGAGCCACTTTCCACGCTGCAAGGGGCCTCTCCAGACACATGTCAAATCCCCGCACGTTTCTTGCGCACTTTCACGCGCTCGCTTAGCTTACTATACTGGGTTATGGTATAATGGAGCATGGCTCACACAACAAAAGACAAAGAAAAGCTTCTGAAACGCGTTCGAAGGATTCGCGGCCAAGTGGACGCCATTGAAAGGGCGCTCGACGCTGAACAGGAATGCACTGGAGTTCTACAACTAATGGCTGCTTGCCGCGGAGCACTGAACGGTCTCATGGCCGAGGTCATGGAAGGGCACGTCCGATTTCATGTCCTCTCGCCCGGAAATGCCAAGAACTCCCCTCAAGCACAGGCCGCTGAAGAACTGATCGACGTAGTTCGAGCCTATTTGAAGTAACTGCGCGAAATCGCTGAGTGCGCTCGAACATGGGGAACCTTATGAATCAGAGCAAACCTCAGGAACCCGAAACAATAATGAAGTCAGCCGGAGCGCATCCAGAAAGTGCTTCGCGACACCATGACGAGCATGAAAACGATCACGGCCATGGGAATGCCCTGAATTGGCGGGAGATCAACCGCGTATTGTTCGTCGCTGCGGCGGCGGGAGCCATTTGGTTTCTTCACGGGGCGTCGAATCCCTACATCACTGCAATCGGTGTCGCATGCACTGTTGTTGGCGGCTTTCCGATTTTTCACGAAGCATACGAGAACATCATTCAGCGCCGCATGACGATGGAACTCTCAATGGCCATTGCCATCGTAGCCGCGCTTGCCATTCGTGAAATCTTTACCGCTCTCATCATCACGCTTTTCGTCTTAGTGGCGGAGATTCTGGAGGGCCTGACGGTCGGTCGAGGCCGGCAAGCGATTCAACGCCTGGTTGATCTGCTTCCGAGCAGCGCAACAGTACGCAGACAAGGGGAATGGAAGGACGTCCCGATCCTCGAAATCGCCATTGGCGATGACGTTCTTGCTCGTCCAGGGGCGCGGATCCCGGTTGACGGCAAGGTCATCGGCGGGCATTCCTTTGTTGACCAAGCGCCGATCACGGGTGAATCCATGCCAGTTGAGAAGAGCGCGGGTGCCCTTGTTTATGCTGGCACGATCAATCAGTCGGGGGCGCTTGAGATTCGCGTGGAACGCCTCGGTCGCGATACGACATTTGGCAAGATCATCGAGGCAGTCGAACGGGCGGAGAAGTCACGCGCCCCGATTCAAGGAATTGCGGATCGGCTTTCGGGCTATCTCGTGTATTTCGCGTTGGCTGCCGCCGCTGTCACCTTCTTGATCACGCACAACACGCGTTCGACCATCTCTGTTGTAATCGTAGCGGGAGCATGCGGGATTGCGGCTGGAACTCCGCTCGCGATCCTGGGTGCAATTGGCCGGGCCGCTCAAGACGGCGCAATTATTAAGGGAGGTCTGTACCTCGAAAAGCTTGCCGAGGTCGATACGATTCTTCTCGACAAGACAGGTACGCTGACCTACGGAACACCCGAGGTTATGGAGATTCGACCGGCCAACGGCGTGAGCGACGCATCTTTGCTCGAAGCCGCAGCGATTGCGGAATCCCAATCCGAACATCCCGTTGCAAAGGCGATTTTGAGCAAGGCATCGCAAATGGGGATTCGTGTTCGTCAGCCTGACCGATTCGACTACACACCGGGAAGAGGGATTGTCGCCGAGATCGATGGCGAAGAGATCGCGGTAGGTAATTGGATGCACCTCCGAGATGAAAGAATTCAGGGCGCAGATGCTCTGCAGGGGACTTCCGATGGGGCCGTGCTTGTGACGCGAGGCGGACATCTGCTCGGATCGATCCGCGTGGCTGACCTGCTGCGCCCCGAAGCAAAGGCTGCGATTCAGAGTCTCAAATCAATGGGTCTCAAGACCATTCTATTGACCGGCGATTCAAAAACAGTCGCCGAGGCCGTCGGGAAGGGATTGGGAGTGGACGAAATCTCTGCCGAACTGCTGCCCGAACAAAAGCTTCAACGCGTACAAGAACTGATGGCTCAAGGCAAGAAGGTTGTAATGGTGGGAGATGGGGTCAACGATGCACCAGCGCTTGCTCAAGCCACTGTCGGCGTGGCGATGGGCTCGGGAACCGACGTTGCGCGCGAGAGTTCCGATATCGTTTTGATCGGGTCAGACCTCACCAAGTTCGTCGAAACCGTGCGCATTGCGCGGCGCTGCCATCGCACGATCATGCAGAACTTCGTCGGAACGCTCGTCGTTGACAGTATCGGCGTTGGCCTGGCGGCTTTTGGATTTCTGAATCCGCTCCTGGCAGCTTTCATTCACGTCTCTTCCGAAATGACTTTCATCTTGAATTCGGCCAGGTTGCTTCCGCCGGTATCATCGGCTAATAAGACTTGTTCGAGGATTTGTCTCCCATTCACCGGCAATCTCAAAACTAGGAGAGAAGCACATGGATTCTGTTCTCTAAGCTCCGGCCCATGCGACCGAACAAGGTTTAGACCTCATGGACGAATTCCCACTTACGACCAAGCGGCTTGTTCTCGGCCACGTTGCCGTCTGCCAAGGCTGTTGTTGCGGAAATACTGCAAATGGAAGACCTGCCGTTCCAGCCGAGTGGTTGAAGAAAGAATGGCGGGCCAGAGGTTTATTGAAGCGAATTCAACTCTCGATCAGCGGTTGCTTAGGACCCTGTGATGTCCCGAATGTAGTCACGATCTCAAACGAGAATGGGACCCGATGGCTGGGGCAGATCACTGAGTTCCATCAATATCGAACGCTGCTGGAATGGGCCGTTTCATCTAATGATGCAGGAGAGCTGCTTCCTCTTCCCAAAGAATTCCGCCAACACATCTTGCATCCGTTTCTTAACCCTGAAACCAGTGGCAACGTGCTTGAGTTCTCCAAAAACAGAACCATGCCGGAAGCTTAGTCGATTCACTTACCAAACCCATGCCCCTGCTCAAGAGGCAGGCGCTTCCCTCTAACCAGATAGAGATTTCATCTGGCCTTCGGTGTCGAACCGAATGTTCGATCAATTCTCAAAGTTAGGATGCTCGCTCTTCAGCCACTTGCAACGATTCTGCGGCCCGGAAATCCGAACGTGGTACTACGTTTTTATGACGGCGCTTGTTGACTTTGGACGCGCTCCCCACAAGAACTTTCTCTTCAACAAGTTCCGCACAAGCGATATACGTTTCACGTCCAATGCATTCGGTCGAGAGCCGAATGCTCTACCCACACCCTGTAATTGTTTGATGCCAAAGAGTTTTGGCTCCTCGACTTGTACGATTTGCGAACCTTTAGGTTCGAATTTCCTATGAGCTTTAGAAAGCAACGGTCCAGCCCAAAGTGAGTCAAGGTATGGGCGTCATTCTACAGCAATGTCGCTTCGAATTCGCCTCGGAAACTCCTTTTCGCATGGTTCAAGCCGAAGAAAAGGTCCTAATTCAATGTCAGCACCGTTTTAGGATCCGAAGGAAATGGTCCTGGGCCACATTCCGATAAGAGGACTTATCAGATGGGATGAGAAGGCCGGTCTCCGGCGGGATGCGATACGCTCCCAATGATCGACGCGCTCAAGGCGCAACCGAAAGGAGACCGGCTATGAAAAAGTCTAGCACTGTGCAGGCATTGCAGAGCGAAATTTTCAAGGAACAAAAGCTGACGATCGGCTTGGATCTGGGAGATCGCTGGTCGTTCTACTGTGTTATGGATGAAGCAGGCCAAGTCATTTTGGAACAAAAACTGCCGACGACACCGGAAGCGATGAAGCAGACCTTTGGAAAAACAATTCCGCGGAGTCTCATCGCACTGGAGACAGGAACCCATTCCCCTTGGGTCAGCCGGCTGCTCAGTGAGTTGGGACATGAAGTGATCGTGGCGCACGCACAAAAGGTGCAGCTGATCACCAAGAGCAATCGAAAAGATGATCGGCACGATGCTCGGACACTGGCACGACTGGCGCGAATCGATCCCGAGTTGTTGGGGCCGGTGCGGCATCGCAGTGTGCAGGCGCAACTCCACCTGACGGTGATCCGGGCGCGAGCGGAACTAGTGAGTGCTCGAACAGCCTTGGTGAACGCAGCACGGGGGCTGGTGAAGTCTTATGGCCAACGACTGCCCAAGTGCGGCACGTATCAGGTGAGTCGAGAAGCTAGCCGAGGGATTGAGCGCGGAGTTGCGCGAGGTTCTGGTACCGCTGTTTAAAGAAATCGAATCGCTGAACGAGCACATCCAGCAATACGACGAACGGATGGAAAAAATCGCCAAGCAAGTGTACCCGGAAGTGTCCTTGCTGAAGCAAGTGAAGGGCGTGGGAACACAGATCGCTCTGACGTATGTCTTGACGATAGAGGACCCGTATCGGTTTCCGAAGAGTCGCCAGGTAGGCTGTTTTCTGGGGTTACGACCTGGCCGCAGGAACTCTGGGGAGAGCGAACCACAGAAGGGCATCAGCAAAGAAGGAGACCGGTATCTGCGCACGATGATGGTGCAGGGAGCGCACTACATTCTGGGACCTTTTGGAGAAGACAGTGATCTGCGGAGATGGGGGCTGAAGCTTGCGGAACGAGGAGGGAAAAATGCCAAGAAGCGAGCCGTGGTGGCCGTGGCTCGAAAGCTGGCGGTACTGCTGCATCGGTTGTGGGTAGGGGGAGAGGTGTACGAACCACTGCGCAATAGCCAGAACGCGATGCGGGAAGTGGCCTAGAGAGTTGCGATCCGAGGAACCGAGCTCAACCGCCGAGTCCAGGTGACTGCGACTAAGTCCTGGGGCCCGACTCTCACCGAATCGATGGGAGCAGAGGTCGATTATCAGGTAGCAGCACCACTGAAACGAGAACACCCAACTGGCACCGAGCGAAGATCGCTCACAAAAGAGTGCGGATGGAAGGATGGCGACAGAGGCGGCCCGGTTCTCAGGAAGACCACTCGACAATCAAAGGCAACTGCAAAACCGACTTGACACTAACCGGCCTTCTCATGGAAGGACTTGGCCCACACAGCGATGAAGTTAGAACCATTTCAGGGCGATGGAGGGTCGGTTACCTCTGAGGAGCTATCCCGCGTCGGGCCTGCAACTGTCGGACGCCAAGGGATACCGAACGCGCCGCGGTGAACTTCCACTTGGATCGATTCACCCGTTTGCAAGTGGCCGAAAGTGGCGCGGCGTACCTGAAACGTCTCTTGATCTCGCCCCTCACGCCAGGAAGGACTCACGGTTAGGTGATAGGACGAACGGACGCCGACCGACTTTCGGACTACCTGAGTCTCGACTTGCAGAGGCGGATAACTGTCGAGTGCCCCGTTTAGGATTATAAGGACGGAGAACAGAACGAGGACGAGTCCCACACATGCAAGCACTCTCCTCACGAATCCGATGTAAGCGGCCGATCGGCCGCCGCGAGTCGAAGCCGCGAGCAAGACAGAAATGCACACCAGGACAAGGAGAGAGCGTATCAGTAGTCTCTCGTCGAGGGGAGTATAGACGGCGTCTGTTACGTAGATTCCGATACAGCCAACGGCCAGTAAAGCCGGAAAGGACTGTATGGGCTCGCCAAGATCCTCTCTCACTTTAGTCGAATCCTGCACAAGTATAAGTAAGATTGTAAGAACCGCTGAGTCGGCATGTGATTGCTTTCAGACAATTGCACGACAGGCCCTTGGGAGCACGTCCTTTTTGTTTTTCCAGGTTCTAAAATAAGTGCATGCCGGATTCCATTACTACCTAATTAGAATCCTGATGTAAATACGTAACTTATATGCAATCCGGTGTCGGAAGAATGCAATATATTGCGCAACACAAGACAGCTCTGGCCAGTATGATGCAAATCAAGAGTCCAGCCCTTGAGGGCCAGATCAATAGAAACAGTATCGTCCAGAGGCCCCAATAAAGGGAGGTATCAACTATCCAACAGGAGAACATTTCGATTGGCATATTTCCGCCGTGTCCACCGAATTGAAGTCCTGCAACCATGCCAGGCAGAAGTGGGAAGATAAGCGCTGAGCCCATTAACGAAAAGGGCGCGGTCAGTAGGAGCACCGCCATTCCAGCTGCTACTAGAATTCCTATTATGATGAAAGCAGACTTGGCATGGGCCATTACTCGTCCCTCGATGTCTCCTTGAACCCATTCCCTATTACAGTTTCTCTCGCTCATTAAGGTGATCGTGTCGGCGTCCGGTCAAGGGATGAAACTGGCATAAGTTACAGGCCACTGCGATACGTCAAAAAAGACGTGGGCTGACCGAATCATCGGCGGATTATCGGAATGTGGGAATTTGCCCCGTGAGGTTCAAAAAACCACATTCCGATAACGCGACTTATCAGCACTTGGAGGGGTGAAACGGGCTAGTTATCGCATGCATGCCAGAATACATGTTTGATAGATCGTTTGGTCTTGGTGTCGAAGAAGGAGTGTTGGTACTCACACACTTGGTTCGGATAGGCACCTTTTTGGACGCCCGTCCACTGCGCAATTTGACCGTCATAAGGGCAGAAGGCTGTCTGTTTAGCTGCAAGCGCTCTACCTATCATCGCGGCCATCAAAACTAGCGTCATGAGTACACGCTTACTCATTTCCGTCTCGTGTCCTCTGATGTAAGCGAGTATGGCCCTCTCAGGTGGGATGCACAAGCAAGCGAGCGCTTCGGCAGTGGGCCAGCGTGTCGGTAAGTCAAAAAGCCACATCCCGATAAGCGGACTTCTCAGGACTTGAGCGCGAAAGGCGGAATAGATAGTGACGTGCGTTAATGCAAAGTGGAATTCCTGTCAGAGCTGTAGTTCGAGATTTCGGAGTTGCTCCTGGTCCTATGTTCACATTTTGGATGCAAGTGTAGACTTGGTGACCAGTTCAGTTCTTGCGCGAGACCAAAAACGATGACATTCGCTTCCGTTGCTCCTTGCGGACGAACTCGACAAAGTCCTGCGACACCTCTCTCTTGTCCCGACGGATGTAGGGCCACGCAAATCCACACATCCGCACAAATCCCCCCACGAGGAACGGCTGATGCATCATCCGGCTGATACATTTAAGAACTTCAAATAGAGCGTCATATCCCAGGTGATAATCCATTTGACCCTGCCGAAACTGGCCGCGCAATTCGCCACCGACGCTTGCGGTGTGACGCCGATGATAGATCTTCAAAAACGGAAGCGATCTTGCTTGCCAGCCTTTCATCCTCGCGGATACGGTCGCGTGGGTGTCTTCGCCGCCGAACCTGAGGATGGCATATCCCCCAATGGCTTCGTAACATTCCCGACGCACTAACTGGGCCGCATGTGCCACTGAATCAATTCGATTATATTTCCGAGACTGAAACTGTCCTTGGACCTCCTCATGCACGTATCCCGCCGCTATTCCCAGTGACGGGTTGCTATCCATCTGCCGAAGGATTCCTTGAAAATAGGACGGTTCCAGCAAGACATCCGCGTCGAGGACTCCGATAAACCGGTACTCCACGTCTTGCAACCGCTCGTGCCCCTCTCGAAGCGCCAGATTTTTTGCGGCGAAGTTGTACCCGGGAGGTCTCGTCACCCGGACAAATTTAATAAAATCGTGTTCTCTGGCATAGTCTCGAATAATGTCGTCCGTGCGATCCGAGGAATTGTCGCTGACAATGACCCATCGCTTCGGTAAGACGTTCTGCAGCAGGACGCTCTGGAGCGTTCCCTCGATGTGGGCCTCTTCGTTATGAGCTGCAGTTAAGAGAACGTACGGCGGACCGTCGAGATGGTGAATCTCAGATCCCAACTTACGCTGAATTTCATGCAAAATGCTTGTCGCCATGATTCCCTCTATAATGATTTTTCTACTTTATGCGGCACGCGACGAGCCGAGTTGGCACCAGCGTCTTGTCTTCCAGCCACTTGCCGTAATAGCGATGGTCCTCTGCCGAAAGTACCTTTGCCATAAATAGTTAGGACCGCCAGGATCGTGGTGACCACGACGCAAAATACCAAATGGGCAAGGGAGCCGCTGTTCCGCACATGGTTTCCTCTCCGTGGATTAATAGACGAGATCGATCATACGCCGTCGCGCATATGTATCGTGGAGCGATATTCGTACTGTATAGCGATCTAGTTAACTCAGAAGGGCCGCTAGTAGTTGGCTACTGCTTCGCCAGTTCGCGACGTTACAGCCCACCTTCCAGAACAACCAGGTGCCAACGGAGAACGGGGGCTCCGATCCCACACGCTCTTGAGAGTAAGCAGAAAGGTGATGCTGATCGGTGGTCGTCGAGGTCAGGTCCTGATAAACGGGATTACCGGAATGTGGGCCGGGGCCAGCGCAGCTCAGAAAGCCACATTCCGATTAGGACAATGAGAAAAGTGGATCCTGGTACGGACCTCCGTCCTTCCCGGAGCACATTACAAGATTGCATTTATTTCGCACAGCACCGTGCACCTCGCCACGCTAGGTGCGTCGCCATGCAAGTTTGGCTTTTAGTTCCTCAAAGGCGTTGAAAGCGATTGGACAAATGGCCACATTATTAATCACGCCTATCAGTCGGGATGCGAACTCTGGCTGTTCTAGGTGAGGAAACGACCTGCAAACGTCTGGCCTATTCTCGTAAATGGAACAGAGCTTTCCATTCAGCATCGGGCAGGGCGGATTCACCTTGCCTTGTGACATAGATTGTTTCTGGAATGCTTCTATCGACTGGCCAAGCGTTTTTGCGAGCACGTGAAGCTCATGGTTCTTGAATTCCACATGCAATGATCGGCAGCAATTTGCACACTGCGTGCAGTCGATGAGGGCGAAGTACTTCTGGCTCAAGGTCTTGACAATGCCATCGACGTCATCTGGAGCGTACTGCTTTAGCCACGACCGGAATTCCCAGTTTTCGTTGTCGTGCTCTTGTGAAAGCTGTTGGATTCGTGACAGATCGATCTCAAGTTTCGGAACCTTGAGTTGCTTCTGCAGTTTCATTACAGCCTCACGTCGTGAGTCTGTCAAACGCTGATGGCGATCATAATCCGGTGGAAATCCCGATTCAACTCTCGAAACACACATACCTGGAGGACGCTGTGCGGTTGCATTGTAGGTTGGCGGCCCGGAGGCCGCTGACCGATGAAAAAGAGATTGCTCTTCCGGAAGCCCAAGCGAATCCTTCGGTTGCCGGACTTAGATCACGCCAAAACCGCTGTCCTAAACACTTTGGGTTCGCCCGAATCCCAGCGATCCTATCGATTTGCAATCGAAGACTTCATTACTTGGTATTGCTCTGAACCCAGACTCGCGTTTAATAAAACGGTCGTTCTGCGTTATCGGTTGCAACTCGAAGCACGACATCTCTCCCCATCCACGATCAATGTACGTCTAGCTGCGGTTCGTCGTCTCGCCTATGAAGCGGCTGACAGCGGATTACTCAGCCCGGAACTTGCAGTCAGCATTCGTCGGGTTAGAGGTCCTAAGAAGCTCGGGGTTCGATTGGGAAACTGGCTCACTGCAAATCAAGGGAAGGCGCTTCTCAGCATTCCTGTCGGAAGCTCGGTTCGTGGAAAGCGCGACTTTGCAATGTTAGCGTTGCTGCTCGGTTGCGGTTTGAGGCGCTCGGAACTGGTGCACTTGACGATGGAGCATTTGCAGCAGCGGGAAGAGCACTGGGCCATCATAGACTTGGTCGGCAAGGGTGGCCACGTCCGAACCGTTCCGATTCCAATGTGGGTTAAAGAAGCCGTGGATGTTTGGTCCACATTCGCAAACATAAGATCCGGGAGGTTGTTTCGATGTGTGAACAAGACCGGGGCTATTTGGGGCCAGGGCATCAGCGAGAAGGTTGTCTGGTGCATGGTCCGAGAGTGCGCCTCCAAGGCGAAACTCGAAAAATTGGCCCCACACGATCTACGGCGCACCTGTGCGCGACTTTGCCACGAGTCAGGCGGCGAGCTTGAGCAGATCCAGTTCTTGCTGGGACACGTCAGCGTGCAAACGACTGAGCGCTACTTGGGGCCAGGGCATCAGCGAGAAGGTTGTCTGGTGCATGGTCCGAGAGTGCGCCTCCAAGGCGAAACTCGAAAAATTGGCCCCACACGATCTACGGCGCACCTGTGCGCGACTTTGCCACGAGTCAGGCGGCGAGCTTGAGCAGATCCAGTTCTTGCTGGGACACGTCAGCGTGCAAACGACTGAGCGCTACTTGGGCTGCAAGCAACGGTTACGAGAAGCGGTCAATGACAAGATAGGTCTGGAATCCTTTGGTGACTCCCCTGGGGGCTAAGACCGGAAAGGGCCACCTTCCGATAATCCCGTTTCTCAGGACTTGGGTTTGATTTAGCTGGTGAGAAATTTCTTGTTACAGCTAGGTTATGCCTTTTGCCTGATGACGAATGATCAGACTTGATGGCATTTGACCAAGCGCAATGGTCTGTAGCTTTTGACAGTTGAACGCGGTACCCCTCTCGTGACAGTTTCTTCAGACTCGTGAAGTTTTGTCGCCATGTTAGTGTGCGGGGAGGGATTCTATGCAATTAACCGTCCTATGCCATTTGGCCGCCGCCATGTTCCCGTCAGTTGTCTGCGCACAGGAGCAAAGTGCTCATTCTTTGACGAGCAAGGCAGAATGGTGCGGATAATTGGCATGGTGGCCCATATCACCAAGCGCAAGCGGGTAGAGGAGGCGCTGCGTGCTAGCCAGGAGCTATTGCAAGCAATCTGGGACCACAGTCCCGCCAGCATTTTCATCAAGGACCGGCAGGGTCACTACCTGGATCTCAACCCTCTGTTTGTGAACCTGACGTCTCTTCCACGCGAACAGATTATCGGAAAGACCGACGAGGAAATCTTTCCGCCTGAACAGGCGGCTGCCTATCGGGCTAATGATCGTCGGGTCCTGGAGGAAAACCGGCCTATAGAGTTTGAAGAAACCGCGGAGCAAAAGGACGGTATTCACACTAGCATCGCGCAAAAGTTCCCTCTGCGTGACGCGAAAGGGCAGACGTATGCGATTTGTGGCTTTGTCACTGACATTACCGAGCGTAAACGCGCGGAAGTCGCGCTGCGCGACAGCGAAGTGCGTTTGCGCATGGCTGCTCAGGTGGGGAAAATGTACGCCTTTGACTGGGACGTGGCCACTGATGTGATCATTCGATCTGAGGAGGCCACCCATATCCCCGGTTTGATTGGCGAGCCGATTCGTCTTACCAAACAACAATTGTTGGCCAGTGTTCATCCTGAAGACCGAGCAATATTTGACATCACGATTGCCAAGAGTACTCCCAAGAGCCCGAATCACCAGATTAGCTTCCGCTTGTTGCGTCCGGATGGTTCAGTACTTTGGTTGGAGAGAACCGGGCGCGCCCTCTTTAACGAGCAAGGAAAGATGGTCCGGATGATAGGCATGGTGGCGGATATCACCGAGCGCAAACTGTCGGAAGAGGCCCTTTCAAAAGTTGGCGGTAGGCTTATTGAAGCGCACGAAGAGGAACGTACATGGATCGCAAGAGAACTTCACGACGATATCTGTCAGCAGCTCGCGTTGTTGGCGAACAATCTCGAGCTGGTGGAGAAAGATGCTCCGGATTCGATCGCTGAAATCCGTAACCGCGTCAGTGAACAATTGAAACGCGTGCGTGAGATAGCCAGCGACGTTCAGGCCATATCGCACCGCTTGCATTCATCGAAGCTGCAATACCTGGGAATCGTGGCCGCCGCCAAAAGCTTCTGCCAGGAACTTTCTGAACAGCACAAGGTGGAGATTGACTTTACCCAGTTTGACATTCCAGCTACTGTGCCAGAGGAGATTTCACTTTGTCTCTTTCGGGTTATGCAGGAAGCCCTGCAGAATGCGGTGAAGCATAGCGGGGTGCGGCACTTCGAAGTTGAACTCCGCGGAGCGTCGGATGGGATTCGCCTTGCCGTGCACGATGCGGGACTCGGCTTTGATACCCATGCTGGGATGAATGAGCGGGGACTGGGGCTGGTCAGCATGCTGGAGCGAGTCAACCTGGTGAAGGGCACATTTTCAATCGAATCAGAGCCTGGGCGTGGCACCACGATTCACGCTCGTGTGCCCCTCAGTAAAAAAGGAGAGTCTGCACGGGCAGCTGGGGACAAGCCCCGTTCATTGGGAATGCACGGCTGAATGCTCTGCACAAAATCTCTCGTAGACGTGACTCTCTTGTTGGAACTAATAGCCTTTCAACACGTAACCGACAGTGGGCCAAGTCCTGATAAGTCCTCGGTAACTGCGAAATTCGACCCTCTCACGTCTTACGGAGACTGGAAGAACTTAGGGTACTGCCAAAAACTGGAGGCGAATCGGGGTTCCTCATGTAGCCTGGGGAAGAGGGAAGAATCGACCTTGCCCGCACGGAAAGAGCGCGGATGAGGCAGCCTCCGGGGGCGTTGGGGAGCGAGTCCCCCCTCCCACTTTCTTCTCACTTTTTCAGGATACGAAGATGAGCAAGGGTCAATGTACTGTCAGAATTGACAGGCGTCGCCCGGACGTTCTGGATCTTAAATCAAATAGAAAACACCTGGAATGGAAAGGATCCGTTAAATATGAAGAAGCGCAATGAAATAGCCATAATTCTGACATTTATCTGCATCGGTGTTGGTGGGCTGGGCTACAAGAGCAGTGTGCGTGGCTCGGTCAACGACCCACAGAAACAAATCACCATACCGGAAGCGTATCTCCCGCACACTACGGCGGGCGCTGGCGCTACCAAGCCGGCTAAGATCTGCAGTGCCGTTCACGCGCTCAGCTTCAGCTGGCGGGATAGCATAGTGGCACCCGATGACTGGGAGAAAGCATCGTGCCAGAACTTTGCAAATTCGTTAGGCACGAATGAATATCAATTGGGTTGTGCGAACTTGGGCTCGTTTTCGTGGGGCAACAAAAACGGGAGCGCACCTCCTGACAATCAATGCAAATGGTAAGTGAGGGTGCCCGGTGCAGGCCTTTGGCGATCTCACAATTTGTTTGGGAAAGACATACCTCCAATTAAGTCAACTCCCGAGAAGTCCGCTTATCGTCATGTGGGAGCCAGTTTCTGGTAATCCCGTTTCTCAGGTCCTATCCGGTCTAAGTGGGCGATAACTTACGGTTTGCCGCTGACTCCGAAGCAATTCCTCCAGGCTTAGGCGATTTTCCGCCGCGCGCTATCACTTTTGACAGTTATCGCGGCACCACGGCACTGATATACGCAAACTGAAGGAGTATGGCGATGCAGCATGCACGATTAAGCGATGGAAGAGATCGATTTGACCGCCGGGCCTTTTGCAAAGCTGTCGGCGCTGCGACCGCCGTCGGGGTAGTAGAGACAAGCCTGGGAAGTGTGTTGGCCTACGCAGACCTCACCAAGGAGCAGCGTGACAAGATGACGGCGGACGAAATCATCCAGCAGATGAAAGCTGGCAACGAACGCTTCCGGTCAGGCAAACTGCAGCATCGCGATCTCGTGCGCGAAGCTAAGGTGACTGCGAAGGGACAGTATCCTGCCGCGATCGTCTTCAGCTGTATTGACTCGCGAGCACCCGCCGAGTTGATTCTCGATTATGGTATCGGCGATATCTTCAGCGGTCGTGTGGCAGGCAACGTTGATGACGAGGATATCTTGGGCAGCATGGAATTCGCTTGCAAGGTGGCGGGCTCGAAAGTCGTGCTTGTCATGGGCCACACCGCCTGCGGCGCTATCAAGGGTGCCATTGACGGCGTGCAGCTTGGCAATCTCACGGGGTTGTTAGCAAAGATCCGTCCGGCCGTGGAAGCTACTCAATACACGGGGGAGCGCTCGGCCAAGAACTACGCGTTCGTCGACGCTGTGGCACGAAAGAACGTCTCACTGACTATCGCCAACATTCGGGAAAAGAGCCCCGTGCTTCGGGACCTAGAATCCAGCGGCAGCATAAAGATTGCAGGCTCGATGTACAACCTCGAAACGGGAATCGTTGAGTTTCTCGCGTTATGATTTTATCGGAATGTGGGATTTGCCACTGGATGCGATTTGGGACACATTCCCATAACTTATCAGGACTTGGCTAGCGGCCTCGCCTCACCTATTGAATTTGCTCGCGTTCATTTTGCACCCTGTCAAAATTGACAGGTCCCTACGGGGACTGGTTCCGATAAAAGATTGCCTCCTTGGAACTGTCGTTGAACATTCAGGCCGTTAACATTCGCAGAGTGCTTCTGTTCGCGATCCTGTGCTGTTGTATGGTCACTGGCCGAGCGAGGGCGCAGCAACAACAGCCGCCGGAGGATCCGGAAGATGATAAGAATCTAGGGCTCTGGCTCGATCAGGGAATTTCGAGTGGCCTCACACCCAGCAAGTCACTGGAAATCGAATTCCATGAACGGTATGACGAAGTAATCTCTAACTTCTATGAGTATTTCGTTCAGGGTGGCATCGCGTTTCGTGTGCGGCCGTGGTTGACGGTGACTCCGCTGTATCGATATCAACGGTTTCCCGGGAACCCCGCGATCGCTTACGAGAACCGGTTGCTACTCAACATAACGATGGCCACATCGCGGGGAGCGTGGCGACCTAATCTGCGGATAATGGTTGAGGGGCGGTTTCCCGATAATCGCCCAGCCTCCGCACGCTTTCGATTTCGGCCTGGAGTTGACTATACGTTGCCGCTGCGGATGAAGCGGCGCCCTGTGCTAGTCGTGAGCAATGAGTTTTTTGTCGTCCCCGGAACCAACAGCTTTGCTGCAGGTGGCAGTTTTACGCAGAACCGCTTCCAAGTGGGGGTTCGGCTACCCATCACCGATTCGTTTTCCATGAGGCCTTATTATCTACTGCAGTCGGTGAACCTGCCAACTGGCTGGGAGACCAACGAAACTATCGGCATTTCAATGGCCATTAAAGTACGCAACAAGACCAAGTGAAGATTTAGAGCTTCAAACTCCTATTTGACTTTTGAATGCAATCACGCGCCAAGTCCCGATAAGTCCTGCTTATCGGAATGTGGCTTTTTGGTCCGCACTGACCTGCCGCGCCCATAGGGAAACCCACTCAGAAAGGGCAGGCGTTTCCCGGATATTTGGGCAAAACGAGCCGAGTGAGTAAGCTAGCTTGTCTCTGCCAGTTGTACTTGTTGTTTTCACTCGGTGAAAATTTGCACAAATTTAGAATTGAAAATGAATTGTGCGGAATCTTCGTGCAATCTAGATATTTCCGGGATTTTTGTTTGAACTACGTTGCAGCCAACGAATCATGAAGTGGATCACGAAAATCCCCAGGAAGGCCAAGAGGAGCCAACCGACGGGCTGTATTTCCCATCCAATGCCTTCCATTCATTCCTCCCTGGCTATTCCTAGCAGTTGGGCCTGAGCTTCGTCCACGATCAGCGTTGCACATCTGTCGCAATAAACACCCGCATGGCGAAGCACGAGCAGGAAGTCCTTTTCCTTTGAAATCTTGGCATCCTTCTTTGAGACTCGGTGCCCGCAACTGGGGCAACTCAGAAATCCGGCTTTGCCCTTGCAGAGCGGACATGCAATACCTCCGCACCCGAAGATATCGAAATACCGCACGCGGGCCTTCCCCTTCGCCGTAAGCTCATACCCCCCTGCTGTCTGTCCCAATAGACCTTGCCGCCCCAGATGCGAGAGATACGACCGCGCGGTGCCTGGGCTATAGCCAAACTGCCGGACAAGATCCTTGGAGTGGGTGGTACCTTGTTTTCGAATGAGCTGGAGTGTTTTATGCTTGTTGGTCTTCACTTCGGCACAACCTGAGGATTCAAACTCTCCGGCGTCTCGGACCCTGAGGGCATCTGAGTCAAGTCCTGTTGCTGCCGTGTCAGCCGCACGGCTCCTGTCAGTAGCAATGTACGCAAACGCTGTATCCTCTCCTCCATTTCATTGGCCGGAAGAGGGACAAAAAGCACTTCGACGATGTATGGCTCGCGTTTCGACATGCGTTGCCCATCTGGCAATACTTAGGAGGCTAGCATGGCCATTGCCCACACGTCAACATTGACTACTGGACAACGGCAGGGTAAAGTGGGTTTCATGCGCCGAGCATCCAAACACCCGGCTCCCGAAGGCTTCATTAACTTGCTTCAGGAAAGTATGAAAACGCGGAAGATATCCTTGAATCAACTAGCCGAGCGAGCGGGCTTCTCCCCAGCGTTCTTGAGTCGGATTCTGAATAAACAACGCGGCTTGCCATCGGACAAGACGATCTTGCGGCTCGCGCAGGAACTTGATCTCCAACCACGCGATCGCCTGCTCATCGAGGCTGGGCGCATCCCGGAAGAACTGAAGCAGCCGTTGAACCGTCCAGAGATCCCCGCGCTATTGCGCGTTACTGGCAAGTTAAGCGACACTGACCTTCAGGAAGTTATAAAGACAGCCAAAGCACTCGCCCTCAAGCAGCAACGGGGAAGGAAACGATCATGAATTCCAGCTTAGAAGTCATGCTTGAAGGACTGGAAATGATCTGGGCTCCCGGAACCGAGGCGGTGAAGGTGCAGCAGGCTTTAGGCGTGCGGTCCCTTGCGGACATGACCGCCGCCCTCGAACGGGCAGGGTATGAGGTTTGCTGCGTTGATCTTCCGGAACGGGTCAGCGGATTTGCCCAAGTAATTGAAGGGAAGCCTCATATTGTGCTCAACCGGGCAAAATCTGCGGAGCATCTGCAGTACACCATACCTCACGAACTAGGGCACCACGTCTTGCATCTGGACGACTCCCGAGATCCTCAGACGAAACTCCCATCCGCAGATCTTATGGAATTTCAAGCGCATCAATTTGCGAGTCTGTGGATTTTGTACTTGGCAAATGACAAAGAACGCGAGGACGTGTTGAGTCAGAATCCGGAATGGTTGATGATCGGTTTCATTTCCTTATTGATGACCGCAGGCGCAATAGTGATACCGCTGATTGCGCATCTCTTGTTGTCTCTCAATGGGCTTCTTAGCCCGGCAGCACAGAAATGAATACGGGCAATACCATCTGTGGGCTCTACACCCGCGTTTCCAGCAGAAATCAGGCGGACGCAGACTATAGTTCCCTGGAAACCCAGCGGGAACGGCTCGAAGCTTTCTCCCAAAGCCAAGAAGACTACACAATCTATCGCGTCTACGAAGATGGAGGATACTCGGCAGACTCCCTAGACCGCCCAGCGCTCAAAGAGATGCTCCGTGATATCCGGGACGGTAAAATCAATTGCGTCCTCACCTATAAGATTGATCGCCTGACTCGTTCGGTTAAGGATTTCCATCAGCTGATGGATGTGTTTGATCGGAATGGAGTCAAGTTCGTCTCCGTGACGCAAAGCCTAGATACGCAGAACCCCATGGGCCGCCTGCTACGCAATGTGCTTCTTGATTTTGCGCAATTTGAGCGCGAAATGACGGCGGATCGGACCCGCGACAAAATGTACCAGCGGGCTCAAAAGGGACTCTGGAACGGCGGGCACGCCCCTTACGGGTATCGTGCGGAAAACAAGCGACTCGTGGTCAACACCGAGGAAGCAGTTCGCGTAAGGTTCATGTTTCATCGTTTCGCAGAGGTTCCTTCGCTCGCCCGATTAAGAGACGAACTACATCAACGAGGCTGGTACACACGATCCAATGGGCGATGGAGCAAAACGGCAATTGATCAGATTCTGCGAAATCCGATCTACTGTGGCCTCGTCCGTTTTAACGAGGAACGGTTCAAGGGTGAACACGAGGCCCTGATCGAAGAAAGTCTTTATAACAAAGTGCAATCGGTCCGGCGAGATCGCAGTCACGGGGCGACGAAACTGAGTCGCGTTTTCCTCCTCAAGGGGTTGGTTCGCTGCTCCGAGTGCGGCTCCTGGATGACGCCACACTATACGCAGAAAAGACATAAAGATGGTTCCGTCTACCGCATTCCCTACTATCGCTGCACAAAGACAATGCACTTCGATAATTCCGTCTGCTCGGTCAAACACGTGAACGCCGACCACGTAGAGAATTTGGTTGTTCAGAAGCTCGCAGAACTCAGCCAGAACGAAGCCTACTTGAGAATGACGGTCGAAGAATTGAATGGAGATCTTCAGCGGAAAGTAGAACCCCTCGAAAAGGAGGCTGGGCGGATCAACAAGCGATTGGAGGAAATCGAGCAAGAAATCGGACGGTACGTCAAAGCTTTGGGGCAGGGCAAGATGTCGATAGGACGATTGGAGACGGAGATTAGCGGTCTGGAAGTGGACAAACAGGCGTTACAAACGGAACGGGATAATCTCGAACGAAGAATAAACGAGTCAGCTAGCAGGGACTTTAACGCCGAACTACTGCAGAGAACTCTCAAAGACTTTCAAGCCACCTTTACCGCCCTGACTCCACGTGAGCAATCGGAAGCCTTGCAGTGCGTCCTGAAGGCAGTAATCGTCCACCGCTCCAAGCTTCAGATGGAAGTGTTTGAGCTAGAGGAGTTTCATCCAAGTTCGCAAAAACGTAAGGGTTGGCTCCCCGAGGAGGATTCGAACCTCCAACATTTCGGTTAACAGCCGAATGCTCTACCGTTGAGCTACCGGGGAACTGAGCAAGTAATTTTGATTCTACTACGCTGTGCGGCAGCTTCGCCATTATCCTATGGCAATTTCAAGTTTCGGTCTTTCTCCGTATGAATCTTCCGGCGCTGAAAAGGCTGGTGCGTGCCGGCCTGGCAAACACCACGGGGTTCGGGAAACATCAATTGTGGTGCGGCCTTAAAAGGCGCGAGAATCCTCGCTGCGCCGTTTCAAGGTGGACGATGGTGCCAGTCGAGGCTTCCCGGGGCGCGGCCCCCCGCGGGCATACACCGTGCCGTTGGCGCGACAACGCGGCCGGGTTTTCAAGCGCAGGGATCTGACAAAAGACAATTTGGGAGATAATTTCCATTTGTTTGGAGTACAGGTTCCGCGATTTTTTCTGTATTCTAGCTTGGCGGACTCAGTATGTCCCGGACACACCCGCGGCAAACGGCGAAATCGGAAAGGATGACGCACATGCGAGATCGCACAAAATTTCATACACGCAGATTTTTACTGACGGCCTTCCTCGCGGCGGGAATTTCTTTTTCGGCGGGACTGGCCGGCTGCGGCTCCTCGAAACCGGCGCAGCAACCGGCGGAAGGGCCGCAGCGGTATCATCTCGACGGACGCGTCGTTTCCGTGGAGACCGCGAAGCAGCAAGTGACCGTCGATGCCGGGGATATCCCCGGATTCATGGCGGCGATGACGATGGGATACTCAGTGAAAAATCCGAACCTGCTGACTCCGCTGTCGCCGGAAGACAAGATTACGGCGGACGTGGTCGTGAATGGCAACGATGTTTACCTGGAGAATATCGTGGTCGTCAAGAAAGCGGATCAGGCAAAAACGCCCGCCAAAAATGATCCCAATTCTTCGTCGTCACAACCCGCAAAACAATAGCGAAGACGCGCCGTAAAACGGTTTCAAGTTTTCAGCGGCGCGCCTCGATCACTCCGCATCTCGTTAAACTTTCCTCAGCGACGATCCGGGAACGCCACTCCCCTTGCTGCAGCTGGCGTTTTGCTATCCGCCAATCTGGAGATTGGCGTTCCCGGGTTCCATGAAATTACTTTCGCTCCTTCTCATCGCCCTTCTTTGAATCCTGGCCGTGTTCCGGCGGTCTTGGTTGTTCTTTTGCTGCAGGAGGCGGAGCAGGTTGCTTCGGCGGAGCGGCCTCTTGCGGTTTTTCAAATTGATGCGGGTGATAAGTCTCCTCGGTTGCTCTGGCTGGCGGGGCAAATTTTACGTTGGGGTTCTGCTGAACTGGAGGAGTATGCATCTTGTCCACCTGTGGCTGCGCTTGCTGTTGCTGAATTTGTGGCTGTTGTTGCCGAAATTGAGGTTGCTGCTGTGGCGGTTGTTGCTGTTGGAGTGGCGGCCGAGGTTGTGCCTGTTGCTGCGGTGGCGCTGGTGGTTGCGACTGGATTTGCCGTTGCGCTGGTTGTGGTGAAGGTAGCTGTTGGACTTGCGGGCGCGGTTGTTGCAACTGTGGCTGGAGTGGTGCTGGTGGTTGCGACTGGATTTGCCGTTGTGCAGGCTGTGGTGACACGCCGGAAGGCCGGAAAGACCTCCCCGGCTGCGGAGCGCCACTATTATTAAATGAAGCGCGCGGAGGAGGCGGTGTCTCCTTGGCGACAACTTGCCGCTGCATTACCGCGGCAGGAGGTTTAGCCGTTGCGACAGCGCTTGCGCCGACGACGCTTCTTTGCACCGGCGCCACGGCAAAGTTGCGCTGCACTTCCGCCGTTTGAATCTGCTGCGCGTTGACGCGCACGGTCGCGGCGGCCACGGGACGCGCGTTCACGAACGTGTCATGGGAAACCGCGGTGACCGCGGCCACATTGTTCTGGTGCATGTAAGTGATCTTATTCACGGTCACGTTGTTGACCGTCACGTTGTTGTAAACGTTCGTGACGTTGACGACGTTCACCGTCGTATTCGTGACGTTTACCCTCTGTACGTAGCGCTCGCTTGTGCGATACGGCGGCACGTATACTTCGCGCGGACCGAGCGGGAACCACGCGACTCCTCCCCCTCCGCCACCGAATGACACAGACATGCCGAAGCGCGGTCCGCCGACGAACACAACCAGAGCCGGCGCGTACACGGGCCGCACGACTACCGGCCCCGGAACCCAGCACCAGCCTCCGCCGACTTCAGCCCATCGCCCGTAGTGAAATGGAGCGAAGCCCCAGGGTTCATCCTCGACCCAGGTCCATCCCCACGGCGCGACCCAGACCCAATGACCGAAGCGGTACGGCGCCCATCCTGCGGCGACGCGCGTGGGAAACCACACGTATCCGTAATCGGGTACGTTTCGCCATTCGCCATTGTCATCGAGATCGTCGTAGCCGATCACGTCACGAGAGACGTAACGGGAGGATTGCGAATGCTCTTCGCGATCGTCGCGGGAACGGCACCAGCTGTCAAATTCGTCCAGGCCTCCGACTTGCCCGCCGTCGTAAGTCAGAGAGTCCGTGCCGCTAAAGGTGGCGCGGTCGCCGGAATCCATGTGGTACTCGCTTCCGCCGCCGGTGGCATCGCCTTCGCCCGCGCGCACGCTGACGGTCGTAGCGTTGCCGTTGGGGTCGACGTCGACGCGGTATTCACCGGGGCGTTGCAGCGTGAAGGCCAGGTTCGGCGTGTCGATTTCAAAGTCGTCGCCGCCATCGAGGCGGCGCACAGAAACGTTCATCGAACCTTGCGCCAACTGAATCTGCACGGTGCGATCGTCGAGATTCAGGAACGTGATGCCCGTCTCGCCGCCAATGCGAATGGAAGTGCTGCCGATGTGCAGTTCGCCGCGAGAATTTCTGTCGGCCCAGAGGTTGTCGCCCACCGTAAGAGGGCGATTGGGATTTGCCTGAACCCAATCCGTCTCACCACCCGGCTGGAAGGAGATCGATCCCTGAATGTAGTTGAGGCGCGCCACTCTTCCCGGCGGATCGTCATCCGCGAGTGCGGGCGTCGAAAGCGCAAAAAGAAATCCGGCGAGAAGGGTCAGAACTGGAACGAGAAAAATATTTTTTCGCATAGCTGTATGTGCCTCCGACTTGCGTAGTCTCGAGAGCCGGGCATGTACTCCGATTCTACCCCTAGATCGTAAACCTTGTTCGCAGAAGGGCGGTATATCGCCAATCCTGAATTCTTTACGAGCTGGGCATCGTCACATCATGCGAAATCCGTTTCCCCATCTTCCCTCGATTCTTCAGGGAGGGCAGGAGGCCCCTTTCGGAGCCTCCTGACGGTGAGTGAGGTGGGGTGAAACGGGGTGGAAATCATTTAGTGGTGGCTGTGTCCGCCGCCGGAAGAGCCGCCGTGCGATCCGCCGCCGGAGTTGCCAGCGTGTGATCCGCCTCCCGAGGGAGCGCCGTGGTATCCGCCGCCGCTGGAACCGCCGCCACTAGGCGCGCTCGGCATTGATCGGGGAGAATAGGAACCTCCGCCACTCGGCTGCCCGCCACGATATCCTCCGTAACCACTGCCACTAGGCGCGCTCGGCATTGGTCGGCCGGAATAAGAGCCACCGCCGCGCGGCGTTACGACCGGCTGCCGCATATTGAGCGTTGGCCGGGTCGATCCATTGCCGTTGTAGCTCCCGCGCGAGTTGTTTTCATATTGCCGCGGCGGCGCGGACGGTTGCGAATAGTTCGATCGCTGCTGCGACGTGCCCTGCGATTCAAAAGTTCTACCGCCATTCGATTGTCCTTGCTGGCCCGAGGGCGGCGTAAATGTGCGCCATCCGGGCCGCGAAGACTGAATCGCCTGACCGTGCTGCGAGGGGGATGGCGTGAATCCGCGCTGTCCTTGTTCAGAAGCTGGGCCTCGGCTCACGTTGCCGGCTGGGTTTCCGCCACGGTTGAAAGTGTTTTCGTTGCGTCCACCCTGAAACGATGTGTTCCGCCCCGCAGTGCTGCTGAAAAAATGCTGGTTGCTGCTTGCGGCACTCGGAATCGACCTGGGGTTCACTTGCCGGTCGGTTGACTGAAAACTCTGACGCGACGGTGACACCGGGTTTGCGCCCGTCATCACGCTGGCTTGGCGGAATGAGCCCGCGTCGATTCTCGACTGTTGCATCGGCACGCGGCCGTGACCAAATTCATTGCCGCGCATGGAACTGATTCCGTTGCGCACGTGTTCGTCGGTTAATGCTCGATCGACGTTTGAGAAAGCGCGCGGCCCTTCCCGCAGCGGGCCGATGCCGCCAAAATTGTTATGAATGTTGGTGATGTTGACCACGTTCACGCGGTTGATGCCGCGGCCGTACCATGGAAAGAAACGGTCGCCCGGCCCACAAGGAAGCCAGCCGACGCTTCCGAAGCCGCCGCCGAACCCGAATCCAAAGCCGACTCCCCATCCTCCGCCACCGATGCCGAAGAAGGAAACGTATGCTGGCGCCCAAACTGGGTAGTATCCGCCATAAACGGGTCCCGGCCACCAGCCCCAGTTTCCGCCGTAAACAAACCAGCGGCCGTAGTGATACGGCGCCCAGCCCCAGGGCTCATAGGAAACCCAGGTCCAGCCGTAGTAAGGCTCGTACACCCAACGGCCATCGCGATACGGCGCCCAACCGGGGCCTTCCTGGGGAAACCACACGCTGCCGTAGTCGGGGACATTCGTCCATTGGCCGTTCGCGTCCAGATCTTGCGTGCCCGTGTAGTAAGGATTGGTGTGCTGCCAGCTTTGCGCGCCTTCGATGACGCGGTCGCGGTCGCCGTTCCACTTGTCCCAATCGTCTCTGCCGGGCGCTCCGGAAACTTGATACTGAGCGCTGTCCGCGGTGCCTTGAATCGTGATGCGCTGGTCGCGCTCGACTTTTGTGCTCCCCTGCGGAGTGGAAATTTCCGCGGAGCCCTTGCGCACGTCGACAATCGTTTCGCCATCGGAGTTGACCAGTATGCGATAGCTGCCTTCCTCGCCCGCTGCCGGATGAATGGCCACATTGGGCGTGTCGATTTCCACATTCGCTTCGTTATTTTTGAAGACTTCGTAATTCGCCAGGCCCTGCCCGATCTGAAGCTGCATCTGCGTGCGCGACAGGCTCACGACATTGGCCGTGGTTTGATCCGACAGGCGCAGGATGTTGGCGTGATCCAGCTGAATTTCGGCTCGCGCGTTTTGGCCGGTGGAAATATGGTCCCCGTTTACCACAGGAGTGTTGATTGTCGCCGCGGCCCAGTCAGTCGATCCATCGTGCTGCGTGGAAACGTCGCCGTGCAGGAAGCTGATGCGCGCCGCGCCTGGATCGTTCTGCGGCGCCTGCTGCGGTGGACCTTGCGGCTGCGGCCCGCCCTGTGGCTGTGGCGGATACGGCGCCGGAATCTCCATAGGCTGCTGCGAAGCCGGCGGCGCCTGCTGCGCGCCCGCCCCCGCGCCCATTCCCAGAGCAAGCGCCACGGTCGGAAGAACTGTTCCCAGCCTTCCCACGTAATTTTTCATGGCCGACCTCCCACAACTCCTCAGGCCCACTGATGTTCACACTCGTGTTGGATGATTGCAGGGCGGGGGCCATACCGGGGCGTATCACGGATTTTATAGAAGTTATTTATTTACAATAAGATACAAGATGGCTGATCAGACAGACTTGGCGCCTTCCGCTGCAAATCCGGTGGTTCTCACGCAAGGGGTGGTGGATATCAACCAATCGGTTCGAATGAATGTTAACTGCGCCAAAAATTCTAGTTGACACCATGGCGAATATAAGGCGAACATGTTGGTTAGTTGAATGGCAAACAGGAAGACTTGGTATTTTTACTTTTAGTTGAGTATCTTCTGATAAAGTTATCTCAAACTGGCAATCGAAATTTCAGCGTGCGGTTACATCGGGCCCGGAGGAACCAACTCTATGGCCAAGAAACTCGAGACGGTGTGGCAAATAGACCCGCACACTCTGTCAAAACACGCCATTCTCCGACGATACTGGGAAGCGTGGCTTCCCATAATGACGAAGTTCAATCAACGGGTCTTGTACATAGACGGATTCGCCGGGCCTGGAAGTTACGCGGGAGGCGAAGATGGGTCTCCACTGATCGCTCTCAAGTCCGCTCGTGACCACCACGCAAGACCGAAATCTGAAGTAGTTTTCACTTTTATTGAAAAGGACAAAGAACGGTTTGACCACCTACTCCAAACAATTGAACAGATCAAGCCAACATTGCCCCAAAATTTTCGCGTTCACTGTGTGAATGGAACATTCGATGACCAAATGACCGAAGTCCTCAATGGCATTGATCAACAACGGGCCAAGTTAGCCCCAAGTCTAGTGTTCATTGATCCTTTTGGATTTTCTCATACGCCATTTCACACCGTGGAGCGGATAATGCAAAATCAACGATGCGAGATTCTTATTACTTTTATGTATGAGGAAATCAATCGCTTCCTAGCTCATCCCGACCATTTCGATACGTATGATCAGTTGTTTGGAACGGATAAGTGGAGGGAAGTATTGGGGCTTTCTGACTCTGACGAGAGGCGGCGGATAATTCATGACATCTATCGTGATCAACTTCGAGGAGCGGGAGTGAAGTATGTTCGCTCGTTCGAGATGCTGAATGTGGGAAATAGAACCGACTACTTTCTATTTTTTGGTACCCATAATCTACTCGGGCTAGAAAAGATGAAAGAGGCGATGTGGAAGGTCGACCCCTCGGGGACTTTTCAGTTTTCAGATTTCACGGATGCGAACAGAACCATGAAACTCTTTTCTGACCAGCCAGATTTCGAGAGGCTGAAGAAGATAATTGTGGGGCGATTCAGGAGAACAGATGTCCTTATCGAAGACCTGACGAATTTTGTTTTGTCCGATACTCCCTTTCTTAGGACACACTTCAAGACTGAGATACTCAAACCGATGGAATTGCGGGGCGAATTGTCCATTGCTCGCGCTAAAAAAGGGAGACGACAGGGTACCTTTCCAGATGGAACGGTAATCAGATTCTTGTAGGCACGGGCGGAGTGAGGGGGAGGAAGTATGAGTGAACAATCAAAGATCGAATGGACAGAAGCAACATGGAACCCGGTTCGTGGCTGTACCAAGATCAGCGACGGGTGCAAGCACTGCTATGCCGAGACTTTCGCGGAGCGCTTTCGCGGAGTAAAGGGGCATCCATATGAGCAGGGATTCGATTTGCGGCTGGTCCCGGAAAAGCTTGCCGAGCCTTTGCGCTGGCGGAATCCTAAAATGATTTTTGTGAATTCCATGAGCGACTTGTTTCATGAAAGCGTGCCAGATGAATACGTCGTTGCTGTTGCGAAGGTGATGGTTGAGGCAAACTGGCACACCTACCAGGTGCTAACAAAGCGATCTGACCGTCTGCGCGACTTGCTTAACTCCTCACTCCGATTTGCCGCGAATCAGGAGCATATCTGGTGGGGAGTGAGCGTCGAGAACAGGAAATACGGCCTTCCACGAATTGAGAATTTGCAGAACGCGCACTGCGCAATCAAGTTTCTCTCCGTCGAGCCGTTACTGGAAGATCTAGACAAATTCGACATCAAGGGAATCGATTGGGTGATCGTTGGTGGAGAGAGCGGCCATGGAGCAAGGCCGATGAGGAAGGAATGGGTCGTCTCCGTGCGGGATCAATGCAAATGCGAGGGCGTGCCTTTCTTTTTCAAACAATGGGGCGGCGTGCGAAAAAAGGCAGCAGGACGAAAGCTCAACGGCAAGACCTATGACGAATTTCCTCAACGCGTGCACCATCCAGTTTTGGAAGCTGGTGAGTGCTTCGCGCTGGCTTCAAAATTCGAGGCTGACTTCAAGAAAACAAATCTGGTAGAAATATCGAGTCTGAACTCGTCTCGTCTTGAACTCGCGCCCTGCTAGTCGCATACAAAACGCAGTAATTCCAAGGAACGTCTACTCCGAAATCTCTTTTTCTGGAGGATCCGGCACGCCTAATTTTGAGAGGCGATATCGCAACGCGTTGCGGGAGAGTCCGAGGGCGCGGGCGGCCTGGCTCTTGTTGCCGTTTGCGTTGCGAAGGGCTTGGCGAATCGCTTCGTCTTCCCATTGTTCTAGCGTGACGCCCGACGGGAGGACAAACGGGGAACCGCCCGGCGCGGGGGAACGCTTGGCGGGATCGTCGAGATAAATGTCGGCGGCATCAAGCGTCGCGGCGGCGGAAAGGGCGACGCCGCGCTCGATAATGTTCTGCAGTTCGCGGACGTTTCCCGGCCAGTGATAGTCCATCAGGCGCTTCATCGCTTCGGGCGTAATTCCCGTGATCGTTTTTCCAGATTCTTTTGCGTAGCGCTCGAGGAAATAATTTGCCAGCGCGGGGACGTCTTCCTTGTGCTCGCGCAATCGAGGGATGTCGATGGCCACAACGTTGAGGCGGTAGTAGAGGTCCTCGCGAAATGTGCCTTCTTCGAGCGCGGCGCGGAGATCGCGGTTGGTGGCGGCGACGAGGCGTACATCTACTTTGAGGGTTTTCGTTCCGCCGAGACGCTCGAATTCGCGGTCTTGCAATACGCGCAGGAGCTTCACTTGAATGTTGCCGGGCACGTCGCCGATTTCGTCGAGAAAGAGCGTGCCCTTGTCGGCTAGTTCAAATTTTCCCGGTTTGCTTCCCGTCGCGCCGGAGAATGCGCCCTTCTCGTATCCGAAGAGTTCGCTTTCGAGAAGAGTTTCGGGAATCGCGGTGCTGTTGATTTTGATGAAGGGGCCGGAGGCGCGCTGCGAATGTTCGTGGATGGCGCGCGCGATCAGATCTTTTCCGACGCCGCTTTCGCCGCCAAGCAGGACCGTCGAGTTCGTCGGCGCGACGCGCTCGACCATCGCGAGCACGGCCTGCATCTTATCGCTCTGCGCGATAATGTTGTTGTAGGAGTAGCGGCGGCCGAGCGCTTCGCGCAGAGAGCGGTTTTCCTCGCGCAGGCGGTGCGAGTCGAGCTCCTTGCGGATCACCAGGACGAGCTCGTCGAACGAAAACGGCTTCGTCACGTAATTGCTCGCGCCGACCTTCATTGCTTCGACGGCCGATTCGACCGTGCCGTACGCCGTCATCACCACGACGGGAAGCGCGGCGTTGGCGCGCTTCACGGCCTGCAAAAATTCCAGGCCGCTCATTCCCGGCAGGCGCAAATCGGTGACGACGAGGTCCGGCTTTTCGCGCACCAGGAGTTGCAGGCCCGTTTCCGCGTCCGCCGCCGAGTGCACGATGAAACCTTCTTCGCCGAGCCGCAGCTCGAGCAGCCGCCGCATTTTGGCTTCGTCTTCGACAATGAGAATCGCCGCTTTTTCGCCGCGCGTGGTCATGGGCTTAAGTAGCACAGACTTCAGTCTGTGGGGTTCCATTTGATCTTGCCACAAGTGCAAGTTCTGGAGCCGCGGACGAAACCCCACAGACTGAAGTCTGCGCTACTCCAATCGTGCTACTGAGGGGCCATTGTGCCAGCGCGCGAGTGTGGAAGTGAAGCCGCAATTTACAATTGAATGTAGAATTTGGTGGCGCAGTCCCACCACGGCGAGACTGGGCGACTGGGATTCTTCAGTTGAAATAGAGAGGAACGATGAGCAAAGAACTTTCTGGAAAGACGGCGATTGTTACGGGAGCAGGGCGCGGCCTAGGCCGTTCCATGGCGCTGGGCTTGGCGCGCGCCGGAGCAAGCGTGGTGATCACCGCCGCGCGCAATCGCTGGGAGATTGACGCGGTCGCGGAGGAAGCCGCGAAAACTCCGGAGGCGGGCCCGGTCCGGCCGATGCTGGCGGATGCCGCGAGCGACGCCAATTGCCAGCGCGTGGTGAACGAAACGCTGCGCGAGTTCGGCGGCGTGCACATCCTCGTCAACAACGCGGGCCGTGGCATGCGTTTCGTCAGCGAGAAATTTTTCGATACGCCCACGAAATTCTGGGAAACCGATCCGGCCGTGTGGCAAATGATCGTCGCTACGAACGTCAACGGCCCGTTCCTGATGTCCCGCGCCGCAGCGCCGCACATGATGAGGCAGCGCTGGGGCCGCATCATCAACATTTCTATCAATCATGAGACCATGCGCCGCCTCGGATTTTCCCCCTACGGTCCGTCCAAGGCCGCACTGGAATCCGAAACCATAATCTGGGCCCAGGATTTGGACGGCACCGGCGTCACCGTGAACGCGCTCTTGCCCGGCGGCGCCACCGACACCGGCATGGTCCCGCCCGATATTCCTGTTCATCTGCGGCAGAACCTGCTCCATCCCGACATCATGATTCCGCCGCTCCTGTGGCTCGTTTCCGATGCAGCGAACGAAGTAACAGGCAGCCGCTTCGCCGCAAATCTTTGGGATGTTGCGTTGCTGCCAGAGCAGGCCGCCGAAAAATCCCGCACGGCGGCAGGTTGGTTCCCGCAAACTTCTTAAGAAGCGAAGGTCCGCCTCGTCCATCCGTAATAATTATTCAATAATTACGCTTGACAACCATTCTTGAAAGGTGTACACGTGCCCCCAAGTGAGGAAGTTCCGGGTGGGGTTCTCGAGTGGACTTACAGCCCTGCCTGACTCATGTCATCGCCAACATTGCGATCGGCCCTACCCTGGTTGAGGCGTACACGCGCCTCTCGGCCCATTCAATAGGTAGTTATCGGAATTAATAAAATCGGCGCCAAGCCTATTCAGGCCTGGCCCGATATTGCTGCTATTGCTTAATTGGGAATCATCCCGATGTAACGGGGGGTTCGCATTCGCAAGGCGGGAGCTTGCCTGTGCAGCATTCTCAACCTTGCAGCCATTGGGAACAGACCACGGGTGAAGTTTGGGGCCACATTCTAGACTGACCTGCCCCCCTAAATCCGCACAAACCTGAGTATGATTTCGCAACTACCAGAACCTATTGTCCCTGCGCCCGGGCGTGACGACCTATGCGGGCGGCTCCCCCTGGACCCAGAGTACCAACAACAGCCGGCCCGATGAGAGCGTTTGGATGCTCGACGGCATCCTCAATGTCAACCTCTATGACTATCGCCCTATCTCCGGTATGCCGAGTCCCTTCACCGACGGGGCCACGATCCTTCCCGTTGACGCCATCCAGGAATTCAACCTTATGGAGAACCCCAAGGCGGAGTACGGGTGGAGACCCGGCGCCGTCGTCAACGTGGGAATCAAATCGGGGACCAACACGCTTCACGGCTCGGCCTACGGGTTTTACCGCAGCGCCGCGTGGGACGCACGCAACACCTACAACACTGATGAAGTCGGTGGAACCTGTGTGCAGAGCCCGGCGTTCCCGGTCATTTGCGCTACGAAGCCAACGTATTTGAAGCAGTTTGGCGGCGTGGTGGGCGGGCCAATCAAGAAGGACAAACTCTTCTTCTTCGGAGGCTATGAGGGCCTTCGCTCCGAGGTGGGCAATGCGTTTCCCACTACTGTCCCTGCCACAGGTTCTTTTCCTGCACCGTCCAAAGTGAATTGCCCGGCCGGAGTGATTGGCGACTGCGCGAGCAGCATGGTCGACGCTCTCAATGGCGTAAAGGCCGTACTCGGCGCCGCGGCGATAAGTCCCGTCAGCATGAACATTTTCGGTTGCAGCCCTTCAGGAGCAACCTTCACCTGCACGGGCGGCCTCATCCCTAACGCCCCTGCGACCACTACCGGCTACAATAGCGGCTTCCCGAACGTCAACGTAAGCAACAACGGGATTGGGAAACTGGACTACCGGCTCAGCGACAAACACACGATTAATGGCATGTTGTTGGTCGGCGACTACCTGGGTGATGGAGAAGATCACCCCATCGTAAACAACTTGTGGAAGAACGGAGACCCCATACGCACGTACACGGTCAGTGCCGACTGGGTTTGGACCCCGAATTCCCGCCTGGTGAACGACGCCCGCTTTGGCTGGGACAAAGTTAGCTTCAGCCTTGTCTCCGACGACGCCAACATTTTCGCCGACGGCACCGGCGGTCTATGCACCCCTACAGGTTGTGGCGGCAAGGGCTACCCCCTCAACACAGGCATCACGAGTGTGGGTGGGTTCCCGACTGTCACGATTGCTAAGTTTTCTCCCTTGGGGGCCTGGCGCGGCCGTCCCGTGCAGTTCGTCAATCCTTATTACGATCTTCAGGACAGTGTCTCGTATTTGGCCGGCAAGCACAGCTTCAAGTTCGGCGTCGAGTACACGCACATCGAGGCCTTTATCAACCTCCACGACACGCGGGGCCGGTTCGATTTCCTCAAGTCTGGTGGGCAGGCCTTTACTACTGCCACAGCCTCGGTAAACTCGACAGCCTTGGAAGACTTTTTCGCCGGAACGCCGACGGACGCAACTCAACTCGTAGGCACCACGGGCGGCGATCTATTCTGGAAGAATCTTGCGGGGTTCGTACAGGATGATTGGCGCGTAACCTCGAAATTGATCGTCAACCTGGGCTTGCGCTACTCCTACGTATCGCCGATTAAAGACAGCAGCAACCTCCTGGGCACCTTCAACCCGACGCTCGGGATGGTGCAGCAGGGGCAACCGTCGGTTGGCGATACGCTCTGGAAGTCCGACTACAAGGACTTCTCGCCGCGCGCGGGCTTTGCCTGGGACCTCTCCGGCAAGGGCACGACTGTGATTCGGGGCGGAGTCAGCAGAATTTACTCGATTTTCACCCCGGCCCAGTTCATGCAGTCGCCGTTCCAGAACTTCAAGAACGGCACTTTCGCCGCTGTCCCCACAGGGGGCTGCACCGTGGCCTTCGTCCCGCCAGCAACTTGTGCGACTACACCTGACGGCATGGGGGGGTTCGGCCATACCTTTGGCGGCTCAATTGCGCTCGGCACGGCCTTTCTACCCGGCGCAGCTGTCAGCTGGAACGGCGTTGCTTTGCCAGTTGGCGCCGGGGTCAGTTGCACTGCTACCTCAACCTGCGACCTGACCACGGTGAGCCAGAATCTCAAAACCCCTTCCATGACGAATTGGAGCTTGGGCATAACGCACGCCATCACCAACAACCTGTCGTTGGAAGTCAGCTATGTCGGCAACCACGGCTCCAATATGACGGGATTTGTGGACCTCAATCAGGCGCCGCTCGGCGCGGGGTATTGCTTGAATGCGCTGACACCGGCGCAGCTCGCTGGTGCTTGCAAGTCCGGCTTTAATCCTAATCTTAGTACTGTAGCCGAGCAAGAAGCCAGGCCGTTCAATGTCGCTTTCCCCTATCTCAGGTATATCAACATGACGGTGAACGATGCCCGCTCCAACTATAACAGCCTGCAGGCCACGATGACCGAGAGGATGACTCACGGGTTGTCTTTCACCGCCGGTTACACGTTGGGTCATGGTCTCGACAACGGTTCCCTGAATCGTTTCGGAAACCTGCCGCAGGACAGCGGCAATCCAGGACTGGAGTACGGCAACAGCGACTTCGACATCCGGAACCGCTTTACGATCACGGCCACGTACGACATCCCCGGGGTCAAAGGCTTTGCCCAGTTGCTGGAAGGCTGGAAGCTCAACACGATCGTGAGCATTTCGGGTCGCATGCCATGGCTTGTCAATGACCAGGGCAACGATTTCAGCGGGACCGGAGATTTCGGGGACCGCTGGAATCTCACCGGGAACCCCGGCGACTTTAACTCTGGGCCGGACTCCTTTATGTTCTGCCAGGGACCCGGCGCAGGCGGCTGCGCACAATACAGCGGCCCCTACGCTGGAGCTGTTACCTTTTGCGGAAGCACACCAGGCGCGTGTTCCGCCACCACATCAGCAGCGCTGTGGCAACAATGCACCAACGCTGACAACCCCGCCGATCCCCGCAGTACGCTCGGGGCCAATGGCTGCTTCGTATCCGGCAGCTCGGTCATTACTCCTCAAAATCTCGGTACCTATGGCAATATGGGCCGGAACATCTTCCGCGACTCGGGCTTCAAGAACGTGGATTTCTCTGTCTTCAAGACCTTCACGTTTAAGGAGCGGTACAGCGCCCAGTTCCGGCTCGAGATCTTTAACCTGTTCAATCACCCCATCATCTCCAACCCGTACGGCGCAGCGAATGGCGGCCTTACCGGCAACGACCCCTCCGGTGGCACCACGTTCGGCTGCGGGTGCGGCACGCCCGACGTTGTGGCCGGCAATCCACTGGTCGGCTCGGGAAGCAGTCGCGACTTGCAAATCGGGTTGAAGCTACAATTCTAACTGGCGCGGCCGGTGCGAGGGCGAATCAACCCTCGCACCGGTCACCCAACGCAGTATTTCGGCACGCTTGTTCCAGGAAAACCGCTACGGTCTTGCAGCGACAATTTCCTTCCTGCGCGTCACTCGCATGCCTCCCACGTGATCGTGAAGTAGCCTCTGCGGGCTTCATCCGTAAACTTTTTTTGTCTCTCCAATCCTTGACGGGATAGCGTATATGCACGCGAAAAAGGGACCACCCCCCTGCCAACCGCCCGCGCCCTGGATGCGCGGCAACGGGATAAACTCACTGCTCCCATAATTTGGCTGCGCCATTTGAAAATGGTCGGAAATCTACTCAACCCACAAATCAGAACGAGGAGTCTATGCGTAACGTTAAGCGGCCCACACTTCCGTTACTAATTCACTCAGAATGTCGTCAATCTGTTCCCTTTGGCCGTCCCTAATACACGTCAGTAGTCTAAGCACGGTGTTATCATCCAAAGGAATAATCAGCCCTCGATCATCTCTCAAGGTATCGCGACAGCTTTCAATGAATCGGGTGCGGTTCTCAAAGCTTCTGCAACACAGAAAACCGAGCTTCCCACGTTGGACGGAAAATCTTCCTGCCAATTGGTCCAATTCGGGATTCGCAACGTCCGTGCTGTAGTTCTTACATTCGAACGGGACATATGCACAAGGTAAGTGCCGAATTGTGTGAAGTCGATGAAAAAGTCCTTTGACTGCGCCATTTTCAAAAAGGATATCAATCCTCTTGCGACCTTGATGAATCCTAGGTTCCTTCTTTGGGTGCAAAAGATTGGGGAAAAATATGAACTCGCCCGCCCCGATCATAAGTTCATGATATTGGTTTGCTCCCGCGTCCCCAACAGGAATGGTCTGAAGAGCCTGCCTCAACGCTTCTGCAACTAGAGTGTCGTCGGGCCCATCTACGTCGGACGCTGTTCCTCGAATCTCTGCCTGCGCTAGTGCCGCTCGATAATCTTGCAAGACTTCGGGATGCTGTCGCGAAAAGTTGTACAAAAATTCTTTTGTGCGTGGATTGCGCGCTGAGAGAACTTTCTTGGTAACGACTCTCCGACCATTCCTGAGCGTGCGCACCAATCTCGATTGCGGATTGGCAAGCTCTTCGCGCTGCAAATAGTTCAGCACAAAGTGCTGATAATACTTCGGGTGTTGGTATGCCGAAGTGCGCCGAACAATTGATTTTGGAACCAGCAGTATCGGTGAACCACGGTGTACGGGCAGGAAAAGATATTTCTCTTCCCAATTCATCAAGTCTGTGCTGAAACAGGGTGGCATAGCAACTTCGTGCAAGCCCACGCCATGGAGAGTGCATTGCTCGGCTGTGTATGTTGCCAACTCTCCTCGAATAATGTTTGTCGTAAGGTCTGAAATCTTATCGTGACTGATCCCCTCAATCATTATTTCAGACTCTTCCAATGAATTTATGAATCCTGTCCTGACCGCTGTGGATTCACGGAGTGCACCGAACAGCTCACTTGCCTGCTCGTCCCCGATTCCGGCTCCCTGTGAGCGCCTTCTTGAATAACCAAGCCGCGTCTCGTTAGGCTCGCGCAAATGTTTCAGCAGTTCTAAAGCTTGGTCTTCGCGACCTGCGCGAATATCGTCAATGATTGATTGAAAGAAGGTGACAACGGTCAGGTGCGCATTTTGGGACCACCGGTCTGGTCTTTGAGACAGAGCGAACGGGTCCACGAAGAGTCGATTATCAGTATTCAGAGAAATATCTACGAAATCGAGCTCTGGTTGAATTTTGTTAACGCCGAAGGCGGTCGCGAATGTAGGCATATCGTAACTGTTTGTTTATGTTGCACACAATGGGAACAGTCCGTGCAGACTATCATAGATACGCAGTTTTGATGCCGGCAAACGTCGGGGGGGGAGGCGTTCCAGCATGACAAATTGTTGAAAATAGCAATTGCAGCGTGTAAGCTTCGTCAGCCTAAGAATCACATCTGGAGTAAACATGCCTGATAATTTAGAGCAAGTGCCATTCGGTGGTGCAGAATTCGCTGAGAATCCGGAACCTAGATGTCCCTGTCTGCTGCTGCTTGACACATCAGGCTCCATGAGCGGTGCACCCATTCAGCAGCTTAATAACGGTCTGACAACTTTCAAGGATGCGATCGCGGCAGATGCACTGGCTTTGAAACGTGTCGAAGTTGCCGTAAACACATTCGGTCCGGTCCAAGTCCAGACCGAATTTAGAACGGTTGATACGTTCGACCCACCTGTTCTCACGGCCTCCGGCGGTACACCGATGGGGGAGGCGATTGAAAGGGGCTTGGCGCTGCTCGACCAACGAAAACAAGACTACAAGACCAATGGAATTTCCTACTATCGTCCCTGGATTTTCCTCATTACCGACGGTGCGCCCACCGATGCATGGAAGCCCGCTAGCGAGCGGGTACATAAGGGTGAAACGGATAAGGCTTTTGCATTCTTTGCCGTCGGGGTCGAAGGCGCGAACATGGAAATCCTAACGCAAATCGCGGTTCGAGAGCCGTTAAGATTGCAGGGCTTGAGGTTCCAAGACCTTTTCGTCTGGCTTTCCAATTCACTTAGCGCAGTTTCTCGATCGTCACCGGGCGATCAGGTTCCCATATCGAACCCAGCAGCACCGGAGGGCTGGGCCTCTGTATGAACGATCCAGTCTGGAGGTGGATTTCTGCCTCTGTCAAGGGGACGTCACACGTCGCTTCAGGCACCGAGTGTCAAGATAACCACACGTGCGCAGAGTTAACAACTGAGGACGGTCCGATCTTGGTGGCCTTTGCGTCCGATGGAGCAGGCAGCGCCAGCAGGGCTGCCGTCGGTTCACGAATTATTTGCGATACGATGCGCAGCCAAGTAATGGACTTCTTTGAAGAACAGGGACATATGGAGGAAATCAACGCCCGCTTGGTTGCGGGCTGGATTGAACAATTCCGGAATGAAGTCATCTTAGAGGCAGGAAGCGAAGGGATTCCTGACCGCGAATTTGCCTGCACCATTCTTGGGGCAATAGTTGGTCCCGCCTCAGCCGCTTTTTTCCAAGTTGGAGACGGGGCAATCGTTTACTCGATACCTACTCAGAACGAATATCTCCTCGCCTTTTGGCCCGAGCGCGGCGAGTATGAAAACACGACGTGCTTTGCGACCCAAGCAGATGTCCTACAGCACATCCAGTTTGCACTAATTAAAAACACAGTGTCCGAACTCGCATTGTTTTCGGACGGCCTGCAAAGGCTAGCTCTCAGCTATCAAACCAGGGGACCCCATCAGCCATTTTTCGGTGGTTTATTTCCCTTGCTTAGGTCCGCAAAGACCGTTGACCTACTTCACATGAACGAGCAGCTCGCACAGTTTCTCGATTCTCCAAGAGTGAATGATCGAACGGACGATGATAAGACGCTGATCCTCGCAGTCCTAAACCTTGGTGCTGTCGCCGGAGAGGCTCACGAGTATGTTGGTGGCGTTGGATAGCGACGGTAAGCCCGTTACCTTGGGTACGGTTGTGGGCCGAGGAGGTGAGGGTACTGTTTTCGAGGTTGTCTCTGACTCTTCCCGGGTCGCGAAGATTTACCATCATCCGCTTGACAATTTTCGATCTGAAAAACTATCGGCGATGGTACGCGCAAGTGCGCCCGAAATTGCGAGATTTGCCGCTTGGCCAATCTCTACCCTTTACAGGAGGGGGCAGCCAATCGGTTTTCTGATGCGCCGAATTGACCCTTCCGGCAGACCAATCCACGAATTGTATACGCCTAAGTCCCGATTGAGGGAATTCCCGCACGCGAATTGGCAGTTCTTGATCCACGTCGCATCGAACATTGCCCGTGGTTTTGCACTTATCCACAAGGCAGGGCACGTAATAGGCGACATCAACCACGGAAATATTCTTGTAACGTCTACCGGAACTGCTACTTTCATCGACTGTGACAGCTTTCAAGTGCGAGCTAATGGTCGCGTCTTTCGTTGCGAGGTGGGTGTACCCACCTACACTCCACCCGAACTTCAAAACCGTCAATTCACGTCAGTGGAAAGAACTCAAAACCACGACGCATTCGGCCTAGCAGTCCTCGTTTTTCACCTCCTCTTCATGGGAAGGCATCCTTTCGCAGGACGTTTTTCCGGCAAGGGAGACATGCCGATCGAGCGCGCTATCGCCGAATGTCGATTCCCCTTCGGGCGTTTGGCAAAGTTAGTCGAAATGAGCCCCCCACCGAATAGTTTGCTGCTGAACCAGGTGCCGACAGTACTTACAGATGCCATTGAGCGAAGCTTTAGCCCAGATGCAGTCAAGGGAGCAGTGAGACCGTCGGCGCTCGAATGGATTTCAGTTCTAGACTCTACAAAGAACGAATTGGCTCAATGCAAATCGAACCGAGTGCACGTCTATTTCTCCAAGCTGGCGAGTTGTCCCTGGTGCGCGATTGAGAGTCACGGAATAATTTTATTCCTTGAGGTTGGGGACGCTCTCACTCCAGGACTCAATATCGATTCACTCTGGACGAAACTCGCGGCCCTCGAACCCCTCGGAGCTTTGTCTTCCGTGCCATTAGTTCAAGGCAGCCAAGCTACGAACGTGAAGCCAACGCCAGAGTGGCGGGCACTTGGACGCCGCCGTCGTGCGTATATGGCCCTGGGAGTAGTGATGGTCTTGGGGACCGTTTGGAGTGTAATAGGATTCAATCTTGAAGGCATATTGCCAATATTCTTGGTCGGGGCCGCAATAGCCGTGGCATTTCGGTTGCCTAGGAGGCTACAGCAAAAACGTGCGGAGGGCATGAAAGCGATGCACGAACTTCAAAAGCGATATCAAGAATTGGCGAGCAGATACGCAGCCGAGTGCGGCTCACAATCATTTACATCGAGAGTTCAGGAACTCGAACGGCTGCGCGGTGAATACAGAGGACTACCTATGGCAAGGCAGCGCAAGTTGCAAGGATTGGAAAACAATAAGCGTGGCATCCAGCTTCAACAGTTTCTCAGCCAATTTAGCATTCGCAGTGCCAAGATCCAAAATGTCAAAGACGGTCGCAAGCAGATGCTTATTTCCTACGGCATAGATTCTGCCGCCGATGTGAATCACCTAAGTTTGGAACAGGTTCCGGGTATCGGACCAAAACTCGCGGGACACATCGTGGCATGGCGCATTGCTCTGGAGGGTCGATTCCGTTTTGATCCAACCAAAGCAATTGATAAACTGGAAATCGATAAAATCGATCGGGAAATTCGGTCGCAGCGCACCGAACTTGAACAGGCAATCTCACGTGGAATTCCAGAAGCGATCTCGATTCACGCCACCATCAGGGCGCATAGAAAAGCATATCTTGACCAGATGGCGATAATTGCGCGTCAGATCATCCAGGCTGAGGCAAACTACAAGGCAAGCTAGTCACTTCAGTATGATCCGGAACAGAATCCACGCTCCCAACGCTACGCCTATAAGGAACCACAAATACGTAGAAAGAGGCCGATTTTGATTCGAGTGCTGTGGTGATTGTGTCGTTAGTGGTGCGTGAGGAGAAGGATTCTTGTAATAATCCCGACGGTAAATGCCAGTTCCTGGTACGGATGCTTGGCTGTATTCGCGTCTCGCAGCGTCGCGCCCCACTCGAAATCCTCGCGTGCCGACTGAAAAACCGACCCCTTTCCGAGAGAGATTGATTCTTACCGGGCCGATATTTATGCCTCTTCGAAACGTCCAGCCCATATGGACCCACCCTCAGCAATCGCGTAATAGCGTTTAATTTGTGACTCTACACCTCGGCAGCCAATGAGTCTACCGAGACGCCGACGATTCGCGCTAGAGTTAACCAATGCCGTGGATGCGGGCGACGCCTACCAGCGCGGATATCTGTGGCATACGGTCCTGATATGCCAAGCGCCGTTGATATGGCCGGGACCGTTACTTCCGCGAGCCGAGGCTGAATCTCCTCGTGGTACGTTTTTTCGTTGAGCCAGCTAAGCGTGTCCGATTGTCGCCAAGCCCTCGTTGCGGCATGATGTCGGCGCTGTGTCTCACTGCGTCGGGTCTCCGCTGTTCGGCTGTGCGAAGCTGTCCGTCCATACTTCGCAGCTTTTATTAGCGACTCCCTAGTTACAGTCACAGCGCACATCGGACAATAATTATCGCTGGGCTTAACCGAGACCCCGCAAATCCGGCAAACCTTCGGCGGCTTTGGCGCAGGCGCAACAGTGGGACTGACCGGTTCACCTCTCGCTTGCCGCCGATGACTTTCGGTCAGCTTTGTGGCGGGTACGGACTGACGATAGGGCCTCGATCTCTTTGCCCATAAAGTGCGGGAAACCCATTCTGCAATGGGAGCGACGGCGCGACTCCAGGTTGGCGCTGTTTCCGATAGGCGGACAGTGAAGGACCCCATCAGTCGGCAATTGCCATCGCGTTCCTCGAAAAACCATTCTCGCCGGAGCATCCCGCTGATAATCCATTTCAGCAGGTAAGCATCAACTTGTGGCCGAATCGGTTCCATAAGATCGCAAGCGAGGCTGTCACGCGCATCCGTGTCTACATGCAGGACGCCGATACCAGGATCGAGCCCCAGCGAGGAAGCGGCCAGGCGAGCTTCTGATTCAAGTATCGCATACAGGTAATTCAGGATCGCGTTGGGAGGATTAACTGCGAGTCTCGGTGAACCAGTCAGGGGTGACTTGCGGGTGCCGAAGCATCGCCAGTGATGCGGCACTCGGCGAAAGTCGTTTCTTGGAAAGTTGATGGGCAAGTTACTCCACGCGGACCAATAGGCTTGGGCAGCTTTCGCTTCATAGCGACGAACGGCCTCAATTGTCTCAGCCGCCGCAAGTTCGGCGCGCGCGGAAGCAATCGAGCCAGCAACGGATGCATTGCGTAGAATGTCGTGAGCTAGCCGTTCCTGACCCGCGAGCTTTTGGTCAATCAACTCCCGTGCAATTTGTAAGGCAGCCCCAGACTGATGCGCAAGTGACTGTGCGCGCCGTAAACGAGCATCTGATGAGTGCACCGGCCCAGTCGTGGCGAGAACAGAGCCGTCGCGCTCAAGCATGACAAATGCAACGTCCTGGTCGGCGAGCCAGCGGAGCGCTGCGAGCGATACAAATCCGTCACACGCGACTACAACCAGACGGCGGAGTCCGTGCCCAACGCGGGGAAGCCGGGCCTGAAGGCGTTCCGCTCCAATTCCGTCCTTGACAACCAAATGCCCCCGTTCAACATTTACATTGATCCCATATCCAAACAGAGTCAGAACACCATGCCGGAAAGTAAGCGAATTGCGGGTCTCTAAGAGTTGAGGTACGGTTTGCGTAGCTGCCATCGGAGTGTACTCTCCTGTGGTGGTTAGGGCTTATCGCCTGTTTCCAGCAGACGATAGGCCCGCTTTTTTCTCACCCAATTTTATCATTTCCGAACTTTTTAGAAATTTCTTATTTTGAGAATTCATCCCTCTTCCGGGATTGAATCCGTAAGATTCCATCAGACGGCTAGCATGACGGGAATAGGTCCGTTAAGATTACGCAAATATGTTTCGCGACATTGAACATTTGTCTGACCCCAATCCCTTTTGGTTTGCCAGCGGGGAATTGTTGAAAGACGTCTTGGATTGCGAAATCAATGCGGTGACGCATCTACTCGCGAAATGCCCCGACTGGCCTCATCTTTTTGATTCTCCTCATGCTACAGTGCCGCAGCGTACTTCGTGCTTCGAACTGCTGGCGCACCGCAAGATCATGGAGATAATCTACGAAACGTTTGCAGGGCGCTATGAAGTGTCACCCAGCAGAGGTGACTTAGAGTCAAACGCACTCAGCCGCACACACAACCTTGTTGCTTCTGACGCTCCGGCTTGGGTGTTGGAAGTTAACGAAGTAGTGGATCGCCTGCCATCTCACATATATAAAGCACTGCCGGAACCACTCCGCTTGGGCGGCTTTCCTGCAAGCGACCCAGCTAGAGCTGAGACTATCAAATCTGCCGCAGAGACGATCAACAGCGTGGAGCAAATTAAATTGTTGACCGAGGGAGTACTCGATCAGCAGGCGCGGCGTTTAGAAAGTCGTTGGTCAGCGACCAACCCGGTAATCATACAGCCTGATAAGGCTCAATCAAATCAGCCCCAAGTAACCAAAGCCTATCCGCCAAAACTCTTTGAGGGGCTTGTCAGCAAGAATGATCTTTCGCGGTACTCGCAGTACATGGACACCTTGACAGAAAAGCAACGAACAGCCTTTTTGCTGAAGTTGGAGTACGGACTCGGACTCAGCCAAATTGCTTTGCGAATGGGTATTGACCGAAAGACAGCAGACGAACATATCAAGGCTGCCCTAAAGAAAGTGCAACAGGCTGGTTCAGCCGAAAAGCGCAAAGCCCATCGCGCCAAAAACTTGCCCGATTCTTAGTTTCCGCAAACACCCCACACCCCCCACACTTTTTACCCCACAATGCAGCCTCATTTAGGCAGGCATTGAATTTTTATCTCCCATCTTTTCATTTAGTTAGGTCCAGCGAACACCCCACAGACACCCCACTCGTGGGGACTTAGGGTGAGATGCGCATCGCTAATCAGGCGGGGATGAATTCGTATCGTGCCCAGCATGACGAACCCTAGAAACTTGCGAATTCCAATGACTTACCGCGACAAGAAAAGCGGACGCTTCGTCTCCGAATCTACCTGGAAGCGAAGCAAAGCGCACGGCGGAAATCGATATGTTCGCCAACGACCGAAAACTCGCCCGCAAAACCTGCGCAATCTTAATGTCCTCAGCTTCGATGGCTACGTGCCGGTCGTGGTCCGCTCGTCGAAACAGGCGAAGCTTGACTCGCGACATTTAATCGCTGTCAGTCGATTTCTGCGGACCGGCGACACCGATTTGCTCAAGCCTTTCATTGGGAAGCGTGTGGGCGGAGTTGAATTACTCACCGATCCCGACCTGCTCCGCGACTTCGCCGATGCGGGTTTAGTCAAGCTGGATGCGCTCTATCGCCAAAATCGCGGGGGGAGAAGGAAGAAGTAGACATGAGCCTCCCGCACAATCCGGCCCGTGCCGCAAGACGCAAGGCAGAAGCACTAGAGCTTCTCGGAACGGATCAGGCTAGTTGTGTCTACTGCGGGAATACCGACCCCCTTGTTGTGCGCCCACGTAGGATCGAGAATCACCACATTTTCGGTGAAGACCGCGATCCACTTACAATTCCCGCCTGCCTAAATTGCCACGCCGTCGCGCACGAACAACTTCTGGACGCAGATGTGCCAATGACTCAGGAAAAAGACCCTACCAAGTTTGCTCGGGCAATCTTTCGAGCATTAGCTGTTCATTTTGAACTACTAGCGAAAGCCTGCTGGCGATTCGCTAAGAAAATGGAGGAAAGATGATTCACGATCTTTATCTACGCGCACATATTGTTGTCACCGGCGACGGCAAAGAACAGGGGGAACAATCGGCTAAATCTTCTCGCTCACCAAAACTGTGGCCTGATTACGCCCTTGTTTGGGATACGGAGACCACGCTTGATCTTGAACAGACGCTCAATTTTGGAGTATGGCGTTTTTGTCAGCTTCAGGGCAGAGAATACGTAGCCGTGCACGAGGGAATTTTCTATCGCGATAGACTGGCCGCTAACGACATTCAAACAATGCTTTCCTACAAGAAAACACATCTTGCAGACGGGCTTCTTCGCGGCGCAGATCAAGAGTTGACCGTGCTCCCACGCGCTGAATTCATAGAGCGCATATTTTGGGAATCAGTCCGCGCAGGCGCACTGATCGTGGGCTTCAATCTGCCCTTTGACATCTCGCGCATCGCCGTGCAGTGGGCAGCTGCGCATAATGGCGGGTTCTCTTTCGTTCTCAGCCAGTTGAGCAAAAGTCACGTCAACAATATCCACCGTCCGCGCATCCGTATTGCCCCTTTGAATGGGGTGGCCGAAAAGATCGAGTTAACCGCTGTGTGTCAAAAAGTTGAGCAGGCCAAATGGCGTCGAGGCCGTTTTCTGGATTTGCATACACTTGCCTTTGCATCGACGGATAGCAGTTATTCGCTAGCGAGCGCAATTCAGGCGTTCGGGTCTAAACCGCAGAAGATGGAGTACGAACCGACCGGTAAAATATCCGCGAAGGAAATCACATATGCCCGCCAGGATGTTCACGCTACTCTCGGGTTACTCAATGCCCTGAAGCAAGAGTACGAGCTGCATCCCATTGATCTACCGCCCGACCGGGCCTATAGCCCGGCGTCCATCGGCAAGGCATATCTGCGTGCAATGGGAATTGTGGAGCCCATGCAGAAGTTCAAGGACCTTCCGCCCAGGATTCATGGAATCGCAATGGCAGCCTATTATGGCGGTCGGGCCGAATGCCGTATCCGGCGTTGGCCGGTCCCTGTAGTTCCAGTTGACCTGACAAGCGAATACCCGAGCGTTGACGCTCTGCTCGGCATATGGGACGTACTGACCGCAGCGCGGCTGACAACAAAAGACGCCACGAAGGATGTGCGGGCGCTGCTCGCAAACTTCAATTTAGATAATCTGTTCCAGCCCGCATTTTGGAAGCAACTCAATTTCTATGCGCGAATCATCCCCGACGGCGATATTCTGCCAGTCCGCTCCGTGTATGACAGTAAATCTGGCACCTGCAATATCGGCTTAAACGAATTGCAATGGAAACAGCCAATGTGGATTGCCGGGCCCGATCTCTTGGCAAGTTTTTTATTGAGCGGTCACATTCCAAACGTCCAAGAAGCTTTTCGCATAGTTCCGCACGGAAAACAGAGGGACCTCAAGCCGACCAAACTGCGTGGCGCAATTTTGGTAGACCCGAGGAAAGAGGAATTCTTTACCCGCGTTATCGAGTACCGGAAACAAAACAAGTCTGATGATCGGCTGCAATATTTCCTTAAAATTCTGGCCAACAGCACCTCTTACGGAACATACCTCGAATTGAATCCGGTGAAAATTGACCCCAGCAAACGCCCTAAAATCACCGTTCATTCAGGAGAGCATATATTCGAGCAACCCGCTCCGGACACAATTGAGCAGTCTGGTCGCTTTTACTTTCCCCTGCTCGGCGCATTAATTACTTCGGGCGGACGCCTTCTGCTGGCAATGATTGAGCGTTGTGTTCGGGATGCTGGCGGAACGTATTTGTGCTGCGACACGGATGCACTAACTATCGTCGCGAGCAAGAGTGGCGGAACGGTCCAAATGCCGGAGGGTGCTCCATCGATCAAGGCTCTCTCATGGGATGAAGTCGAGCAGATTACGAAACGATTCGATTCTCTTTCTCCGTACAACCGCAAAATCGTGCCACATCTTTTGCGCCTCACGGATGAAAATTACGACCAAGAACGCCAGTCGGCGTCAACTTTTCGGAATCTCGATAGCGGCTAAGCGATATGCGCTCTATACAACGAAATGCGGGCAAACATATTGCGGGCACCCGAAGTGCGCAACAGTTGTTGACCCCAAAGCCCACGGATCTAATCTTTCTTGCGCCAAGCGACGAGAGGGTGAACGGACTGCCGAAATGGTGGCGGGAATTGTGGCGTTTTCTTTTGAAACTCGAATTCAAGCAGATCATCGACCCAGATTTCAATGTTCTGATGGTGGCTGGGCGAGCGGTAAACGCAGATACGGGCACAGACGTAAATGGCCAGCCAACATGGATTGGGCTACCTGCCATGATGAAGATGAGAATCTCAACGCCTCATTTGTTGGCCCAGATGAAAAGCAAAGCTAGCCCGTTTGGGTTTGTCTTGCATCCAAGGACACACGACAAACTGGGGCTAACGCTGCTAACGCCATTCAACAAAAATCGTGACGGGTGGGCGTATTCCCCATGCATCAACACGCATGATGGAAAGAGCTATCGTCTGGATAAACTCGCGCGACCGGACATCATCACCTTGGGTGATATTTTGTGCGGCTATACCCAACACCCGGAGATCAAATCGCTCGGGCCGCATGGAATGAAATGCACCGCCGATACGCGCGGGTTGTTGCGTCGGATGGCGATAAACGGAGGGCTACAGCATTGCATTGGCAAAGAAGTTTCGCGATTTGAGCAAGGCAAAGACGATTTCATCGAAAATATCGATGATGTTTGTATTCATTACGATGGCGGACGCGTGGCCGCCAACGAAAGTTTAATTGCGGAGATCAGCTCGCGCGGGTTGCGGAAAACGACTAAGGAAACGGGGCTTGATCGCAAAACGATTCGGGCAATTCTTAAAGGGGAGAAGGTGAAACCCTCGACGCTCGCCAAGGTTGTGATCGGGTTGCGATCGCACTTCCACTAGCCTAAGAGCTGTTATTCAATCGTATCCTAGGTCATTGAAATAGACTTGACTGATAAATGTACAAAGTAAATAGTTGTTCCAATGTTTCCGGCAAACTTAATCCGACACGAGAACCCAGAGCTATTCTTTGCGATCGTAGCTCCTGTAGGTGCAGACGTAGACATAGTGTGTGGAAGCTTAGAAAGTGTTCTAAGTCGATTCGGCTACCGCTTACACACCATCCGATTGATAGAAGAACTCAAGAGGATCCCGGGCTATCTAGAAAACGAATCTGAATTTTTCGACAAAAAGCTGGAAGGGCGTATGGACGCGGGCGATGAATTTAGGAAAGACACTGATTTGGATTCCGCGCTAGCTCTTTTGGCTCTGGAGAACATACGCGACTTTCGCATGCAGAAAGAGGGCTCGGAGTCTGTTGTAATTTCGAGACAAGCCTACCTATTCCGGTCTCTCAAACGACCCGAGGAAGTCGACATTCTTAGGCGCATCTATGGATCAAATCTCGTGCTCATCGGAATTCACGCAGGGCGCGACAAAAGAATTGAAAATCTTTCGGAACTGATCGCGCATTCACATTTTTCTGCTCAGCGAGAACACTGTCGAGACAAGGCGGAATATCTGATTATTAGGGATGAATCCGATGAAACAAAGGATCATGGACAACAATTACGAAAAGCATTCCCTTTATCTGATTTTTTCCTCGATTCTACCAACGCTCAAGCCATCGACGCGGAGATCGAAAGGTTTCTAAATCTGCTGTTCGGCAAGCCCGTCGTGACACCTAAGAGAGACGAGATTGGAATGGCGCACGCCTATATTGCGGCTTTACGTTCTGCGGAAATGGGGCGACAAGTGGGGGCGGCAATCGCGGATGCGGATGGAAACGTGATTGCCGTTGGAACAAACGAAGTTCCAAAAGCTGGTGGCGGGAGCTACTTCGACGGGGACTCACCTGACGGGCGCGATTGGACCAGAGGATTTGACAGTTCGCATCGCTATAAGAAAGCAAGTCTTGGAGAACTCCTTTCCGCGCTGGATAAAAACGATTTCCTTAACGGGAATCTAAAAGGTCTCAAGATAACGGACCTAATTAAGAAAGTTACGCCCGTCATCAAGCAAACCAGATACATGCAACTTATAGAATTCATCCGCGCGACGCATGCTGAGGTAAGCGCTCTAATGGACGCTGCTAGAAGGGGGGTGCCGGTTGCAGGATGCACGATGTACGTAACCACTTTCCCGTGCCACGAGTGTGCAAGAAATGTAGTGTCTTCTGGTGTGGCACGCGTCGTATATATTGAGCCCTACGCAAAAAGCCTAGCGTTCGAATTGCACGATGACTCGATTCAGCTGGATACGGACACTGATAAAAGTAAGATACCATTCACTCCGTTCCTTGGCGTGTCGCCCGCAAACTATTCAAATATTTTCCAAGCGTCTCTTCGAAAGTCGAATGACGGGAGCTTAATCAAGTGGAACGCAGCGACAGCCCATCCGAGGGTTTCAGGAGCCTTTTGGGCTTACTTTGAGTACGAGAAAGAAGATTTGAAGATTTTTCGTGACACTCTGCGGAAAAAGATAGATCATGCAGGCGAAGCGGAGGCGAAGGATGGAGATAAGCAAAAAACTGAATGATGCTCTTGAGAAAGTTGCCAAAGAAGTCGAGAGCTGGCCAGCCTGGAAGCGCAGCGTTGATTTGCGTGATTTGAAGAAGCTGAGCGAGGCTTCAGAAAATAACGATGTTGCGAATGATGTAGTTATTGGTGAACAAAAGGCGCCAGCAGCCCGTGCGGCCAAAGCGTAAAGGTGAAAGCCTTAACGCTGGCTAAGGTGTTGAACGGGTTGCAATCGCACTTCCGATAGCCTGAGACTACTTCCCGAATCAGCAGAGGCTCGCTACAAAACGTCAAAATCAGCCCGGGGCCGCCGCTTTCTGCTTCATATCCTGTATCAGTCAGAAGAACAGGTTTTCAAAACGGCGCCAGCCGTAAAAGTGCCGCCTCGGTTCAACATGGCGCAATTTACCAATGCTCTGAAGATTTTGCGACAAGGCGGTATTTCGATGTCAATTTCAAACGTTCGCGTTTTCCCGACGATTGGTTTCGAGTGATGTCCTTTATATCCATTAAGTCCTTCCTTAAATGCCTGCCGTTCGGTCTTCGGCATAATCAAATCGACATCGATCGCCTCTTTGCCAGTCTTTTTTTCGTCGTCCCATCGGGCAACAAATGTTGGTAATTCTGAATGTTCCACAGCTGGTTCCAGGCGCAAAATCTCAAGCCAACCTTCAGGCGTCGCTTTTGAATCCGGTTGAGATTCTAAACGGTAATCTGCGTCGAGGTAAATCGTGTCGATACCAATATTAAAAGCTGCAAAAACTTTTTTCGACAACTCGTCGAACTTTTTTCTATCCATGGATCGTTGCCCCCCCTTACCCTGTAGCCTAGCACGCCAAGTAGTCCGCAGGCTTCCGCGTGGGATAGCAAGAAGGGTGCTCCGCGAGTTAACTGGACGCCACACACAAGGGGGGGTGGTCCCTTTTTCGCGTGCATATACGCTATCCCCTCCAATCCTTGACCGTCCTCAAACCCTCGACTACACTAGACGTTTTGATTCGGTCCGATTGCCGGGACTGGGGGAGAACTCTTTGCCGAAACGCACGTTTCAACCGAAAGTGCGCCGTCGCCACAAGACACACGGTTTTCGCGCGCGCATGAAGACTAAAGGGGGCCGCAAAGTTCTGGCGGCTCGACGCAAAAAGGGACGCCATCGTCTTACGCCCATCTAGAGAATCTGACCCGCCTGCCGCCCGCCTACCGGGCGGGCAAGGACGGGCGGACGAGCCGCGGCAGGGTTTTCCCCGCGCCATGCGTTTGCTGAAGCGCGTGGAATACGAAGCCGTTTACGGCGCCGGTCAGCGTCGCTCGAGTCCTCAGTTTTCTGTTTTCTTCCGCGCCCGTTCCGGGCTTCCGAAGGAGGACTCCGGGCGGGAACCTCCGCGCGAAGGTTTTTCTTCCGCAAAAACGCTCGCGGCCGGCGGCGCCAGCCGCTTCGGGATCAGCGTAAAGAAAGCTCTTGGCGGCGCGGTAGTGCGGAACCGCATCAAACGCCGCATTCGCGAAATTTTACGGCGCAACAGGACGGAGATTCCTACGGGATGGGACATTGTGATTCATCCGCGAGCGACAGTGGGCCGGGCGGCGTTCGCGCCGCTGGAAGCGGAACTGGTGCGCCTGCTGCGCTCCATCCAGAACACCGCGCGGGACAGCGCGCGGAACACCGGGCCGAAAACATGAGCCTCGCGGCGCGCGCGTTGCTCTTTGCCGTGCGCCTGTACCAGGCTTTTTTTTCAGCGCTGATGCCGAGCGCCTGCAAGTTTTATCCTTCCTGCTCGCACTATGCCGCTGAAGCCCTGAAAATCCACGGCGCGCGGCGCGGTTCATGGCTCGCGCTGCGGCGCCTTTCGCGCTGCCATCCATTCACGCGGGGCGGCGTGGACCTCGTCCCTGATGCCGCCGATTTGCGCGAAGCGAAAAGTGGCACAGGCTTCAGCCTGTGGGGGTTTGTCCTCGCAAAAAGTCAAAATCCACAGGCTGAAGCCTGTGCCACTAAACCCGGCGCGCGCCTTGCGGAAAGTTCAGCGAAAGAGGTTCGTCCGTGAGCGAGCGCAAGGAATTGTCGACGGAAATGCGCTCGCTGATTGCGGCGGTGCTGTGCCTGGTCGTGATCGCCGCGTGGTCGCTCATTTATAAGCCGCCGCAGCCGCCTCCGACCAATCCTGCCGCTGTGACCACGAATCCTGTTCCGCCGCCGGCCCAGGGAGCTGCTTCCACTTACGTCCCCTCTGAGAAAAAAGCTGCGGCTCCGGTTGCTCCTGTGACCATGCGCGGTGCGAGTGCTGAAAATTCCATTGTCATCGAAAGCGATCTGTATCGCGTGGAAATTTCCAACCGCGGCGGCGTGGTGCGAAGCTGGCAACTCAAGCAATTCACCGACGATCACAAACCGCCGCGCATACTGGATCTGGTCCATCCCGAGGCCGCGCAGGCGTCCGGGAACTGGCCCTTTTCTCTGGCGCTCGACGATCCGCAGCAGGAAGCAGCTGCGAATAACGCACTGTTTGAAATCACCTCGGCGGGCAAAGCACCCGGCGCCGGCGCCGTACTGGAGGCGCCTGCGGAAGTTACGCTCTCCTGGAGCGATGGCCACCTCGAAGTCACGAAGCAGCTGAAATTCAATCCCACTTACATCGTCGATGTGAAGACCACGGCGTCGCTCGATGGAATGCCGCTGCGAACCAGCCTCGTTTGGGCCGGAGGTTTCGGCGACATCACCGCGTACCGGGCAGCCGCGCAGACGAATGTGTTCACCAGCGCCGCCGGAAAGCTCAACACGCTTGCGGTAAAAAATCTCGGCAAGCCGGGGCAGACTTCGGTGCGCGCGCCCGTCGCCGGAACATTCGATTTCGCAGGGATTGAAGACCTCTATTTCGCCGCCGCGTTTCTGCCGCCTTTCAACGCGCGCGGCGATGTCACTGAAATCCCGCTGACGGTGACGGGCTGGACCCATTCGCACGAAACCACGACGGACGGCAAGACCGAAACGGAAGTCGTTCCTCAAATGGCAGCGGGCCTGGCGACGCCTGGGCCGCTGGACGTTCGCGCGTACGTGGGCCCGAAAAGTGTTGATGGCTTGAAGGCCGTGCGCCCGCCGCTGAACAGCCTGGTGCAATTTGGGTGGTGGGGATTCATCGCCGAGCCTTTGTTCTACTCGCTGCAATGGCTGCACCGCTATGTGAGCAACTACGGCTGGGCGATCGTCTTGATCACCATCGCGATCAACATGGTGATGTTCCCGCTCAAAGTGAAGAGCATGCGCTCGATGATGAAAATGCAGAAGGTCGCGCCGGAAGTCAAAGCGATTCAGGAAAGGTACAAGAAGTATTCGATGCGCGATCCCCGCAAGGCCGAAATGAACAAGGAAGTCATGGCCGTGTATTCGCGCGAGGGCATCAATCCGCTGGGAAGCTGCTGGCCCACGCTGATCCAGATGCCGATCTGGTTCGGGCTGTATCGCATGCTGGCCAATATGATCGAGCTTCGCCACACGCCCTGGTTTGGCTGGATCCACGATCTATCGGCGCGCGATCCGTACTTCATTTTGCCCGCCATGATGGCCGTTTCCATGTATTTCATGCAGAAAATGACGCCCACACCCGGGATGGACCCTGCGCAGGCCAAGATGATGGGCCTGACGCCGCTGATCTTCGGCGGAATGTTTGCGCTTTATCCGAGCGGCCTGTCGGTGTATATCCTGACTAGCAATATCGTCGGAATCGGCCAGCAGTGGTATCTCTATCGCACCACGCCGCCCCCGCCGAAACCGTCGCGGGGCCCCGGCAAAAAGAAATGACGTTTGCAGTCGAGTAGTCTGAGGGAGCGATCTTGACGCCTGTATCCCGCCCGAACCTGATCGTGGATGGAAAGCTGGATCATGCGGCCATCACGGCGGAACTGCGCCGCTGTATCGACACGCTGCTCCAAAAAAGTCGCTTCCAGCTTTCGTATGAAATTCGGGCGATGGGTCCCGCGGCATCGAAGGAGCTCGAAAATCCCGAAATTCTCGTGGAATTCAAGGGCCGCGATCAGGATTTGCTGCTGGAACGAAATGCGGAGCTGCTCCTGGCGCTCGAACACATTGCCTTGCGATGGCTATGGCTCGATCCTCAATTCTATGGCCGTATCCGGTTCGATGCCGCCGGCTACCGCGGCATCCGGATCGAGGAATTGAAGCTTTCCGCGCGCGTTGCCGCCGGCCGTGTGCGCGAGACGCACGCGCCTTTCCGCTTTAACCCCATGTCATCGCGCGAACGGCGCATCCTGCATCTGGTTTTAAAAGAAGAGGCCGGCGTCCGCAGCGAAAGCGAAGGCGCAGGCGAAGAACGTCAAGTCGTCGTTTACCCTGTGAATTAAATCAACCCAAAAAAACTCAGGGGCGTGCGGCTACTCCGGTTCCTTAAAACCGTGGGAGATGATGCGTCCTTGAGCGTCGAAAACAACTGCGAAGGTGAATCCCGCTCGGCCAGCGCGGGTGGTGGCAACCCTTCTTGAAGGTTTGGGATCCGCCGCCGCAAAGGAGACTCCTTCGCGGAAGAATCGCACGTCGGAAATTTCGAGCGCCGTCTCATTTCCTTCCCGGTGTACGACGCGCCAGACCGGAAACCGCGCGAACCAAAGATAGGTCTGCACATCGCGCAACTTCATTGCCTCTTTGACCAGCGGGAGAGATTGCGCGCCGATGTAGAACTGAGTGTTCTCGACGGCGCCGCCGGGCTCGTGGAAAGTGGCGCGCCACACGCCGTCCGGAGTGGTGACTAAACCAACCCAATGCGTAAGCGTCGGCGGCAGGGGAAGCGCCGCGAGGCCATCCGCTTGCAAGTGCTGCGCGGCCGCGAAGCGTTCCAGGTCGGCGAGTGCTTTGTGATGCATGGAAGCCGCTAGAGCAATATAGGCGCACAACACTGCCAGTCCCGCGCGGCACCAACTGGCCCGCGTCCACCGGAAGCCGGCGCCCTGCGCGGCGGGAACGAAAATTACAGCTGCGAAGATGGCGCTTATCACGCCTGCAACCACGATCGGGAATCCGTATCCCACGTTGCTTGCCAACAGGTACGCTCCGAATGCTCCAACGGTGAGCGCGGCCCACGAGCCAATGGCGCGGCGCCAAAATTGTCCCGGTTCACGGTAACACCACGCGGCGAACTGGGGCACAAGTGCAATCGAGGTCGCCGACAAATCGAGAATATAAATCCAATCCCAGGCGGGCCGCGAATAGCGCAGCGGGCTCCAAACCATGGTTCCGAAATTGGTGACCAGATCGAGAAAAATGTGGGTGGCGATTCCCACGGCGTAGATGGCGAAGAGGGTCAGAAACGGCGGCGATTTCCACTTCACCAAACGAGCGAGCGGGATTGACAGAGCAGCTAATATCAAAGCCCAAATAGGCAGCATCACCGCGGAATGTGTGATGTTGCGGTGCCACTCCATGATCGCGAGCGGATTGTGCGCCAGCGGTCCCGCAAATATGTCGGTATCGGGGAACATCGAGCCGAGAGTGCACGCAACGATCGCGGCGCGGGCCGTGGGAGAGCTAAGCGCGCGGGATTCGCCGTTCTTTGCAGTCCCAGCGGGCACATCACGGCCGGCGAAAAGCGCCTTTCCCGCCAGTGCGCCCACAATTCCGTGTGTGATCGTATCCATGTGGCAGATTTCATTGCGACTTCGTGAATGGAAGTTAGATGCGCGCCCTACGGTAAGGTTTCGCTACTGACCTACTCGAATCGGGATCGTCAGCGGCTTGGTGGACTCCGACGCGGCCAGCATGTGGCACTGCCCGTCGAATATTCCGCCCGGTTCGATCACGAGACACGGGGAATGGACTTCGCCCGTGACCACGCCCTTGGCTTGTATCTCCACGCGGCCCTTGGCAAAGATGACGCCATCGAATTTCCCGGCAATCACCACGTGATTTCCCTCGATCTGCCCTTCCACGCGCGCCCCTTCGCCGAGGATCAGACTGTGGCTGGAAATCACATTTCCCTTTACATGCGCGTCGATGCGAAACACCCCGGAGGCTTCGAGCGTCCCCTCGAAGTGCACACCCTTGTCGAGGAAGCCGGTAAGTTCATGTTGCTGCTTGTTTTCCTTGCCGCGTTCTTTTGATCGCCATTGCATGCTATACCCCCTCATGCGGAAATCAGGCTTTGTGGGAATACGATTTTACCTGAGCACGGGAAGGTTGAACCGAAAATTCATGCCTCCGTGACGTAGTAAGCACTTCCGATCCACCAAATTCATTTCATCTTGATTTATCTACTACAATCGTAATACTAATTCATCAGGCGCTCATACAAACTGTTCAATTGTTCCTCGTCGTAGAACTCTAGGATCAACTGCCCTGCATGCCCTTTCGTCGGCATGTGCAGCGTGACGCGGGTGCCGATGTGTTTCTGCAATTCGTCCAGCGCGGCCTGTCGATTCGGATCGTAGGTCTCCGCCACGGTCGTTTGTAGTCCGCGTCCGCGGGATCGTCGCGTCGCCATGCGTTCCAGTTGCCTGACGGTCAGCTTGCCGCGCGAGGCCTTTTGCGCCAGGTCGTGCCGCAGCTTCCGATCTTCGACGGCCAGCAGTGCGCGCCCATGCCCCGCCGTGATTTTGCCTTCCTCGATCCATTCGAGAAGCGGCCCTTCGAGCGAGAGCAGACGGACGGAATTTGCGACGGTGGCTCGGTCCTTCCCAGTTCTGGAAGCCACTTCGTCTTGCGTGAGGTGAAATTCTTCCATCAGGCGGTCGAATGCGCGCGCTTGCTCGATGGGATTCAGATCCTCCCGCTGGATGTTTTCTACGAGCGTGAGTTCGAGCGCCTGCTCATCGCTTACCTCCCGGAGGACAACCGGCACTCGCAGAAGTTGCGCGCGTTGCGCGGCGCGCCATCTCCGCTCGCCCGCGATGAGCTGGAAACGTGCGCCGAGCTTTCGCGCGACCAGCGGCTGGATGATTCCGCTTGCGCGAATGGATTGCGCCAATTCCTCGAGCCCCATTTCCGCAAATCGCGTGCGAGGCTGAAACGGGCTCGGATCAATCAGGTCGATGTCGACTTGCAGTGGCCCTCCGGCGGGAATCTGCGCTGGGGCGACCGCCGCCGCAGCTCCTGCGGATGCAGTTGGCGGGATGGTTTGAGGAGCTGCCTCCTGCTCACGAATCAGCGCCCCCAGCCCCCTTCCCAATGCGTTTCTGGCCATTTGCGATAACCTCCTTTGCAAGATTGATGTAGGCCTCCGCGCCTCTACTATGAATGTCGTAGAAGTGGATCGGCTTCCCATGGCTTGGTGCTTCAGCTAGGCGGACATTCCGCGGTATGATGGACTCAAAGATTTGCCCCCCGAAGAAGCTCCGGAGGTCCGATGCCACCTGTTTTGATAACGTGGTGCGCTCGTCATACATGGTAAGAACGATGCCTTCGATCGCGAGGTCGGGGTTCAGCGTTCTACGGATCCTCATAAGAGTATCCAAGAGCTCGGAAACCCCTTCGAGGGCCAAATATTCGCATTGAATTGGGACCAGGACCGAATCCGCCGCGGTAAGCGCATTCAGGGTAAGAAGGTCGAGCGCGGGAGGACAATCCATAAGAATAAAAGCGTAATTATCCTTAATCTGCTGAATCACCTTTTTGAGCTGATATTCCCGATCTTCGGTTGCAACCAGTTCGACTGCAGCGCCAACAAGGTTTTTATCGGCCGGGATAATTTCCAGGGAATCGACCTGCGTTTTCAGGATAATTTTCTCGAGAGGTTCGCCAAGGATCAGGGCGTGGTAAAGAGTGCGCCTGGCCGGATCTTTAGGAAAGCCCATGCCGGCTGTGGTATTGCCTTGGGGATCGCAGTCAATCAATAGCGTGCGCTGTTCAGAAAGAGCGAGAGAGGCCGCCAAATTAATGGCCGTTGTCGTCTTGCCGACACCGCCCTTTTGATTCGCAATTGCGATGACGCGGCCCAATTCGTGTCCCCCAAGCCGCGAAATCTATCACAACAAAACCAAAATATGCAAATTGTTTCACGTGGAACAATTTGATCGGTTAGTTTTTAGTTGGAAATCTTGACGATTTTCATAGTGAGGTTCGCTGTGCACCGAAAATGCCCGCTTGGTCCCGAAATGCGCGGGGCGAAGCGGCCTCTACAAAACCGCCGAGCCTAGTTGTTTGCAAGATCTTGTAGAGGCCGCCCGCTTTTTGGGCTGGCATGCGTTTAGTCCAATCAGGGCAGAATCGATTCGCTCCCAATGGTTGTCGAATTCAGCTGCTGTGAGGATGGAGTCAGGCTCGCAGACGACGACGGGACGCATGTAAATGTTCCACGTGGAACAAATTTGATGTCACAAATGCTTCCGCGGTAGGAGATCGTCGATGGGGCGCCCAATTAGGATGAATCGTCGCTGAGAATCGGGTATGCGCACCGCCGGCTGCCACGTCCAACCGGATGTACGCGCGATCCTCGTCGAATCTTCGGCACCGACCCAAAGGAGGAGATGACCTCGGTGAACGAGCGCATTTGCAGACCACCGAAGGAGCTGCTTGAACTCACCGACCGCTCGACAAGCGATGAGGTCCGCGAGAACCTTCTCTGGACGAATTTCTTCAAATCTCTCGGGGCGGATTTCCACACCGCTGAATCCGAGAGTCCTTACCACTTCGGAAAGGAATGCGCATTTCTTCTTATTGGACTCAATTAACGTAACATGCAGGCTCGGGCAGGCGATTTTGAGCGCAAGGCCCGGGAAACCGGCGCCAGTCCCAACGTCGGCCAGCCGACAGTTTTCCACAGGCAGTAGTTCAGAAGCGAACATCGATTCGCCAAAATGGCGTGCCACGATCTCTAGGGGATCCGTGATCGAAGTCAGGCTAACGGACCGATTCCACTTGAGCAAGAGTTCCATATACACACGAATTCTTGCTACCTGGTCACCGGTTGGAGAAATGGCAAAGGGAGCCAGTGCATCGCAAATCTGACGATCACCGATTTTGAGAGGCGCGGGTTCTGGCATATGGTCATGCCTTCTGAAGGAACCTGGATGCACAAATCCCTACGACCAAATCTATGCCGAAGTGGGCAACGACGGCGGGAATGAGGCTCCCGGTCCAAATCCGAATGGAAACGAAAATAATTCCAACTACAAATGTAGTAATTATTCCTCGCCGCCCCTGGTATAAATGCGCCAGCGAGAACCATGCGGACGAGAGGATCGCGGCAAGGCCGTTCGGCGGCCCGAAATTGACGATCATCCTGACGAACGCCATGAATACAAATCCGCGGTACAAAAATTCCTCGGATGTTCCGGCGGTGCAGGCAAGCGCCGCGTAGACCAAAGTTTCCTTCGGGGTTCGAGGCATGATCTTTTCCGTTATGGCGAATAGGGCCCCGCGCTTATCCTCCGGCATTCCCGAAACTTTGCGCAGTCCTACCACCTGGTTGACACATAGAAGTCCAGTCAAGACGATGCTGGTCCAGGCTACTTGCCACGAATTGCCGGCCGCAAGGCCCAGTTCGTCGGGACCTACTCCGCGAGCTGCGCATCTCCAGGCCACGATCGCCACGATCATCCACTGAAAGACGATCGTGGAACCGTAGAGAGACAAGCGATCGGCGGTGGTCAGCTCCGGCTTGCTCAGAAGCCGCTTCATGCGAGCGTCTCCCCGCCAGGGAACGATGATGCCAAGAAACAAGAGAACCAGAACAAAGTCCCAGGGGATATAGAGGAAATTCACAGGGGGAGATGGAACCACGTTTTCGCCGTGCAGCGCAAGAAGTGAATGAACGCCCGGGAAATTCAAACGGCGAGAATTCAACCTGGCAGGGAGGCTGGCGCTCGGCGAGCAGAACGCAAGCAAGGGAAGTTCTCATGGACCAAACGCCACAGGCTGAAGCCTGCGCCACGCCACGATCGGCAAATCAGGCGGCGGTGCGGGATGCGCGATTTGGCGGGGGATTCTGTGCGAGCGCGAGCCGCAGGATCCGTTCGGTCTCGACGGGGTCCGGCGGGCAGGCGATATAGTCAAACGCGCCGGCGCTAAGAGCCCTCATGTAAGCGTCCCAGTCGGCCAGGTGCGAAAGGACAATCACCGGGGCGCCCCCGGTCGAGGAAGTCAAAACGCGCACTGCGGTCCGAAGATTGCAATCCGGCAAATCGTCGCCGCACAGGACGAATTGAAACTTCTGCTCCTCGGTGCGAGCGCGCGCGTCGGTCAGGGAAGCGCAGCTGACGGATTGCAATTCCAGGCGGCGAGTGATTTCCTCAGTCTTCTGGCATTGCAGGGGATCGGCGGAAACGATCAGAACATGGCAGGAGTTGAACACATCTCACCTCCCAGCAAGAACAGGGGTTGGCCCAAGAGAGGAAGCATCACCTCGTTGAGAGTACACTCTCCGCTGCCCCGCTGGCAACGTGTTCCGGACGGGGTTCTGTGGAAAATGAATTGAGCGCGGACCAAAGCACGCGCTTGATCTCGAGCGTGCTTGCCGGAAGCGACAGGCAATCGAACGCTCCGGAAGCCATATTGGCCAGGTAGGAATCCCAATCCATGTTTCGCGCCAGCGCGACGATGGGAACGCCCTGCTGAAAATGTTCGACTTCCGTCCGCAGAGCCTGGAAATCCCCATCCGGCAGTTTCTCTTCCGCAAAGATAGCATTCGCCTTCTGGCCCGAAAGAAACGACTCCGCCTCAAGAAGCGTCGCATAACAAAAGACCTGGGCTCCGGACGCAGCCAAGGTCTTCTGAAGCGCGTCACGTTCTGAGGATTCCCTGGCGACGACTAGAACCTGCGCTGGCCAGATCATGATACCCTCCCATCCTTCCCAAAAACTCCACCGGCAAACTCCACCCACTCCCTTCTAATGCAGGAAGCATGCAAAAGCTGTGAGTCGCGTCACGCTTTCCTGTGACACCAGGCACAGGCCGTGGCACTATCTGGCAAGGTGAGCGAAAGAAATGGAACGAGGCACCCACTCACGGCAAGTCGGGCTGGCGAGGGCGCTGTCAAAATTGGGTTTTTGCTCGCGCTCGCAAGCGGCGAACCTGATTTGCGCGGGCCGCGTCCGGCTGAACGGGACGACGCGCAAAGATCCCGAGACGCCCGTGCATTTGGAGCGCGATCGAATCGAAGTGGACCGCAACGCCGTTGCAGCCGAATCTAAAATTTACCTGATGCTGAACAAGCCGCGCGGCGTGGTCACGACGGCGTCGGACGAAAAAGGCCGCACAACCGTGTATTCGCTGCTCGGAGAAGAATTACCGTGGGTCGGACCCGTAGGCCGTCTGGACAAAGCCAGCGAAGGGCTCCTGCTGTTCACGAATGATTCGGAATGGGCCGCGCGGCTATCCGATCCTGCTTCGCACCTGGATAAGACGTACCACGTCCAGGCAGGCATTATCTCAGTTAATGAGATAACTGATAAATTAATTAAGGGCGTGCGCGAGGGCGGCGAACTGCTGCGCGCCAAGCAGGCTCGCGTGTTGCGTGCGGGCGAGAAAAACGCGTGGCTGGAAATCGTGCTCGATGAAGGCAAAAACCGCCAAATTCGGCGCATGCTGGAACATCTGGGGATCGAAGTCCTCCGGCTGATTCGCGTGGCCATCGGTCCGCTCGCTCTCGGGCCACTCGCCAAAGGCCAATCCCGCGCTCTCGAATTGGCGGAAAAATCCGCGCTGGATCAGGCCGTACAAATGTCCCGCAATCATTCGCGGATTCTTGAAAGGAAATGACCGCCGAGGCGGCGAGACGAAGCTAGGATGCCGGCCTTTCTCGCCGGCCAATCATGCGGCTCCCTAGCGTCGCAATGAGGAGAAACAGCGCCAGCGCCAGCCGGTCACTCGAGCTTTTTACCAGCATGCTTCCGGCCGGAGGAAAGACCCAAGCCAAAAGCAGCGCCGCGATCGCTGTAGCGATGAGCCCGCTCAGCAAGCCTTCCAATTTGGAGACGGCCAACACTGCCAACAAGAGCAGGAGCATCGATGCATCTTTGCCGACATTCAGCCGATTGCAGATTGCTACGATGAGAAGCAGGGCGATTGTGGATAGAAGAGTCTCGGGGAGGGATCGGAAACGAAACAGACGCGCCCGGTCCGCGGAAAACGCTGCACCGATGGAAAGCATAAAGAAAGTTCCACAAACACCGAGAAGACAACCCGCGATCAGCCCGGCTGTAAAACCTCCCATCACATCCCCCTTGGAAAGAAAACGTACGCCCGTGTTTCCGGCATGTCAATCGACCAGCACGTCGTAAAACCGAAACCGGGAAATCAGGCGTCTCAGCAAGAAGTCAGCTCAAAAATGCCGCTTCCCTCCAAAAACGACGACGAACTTCACGCAGTCGGAAGGTTTTCCTCCGATTGACCCGTGGAAGGAGCGGAAAATAAAGCGACTCCGGCGCGCGTCAATTGCTCCCACGGACTCATCGGAAGGAAGTAATGTTTCCGCCCGTACCAAAAAATCAATCGTCGCAGAAAAATAGCGAAGCACAGCAGCACGAATCCGGCGATCAGCGTGGCATTGGATTGCCGCTCGACGAGGAGCGTCCAATTGATGCGTTCTTGCCACGATGGGAGAACGGAATTCAACCTGGTTTGTAGAAAACGTCCCACCAGCGGCAGCCGCGCAAAATGAAGAAATGCGGTGTGTTCGAAGTTGTAAGCCGGATCGTAACCGGGGATGTTGCGCGTTGCGTCCTGAAAAACAGCGGGACTGGCCAGTTCCTGCTTGGTGAGAAGGCGACCGGCGCTGTCCTTCAAAATCGCATGGAACGTTGGATCGACGATCACCCAGCGCCCGTCCAAATGAACTTCGGCGACGACGTGGTTTGTACTCATACCCTCTGCGTCCAGCAAGAGCAAGCGCCGCGCTTCGATTCCCCCGGCGGAAGCAAGATTCACGAACGCGTTGGTCGCCGTTCCGCATACGTTGAGCAATTCCTTGTAATTCAAGGTGTCGATGGGATCGCGGTCCTCCGGGTCGTCGCTGTAATATTCGGTCTCGCGCGCCGGTCCACGCTCCATCCAGGAAAGAATGGCGGCAACTTTTCTTTCCGGAGAAGAAGAATAGGGAAGCACCGCATTCGAGAAGCCGGACAGGTACCAGCGGGTGGAATACTCCCATCCCAAGCCAAATAAAGTGAGCAGGACGGAAGAAATCAAAAGGACATTGACGAAGAAGCTGACTGCTCGAAAAACGGATTCGTTCTTCATGGTCGTTGAGCCGCTCATCCCATCCCGCCGGCAAACCACGCACTCAAAATTAATATTCCGTCCTCAATGAGCTTCCATCGGCGGATGCGGGTTTCGGCATTGGCGATCCGTGAGGAGCGGGCCCGGGAGGCAACTAAATAGCACGAGGCGCTATAAAAAACAATATCAGATCTGTTGTATCGGCGTTGGGAATTGGCGGGAGAACCGGAAAGATCGGTTAGTCCTGGACTTGCATCTGAACCGTGTCCAACATTTGCCGTACCAAGCGGAGCAGCTTTTCGTGGCTGAATGGTTTCTGGATCGATTCCGCGCCGGAACGTATCGCTTCGCGATAAGAGGCTTCCCGTTCCGCGTGGCCAGTCATGAATACGACGCGGATTCCCGGCCGCAACTCGGACATGGAGCGAGCCAACGACAAACCGCCCATTCGCGGCATCATGATATCCGTCAGAAGTAGATGGATCGGTTCGTTGAACGAGCGCGCAATCTCGAGCGCATGGATGCCGTCGCGGGCCGGCAAGACGGCGTAACCGCATTCCGTCAACCGTTCAGCGGTAAGCTTCAAGAGGGCTTCTTCGTCCTCGACCAGCAGGATCGTGCCTGTTCCCATCGACCCCTTTGCAATGGTCTCATCGGGGGAAGGCGCCACTGCGGATTCTTGCGTTTGCGGCAGGAAGATTTTGAAGGTGGACCCTTTTCCCGGCTCGGAATCGACAGTGACGCCGCCACCACTTTGCTTGGCCACGCCGTAGACCGTCGCGAGCCCCAAGCCGGTTCCCTTTCCGGGGCCTTTGGTGGTGAAGAACGGCTCGAAAATATGCCGCCGTGTGTTGGCATCCATTCCGATGCCGGTGTCTGTCACAGTGAGGAGCACGTATGGCCCCGGTTGAAGAAAAGGCAAGCTGCTCGCCAGATTCTCGTTCACATCCAGGTTGGATGTTTCAATCAGCAGTTGGCCGCCCTCCGGCATAGCATCCCGGGCATTGACCACCAGGTTTACGATCACCTGTTCAATCTGGCTTTGCTCTGCCTTGACCTGCCCCAATTCCGTCGCCAGATTGGTGGTGAGTTCGATATGCATGCCGATCAGCCGCCTGAGCATTTTGCCCATGTCGTTGACCAGCGCATTGAGATCGAGAATCTGGGGTTGCAAAACTTGCTGGCGGCTGAAAGCGAGCAACTGATGAGTCAAAGAGGCGGCGCGCTCGCCGGCTTTTCGGATTTCCTCGGCGCTTTTGCGCAGCGGGTCGTTGGGGGCCACGCGGTGCTCGATGGATTCGCTGTAGCCGATGATGACGCCCAGCAGATTATTGAAATCGTGCGCGATTCCTCCGGATAAACGCCCCACCGCTTCCATTTTTTGCGAATGGCGAAGTTGCTCGTCGCGCCGCCGCAACAGTTCTTCCGCCTGCTTGCGCTCGGTAATATCGCGGCTGACGATGATGACCTTTTCGATTTCGCCGCGATCGTTTCGCACCGGGCTGCGGGTAGATTCGAGGATGCGCCAATCCCCATCCTTGCGCTGGAAACGATATTCCACGCGTGGACCGGCGCCCTTCTCAAAAGTTTCCTTCCTGGCGGCAGAAAGCGCCTCGCGATCGTCCGGATGGATTTGCTCGGGGAAAGGGGCTCTGCCGAGATCGCTGTTGGAATATCCGAGCTTGTTGTACCCGGGACTGTCGTAAAGGCGATTGCCATCGCGATCCACTACGGTAATCAGATCCTCGGCATTCTCGGTAATCAGGCGGAACATTTGTTCCTGATCGCTCAGTTGCCTGCGAATGCGATGGATCAGGAGTTGCTGATATATGGTGTACAAATCAAACAGAAAAACAAGCCCCACCAGTCCGCGAACCGATTGCCGGAGGGTGAATGAAAAAGTCGGGTCGGAATGCTCGAATAAAAAGGAAAAAGACTCCATGCCAACCGATAGCAGGAGCGTGATCACAATGGCCGAGGCCCAAAGCCACCACTGCCGCCTTTCAACCTTCCGGACGCGCGACCAGAAAGGCAATTCGTAATGCGTAGGCAGGGATCCTGTCAATGTTGTGGGTGTCACATGGCCATGAGAGCAAGGACATACCTGATCTGGCAATGGTACTGCCGGTGTATGTGTCCAATTATGACTAACGGGTTTTATGGATTCTTTAGGCCCGCCCGAAGAGAGGAGCCGATCCCGCAGCGAAGACGCCCAAGCACAGTGTCGCTAAGGCTTTTAATTACAATAAGATATATAAATTCGTTGATTGTTCGCGGGCCGCGGCACATCACTGCTGCTGCCGCGCAGAGGATCCGACAGATCAGAAGGCATGAACGCGGGTATCAGAGTCTTGTTCTCTGGGAACTTGCGATGATTATGGTGGACGTGAGCGGGTTCGAACCGCCGACCCCCTGCTTGCAAAGCAGGTGCTCTCCCAGCTGAGCTACACGCCCCCCGCAGCTAATGGTATCAATTCTAAAGCATCTGCGGCCGTTCGAGAAACTCGAAACACAACTATTTGTCCTTTTGGTCTGGACCCTGCAATTGAATGCGGCGAGCTAGAAACTGCCCGAACGGGCGGCGTGCGATCGGAGATCTTGAGAGGGTGCAGCATCGCGGACTTCGTTCGTCACGACGGAGAAGTTGACTAGCTCGGCCATGCCGAAGGAAGTTGTCATGGCCACATCGGCGGCATCGCGGCCCGTGGCCATTAAGATGCGGCCTATGCGGGGCTCGTTGTGGCGGGCGTCGAATGTCCACCATCTTCCGTCCAAGAAAACTTCAAACCACGCGCTGAAATCCATGGGAGCGGGCGACGGCGGGACGCCAATGTCTCCAAGATAGCCTGTGGCATAGCGCGCGGGGATGTGCATGCAGCGGCAGAATGCAATGGCCAGATGCTGAAAGTCGCGGCAGACGCCGACTCGCTCCGTGTAGACATCCAGGGCGGTCCTGGTCGCGCGAGCGTACTGATATCCGAATTGCACCCTGCCGTGAATCCAATTCACAATCGCCTGCACGCGCCCCCATCCCGGCACGGTATTGGCAAACAGTTCCGTGGCAATGTTCGACAGCCGGTCCACTTCGCAGTAGCGGCTATTCATCAAGTAGGTGAGGTTGTCCACCGGCAGCTCTTCCACAGGGTGTTGCCGCGCGTGATAATTTACAGGGTCTTTTTCAGCGGAGTCCTGGATGAGCGTGGAGTTCCAGAGGCGGAGCTTGCCTTGGGAAGCCAGAAACCGGGTGCTGCGATTGCCGAAGCGATCGATATATTTATCGGTTCTGACCGCGGGTTCGATGTGCAATTCATCCGGTTCGCGCAGGTCTGCCTCTCGCGAGGGATGAACGTTGAGAAGCGCCACAATCGCGACGGGCTGTGGAATGTTGAATTCAATGTCGTAACCCAGGCGTATCAGCATTAGGTGGGGTGGTCTTCGTTGCAGGTCCGGTGGCTCAATAACTCCAGCTTTGAGCATAACACCGTGCTCGTTAGTCTCGCCGCTAAAGTCGAACTCAACTTTGGGGGCATCGGATTGGCGTTCCAGTTGAAGCAGGACCTCGCCGAAAAGCGCTTGAGGCCCTGCCTTAACTTTGCATCCGGGTGAAACCCACAGGCTGCCCCTCAGAACTGCCCGGGGTGAAAAGCCTGCGCTACTAAACCCAGCTCCAATGTTGACTACTTGTTTGAATTCTTTGCCGATTCGTTGTGTGGCGCGTTCTTCTGGAGTACGCGGACGAGGTGCTGTCCGGATTCTGGGATCGAAACCTTGCCGCCCAGCACAATTTCCCTGGCTGTGATCTTGCGGCCATAGACATCGGCGCTGGCGTCATTGTCGGGGCGCAGCGTGGAACCTTCGAGGGAGATGCCGGCAAACAGACCGCGTGAACGGGAGTAGCTCAGGATTTCCGCGCGCAGGTAGGCATCGGTGTCCGCGGAAGCGTCGCGGCCCTTAGGGCCGGCCGCTGCGGAAAGATCGGCGCCGAGTTTAACTTTGCTGTCCAAAATCGAGGACGCGCCCCTCTCGTTCATGACGAGGAGGACGAGATCGGTCGCTTCGCCGCCGAGTTGGAAACCAATGCTGCCGCCTTCGAGTGCATACATCGCCGGGGAACCCCAGGGGCCTTTGAAATGTTCCCCGGTCCGGCAAACCATTGCTCCGCGGCCGTAGCTGCCGCCGACGACGAATGCAGCCTTTAGAACCGATGGAAAAACAATAATGCATTCCGCTTTTTCGAGCAGCTCTTGCGGGATGTTGTCGGGGACGTCCATCACTTCCTGCAAAACGGTTCCGGAATTTTCCAAACGTTCTTGTTCCTTGTTCGCGGCAAACGCCGAACTCGCAACAAACAAAATGCAGACACCTAGAGTCAATTTACGAAACATCGGAAACCTCCACTATCATCTTTCTAGTTGATGAACTTCGATCGTTACTAAACTTTTCCTGAAGCTCTTTCGATCGTGATATCGGCTGGGCAACAAGCACTCTAGAATCTTTTCTGACAACTACTTCGGCCGGCTTGGCTACGCCTTTTGTTTCGCACCGATGACGAGCAGTGCAGTCGCGCCAAGTAAAGCCAATCCGCCGACGATTGGCGGAAGAGGGATACGCTCGGTATCGTCTCTTGTGGCGTGAATCGGGCCCACGTCGAAAACTTTCTCCTGGCGCGTATAGCTGAACCCCTGGTAGACGAGGGCAAAAACTCCCAGAACGGCAAGCAGAATTCCCAGCACAGTGATTGATTTCATTTGTTCGTCTCCGCAATCCAGATATTGTTTTTTGGCTCTGAATGAAACCTGCATTCCCCTGGCAACGATCCTAGGCGATACGGACTCCTCCGTCTGTTCACTTGTGCACAGTCCCTGCTGGGGGACGTCTTCGCGGTTCAGGCTGAAGGCTTCGCGTAAACTGCGATCAGACGGCGGGAAAATGCGATCATGTTCCTCGACGCGGGTCCGGCCCAGATTGCCAACTGCACGCTGGCGCACCAGACAAGGAGCGCACCGAGTCCTACCAAAGCCAGAAAAAAGAAAGCCAGACTAAATAAGGTCAGTGCGGCCAGAAGTTCGCGGACGTAGTACGAGTACAGACCAAGCCCCACGATCGTCACGATCAGTCCACACGTGTAGTCTCTAATCTTGATTTCACGCAATGAGTCCCCTTGTGTCGTTCGACTTGCACCTATGATTTCGCCCAAACGGGCTGGGCGGCACAATCCCGGATCTTTCTGGCCCGGGATACATTTCGGGGGACAAGTTGCACCTGCAGCCTGCCCCCCCTTTTGAAACTGATCAAGCGCTGAAGTTAGACAAATACGCGGGACATCGATTTATGCTTTCAGCCGTTTCGCTCTGTCGCGTTCCCCAATTTTACCGACGAGGGGAAAGCGGCAACTCTTGCATGGCGGCTGGACCGGCCCCAACGACATTTCCAATCACCTCTCCGGATACGATGAGTTCGACGCGGCGATTCTGCTGCCGCCCTCCCGCCGTATCGTTGGAAGCGACTGGCTGCGTCTTGCCAAATCCGTGAGCAGTCATAGACGCCGCAGGAATGCCTTGCTGGCCGAGGTAGTCTCGCACCGAACCGGCGCGATTTTCCGAGAGTGTCTGATTGTAAGAGTCTCCGCCCACGCTATCGGTGTTGCCCTCGATAGCAAGCGCCAGTGTGGGGTAGGCGAGGACGATGCCGGAAATCTTGGCTAGCTTCTCGCGCGCGGCCGGGCGAAGCGTGAACTTGGCCGAATCGAAAAGCACGTCGGACATATTGACGACGAGGCCGCGAGCGGTGTCTCGCGTCTCCAGGATGGCGTTGAATTGTATCAGCAGGCGGGCGCGAAGTTCTTCACGGTCGCGAACGGCTTGCTGAAGCTGTTGATCCGAATTCGCGGCGGCGAGGCGGCTTCTTGCCGATTCCGTCTCCGCGTCTCTTTGATGCTGTTGCGCATCAGCGGTGGCTTGATTGGCATCAGCAGCGGAGGCGCGATTCCGGTCGGAATCCGCTTGGGCATCCAGTTTTTGTTGCTGTGCTGCGGCGTTGTCCCGTTCGGCTTGCGCTTGGCCGGCTGCGGCGTTGCGAGCTGAATCCTGGGCATCGCGAGTCTTGCCTTCGGCGTTCTCCTGTGCGCGAACTGCATCGGCGGTTTCCGCCTCGGCGCTGCGCTTTCCAGCATTCGCTGAAGCTACGCGATTTGCGTCCGCAGTGCGGCCCGCTGCTTCGCGCTCCTCGTCAATGTGCTTGACAGCGATCTCGCGGGCATCTTCCGCTGTCTGCACGACGAGACGCGAAGTGGAACTGAGCCTCTTCTTATCGACGCTGTGGCGGATGGCCATGTCATCGGCCTGCTTCATCTGGTCGGCTGCATTGGCATAACTGGATGTTGCGTAGTTCTCGGCTCCTGCGGACTGAGCGATACGCAGAGCGTTGCGCGCCTCGAAAAATTCGAGCGGCAACTTGGAGTTCAAAATCACGGGGTCAAATTTATAACCTGTGGGAATGTAGCCGCCGCGATCGATCAGTTCATATTTGGCATCCACCACCTCGGTGGTGCCGACGGTGTCCGGGCGAATTGCATTTTCCATTACGACTACGTTGCTGGGGCGCCGCACCGCATAATAAGGTTCCGCGGTCACGATCATGGCGAACGCTTGAAGGTCCGTCGTCACGTCGAGCTTGCTTCGGTCGTTGTTGCCGATCAGGACTTCACCCAGGTTCACGGGACGACCTTCCGGCGAAATCGCCCACATGACGTAGGTCAGATACTCCCCTCCAAACGTCGTGGGTTTCTGCATATTCGAAAACTCAACTTTGATTTCCATTGCTCCGCGATGGCTGTCTACTTTTGCTTCGCCCTTGGCGCCGGCCATTAGATCGGTGCCTTCGAAATCGATCTTGGTGGAACCGCTGCGGTGCGCATATTTCACGGCCTTCACCGTTCGATCCACGAGAATCATCTGATACATGGATGTCTGATCCGCTCGAATTGCCGCGGCCTGCGAGACTTGTGGAACTCCTCCGGAACGGCTCGAAGGGGCCAGTAGGGCGAAGGAAGCAATCAATGCTCCCCAAACGATACTTTGCTTGACCAAATTCTTTTTCATAAAAGATCTCCTGTAACGAAAAGCCGTGCAGTGCGCGCTGAAGGGTGATTTCAGGCTTTCTTCCGCCCTTCATTTCGCGACATATTTCCTAATTGGAATTTCTTTTTGAACCAGAATGAGCCTGACGGGCGCGAGCCGCGCTTGACACACGCACCCGTTCACTTTTTGCGAGTTGCGTAATGTATGTGCTAGTCGCGGTCAGGATGGGAATGACGCCAATTCCAATAATTGGACTGCTCTTTCTTCGATGACTTCGAGAACTCGTGGTCTTTTTTGTGATTGTTGGTCAGGTAGATTCCCCACGCGTGATTCTCGTGATCGTCCCAGTTGTGGTAGTCCTTGTGGTGGGAATCGTAGACCCGGACCTGAACGCCGTCGTCATTTGGTCGGGGAGTAGCCATAATTGTCACTGGTGTGGCAATGGCTGCAGCCAAGATCATCGTGCCGATGAAGCGGTGTGAAAAACGCATATTCTTTTCCTCCAAGCTTGCTTTGCGATTTCAATGTTGGTTCGGCAGAAATGCAGGCAACTTCATGGGGCCCTCAGTAATAGTTTCTGTCGTCCACAAACTTGATATCGGTGGGAGCATCATGGGGGTGTGGAAGGCGGGAGTCTGTGCTCTTTTGCACGTATTCCCAAGATTCCGGTTTCTCGTGTGCAATGGAGCAAAACGAATGAGGGAGGCGCCACACCTGTACCACGCATCGATACAGTAGAGAACCAGACCCGGAAAGGGCGTCTCAGAATGAAACTAGGTGATGTCGATGAGCTCTGGAGTGCGTCACAGGGCTATTTGCCTTTGCCGTTGGGACGAGTTCCGTTCGATCCCTCAGGCTTCGCAACGTTCCAGACGTACAGGAAATTTTCGTCCGTGGCCGTCGCGACAGAGCGGCTGGATTTTCGTGTAGCGCGGTTTAACGCGGAACGCACGTTCTCCTTTGTATCTCCGAGATCGGCCAACGGGACCTTGAAGGCGACGCCTTCTCCAAGGTCGTCGAGGTCGCGCAGAATCGCGGCAACGATCTTCTTGTGCTTCCCGTTTCGCGATCGAGGGACGTCCACCATGGCCATGGTCTTGAAATGAGGTATCGCTGGGTTGGTTTTCATGAGAGCTTTCTAAGCTACGCCAAACATATAACTACACTCGCGCAATCATACGCATTCTGAGAGTAAAGTACAACTAAAGTCGAGAAGCTAACCCAGCCCTTTGCACTTCGACTCGATAACGCAGGCCGCGCATTGGTCACGCCGCGCGCCACCGAAATACCGTTGAATGGCCCGCTGTCGCCATTCGCGGAATTGTTAAAGATCTTCCCCGTATCACTTGAAGGTTGCTACGGTGTGTCTAGGGAGAACGATCGTTGAGAAAAAAGCGAATACATTTCGAGCAAGTTCCCGTCGCGGTGGTTGAGAAGATTCTCGAAAAGCAGAATTCCTTGGTCACACCCGATGGCGATCAGAACCATATGGTTAGGAAATCAAAAAGAGCTGCAAGCGGGGCGGGCAAGTTGACCATGAAAGTAGAGGTCTTAGTACCATGAACTCAACCAAAAAACCGAAAAACTCGCTGCCCGCCAACTTCAATGTCCAAACCTTCCTGGAATCCGCGGGAGTAGCAAGAACCATTGTGGAATTCCAGGCGAAGGACACCATCTTCTCCCAGGGAGACGTGGGCAAGGATGTCATGTATATCCAAAAAGGCACCGTAAAGCTCTCCGTCGTTTCAAAAACCGGTAAAGAGGCCGTCGTAGCAATGCTGAAACCTGGCAGTTTCGTCGGCGAGGGCTCTCTCGCCGGGCAGCCATTGCGCATCGCAACGGCAACGGCAGCTACACCTGTCGTATTGCTCGTAATCGGCCTGACTGAAATGATCCGCGTGCTCCATGTGGAACACGCGTTCTCGGATCGCTTTATCGCCTATATGGTGGAACGTAATATCCGGATTGAAGAAGACTTGATCGATCAACTTTTCAATTCCAGCGAGAAACGGCTGGCGCGAACTCTCCTTTTGCTGGCGCGGTACGGCAATCACGAAAAACCGCAGTTCGTGCTTCCCAAAGTATCGCAAGAGACGCTGGCGGAAATGGTCGGCACGACGCGGTCACGCGTCAATTTTTTCATGAACAAATTCAAGAAGTTGGGATTTATCAATTACGATGGCGGGCTGCACGTGAACGATTCATTGCTCAGCGTGGTCCTGCACGACTAGGGGACAGGACCCTTCAGAGGAAGCGTTCGCCAAACGTCCAAGTCCCTTCTTGTTCTTGTTACCTCGCCAAAAGTAGAAAACCACGGTCGCAGTGGTCATCAGCCCCAAAAGGATTGCCACCGCGGCGGGGTGTCCGTGTTCCGCGATGAACGCGATGATTTGCCGCCCATAACGCGCGGCCAAATAAGCCAGGATCATGTATCTGGAGATTCGGCCGAGTGTGAGCGCCGCCAGGAATTTTCTTGGCGGATATTGCATGGCGCCTGCCGCAAGCAGAAATGGAACCATGGGCACTGGGGGCGGCAGTAAAGCAGGGATGGCAATCGCGGCGAAGCCCCATCGTCCGAAGATCTTGCAAACTTTGTTTACGTTTCTGCGCGAGAATCTGTGGTCGAGCGCTTCTTTCCCGCCTTTGCGAGCGAGCCGGTAGGTCAGAAAACCGCCGGCCACCGAACCTGCCGCCGCCATCAAACCGTAATAAAGCCAAAACTGTTCCTGCCGCGAGGACAAGACAATCGCCGCCACGTCCAGGATTCCCGGCAGTGGAACTAGGGAGTTATCCAGAAGGCCGAGGGGAATCAGGCCTATGCCGCCGAGGTGAAAAAGCCACCGCCGCATACTTCGCGCCGCCATCGGCAGCACGGCCGCGATTATGTGTGCGGTGATCATCTCTTCTCTCTGGTATTCAAAACCGGCGCGCGGTTTCGCTTGCAGCCCTGGCGAAGCCTTCCGTGTTAGATCCCGAAGACTTTCTCCACCTGGCCGATTTTCTTTTGGACCTTTCCACCAAACTTTTCGCCTTGGCCCTCTGCTTCCAGCTTGGGATTGTTTGTCGCCCTTCCAATTTTTGCCTTCGCTTTGCCCTTCACTTCGTGAAACTTGCCTTTGGCTTTGTCCTTCGTGCTTTGTTTCATGAATGGTTTCTCCTTTCGTGCAATTTGACCTGCACAGCAGGGCAACGAGCTGTCCGTCGCCGGACATCCACAAATAACATCGGGTTCAGTGCGATGCGAGGGAGGTCAACGTAGTCCACCGACCAGGTACACGACCAACAAGATGAGCAAGACGGTTCCGACGACTCCCAGGCCACCGCCTCTCCCCCATCTGGAGTAGCCGTAATAGCCTCCGCCTCCGCCGAACAACAGCACCAAAAGAATAATTAGCAGTAACATCGAAACTCTCCCTTCCATTTGCAAAAATCAAGTGTCGAGCCCGCCAAGAGATTGTCACCGTCTTGCCGACGCTTTTTTCCACACCTATCTCGAGTCGATTGACATGCGGGCGCGCGGTTGGCGGAACGATTGATGGCCTTGGCGACAGCTTCAATTCACCCGGTTTTCCGCGGCGATGACGACTTCTTCAACGGCTAGAATCAAATCCTTTCGGATATCCATCTCCCATCCAGGCTGAATACGCACGCGCACATCGGTCACAGATTCGCCTACAATGTGGCAAGGCATTGGGACAGGATATTGGCGGATAACGACGAGCATAACCACCGGTTTACCGAACCAGGAAGAATATACGGGCGAAAAGCCCTCCGTTCCATTAGCGATCACGTTGAACATCCTCCTCTCTGGGGGTTGACTCCACAGGATGCACCAGTACTTCTAGCGCGGCCGCAATCGAAAATCTGTTCAAATTTGAACAGGCATCTCCGGGGCAATCTGACACTCGAGCCGGCTTTCGGCCTGCTCTCGACGGCGATTGGCGGCCAGACTGAGCCGCTCCCGCAGGCCCGTGCGGAAAAGGGGCGGGCGCTATGAGCGCCACACGATAAGTAGGCGTTGAATGAGGTGGGCTAGCGCTAGCGACGCGGGACGATGTGGCTGTATTACCCTGCTTGGGTCAGCATGCTTTCTTCAGTACCTTCATCTCGTAGAGCGCGCGATCCGCAGCCTGAAACAAAGTATCGATGGTTGCACCGTCTTCCGGATAAACCGCCATGCCGACGCTCACGGAAAGCAGAGGCTCCTCGCGATCGCTGCTCAATCGCTCGCAGATCCGTTTCCTGACGAGCGCGGCATCTTTTGCGGCGGTCTCCGGAAGGACAATCGCAAACTCGTCGCCTCCATACCGCGCGGCCGTATCGATCGAGCGGCAGGAAAAACGGAAGATATCGGCCAGGCGGCAGAGCGCCCGATTGCCGGCCAGATGGCCATAGCGGTCGTTGATCTGCTTCATCCCGTCCAAATCAAACATGAGCACGGCAAAGGCCCGCGAGGTGCGATCCGAGCGCTTGATCTCGGATTCGAGTTCCTCGCTCAGTCTACGGTAGTTTGCCAGGCCGGTCAGGGCGTCGGTCGCAGCCAGATGGCGGAGATGATCTTCTGAAGCGCGTTGCGCGGTGACGTCCTCCGCGATGATTTCGCAGCCCTCCGGCGATCCTTCCTCAGTGCCTACTTGCCGGCCGCTGAGCCGGACTTTCATGGGCGTCCCGTCCTTACGCTTCCATTCGACTTCGACCAGGTCGATGTGCCCCAATTTCCGGTAGGGCTCAAACAATTGCGCGCGCTCGATTGGGTCGCGGATGATGTCGGTGGCCAGGTTGGCAGCCTTCAAATCTTCTTTCGAGCTATAACCGAGCATCGTCACCAGCGCCTCATTCACCTCGAGAAACTTGCCATCCACGTCAAACCGGCAGATGCCGTAGGTGGGATTTTCGAGCAGAGCGCGATAGTGCGCTTCCGAGTGCCGTAACGCCCTCTCCACCCGGTCTTGTTCCCCGCGCTGGGCCCTTCGTTCCACGGCCACCGCTACGGCAAGCGGCAGGCGTACCAGGCGTGCTTTGTCCACGCAATCGGACGCGCCATTCCTCATGAATTCGTCCACAAGTTCCGTTTCCAAGGTCTTGGTTACGAGGATGAATGGAATTTCCTGGTCCTGTTCTTGCAAGAGGGCCAGCGCCTGCAGCCCCGTCCAATCCGCCGCATCCGTATCCGCCAGGACGACGTCGTAGCGTTCCTTCTGCAACCGCTCGAGGAAATCTGCCCGCGTCTTGACCACATCCGCCGAAATGGCAAGTTGTGCCTTCTTCAGCTCTTGCAGGTAAAGTTCCACATCGGCCAAATCGTCGTCAACAATCAGGGCGCGAATCATTCGCCGCCTGTGGGCCGGAAGGCATTGTTGTGCTGGCCCCCCGCGATCTTGCTGTGTTTCCTTCTGGGCTATAAGTTGCATGTGATTACTCCCGCATAGTTCATCCGCACCAGCCAAGTATTTTTTCGCCCAGCGAAAGGAACGCTTGGTGATGCTCTACATTGAACTTTAGGTCGCAAAGAAATCGGCCACTGTTCAAAATGGAACAATCAATGACAATGTGTTTATTCAGATAACAGAAAAGAACGGATTGGGCGGGCGACGTGCAGTAAAAATTAGGATATTGATTACGGCGTTGAGCCGTTCGATGTTTCTGGTGGCAGGTCCGTCCGTATCAGATGCCTCCGCCTGTTTCCACACATTGGGATCACATTCGATCTGGGTGTGAGTCTTCACCAGGATGCGGTCGTACCAGGGATACTCGTTGCAGGCGTAAGGGCTGGCTTTGTACTCGAATCGAAAATTCCCGATGATCTTTGTGCGCGACGGGTCTGCGGCGCGAATGGCGCGCTGGCCGTGTACAAATCCATCCGGCTGATAAAAATTGACAGCCTGGGCCACGTTTGCGGGGATGACCGCATCGTTTTGGTGAAACTTGGAGACGCTATCCACTTGAATAGTAAGGAGCACGGGGATGCCTTCGTTTTTCAATTCCCGTGCAACTGTAATAGCTTCCGACGCGCCCCAGCTGTGGCCGTACAGAATGATGCGCGCGCTCTGCTTTTCAGCGGGTGTCAGTGTCCCATCGTGATTCGTGTCCAGCAAGCTCAGGATTTTCTTTCGCGCATTTTCTCCGTGGTAGCTCTCGAATGTCTCCACGTCCACGCCCGAAGGGTATGCCTTGCGCAGGCGCGCCGCGAGCTGCACTTCGCTGTGGACGGGATCATCGTGCCGGATGAACCCGCCGACGAAGCCCATCACGATGACGGGCGACGTGGCGCTGGCCGGAGGCGCGGCAAGGGAATTCGTGCGGCCTCCGGATGGAAGGCGCGCCCCTTGTGCCGGGAGCAACGTGGCCAAGCGCAAAAATGGCCACGAGCGAAAAGATAGAAGCGTAAATCGAAGCATAAATTTGTCGAAATGAAATAGGGTTCTTCATTGGAGAAATGTATCCCCGTAGAGCGTTGTCACTGTTCCAGTATCTCACTCACTCGTTGGAATGGCAGCAGCGAACTCCGCATTCGGCGGCATTCCCTGCCTTAGGCGCAGGTGAGCAACACTTTGCGGGGGACGTTCGCAACATTCGTACCCTGAGCCGCCGAGTGCAACGGATCCGGAGATGTCAGAGGCGGCCGAGAAGCAGGAGAATGACAACGATCACGAGAGCGAGCCCCACTCCCCCAGTGGGAGCATAACCCCACTCCTTGCTATGCGGCCATCGCGGTAGCGCGCCCAAGAGCGCAAGAATTAAAACCACAATCAATATTGTCCCAAGCATGATTCGCTCCTTCGTTCCGGTTTGCAGCGAGTGAAACTCCGACACTCGCTGTCTTGCCGCTTCCTCAATTCATCCCCGCTGGCTTATGACCCAACGCGAATATTGGAGAAGGAATGGAAAAGTCCGAAAACGTTGAGGAGCCACAAGACTACTCCGATCACCACGATGGCATTCAGGATCGACTTGATCGTCGCTTGCATCGGGATGAAGTTATTGACCAGCCACAGCAAAACACCCACTACGATCAGAACCATCAGTAATTGAAGTATAGGCATCGACTGTTACCTCCTTATTTTCTGGGCCGCAATGCGGCCTGATCCGAGGGGTTGCTTGAACATCCGTACGTTCCGAGAACTGTTATCGCCGGCTGGGTTGCAATGGAATCCGCTTTGTCCGGTGTTGTTTCGTTTGAAGTGTGTGGGGCATGTTTTCGCCTCGGCCGTTTTGCTTCCCCCCACGCAAACGCATCCTAGAAGCATCGAAGACGTATGTCTGTTCACTTGTGAACACCTTCGCATTTCAATTCGCTGCCGGGGACGCCATCCCGCGATTGCCATTACTTTTCAAAATGTCCAATAGGGAACAGCGAACGCGCTCTCATGAGTTCAAGCTGCGACCGAGGAAACACTTATGAAACGAGTTCAAGTGATCGGCACAGCAGTTCTGTTATTACTTTTCGGAACTACCACTCTCGGGTACGCAAGGCAGGAACAAAAAGAAGAAAAGCAGGACAGACCGGAAAAACAAGCCGAGCCCGCGCAACAGAGAAGCCAACAGCAAGAGCAGAAACCGGCCCCTCAACAGCGCGCACAACAGCAACAAGAGAAGCCGGCCCCTCAGCAACATGCGCAGCAACAAGAGAAGCCGGCCCCTCAGCAACATGCGCAGCAACAAGAGAAGCCGGCCCCTCAGCAGCATGCGCAGCAACAAGAGAAGCCGGCCCCTCAGCAACATGCGCAGCAACAAGAGAAGCCGGCCCCTCAGCAACATGCGCAGCAACAAGAGAAGCCGGCCCCTCAGCAGCATGCGCAGCAACAAGAGAAGCCGGCCCCTCAGCAACATGCGCAGCAACAACAGCAGAAGGCAGCCTCTCAACAGCATGCCCAACAGCAGCAGGAGAAGCCGAACCCTCAGCAGAATGCCCAGCGACAAGAGCAGAAGCCGAACACTCAGCAACACGCCCAACAACAAGAGAAAGCGGCCCCTCAGCAACATGCTCAGCAACAACAGCAAAACAAGAACAACCAGCAAATTACGCAGCGGCAGTCCAATCAACCTGTCCAGCAACAGCGCACACAGCAACAGCAGATTGCGCAGCAAGGTGAACAGCGAGGCGATTGGCAGCAGCGCCGTGCCCACAGCTTTGATACCGAGCACCGCACATGGCAGCAACGCGGCGGCTACAACGGCTACCGCATTCCTGACGTCTATTTCAGCAGCTACTATGGTTCGGGCCACTCGTTCCGAGTCTATGGTCTACCCTTTATGGAGGTTGGCGGGTTTCCGCGTTTCCAGTACGGCGGTTATTGGTTCACTGTCGTTGATCCCTATCCGGAATTCTGGGGAGACGACTGGTACCAAACCGATGATGTTTACGTGGCGTATGTCGATAACGGATACTACTTATTCGATGGCAGGTATCCCGGCCGCCCCGGGGTTGCCATCAGCATTTCGCTCTAAGCATTCTTTAGAGCGATACGGTCGTCCCCAAAAGAAGCGCCCAGCACCATGGAACAGGGAAGCGTCTGTGGAGCTTGGCGCGCTCCTTTCTCCGAGCTCTCGGCATCAGTGTATGGAGACGAGAGCCCTCCTTTTTCCAAGTCCGCTCTACACAGGCAAGGAATATTGTTCGCGGACTTCCGGTCTAGCATATTGATAGCGGCAAACAATTTTTCTCCCGGCACAGGAATATCCGCCGTTTGACCCCATGCATGTACTGTATTGAACAGACGCATATCAACCAAAACGCTACAAAGGTGACAGCTCCACCTGCCAGCCAGAAACTGGTCAAAGGCGGATCTCCCTAAAGAGGAACAATGAGTTGGTCCAAAACAACGACGGCCGAGTTGCCGAAGCGCCCCGATTTCTGTGTGGCGATCAAATTCGTAGAACCGAAACAAGAGAAGTGTGATGAATCCATCTACTAGAGGGAGTTTAAACATGAAAAAATTCAAAGTTGTTGCACTACTGTGTTCTTTCGCCCTGGTCGCCCTGGCATTTGCAGCGAATGTCAAGGCCGATACATTTGACAAGAAAACCGTGATCACGTTCAGCGCCCCTTTTGAAGTTCCGGGCGTGGATGCTCAGATCCTTCCGGCCGGCACGTATGTGTTCAAGGTGTTTGAATCCTTTGGAGACCGGAACATCGTCCAAATTTTCAACGCGGACGAAACGCATCTCTTTACAACGATTCTTGCCATCAACAACTTTCGCTTAAAACCGACGGAAAAGACGGTAATGACGTTCAAGGAAAGAGGCGAAGGCCAGCCGGAAGCGATCAAGGCCTGGTTTTATCCCGACAACGCCTTCGGACAGGAATTCGTTTACTCGAAGAAGCGCGCGTTAGAACTGGCAAAGATCGTCAACGAACCCGTCCTCGCGATGCCGATCGAAACGAATACCGTGCCGCCCGCGGAAGTTTTGAAAAGCATAAAACTCGAAGCGATACAACCAACTGGTGAAGAGGTTCCCGTAACTGCAGTCGTCGAGGCTCCGCCGAAGCAGGTTGCGGCAGCACCCGTTTCACCGCCCGCCGAGAAGACGGAAATCGCGCAGGCCTTGCCCCACACGGCCAGCTCATTGCCGCTCGCTGGACTGATTGGGCTGCTTTCGCTGTTCGCAGGCTTTGCAATTGTGATCTTCACAAAGGTCCTGGCGTAAATTAGAAAGTGCACATGCATGGATTGCAGGGGTAGGTGAGTTTGGCCTACCCTAATTGGGCGGTAGAAACCGAATTCCGGGCTACCGTCCAGAATCCAGAAGGCGCCCGCATAATAAAGGGGGCAGCCAACAAATACCGGTAAAGCTCATGAATCGACATTTCGCTCGAACGTACCATTTGTTCCCGATCTTTCTCTTGATCGTTCTCCCTTGCGTTGGCATGTCCCAACAAAGCTCGCAGGCTGCGCCTTCCCATGGGGATGGATACACGATTCGGACGAGCGTCGATTTAGTTGTCTTGCGAGCGACCGTGCGGGACCATAAGGGCGCTCCGGTCGCAGGCCTCGGCAAGGATGACTTCCAGGTCTTCGAAGACAAGGTCCCTCAACAAATCGAATCCTTCAGCCATGAAGATGTCCCGGTCACGGTCGGCTTGGTGATCGACAACAGCGGCAGCATGCGTTCCAAGCGCTCCGACGTGATCAACGCAGCCCTGGCATTCGCTCGCTCCAGCAATCCGGAAGACCAGGTGTTCGTGGTCAATTTCAATGAGCACGTTTTGATGGGTCTTCCGGCAAATGTGTCGTTCGCCGGAAACGAGCAGCAATTGGAGGCGGCCTTGTCCAGAAATAAGGCGGACGGCCTGACGGCGCTTTACGACGCCGTGGCCGTCGCCCTCGAGCATTTGAAACAGGGCAAATGGGACAAGAAGGTGTTGATCGTGATCAGCGATGGCGGCGACAACGCCAGCACGCACACTCTCCCCCAGATACTTTCGATGGTGAACCAGTCGAGCGCAATCCTCTACACGATGGGGATCTTTGACGCGAACGATGACGATCGGAACCCGCACGTGCTCAAGCAACTGTCTAAAATCTCCGGTGGAGAGGCATTCTTTCCGGAGTCGCTTGACGAAATTCTGCCAATTTCCCAGCAAATCGCTCACGACATTCGCAACCAGTACACGATCTCCTATGCGCCGGCGAACAGAAAAGCTGATGGAACTTACCGCGCGATCGAAGTAAAGGCGCGGAAAACTGCGAGTCGCGGACGCCTAAGCGTCAGCACTCGCGCCGGTTACTCCGCGCCCTTGAGGCCTCCTCCGGCTAGCGACGCCATGAGCAGTCAGCCATGAGGTGCACACCTAATCGGAGAATCTCTCCTTCGGCGCGAACTCAAACGACCCTGCGATGGAGCAGAAACGCTTTCCTAATCGTTGGCGTATTGATTTTGGGTTACTGCGGATTTGTTCTGCTCGACACTAGAGTCTACCAGGCCAATGAAATCCGCCACTTTCAGCAGCAGATAAAAGATTCCAAGCCGGCTATTCCTAGCATGGGTCGCGTTCAAGAGGCGTCCTTTCATCCGTCAACTGGAAAAACATTAGGGGAAATCGAATTAACACGAATCGGTGTTACGGCGATAATCCTCGAAGGTACGGATGACCGAACCTTGCGGCGGGCGGTCGGGCACATTCCTGGCACTCCCCTGCCGGGACAGCCTGGAAATGTCGCCATCGCGGGGCATCGAGACACATTTTTCCGGGCTCTGCGCAATGTTCGCCAGGACGACGAAATCACTTTAATGACTCTCGAGGGTTCCTACCGTTATCGCGTGGACTCGATAAAAGTGGTTGGGCCGGAAGATACTCAGGTGCTGGATAATTCGGGCGGTGATATTCTGACCCTCGTGACCTGCTATCCATTTTATTTCGTGGGGCCGGCTCCGAGAAGATTCATTGTCCGCGCGCAAAGAATTTCCCAATGAAGCAGGACGGCAAGAAGCCGCCGATTCCTACCTCGCCCCAGGTGTCCCAAATCGTATCTTCAGGAGCCCACAGGCTCTTCCTTGGGGCAAACAAATTCTCTGAATGATAGAAGTAAGCTAAGATCAAAACGAGGCCGCCATCGGCAAAATGGGACGTCGCAATGCATTATCTGTGAAAGTTCTCGCCACGATCGTGGCGCTGGCCTTGTGCTTTGAGCTGGTCAGGCGATGCCGCAGCTTACGCCGTGCTGGCGCATGAAGCGATCATTGACAGCGCCTGGGACGCCAACATACGCCCGCTATTGTTGAAGCGTTTTCCCGATGCAACGGCGGAACAACTCAAGGAAGCGCATGGCTACGCCTACGGCGGAGCCATTATCCAGGACATGGGTTACTACCCGCACGGGAGCTTTTTCTTCAGCGACTTGACGCATTACGTGCGGAGCGGGGACTTTGTCCTGGCTCTCCTGCGCGATTCCAAGGACCTGGACGGCTACGCGTTCGCGCTCGGGTCGCTCGCACACTACGCCGCGGACAATGACGGCCACTCCATCGGCACGAATCGCGCCGTCCCGCTGCTGTATCCCAAGTTGAAAAAGAAATACGGCGACACGGTCACATATGAAGAAGACAAGCTGGCGCACGTAAAAACGGAATTTGGTTTCGACGTTCTGGAAGTAGCGCAGGGCCGTTACGCCCCGGATAACTACCATGACTTCATCGGCTTTGAAGTTTCAGTTCCTCTTCTGGAGCAAGCCTTTCAGGAAACCTACGGCCTGGATCTGAAAAACGTTCTCTCCAACGAAGATAAGGTGCTCGGTTCGTATCGCTACGATGTCAGCCGGCTCCTTCCCAAAGCGACGCGCGTTGCCTGGAGCCTGAAGAAAGACGACATCCTGAAGGATCAGCCCGGCATCACGAGAAGTAAATTTCTCTACAATCTTTCTCGCGCGAGTTACCAAAAAAATTGGGGAAAGCAATATCAGCCGCCCACCTTTGGCGAAAAATTTCTGGCCTTCCTGGTTCGGATTCTCCCAAAGATTGGTCCACTGAAAGTGCTGGAGCTCAAAACACCTACGCCTGCGGCGGAAAAACTATTCGAAGCGAGCTTCAACGCGACTCTGGATCGCTACCGGCAGTTGCTGAGCCAGGCAGGCGCCGGCCAACCGGACTTGCCCAACGACAATTTCGACACCGGTGAAATCACTGGGCCGGGAAAATATAAGCTTGCCGATGAGACGCAGGCAAAATTGCTCGACGAGCCTGGCAAAAGCAGAAATTCAATGGCGCCTCTCCGGAAATTCGGGCCGAACTTCTGGAATTTTTCGGCCATCCGGATGCTCCTTACGCGATGAAGCACAAGCCGAAAGACTGGGCAAAAGTTCAGGCCGAGCTGGAACAATTGAAGAACGCGCCTCCGCCGGCTGCGACGGCGAGTACGAATGATCCAATTTTATCGGATCCTTCATCCGAGTGAGACGCCATTGTAGCGCCCGCCTTCAGGCGGGCACTCTAGACTTTGGAGCGCCGGTGATCAGAAGGACGAAGGAATGACGCGCTTTCTCTCCCGCATATGGGACGATCCCGAATGTGGCGCCTTCAACAAAGATACGGAACGCCTCTTCGCCTACCACCAGGCCACCAAGCATACCTATCATTCCGTCCGCGCCAATGCCCGCTATCTCGATTGGCATAATCAGCCTGACCCATTCCGCAGCTATGAAGGCGTCCCCACAATCATTCTTCCGCCTAGAGCCCGGCTTCCCGAATGCTGGAACATTCGCCGTCATGGCTGGGCTCGCGGAAAAAACAAATCTGCCTATCGGGGATGCGTCTGAACGCCGCGAAGCAATTCAACTGGACTTCAACTGGCTCAGCCGTTTTCTGTGGCACTCGATGGCGGTCAGCGCCTGGAAAAAAGTTCCAGGTTCAGGCGCTCGCTACAGCCTGCGCGTGAATCCCTCTTCCGGCAATCTGCATCCGACGGAAACGTACGTTGCACTGCGCGCATTTGCGGGAATCGAGGACGGCTTATATCACTACCGCGCGGACCGGCACGCCCTCGAGCTTCGGAGCCGCGGCGCCTGGACGCAGCAACTTGCTCGCGCACTCGAGATTCCTTGGGCGGCGGAGTCGCCACTGATCGTCGGACTGACTTCAATCTTTTGGCGCGAAGCCTGGAAGTACGGAGAACGCGCTTATCGCTACTGTTGCCACGATTTGGGCCACGCGATGATGAGCGCGCTTCTGGCTGCGCGCGCTATTGGGACTGCCCGGCGGCGTGGTGGCTCATTTCAGCGACGTTCGCCTGGCTCGCGCCATGGGTATGGCCGAAAGCGACGAAGCTCCCATGGCGTTTCTTGTTTTTCCTGCGCAGAATCACTTCGATTGCGACTTCCCGTCCCGCCCGTCGAAAAGGTCGCAGGAATTCCGAACGAATTATCCGCGGAAGAAGTTCGGTACGAGCTGCTTCTCGGGATGCACGCCTCGACGGTCCTGCCCGACCCAGCGGGACCGCTGCCGCGCGTTTCCACTTTCGATTCAAAGCATCGCTGGCGGCCAGCCGACTTTGTCGGACCTGTTGCACGATGCTCCGCTGGGCGTAACAGTGCGCCGGCGACGCTCGGCGCTTGATTTTGATGCGCGCACGCCGCCCATGGAACGCCGCGAACTGGAACAGCTTCTGGATTTCGCGACGAGGGACTGGCGCGCGGACTGGCGCGGAAATTTTGGCGGCGAGACAACTCAGGTCGAAACAGGAGCGGATCTCGTGGCGCTTTATCTCTACGTTCATCGCGTGCGCGATTGCGAGCCCGGCGTCTATCGCTGGGATCAGGCAAACCGAAAGCTCGAACAATTACACGCCGGCAATGTCGCAGCGCGTCGCGGCTTTTCTCAGTCTCGAACAATCGCTTGCGGGAAACTCATGTTTCACAATTTCCATGATCGCGGATTTGGGCGAAGCGGCGCGCGTGTTTGGCAATCGCGGCTACCGCTACGTTTATTTTGAAGCAGGCGCAATCGGACAACGGCTCTACGTCGGGGCGGAAGCGCTCGGCTGGAACGCCACCGGCATCGGCGCATTCTACGACGACGATGTTCACCGCTATTTAGGCTTCCTCGAAGAAGGAACGAGTTCCGTGGACGCATCAGTTCGCGAAGCGGAAAAAGCGGCACTGGTCATGCTGGGTTCACCGGCTTCCCGTGCAGGCGCGGTGAACCGAGACTCGCTCGAGTCCGCTCCCGTGATTTCCGAATCCGGCGAAGAGCATCCTGCAAATCAAGAACAACTCCTGGGGAAAAAAGCGACGCGCTCCCTCATAAGGATCCAAGCAAACTCCCGCGCCAGGTCATTTATCACTTCGCCGTCGGCCGCGCCGTTCCGGACCAGCGGCTGGAGGCCTGAACCCGCATGATCGGCATTCTAGTGTGCGGGGACAATCACTTCATTGTCAGCGGGCCGCTGCCGGATCGAGCGACCGCACTGGCTCTGGCGCGGCATTGGTCCCTCATACAAATCGGGCAAGCGACGCCGCCCTCCTTGCAGAGTTGGAGCATTGTCACGCGCGCGTTCCGGGAAAATCTGGAGTGGGCAGTGGTCGTGCCGGGCGAGGGCGAAGTCACTCCCGCTGTGGCGCAGCTACTCAAAGAATTGTCGGCAAGAGGGATCACAATCCGCGAGGGTTGAAACCCGGGAACGCCAATCTCCCGATCGGCGTAGTGCAAATCGCTCGCTGCGGCGCGCGGCTTTCGCCACGCCAATCGGGAGATTGGCGTTCCCGGGAGTGCGCCGCTACTTGACCTTTACGTATTTCCTCAGCCGGTGCGGGCCAACGTCCGCCGCATAGATCGTCCCTTTGTCATCGGCCACGATTCCCGACGCGCCGGAAATGCGATTCACGTCCGCCTGCGCCAGATCAGGGTCGGGGATGAAGGCCGCGATTGAGCCGTCCTTGGCGCTTCCGACGGTGATGCCCCTCAAATAGCCAGGATTGACCATCGAGTTCGATTGCGAGTCGCTCACATAGAGAGTGTCGTCTTTGGCGATATATACGGCGCTCGGGCGGCCAAATTGCTTCCACGCGACAATGAATTTTCCATCCTGATCGAAAACTTGGACGCGGCTGTTGCTGCGGTCGGCGACGTACACATAGTCATGTGAACCGCCGATGGAGATGTCGTGGGGCTGATCAAACTCGCCGGGTCCCGACCCGTGATGCCCCCAGGTCTTGATGAATTTTCCGTCCTTTGAAAACTTCACGACGCGGTCATTCTTGCCGTGGCCGTCGGTCACAAAAATATCGCCATTGGGAGCAATGGCGATGCCGGACGGCTGATCGAAGGTATCCGGACCATCTCCCTTGACGCCTTCCTTGCCGAGGGTCATGAGGACTTTGCCGGTGGAGCTCAGCTTGAAGACCTGGTGGCCGCGCACCACGCCGTTCGCGTCTTTCGCCGACATGCCGAGCACGGTCTCGCTGGCATTCGCGTCGCTCGCCCAGATGTTTCCCTGGCGATCGACCGTAAAACCGTGGGGAAACGCGAACATCCCACTGCCAATGCTCGTCAGAAGTTTTCCCGACGGATCAAATTCCAAAATTGGCGGGTCGGTGCGACCGACGCACGTAGCGGCGCCGGCAGGCTCCGTGTTGAAGCACCGATGAAAAACCCAAATGTTGCCTTTGGGACCGATGTCAGCCCGGATCAATTCGCCCCAGTGGCCGCCATTCATGCTTGGGGGAAGAGTCGGCCAGCCCTCCACCAGGCGGTAGGGATTCGGGAGGTCGGATTGCTTAGGGTACTGAGATTGTTGGGCATGCGCGATCGAAGCCAATGTGGCAATGGCAACCAGCGCAGAGATCAGCATGAGTTTCGCTCGACCTGCAAGTGTCACCGGAACACCTCTCGCCGGACATTCGTCCGCGGAATCGCCGCATACATATTTGGAGTAAATGCGCGAAGAACCATCTATCAGCATAAGCACTCTTATACACCAACACCTTTCGACAGTGAACCCAGCAGAAACCGCGGCCTGCCAAGCCGAAAGGCAACGGGTTTTTTCCGTAGGCGTGATTTCCTTGCCGCACGGAGGAGTGGACGGGGGCTACGCAGAAATTGCACTGGTGAAACGCGTGCCGTTCAGGACAAGAGGCCTGTGCTCAAGACAAACCACTAATTTTGGTAAGGGGTGACTTAGAGGGAAAGTTCCGTGGCCTACGAAACAGTCATTCTATTCCTTCAGCTCGCCGCCAGTGTTATCATCTAAGGTAACAAACCCAGCCAGATTAATATCTTGACATATCTTCTTTCACGGTGATAAAGCCTCCGAGTACGTCGGTGGATCACTCGTCGGGGGTGCCAGGATGGTTTTTCTTAAGCAAATACTTAGTTTATTCCATTTCAATGCGTCGAGAACGATGCAGGCGATGTGCTTGAGTGTGGTTGCGTTTCTAGTGAGCGTTCCCCTGTTTTCACAAGGCAATCTTGGCCGCATTACTGGGACGATTACCGATCAAAGCGGCGGCGCCATCTCCGGCGCTTCCGTGACGGTTCTGGATGTGAATAGAGGCGTTTCACGAACTCTAATCACCGGAGAATCGGGAGAATATAATGCGCCCAACCTGCTGCCCGGCTTGTACTCCGTTCGGGCCGAGGCCAAGGGGTTCAAAAAAGTCGAACAACAAAACGTCGTGCTGGAAGTGGGCAAGGAAATTCGAGTGGACTTGGGCCTGCAGCCCGGGGAGGTCTCGCAGACCATCACCATAACGGAGACTCCTCCTCAGATCGAAACGACAAACGCTACCCTGGGCGGGACACTCAGCAACGAGACGATCAACGATCTGCCCTTGAACGGCCGCAACTACATCAATTTGCTCACATTGCGTCCGGGCATGAACGTTTATGCCGGCGGCGGCAGTTTCACCCGCTCCGCCAACGGAACCCGTGCCCAGGACATCGGTTATCTGCTGGACGGTTTGAGGAACGACGATCCTTTGACCGGATCGAGCGTCCTGAATGCGGCCATCCCCGCGGGCGATTCGTCCACTTCGCTGCCCATCGATGCCATTCAGGAGTTCAACACGGAGCAAAATCCAAAGGCGGAATTCGGCTGGAAGCCCGGCGCGATCGTCAATGCCGGGATCAAGTCGGGCACGAATGCGATTCATGGCACCGCATTCGCCTTTGGCCGGGATACAGCATTCGATGCGCGAAATTTCTTCGACCCGGCGCCAACTCCGAAAGCGGCAATCGGCTTGGAGCAATTCGGCGCAAGTTTCGGCGGTGCCATCAAGAAAGACAAATTGTTCTACTTTGTGAATTATGAAGGACAGCACTATAACGTGGCGGACACGCTGATCGCTACCCCTCCCGTTACTTGCGCCGGCGGCGCGCCAAATTGCGGGTTACTCGCGAGCGACCCGGCTCACAGCCTCGTGGATGCTTGCAACGCTGTAGGATTTATAAACATAGTGCCGCTCAGCGCGCACATCGCCGGGCTCAATCCGGACTGCTCGGTGAAGCCCACGAACTACACACCGGGTGCCAATGAATCTCTCTTCCCCACAAACCTTGGAGCGAACAATAGCAACAGCGAGATCCTGGGCATGGTTAGCACCAGCAAGCAAGACAATGGAGTGGCCAAGGTCGACTATCACATGAACGACCATCACTCATTTTCTGGCACCTATTTCCGCGGCGTCGGCGGCGGATCCTGGCACGATCAAGCCTGGGAGGCGGGAATTCCAGGGTCCAACAACTCCCCTTGGATATCCCAACTGTGGGGCTACATTCAGACGGGTTCTGGCGCCTGGACTTGGACCCCGACTTCCACGCTCGTGAACGAGTTTCGGGTCGGCTACTCCCACTACAGTCAACCGAGCGTTTCCAACGACTCTACGGTGAATCCTCTCGCCTACGGGATCAACACAGGCGTGACCGATCCGCGCAGATTCGGCTTCCCTCTCGTCCAGGTCAATCAGTTGAATGGTGCAACCTTCAAGCTAGGTGGCAATTGGCCGAAATACAATGGGCCTGACGGCAGCTTGCAGATTCTGGAACACATCTCGATTTTGCGCGGCAAGCACGCCTTCAAATTCGGCGGGGAAATCATTCACGACACTTCCGATCCCTTCATCACCATGAACGCCAAGGGGCTCATCCGATTCCAAAGTTTGGAGAGCTTTCTGACTGGAAACGTAAACCCCGGCTCCCTCATTCAAGCCGGTGAGCCACAGCGGTACCTGCATGATTACTCCTATGCGGGATTCGCGCAGGATGATTGGCGGGTGACGCCCAAGCTGATGCTAAACCTAGGAGTCCGCTACGAGCTGACCACGGTTTTAAAGGACCGTAATAACCAGCTCGGCAATTTCGATCCCAGCTCCACCACGGGATTTACACAGGTAGGCGTCGGCGGGTTCAACGCGCCCTATCATAGCGATCGCAATAACTTCTCGCCGCGCGTGGGATTTGCGTGGGACGTCCGCGGCGATGGCAAGACTGTCGTCCGCAGCGGGGGGAGCATCATGTACGAGCAAATACCGATCATTTCCCTGATCGCCGTCGGCAATCAACTCGGCCTGAATCAGATCCCGACTGGCGCGACCGAAATATTCATGAACGGCAGCACTCAGGTCGTCAGGCCGGGCCCCGGCAACATGGGGGCGCTCAATGTTGCCGCCGGTGCTGGCGCGCTCACGGCAGGCTGGCAGGCTCAAACCCCCTCCTGCGTGAATGGTGGAACCACCGCATGCGGCAGTATTTACCCTCAAAGTATTTTCCAGCTCCAGTGCGGCGACGCTATCGGAAATGATCCCGCGCCCTGCAACATTGAGGCAGTGGATCAGAATCTGCGGACACCCTATATCAGCACTTGGACGCTTACGATCCAACGTGCAATTACGAATGACTTGTCGCTGGAAGTCGCATACGTCGGCAACCATGGCACCAAGTTGCTGGGCTTCCAGGACGTCAACCAGCCACCTTTGGGCTCTTCTTACTCATCGGCTGAGTTGACGTTTTGCAACTCCAGCATTGCCGACACGACCGGCGCGACGACGCCGTTCGCGTGCGACCCGAGCGACGCGAGTGTGAACCAAGCAGCGCGACCCCTCTTCAGCAAGTTCCCCTACATAGGTGAGGTCGATCGCCTGTCGAATCAGGATGCGTCCAACTACAATAGCCTGCAGGTGACCCTCACTCAGCGGCCCACGCATGGGCTATCTTTCCTCGCGGGCTATACCTACTCCCACGCGTTTGACACGGGTTCGAACAACTTCAATGACATTCAATTGCCCCCGGATAGCTCCCATCCGACGGCAGGAGTCTATGGACAAAGCCTATTCGACATACGGCACCGCTTCACCCTTTCCACGACCTATGCCATCCCTGGCATAAAGAAGTTGGGACAGCTTCTCCAAGGTTGGGAAATCAATTCCGTTGTGACGTTGCAATCTGCGTCGCCCTGGGGGGTACAAGACTTTACCAACGACTTTAGCGGGACGAACCAGGTCAACGAACTCGATACATTCGGTCAACCCTGGAATTTTTTCGGTAACAACGCAGATTTCAAAGCCGGCCGGGCCGTGCCCTTGCCATGTTGGTCGGGGTCGGGCGCGTCGATGATACCAGGCTGCGCGATTGGAGGGCCGCAGTCGGGAGCCGCAACAATCCAGGCCCCGCCAGGGGCTTGCATGAGCGCCGCAACCGCGCTCGGCACTGGCGCGGTCAACACGCTCAATAGTGTTGGGTGTTATTTCGCGGGCAGCTCCGTGCTGATTCCCCCGGCGTTGGGAACGGTTGGGAATGCGCGGCGCAACATCTTTCCGGACTTGGGCTTCAAGAACTGGGATGTGTCCCTGGTCAAGGATACGAAAATCAAGGAACGCATCACCGCCCAATTCCGCGCCGAATTCTTCAATGTTCTCAATCATGCGAACTTTTCCGATCCCAACGGTCCGGCAAACGCCGGCTTCAACGATCCCTCCACGGGATTCGCCGGCAATTTCGGTTGCGGCTGCAATACACCCGACCAGGCCGCTCCCAATCCCGTTCTTGGGACGGGAGGCGCACGCTCGATCCAGCTTGGGCTCAAGCTGATTTTTTGATCGGGGAAAACGACAGAAGCTTCCGTTTCGATACGCTGGCGTACGGGGCTTATTTAGGCATCAACTGCTGGATGAGGTCCGGAGAATCGATTTTCCAATCGTCCGCGAGCACGTAAGCTTCTCGCAAAATTGTTTCGGTGCGGTAGTCGAGATCGATCGGAATCGCGGCGAAATCGAGAGCGACCGCATCCAGAATCTTTCGCGGAATTCTCAGCAAGCGGAATGTGGATTCGGTCACGAGCATGGCCCCGCCCCACGCGAACTCAATGCGATAGGTTCCCAGCTGCCCTCGCACTTCGAGCCAGGTCTTGTGAATTTTGCAGCGGTCGTGGATCGGCGTGTGCGGCAAGACGAGGGACAGCGTCTCGCGCCGCAGGCCGATGAGGCCGGCTAATTCCTGGATGTTGAATTCCTCGCTGAAAATTCCCGTGCCCCTGTCGCCCTGGTCGGCCCAGGTCTCGTCGCCACCCACGGCGGAGACCGACGTGAACAAGTCGACGTCCCGCATCACTTCGGAATACAAAATGGCCGGGATCTCGTCGATGGCAACCTCGCGGTTGTCGCGGTAGAAACGCACTTGGTCTGATCCGATGAACAGGTTGATGCCCGCTCCCGATTGTTCACCCAGAGCAGAGTCAAGGAGCGCAGGATCGCGATCCGGCGGCAGGTCGACATAAAACTCAACGCGCATGTTCCAGGGATCGAGTTTTTTCGTGGGGACATTGGCGCCGTCGAAATTCGTGGCCATGAGCCGGTAATCCCAGCCCCGCGCGCGGCACAAACTGGCAAACTGGTGCTGGCGCATTACGACTTTGGCGAATCGATTGGAATACATTTTGGTCCGGCGTTCGTCCTCGGTGACCTCGTAGAACTCGCGGAACGCCTGGCGAAATGGCTGGCGGATTTTCGCCGCGAAGATGCGTTCGCGCCATCGCTGAACTTCCGCCGCATCGGAGGCCAGCGGATGCCAGAGCCGGACCGTCTGCGCGGCGCTGAGATCGACTGAGTTTCCGGACGCGTCGACCACGTCCTGCCCCGACCAAATTCCAGAGCGCTCCCAGCCTTGCTCGTTCCGGAAAACCCAGATCAGCCTGCGGCCAAGGAACCCGAGCAATGGATGCTCGACGAAATATTTCCGCCAGTGGGCCAGCGGCATGCCCCTCGGCAAAACAAACGAGGATTCCAGTCGAGTCCGCTGGGCGATACAAATCTGCTCGAGTTCTTTGGCCAACGAAGCAACGGAGCGGACTTCCTTGGGAAACGCTTTCTTGACATGCGACGGCGCAGCCTTCACCAGTTTTCCGTCCGCGCTGCGCCAGGCGACTGCAACCTTTCCGTCGTCGCCAAGATGGACAATCGCTCTTGCATCGCCAATGTCGATTGCTGCCTCGCCGTGCGAGTCAAGCCCGTAGTGGCCTACGGAAATGTCCTCGAGTTCATTGACCGTCAAACCGCTTCGCTCCGCCGCTTGCTGCAGCGATTTTTCAATCAGACGGCGGGCGACGGTGTACTTTACCTTCGCGCGCAACCGCGTCAGTTGCGAGACGGCCTCGCTGCAATCCATCGCGCCCAGCGTCTGCGCGCACGCGAACCCGACTTTTTGCGAAACGGCGCCAAGCAAGGGAATCTTGCGGAGGCAGGCAATTCCAAAAACGGCGATGGCCAGGGCCGCTTCGCGATCGTCGCACTGCCCCAGGCACCAGATGATTCCCTTCTGGTACGCCGAGTCCTCGATGGGAGACCTCGCCTCGGACGGCTGGCCCGGCGTGGGGCCGAGCGCCAGCCAACGCAGCATCGCGGGGAAAACCTCGCTCTCTCCTAGGACGGTGATCAGCTCGCGCGACCTCTTCTTCCACTTCGCTCCCGGGACGGTTTGTTCGAGGCTGCGGCAATGCTCGAGCAATCCTTCCCAGCCCGCTCGCGCGATTTCCTCCTTCGTGTTGATTTCGTCGAACACAATTTGCGACCACGGGCCGCGCCCTGCATCGAGCTGCTTCTCGCCCTCCACGCGGATCAGTTCCCCGATGACCTCCCTGAATTCCTGGTTTCGCGGCTCAATCTTTCCGCTCGGACTCGGAGCCAGACGCAAATGAATTCTCCACAATTCCGCGCGGATTTCGTCCGTCACCTGATCGCGCGCGATCGACGAGATCAGCTGGCGGATTGGAAAAAACATGTGCGACATCTCGCCCATGGACCCGCAATACTCTCCGAACAGGTGCAATACAAGCTCCGTCGGCAGGGGCTTGGGCGCGCGTGATAGCGCGATCTGGATCCCCTCCGACAAGGTATTGCAGGCGTTGTAATTTTTTGCCAGGTGCGCCTCGGCCCGCAACCAAGCAAAGGATTGGGCGAGAAAGGCGTGAAGAACCGGAGGCTCGGCGCGGCCCAGTTCCACAAGCGCCGGATTATTCTTCTTCCATGCCTCAGTTTCGCGTCTCATTTGCTCCGCGGTCTGGAAGGCCATAGGCCGCGTGTTGCTGGTGGCCACGATCATTTCGTAGATGGCCAGCGCTTGTTTTTCGGTTTCCGTCATCGCATCCGCTCCGGCAGGCTTTGCGCGTGCCACAGTTTACAGCTTTCGATTCCCAGCCAGCCGATGCATTTTCGGAGCCAGGGTAGAGACTCAACTTGCTTGTCTATTGGTCGTGAAGCTGGATGCTTCACCCAAAACCAACCGGATCGCTGGCGATCCCCGCGCCCGCAGTTGCGTTGACGATGGATGAGACCTCTGTTAGACTCCGCGAAATGGCCCGAACTGGAAAACCGACAAAACGCGTGAGACATGGGGCAAGCGCTCCATCGAGAAGCCGTAAATCATTGAAAAGTAAGGAAGATAGTAAAGTCGCCGCGCACGCGGAGGCTGTTCGCCAGATGGTGGACCCTCAATTCGAACAGCAATTGAAAACTTACGAAGTAGCCGTTCAGCACTTCCACCAACAAAAATTTGTGAAGGCGAAAGAGTTGCTCGAGAAGGTCCAAGCAGGCCCGAGCAAGGAACTGGCGGATCGCGCGCGAGTTCATCTACGCATTGTTGAGCAACGTATGGCCAAACAGCCTGCTCCTTCGGTGCGCACACCGGAAGAGCACTACCAGGCAGGCGTGGCCATGATGAATCTGGGACGCTGGGACGAAGCGCGCGAACATCTGCTGCGCGCGCGCAAGCTGGCGCCCAAGGCCGATTACGTTTTTTACGCGATGGCCGCGCTGGATTGTCTGACCGGAGAAGCCGAATCGGCGATGGAAAATTTGAAAGTCGCGATTCAGTTGCGTCCGGAAAATCGCTACCACGCTCGCAACGACGAAGATTTCGCGTTTCTGCAGGAAGATCCGCGGTTCACCGAATTGCTCTACCCCGAACGCGAAGCCTCCGGCGCTTGAAGCATGTTGTGCCGCAACCTCGCTCCATAGCGATGCGATCCCGATGAAAAAAAGAGCGCGAAAACCCGGCGTGGGTCACGGCGGAGTACGCGTGGTCGCGATCGGCGGCGGCACCGGGCTTTCGATGCTGCTGCGCGGGCTGAAACACTATGTGGCGCGCCGGCGGCAGGAGTCGGAGCGCCATCCGATCAGCGACCTCGCCGCGATCGTAACGGTCACCGACGACGGTGGAAGTTCGGGCCGGCTGCGTCGCGAATATCGCGTTCTGCCGCCGGGCGACATCCGCAATTGCATGGTCGCGCTCTCGCAGGATGAAGCCCTGCTCGGGCGTCTGTTTCAATACCGGTTCCATGAGGGCCGCGGCTTGCGTGGACACAGTTTCGGAAATCTTTTTCTAACGGCGCTCACCCATGTGACCGGCGATTTTGCCGAGGCCGTTCGCGTCAGCGGAGAGGTTCTGGCCATTCGGGGACGAATTTTTCCGACCACGCTTGAGAATGTTTCCCTGGAAGCGGTGATGGCGGACGGGAAAATTGTCCTGGGCGAAACGCGCATCGCAAAAAGCGGGAAAAAAATCCGCCGCCTGAGCCTGCGTCCCCGCCGCGTCCGCCCGCTTCCCGAAGTGCTGGACGCGATCAAGCAGGCGAATCTAATTTTGGTCGGCCCCGGTTCTCTCTACACGAGCATCCTGCCGAATCTTCTGGTTTCCGGCGTTGCCGAAGCGATCGAGAAGTCGTCCGCGACGCGGGTTCTGGTCGCGAATCTGATGACGCAGCCGGGAGAGACGCAAGGTTATTCGCTCGCCGACCACGTGCGCGTCATTTACAGCCACACGCGGCGGAAGCTCTTCGACTGGGTTGTGGCGAGCAATCAGCGCATCTCTCCGGAAGTGGCGCTGCGTTACAGCAGGCGCGGCGCCGAACCGGTGCGCGTGGATATTCAAGACCTGCAGCGCATCGGCGTGCGCTGCTTGCTCGACAATTTGCTCGAGGAGCACGGCGTCGTGCGGCATAACGCGGCGCGTATTTCGCAGCTTCTGATCGAGGAATTTGTCGAGCGTCGCCCTCCCACTCACTGAACCGCGTCCATTTCTAACGTGTTCCGATTCCTCTTCTTGCGCCGTGCGCGGTTTGGTTCGTATACTGACCACGTCGAGTCCTCTATCCCAAATATTTTTGGAGGATGGACCGGCGTCAATGCGTGGGTGTTGTCCTGCTGGTTGCGAATGCGGCCCGCCGGGTTGATGAGGAGTGTTTTTATGACCACGCTTGCAGTCCACAACGAATTCAATGTTTACGAATCCGCTGATGCGCGCTTTGAAGCGGCTGCGAGAAAACTGGGACTCGAAGAAGGCTTGTACCGCTTCTTGAAATATCCGAATAAGGAAATCACCGTTTACATTCCGGTGATTCTCGATACCGGCCATCTCGAGGTGTTCATCGGTTACCGCGTGCACCATTCCATCGTCCGCGGGCCGGGGAAAGGCGGCATTCGATTTGCGCCTACCGTGACGCTGGATGAAGTTCGCGCGCTGGCCAGCTGGATGACTTGGAAGTGCGCCGTGGTCAACATTCCTTTTGGCGGCGCAAAAGGCGGCGTGATTTGCGATCCCGGCAAATTATCGCACGGCGAGCTGGAGCGCATCACGCGACGTTATACGGCTGAGCTTATCGAGTGGTTCGGCCCCGAGCGCGACGTGCCCGCACCCGATCTCGGCACCAACGAACAGACCATGGCCTGGATCATGGACACCTATTCGATGCATGTGCGGCACACCGAGACCGCCGTCGTCACCGGCAAGCCCATCGATCTCGGCGGATCGCGCGGACGCCACGAAGCCACGGGGCGCGGCGTGCTCATCAACTGCGACAGGGCGATTTCCAGATTCCGGATGCTGCGCGTGAATACGCGCGTCATCATCCAGGGCTTTGGCAACGTCGGTTCGATGTCGGCGAAGCTTCTGTACGAGGCCGGCTACAAAATCGTCGGCGTTGCCGACATTCACGGAGCGCTGTACAACGAAAGCGGTTTTGACATTCCGAAGGTCATCGATTGGGTATACGGCCAGAACAAGCCGCTTCCGGATTTCCCCGGCGGCGGCGCCAAGATGAGCGCGAGCGAAGTCCTCTTCCAGCCGGCCGAGCTCGTCATCCCCGCAGCCGTGGAAAATCAGATTACTTCCGAAAACGCGCACCGGCTGCAGGCCCGCATTTTGTGCGAAGGCGCGAACGGCCCCTGCACGGCGCTGGCGGACGAAATCGTAGACCGCAAAGGCATCTTCGTGATTCCCGACATCCTGGCCAACGCCGGCGGCGTCACGGTCAGCTATTTCGAGTGGGTGCAGGACCGCCAGGGATTTTTCTGGACCGAGAAGGAAGTGAATGACCGGCTGAGGGAAGTGCTCGAACACAGTTTTGAGGAAGTGGTGCGCTACGCCGAAACTCATCAAGTGAATAACCGCGTCGCCGCGTACATGCTCGCGATCGACCGCGTTGCTTTTGCGCTGAAGGAACGTGGAATTTACGCCTGACAGGAGTACTATATCGCCGCCCGCCCGGAGGCTTCTCGAAATCCGGTCCTGGCCGGAACGTTACGAAGACAGCGAGGGTCAAGCAGCCGCTCCTAACCGATGAATACCGATTCTATTTCTCCGGGAAACGTGAAGTCCGAGGACGAACACCGCCGCGACATTTGCACGGTGGGCCGGTGGATTCACTCCCGCGCGTTTGTGGTCTCCACCGACGGGAACATTTCCGTGCGCCTCGATTCGCGCCGCGTTCTCACCTCTCCGACGAGCATGAGCAAGGGCATGATGGTCCCGGACGATCTGGTGATCACCGACCTGCAGGGCCGGAAATTGTCCGGGCGCCGCGAAGCTTCCTCGGAACTGGCGATGCACAATTTAATTTACAATCGCCGGCCCGAGGTTCACGCGGTGGTCCACGCGCATCCTCCGACTGCGACGGCGCACGCCGCGGCGGGAATTCCCCTCAATAAAGCGCTGCTCAGCGAATTGATTATCGCGCTCGGCTGCATCCCGGTCGCCCAATACGGCACGCCCGGGACGCAGGAACTTTCCGACGCGCTCGAGCCGATGGTGCAGCATTTCGACGCGATTCTGCTGGCCAATCATGGCGTCGTGACTTGCGGACCCGATTTGCTGACCGCTTTTTTCCGGATGGAAACGGTGGAACACTTCGCTCAGGTGTCCTACATGACGGAATTGCTGGGGAAACAAGTCTTGCTTTCTGGGCGCGATGTGGAAAAATTGCTCGTCGCGCGGGCCCGCTACGGCACGACGACCGCGTCGACGGTGCTTCCGGGCTGTCCCGTGACGAGCGACGACGCGGAGAACGGCGGAGGGCGGCCGGAACGCATCTCGGTCACGCGCGAAGAGCTCGAAGCGTTGATCGAAGAAGCAGTGCGCAAGGACCGCGCGCTGCGGTAAATTTTGCTCAGCTGCGGTTGAATTTCAGGCCATCAGATTTTTCAGCAGTCGCGCCGGCCGGAATGATTTGACGGCCGGACACGGAGGAAAAAGCATGGGCGAAGCACTCGGCATGATCGAGACCCGCGGCCTGGTCGCGATGATTGAGGCCTCGGACGCGATGGTCAAGGCGGCCAAGGTCACGCTCGTCGGCTGGGAAAAAATTGGTTCGGGCTACGTGACGGCCATGGTCCGCGGCGATGTTGCCGCGGTGAAGGCCGCGACGGATGCCGGCGCCGCCGCTGCGCGTCGCGTTGGCGAGCTGGTGGCCGTGCATGTCATCCCGCGGCCGCATCAGTCGCTCGAAGACGTGCTTCCCATCGGGAAGACGGCTGTCGCCGCCGGACATTAGAAGCGCGATTCGCGTCGCTCGGTCGCTCGCGACTCACAGAATCGCAGCGTGTCGCTGACTGCTGCGTGATCGCTTCTCTGATCGTTTACCGCGACTCGCTCAGTCGTCGCCGTTGTCTTCAATGAATTGTGTTACGCAATTTTGTTTCGAGGTTGTTGCTGGCTTCATGATTCTCGCACGCATTGTCGGCACCGTAGTTTCGACGCGCAAGGATGCGCGCCTGGAAGGCAAGAAGCTTCTCGTCGTGAAACCGGTTTCTCCTCAAGGCGACGATGAATCCGGCTACATGATCGCCGTCGACACGGTGGATTCCGGATTCCGCGAAACCGTCCTGGTCGTCACTGGCAGCTCCGCGCGCAACGCCGCGGAATGCAAGGACCGCCCAGTGGACGCCGCGATCGTCGGCATCGTCGATGAAGTCATGCTAGACGCCCTGCACGAAGCCGAACTCGCCGCCACGAGGAAGAAATAGCATGCTCCTCGGACGCATCATCGGCAACGTAGTTTGCACCATGAAGGACCCCACGCTCATCGGGCAGAAATTCCTGATCGTCCAGCCGCTCGACCGCCAGGGCCGCGACAAGGGCCGCCCGGTCATCGCCCTGGACGCAGTCGGCGCCGGCGCCGGCGAAACAATCTATTGGTGCCGCGGCAAGGAAGCCAGCTTCCCGTTCCTCCCAGCCAATTTGCCCACCGAAGCCACCATCGTAGGCATCGTCGATTCCGTGAATATCCAGGCAAACTAAGCTCCGCTCGGCTTTTTCTGCCAATTCTGATTCCAAATTTTGGTCTTTCAAGTTTTGGCATTGGACCCTACACTTCACCGCATGCTGATTGGCCGCGTCATTGGCGATGTGGTTGCCACGCAGAAAGTGCCCTCCCACGAAGGGCGCAAGATTCTCGTCGTCCAGCCGCTTCATCTCGACGGCACGGATCGCGGCGATCCCGTCCTTGCGCTCGACGCAGTGAGCGCGGGCATTGGCGACCGCGTGTTGCTTACCACGGAAGGTTTCTCCGCCATGACCGCCGTCGGTCGTCCCAACTCTCCCATCGACTCCGCAGTCATCGGAGTGATCGATTCGGTCGATTTGCACGAAATGTGATTTCGCGGATTGAATCCAGAGATAAACACAGATGGACACTGATAAAATCAGATCAAATTCAAAAGCAAATTTGGATGGCCTGTTGCGCTTTGCCCTACTGCGGCGTTGCGTTGACACTCCGCCAGCGCGCCGCCATAATCGCGGGCGGGTAGACACGAGATGATTGCTCAGCTTCGCGGAACGCTCGGCGACAAACGGCCGAACCAGGTGCTGGTGGACGTGGGCGGAGTCGGCTACCTCGTGCACATTCCGCTTTCGACGTTTTACGCGCTGGGCGACCTTCACGCTAACGTTACGCTGTTGATCCACACACAGGTGCGCGAGGATGCGATTTCCCTCTACGGCTTCCTGAGCGCCCGCGAAAAGCATTTGTTCGAGCTGCTGATTTCTGCTTCCGGCGTGGGCCCGGTTCTGGCGCTGAAAATTCTTTCCGGCATGAGCGTGGACGATCTGGTGCCCGCGGTCCGCTCGGGCGATCTGGCGCGGCTGACGCGCATACCCGGCGTGGGCCGCAAGACGGCCGAGCGCATGATCGTCGAACTGCGCGACAAGCTCTCCGCGATGGAAATTCCAGAGGATGCGCGGAAACCGGTCACGACGACGGGGACCTCCGGCGACGTCGTGTCCGCGCTGCTCAATCTTGGCTATGACCAGCACGCCGCCGAGCAGGCTGTCGAGCGAGCGGGAAAGAACGGCGCCTCGGAAACATTCGAGGCTCTCTTGCGCGTCGCGCTGCAACAATTGACCGCGCCCGCCCAAACGAGCGCGCGCGCCGCCCGATAAGAGTCTGCGTGAGAACCGGGAATTGACACGGTTTTGTAGCGCCCGCCTTCAGGCGGGCACCTTGGAAGCAAGCACCTGCCCGTCCGCCGCGGCGGACGGGCGCTACATAAACCAAAACTTAGTTCTCGTCTGAAATCGAAAAGGTCGACGCGACAGACGAGCGCTGATTGGTACGCACAAGGCAGATTAGAGATGAAGTCCGGAACAGGAAGCGAGCCGGGAATGGAGCAGCCCACGCGCCGCATTGTCACCGGCGCGGCGTTGGATGAAGACGCGCGCATCGACGCAAGCGTGCGCCCGCAGCGTTTCGCCGATTACATCGGCCAGTCGCGCGTGAAGGAAAACATCGAGATCGCCATTCAGGCCGCGCGCAGCCGCGGCGAAGCGCTCGATCACGTTCTGCTCTACGGCCCGCCAGGGCTCGGCAAGACGACGCTTGCGCAAATCATCGCCAGCGAACTCGGCGTGACCATCAAGACCAGTTCCGGACCCCTTCTCGAGCGCAAGGGCGACCTGACCGCGATTCTTACATCCCTCGAACAGCGCGAAGTTTTTTTTCTCGACGAAATTCACCGCCTGGTTCCCGCCATCGAGGAAGTTCTGTACCCCGCGATGGAAGACTATCGAATCGATCTGGTGATTGGGCAGGGCGCTGGCGCGAGAATTCATCCTTTTATTCTGAATCGCTTCACGCTGATCGGCGCGACGACACGCGCGGGCCTGGTGACCGCGCCGCTTCGCTCGCGATTCGGCATCGTGCACCGGCTGGAGTTTTATACGCCGGAAGATCTGGTCACCATTGTTCGCCGGTCGGCATCCATTCTGGGAATCGCGGTGGATGACGACGGCGCGTTCGAGCTGGCCCGCCGCAGCCGCGGCACGCCGCGCGTCGCCAACCGGCTGCTGCGCCGCGCGCGCGATTTTGCGCAAGTGCGGGCGCAAGGCCACATCACTCTCGCGGTTGCCAAGGAATCGCTGCAGATGTTGGGGGTCGACGAGCACGGCCTCGACGAAGTCGATCGCACCCTCATGCTCACGATTCTGCAAAAATATGCGGGCGGCCCTGTAGGGCTCAGCACCCTTGCGGCTTCCATTAGCGAAGAAGAAGACGCCATCGAGGAAATTTACGAACCGTACTTGATGCAGCTCGGCCTGCTCGACCGCACGCAGCGCGGCCGAGTCGCCACAGCCCTCGCCTACAAGCATTTCAGCCTCGGCCCGCCCCGCCGCCAGCCCGGGTTGTTTTGAAGTGGAACCACGGATGCACACGGATTAACACGGATAAAAGTCAAAGACATAGGAAACCATTCAAGTGAAAGTAAAATTCCGGAATCTGGCGCATTTCTTTTTCTGCTCTTTATTTCTTCCTCTGTGTTCTCTGTAATTAGCTCTTGAGTTTTATCCGTGTTAATCCGTGTGCATCCGTGGTTTCATTCTTCAGTATGGCGGACGGCAAACTCATCTATCTTTCACTCGGGTCGAACCTCGGCGATCGGGCCGCGAATCTGGAACGCGCCGCTGAATCTCTCGCGGAAATTAGCGTTCGTGTATTGCGCCGCTCCTCTATTTACGAGACCGAGCCCGTCGATTTTCTCGCGCAGCCTTGGTTTCTGAATTGCGTTGTCGAGGCGGAAACTTCGCTTGGGCCGCGGCAATTGCTCGAAGGGCTGCAGGCGATCGAACTCAAGCTCGGCAGCAAAAAACTTGTAGCGCGCGGCCCGCGGATCATCGACCTAGATATTCTCTTCTATGAAACAGGCGTGATTCACGAAACCGGAATGGAGATCCCTCATCCGCGCCTGGCGGAGCGCCGTTTCGTGCTGGTTCCGTTGGCCGAGATGGCTCCCGAATTTCTGCATCCAGGCTTGCACAAGACAGCCGCCGAGTTGCTGGCGGCCACGCCAGATCGAAGCGCTGTACGAATCTGGCAGCCAGGGCACGACGCCAATCGTTCCTAGTAGTCGGAGAATAAGGTCTTGCCTGGTGGGAATCAGTAGCGGCTTTCCGAGGGCTGCTTTTTCTTTTTCAGTTCCCGTTCCTCTTTTTCAGACTTTTCATATTCCGCGATCTCTTCCTCGGTCATGACGTACTCGTCGCGCTTGGCGAACATGTTGGTGTTGCGCTGGGCAAAGGCATTGCCGGATTCGCGGCCCGCGCGCCCTTCCTTGCGCTTGCGCTCGGACAAGTTGGAATCGTGGCGCACGCGGCGAATCGGGTTCGCCAGGGCGGCCGCTTCCATCAAGAGATCGCTCACCTTTTCCAGCAGATCGTGAAATTGGAATGGCTTCACAACGTAGGGCAATCGTTCTCGCTCAAAGATTGGAAGGGCTTCCATGGCCGCCGATTCGGGCACCACGAAGAGCACTCGCGCGCGAACAACGCCTGCCTCAACCGCCGGCGCCAGCGCCAATTCCCGGAGCGTCAGGTACACCGGGCTCGTCAGTCCGATCATCGCGATATTCACAATCACCAGGGACCATTCGCCGCTGGACAATTCTCCGAGGGCCTGCTTGACCAGAGGCACAACATGCACTCGCCAGCCTTCCGAGTCCAGCACTTGGCGCAGGGCCGACTGGTTCGCCTCATCGTCTTCGATGATCAAGATGCCGATCTTGGCCAAGTTTCGATCCCTTTCAGAGTATCGAGTATAGCCCGCGATTCCCCGGCATTTGCCGCCCGTCTACACGGGTCGGTCGCAAGCGTCACCTGTACTTCGACCTGAACCGGGGCGAACCACGCTATATGAAAAGGCGAATAAAATACGAAAATTATTCTTGACAAAGCGAACAAAAAGCGAAATACTCCCCCCCGTGCTTCCCGAGACGGGTTATGGCGACTGCAACCTCGATTCCCACGGCCTCCGAGAACCTTCCTTTCCGAAGGAAGGCAACCCGTGTCCGCAGAATCGATCCCACACCCACCTTATTCCCCGACGTCCCGAACCAACGGGACAGCGGGCCGGATGCCCTGCTGCCACCAGGGTCCGCGCCCGAACGCGTCGGCATCGCCCGTCTCGCTTTCTCCTCTCCACTGGCTGATGCCAAGCGCGGCACGGAATATTTCCTGCTGCCGGTGAAATCAATCTTGAATCATTGCGAATCGACGCGCGTGCCTTTTTCTTGGACCGTGAACCCCTAGCCTGGTTAATTCATCAGCGATCGAATCGTAGCGCGAAAGGCATTGGTGACGCGAGAAAAGGATCGCGCCTCGTTGGCGACATTCATGTAGGTCTGTGGCGCGATTTTTTGAGCCCACGAAGCCTTTTTCGAGATAGCTCCGCCTGGCCCTTCTGAGAGTGTGTTGTCGAACGGCCGAAACAAACTAAGAGGAGTTGCAGAGCGAGGCGGCTTGGAAGAGATCTTGAAAAGGCCAGCCGCTGGCCAGGTGAATACGGATGCAGCGAGCTGTTTCGCGGATGCGCGCCCCGATCTTGAACAACCGAATGCGCAGTGTTTCGATTTGTGCGGAGCGCATCGACGAAGGTAGCTGCAGGCGAAATAGGTTGACCAAGTTATAGGCGAAACTGTGGAGCAACAGGCGGAACGCATTGGCCCGAAAGCGGTGGCAGCTCAAGCGGTCAGCAGCAAAACCATTTTTGAACTCTTCAATACGGTTCTCACATTCCCCGCGATCGTTATAAAAGGAAAAAACGGAACGGCTGCGGCCTGGCAAGTTGGTGACCAGAAAACGTAGGTTGGTACCAGCTGCGGTGTGTTCGGCCTTGTAGCAGATGCGCCGCTGATGCGACCAGGGGTGAGCGCGATAGCGAAAGCTGGAAAAGGAACGTTGCGGCTCGCCGGTTCGACGATAACGTCTCGCGAGACGACGCTGCAGCCGCTGCGCTTTATCTTGCAACCGTGAGTTGGTGCCTATGCCGATGGCGTACTGGAGGCCGAAAAACTCGCAGAATTCATACAGCAGTGGCGTGGCGAAACCAGCGTCAGCGCGCAGTTTGATTCGGACCTTAGGAAATTCACGCTGGAGTCGCGGAACGATGCGTAACAGCAAGGGGATGATGCGGGCGTGACTAACGACCCTGCCCGGCCGCAGTCGGGCGGCCAACAAACAACCGGTGTGACGCTCAAAGATCAGCAAAGGGTGATACATGTGCTGGTCATAACCACCATTGAAGAAGCTGAGCTGCTGCTGCCCGTAGCGTTGGATCGTCAGTGGAATCGACATCCAGCAGGATCTCTCCTCGTTTGCGGACTTGCTTCCCGCAGATCTTCACAAACCAATCGAGCAGAGCATCCTGCAGCTTGAGGAGATCGCGAGGCGCAGGGCGAGTTCTCCCAGCGACTGAGAGTCGGTTGTGATCCGAGAGGCTCACCCAGCGGTTGATCGGCAAGAATCTGAAAAACCGGATCGTGACGGAGTCGATCCGCGTCGTTGGTGTCCTCATAGCCAGCGATGATCTGGTAGAGGCGTTGGCGAAACAACGACAACACGGAATGACGAACCCGTTCCTCTTCGCGAGGATCACAGACGCGTTCTGCCAGCCCGCCAGTGAGCCCATGCCGCTGATCAAAGGCCCGCAACGGAAGCAGACCGGCGTCAGAACTGATCTGTCCACCAGAAAAATCAGCTCGAATGGGTCGGTGTCGGTAGAAGGAAAAGGACAGCTGTGGTATACAACAAGATGTCATCTCTGGGATGCTCCGAAAGGGAATGCCGGGTTCGCGAAAACCCAGTGTTCATCACTCCTTTTAGAGCATCCTTTCTTTTTTCACCAGTAAAATCGTGAATAATCCAGGCTATCGCGGCTGCGAATTCGGCTGCCAGTATTGCTACGCGCGGTACACGCACGAGTACATGGAGCTGGACGCGCACGACTTTGAGAAGAAAATTTACATCAAGCAGGATGCCGGTCCGCTCGCCGGACGCGACCTGGGAATGGAAAAAGTGCAAGGCGAGCACATCGCCATCGGAACCGCGACCGACCCGTACCAGCCGGCCGAGCGTGAATTCGCGGCCACGCGCGCGATTCTGGAGCAAATGGCCGCGCGCAAAGGGCTGAGCGTATCGATCACAACAAAGTCCGATCAGGTGCTGCGCGATGTGGATCTGCTGCGCCGCATTTCCGAGCATTCCGGCGTATCCGTGAACCTGAGCATCACCACCATGCGCGCGCGCCTGGCCCGAATTCTGGAACCCCGCGCGCCGCGCCCCGATCTGCGCATGCACGCCGTTCAGGAACTGCGCCGCGCGGGCATCGCAGCCGGTGTTTTCGCCATGCCCATCTTGCCGGGGATTACGGATCGCGAAGAAGATCTGGACGCACTGGCGCGCGCCGCTCGCGATGCCGGCGCGCAGTGGTTTGCCGCCAGCGTGCTGTTCCTCATGCCGTCGGCCCAAAAACAATTTTTGCCTTTCCTGGACACGAAATTTCCCAAGCTCGCGCGGCGGTATCGCGAATGGTTTTCCCACGCGGCCTATGCGCCGGAAACCTATCGCCGGGAAATTTCCACCCGAGTTGCCGCGCTCCGGAAGAAATACGGCCTCGGCGTCCGCCCCCTCGATCCAGGACGGCCGCAAGAATGCGAGCGGCAACTGAGTCTTGGCCTCAAGTAGGACAGGCTGAAGCCCGTCCTACTTGAAACCTATCCGCATTCTTCCGTGGCGGTTTGAGTAGCGTTGTTTACGGCAAGATGATGCGCGGCTCTTCCATGGGAACTCCCACTTCGCTTGGAAACTGCGACCGCAAAAACTCGATGAAGGCGCGCGTGCGCGTCCGCCCATTGGATCGCATGCGCCCGAAACGGAGAAAGAACACCAGAAGGTTGAAAATTTCCGTGTCCTTCAATGCAGGAAACTCCGGATGCTCCCCTGCATTTTTCTTTTCGTCTTCGATGAATTTCGCGAGCGCGGCGTATAGCCCTGCGGCCACGGGAATCTCAGGCGGTTTTTCGTAGTAAATCCCGGCGAGGAGCGTGCGGCGGGTCTCCGCCATGGCTTGCACGGCGGCGAACACGTCCGAATCGACGAGGGAACGCTGGTCCGAAGCGTAGATGAGCACGGTGTATCCAAGGCCCGACAGCACGGCTTGCCGCGTGTGAATCAAATCGGCGGGGAAAGATATGTCCGGAAAAGGAACATCAGCTTCGTCAATCGGTTTCGGATGGCTTTGTTCCCAACGGTGCGCGGCGACCAAATAGGCGCAATCGCTCGGGCAATCGATGGTCACTTCGCGCCCGGTCCCGCAATCGATGGCGCAAATGTTTTCACCTTTGGCGGGGCAATATCGCTCGGCGCGCCGTTTATTGCAGATCGGACAGATTTTTTTGCCGGCCACTCGTGGTTGCTCCGCAGAAATGCGCGGTGCGCTCCTGGGATTTCTCAAGATCGATGCAGTACGAAAGGCAACGCTATGCAGGGATTTCAACAAATTCGAGCCGGTTTCCCCACGGATCTTCCGCGTAGAACCGGCGCGCTCCGGGAAGGTTATCATCGTCGATGACCTTCACACCCCCGGCGCGCAACGTTTCGCGCAATTCGTCCAGGTGGAACACCGCGAAGGCCGGATGCGCTTTCCTGGCGGCCCGAAAATCCCGTTCCACTCCGATGTGCAGCTGTTGCGAACCGCACTCGAACCAGCAGCCTCCACGCGCACGCAAGACCGGAGGCTTCTCGATCTCCTTCATCCCCAGGACCGAGCCATAGAAATCTCGCGCCGCAGGTTCGCATCCCTCGGGCGCGGCGATCTGAATGTGATCGATGCGCGCCACTCGTGGATTCATCCCACGGAGAATATCATGATCGCATGACGAAATTTCTCCGTTGGCACCCGGCATCTTCAGGATCCTGTCTTCCAAGCGCGCGTGCGCCCGCCGAGTTGCCGCGTCCAGGCAAGGCTGCGGCAACTAGAAGCGGGCGCGAAATTACTTCAGTGAATTTGGATCGGAAAGATTCTTGGGTGATTTCTTTTCCAGCAGGGAAACAAGCTTCTGTCCGGACGGCGGCACCGGCACCGCGCCCTTGCGGATAATTTCCGTCGCCGTCAATTTCTTGCCGTACAGTTTCTCGTTGGCGTCGTTGTCCGGCCTCAAGGTCGAGCCCTCAAGCGAAATGCCTGCAAACAGGCCGCGAGCCCTTGAGTAGGTAAGAATTTCCGCGCGCAAGGTGGCATCCGTGTTGGCGGCGGCGTCGCGTCCCTTTGGTCCGGCAGCCGCCGACATGTCCGCGCCGAGTTTCACTTTGCTGCTCAAAATCGCCGTGGCCCCGCGCGGGTTCATGATCAGCAGGACGAAATCGGTCGCCTGCCCGCCCAGTTGAAATCCAAGGCTTCCGCCCTCCAGCGCCGCCATCGAAGGCGCGCCCCAGGGGCCAGTGAAATGCTCGCCGCTGCGGCAGACCATCGCTCCGCGGCCATAGCTTCCCCCGACGATGAACGCCGCCTTCAGCACGGAGGGGAAAACGACGACGCATTCCGCCTTGTCGAGCAGATCCTGCGGAATACTGTCCGGAATATTCATGATCTCATCCATGACCATGCCGGCGTTTTCCAGCCGGTCCGTTTCCTTCTCATTGTCGGCCGGCGCAGCCAGCATGGGGGCGGCCGTAAGAGCAAAAGTCATCCCAAGCAAAAGTAGTTTTCTCATGAATTCATTCCTCCTCGAGGTGGAGCACAGCATAAACGGGGCTGGATGCCATCAACATAATAGGGTTTCCCGCAATTTCCTGCAACGCGCGGAAGGACACCTCCGGAGAAATTCAAGGGATTGCAGATTGCGGATAAGATTCGGGTATCCAGATTCGTTTCCAGTTCCGCCGACCGTGTGGACTATAATCGATTTTCCTTCGCGCAGCATCCACAGGAGCAGATCGATGGCATGGCACCGAAAAGCGCGCGCATTCCTGGTTGGATGCGTTCTTTCCGGCATGGTTGTCTCAGCTGGCACGCCGCATACCGCGGCGCAATCCTCGTCCGCCCAGCAAGGGAGGTCGCGCACCTCCGCCGCAAAAGGTAAATTCGCGGCTCGCGCGGATGTCGAACGCTTCCGCCAGCGCGCCGAGGCGGCGCTGTCCGCCGCGGGGCCGGACAAGGGAGCGTGGGGCGTGCTGGTGACCGACGCCGCGACGGGGGAAGTTTTGTATGCGCGCAATCCCGGCGCGTATTTCATGCCGGCATCCAACGCCAAATTATTTTCCACCGCTCTCGCGCTCGCTACTCTCGGCCCGGACTACCGGGTCCGCACTACCGTCGCGTCGAGCGGCACGATCGATACCAATGGCGTGCTGATCGGCGACCTCGTTCTGACCGGCCGCGGAGACGCAAATCTATCTAACCGCAAATTTCCGTACGGCAAGAAAGAGGAACGCGAAGGGCCGCCCGAAAAAGTATTCGCTGAATTCGCCGACGCGGTCGTGGCGCACGGCGTGAAGGAAGTCACCGGAGATGTGATCGCCGATGACAGCATGTTCCAGCACGAAAAATTTCCGAGCGGCTGGCTGGTCGACGATATTTTGTGGTCCTACGGCGCGGCAGTTTCGGCGATCGCCGTCAATGACAATACTTTTTCCCTGGAAGTGCGCCCCGCTCTGAATGAAGGCGAGCCGGCGCGGTACGAGGCGGGGCTTGCCGCCGACTTCTATTCCATCGACAATTTGATTCGCACCGGCGCTCGAGGCAGCGAGGAAAAACTGGCCGTGGCGCGCGATCCCGGCTCGAGAGTGATTCATCTCAGCGGCACGATGCCGCTCGATGCGCAGACCCGAAGGCTAACGATCGCCATCGAGGACCCTGCCGAGTACGCGGCCAGTCTTCTGGCGCGCCTTCTCGAAGCCCGCGGAGTGAAAATCGATGGAACTCCTCGCGCGCGCCACGCGGGAGGCCCGCCGGCGGACTCTGCCGCGCCGCCGATGGTTCTCGCTGAACACACTTCCGTTCCGCTCTCGGACGATATTCGCCTGACGAACAAGAACAGCGAGAACCTTCATGCGGAGCTTCTCTTGCTGCTCGCCGCACACGAAAAGGGGGGCGCCAGTGACTACGAAGACGCTTTGAAATTTGCGTCCGATTTTTTCAGAACCGCGGGCATCGCCGATGGCGACGTCGTGCTGAGCGACGGTTCGGGCCTGTCGCGCAAGGACCTGGTTACGCCGCGCGCCGTCGTGCAATTGTTGCGCTATGCCTCCGCGCAGCCCTGGGGCGAGCTGTACCGTTCCACGCTCCCCGTGGCCGGCGAAGACGGCACGCTCTCGGACCGCATGAAGAATACGCCGGCAGCCGCGCGCGTCTTCGCAAAAACGGGAACCATCGGGCACGGCAATGCGCTCTCGGGTTACGCGACGACACTTCATGGCGAGCGCCTCTTGTTTTCAATTCTTGGAAACAACAACAATCTCCATGCGCAGGATGCAAACAAAGTCATCGATGCGATTTGCGTGGCGATGGTCGAAGAGTTGGGCCCGGTGCCGCAGGCGAACAAAAAGAAGTGAAGGAAAAGCAAGTCGGAGCGGGCTTTGGTAGCACAGCCACTCTTGGCTGTGTGGGTTTTGCGCTCGTCAGTTGTTTACGTATTCGTGGAAGTTGAGAAAAGCACACAGCCAAGAGTGGCTGTGCTACTCAACCCCACATAAGCCCTGTGGGTCGCGGCTTCAGCCGCGACATCCAAGAGGCAATCACCGAGGCCTTTAGGCCCTGAAGCGCGATGACATGATGATAGCGAATACAAAAACCATCACCGTGTTCGGAAGTTCGCGTCCCGAAGACGGACATGCGGATTACGTGGAAGCTCTGGAACTCGGGCGCGCGCTCGCGGCGGCTGGATTTGCCGTCTGCACGGGCGGCTACGGCGGCGTGATGGAAGCAGTATCGCGCGGCGCGCGCGAGTCCGGCGGGCGCGTCCTCGCCGTGACGTCCAGTTTTTTCCGCCCGCGCGCCAATCGCTGGGTGGAAGAAGAAACGCGTGTGGCCACCTGGCAGGAGCGCCTTTTTGAACTCGTGCGCCTCGGCGACGGCTACGTCGCCTGCAAAGGCGGAACGGGCACGCTTGTCGAACTCGCCGTTGTCTGGGAAATGCTCAACAAAAAAGCGATGGAGAAGCGCCCGTTCGTCGTGCTCGGTGATTTCTGGCAGCCGATTCTGGATCGTGTTCGCGAAGTCGAGCGCGGGCACGCCTCGAGATGGGGCGAGTCGAGCGATCCGCTGGTGCATCAGGCGCCTACTCCCGCGGAAGCCGCACGGTTCTTGGCCGCTCGACTCGCAAGGGGCGCCTCGCATGGAAAGGGAATATAGGAGAACGTGTCGCGCACCGCGGAGGACATTCTCGAATTTGACCGGCTGCGCGATCTATTGCGCCGCCAGACGACCTGCGCGCCCGGCCGCCGCGCAGTGGACGCACTTTCGTTTTCACAAGATCGTTCCGCGCTCGACGCCGCCTTCGCGCTGATCGCCGAAGCCGTCGCTTATCTGGGCGATGGCAGCGAAATGGGATTTGGTTCGCTGGCCGACCCGGCGCGATGGCTCGCGGAACTCGATGCGCCAGTCGCCGTGCTCACGCCGCCCATGCTGCTCGACGCGGTGTCGCTTGCGGACACGGCTGCCATGCTGCGCGATTCCTTTCGCGAAAGTGGCAGCTCCGGTTCTGGCCCCACCGCTAAGCAATTTCCGCTGCTCTCCGCTCGCGCGAATTCCGTTGCGGATCTTCGCCCGCTCGCCGCGGCCATTCGCCGTGCCATCCTGCCCAACGCAGAAATCAGCGAAGACGCTTCGCCCGAACTGAAGCGGATTCGCGCCAGCATGGGCCGGACGCGCGAAACGATTCAAAAAACGCTCGAGCGCATGTTGCGCGCCCGCGGCGGCGATGCCGGCGAAGATTACGTCACGCTGCGCAACGACCGCTTCGTCATCCCCGTGCGCGCGGCCGAGCGGCGAAACGTGCAGGGCGTCGTGCACGCGGCCAGCGCGACCGGGCAAACGGTTTTCGTCGAACCGTTTGAAACCATTGAGCACAACAACAGGCTGGTACAGCTTGCCGAGGACGAAGCGGCGGAAATTGCGCGCATCCTCACCGAACTCACCGAGCGCTTGCGCTCAAATCTCGGGCCGCTGCGCTTTGCCGTTGAGACCATCGCCGAACTTGACTCCACATTCGCGCGCGCTCGTTTCGCGCGAGAGTTCGATTGCACGCTCCCGCAATTTACGAACGACAATTCTCTTCAGCCGACGTCTCCGGATCAACATTCGCCTGATCAGCCTTCGCCGGAATCGTCCTCCCTGGATCTGAAAGACGCGCGGCATCCCGTCCTCGCCGATACGCTGCGCGCTCATGGCCGAAGCGTCGTCCCGATGACGCTTGCTCTTGGAGGAGCGAAGACCGTGCTCGTCATCAGCGGGCCGAACACCGGCGGCAAGACCGTCGCGCTTAAAACGGTAGGTCTCGCCGTGCTCTCGGCGCAGTCCGGAATTCCCGTCGCAGCGGAGACGGCGCACCTTCCGCTCGTCGATCGCGTTCTTGTGGACATCGGCGACGAACAATCCATCGCCGCCGATCTCTCCACGTTTTCCGCGCACATGCTCAATGTGCGCGCCATGCTCGAAGCCGCCACGCCTCGCTCGCTCGTGCTGGTCGATGAACTGGGCACCGGCACGGCTCCGGAAGAGGGCGCCGCGCTTGCCGTCGCTCTGCTCGATGAATTCCGCGAGCGCGGCTGCCTGACGCTCGCGACCACGCATCACGACCGCCTGAAGACGTACGCTTCAACCACACCGGGCGTCCTCAACGCCGCGGTCGAATTCGATGAAGTGAACTTGCGGCCGACGTATCGCCTGATGGTCGGCGTCCCCGGCGGTTCGAGCGGCATCGACATCGCGCGCCGCCTCGGCCTGCCCGCGCAAGTGATTGACCGGGCGCGTGCGCAGCTTTCGCCCGAGGCGCATGAAGCCGCCGGCCTGATCGCCTACCTGCATCGCAGCCGCGACGAACTCGAAACGCTGAAACGCGAAGCCGCGAGCGCCGCACAGGAATTCGCCGAGGAAAAAAAACGTTTGCAGACCGAGTGGACCGACCGGCAGCGTACCCGTTTGAAGGAACTTGAGCACCAATTCGCTCAGACCATCGAGAAACATGAAAAAGAAGTGGCGCGCGCCATCGAGGGCGTGAAGGAACGGGAACTGCGCGCTCAGCTCGAAAAACAAACGCACAGGAAACTCGTGAAAGCGCGCGGCGACGCCCGCCAGGAAGCGGACGCCGCAACCGTGGCGCACCTGGCCGAATCGCAATCCGACTTGGGAATCGCCGCGGCGCAATCGGCCATGCCCTTAGCGCAAAGCGACCTCCTTCCTGGCGTCCGCGTCCGCGTGCGCGGCCTGGCCGCCCCGCTGACGGTGCGCCGCTGCGAAGGCGACACCGCCGAAGTCGAAGCCGGCCCGCTGCGAATGAAAGTCGCGCTCTCCGACATCACCTCGATCGTTGGAGAGGAAGCTCCGGCGAAGCGCGCCCTGCCGCAAGGCGTCACTGTCCGCACGCAGCCTGCAACCGAGCCTGTCGGCGGAGAAATTAACCTGATCGGCTGCACCGTCGAAGAAGCCACGCGCCGAGTGGACAAATTCCTCGACCAGGCCGCCCTCGCCGGCTCCTCGCAAGTGCGCATCATCCACGGCCATGGTACAGGCGCGCTGCGCCGCGGCCTCGCCGAATTCTTGAAAACGCATCCGCTGGTTGAGACATTTCGATTTGAAGCCGAAGACCGCGGCGGAGCGGCAATCACATTGGTTGAATTAAAAGAATAGGCGCGAATTTCTTTTTCTCCTGTCGATTTGAATCTTCTCTAAGAACGCTGCTAACCGATACCCATAGGCCGTACAACGTGGTCGCCCTCCGATCTCGGTTGGAAAGAAGGCCGCACGCAGCTCCGCACTTTTGATCTATTCTGTACCATGACATGAGAATTCTAATTTCGGGCGCGGGAATCGCCGGACCGACCCTCGCTTACTGGTTGGCGCGTTATGGACTGGAGCCCACGATTGTGGAAAAGGCGCCCCGTCTGCGAACCGGTGGCTACGTCATCGATTTCTGGGGCGCCGGCTTCGACATCGCGGATCGTATGGGCTTGCTTCCGGAGATCACTCGCAAAGGATATCGGGTCCAAGAGGTTAGAGTCGTGAATCGGAAAGGGCAACGAGTCGCGGGATTTTCGGCCGAGTCGTTTGCGCGGGCGGCACAGGGACGCTTCGCCAGCCTTCCGCGAGGAGATCTTGCTGCGGTAATCTTCGGCAAAATCGAAGGCAAGGTGGAGACGATTTTTGGCGACAGCGTGGCCCGGATCGAGCAGTCCGAGAAAGGTGTCCACGTCTATTTTGAGAGCGGCACGGCGCGCGACTTCGATGTTGTGGTGGGCGCGGACGGTCTTCACTCTCGAGTTCGCGAGCTGGTATTTGGCGCCGAAAGCCAGTTTGAAAAATACCTGGGGTATAAAGTCGCGGCATTCCAAGCCGCAGGCTACAAGCAACGAGATGAACTCGTCTACGTGATGCACACGGAGGTGGGGCGGCAAGTGGCGCGGTTCGCGTTGCGCGACGACCAAACCATGTTCTTGTTTATTTTTGCCGATGAATCGTTCGACCGTGGAGATGCGGGGGATCTTCAGTCTCAGAAAGCGCTTCTCCGTAAACACTTCGGGAACTGCGGGTGGGAGTGTCCGCAGATCCTGGACTTGCTCGAGGAAACCAGGGATCTATATTTCGATCGAATGAGCCAAATTCGAATCAACCCACCTGAACGCGCGTCATGGTCGCGCGGCCGAGTCACTTTGCTTGGCGATGCGGCTTCCTGTGTATCCCTGCTCGCGGGCCAGGGCACCGCGTTGGCCATGGTGGCGGCATATATTCTCGCAGGCGAACTCTACCATGCGCACGGTGACTTTGCTCGCGCCTTCGCTCGATATCAGGACCTATTCGGCCCCTTCGTTCTGAACAAGCAGAAGGCAGCGCTTCGTTTTGCCGGCGCGTTTGCGCCAAAATCGAAGTTCGGCTTGTTTTTCCGAAATCAAATCATGATCCTGATGAGGATCCCGTGGGTTATGGATCTTGTCGTCAGCCGGGATATCGCCGACAAAATCGCGCTCCCCGAATATTGAGACAATCCGCTTCGCTTGTCGCGTCAGCTCTTTCCGCAGCGCGGGAACTGGAACGGGCCGACTTTTTCCCGGTTTATCCGGCGGCGCGAGCGGCTAACCCGTAAGCATCCGCAACCGCCTTCGTATCGGTATACTCGCGGAATTTCGAGACCTTGCCGTTGCGAACCGTGAAAGCCATGATCCAGTCGAGCTCAATGGTCCGGTTTGTGGCTTTGACTTTCGCACGCTCCCAACCAAACACGACAACCCGGTCGCCATCAGCCACAAATTCACGGGGCTGGAAATCCTGAACTTCCATTTCGGCAGTGAGCTTTTGAAAGAAATTTGCGGCTCCATCGCGCCCGCGATACGTGCCGGCAAGCGACAATCCTGGTCCGGGAATCTGCCATTCAATGTCTTCCGCCAGCAACGCCAGCAGAGCCGGAATATCGCCACGGCTGTACGCGGCGTATCCATCCTTATACGACCTGTAAATTTTCTTGTGCGCCCATTGGAATCTTCCTAATTAAAATGTCCTTCCTGCCCATGGGGAGGCTTATTTATGCTCCTGAGCGTCTTCGGGTAGAAGTGGATTATTTTTCAATGCCAAGCGCGACGTAGGGAGAACCAGGGAACGCCAATCTCCCGATTGGCGCCATTCGACGCGCCAATCGGGAGATTGGCGTTCCCTGGTTAACTCGCGGGCGACGTCGAAGCTCCGCGGCGTGTACAATACGCATCCGAGTATCCCAATCGTACTGACATGGCGGAAGCCGGCTCATTTGCGGATCGCGTGAAGCAGCAGGCGGACATTCTCCGCGTGGTGGGTGAATACGTCCGCCTGAAAAAGTCTGGCCAGAATTTCACGGGGCTGTGTCCGTTCCATTCCGAGAAGACGCCTTCGTTTGCGGTGCATCCGGTGAAGCAGATTTATCACTGCTTCGGCTGCGGTGCGGGCGGCGACGTGTTCAAATTCGTGATGGAGATGGACAAAATCACGTTTCCGGAGTCGGTGCGCGCCGTCGCGGAAAAATGCGGCATCGCCATTCCGCGCGCGCGGGAACGCACGCCCGAGGAGCGCAGGGAAAATCAGCAGCGCACTTCGCTCGTGGAATTACACCGCGAAGCGGCGGCGTTTTTCGTGCAGCAGTTGAACGCAACGCCGGAAGGCCGCGCGGCAAAAGCGTATCTGCTCGACCGCGGGCTCGACTCCGAGGCCATGGCGCGCTTCGGCATCGGTTTCGCTCCCTCGGGCGGAGAAGCGCTGCTGCGCGCAATGAAACAAAAATTTCCGGAGAAAGTGCTCGAAGCCTCCGGCCTGTTCAGCCGCGACCAGAACGGGAAGCTCTTCGACCGTTTTCGCCGCCGCGTGATGTTCCCCATCGCCAACGATTCAGGGAAAATTGTCGCGTTCGGTGGCCGAGCGCTGGGCGACGACCTGCCGAAATATCTGAACTCGCCGGAGACTCCCATCTACACGAAGAGCAACATTCTGTATCATCTCGACCGCGCGAAGGAAGCGCTGCGGCAGCGCGACTTCGCCGTGCTGGTCGAGGGCTACATGGATGCGATCGCCGTGGCGCGCGCGGGAATCTCGAACGTCGTGGCCAGCTGCGGCACCAGCCTCACCGAGCCGCAAGTAAAACTCCTGAACCGGTTCACGCGCCGCATCATCGTCAACTACGATCCGGACACGGCAGGTCAGGCCGCCACCGAACGCTCGCTGACGATCCTGCTCGAGCAGGGCGCCGAAGTGCGCGTGCTCGCGCTTCCCGGCGGCAAGGATCCGGACAGCTTCATACGAGCCGAAGGCGCCGCGGCCTACACGAAATTGCTGAACGAAGCCCCGCCGTACGTCGACTATCTGATTTCACGCGCCCGCAAAATGGACATGTCCACGGCGGAAGGAAAACTTCGCGCCGTAAATTTCCTCATGCCCTACGTGCAACGCATTCCGGACCGCATCCTGCGCTCGGAGTGGGCCACGCGCATCGCGCAGCAGTTGCGCATCGAGGAGCCGGTGTTGCGCGAATCGATGCGCAAAGCGGCGAGCGAGCGCCGCAGCGAAGTGAAGGCCCGCCCGGAACTCGTGGGCCGCGTGGGAAAACCTGCCGAGAGGCGCCTCGTGCAGATGCTGATCGAAGCCGAAGAGTTTCGCTCGCAACTCGCGCAGGAAATCCGCGCCGACGAGTTGCACCGGGGCCTCGAAAGCGAGCGCATCCTCGGCATGTTGGTCGAGGCCTGCGCAACGGGCGTCCGCCCGGACGCCGCCGAGCTGGCCCTGGCGCTGGAGGAGCGTGACCGCCGGCTCCTGTTCGAAATCGCGTTCGAATCCGCCGCTCCGCCGACCTGGGAAGAAGCGCAAAGCTGCCTGGCGGTGTTGCGCCGCCGCCGCGCGGAAGAGGAATTGTCCACCGTCCAGAAACAGATCGAGTCTTTTGCGGCAGCCGCGGGAGCAGGAGCGGGCGGAGAACTCCGGCGTCTTCTGGAGCGCAAGCAAGAATTGCGCCGGCGGCTGGACCCTCCTGTTCATGAATCTCCGCACTAACCAAAGACTTTTTAGACAAGGTTTTAGTAGCACAGCCACTCTTGGTTGTGTGGTTTTTGCAATCGTAGTTCGGCAAGTCACCTCGATCAACTCACAAAACCACACAGCCAAGAGTGGCTGTGCTACCAAAAGCCTCCGCGCTTCGACTCTTCTGAAATTCTGCGCGCTTTTCGGTGGTTCTATTGATTAATACCCGATAAACAAAAGAGTTGACGCATTTGCCCGCGTCCATATAAATAACTTGTTCCGGCTTCGCCTCGGTGGCAACGTAACGCAGGAATGCCAAGTTGCATCTAAATGCGTGTGGGGGCCTGCCTTGCGAAATCCCGATGCATGCCGAGCCGAATGCATCGTTTGTGAGGCAAAGAATCAAATCACTGAGGCGCATGCAGAGTCATTTTTGAGCACGAATCGCGAAACATGAGTTTCGGTGGCTGTGGATTTTGCCGATAGTGGATTCGGGGCCTGTTTAGCGGTAACGCGTCGCTGTAAGGGCTGCTTCTGGCATTATTTTTGGAGGACTCCTTGGCGCTGGCTATCGAAGAGAAATACGATCAGGTACGGCAGCTCATCGCCATGGGCAAGGAGCGCGGCTACCTGCTCTATGACGAAGTAAACGACATCCTGCCCGCCGAAGTCCATTCCTCGGAAGAAATCGACGACCTTCTCTCCACCTTCGAGCGCTACGGAATTGATATTTACGAAGACGCGGCTGCTGCAAAAGCCGCCCGCGCGACCGCCGATCCCACCGTAGCCGAAGCCCCCGAAATCGAATCCAAGGACGAACTGCCCGTCGCCGAAGACTCGAGCGAACTCGACCTCACGCCGGGCATGCTCGAAAAGACGAACGACCCGGTTCGCATGTACCTGCGAGAAATGGGCACCGTTCCGCTCCTGACGCGCGAGGGCGAAGTGGCCATCGCCAAGCGCATCGAGCGCGGGCAACTGCTCGTCCTCAAAACGATCACGCGCTCTCCGATCATTCTGAAGGAACTGCTGACGATCGGCGACGACCTCCGCAAGGGCACCCGCTCGATCAAGGAAATCGTCCAGTTCGACGACGAAGAGCTGACCGAAGAAAAAATCGAAAACAAGACCAAGAAAACGCTCAAGGTCCTCGACAAGATCGCCAAGTTGTACAACGAATGTCTGCGCGAGGCTACGAAACTCGAGCGGATGACCAAGTCGAAGAAGCGCCCCTACATTCGCTTGAAGTATCACGTTTCCCGCCTGCGCATCGAGATGTCGCAACTGGCGCGCTCGATCGAATTCCATCTGTTTGAAAAAAAGCGGCTGATCGACAAGATTCGCCATACCGTCGAGCGGCTGCAATCCCTCGAGCGCGAGGCCGGCAAGCTCGAGCGCCGCGCCGACGCCTCCAAGGGCGACAACGCCGCCGAAGCGCGCAAGGAGCTGCGCACACGCCGCACCGAGCTGCGCGAAATCGAAGTGACCAGCGAAACCGGCCTTACCGATTTGAAGCGCATGCTTCAGGTGATACTTCGGGGAGAAGCCGAAGCCGAACAAGCCAAAAAAGAATTGATCGAGGCCAACCTCCGCCTCGTCGTTTCCATCGCGAAAAAATACACCAATCGTGGATTGCAGTTCCTGGACCTGATTCAGGAAGGCAACATCGGCCTGATGAAGGCCGTCGACAAATTCGAGTGGCGCCGCGGCTACAAGTTTTCAACCTACGCGACGTGGTGGATCCGCCAGGCCATCACCCGCGCCATCGCCGACCAGGCCCGCACCATCCGCATCCCCGTGCACATGATCGAGACGATCAACAAGCTGATCCGCACCAGCCGCCAGCTCGTGCAGGAACTCGGCCGCGAACCCACCTCCGAGGAAATCGCCAAGCGCATGGACATTCCCGTGGCCAAGGTCCGCAAGATTCTGAAAATCGCGCAGGAGCCGATTTCCCTGGAGACGCCCATCGGCGAAGAAGAAGATTCGCATCTCGGCGATTTCATCGAGGATAAAGCAGTCGTCTCGCCTTCCGATGCGGTCATCAACCTGAATTTGAAGGAACAGACCTCTTCCGTCCTGAAGACTCTGACGCCGCGCGAGGAAAAAGTCATCAAAATGCGCTTCGGCCTGGACGACGGCTCCGAACACACGCTCGAGGAAGTCGGCCAGTCCTTCGCCGTCACCCGCGAGCGCATCCGCCAAATCGAAGCCAAGGCGCTGCGCAAGCTGCGCCACCCGTCACGCTCGCGCAAGCTCCGCGCGTTCCTCGAAGGCTCTTCGCGCGATTATCTTTGATTCAAGATTGGGTTAAGCGGGAAGTTCGACGTACGAGGAAGTAGCTTGTGGTTCGGGGACCGGATAGCCTTCCTGACGCAATCCATCAACGTGAAATTCAATCGCTTCGCGCATGTTCCGCTCAGCTTCCTCGCGTGACTTTCCGGTGGACACGCAACCCGGTAGGTCCGGTGAATAGCTGGAGTAACCGCTGTCTGTTCGCTCGATGACGATGAGATATTTCTTCATTTCTTCAGCCCCGCTTGTTTCAGAATACTATTCAGCGTCCCGGGCGCCAAATCGTCCCCTGGCTGGCCAGGGATCGTTACAAGACCTGGTTTCGCCGGATGTTTATATTGCTTGTGGCTGCCCCTTGTTCGCGACAAGAACCAGCCGTCATCAGCAAGCAATTTAAGGATATCACGGACTTTCACGCGCAAACATTACTGTCGGCACTAGACGCAGTCAAGCAACACTCTCCACAGATCAAGCAGTAGACCGATGTGAAGTTTCTGCTTTCCACGCGGCGACAATTTGATCGAGGCCTTCGCGGTACGTGGAATAGCGCGGCGCCCATCCGAAATCGCGACGGAAACGCGCGTTCGTTGTGCGCGTCGATCTTGTGAAATAGGCCACGGCGCGTTCGCCGGCGAGCCACCTTGCGAGCCAAACGGGAACGCGGCGCGGGCGGGGAGCGCCAAGGCGCTCTGCGATCGTTTCGAGCAAAACGCGAACCGAAACCGGTTCATCGTCGACGATGTGCCAGACTCCGTCGCACGGACGTTCGGCGACGGCTACATAGGCGCTCGCGGCGTCGTCGGTGTGGATCACGGACCACACTGCGTCCCCGCGTCCGATGATGGGCATGGCGCGTTTCCGAATTCCTTCGGCGAGCATGCGTATGTGCGCGGAATCGCAGTCGTAGAACGCGCCGCCGCGCAGGATGGCCGTGCTAAACCCTTCCGACGATCCCGCTTCGCGCGCAATGGCTTCCGCATCCAAGGAGGATTGCACGAGCGAGTCCGGCACGATCGGGGAATCCTCGTCGAACGGCGATCCATCTTTGGGATTGGCCACCCAGACCACGCTTTGTTGAATGTAAGTTTTCGCGCCGATTTTGGCGGCGGCTTCGGTGAGGCAGCGCGTGCCCTTGCGGCGAATACGGTCGTTCATCGCCCAATCGTCGGGAGTCGTCTTTTGCTTCGTGGGTATTGCCGTGGCGGCGTGAATGACGGTGTCGCAGCCTTCCGCCGCCCGGGCCAGGGATTCCGCATCGAACAAATCCGCGTGGCGCGCCTCGCCGCCAGCGTCTCTCACGGCGCTTTCCGCTTTCGCGCTGCGCACCTGCCCGATCACCGAATGTCCTCGCCCCACGAGCTGCCGCACCAGCCGCCGACCCAGCACTCCGGAAGCCCCCGCGATGAAAACTTTCATCGAGCCGCTCCTTGAGCCAGTTTAATAGCACAGACTTCTCAGCTTGCGGAAAAACTCGAATTTTTGTCATTCCTCGCCCCGACCCGGTCGGGGCGAGGAATCTCTCTTTTCCTGCGTTTAAACCAAAGAGAGATTCCTCGGTCGCCGCGGCGACTTCGGAATGACAAAATATATTAATTTTTCCGCAGGCCGTTCAGGCTGTGGGGTTTGTTTTTGCTCGCGCGAGAGAAACCCCGCAAGCTGGAGCATGCGCCACTATACCGCCGCCGTAGTCGTTTTTCCCGCGCCGATTGAGAGCGAGCGCACGCGCAGCGCCGCCAAAACCGCGCCGCCATAGATTGCGCCGAGCAGGAGAAAAGCGATGGAAAGCTTAAAATTCTGCGCGAACCACCCGAGCGCATAACTCATGATCACCTGTAGAATCGTTGCAATCACCGAGAAGGCCGATTGGGCGCGTCCCATGAGCCGCGCCGGAACCGCAGTCATGATCGAGGATTGCGTCAAGACACCGCCCAGCGCGCGGCATGCTCCGAACAGCGCATTCATCGCCACCGCCACCACCAGCAATCTCGCGAAGGGAAATAGTGTGTGGCCCACAGCAAGGATCGTCAGCGCTGCAACGAGCACGCCGTACGGTTTCTTCCGCGCCAGCGTATCCGCGGCGAGGCCGCCGACGATCGCACCGCCGGCCCACCCAAGACCGATGTACCCGTATCCGCGCGGCCCCGCGGAGAGCAAATCCTTGGCCAGGGCCACCACCAGCACGTTCGCGCTGATCACGCCGGCCATCATGCAGGAATAAGTGATCCCCAGCGCCAGCACGCGCGGCTGTTCCCATAAATACGCAAGCCCTTCTGCAATGTCGACGAACACGCTGGAAACCGGAGTCAGCAACGCTTCCATGCGCATGAGCGAAGGCTCGGACATTTCCGGGGGTGCTTCGATGGTCGGGGATGCGGACGTCAGCCTCGTGTTGTGAGCTTCCGTCGGCGCGTAATACCCATGTCTCAACATCAGCAGGCAAATCGCGGAAATGAGGTAGGTCGTTCCATCGATGCCGAGAATTCCGGCGAGGCCCGCGCGTTCGTAAATGAATCCGACCAGCGCGCCCGCCGCCGCCATCCCACCTTGCACGGCAATGAGCACGGTGGCGTTGGCCGTGATCAATTTTTCCTGCGGGACGAGTTCCTGGATCAGGGCATTGGTGGTCGACCAATAAATCGCGAATCCCACGCCCAACAGCAAAACCATCGAGTAGAGTTCCCACAGCGCCAGATGTCCCGCATAGGCCAGCGCGGCCGTACCCAGAACGATCACGGCGCGAGCCGCGTCTACGGTGATTCCCAAATAGCGCCGGTCCACACGATCGATGAGCACTCCCCCGAATGGAGGCACCACGAGTCCCGGCAGCGTCACCAGAATCACGATCAGGCTGACCTTTACCGTGGAGTGCGTCGCGCCCAGAACGTACCAGGTCACCCCTGCAAAATTCATCCCCGTCCCGAACAGCGACACCAGCATCGCCACAAAGAAAAACGGAAAACCCGGAACGCGAAAAAGCGCTTTCCAGCTAGGGGTCGATGGAGGATCCGGGGTCATTTCAAAATCGGGAGAGCCATTCTTCGCCATCTGCGCCAAGTTTAGCGGCAATGTTGGCTCAGGTCCAAGAAAATGAATCCCCTTGCCGCGAATTCATTCCATCAAGACGCATTGCCTCGGCCCTTCCAGGACTAGCGCCATCATTGCACTTGATGAGCCGACACCCAACCAATTGATTCCAAAGTCGTTGCTGTTGTTTATGCGCATTCTACGGTTCGTTTACACCTTCTTTAGGAGCCAAAAGCTATTTTGGTTGCAGGTAACCGTGTGCCATTGGGCGCAGGAAGGACGCGGCAGATGTTGACGGAGCGACTTCAACCGGGCGAGCGGTTCGAGTACTTCCGCATCGAAGCTTTCGTCGTGCGCACCAGCATGACCACGATTTATCGCGCAACGGATCTGCGCACCGGCCAGCTTGTCGCGATCAAAATCCCGCACCCTGAACTCGAATGCGATCCCACGTTTTACAGCCGTTTCCAGCGCGAGATCGCTATCACCAAGAAACTCAAACATCCGAACGTCGTGCAAACCATCGACAGCGGCGATATGGACCAGCTTTGCATCGTAATGGGATGGGTGGACGGGCGCTTCTTGCGCGAAATCCTCACCAAAGAGGGAAAACTCTCCGTCGAACGAGCGACCCGCATTGCGACCGGCGTGTGTGAAGCCCTTGAGTACATTCACAACCTGGGCGTCGTACACCGCGACCTGAAACCGGAAAACATCATGGTGGGCGAGCGAGACACCACCAAGCTGATCGATTTCGGCATATCCGCCAGCGAAGGCATGCGCCGCCTCACGTTTTCCAAATTCTCAAACGCCATGGGCACTCCCGACTATATTTCGCCCGAGCAAATTAAGCGGAAGCACACGGACGGGCGGAGCGACGTCTACGCTCTCGGAGTCACCCTTTTTGAAATGCTGACCGGGCAAACGCCATTTGACGGTCCCAATCCATTCGCGGTAATGAACGACCGGCTGGTGAACGATCCGCCGTCCGCGCGCGAGATCAATCCTGAAATCTCCCTGCAGATGCAGGAAATTCTGTATCGCGCAATGGAGCGCGATCCGGAGAATCGCTTTGCAGGCGCGCGAGAATTCGCCGCCGCGCTGGCGGACCCTCAAAGCGTCGAGGTCATCGACCGTTCGGCGCGCAAGGAACGAAAGCCCGCACGCCTTCCTTTTTTGAAGAGGATCCTGTCCTACACCATGCTCCTGATGATTCCCGTCGTGATTTTCACGCTGATATTGCTCGTCGCACACTTGAAGTAATTCTGCCCTCCACTGCAGCGTCCCGCTCCTGAGCCGTCAAACCTCGCCAGATTACTCTTTCCGCATGCCTGTACTCGCGGGCCATAGCTTGTTTCCATTCCATCAGCAAGCATCGGAGGAGCATCCAGAGGAATTGGCGAGCCCGGATTGTCACTTTAAGGAGGACCCATGGCGCGGAATTTGACCCTCATTGCAGCGTGCGCTCTGGCCTTGTTCACTTTCGCACCCGCGCACGCGCAAGATTCGCCGGCGAATTCCCCTTCGCTGGGCGACCTGGCGAGGCAAGCCCAGAAAGACAAAGAAAAAGACAAAACCAATAAATCCACTGCGAAGGTTCTTACGAACGACGACCTTCCCTCCGGCTCGGGCGGCGCCTCCGCCACTCTGGGCGGCGGGCTTGGCCAAACCGCTCAAGCGACGTCCGGGGGCGAGACCGGCGCAGACCCTTCTCCGGCCGAGAAACTCGCGATGCTGGAAACCGTTGTGGACCGGGTGGAAGGTCTGGACCGCGCCACGCTGGTGCGCAACGTACTAAACAGCAATGACATTGATTTTCCGGGCCGCGCCAAATGGGAGGAACGATTATTCGCCGCCAAGCAGGTCTATGTGGCGCAGGCCCGTGATCTGGTTCAAAAGGCCAGGCAAATCCTGGCAACCTCAGAGAGCCTCAAGGGCAACCAGGACCCGAGCGACCCTCGCGTGAAGGAAATGGGCGCCCGGTTGCAGGCGCTTACCCGGGAAGCCGTGCAAACCGATTCGGCGTTTCAAGCCCTGATGATCGAGGGGCGCGATCTCGCGTCACAGGCTGCCGGGCACTAGCCCGCATTTACAAATGGTTCGATTGAACCCCGGGAACGCCAATCTCCCGATTGGCGCTTTCCAACACGCCATTCGGGAGAATGGCGTGCCCAGAGAAATCTCCAGACGATTCTTTACCCAGCCCAGGACAGTGCTTTCGGTTAGCGTGCTCCGAAAGGGTCATAATTCACGCGGCAGGACCACCTCATAGAAGGACGCGCACAATGCGAGCTGCCTCTTGGGCTTCTGCGGATCGTAAAAAACCGGCACGTTCATTCCCACGGAAAGCTTCGTCGAGCCGTCCGCCGCGCCACGGGAGAAATGTTCGCCAAGAGGCGTCGTAAATTCGTAGTGAATATTGGGGCCGTTGCGCGCCATCCAACGTTTGGTGACATGCGCCGTGGCGATTTCCCCCTCGGCCAGCAGGCGCTTCTGCCTTCCGATTACATTCAGCATCACGATGACAAACACCGCGATGAAGGCAATCGAAAGCGCGTACACCGGAAACTGCGAGCCGCCCGCTTCCTGCCCTCCCGCCGTCCGCTGCGCCGCCACGCCGGCTGCCGCATAAATCCCCAACGATGCCAGCAGCGCACTCAAGACGACCACGGCGATAATTTTTCCGCGGCGGCTCATGCGTACGGGACGCGGCCGGGGCAGCGTGGCAAGCACTCGGCTCATTTCGTCATACGGCCCCGCGACACCGCCTGGCGTTGCCGTGTCTTGAAATGGCGCCATCACGACGGCCTCCCCGGCCCTTGACCAACCGCCCCGATCCGGATTTTTCCTTTCACCACGAGGACCACGAGAATCGCCGGAACGATCGCGACGAGGCCGAGAACGGCAAGAACGGAAATCTCGGCGTGACCGATGAAAATCCAGACGATCAGCGGCGCGTCGAACAGAATCACGAGCACCGGCAGCAGACGCAGAAACAGCCGCGTCTGCTGCTCCGCCTCGCCGCGATTCCACCCGCACTGCGGGCAATACGTTTTGCCCATGGCGTTCGCCGTCGGCATGCGGCATTGCGGACATTCGGCGGTCGGCATCGCGTCACCTTATTCCATACGGCGAAATCTGAACTTTCTAATTTACCGAAGATCGCAGGTTTTTCGTAGCGCCGGCGTCCCGCCGGCAATATTTTTAGTCGTCACACAACGAGAAAAAGGCGGCGAGACGCTGGCGCCACGAATCCCGGATCAGAAATTCCCCTGCGTCGGGCTATAGGGGCTCGCCAGGTACTTCAGCGATTGCACCTCGTTCTTGAGCGGAAGGATCTTGTCCGGATCGAGCCGCACCATCACGTAGCGGATGTGATCGTCAATTTTCGTGAACCAGTGCCCGGTTCCCGCCGGGATGATGATCATATCGCCCGCCTTCAGTTCGTGAACTTCCGGATTCTTGATCGACGCGGCGCTGAATCCGGGACCATTCTGTTCGCGCACGGTTTTCAGCGTGCTCGGCCGCGGCTTCGGGTCCACGAGGTCCGGCCCCGTCAGAAGCGTCGCCGAGCCTTCAATGACGTAGTAAACCTCGCTCACCTGCTCGTGCTCGGCCACCGCTTCCGCCACGATGTTTTCCGCACCTGTGGCCTGGCCCAGCTTCCCGCGGTAAATGCTCCCGATGCCCACCTGCACCTTGCCGACATCCACCGAGCGCACCTGCTGATCCACGAGCTTGTGCTCGATGGCCCGCTGGTTGTAGCCGTCCAGCTCGCTCTTGGGAACGTACACGGCCTGACAGTGATTGCACGTGGGCTTCGGTTCCACTTGCTGCGCGAGCACCGGGAACACGGCGAGCACAGCGCTCAGCACCGCGACTTTCAAGGCAGTATTTTTTATTTGCATTTGGCTTTCTCCTCGTAAACATTTTCCAGAGTGGTTCGGATCCGGTTGGGCTTATCTATACATTAAGATCGCTCTGGTTGGGTGGAAAAAACTGCTCGGCAAGATTCTGCCTCATCTATAGATTTTCGGGTAGCCACACTGACCCCGTGCAATAGGTCAGCTTGATCGTGATCGGGTTTTAGTAGGACAGCCACTCTTGGCTGTCCTACTAAAACGAGCTGAAGATCTCGCTCCGCTGATTTTCATCCCCTCGGAACCAAGATCACACTACCGGAAGCCAAATCAGCGTTCCATTCTGTCCCGTCACTTATCACAATCCGTCTTATGATGTAACGATGCCTCCACTGATTGAGCTGCGCGGACTCACCGTCGAGATTCCGACCCCGCCGGGATGGATTCGTCCTGTGGACAACGTGTCGTTCACTCTCGAAACGGGCGAATCGCTTGGTCTCGTCGGCGAATCGGGGAGCGGGAAATCGATGCTCGCACTGGCGCTGATGGGATTGCTGCCGCCGGGCGCGCGCGTTAGTGGCGAAGCGTGGTTTTCCAGTTCAAACGGCGCCGCTGCGTCGCGCTCGAATTTGCTCACTCTGCCCGAGCGCGAACGGATCGGCGTGCGCGGGCGCGACATCGCCATGATTTTTCAGGAGCCGATGACGGCGCTCAATCCCGTCATGCGGGTGGGCGCGCAAATTGCCGAAGCGATTCGCGCGCATCACGCCGGGCTCTCGCGCGAGGATGTCGATCGCCGCGTGCTCGCGGCGCTCGAACGCGCCGCCGTGCCGGAGCCTGCCATGCGCGCTCGCCAGTATCCGCACCAACTCTCGGGCGGCTTGCGCCAGCGTGCCATGATCGCGATGGCCCTCGCCGGAGACAACGGAAAGGCCCCGCGTCTGCTCATCGCCGATGAGCCGACCACCGCGCTTGACGTCACGGTGCAAAAACAAATTCTCGAATTGCTCGCCCGCCTCCGGCGCGATCTCGGCCTCGCGCTTCTATTCATCACGCATGATCTCGGAGTCGTCGCGCAGGTGGCGGATCGCATCGCGGTCACCTATGCGGGCCGCATCGTGGAAGAAGGCCCGGCGCGCGAAGTGCTCGAGCGCCCGGCGCATCCTTACACAGCGGGCCTCTTGCGCGCTTCGCCACGACTTATGCGCCATAAACTGGAGCCGATCCCCGGCACAGTGCCCTCGCTCACCGCGCTGCCTCCCGGATGCGCGTTTGAGCCGCGCTGCCCGGTGCGCGTCGCCGAATGCGCCGCGGCAATGCCCGGGTTGTTTGAAGCCGGAACGAAACACCATGCACGTTGTATTTTGGTTGAAAAAATTAATTTCGAGCGCGCGAGGTGAATTTGGACGATGATTTTTAGTGGCACAGGCTTCAGCCTGTGGGTTTTAGTCCTTCCAGGGCCGAACCCCCACAGGCTGAAGCCTGTGCCACTAAATTCACTATCCCTTCATCGCTGGGAAGAATGAGGAAGCTAGACAACAATGACCCCTGATCCGACTCACCATGACAAAATCCGCGAGCGCTTCACGGAAACCGCGGACGCATTCGCCCGAACGGTCCGCCGCACGCGCGTCGAGGAAGGCGAGGAACTCGCCGAACGCGCCACGGCGGGCCTCGCAAATGCGAAGAACATGCTGGCCATCGATCTCGCGTGCGGCCCCGGCACGTACACGCGCCCGCTGGCCGCGCGCGTTCGCCACGCCATCGGCGCGGACCTGACTCCGGCGATGGTCGAAAAAGCGCGCGCCGAAGCCGCGCGCGACGGCATCGCCAACATTGAATTCGTCTGCGCCGATATTTACGCGCTGCCCTTTGCCGACGGCGCCGCCGGGATCGTCTCCTGCGGCTATGCGTTTCACCACATGACCGATCCGGCGCGCGCCCTGACCGAAATGGCGCGCGTGCTGCAGCCCGGAGGCCGCGTCGCCATCACCGACATCATTGTGCGCGAGGGCTGCGACGGCGAGTTCCAGAATCGCGTCGAGCGCGTGCGCGATCCTTCGCATACCAATACGCAAAGCGTCGCGAATTTCCATGCGATGATCCGCGATTTGGGGCTGCGCGTCGTTTATGAAAATCTCCACGACAACTGGCACGATTTCAACGTCTGGATGGGAAATGCCTGTAAAGCTCCCGGTGATCCAGTCTATGAGCAAACTCGCGGCATGATGGAAAGTTGCATCGGCAACGACCGATCCGGGTTTCACCCGCGCCGCTCCGAAAAAGTTGCCAGCGGCCTGGAATTCATGCACACAGTTTTGCTGCTGATCGCGGAAAAGCCGGAATGAAAAATTCCAGTAGGACAGGCTTCAGCCTGTCGCAGTTCTCGTCGTCCACCAGGACGGAAACCGACAGGCTGAAGCCTGTCCTACTGGAGGCGCGCAATTTACGGAAAACATTTCCCGCACCGGCGAGCGCTTTTGCGATGGGCTCATCGCGTTCGAGTGGCAGCGCGACCTCCGGCGTCACGGCAGTAAACGATGTAGATCTCGAACTAGCCGCAGGCGAAACGCTCGCCATCGTCGGCGAATCCGGCAGCGGAAAAACGACGCTCGCGCGGATGTTGCTGCGCCTTATCGAGCCGGATTCGGGGGAGTTGCTGGTCGAGGGCCGCGATTTTCTCGCCGCGCGCGGCGCGGAATTGCGCGCACTGCGCCGCGAAATGCAAATGGTGTTTCAGGATCCGTTCGCGTCGCTCGACCCGAGAATGCGCGTGGGCACCATCGTCGCCGAGCCGCTCGAAATTCACGAGCCGCAACTTTCGCGAGCCGAGCGCCGCGCGCGAGTCGTGGAAATTTTGCGCGCCGCCGGCCTCGGAGAGGACGCGCTCGCCCGCTACCCGCACGAATTTTCTGGAGGCCAGCGCCAGCGCATCGGCATCGCGCGCGCCCTGGTGCTCCGCCCTCGCCTCGTCGTGGCCGATGAACCGGTTTCCGCGCTCGACGTTTCCGTCGGCGCGCAAATCCTCGAGCTGCTGCAAAATCTGCAGCGCGACTTCGCGCTCACCTACCTGCTGATTTCGCACAGCCTGCCCGTGGTCGCGCAACTGGCCACGCGCATCGCCGTGATGCAGGCCGGCCGCATCGTCGAAACCGGCCCCGCCGCGCAAATTCTCTCTGCGCCCACGCATCCCTACACGCAGTCTCTAATCGCCGCGATTCCCGCGTTGCCGTCTGTTGGATAGAAGTCGGTGGCGCAGGCTTCAGCCTGTGGGGGTTGGTCCACGCAAGTACTAAACCCCACAGGCTGAAGCCTGTGCCACTTTACGCGCGTCCCTCGGCAATCGCTGCACTGTCCTGATAGACTCAAGCAATATGGATTTTCAGTTTGAAATCTTGAAAACCGATCCGACCGGTGCGCGACTCGGGCGCCTGACGACGCCGCACGGCGTGATTGACACGCCCGCGTTCATGCCTGTGGGCACGGCCGGAACGGTGAAGGGCCTCACGCAACAGGCGCTCACCGAACTAGGGGTGCAGATTCTGCTCGGCAACACGTATCACTTATATTTGCGCCCCGGCTACGAACGCATTCGCCGGCTCGGCGGCCTGCATCGCTTCATGTCCTGGCCGGGGGCGATCCTCACCGATTCGGGCGGCTTTCAAGTGTTCAGCCTCGCTGATCTGCGCAAAGTCACGGATGAAGGCGTCGTTTTCCACTCGCACCTGGACGGCTCCGAACATTTTCTTACGCCTGAAAAATCGATCGAGATCCAGCAGGCGCTCGGATCGGACATCGCCATGGTTTTCGATGAGTGTATCGAATATCCCGCCGATCGCGAGCGAGCGGCCGGCGCGGTAAATCGCACGACGCAGTGGGCGAGGCGTTGTCGCGACTATGCGTCTACCCTGAGGAACGAATGGCTTGTCCCGAGGAACGAGGGGCGCGACTCGATGGAATCGGGCCGCACGAATGCGGAAGCCTCGACCAACCCGGGCCAGGCGTTATTCGCGATCGTGCAGGGCGGCGCGCACGCCGACCTGCGCCGCGAGAGCGCGCGCCAACTCGTGGACCTTGATTTTCCCGGTTACGCGGTGGGAGGCCTCGCCGTCGGCGAACCTCATGCGCTTTCGTGCGAGATGGCGGCTATAGCAACCGAAAAGCTCCCCAAGGACCGCCCGCGCTACGTCATGGGCGTGGGCTTTCCCGAGCAGCTTGCCGACTACGTGCGCTGCGGCGTCGACATGATGGATTGCGTTTTGCCGACGCGCAACGCGCGGAACGGCTGCCTCTTCACCAGCGCCGGCCGCGTGAACATCCGGAACGCGATTTATGCCGACGATCCGCGCCCGCTCGATGAGCGCTGCTCCTGCATGGTCTGCCGCACCTACTCGCGCGCCTACTTGCGCCACCTGTTTCACGCCAATGAAATCCTGGCGTCCATCCTGAACTCCCACCACAATGTTGCATTTTTCCTTGACATTATGGGCAAGATTCGACAGGCTATCGCGTTCGGGGAACTGGCGGAATTCTCCTCGGAGTTCCAAGCGCGCATCGAAGCGGGTGAATCCTGAAGCAGGCTGGTGGCACAGCTTGCGTTGCGGGTGTCAGGGCGTTAAATTGCCAGTGAACTTCGTGGTCCTACCCTCTTATTCAACGAAGGAGAGCGGCGGGGCCTATTTTTGTCCGCGGCATTGAATTACGGGATTGCTTGTAACGGGAGGCTGGGGGCTCACTAATGTCATTGTTTTTCCCACCAGGAAATTTGTCTTTGATGGCCCAGGCCGGAGGCGCCGGTGGTCTGATGGCGTTCTTGCCCCTGATCGTCATCATGGGCATTTTCTATGTGTTGCTGATCCTCCCAGCGCAGCGCCGCCAGAAGAAAACCCAGGAAATGATCAACGCCCTGAAAAATGGCGATAAGGTCATCACCAGCGGCGGTTTGTATGGAACGATTGTGGGCCTCGAGGGCGATTCCGTCCAGCTTCGTATCGCCGATCAAGTGAAGGTGAAGGTCCTGCGTTCCGCCGTGTCCGGCCTGCAACCAGAAAGTAAGGAGGAGTCGTAGGGCCGGGGTCGGGTGCGGGCTCTACTTGGAGCCCGCCTAAAAAACGATCCGCTCCATGTAGTCTGACGGGCAGGAAGACAGCTCGCAACCGTGGAGTCCTGAGCCAGTCCAAGCCATGACAACGAATCTCAAATGGAAAGCGCTGTTCATTGTAGCCGTCATCCTGGCCTGCGTGATTGGTCTTGTGGGTCGGCCGGATTTCCCTCCCAAGTCCTGGGCCGGGGTGAAATCGAATTTTTCGGACAGCATCAAGCTCGGCCTTGATCTGCAAGGCGGCACGCACCTGATCCTCCAGGTGCAGGTGCAGGAAGCGATCAGCCAGGAGACGGATCAGACGCTCGACCACATCACCACAACGCTTCGCGACAAAGCCGTTCGCTACGACGAAATTCGCAAGTTAAGCGACACGCAGATTTTGGTTCATAACATCGCCTCCGAGCAAGCCGGCACGGCGCGCAACCTGATTAACGATCAGTTCCCGGATTGGGACGTGACTCCCGCGCCCGGCGAACCCTCCGGCTATCTTGTGACGATGAAGCAGTCCCGCATTGTAAATATTCAGCAGCAGACCATGGATCAGGCCGAAGAAACTATTCGGCGCCGTATCGATGCGCTCGGATTGACGGAACCGTTGGTCGCGCCGTACGGCCAGGGTGAGAACGAAATCATCGTCGAGCTTCCCGGCGAAGGCGATCCCAACCGCGCCAAGAGCGTGATCCAAGCCGGCGGGCAGTTGGAACTGCATCTGGTTTTGGATATGACCGCATATCAGTCCGAAGCGGCGGCACTGGCCGCGCACGGCGGCGTCTTGCCGCCGAACGCGCAAATCGTTCAGGGAAAGAGTTCTGCATCGGGCGCCAGCCAGGCTGCCGGCGAAAGTTGGTACGTGATCGATCGCGTGCCCGTGGTCACCGGGCGTGACCTGCGCAGCGCGACCGCCGTGCGCAGCACGAAAAACATCGGCTTCTTCGATGTGGATTTCACGCTCTCCACCGAAGCGGGCCGCCGGTTTGGCCCCTTCACGGAACAAAACATCGGCAAGCAACTAGGCATCGTCCTCGAACATAGGCTTCAGACGGCGCCGGTGATCAACGGGCGTATTGACGATACGGGGGTCATCGAAGGCCAGTTCGGCGAGCAGGAAGCGAACGACCTTGGCCTGGTTCTTCGTTCCGGAGCACTGCCAGCATCGATCAAGTATCTTGAAGAGCGCACCGTCGGTCCCTCGCTCGGAGCGGATTCCATCCGGCACGGCGTGCAGGCATCGATCATCAGCCTGATCGTGGTGATGGTGTTCATGGTTTTTTATTACCGCCTGTCGGGCATCAACGCGGTCGTTGCCTTGATTTTGAACCTCGTCCTGCTACTCGCGGCGCTGGCGTATTTCGGCGCCGTGCTGACTTTGCCCGGGATCGCGGGCGTCATTTTGACGATTGGCATGGGCGTCGATTCCAACGTTCTGATTTTCGAGCGCATCCGGGAAGAGTTGCGCGCGTCAAAAGCGCCAGTTTCCGCCGTCGACTTGGGATTCAAGCGCGCCTTCCTGACCATCATCGATACCCACGTGACGACCATCGTTTCCGCCGCATTTTTGTTTTTGTTCGGGACGGGTCCGATCCGCGGGTTTGCGGTCAGCTTGGCGGTCGGGTTACTAGCGAACCTGTTTACGTCGGTCTATGTATCCCGCGTCATCTTTGATTGGCACCTGGCCAAGATGCCCCGCGAGGCGGAACTAAGCATTTAGTGGCACCCGCCTTCAGGCGGGCATCTGTTTGGTACCGAAATGCCAACCTGAAGGTTGGCGCCACATGGATGTTTTTTGGGGAACAGTTTAATTTTGGGAACAAATCTAGGATCGTTGGTGTCCAACTCTAACGGGTCAGAGTGAGCATGGAATTCTTCAAACAAGTGGATCTGGATTGGATGGGCAAAGCCAAGTACTTCTTTGGCTTATCGGGACTACTGCTCTTTGCCGGGGTGGTTTCCATCCTTTCACACGGCGGTCTATTCTATGGCATTGATTTTAAAGGTGGTACGGTTGTCGACGTCCGCTTCTCAGGCCCCCCTCCGATCGATACCCTTCGCTCCGGGCTGGCGCAACAGGGGATCGGGAATAGCACCATTGTCCCGGTCAGCGATCTCACCACGGCAAACGGAAACGAAGTTCTGATCAATCTGGAAGAAAAGGGCCAGGGAGCCGAGGCGCTTGATGCCGGAAAGACGGCCATCCTCAATGCCCTGCACGCCACGCTGGGCGCGGGTGAGGCCGGCAAGCAGGATTTCAACGCGGCCGGCGCTGACACCATAGCGGAAGTCTTGACGCGCAAGGATCCCCTGGCCTTGGGGACAGCCGCCGGCGACCGATACAATCAGCTGGCGCGCCAGCTCGCCCAGTTTCGCGACCGTGACCACCGCGGCATCGTAACTGACCTCGGACAACTTTCCGCCTCCGGCGCGAATGCCAATGTGATCGCCGCCCTGCGCGATTCGTTCTACACCAGCACCTTCGCCATCATCAATGTGGAGATCGTCGGACCGAAAGTCGGCTCCGAACTGCGCCGCCAGGCCGTAGTGGTAACACTGTATGCCCTCGGCGGAATGTTGGTTTATATTGCATTTCGGTTCGAGTGGGTGTACGGTGCTGCCGCTGTCTTGGCGGTCTTTCACGACGTTCTGATTACGCTGGGTCTTTTTTCCATCTTTCACTTTGAGATTTCGCTGACGGTGATTGCGGCGTTACTGACCCTGGTCGGTTATTCGATGAACGACACGATTGTGATCTTTGATCGTATCCGAGAAAACGCGCGGCTCATGCGCCGCGAGCCTTTTAAGGCCATCGTGAATCGCTCGATCAACCAAACTCTTTCGCGCACCATCCTGACCAGCGGCCTGACGTTTCTGACGGTCCTGGTACTGTTCCTGATGGGCGGCCAGGTCCTGCGCGCTTTTTCCTTTGCTTTGGTGGTTGGAATTCTGGTAGGAACGTATTCCAGTTTTGGCATTGCCGCGCCTTTGGTGGTGGCCTGGAACAATTGGAGAGGCCAGGGCGGGGCGATGGTTTCATCCGGAACCGCAGCCGGTACTAAACTCCGGAAGGCCTAGGGATAGGCGCGGGCCCGCCGCGGCGGCCCGCTCTGAAAAAATGCCCTGGAGCTATCCGGCAGGAGGGACGCACGATGTTTGACGATCTGCTCGAATCTACAAGCGAAAAGAAGAAAGACAATAAAGGTTGGGGCTTTGTGCTCTCGGGTGTTGTGCAGGCCTTAATTCTGGGCATTCTCATTTTGATTCCTTTGATCTATACCGAGGCGCTCCCGAAGGCGATGCTCTCGACTCTGCTCATCGCCCCGCCGCCTCCTCCGCCACCGCCTCCCCCGCCGCAACCCATGAAGACAATCGTCAAGCCGGTTGCGCGCTTGATCCAATCCGGAAAACTGATGCAGCCGCGTGCGATTCCGAAGGACGTGGCCGTGTTCAAGGAAGCCGAGCTTCCGCCGGACGTGATCAACAATACGGGTAACGTCGGCGGCGTGTTTGGCGGCATCCCGGGACAGGGAATGGTTGCCGCTGTGGCTCCGCCTCCGCCGAAGCCGGCGGCCCCCTCGCGCATCAAGCAGGGCGGCAACGTGACGGCAGCTGTCGATCATTACGCAGACCCGTCCGCTCTATCCGCCCCTGGCGCGGCAGGCTCGTATTCAAGGCAACGTGGTTCTTCACGCGATCATCGACAAGGACGGCAAGGTTGCCCAACTTGAAGTGATCTCCGGTCACCCGCTTTTGGTGCAGTCCGCTTTGGATGCCGTGAAACAGTGGCGCTACAAACCAACGCTGTTGAACGGCGATCCGGTCGAAGTTGATACGACGATTACAGTCACGTTTACGATGGGTGGTTAGGCTTTGTGCAGGACGGCGGCTCGGGGGCCGGTCTTCATGAATGGAAGGCCGCGAATTGATGCCGCCAATCAGGGAGTCGGCCGGGACCGGCAATGCCGGTTCCGGCCCGCAAGTTTCAATCGAAATAAAAAGGAGCGAATCATATGCTTGGGAATCTAGCGGTTTGGGCAATGAACATGGTCGTCCTGCAGGGGAGCAACTGGGACCTGAGGGCCATGTGGGGCAGCATGAGTATTATCGCGAAGGTTGTGGTGGGCATCCTGTTTCTTCTGTCGGCCTGGTCACTCGGCGTCATGATCGATCGCGTGCTGATGTACAGCGCGGCGCGCAAACAATCCCGCGTATTCGTCCAACAGGTAGCGGGCGCATTGCGGGAAGGCAAACTCGACGAAGCCATCTCCATCGCCGAGCGCAACAAGAAGAGCCACATCGCCAAGGTGGTTGCGACGGGCCTTTCCGAATTTCAATCCGCTTCTTCCCAGGTTGCTGACGCGGAAGTGATCGAAGCCGCCAAGCGCGGCCTGGATCGCTCGGTCGCGATCGTGCACGCCGAAATGAAGCGCGGCCTTTCCGGCCTCGCCACCATCGGCTCGACCGCGCCGTTCGTCGGACTGTTCGGCACCGTGGTCGGCATCATCAACGCGTTCAAAGGAATTGAAACCACGAAAGCTACCGGGTTGTCGGCGGTCGCGGGCGGAATTTCCGAAGCGCTCGTCACCACCGCTCTGGGCCTGCTCGTGGCCGTGCCTGCCGTGTGGGCGTACAATTATTTCACCAACAAGGTTGAGGCGTTCGACGTCGAAATGGACAACTCCTCGATGGAACTGGTGAACTACTTCATTACGCGCCGCGCGGGCGGAAAGAAGTAACCCATGTCATACAAGCCAAGCGTCGGCCCACAAATGTCGGCGCCGAACGTGATTCCGATGGCGGATATCATGCTGGTGCTGTTGATCATCTTCATGGTGGTCACGCCCATGCTCTCCAAGGGCTTGTCGGTGGAGTTGGCCAAGGTCAACAATCCCTCCGACATGCCCGATGCCGACAAGGATGACGCGGTCATCGTCGGCATCTCGGCGAGCGGGGACGTTTATCTCGGCAGCGCCAAGTCGGACATTTCGCAAATTGCCGATCAGGTTCGGGACCGCATTTCCAACAAGCTGGACAAGACCGTGTTCGTCAAGAGCGACGGTCGCGCCAAGTATGGCGACGTGGTCAAGGTCGTGGATGAGATTCGCTCCGCGGGCGTCGATAACGTCGGCTTGATTACCGATCGAGCCGAGCAGAATCGCCGGACCGCTCCACCACCGCCGGCAGGTTAATCTTCGCTGGGAAGCGAGGCGTTCGTCCCCGCTTCCCGGCTTTATTTTTGCTAGCGCATCCGTTCCGGTGATTGCATCGGGACGCGGAACATGAATCAGGAGCCACGACAATGGGAATGGACGTTGGAGGAAAACAGGGCGGTGCGATGGCGACGATGAACGTCGTCCCGCTGATCGATATTCTTCTGGTGTTGATCATCATTTTCATGGTGATCACGCCGCTGACCCCGAAAGGCCTGGACGCGCTGGTGCCGCAGCCCGCGCCGCCAAACCAGAAGCAGCAGGACCAGGTCACGCAGAAGACGATCGTCGTTCAAATTCTCGACACCGGGAAATTGAAGATCAACGATGAGGACGCCACGTGGGACTCTCTTGGGCCGCGCCTCACCGACGTTTTCAAAGAGCGCGCCGAGAAAGTCGCATTCGTCAAGGGTGACGATGCAGTGCGGTTCGCCGATGTCGCCAGAGCGATCGACATCATGCGGGGTTCCGGGATCGACAAGGTTGGATTGATCACCGCCAATCTTGAAGCGGGGAAGTAGATTCATGGCGGTTGCCGGCCCGGCCAGGTCTCGGTGCATGCCGGTTTTATTTGCCCTCAAATAATAATAAAGTTGCTTTGTTCCAAGGCATTGCTGGTGTAGAGTGTGCGGCTGTGGCTTGTGCCTTCGTGGATTCGGGGTGGCGCGGGAAAGTGCGAAGGCGGCTTTTTGCATCGTGGGACGATAGGTACAAGCGCCGGTAACTTCATTGCCCTCTCGGGGGAATACAAAATATTCGCGGGGATGGATTGTTTGCCATGAATCCTTTTGCGCATTTTCGGCACTCCAAAAATAAAAATTCCGTGGCGCTGTTCGCGGTGGCCATGTTTGCGGTCGGTTTCGGCGCCTCGGGCTGCGCCAAGCTGAAGGCTCGGGACGAACTGAACAAGGGCGTCGCCGCCTATCGCGATGGCAAGTACGACCAGGCCATCGAGTTCTTCAAGGATGCCAAGGACAACGATCCTACGCTGACCAACGCCCGCCTCTATCTCGCCACCGCTTACGCGACGCAATACATTCCCGGCGCTCCGTCGGATGAAAACGTCCGCATGGGCGAGGCGGCGGTCAAGGAATTCCAGGACGTGCTCTCCGCCGATGCCAACAACATTTCGGCCATCGACGGAATCGGTTCCATTCTTTTCAACATGGCCGGCACTCCCTACACGCGGGCGCGGTTTGAGGAATCCAAGACCTACCACATGAAGCACATCGCCCTGAAGCCGGAGGATCCCGAGCCGTACTACTGGATCGGCGTCATCGACTGGACGCTCACCTACCGCTCGAACCTGGAAACGCGCGGCACCTGGCGCCTCGCCCACCCGGGCAAGCCGCTCAAGGACGACGATCCGATGCCGCCCGATGTTCGCGACGCTTACTCCAAGGAAAACGGCCAGTTGATCGATGAGGGCATCAACGACCTCAGGAAGGCCCTCGAGCTTCGCCCCGACTACGACGATGCCATGGCCTATCTGAACCTCCTCCTCCGCCGCAAGGCCGACGAGGCCGCCACTCCCGACGAGCGCGCGTCTTTGCTGAAGCAGGCCGACGATCTCGTCGAGAAGGCCAAGGAAATCAAGCAGAAGAAAATGGAAACCCCGGCCAAGCCGTAGCAATTGGTCGGCTGGTTGATTCCGAATTCCAATACGAAGCGGCCCGGTAACGGGCCGCTTTTCGTTTTGCAGTCCTACCACATGTGCGACAG